>NZ_CP014205.2:2170000-3578909 GCF_001594225.2 Pseudomonas glycinae
ATACAAAAGGTACGCAGTCACAGAACAAAGTCTGCTCCCACTGCTTGTACGCATACGGTTTCAGGATCTATTTCACTCCCCTCTCCGGGGTTCTTTTCGCCTTTCCCTCACGGTACTAGTTCACTATCGGTCAGTCAGTAGTATTTAGCCTTGGAGGATGGTCCCCCCATATTCAGACAAAGTTTCTCGTGCTCCGTCCTACTCGATTTCATGACTAAGAGACTTTCGCGTACAGGGCTATCACCCACTATGGCCGCACTTTCCAGAGCGTTCCGCTAATCTCAAAGCCACTTAAGGGCTAGTCCCCGTTCGCTCGCCACTACTAAGGGAATCTCGGTTGATTTCTTTTCCTCAGGGTACTTAGATGTTTCAGTTCCCCTGGTTCGCCTCTTGCACCTATGTATTCAGTACAAGATAACCATCTTGTGATGGCTGGGTTCCCCCATTCAGACATCTCCGGATCAAAGTCTGTTTGCCGACTCCCCGAAGCTTTTCGCAGGCTACCACGTCTTTCATCGCCTCTGACTGCCAAGGCATCCACCGTATGCGCTTCTTCACTTGACCATATAACCCCAAGCAATCTGGTTATACTGTGAAGACGACATTCGCCGAAAATTCGAATTTCTCAACTAAGAGAACTCACAAATTTTACCTTAGCCTGATCCGTTACCAGTGAAAGTAACGTTCAGTCTATCTTTCTATCACATACCCAAATTTTTAAAGAACGAACCAGTCAAAAGACTAGAAATCAACATTCACCATCAACGATGGAATGCTCATTTCTAAGCTTTTACTTCAGAAGCAGTAGTGGTGGAGCCAAGCGGGATCGAACCGCTGACCTCCTGCGTGCAAGGCAGGCGCTCTCCCAGCTGAGCTATGGCCCCGTATTTCTACAGGCGTTTCCCACACAAAATTGGTGGGTCTGGGCAGATTCGAACTGCCGACCTCACCCTTATCAGGGGTGCGCTCTAACCAACTGAGCTACAGACCCAATTTCGGGCTGCTTCTTTCGTCTTCTTCAATGAATCAAGCAATTCGTGTGGGAACTTATGGAGCAGCTGATGTCGTCGATTAAGGAGGTGATCCAGCCGCAGGTTCCCCTACGGCTACCTTGTTACGACTTCACCCCAGTCATGAATCACACCGTGGTAACCGTCCTCCCGAAGGTTAGACTAGCTACTTCTGGTGCAACCCACTCCCATGGTGTGACGGGCGGTGTGTACAAGGCCCGGGAACGTATTCACCGCGACATTCTGATTCGCGATTACTAGCGATTCCGACTTCACGCAGTCGAGTTGCAGACTGCGATCCGGACTACGATCGGTTTTATGGGATTAGCTCCACCTCGCGGCTTGGCAACCCTTTGTACCGACCATTGTAGCACGTGTGTAGCCCAGGCCGTAAGGGCCATGATGACTTGACGTCATCCCCACCTTCCTCCGGTTTGTCACCGGCAGTCTCCTTAGAGTGCCCACCATAACGTGCTGGTAACTAAGGACAAGGGTTGCGCTCGTTACGGGACTTAACCCAACATCTCACGACACGAGCTGACGACAGCCATGCAGCACCTGTCTCAATGTTCCCGAAGGCACCAATCCATCTCTGGAAAGTTCATTGGATGTCAAGGCCTGGTAAGGTTCTTCGCGTTGCTTCGAATTAAACCACATGCTCCACCGCTTGTGCGGGCCCCCGTCAATTCATTTGAGTTTTAACCTTGCGGCCGTACTCCCCAGGCGGTCAACTTAATGCGTTAGCTGCGCCACTAAGAGCTCAAGGCTCCCAACGGCTAGTTGACATCGTTTACGGCGTGGACTACCAGGGTATCTAATCCTGTTTGCTCCCCACGCTTTCGCACCTCAGTGTCAGTATCAGTCCAGGTGGTCGCCTTCGCCACTGGTGTTCCTTCCTATATCTACGCATTTCACCGCTACACAGGAAATTCCACCACCCTCTACCATACTCTAGCTCGCCAGTTTTGGATGCAGTTCCCAGGTTGAGCCCGGGGATTTCACATCCAACTTAACGAACCACCTACGCGCGCTTTACGCCCAGTAATTCCGATTAACGCTTGCACCCTCTGTATTACCGCGGCTGCTGGCACAGAGTTAGCCGGTGCTTATTCTGTCGGTAACGTCAAAATTGCAGAGTATTAATCTACAACCCTTCCTCCCAACTTAAAGTGCTTTACAATCCGAAGACCTTCTTCACACACGCGGCATGGCTGGATCAGGCTTTCGCCCATTGTCCAATATTCCCCACTGCTGCCTCCCGTAGGAGTCTGGACCGTGTCTCAGTTCCAGTGTGACTGATCATCCTCTCAGACCAGTTACGGATCGTCGCCTTGGTGAGCCATTACCTCACCAACTAGCTAATCCGACCTAGGCTCATCTGATAGCGCAAGGCCCGAAGGTCCCCTGCTTTCTCCCGTAGGACGTATGCGGTATTAGCGTTCCTTTCGAAACGTTGTCCCCCACTACCAGGCAGATTCCTAGGCATTACTCACCCGTCCGCCGCTGAATTCAGGAGCAAGCTCCCTTCATCCGCTCGACTTGCATGTGTTAGGCCTGCCGCCAGCGTTCAATCTGAGCCATGATCAAACTCTTCAGTTCGCCGTTGGCGAGGTAAGGATTGTCATGACGAATCCTCGGAGCTAGGGTTTAAGAGCTTGTCGGGGTCTACCGTAGCGCTGGCTTGCCTCTATCGTCGGTTTTACCGATGAATTCCTTATCGGCGCTTTAGGTAGAAAGGGCGGGACGAGAAGTCTCCCACGGTCCGTACTGGCTAGAGTCGGAATCGAGCTTTTAGTCCCGCCCACCCCTTCAAGTCTAAACATACAAGCGGGCTTGCCCGCGAAGAGGCCATCAGCCTCAACATAAGCAGAGACTGATCTGACCCCATCATCGGAGCGCCGCCCGGACCAAGTCCGCCCCCCCCCCAGCATGGGGCAGGTGTCAAAGGCGAATTGACGCCAGCATCCGTTGCAGCATCTCATCGCAGGCCTTGAGCTGATCGCGGCTGACGAACTCGTCCGGCTTGTGACCCTGATCCATGCTGCCGGGACCGCACACCACCGTGGGAATCCCCACTGCGTCGAACAATCCGCCTTCAGTGCCAAACGCCACGGTGCCGAAATCGTCCGAGCCACAGAATGTGGCGATCAATTGCGCAGCCTGGCTTCGGGCATCCGTCGCCAGCCCCGGGTAGGCCGACAATTCACTGAAACGGATATCGCTCTGCTCGTTGACTGCCCGCATGCGCGGCAGCATTTGCTGTTCGGCGTAGGCCTTGAGTTGTTGTGCGACGAGTGCCGGATCCTGCGAGGGCAGGGCGCGGATTTCGAAGTCGAAACGGCAATCGGCGGGGACGATGTTCAACGCCTTGCCACCGCTGATCACGCCGGATTGCACCGTGGAGTACGGCGGGTCGAAACGCGGATCGAGGTGCTCATCCTTGAGTTGCCGGCCGATGCGTCCCAGCTCGCCGATCAGCTCGGCGGCGCATTCGATGGCGTTGACCCCAAGTGGCGCGTAAGCCGAGTGACAGGCATGACCTTGGACATCGCAGCGCATGGCCAGTTTGCCCTTGTGCCCGAGTACCGGTTTGAGTTCGGTCGGCTCGCCGATGATGCACAACAGCGGTTTGACCGGACGCTGCTCCAGCACCTTGAGCAGCGAACGCACGCCGAGACAGCCGACCTCTTCGTCATAGGACAAAGCAATGTGCACCGGCATACGCAGCGGTGCTTCGATCAGCGACGGCACCAACGCGAGCACGCAGGCGATGTAGCCTTTCATGTCCGCCGTGCCACGACCGTAAAGCTTGCCGTCGCGCTCGCTGAGTGCGAACGGCGGCAGCGTCCACGGCTGGCCATCGACCGGCACCACATCGGTGTGCCCCGACAGCACGATGCCCGGTTGATCGGCCGGGCCGATCGTGGCGAACAGGTTGGCTTTGCTGCGCTCATCGTTGTAGATCAGCTCGCACGGCACATCGAAACTTTCGAGGTAGTTGCGCACGAACTCGATCAATTGCAGGTTGGACTCGCGGCTGGTGGTATCGAACCCCACCAGCGTCTTGAGCAACGCGACGCTGTTGCTCATCGATCGTCTCCGGCGACTCCATAACCCGGCGCCTTTGCCGGATCGAGGGCGCGGTCGATGTAGTCCTGAAGCTGTGGGCGATAGGCGTCCCACAGTTTTTGCAGTTGGCCGATCGGGTCTTCATCGGCCCAGTCCACCCGCAGGTTGACGATGGGCCAGGTCAACTCGCCGACCACGACCACGGCTGCCGAATGCACCGGGCCCGCTTCACCGCCCAAGGCCTGGGCAGCGTGCAAGGCCTTGATCAGGCGATCGGCCAACTGGCCTTCGCCTTCTTCGAACGCGCTGACCATGGCTTCGATCACCGAGCGCCCGGCCAACATGTTGCCCGCCGCCACGCATTGCTCGCCCGACACGGCGTTGTGCACGCCCAAGGTCTGCGCGCCGCTGAAATGCGCGGTCTGGCCGAGGTGGTTGATCGCCGTGATCTGCCGGTACTGACTGTAGCCGTTGCGGGTCAGCACCTTGTCCAGCGCCGCCTCGGGCGCCAGGCCTTGTTCCATCAGGGCAAGCACTTCCGGGCCGAGGGACGGCAGGGTGATGTTCTGGCTCGACACTGCGCCGACACCCGGCAACAGCCACGGGCAGCGTGCGCCGACGGCGATGCTGGAGGAGCTGATGGCGATGCCGAACTGACCGGTTTCGGGGCAGCGGGCGGCGATGGAAAATGTCATGTGTGGCCTCCTTTCGCTAAGGTCGAATTACTCGGGAATCACCGCAACCACATCAATCTCCATCAGCCACTGCGGCTGACCCAAAGCCGACACCACCAGCCCGGTGGAGATCGGGAACACACCCTTCAGCCATTTGCCGACTTCCTGATACACCGGCTCGCGGTAGCGCGGGTCGATCAGGTAAGTGGTGGTCTTGACGATGTGGCTGAGGTCGCTGCCGGCCTCTTCGAGCAGTTGCTTGACGTTGCGCATGGCCTGTTCGGTCTGCGCGCGCGGGTCGCCGAGGCCGACCAGTTCGCCCTCGAAATTGGTCCCGACCTGACCACGCACATACACGGTGTTGCCGGCGCGCACGGCCTGGCACAGGTCGTTGTCCAGGGTCTGGTTCGGGTAGGTGTCCTTGGTGTTGAACATGCGGATGCGGGTGTGGGTTGGCTGACTCATGTGCGGCTCCTGACGAAATCGGACCCGGCGCGACGGACGCCGGGATTGAAGAGGGAAATCAAGCGTCGACGGTGTCGACAGCGTGGTTGTGCAGCGCGGCTTCGCGTTGTTCGGCATCGCGATAGGCCAGGTATTTGCGCTGGGTGGCGATGTGATCGGCCACGTGCTTGGCGTCGTGCCACACGCCCCAGATGAACGAAGAACCGCGTCGCGACTGCCACGGCAGACCGAGGAAATACACGCCCGCTTCGCTGGACACGCCGCGCTGATGCTGCGGCTTGCCGTTGTCATCGAACGCGGCGACTTTCAGCCAGGAATAGTCCACGGCAAACCCGGTGGCCCAGATGATCGAGGTGATGCCGGCGGCGGCCAGATCGAGATCGGCCAGCGGGTTTTTCACGCATTCAGGATCCGGATAAGTTTCTCGGGCTTCCGGTTCCAGTGGCAGATCCAGACCGTTGCGTTCGATGTAGGCGTCGGCGGCATCCAGCAGCGCGAGGTAGTTCTCGTCGCCGCGCTTGAGGTTGTCGCGCAGGTCCTGTTTGAAGGTCACCACGCCGTTGCTGAACGATTCGGTGACGCCGACCAGGGTCATGCCGCGATGGGCCAGGCCACGGAAGTCGATGGTGCGGCCACCGTGGGCGCCGCTGACGGCGATGGTCACGTGCTCGCGGCCGGGTTTCATCGCGGCTTGATCCCACTCGCCGAGCACGCCCAGCCACCAGCAGAAATCACGGTTGCGGTAAGCGCGGGGAGGGCGGTCGTGGGCGCCGACCGAGAGGTAAACCTGCTTGCCCGAGCGCTGCAACTCATCGGCGATCTGTACGCCCGACGAACCGGCACCGACCACCAGCACTGCGCCGGCCGGCAGTTGCTGCGGGTTGCGATAGTCGGCCGAGTGGATCTGCAGCAGACGCTCATCTTTCGGCGCAATCGCCGGGATCACCGGACGCTGGAACGGGCCGGTGGCGGCGACGACGCGGGCCGCTTCGATCACGCCCTCGGAGGTATCGACGGTGAAGCCCGGACGCCCGACATTGCGCACCACGCTTTTCACATCGACGCCGGTGCGGATCGGCGCATTGAATTTCTTCGCATAGGCTTCGAAGTAGTCGGCGACGCGTTCCTTGTGGGCGAAACCGTCCGGATCGACATCATCGAATTCCATCCCCGGAAAGCGGTCGTGCCACGCCGGGCCGTTGGCCACCAGCGAATCCCAGCGCCCGGTGCGCCAGCGTTCGGCAATGCGGTTGCGCTCCAGCACCAGGTGCGGCACACCGAGTTTGCTCAGGTGTTCACTCATGGCCACACCCGCTTGACCGGCGCCGACAACAAGCGTGTCTGTTTTTATTATTTCAGTGGTCATCTCTGATCCCTTCTCACGAGGCCGTTGGATTCAGGCCGCTGTCGACCTGTTCTCTGTGCTTGGGATCAGACTAGGGAGGGGGTGGTTATCGGTAAAATATTATTAAGCTGGCATGTGAAGATAAAAACGTGATGCAGAGGCCTGAAAGCCCCGTAAACACGGGGCTTGGCCCTTTCGCCAAAATCCGGGGCATGGAAAAAAGGGCCATCGACAGGTGTGTCGACGGCCCTTTTCAGTTGGCGCTTGATTTACATCGAATTCAACGATTGAGGAACGCCAGCAGGTCTTCGTTCAGTGCCTGCGCATGGGTCACGGCAAACCCGTGCGGCGCACCGGCATAAACCTTGAGCTCGGCACCCTTGATCTGCTCGGCGGCGCGTTTGCCGGTGGTCTCGAATGGCACGATGACGTCGCCGTCACCATGGATCACCAGGGTCGGTACATCGATTTTCGCCATGTCAGGACGGAAGTCGGTTTCCGAGAACGCAGTGACGCAATCCACGGTGCCTTTGAGCGAGGCCAGCAGGGCGATGTTCAGGGTTTGTGTCAGCACGCCGTCCGAGACCTTCTGACCTTTATCGAGGCCATAGAACGGCGTGTTGAAGTCAGCGATGAACTGCGCGCGATCCTTCAAAAGACCCGCCTTGATCCCGTCGAATACCGACTTGTCGACGCCCTCGGCGAAGTCTGGTTTCTTGCCGAACAGCGGCGTCACTGCGCCCAGCAACACCAGCCCGGCGACACGCTCGCTGCCGTGGCGCGCGATGTAACGGCTGACATCGCCGCCGCCCATGGAGAAGCCGACCAGGGTCACGTCACGCAGATCCAGGTGCTCGATCAACTGCGCGATGTCATCGGCGAAGGTGTCGTAGTCGTAGCCGGTCCACGGCTGCTCGGAGCGTCCGAAACCACGGCGGTCGAAGGCGATGGTGCGGTAGCCGCGGCTGCTCAGGTACTCCATCTGGTATTCCCACATGTCGGCGTCCAGCGGCCAGCCGTGGCTGAACAGAACGGGCTTGCCGCTGCCCCAGTCCTTGAAATAGATCTCGGTGCCGTCTTGGGTCTTGAACGTGCTCATGAAAACTCCTTGTGTCGGGGCGTGTGTGGTTGCCGGGATGGCATCGCTGACTATCGCGGTTAAGCGTCTGGTCTACTTGTACGCAGGTGCTAAGTTTCGCCAGCCAATCAGCGTAGACGCCTGCGGGCGTCAGAGTTGTAAGATGCAACCACGATTTGATGACCGTTTTGCTGGAGAGCGCTGAATGAAACGCAAAAGCCTGGAGGGCAACATCTGCCCGGTTGCCCGGACGCTGGACCTGATCGGTGACTGGTGGTCGCTGCTGATCATCCGCGACGCGCTGGAAGGCATCAGTCGTTTCAGCGATTTCGAGAAGAGCCTGGAAATCGCCAAGAACATGTTGAGCACCCGGCTCAAAGGGCTGGTGGAGCGCGACATCCTGCGCCTGGCGCCGGCGTCCGATGGCAGCGCCTACAAGGAGTACGTGCTGACTGAAAAGGGCCGAGCCTTGCAAACCGTGATCGTCGCGTTGTCGCAGTGGGGTGGGGAGTTCATGTTCGAGCCGGGCGAGGCGGGGTCGGTGATGGTCGATGCGCAGAAGGGGCAACCGATTCGCAAGCTTGAGTTGCGGTCAGCCGATGGTCGATTGTTGGCACCGGACGATGTGGCGACGAAACGGGCTATTGAGTACTGAGGTGAAGTGAGCGGGTCTGTCGGATATTTCGTTTTCGGAACGTTCTCTGATTTGGTGACCGTTTTTCCTTGGTTGATCTACGAAACATCCTGCATCTCTGTCGGAGTCGGACGATTTCACCGATGCCGCTCGTCGGCCACACTATTTCGGTGAATCCTTAAATTGACGTCAGAATAGTGGCACTTTAACATGGCGCCACTATTCTGATATCGCTTTCCGTCTCGAGGGATCGAACATGTCCTCACCCGCCCTCGTGGCGAGGTTGTGCCTGGCTTTGCTATGCCTTTCTCCGCTCCAAACCGCACTTGCAGCACCCACCCCTGGTGAAACCGACCTGATCCGCGAACGCCAGAACCGTCTGCTCGAAGAGCAGCAGCGACGGCTCGAAGAGCTCAAGGATCTACCTGGCAAAGAGGCCAAACCGGCTCAGCCGGAAGCCCCCACCGACACGCGTTGCTTTCAGATCAACGACATCGAGCTCAAAGGCGCCGACAGCCTGTCGCAGAGTGACAGGACTCGCCTGCTCAAGCCCTACATCGGCCAGTGCCTGGGCGTGCCACAGCTCAACGAGTTGCTGAAAGTCATCACCGACCACTACATCGAGAAGGGATTGGTCACCAGTCGTGCCTACTTGCCGCAACAGGACCTGTCCGGCGGGCACCTGAAAGTACTGGTGGTCGAAGGCAAACTCGAGGGCTTGAAAGGCGCCGACAACAGCAAGCTCTCTGAGCGTGAGTTGTCGATGGCGTTTCCCGGCAAGGCCGGTGAGCTGGTGAACCTGCGCGAGATCGAGCAGATGGTCGATCAGCTCAATCGTCTGCCGTCCAATCAGGCAAAAATGGAGCTTTCGCCGGGCAAGAACGTTGGCGGCAGTGAGGTGCTGGTCACCAATACTCCGCAAAAGCCCTGGCGCGCAGGGCTGTCGCGCAGCAACGACGGCCAGCGCAGCACCGGCGAGCAGCAGTGGGGCACGACATTCGACTGGGACAGCCCGCTGGGCCTGGCCGACCAATTGAGTCTGCGCGGCGGTCATGACGCAATGACCGATCATCAGCACACCTCCAACAACGCCATGCTCAACTACAACCTGCCGTGGGGCTGGTGGAACTTCAGCTACACCTACAGCCAGAGTGAGTACCGCTCGCAGATCGCTGCCAACGGCTACAACTTCAAGCAGACCGGCGACAGCGAGAACCATCAGTTGCGCGCCGAGCGGGTGATCCATCGCGACTCGGTCAGCAAGACCTCTCTCAGCGCCGGTCTGTCGTATCTGCGCACCAACAATTTCATCGAAGACAGCAAGCTCAAGCTGAGCAGCAACCGTATCAGCGAAGCACAGTTCGGCTTCAACCATGGGCGGCGGATCGGCAGCGCCTTCGTCAACTTCGACGCCGGCATGCAGGAAGGTATCGGTGCATTCGACGCTCAGGGCAGTCACGATCCAGGCCCCGGCGAGCCTGACGCGCGCTACCGCAAATACACCGCAACCCTGAGCTATCTGCAGCCATTCAAAGTGTGGGGCGAGTCCTTCAGCTTCAGCAGCCTGATGACCGGCCAGCGCAGCGAAGACGTGCTGTTCAGCCCGCAGCGCACCAGCCTCGGCGGGTCGTCTTCGATCCGTGGCTACAAGGATCAATCGCTGTCTGGCGACAGCGGCGGCTACTGGCGCAACGACCTGCGCTGGTCGCGCCCGATCAACGCCGAATGGCTGCGCCCGGTGTTCGCCGAATACGGCACCAGCCTCGGCTACGACCAGGGCGTGATCCGTGGCGACCGTTACAACGGCGAGCAACACGGGCGCATGTCGAGCAACTCGCTGGAGTTGTTTGCGCGTGGCGAACACGTGGCAGCAAGTGTGACTTTTGCCCATTCCCTGGAACGCCCTGACGTGATGACCGAGCGCGAAGCGCCGATCTATTTCCGCGTGGATTTCTTCCTCTAGTTTTTGCCCTTTCCGAGATTCTGCTATGGACTTCCGCCAACTGGCCTTTCTGGCCAGTCAGCCTTCTGCTGCCGTAAAAAACCGTGAACACTTCTGGGGCATGCCCAAACGCGGCCTGGCGTTCCTGCTGGCCAACGTCATGTTCTGGCAGCCGATGTGGGCGCAGGCAGACGGTATTGTGGTCAGCGCGCCCGGCACCACGCTCGACCGGGCGGGCAACGGCGTGCCGATCATCAACATTGCCACGCCCAACGGCGCAGGGCTGTCGCACAACCAGTTCCACGATTACAACGTCGACGCCCAAGGCCTGATCCTCAACAACGCGACCAGTCGAACTCAGCTGACGCAGATGGGCGGGATCATTCTCGGTAACCCGAATCTGCGCGCAGCAGCTGCGCAAACCATCCTCAACGAAGTCAACGGTGGCAGTCCGAGCCAGTTACGCGGGTATACCGAAGTGGCGGGGCAGTCAGCGCGGGTGATCGTCGCCAACCCGTACGGCATCAGCTGTAACGGTTGCGGCTTCATCAATACACCACGCGTCACCCTCACCACCGGTAAACCGGTACTCGATGGCGCGGGTCGGCTGGATCGTTTCCAGGTCGATCAGGGCAGCGTTTCCATCGATGGCAAAGGTCTGGACGCCAGCGCTGTCGACAGCTTCGAAATCATCACCCGCAGTGCGCAGATCAACGCGCAGATTCACGCCAAACGCCTGAACATCACCACCGGTCGCAACGATGTAAACGCCGAAACGCTCAACGCCACCGCGCGTGCCGATGACGGCAGCGCCAAGCCGCAGCTGGCGATCGACTCTTCGGCACTCGGCGGGATGTACGCCGGGGCAATCAAACTGGTCGGGACCGAGGCCGGTGTCGGCGTAAAACTGGCAGGCGAACTGGCGGCGAGCGCAGGCGATATCCAGATCGACGCCAATGGCCAACTGACGCTGGCCAAAGTCACGGCCAGCAATGCGGTCGACATCAAAGCCAAGGGTCTCGAAGCCCAGCAGTCCGTTTACGCGGGCACGCAACTGGCGGTGCAAACCGCACAGGATCTGGTCAACCAGCAAAGCCTTGCCGCCAGGGACAGCGTTCGCCTGACCAGTGGCGGCAAACTGGTCAATTCCGGCGTGATCGAGGCCGGGGTGAATGCGGACAACAGCCGCAACAGCAATGGCGATCTCACCCTCAACAGCGGCACCGTGAGCAACCGTGGCAGTGTGTTGGCCAGTCGTTCGTTGAGCGCCAGTGCCGCCGGCGGATTCGATAACCAGAACGGTATCGTCCAGGCCAAAAATGTCGCGCTGAGCGCCACTCGCCTGGTCAACCAAGGTACTGACGCACGGATCTACGGCGAAACCAGTCTTGCTTTCAACGTCCCGGCCATCGTCAACCTCAGCGGCTTGATCCGCTTCGCCGATGGCCAGGCGGCAACGCTCTCCGTTGATAATCTGGACAACCGCAAAGGCCGGATTGAAATCGCCGGCGGTAGTTTGAAACTCAATGCGCGGGCGCTGCACAACGACGACGGCAAGATCATCGCCGGACGTCTGGATATCGATACCCGACAACTCAATAACGCTGGCGGCCTGATTGCTGCAAGCCAAAGCGACACCAAAGTCGTTGCCCTCGAGCGTCTGGACAACGGCAAAGGCAAGATCCAGGCAAAGACCGACCTCGTCGTATCGGGTGCGGAGCTGCTCAATCAGGGCGGTACGTTGGCCGCCGATTCGATTCGGATCACCGGCACTCGGCTGGACAACAGCAGCAAGGGTGTCATCAGTGCCGAAAACGGCAATGTTGATCTGACGCTGGATCAGGATCTCGACAACCACGACGGCAAGGTGCAGGCATCGAAGCATTTGAACGTCGCGGCCCAGCGCATCGACAACCGCAATGCCAGCCTGACCGGTAAAACACTTGGGCTCACCAGTCGCGGCAAACTCGACAATACCCAAGGCACGATTTCATCCGATGACAGCGTGCTGGCCAGCGAAGACCTGGACAACACTCAGGGCCTGATTCAGGGCAACACGACCCTGAACCTGACCGCACGCGATCTGGACAACACCAACGGCCAACTGCTCGGCGGTGTTGTCGATGCGACGCTGGACAATCTCACCAGCAATGACAAAGGCACTATCAGCGCCGAAGCCGGCAAGCTCACACTGGTCGTCAACAAGCACCTGAACAATGCCTTGGGTCGACTGCAAGCCAGCCAGGGTGATGTAGATATTCACGCCGACAGTGTCGACAACCGCAAAGGCGTGGTGGCTGCGCAACAATTGCTGTTGGTCGCTCGCAATGGCCACATCGACAACCGTGGCGGGCGGGTGATCGGCGATCGCCTTGACCTGCAAGCCGCCAGCCTCGACAACGGCGAGGGCGGTCTGTTGGCGGCGGGTGTTGACGGCGCTCGGCTGATTCTCAAGCAAACCGTTGCCGGTCAGTCGCAACTGCTTAATCAAAAGGGCCGGATCCAGAGCGACGCTGACCTGTACATCGAAAGCGACACGGTCGACAACCGTGCCGGTGTCCTGCTGGGCAAAACCATTGAAGTCAACGCGATTGAACTGAACAACAGCGACAAGGGCGGCATCGTCGGCACGGGCGGTGACATTACGCTGAAAATCGCCGGGGTCTTCAAAAACGTCACGGGCGTGGTCGACGCCGCCGAGCAACACCTGCTGCTCGAACAACTGGTCGAACTCGACAATCGCGGCGGCACATTGCGCGGCCAGCGTCTGGACATCACCAGTACGTCCATCGACAACCGTGACGCGGGCCAGATCATTGCGGGCAGCGATGGTCTGAAAATCGTCGGCAGCACCGTGCTGAATCAGCAGGGCGCGATTCTCGCCAATGGCAGCCACGCAGAACTCGCGCTGGGCACCGGAAACCTGCAGAACCAGGGTGGCACGCTGCAGGCCGACACCCTCGACATCACCAGCGCCGACCTCGACAACAGCGCAGTCAATGGCAAGGCCGGTTTGATCTCCAGCCTGCTGGGTGATTTGAAGTTGACGGTGACACGTCTGACCAACCGCGCCGGCAAGATCTTCGGCAAAGACCAGGTCGTTTTCGATGGCACCAGCCTGGACAACACGGGCGGCGAGATCAGCGGCAATCGACTGGGCCTTGAAGCGGTCAGCCAGATTCTCAATCAGGGCGGCCTGATCGAGTCGGCGACGGACCTGAAACTGATCGGCGGCCAACTGAACAACAGCGCTGGCGGGCAGATTCGCGCACTGGGCGGCGCCTCCAGCCAGATCAAACTGACTGGCAACCTGAACAACCAGAACGGCGTCATCGAGATCGGCAGCCACGATCTGGAACTTGCCGGTGCCCAGCTCAACAACCTCAGCGGCAATGTTCGTCACGCCGCTCAAGGGCTGTTCGATCTGGACCTGAGCAACCTGACCGGCTCTCAAGGCAGCCTCACCGGCCTGGGCAAAGGCGTTTGGGATATCGCTTCGGTCAATGGCGTGGGCACCTGGCAACTGAATGGTGGCCTGACCTACACCAGCACGCAGGGGTTGACCCTCAACGCCGGGGATCGTATCGCCAGTGCCTCGTCGCTCAAACTGAATGTCGCAAGCCTGGAAAACGCCGGCGAACTGGCCAGCGACGGTGACCTTACGCTGAGCCTGGGTGGCAACCTGATCAACAGCGGACGGGTGTCCGCCAAACAGAAACTGGTTATCGGCGCCAACGACCTGATTCAGCGGGATGGCCGTCTGGTCAGCGGTGGCGACACCGAGCTGACACTGCGCGGCACGCTCGACAACCTGGGTCGACTGATTGCCAACCAGAACCTCACGGTTTCCGCTGCCCGAATCGACAACAAAGGCACGCTGGGCGCACAAGGCAATCTTCTGTTCAATGCCACCAACGGCATCAGCAACGGCCCTGACACGCTGCTGTTCAGCGGCGGCACGATGGAGCTGCACGGCAACAGCCTGAGCAACTTCTATGGCGATATCTACAGCCGCGGCAAGCTGACATTCGACGCTGTGGGCGGTGGCCGGGCCTCATCCTTCAGCAACCTGTCGGGCACCATTGAAGGTGAAGGTGACATCGACATCAACGCCGTTTCGTTTGAAAACGCCAAGGCCGAATTCGAGATGACCTCGGGGCAGTCGTCCGGCAGCCTGAGCTGGGTGTGTGGTCAGCATTGCGGCGGCGGTGACGGCTGGAAGCGCGGCACTATCACCATCACCACCGATTTCAACGACCAGGTCTTGAAGGACTCTCGCGCAGCACGGTTTGTCGCTGGCAAGAACCTCACCATTCATGCCAATAACGTCGAGAACCGCTACAGCCTGCTGGCCGCGAACGGCGATCTGACCGTGTCTGCCGACAGTCTGCTGAATCAGGGGGCCGTGTCGCGCTCGGGTCATCGGGTGGTGAAGATCGGTACTCCCGGGCACATCGACAACAGCCTCTGGGACAAGATGGAATTCATCGACATCCCGGCCTTCAACGCGGCGGTCGCCGCTGGCAACTTCGACGAGGAGCGCTTCAACGAACTGGTCAGCCGCTCCAGCGACTCACGCTTTTCGCAGATGAGTGACGTCACCACTTGGGATGAAAACGGCAACAACGTCTATTCGGCGGTGCTCCAGGCCGGTGGCAAAGTCAAACTGGACGTCGCTCACAGCATCCAGAACGGCACGCTCTACGACAACACCTACGATCAACTGACCGGCAAGCTCTCCAGCGATCAGACGACTTCGGTCGGCGGCATCAACATCAACCTGGGCAAGCACAGCACTGACGCCAGCGCCCAGGCGCCGAAAGACGTCACCCGGATCGAGCGCGTGGACGCCGATGGCGTGAAGCAGATCAGCTTTGTGCCTGTCGACTTCAAAGGCGTGCCGTTTGCCGCTGTGGATCCGACGGCGTCCTCGACATTCCGTCTGCCGAAAGGCCCGTACGGCATGTTCGTGCAGAGCTCGAACCCGCAGAGCCGTTACCTGATCGAAACCAACCCGGAGCTGACCCAATCCGCGCCGTTCATGAGTTCCGATTACCTGCTGGGCAAACTCGACTTCAGCGCCGATGAAGCGGCGCGCCGACTCGGCGATGGCCGCTACGAGACGCGACTGATCAGCGACGCAGTGATGGCCCAGACCGGTCAGCGCTTCCTCGCTGGTGGCCTGAACAACGATTACGAGCAGTTCCGTTATCTGATGGATAACGCGCTCGCCAGCAAGAATGAGCTGAACCTGTCGGTAGGCGTGAGCCTGACGTCCGAGCAGGTGGCGGCATTGACCCACGACATCGTCTGGATGGAAGAACGCGTTGTCGACGGTCAGAAAGTGCTGGTGCCGGTGCTCTATCTGGCCCAGGCCGAGTCACGCAACGTGCGTGGCGGCAGTCTGATTCAAGGTCGCGACCTGGAACTGATGGCGGGGAATGATCTGGTCAACGTCGGCACGTTGCAGGCGACCAAGGATCTGTCTGTCGACGTCAAAGGCAGTCTTTATCAGGGCGGGCTGGTCGAAGCCAACGAGCGCATCACGCTCATGGCCTCCGACAGCATTCGCAACGCATTGGCCGGCGAGATCCGGGGCAATCAGGTCAGCCTCACCAGCCTCAAGGGCGACATCGTCAACGATCGCACCGCCGTCGCCGTACGTGACGGCAACGGTATGCGCACCCTGGTGGACGACGGTGGCAACATCAGCGCACGCGACACGCTGACCATCAAGTCGGGCCGCGACCTCGTCAACTCGTCGTCCATCAGCAGCGGCGGCGACGCCACCCTGAGCGCCACTCGCGACATCAACCTGTTGGCGACGCGCAACGAAAGTGAACTGCACGAGTCGTTCGATGGCGGCCATCGCTCGGTCATCACCACCACCGTGGAAAACCTCGGCTCCAGCGTGAAAAGCGGCGGCAACCTGAAGCTCGACGCCGGCCGCGACCTCAATGTCGTGGCCAGCACCGCCGAGGCCAAGGGCAACCTGACCGCCGACGCCAAACGCGACATCTACCTGTCCTCGGCGGGCGACGAACACAACCTCGAAACCCACAGCAAGGACGGCAAGAAACGCGTTCACGAAGAAGACAACCACACTGTCCAGAAGGCTGCCGAGTTCATTGCCGGTGGCGATGTCAAGACCAACTCCGGTCGCGATACGACGCTGGTTGCAAGCAAGATCAGCGCAGGCAATGAAGCCTATGTCTACGCGGGTAATGACCTGAATCTGCTGGCCGCGCAGAACAAGGACTACACCCTCTATGACATGAAGGAGAAGGGCGGCTTCGGCAACCTGAAACTACAGCGCGACGAAGTCACCCAGATCACCCACGTCGGCACCGAGATCAAGACCGGCGGCAATCTCTCGCTGGTCAGCAAGGGCGACCAGACCTATCAGGTGGCGAAGCTCGACAGCGGCAAGGACATCATCCTCGACAGTGGCGGCTCCATCACCTTTGAAGGGGTGAAGGATCTGCATGACGAGAGCCACACCAAAACCAACAACAACGCCGCGTGGGTATCCGCCAAAGGCCGCGGCAATACCGACGAAACCCTGCGCCAGACCCAGATGATTGCCAAGGGCAACATCGTGCTGAAGGCGGTTGATGGGCTGAAGATTGATATCAAGGATGTGAACCAGGAGTCGGTCAGCCAGACCATCGACACCATGGTCAAGGCCGATCCGCAGTTGGCGTGGCTGAAGGATGCTGAAGCGCGGGGGGATGTTGATTGGCGGCGAGTGAAGGAGATTCACGAGTCGTTCAAATACAGCAACTCGGGTCTTGGTCCGGCCTCGCAGATGATCATTGCAATCATCATGGCAGCCTTTGTCGGCCCCGCTGCGTTTACCGCACTGAGTGCGAGTATGGGGACAGCCTGGGCTGCTGGCCTTGCCGCAGTCGCGGCGGGAGCAGCTACGAATGCAACAACCAGCTTCATCAACAATGGCGGAAATCTCGGGGCTGTTTTTGCGGACGTCACTTCACCCGATGCATTGAAGGGCTACGTCATTTCCGGCGTGACAGCCGGATTGATGTCTGAGTACCTGACTAAGTTGACGGGTTTGAAATACGAACCTAACACCGGAAAGTTGCTTGGGCCGTCATTGGCGACATGGGAAGGCGTCGGCAGATTCGCGGGAAGCCAGATAATTCAAGGCGGTACCTCCGCGCTGATCACCAAGGCAGTGGGAGGCGATGCAAGCGTCGCTGACGTGTTGAAAACCGCCCTTTTCAATACGGTAGCGGCGTTCAGTTTCAACCTGGTAGGGGATCTTACCCAAGGCGTTGTTGGTGATGGTTCCGCCAGCAAAGTCATCATTCACGCGGCAGTGGGCGGGTTATTGTCCGAAATGACTGGCGGGGATTTCGCGACAGGCGCATTGGCGGCTGGTGCGAACGAAGCGCTTGTTGTTGAGATGAACAAGTGGTTCAAGGGTAATCCTGAATTATTGCTGATGGGGTCGCAGATTGTTGGGGTGTTGTCGGCTACTGCGCTGGGCAATACGGACCAAGAGTCATTGGAGGTCGCGTCTTGGATTACGAACAACGCGACTCAGTACAACTTCCTGAATCACCAGCAGGTCGACGACCTCGTCAAGGACCTCAAGGGGTGTAGGACCGCTCAAGATCCAGCTGCCTGCCGACAAAAGGTGAAAGATGAATATGCCAAATTAAGCGCAAAAACCAGCGGTAATGAATTGTTCAAGTGCGAGGGATTCGCCGAGTGCAATGGCCAAACGACCGCTGCTGAAGGTGGGACGCTGGCGCTGGAGGACTATGACGCTAACGGAGCTTTAAATGCCGAAGAGCGTGGGATCGTCCAGGATTTCCAGGATTCAAACCACACAGACGAACTGAATTCTGCCCACAAAACGATGTTGGGTGATCATGCGGAAATTGCTGGGACGGTGCTCACAGCAGGTTTGGGTACTGCAGCAAATGCCGTTGGTCGGACCGAGACAGCCTTAGTAGGTGAGGCTGCGGGAACCAGTGTTGTTAGTCGGACCGAGACCACCTTGGTAGGTGAGACTGCAGGTACTGGCGTTATAGGCCGGACTGAGACTCACCTGCCAGGTGTAGTTGCCGATACAAAAACTGTTGCCACGCCTGGGGTGACATCGTCAGGAGGAGCAGCAGGTACTGGCACTATAGGGCGACCGAATACAACGTTCCAAAGTGATGCCGCAGACTCAGGCAATCAGTTCTTTGCCCCGATAACAAAGCTTCTCGATGACGCTCGAAGTCAGCTGGATATTTTTATTGGGTCATTCACTGGTAAGTTTAAGCCCGCGACAGCCATTGGGGCTGTAGATCCTTGGACAGGGAAAGTTGTGGCTTCTTCGAATGGTCCGGTACCGGATATAATCGCACCAGAACTCAAGGCATATGCAGAGCGTTTGGGTGGTTTGGGTGTGAAAACAGCTTGCGGAAATACGTTGGGACGTTGCGCAGAGTTCAGAGCAGCAAACGAGTTGCTTCTGAATAATCCGCATCTAAAGCTTAAGGATATAAAGTTTACATCCGCAATCAGGCCTAGAACCGGTGAGGTAATTCCTCGTTGTCAAAACTGCATCAACATGTTCGGAGAAGAATGATGGAGATGGATCAGGAATTTTTGGAGCTCCATGATCTGGACTGGTTTGCGTCGAGCCTGGACGGAACGGTATTGCATTTCGCGACAGGTGGGCGCGGTTTTGTTCCGGATTTTGTAAGGCAATCAATTTCAGCCTACGAAGAAATATATGATTATATTTTTTCAATATCTGCTGGTTGTGGTGTTGAAATTGTTGAGAAAAATCTACCAGGGTTTAATAGCGATATAGAGCGCCAACGTTATTTGAAGTCTTTTTCTGAAATGGCCGGTAGAGGGGTCTTTAGCTATGATGTTTTTAATGATGGAGGATATAAGCTGATCGCTAAGCCGGTCGCTCCTTTAAAGTTGTCGGATCTTCCAGATCAAGTGAGGCATTGTATTTTTCAATCCTCGATGCATGCTCTTAGCATGGTTTTACCGTTGGATATTGAGCTCAAACGGGAAAAGCAAGAAGACTAGTCATTAGCCAAAGGAAAAGTGGACAGGTTTATTCGATTAATAAATCTGTCCACTTTTTTGCGGTTTCATGCTTTTAGCATTTGATGGGAATGCATATGTCACTCTCGGAAACTGCAAAATTTTTAATGGGAATTTTGGAGAAGTAAAAAGAAGTAAAAAGGGACAGATTTATTTGATTTAATAAATTCATCCCCTTTTTGTAATGTTAAACCCGTCGATAAATAGGTGATTGGGATGGACCCAAAAGTATACGAGTTGCTTAACGGTATTCCGGAGGAGGCAGATTATGCGGTGAGTGCAGGGGATCTTGATCCAGAAGACATACCACTAAACCGAATTGAAGCTGTGAAGGAATTGCTTCTAGATACAGTCGGTGATGACGAGCGATTTTTTGCAGCGAAACTACTGACCAGTTGGGGAATTCATGAAGGTCTGGTTGCTCTTGAAAGAAGTATGGAGAGCCCGGAGAGTTTGGAAGGTACATACAGTCATCGGCTGCGTGGATATGACGATACGTATTGCCAGATACTAATGGCTGTGACTAGATATTTTGCCAATGTGGCTGATAGGGGAGATACAGACTTGGCGCGAGCGCAGGTTTTTTCTCCCTTGACGAAAATTATTGAATTGTCGAATAGCAAACCCTTTGAGATAGGGAAAATTTTTGATTTTGTCGTTAATGAAAAATATCTTGAATATTTGCATTATATAAGGAATCACCTTTCCTTGATAATCGATCATCCAGATATTCATCGCTGGAAAATCTATGATGCTATTGAGTGCTTGTTGAAGCTGGATTCGAAGTTTGTTATGTCTCTCCTGAAAGAAAAAAATAAGACGGTTGAAGATTTCAGACCGTCAGTGGCACGTTGAATGAAGATCGGCAGTCGACGCGGTCTAAGTTAAAGGGGGGCAAGGAATACACTGATCAATGCTTTTATGCATTACGGAATGCATCTGCAATTGTAAAGCAGAAGGTTTAATAATGGATCCGAGAATCTATGAATTGCTCAATGGTATTCCAGAAAATGCAGACTATGCCGCAGAAGCAGGAGATCTGGATGTTGAGGATATTCCACAGGATAGACTCGACTCTGTGAAAGAGCTACTTCGTGAATCGAATGATGAATTAGTACGATTTTATGCTGCAAAGCTGTTAACGAGCTGGGGCGCTCGTGAAGGCCTGGTTGCCTTAGAAGAATTTATGAGTAAACCTGAAGTTTTTGAACGGCTATATGTTCACCGGTTACATGGTTATGATGATACCTATCGCCATATATTAATGGCGGTGACAATGTACTTTGCAAATGTCGCTGATAAAGAAGGGAAAGAAGTCGCAAGGGTACAGGTTTGCGATCTTCTTTTGAAGATTGTTGCGTTGGCCGGAGTGAGGCCTTTCGAGATTTCCGAAATGCTTCGCTTTGTTAGGCGTGAAAACTATATAGAATACTTGGCGCCACTAAAGCAGTATCTTTTGTCGATAATTGATCATCCAGAGGTGCATCGTTGGAAAATTTATGATGCTCTGGAGTTTTTTATGACTTTCGATTCGGAGTTTGTCGTGTCTTTATTGAAAAGTAAAAATATGTCTATTGATGATTTTAGCCCCCCCCCCCCTGAGTCA
Source organism: Pseudomonas glycinae (assembly GCF_001594225.2). Lineage (GTDB taxonomy): Bacteria > Pseudomonadota > Gammaproteobacteria > Pseudomonadales > Pseudomonadaceae > Aquipseudomonas > Aquipseudomonas glycinae. The sequence goes on from NZ_CP014205.2 coordinate 2,190,905, forward strand.
AAGCTGATGGCGGTCTAGCTTGGGAGGGGGGATTCTATTTAATAAATATGCTCCCCTTGTTTTGAAAACCTTTTGTTTCATGCTTTTAGCATTTGATGGGAATGCATATGTCACCCTCGGAAACTGCAAAATTTTTAATGGAAATTTTGGAGGGAAAACTGCCAAGCACGGTATTAAATAGGGTGCTAGAGGCTGATCCCGGTATGGATAAGTATGAATTAGCTAATGTTTTCCTGACGAGATTTGATCGCTTGGACAGTAAGGTTCTGCCTGCGATATGGCATTGGAAAAGCGTCAGATCAATTAGAGGAATGTCTGACGAACAATTTGATGTGACCGTGCTTGCTCTGATGAGGTCCGCGGGTTATAGGGTTTGAAAGGAAAGATGAAAAGGGGCGGTTCTTTTCTTCATCATTATTGGGAACGAGACCCCAGGCACGATCCTGCTAATGGAGCGGTTGATGTGTAAACCCCCAAATTCCGTAGTTGCAGCGCTTTCCAAATATCGCCACGGTGTAGGTGTTGCCTTGTTGGCGGCGGCACTCATAAATGGTTATTTTCAGTTCAATGGCAGCTGGGGACGTTTTTTCACTGTGCTCGCGGTTCAACTGTGGTTTGCACAGGGTGTCTATTGCTACTTCTGCGGTGCAAGTATTTCAATTGCCCCAGGTGGATTGGGAAGAGATGCAGATCCCGAGTGGCGTGCGGCTTTGGCGGCCTTTGCCTTCTTTCTATACGCCGTATTTTTCTTTCTGGATTACCAGTATTAGCGACTGATCCGGCAGAGTCATCGTTGCCTCCATCCCTGAGCTGAACCGCATACGAAAACGCCCCGAACATCTCGGGGCGTTTTCGTATGCCGGGTAGCAGGTCTATCTGAACGCCGGCACCACATGCTTGATAAACAGCTCCAGCGACTTCTTCTTCTCCGCATGCGGCAAGCTGTTGTCACACCAGAAGCTGAACTCATCCACCCCCAGTTCCTGGTAGTACTTGATCCGCGGAATGATCTCTTCGGGTGTGCCGATCATCGCCGTCTTGTGCAGGCTCTCCAGTTCAAACTCCGGACGCCCGGCAAACTTTTCTTCCGGGCTCGGTGCGAGGAAGCCGTTCACCGGCACTTCCTTGTTGCCGAACCACGCATCGAACGTGCGATAGAACCGTGAGATGGCTTTCGCGCCGACCTTCCAGCCTTCCGGATCATCCGCCGAGTGCACGTGGGTATGACGCAGCACCATCAGTTGCGGGCGCGGCACGTCGGGGTTGTTGTCCAGCGCAGTCTGGAACTTATTTTTCAGGTCGAGGACTTCTTCATCGCCCTTCATCAATGGCGTGACCATTACGTTGCAGCCGTTGGCCACGGCGAAGTTGTGCGAGTCCGGATCGCGGGCGGCGATCCACATCGGCGGGTTGGGCTTCTGGATCGGTTTCGGCACGCTGGTGGAGGTGGGGAATTTCCAGATCTCGCCGTTGTGGGCATAGTCGCCTTGCCACAGGGCGCGGACCACCGGGACCATTTCCCGTAGCGCCTGACCGCCGCTTGAGGCGGGCATGCCGCCGGCCATGCGGTCGAATTCCACCTGATAGGCGCCACGCGCCAGGCCCACTTCCATCCGGCCATTGCTGATCACGTCGAGCAGGGCGCATTCACCGGCGACCCGCAGCGGGTGCCAGAACGGCGCGATGATGGTGCCGGCGCCCAGGTGAATCGTGGTGGTTTTGGCCGCGAGGTAGGCCAGCAGCGGCATCGGGCTCGGCGAGATGGTGTATTCCATCGCGTGGTGTTCGCCGATCCACACGGTGCTGAAACCACCGGCCTCGGCCATCAACGTCAGTTCGGTCAGGTCTTCGAACAGTTGACGGTGGCTGACGCTTTCGTCCCAGCGTTCCATGTGTACGAACAGGGAAAATTTCATGACGCTACCTCGAATCTCTTGTGGTCGGCCGGTCGCTTGCCGGCCTGTTTAAGTGCAATGGTGCGGATCAGGCGAAGGCGGGCAGGGCGCCCATCTTGCCGTGGCAATACACCAGCGGGCCGGCGTCCTGCTGAGGGACGATGAGGTTTTTCACCGCGCCGACCATGATCGCGTGGTCGCCACCTTCGTATTCGCGCCACAGCTCACATTCGATGATAGCTGTCGCGTTGGCCAGGATCGGGTTGCCCAGTTCGCTCAGCGTCCACTCGATGCCTTGCGCCTTGTCCTTGCCTTTGCGGGCGAAGGCATAGGCTTCGCTCTGCTGACCGCCGGACAACACGTGAATGGCAAAGCGTTTGTTCTTGATCAGGACGGGGTAGGAATCGGAACTGTAGTTGGGGCAGAACAGCACCAGCGCCGGATCCATCGACAGCGAGCTGAAGGCGCTGGCGGTCAGGCCGACGATCTGGCCGTCGTCATCCAGCGTGGTGATGACGGTAACGCCGGACGGGAACGAGCCCATGACTTGTTTGTAGACGGCAGCATCGATCATTGGTCAATCCTCGAGTGCGGTGAAGCGTGTTTTTATGTGTTTATGGGTCTGATGGTATACCGTAATACATCGATTGCAAGCGCTTTTTTGGTGAAACGATAAACGTGGTGTATTCGTCGGAAACTCAACAGTTACGGGCCTTTCGTCTAGCCGTAAGGTCTTGATATCGGAGAGGATGCCGGATCAGTTAGCGCCGCAAACAGCGGATCAGTCTTGTGAAAATGTTGGAATACCATAATATGGTGTTCATCTGAGGGGCGGCCACGAATCTCCCCCGGTTTGGCTTCATACAACGATAAGAACAGACCCAATCGAGTTCATTTTTATGTCCCAGATGTCCCGGCAAGATCCGTTGATCGAGAATCACACGGTCGACTACGTCCCACTCGCGGAACGCCACGGGAAGGCCCGCGACCTGTTCACCCTTTGGTTCAGCACCAACATTGCGCCACTGCCCATTGTCACCGGCGCCATGGTGGTTCAGGTATTTCATCTCGACTTGTTCTGGGGGCTGCTGGCGATTGCGCTGGGGCACATGATCGGCGGGGTGGTGATCGCCCTGGCGTCGGCGCAAGGCCCGCGCATGGGCATTCCGCAGATGGTCCAGAGTCGGGGTCAGTTCGGGCGTTACGGTGCGCTGTTGATCGTGTTCTTTGCGGCGATCATCTACATCGGCTTTTTCATTTCCAACATCGTGCTGGCCGGCAAATCCATCGTCGGCATTGCGCCGTCGGTGCCGGCGCCGTTGAGCATTCTGATCGGCGCCCTCAGCGCCACGGCCATTGGCGTGATTGGCTACAACTTCATCCACACGCTCAACCGCATCGGCACCTGGGTGATGGGCAGCGCGCTGCTGGCCGGGTTCATCTACATCTTTGCCCATGAGTTGCCAGCGGACTTCTTCACCCGTGGCAGTTTCAATCTTTCGGGATGGCTGGCGACGGTGTCGCTGGGGATCATCTGGCAGATCAGCTTTTCACCGTATGTCTCCGACTATTCCCGTTACCTGCCGGCGGACATCGGGATCGGCAAGCCATTTATCGCGACTTATCTGGGCGCCACGCTGGGCACGATTCTGTCGTTCACCTTCGGCGCGGTGGCGGTGTTGGCTACGCCGGAAGGCACCGAAGCGATGGCGGCGGTCAAGCAATCCACCGGTTGGCTGGGGCCGATTCTGATGGTGCTGTTCCTGCTCAACATCATCAGCCACAACGCGCTGAATCTGTATGGTGCGGTGCTGTCGATCATCACCTCGATCCAGACCTTTGCCAGCCAGTGGACGCCAAGCATCAAGGTGCGGGTGATCTTGTCGAGCGTGGTGCTGGCGGGCTGCTGCGTGGTGGCGCTGGGGGCGTCGGCGGATTTCATTTCCGAGTTCATCGGCCTGATTCTGGCGTTGCTGCTGGTGCTGGTGCCGTGGGCGTCGATCAACCTGATCGACTTCTACCTGATCAAGCGTGGCAGCTATGACATCGCCTCGATCTTCCGCGCTGATGGCGGCATTTATGGGCGCTTCAACCTGCACGCGATCATTGCCTACTTCATCGGCATCATCGTGCAGCTGCCGTTCGCCAACACATCGTTGTATGTCGGGCCGTATGCCAATCTGGTGGAAGGTGCGGATCTGTCGTGGCTGGTCGGCCTGATCGTCACATGCCCGTTGTATTACTGCTTGGCGACCCGTGGGCAGGCGCAGCAGAGCAGGGCGACGCGGTTGGGTTTTACCGACTGACCGTTCGCTGGCTGTCCAAACAATGCCCGGCACATCGTCGGGCATTGTTGTTTCCGCATCCCGGCGGTCACGCAAATTGGCCGTTTCGATCCCCTTTTGGCCAACCGGCTACTGTGCTGCGGCTACGCTGTCAGCAAGAATCGAAGCCACAACAAGACGCTGCATCTTACTTGCCCTTGGCTGACCTGACAGCCGCTGCCGTGTACAGAACATAAAAACCATCGACTCACGCTGCATTCGGGGAAACACAACATGGTCACGATGAAACGCATTCTGGGCGCTACTGTTTTCGGGCTGACGCTGCTGGCCAGCGCCGTACAGGCCGAACAGCGCGAACTGCGGGTGTACAACTGGGCGGATTACATCCTGCCGTCGGTGCCCAAGGACTTCGCCGCCAAAAGCAACATCAAAGTGACCTGGGACACCTTCGACACCAACGAATCTCTCGAAGCCAAACTGCTGACCGGTAACTCCGGCTATGACCTGGTGGTGCCGTCGAATCAGTTCCTCGATACCCAGATCAAGGCCGGCGTGTTCCAGAAACTCGACAAGTCCAAGCTGCCGAACTGGAGTCACCAGGACCCGGCGCTGCTCAAGTTGCTCGACGCCAACGACCCCGGCAACCAGTACGGCGTGCCCTACATGGTCGGCACGGTGCTGATCGGCTTCAACCCGGCCAAGGTCAAGGCGGCGCTCGGCGAGAATGCACCGGTGGACAGTTGGGACCTGGTGTTCAAACCGGAGAACATGGAAAAGCTGAAATCCTGCGGCGTGGCGATGCTCGATTCGCCATCGGAAATCCTGCCGCTGGCCTTGCATTACCTGGGCCTGGACCCGAACAGCCAGAACCCTGCCGACTATGAGAAAGCCAAGGACCTGATGCTCAAGGTTCGCCCTTACGTCACCTACTTCAACTCGGCCAAATACATGACCGACATCGCCAACGGCGACATCTGCGTGGCCATCGGCTACTCCGGCAGCTTCTACCAGTTCGGCAATCGGGCCAAAGAGGCGGGCAACGGCGTGGTGGTCGACTGGCGCTTGCCGAAGGAGGGCGCGCCGATCTGGTTCGACACCTTCGCTATTCCGAAGAGCGCGAAGAACGTTGAGGAGGCTCACGAGTTCCTCAACACCTTGCTCGATCCGAAAGTCATCGCGTCGATCAGCGACTTCCTCGGTTACCCGAATGCCAACAAGGATTCGCTGCCGCTGATCAACAAGGAAATCACCGGCAACCCGAACCTGACGCCGACCAGCGAAGCGCTGAAGAAGCTGTATGTGGTGCAACCGTTGCCGCAGAAACTGGAGCGGGTGCGGACCCGGGTGTGGACCAGCATCAAGTCGGATAAATAAGCCCAAAACCGGGGGAGCGAACCACGTTCGCTTCCCCGGTCGTTATTTCGCCTGACTTTGTTCGGCCGACTTGTCCTTTGTCAGGATCAGGCTAAGCACCACCGACGCCAGAATCAGCCCGCTGACAATCGCCAGCGACCACTCCACCGGCATGTGAAACCACGGCATCACCGTCATCTTCCCGCCGATGAATACCAACACTAGCGCCAGTCCGTACTTGAGCAGATGAAAGCGGTCGGCCATGTCCGCCAGCAAAAAATACAGCGCCCGCAGGCCCATGATCGCGAAAATGTTCGAAGTGAAAATGATGAACGGATCGGTCGTTACCGCGAAGATCGCCGGGATGCTGTCGACCGCAAACATCAGGTCGCTGGCCTCGATCAGCACCAGTACCAGAAACATCGGCGTGGCCCAGCGCACGCCGTTCTGCAGTACAAAAAAACGCTCGCCGTGAAAGCCGTTGGTGATCCGCATATGCCTACGCACCCAGCGCAAGAGCGGGTTGTTATCGAGGTCCGGTTGCTGCTCGGCGAACACCAGCATCTTGATCCCGGTGATGATCAGGAACACGCCGAACACATACAGCAGCCAGGTGAACTGCGACACCAGCCACACCCCGGCAAAAATCATCGCCGCGCGCATCACGATCGCCCCGAGCACGCCATACAGCAGCACCCGGCGCTGCAACTCCGGCGGCACGGCGAAGTAGCTGAAGATCATCACGAAGACGAACATGTTATCGATCGACAGCGACTGCTCGATCAGGTAACCGGTTAGGAATTCCAGGGTCTTGACCTTGGCGATTTCGGGGCCGAATTCGCCGTTGAGGTACCACCAGAGCAATCCGGCGAAGGCCATCGCCAGCATGCACCAGGCAAATACCCAGGATGAGGCTTCCCGTACCGAAACCCGATGTGCCTTGCGCCCACCGAGGACGAACAGGTCGACGGCCAGCATGGCGAGGACAAAAACGATGAAGGCGACCCACATCCAGGGTTCGCCGATGTTGGTGGGGTGCATGCCGTTCTCCCTGTCTTGATGTTTTTCGGGGTAGACGGGGCCATGCTAGTAGGAGCCTTCCGGCAAAGAAAAATCGTTTATTTCGTGGGTATTGTTCGTGAATAACGAAGTGTCGGTCGACACGGGCAGAGTGCGGGTAATACTTCATTCAGCACTTCTTTGCTAACCTCGCTGTCGAGTCAGTCCACCACTCCGGGAGCTACGATCATCGACACGCCAGATCCTCAAGCCGTCTGCAGCCCGATCACCAGCGCTGCCATCTTCATCGTGGCGACCCTAAACGCCGAGGCCGAAGCCGCCGAAAAAGTCCGCGGCTGGTGCGCCGATATCGCCGGCCTGACGCGCTCGGTGGGCAAGCGCGTTCCCTCGGGAAACCTGTCCTGTGTCTGCGGATTTTCTTCCAGCGCCTGGGATCGTCTGTTCGGCAGTCCGCGACCGGCGTCCTTGCATGACTTTCGCGAATTCGGCGTGGAAGGGCGGCGCGCCGTTTCCACGCCGGGCGACTTGCTGCTGCACATTCGCGCCGATCAAATGGACCTGTGTTTCGAACTGGCGACGCAGTTGATGTCGGCGCTGGACGACGCTGTGACGGTGACCGACGAGGTGCAGGGTTTCCGCTATTTCGACATGCGCAGCATCATCGGTTTCGTCGACGGCACGGAGAATCCGGTCGGCCGCAAAGCCGAGCATTTCACCCTCGTGGGCGATGAAGATCAGCCGTTCAGTGGTGGCAGTTATGTGCTGGTGCAGAAGTATCTGCACAACATGAAAGCGTGGAACGAGTTGCCGGTCGAGGCGCAGGAGCGGGTGATCGGGCGCACCAAACTGTCCGATATCGAGCTGGACGATTCGGTCAAACCGAGCAATTCCCACAGTGCGTTGACCACCATCACCAAGGACGGCGAAGAGGTGAAAATCCTGCGCGACAACATGCCGTTCGGCCGGCCCGGCGCAGGTGAGTTCGGCACTTATTTCATCGGCTACGCGCGTTCGCCGGAGCCGTTGGAGCAGATGCTGGAGAACATGTTTGTCGGCAAGCCGCCGGGCAATTACGACCGGTTGCTGGACTTCAGCACGGCGGTCACCGGCAGTCTGTTTTTCGTGCCTTCGGCGGATTTGCTGGAAGAGTTGGCAGAGCGATAAAAAAAACGGCGGGATCAATCGATCCCGCCGTTTTGCATTTACTTGCCTGCCGCCAGCGCTGGCGTGCGTGGCGGCACCAGACGCCTGGAACCGGTCGCCTCAAACGCCGCCGCCAGACGCAGCAACGTCGAGTCGTCATAGGCGCGACCGGCAAACGTCAGCCCCACCGGCATGCCGATGTCGGCCATCACGCCCATCGGCACGGTGACGGTCGGCACGCCGAGGTGGCGGATTGCGAGGTTGCCGTTGGCGACCCAGATGCCGTTGCTCCAGGCGATATCCGCCGAAGCCGGGTTGACGTCAGCGTCGGCCGGGCCGACGTCGGCGTTGGTCGGGAACAGCACGGCGTCGAGGCCGAGGCGATCCATCCAGTCTTCGAGGTCGAGCTTGCGAGTCTTCTCCAGACCGCGCAGGCCGTCCGGCAGGGTCGGGATCTGATCCCACGGCGTGATGCCGCGTTCGGCCATGCGTACGTATTCGTCCATGCCGGCGGCGAGGTCGCCTTCACGGTTGGGGAGGGTGCCCGGGTCGTGGGGGAAGATTTTCGCCCCGTCGACGTCCGCCAGACGGTTGAGTTTCGGGTCGCCGTTGGCACGCAGGAAATCATCGAACGCCCAGGCCGAGAGGTCCCACAACTCATGGTGCATGAACTCTTTGGAAACGATGTCGCGATTGAACACGGTCGGCGCGCCCGGACGATCGCCTTCGCAATTGGAGACCAGCGGGAAATCCACTTCGATCACTTCGGCGCCGGCCGCTTCGAGGGCCTGACGTGCCTGTTTCCAGAGATCGATCACCGACGCGCGAGTGTTGATGCGCTGCCCGGTCGGGCCGCCGATGCCTGGTGCTTCGCTGGTGCCGGCCTCAGGGTCGGCGTTGATGTACATGCGTGGCACGCCCAGGCGTTTGCCGGCCAGTGCATCACTTTTCACAGCGAGTTCAAGGTAAGAAGCAGGGCGCACCGAGGCGACGCTCGGGATCGGCACCCACGGTTGCAGGCGCCACAGGTCGCCACGGGTGTCGGTGTCTTCGGCGACCACCACGTCGAGGACTTCCAGCAGATCGGCCATGGTGCGGGCGTACGGCACTACCACGTCCATGGTCGGCGTCAGCGGCCAGTTACCGCGTACCGAAATCACCCCGCGCGACGGCGTGTAGGCGCACAGGCCATTGTTCGAAGCCGGGCCGCGACCGCTCGACCAGGTTTCTTCTGCCAGACCGAAGGCCGAGAAACTGGCAGCGGTGGCGGTGCCGGCACCGTTCGACGAGCCGGAAGCAAACGGTGCAGTCAGATAATCAGCGTTATACGGGCTTTCAGCCCGGCCATAGACGCCGCGCTGCATCCCGCCATTGGCCATTGGCGGCATGTTGGTCTTGCCCAGGCAGATAGCGCCGCCCGCGCGCAGGCGCTCGATGGTGAACGCATCGCGCTGGGCCACCAGATCAACGAAGGCCGGGCTGCCGGACGCGGCGGTCAGGCCTTTGACCAGATAGCTGTCTTTGGCGGTGTAGGGGATGCCGTCCAGTGGACCGAGGGTTTCGCCTTTGGCACGGCGGGCATCGGAGGCCTGCGCTTCTTTCAGCGCGTCGGGGTTGCGCACGATCACCGCATTCAGGGCCGTGGCGGTGTCCGGACCGTCATAGGCGTCGATGCGCGCCAGATAAGCCTGCACCAGTTCAACCGCCGTGGTCTGGCCGGATTCGAGCGCCGCGCGCAATTGGGCAATGGAAACTTCAGTGACTTCGATCATGCTGTTACCGCCGACAGGTTCGCTAAAGGGTGGTTGGTCATTGTTATCGTCGAAAGATGTCAAAGATTCTTGATGGGCGAAACTCTACCCTGAAATTGGCCCATTGGCATGCACAAAGTCGATAAATATCGGTTAATTTCATCGGAAAAACTCTCCCGGCGTCTCACCAAACTGTTGGCGAAACGCCGCGATAAAGGCCGACGTCGAGTCATAACCACACGCCAAAGCCACGTCGGTGACGCGTTCGCCACGCTCCAGCGGCGTCAGCGCACCCAACAGACGCAGGCGCTGACGCCAGGTGCGGAAGGTCAAGCCGGTGTCGCGCAGGAACAGCCGAGTCAGGGTTTTCTCGGTCACGCCGAATTTTTCGCTCCAGTGCGCCAGGGTGGTCTGCTGTTCCGGATGTTGCTCCAGACTCTGGTATATCTGGCGCAGGCGACTGTCCTGCGGCAATGGCAGCATCAGGTCGATGGGCGGGGCATCGGCCAGTTGATCGAGGATCACCTGGGCCAGGCGCCCGTGCGGGCCGCTCTGGTCATATTCGACAGGAATCTGACTGAACGCTCGAATCAGCTCACGCAAAAGATCGCTGACGCCGAGCACATGACAACGCTCCGGCGCCCAGTCGGCAACACTGCAATCGATGTACAGGCTGCGCATTTCCGTGTGCGGTGAACTGAAGACCCGATGCGGCACCCCCGCCGGAATCCACACCGCACGCTCCGGTGGGGCAACGAAACGACCGACGGCAGTCTGCACTTCGAGCACGCCCTGGATCGCGTAGGACAACTGCACCCACGGATGACTGTGGCGGCGGGTGAGCGCACGATTGGGCAGCGATTCGGTGCGCCCGTACAGTGGACGCGGCAGGCTGGGCAGCCCGGGAATGCTGCGTCTGACGCTCTTGTCGTGTCCTTTTGGCGGCATCTGTGGGTTCTTCGGCGTTAGTCGGTAATTTCCAGTCACGTTAGAGTCGCTTCCACGTACTGGCAACCCCCGGATGAGCAAACCATGACGCGCCCACGATTTTTGCCCGACAACTTCACCCTGACTCTGATCGGCGTGGTGCTGCTGGCCAGCTTCCTGCCCGCCAGCGGCCAGGTCGCGGTCGGCTTCGGCTGGCTGACCAACATTGCCATCGCACTGCTGTTTTTCCTGCACGGCGCCAAGCTGTCGCGGGAATCGATCATCGCCGGCGCCGGTCACTGGCGCCTGCATTTGCTGGTGTTCGGCCTGACCTTTGTCCTGTTCCCGCTACTGGGACTGGCGCTCAAGCCACTGCTGTCGCCATTGATCGGCGATCAGCTGTACATGGGCATGCTTTACCTGTGTGCGCTGCCGGCCACGGTGCAGTCGGCGATTGCCTTCACTTCGCTGGCGCGGGGCAATATTCCGGCGGCGATCTGCAGCGCGGCGGCGTCCAGTCTGTTCGGGATTTTCCTGACACCGCTGCTGGTGACGCTGCTGCTGAACGTTCACGGTGACGGCGGTTCGACCCTCGACGCAATCGTGAAAATCAGCGTGCAATTGCTGCTGCCGTTCATCGCAGGTCAGATTGCCCGTCGCTGGATCGGCGCCTGGGTCGGTCGCAATAAAAACTGGCTGAGATTCGTCGATCAGGGCTCGATTCTGCTGGTGGTTTACGGCGCGTTCAGCGAAGCCGTGAACGAGGGCATCTGGCACCAGATTCCGGTGAGCGACCTGCTGGGGCTGGTGGTGGTCTGCTGCATTCTGCTGGCACTGGTGCTGTTGGCGTCCACGCTGCTGAGCAAGGCGTTCGGTTTCAGTCTGGAGGATCGCATCACCATCCTGTTCTGCGGCTCGAAGAAAAGCCTGGCCACCGGTGTGCCGATGGCGCAGGTATTGTTCGCTGGCAGCACCATCGGCGTACTGATTCTGCCGCTGATGCTGTTCCATCAGATTCAATTGATGGTTTGTGCGGTGCTGGCGCAACGCTATGCCAAGCGTTCGGAGCCGGTAACCGAGTTGATGGCACAGGTTGATCCATAGTCGTATTGCGGCGTTCAGGACGGACGCCGCAAATTCGTTAGTTATTTCAAGATAATCAACAAGTTGTATCTTGAGTCGAGGTTTATGCGCGGCTTAGAGCCTGAAATATGCTGAAAAAATTCCCTTCAAGGGGTTGTCACCCCACCCATGCGTGTTTAGGATCCAATCCTCGAAATCATTACAAGCCTGGACATGAAGTCCAGCCGCGCAGGGATATTATGGACAGTGAAATTCCCGACTCCTCATTTTCATGAATAATCGCTAGATAGCCGATTGTTCATCTTCCAGAAAGCCAAAAACATCTTGACGCCTGAAGGCGATTCAAGCGGTTGACTGTGTTTCCAACATTGGAAACGGACTTACGTCAGGGAATGTACGTATGAAGAAGATAGACAGGATAGTCATTGTCGGTTTCGGCAGTATTGCCCAGGCCTTGATGCCATTATTAGTTGCACGGTATGACGCTGAGTTCGTTATTTTTGACAAGGAAGTCGACGTTGACCGGCAGCTGGTTGCTGATGAGTATTCGGCGTGCCTTATTAGAAAGATGATAACGCCGCGTAACTTCAAAGAAGTGCTCGGGCACTATTTGAGTGAACATGCTTTTCTGTTGAATCTGGCGGTTTCGGTTTCGAGTGAAGCCCTGATTGAGCTGGCTCAGAGTTTCCAGGCCCTGTATCTGGACACTTGCATAGAGCCCTGGGAGTACAGCGCAGAGCAGCATTCGAATCTCACGAGTAACTTCTCGTTGCGCGAAAGCCTCAAGGGGTTTTCCGCCAGTCGACCACCCGAAAGTGCGACGGCGATCGTGGCGCACGGCGCCAATCCCGGTTTCATTTCAGTGCTTTTGAAAAAGGCTCTGGTGCAAATGGCCGCTTTGAACGGTATCGCTTTTGAAGGCGGGAACCCTCAAGACTGGGCAATGCTGTCGCAACAACTGGGTATTCGGGTCATACAGGTATCCGAGCGCGACACGCAGTTCGCCAATGTCGAACGATCATCAGGGCATTTCATGTGCACCTGGTCCGTGGATGGCTTGATCACTGAATGTCTGCAGCCTGCGGAAATGGGCTGGGGCAGTCATGAGGCGCACGTGCCTGAAGGCGCAACGTTGAATCGCTATGCGCTGGCAATGAAAGAACAGGGGCGCGAGATCAGGGTCAAGAGCTGGTCGCCGAACTATCTGGACTTTGCCGGCTACTTGCTGACCCACAACGAGTCGTTGTCGATTGCCGAGTATCTGACCCTGGGCGACGCTGCCAACCCGATTTACCGGCCGACGGTCTATTACGCCTACCACCCCTGTGATCAGGCCGTCGAGTCGATGGCTCTGTTGGCCAGTGGTGATGAAGAGCATGTTCTTTCCAAGGAAGTGCTCAAAGGGAACATCACCTCCGGTATCGACGAACTCGGCGTCTTTCTGATCAGCGATAGATACCAGTCCCTGTGGATGGGATCGAACCTGTCGATTGGCAAGGCAAGGAAAATGGCCAGACACAACAGCGCCACCAGCCTGCAAGTGGTGTCGAGCATCGTGGCGGGAATGGCATGGGCGCAGGCCCACCCCAAAGCGGGGGTGCTGGAAAGCGAAAGGCTGGATTGGGAGTTCGTCTACGACATCGTCGAGCAGTATTGGCAACCCATCGTTTTCCAGCAGGTCGATTGGCGGCCGGTAGAGTCCGGTTCCCTGTCGTTCAAGGGCTTTATGGTGTGATCACACCCTCAAAAATCAAGGATGAATGTATGTCGATGTCAATCGGATCGGTAACCCGCACCACACCAGAAGCTTCAGCCGTACTCTCCGGATTCAGGTTCCCGTCGGTAGAGCTGGCAGATTCGGAAAGACAGGAATGGAAAGAGATTTTCTTTGATTCCGTCATCACGGAATACGATGCCCGGCGTCTTTATTGGTACCTTGAGGCTAACTACCCGCAGGTGTTCGCAAGTTTGCAGGATGTACTCAACCCCTGGTTGAAGGATGAGATCGATCACGCCTACGGATTTGCCCTGATCTATGCCGCGTATACCAGCATTCCCTTTGACGAAGTGTCGTTGAGCGTCGAACTCCGGAAGCCGGATTTCAGCATTATCGAGTCAATAGCGGCTGATCCTTTAAAGCTGTTGGTGACACTGGCTTATGACGAAATCATCACCACCCATGTCTACCATCGAAGTATCGAAAGTTATGACCGTTTCGACTCGCAGCAACTATCTGCCTGGATACGAAAGACGAAGAAAGATGAAGTGACTCACTTTTTCTCATTTGTGAAAAAAGCCAGGGAGCTCTTTCCGCACCGAATGGATGAGATCCCGACGATACTCGATGAAATATTCGAGATCGATTTCGAGAAGCCGAGTTACACCGGAACTTTTGTCCTGGATCACAATGCTCCGGATTTCCCGATTGCCAAACATGAAATCAAGGACATGATCATTCCGGCGATCATCAAGAAGTTCAGCGAGTAATCACGTCAGGCTCAAGGAGGGTGTGGCATGGAAGCGGCGTTTTTGAAAAAACGTAATTGGAGTTCCAGAGCGATCTTTGAAGAGATCGATTCCAGTGGGTGGACCAACCCAGGCATCGATGCATCTTTCAAAGAGTTTTTCATGGCCGACCTCGTGTCCGAATACGACTCTGTCAATCTCTATAACTTTCTCTATCCGAGGCGAAAGGACTTCTCACCGTATTTCGTCCAGTACCTGGATTTCTGGTATGCCGATGAGCGCAATCATGCTGACGGTTTTTTTGAACTGAATCGGCTGATTTTCGGCACCGGGGAAGTGGAGCTGGTCGATGCCCTGAAGCGTCGGGTCGGGGATTTTTCAGGCCTGGAAGACATCCTGTCGAGTGAGTTCAATCTGCTGTTGCTGTTTGCTTACGATGAGTATGTCTCGGTCAAGACCTACAAGAAGGACACCTTCTATCAGGGTTTCGGTCATGCAGGATTCAACAACTGGATCAAGAACCTGATCGCCGATGAAGCCATCCATTTCGGCAATGCGGTGAAAATCCTCAAGACCTTCCATGCCGACAAACTGCATCAGGCCGAGAGCGTGTTGAACGCAATCGCGGGTTTTGAGGGTGAAGCTTACAAGAACACGTTTCTGTTCGATCACGACGGGCCGCACTTCCTGCTTGAAAGCGACGAGGTCGGTGGCGCCGTCATTGACGAAATTCTCTCCATATTGCGCAAGAGGTAGCTGTGAAAAAGGAATACTACATAGTCGTGGCTCTTTTGCTGATGATCTTTGGCGAGATCCTGACAATCTACAGCGAGGTGTACGCTTCGAAACTTCCGGGCCGGGTCATGGAGACTCCAGGCATGTTCCTCAAACCGATGATTCTGATCTGTATCGCCGGCATCAGCCTCATTCTGGCCTATTGGATGGGGTATCAGGGAACGGGCAACATCTGGGTCGTGACCGTCGCTTCCTTGACGTTGCTGTTGGTGCTGGAACCCATCGTCATCTACGCCATGCTCCGAGAGTTGCCGGAGCGGGGAGCATTGATCGGTTTCATTCTTGGCGCCGCAGGACTCATTTCAACCGTGGCACTTTAAGCAAAAGGAAATTGTTTATGTCGACGCAAGACACTATCAAGACATGCACGGTATGCGGTTATGAATATGATCCGGCGGTTGGCGATCCGCAGAACGGGATCGCGGCCGGTACACCCTGGGATGACGTACATGACGACTGGCTGTGCCCTGATTGCCAGATGCCCAAGGAGGATTTCGAATAACGGGCGTCAAGCCGACCCACCGTACTTGACGGCTGCCGCGGCGCGCGACGGCACGTTCAAGGTGCGTAGCAGGGAAGACACATGAATCCGCACCGTGAACGGCGAAATATCCAGTTCACGGGCGATTTCCTTGTTGGTCTTGCCCTGGGCGATCAGCCGCAGCACCTCTTGCTGACGCGGGGTGAGGGCGGTGCCGGTGTCCAGCGGCAGCAGGCCGGACGGGGCGAATTTCACCAGTACCTCACCTTCACGAATCGCCCGGATCGCCTGACCGATCTCGTCGGGGGCGATGTTCTTGCCGATAAAACCATCGATGCCGGCGGCCATGACTTCGCCGATCAGCGCTTCGTCATCGACCATCGACACCACGATCAGCGTGGTTCGCGGCAAGCGGCGGCGTAGTTCCGCGAGCTGGCTGACACAGGTCAGGCCGGGAAAGCGCAGGTCGAGGATCAAGGTGTCGGGCTCATCGCCCGCCGGCAACAGGGCAAGCACGCTGTCGAGGTCGCCGGCCTCTTCGATCAGGGCGTCGGGCAGCAAGCGCTGGACGGTGCGCAGCAGCGCTTCGCGAAACAGTGGGTGATCGTCGGCTATGATGATTCGGCACGCCATGGCAAAACCCTCCCTGGGTCAGCATTTCTCACGGCATGCACCTTAGCACCGGGCGAAGGCATTGCCTGTTGATTCGTGCTGTTTATGACGACTGCCGCACAAGGACGTTCCCCCATGAAGTTCGAAAAGAACACTGAGCTCGACCAGGCCAATCTGCGCATCATCATCGCCAGCATTGCGCTGGTTTACATGGCCGTGCTCGGTTTCCTGCCGGGCCAGCGCTTCGATACCTATCTGCCGGTGGTCACCTACATTTCCCTGTTTCTGCTGGCCTCCGTCGTGCTGCGCCAGGCCATCGTGCGCTGGCCGGGGCATTATCCGGCGCGGCGGATTTTCGGCATGCTCCACGATTACACCGGCACCTGTTTCGGGCTGGTGGTCGGCGGCGAGGCGGCGTTGCCCATTTATGCCGTCATGGTCTGGGTCAATCTCGGCAACGGCATGCGTTACGGCTCGCGCTACCTGGCGATCGCCACGGTGTTGGCGTTGCTGGCACTGCTGGCGGTTTATCGGTTGACGCCGTACTGGCAGGCGCAACCGTTCATGGTGTTGATGCTGATGATCACCAGCACGGTGATTCCGGTGTATGCCCACCTGCTGCTGGAGCGTACGCGCAAGGCGTCCGAAGAGGCGGTCGCTGCCAATCTGGAAAAGTCGCGTTTCCTGGCCCAAGCCAGTCATGACTTGCGTCAGCCGATCCATTCCATCGGGTTGTTTACCGCATGCCTGCGCGAATCGAGGCTGGGCGAGGAGGAGCGGCGGCTGGTAGACAGCATCGACCGTTCGCTGCTCAATGTGTCGCAGCTGTTTCGTTCGATCCTCGATCTCTACACCCTCGACAACGGGCGGATTTTGCCCCGGTTGCAGACGCTTGAGCTGGGCGAGTGGCTGGCGGATCTGATCCGCCAGAACGCCGAAGCTGCACGTTGGGCGGGTGTAGAGCTGCGCTTGCGGCGTTGTGAACATTGGGTGCGCACCGATCCGGCGTTGCTCGCGACCATGGTGCAGAACGTGCTCTCCAATTGCTTCAAGTACGGTGCGCACCGACCGGTGCTGATTGGTGTGCGCAAGCGCGGCGCGGGTTTGGCCATCGCGATTTACGACCGCGGCAACGGTATCGCTGAAGAGCATTTGCCCAAGGTATTCGAGGAGTTTTATCGGGTTCGCCAATTGCGCGACAAAGACGTCGAAGGCGTAGGCCTGGGGCTTTCGATTGTCCGGCGATTGGGGCAGCTGATCAGCATCGATGTCGCGATCCGTTCACGATTGGGGCATGGCACGGCGGTGACCTTGCTTGGCCTGCCGCTCGCGCCGCCGCAGATGCCGGTCAATCGTGAAGAGGCTCGGCAAATCGGTTTGCTGACGGGGCTGAAGGTGTGCCTTGTGGAAGATGATCGCAACGTTCTGTTGGCGACCTCGGCGTTGCTCGAGCGTTGGGGCTGCGTTGTGCAGGCCGAACTGAGCGGGCAAGGTCTGGTCACGGACTGCGACATCATCGTGGCCGACTATGACCTCGGCTCCCACAGCACAGGCATCGAGTGTATCGATGAGGTTCGTCGTCAGCGCGGTTATGCGGTTCCGGCCATGATCATCACCGGGCATGACATCGAAAAAATCCAGGCGGCCCTGCATGATCGGCAGATCGCCATTCTGTCCAAGCCGGTACGCCCGGCCGAGCTGCGCGCGACCTTGCGTGCGCTGCGCGACCGGCAGACCGAAGCGGTCAGCGCTTACACAGATAGTCTTGCGTGATGGTGGTTTGCAGGCAGTTGTACTGGCCCATGGTGCGGCAGATGTTTTTCTCCGAGCCCGACACTTCGGCGCTCTTGTAGCCCCAGACCTTGCAACGTCCTTCAGCCGCGGCCAGGCCTTGAGCGGCGGAGGTTTGCCCGCTCTCGAACTGGCCCAGTTCATAGTAGACCTGGACAACGCCGTCGGTCTTGCTGCCGCCGGTGGCTTCCCATTGCTTGGGGGTGGCGCAACCGGTCAGAACGACGGCTGCGAGGCTGAGGGTGGCGATGAGTGTTTTCATGATTGAACGCAATCCTTTACCGGATGAGAAGAGGCACTGGAGCGGTTTTTCTGCGCCGGATTACTGGTACGGAATCGGCGACGCGCCTTTGGGCAGGCAGGACAGCGGAGGCGTCATGATGCCCATGCTGGCCACTGCGATGATCGCGCCGCTGGGCAGTTCGCAGTTGTATTCGCCGGCGGCGGTGTAGGCGGTGTAGTAGGTCAGCGTGCTGTCGTTGCGGATGTTGCCGATCCTGGTGACCGGTTGGCCGATGACTGTCTGGGCACGTTCGCGCATGCTGTCTTCGGTGGGTTTGGCGGTCTGGCAACCGCTGGCCCCGAGGAGCAGGGCACCGAGAACCGTGATCTTGGCGAGGCTGAGCTGCAGTTTCATGGTGTTTCTTCCTTGGTGTTGTTGTTTTTCCAGGCACAACGATCCCGCGCACTGCGCAGCGGCAATGTTGGGGAGCGTCGGGGGTTGCGAGGGAATATAACGCCAGGGATCGGGGTGGTCGATTAGCACAAATGTGCTAGTGCGGCGCAACCAGCGGTGAGCTGATTGCGCCGATAGCGGTTATTGAGGGCTGTTGAACTGGTCGGAATAGCTGCCGCTCATGAGGGCTGAGGCCACCTGGTCGGAGCCGACGCCTGCGCGGGAATAGGCGAGCCGGCTGGCACCGACCTTGTCTGCGCCATCGGCGGCGAGGGCGCCTGCGCCAACGTGATCGGAGCCGTCAGAAGCAACGGCACCTGCGCCGACATGATCGGCACCGTCAGAAGCAACGGCACCTGCGCCGACATGATCGGCACCGTCAGAGGCAACGGCCCCTGCGCCGACATGATCTGAGCCGTCAGAGGCAACAGCGCCTGCGCCAACGTGATCCGCGCCGTCAGAAGCAACTGCACCTGCACCGACATGATCCGATCCGTCAGAAGCTACGGCCCCTGCGCCGACATGATCTGAGCCGTCAGAGGCAACAGCGCCTGCGCCAACGTGATCCGCGCCGTCAGAGGCAACAGCGCCGGCGCCAACGTGATCCGCGCCGTCAGAAGCTACAGCTCCAGCGCCGACATGATCCGCACCATCAGAGGCGACAGCCCCCGCACCCACATGATCCGCCCCATCCGACGCCAATGCCTGCGCCTTCGCAGCCCAGACACTGGGCATTGCCACCGTTGCCGCAACTGCCAGGACAAGGCCCGGCCAAAGCGTGTGCTTCATGATGTTCTCCACGCCCCATCAGCCAAACAGCAACCGAGCATTACCCGTCATGCGTTGCGTGACGGAAGGCTCGTCGGCCCGGGGTCAACCAGATTGGTGAATGGCACGGGGGCACCGGAGGGTGCACGGGTGTCGACGGTTTACAGGAAATCTGGACAGCGAACTGAAAAGTATAGTTCGCCCTTGGCGGGAGGCAGGCTGAAGGGCCGTGAAGGCGATAGTCGGTTAGCTTCCTTGCAGACTGGCGCTAGAAAAAAATCAATCTAAAAACCGCGTAGCGCAATGCAGCGTGTTTGCTAGGCTCAAGAATGTAGGTGAAGACGCAGACTGATGCGCAAGCGGATAGCAAGGGGACGTGGGGCGCGTTCCGAAGGGTACACGGTTAGAAAGATCTCCGCGCTGAGATCCAGCCCTTATGCCGTGTGAAGCAGCCGAGACCGTACCCCTCTCAATTTGGTCCGGTACTGTGAGAAGCCTGATAAACCTTGTAAGCCAGAGACCAGCACTGGCCGCCTACTCAAACACCAAAGCCCGCCTCGTGCGGGCTTTGACGTTTTCCGGCTTTAGATGCTGGCCAGCGCCTGCGCCAGATCCGCACGCAGGTCTTCGATATCCTCAACACCTACCGACAGACGCACCAGGCTGTCACCGATGCCAAGTTTGGCGCGGGTTTCCGCCGGAATGGTCGCGTGAGTCATGATCGCCGGGTGCTCGATCAGGCTTTCCACACCACCGAGGCTTTCGGCCAGGGCGAAGATCTGCACGTTCTCCAGGAAGCGCCGGGCGCCTGCCAGATCACTGTTCAGATCCAGGGAAATCATCCCGCCGAACCCACGCATCTGCCGCTTGGCCAGTTCGTGCTGTGGGTGGGATTCCAGGCCTGGGTAGTAGACGCGTTTGACCTGCGGCTGTTGTTCCAGCCAGCGCGCCAGTTCCAGTGCGTTACTGCAATGACGCTCCATGCGCAGCGCCAGCGTCTTCACGCCGCGCAGGGTGAGGAACGCGTCGAACGGGCCGGAGATGGCACCAACGGCGTTCTGCAGGAAACCCAGGCGTTCGGCCAGTGCTGGATTGTCGCCAACGACCGCGATCCCGCCGATCACGTCGGAGTGACCGTTCAGGTATTTGGTGGTCGAGTGCAGCACGATGTCGAAACCCAGCTCCAGAGGACGCTGAATCCATGGGCTGGCAAAGGTGTTGTCGGCCACGCAGATGATTCCGCGGGCCTTGCAGATGCGCGCGATGGCGGCGAGGTCGGACAGGCTCAGCAGCGGGTTGGTCGGGGTTTCGACCATGACCATGCGCGTGTCGTCCTGCAGCGCCGCTTCTAACGCTGACAGGTCGGCCAGGTCTACGTAGCTGAAACGATGCCCGGCACTGCGCTGGCGCACCTTGTCGAACAGGCGGAACGTGCCGCCGTACAGGTCATTGCCGGACACAATGTGCGAGCCGGCATCGATCAGTTCGAGTACGGTGGAAATCGTCGCCAGCCCGGACGCGAAGGCGAACGCCTGGGTGCCGCCCTCCAGATCCGCCACGCAACGCTCCAGGGCAAAGCGCGTCGGGTTGTGCGAGCGGCCGTAGTCGAAGCCCTTGTGCACGCCGGGGCTGTCTTGCAGGTACGTGGAGTTGGCGTAGATCGGCGGCATCAGCGCGCCGGTGGTCGGATCCGGCGTTTGCCCGGCATGGATCACGCGGGTGGCGAAGCCTTGTTGACGGGCGTTCTTGTCGTGCTGGCTCATGCCAGGGATCTCCGTAATTGATTGAGCATGTCTACGCGGGTGATCAGGCCGTGGAAGCCTGAAGCGTCGGCGATGATGGCCACCAGACCGCTGCTGAGCACGGCTTCCAGTTCAGCCAGCGTCGCGCCGGGGGCGAGGGTTTGCAACTTGTCGGTCATCGCGCTGGAAACGGGTTTGCTGAAGAGCGAAGCGTCTTCGTGCACACGCACCAGAATGTCCGACTCGTCGATCACGCCGACCAGTTGCTTGCCATCCACCAGCACCGGCAGTTGTGAAACGTCGGCCAGGCGCATGCGCTGGAACGCGGTCATCAGCGTATCGTCCGGGCCGACGCTGACGACTTTGCCGTCTTCGAAGCGTCGGGCAATCAGGTCGCGCAGGTCGCCGTAGCGTTTGCGCTGCAGCAGGCCCTGATCGGTCATCCACTGGTCGTTGTAGACCTTCGACAGGTATCGGGTGCCGGTGTCGCAGACGAAGCTGACCACGCGTTTCGGCTCGGTCTGTTCGCGGCAGTAGCGCAGCGCGGCAGCGAGCAGGGTGCCGGTGGACGAACCACCGAGAATGCCTTCAGCTTTCAGCAGCTGACGGGCGTGATCGAAGCTTTCTTCGTCGCTGATCGAGTAGGCGCTGCGCACGCTCGACAGGTCGGTGATCGACGGAATGAAGTCCTCGCCGATGCCTTCCACCGCCCACGAACCTGCGGTGCCGAGATGTTTGCTACGGCTGTATTCAGCCATCACCGAACCGACCGGATCGGCCAGGACCATTTCCAGATCCGGTTGCACGCGCTTGAAGAAGCGGGTCAGGCCGGTCAGCGTGCCGGCCGAGCCGACGCCGACCACGATCGCGTCGAGGTCATGCTCGGTCTGGGCCCAGATTTCCGGTCCGGTGCTGCACTCGTGGGCCAGTGGGTTGGCGGGGTTGTTGAACTGGTCGGCGAAGAACGCGCCGGGAATGTCCTTGGCCAGACGCGCGGCGACATCCTGGTAGTACTCGGGATGACCCTTGCCGACATCGGAGCGGGTGATGTGCACTTCGGCGCCCATGGCTTTGAGATGCAGGACTTTTTCGGTGGACATTTTGTCCGGCACCACCAGCACGACGCGGTAGCCCTTGGCGCGGCCGACCAGGGCCAGGCCCAGCCCGGTGTTGCCGGCGGTGGCTTCGACGATCGTGCCGCCGGGTTGCAGGCGACCATCGCGCTCAGCGGCGTCGATCATGGCCAGACCGATGCGGTCCTTGATCGAACCGCCGGGGTTTTGTGATTCGAGTTTGAGAAACAGGGTGCAGGGACCGGTATCGAAGCGGGTGACTTGTACCAGCGGCGTATTGCCGATCAGCCCAAGTACGGCAGGGCGTGAATCCTTTGACATCTCTTCACCTCTTTGTGGTGTTGATCGCGTTCCATTCGCGGGGAAAAAGCTCGCGTGCAACATAGGCTCAGACCTGCGCTGTCGCAACCTTTAAACGGCCGGAAATACTGCCATTTCGATCTAACGATAGAACGAAATCGGAGAGGGGAAGGAAGTGATTTGCAGGGGTTTATACGCAGGCGTCATCGAGTATTGAAAGGGCGTCTTCAGCGTCACGAAGCGCTTGATCCGGTAGTAAAAATCTTGCAGCGAAAAATGCTGATTGATTGCTCGTCTGAATGTGAAATGCACACAGCCGCAAGTCACGTCATACCAATCTCAGGTGCCGGGCAGATTTTTTGCCGCGATTTACCGGGTATGCAGCGTTTGCAATCCCGCGCGATGCACGATTAATATACGATCCATATACACTTCGTATCGGATATTGCCATGGGCATCGTAAAGATTTCAGAGGACATGCACGAAAATCTGCGCATCTCCAGCAACGCACTCAGCCGCTCGATCAACGCGCAGGCCGAACACTGGATGCGCATCGGCATGCTCGCCGAGCTGTATCCCGACCTTGATCACCACGCCATTTGCCGGTTGCTGATCCGCGCCGAACAATCGGGCGGTCTGGATCTGCAGCAAGTCTGTGCCCTGGCCGATGCCGCGCAGAACGCCTCGGTCAAAGAGGCGGCCAAGGCATGAGAAACCCGATCAAGATCAACACCCACGCCGAAATCGCCCAATCCCGTGAGGCCGGCAAACTGGCCGCCGAGGTGCTGGCGATGCTGGTGCCGCACGTCAAGGCTGGCGTGACGACCGATCAGCTCGACCAGTTGTGCAACGACTACATCGTCAATGTGCAGAAAGCCATTCCGGCCAACGTCGGTTACCACGGCTTCCCGAAAACCGTCTGCGCGTCAGTCAACGAAGTGGTGTGCCATGGCATTCCTTCCAAGCGCGTGCTGAAGGACGGCGACATCGTCAATCTCGACATCGCCGTGATCAAGGACGGCTGGTTCGGCGATACCAGCCGCATGTACGTGGTCGGCGAAACGACGCCCGAGGCGCGGCACCTGATCAAGACCACTTACGACGCCATGTGCGCGGGTATTCGCGTCGTGCGGCCGGGCGCTACGCTGGGCGACATTGGCCATGCGATTCAAAGTCTGGCGGAAAAAGAAGGGTTCAGCGTGGTGCGCGAGTACTGCGGGCACGGGATCGGCAAGGTTTATCACGATGAACCGCAGGTGCTGCATTACGGTTATCCGGAGCAGGGCTTGAAGCTGAAGGCGGGGATGATTTTCACCATCGAGCCGATGCTCAATGCGGGCAAGCGCCATGTGAAGAGCCTGGCGGATGGCTGGACGGTGGTGACCAAGGATCAATCGTTGTCGGCGCAGTGGGAGCACATGATTGCGGTGACTGATGACGGATTCGAAGTTTTGACGGCTTGGCCTGACGAAATTGATGGGTTTGCGCCGATCAACTGATACCGAGTCGCCTGCTGGCCCTCACCCCAGCCCTCTCCCGGAGGGAGAGGGAGCCGATTGGGGAATATTGGAGAATTACGCCGACCTGAAAACTCCGCGGTGAATCCATAATCGCCGCCGACCAGAATGCTGTGCCAAATCCACAATCGACTCGGTTTTTCAGGTCGATGTACAGCGCAAGACACCTCGGTCGGCTCCCTCTCCCTCCGGGAGAGGGCTGGGGTGAGGGCGGGCAGGCGACTCGGTGTTAATGAGCCCCCGCCGCTTTGTTCAAATCGCTCTCCGCCCACTCCGTATAAACGCAAGCATCCGCCGTCGCCCAACGCACCCGAACCGGATCTCCAGTCTTCAACGGCATCCCCGCCGCCGACAGCGCCTTCACCGTCATCGAAGTCCCGCCCGAAGTCACCACACTGCAGGTCTGACTTTCCCCCAGAAACAACACCTCGACCACCTTCGCCGAAACCTCATTCCAGCCCGCCGCCAACGGCTCACTCGCCGCCTGCTGCACACTCAACGCCAACGCCTTTTCCGGACGCACCATCAGCAGCACATCCTGCCCGGTCTGCAATCCTGCGGTGAGACGGATCGACAGCGACTGCTCCTCAAAACTCGCCGCCGCATTGCCCTGCGCCTTGAGCTTGAGGAAATTCGAGTTGCCGAGGAACGACGCCACAAATGCATTCGGCGGATTCTGATAAAGGTCATAACCGCTGCCGAGCCCGACAATCTTGCCGTGACTGAAAATCGCGATGCGCTGGGACAGGCGCATGGCTTCTTCCTGATCGTGGGTTACATAGACGATGGTGATGCCGAGGCGGCGGTGCAGTTGGCGCAATTCATCCTGCAGGTCTTCGCGAAGTTTCTTGTCCAGCGCACCGAGTGGTTCGTCCATCAGCAGAATACGTGGCTCGTAAACCAGCGCCCGTGCAATGGCGACCCGTTGCTGCTGGCCGCCGGACAGTTGCGAAGGACGACGATGGGCGAACTGTTCCAACTGCACCAGCTTCAACATCGCATCGACGCGTTTATCACGCTCGGCTGCAGCGAGTTTGCGGATCGCCAGCGGAAACGCGATGTTGTCGCGCACCGACAGATGCGGGAACAGCGAATAACGCTGGAACACCATGCCGATGTCGCGCTTGTGCGGCGGCACGTTCACCAGCGACTGGCCGTTGACCAGGATCTCGCCGCTGCTCGGCGTTTCGAAACCGGCGAGCATCGACAGCGTGGTGCTTTTGCCCGAGCCGCTGGAGCCGAGGAAGGTCAGGAATTCGCCGTCCTTGATGTCCAGCGAGATGTTGTCCACGGCCGCGAAATCGCCGTAGTGCTTGTTCAGGTTGCGCAGGCTGACCAGGGGTTTGTCGTTCTGCTGGGATGCGTCTTTGATCACGGCACTCATGTCGTACTCCTGGGCGCTCAGGCGCTGATTTCGTTGCGCCGGCGCAGAGCGGCGGCGATCACCATGACCAATACCGACAGGCCGATCAGCAGCGTCGAGGCGACGGCGATCACGGGCGTCAGGTCCTGGCGCAGGGTGGTCCACATTTTCACGGGAAGGGTTTGCAGGGTCGGGCTGGCCATCATCACGCTGAGCACCACTTCGTCCCACGAAACCAGGAAGGCGAAGAGGGCGCCGGCCACCATCCCCGGACGAATCGCCGGGAAGGTCACCTTGAACACCGCTTGCAGGCGTGACGCACCGCAGATCACCGCTGCGTCTTCAATCGACTGATCGAACAGCTTCAGCGAGTTGATGATCGAGATGATGGTGAACGGTAGCGCGACGATCACATGGCTGACGACGAAGGCGAACATCGTCCCGGTGTAGCCGAGCTTGAGGAACAGCGCGTACACCGCCACGGCGATGATCACCAGCGGCACGATCATCGGCAGGGTGAACAGGCCGTAGAGCATTTCCCGGCCGGGGAAGCGTCCGCGCACCAGCGCAAAGGCCGTCGGCAAACCGAGGGCGACGGCGCAGATTGTGGTCAGCACCGCGACCTTGAGGCTGGCCAGCGCTGCGCTCATCCAGTCGGCATTGGAGAAAAACTGCACGTACCATTTCAGCGTCCAGCCCGGTGGCGGGAACACCAGCCACTGGGACGAACCGAACGACAGCAGGACGATGAACACAATCGGCAACAGCAGGAACAGGCCGATCAACCCGGTGGTGAAATACAGGCCGAAGCGCATCCGGCGACTCATGGCATTGGGCGTCAGGAGCATCTCGGCTTACCTCGCGTGACTGGCGCCAACCGGGGATTCCGGCTGCAGCTTCAGGTAGACGTAGAACAGCACCAGCGTAATGACGATCAGCAACGCGGCGCCGGCGCTGGCCAGGCCCCAGTTGAGGAACGACTGCACCTGCTGAATGATGAATTCCGGCAGCATCATGTTCTGCGCCCCGCCCAGCAGCGCCGGGGTGACGTAGTAACCGAGCGACATCACGAACACCATCAACCCGCCGGACGCCAGACCCGGCCGGCACAGCGGCAGGAACACCCGGAAGAAGTTGGTCCAGGGACTTGCGCCACAGATCGAGCCGGCCTGCAGGATCATCGGGTCGATGGCCTGCATGGTCGCCTGCAACGGCAGCACGATGAACGGAATCATGATGTAGCTCATGCCGATCACTACGCCGGTCAGGTTGTGCACCATTTCCAGCGGCTGATCGATGATGCCCATGGCCATCAAGGCTTTATTGATGACGCCCGAAGCCTGCAACAGCACCAGCCAGGAATAGGTGCGGGCGAGGAGGCTTGTCCACATCGACAGCAGCACGATGTTGAGGATCCAGCGGCCCCAGCCACGCGGCACCAGGGTGATTGCCCAGGCCAGCGGGAAGCCCAGCAGCAGGCTGAACACCGTCACCAGTCCCGCCACCGAGAAGGTGTTGAACAGCACCCGTGCATACGCCGAGTTGGCGAACAGTTGTTCATAGTTGCCGAGGCCCGGCACCGGTTCCAGCACGCCGCGCAGCAACAAACCAATCAGCGGGGCGAGAAAGAACAGACCGAGGAACAGCAGTGCCGGCGCGAGGTTGCCGGCGCCGCGCCAGCGTTGCTTGAGGGACGGGGCTTGCGCCATGGCACTCGCCTTGCCGGATGCCAGGCCGGCAGCGCTTGCGGCGCTCCCGGTGGCAGTGGAGGGACGGGACGCGGTGGCCGCCATTTTCATTTGACCAGCCATTCGTTCCACCGTGTCGCGATGGCCGGACCGTTCTTGGCCCAGTACGCGAAATCAAGAGTGATCTGATCCTTAGCGTAGGCAGTCGGCAGGTTCGGGGCCAGCGTCGAATCCAGACGCTGCACACTGTCGACGTTGACCGGGGCGTAGGCGGTCAGGTTGGAGAAGTCGGCCTGGCCCTTCGCGCTACTGGCGCTGGCCAGAAACTTCATCGCCGCGTCCTTGTTTTTCGCGCCCTTTGGCACGACCAGAATGTCGGCCATGACCAGGTTCTGTTTCCAGCTCACGCCGACCGGTGCGCCGTCTTCCTGCAGGGCATGAATCCGGCCGTTCCAGAACTGGCCCATGCTCGCTTCACCGGAGGCCAGCAGTTGCTGCGACTGCGCGCCACCGCCCCACCAGACGATGTCTTTCTTGATGGTGTCGAGTTTCTTGAAGGCGCGATCCAGGTCCAGCGGGTAAAGCTTGTCGGCCGGCACGCCGTCGGCGAGCAGGGCGAGCTCAAGCACGCCGGGACTTGGCCATTTGTACAGGGCGCGTTTGCCGGGGAAGGTCTTGGTGTCGAACAGCGCGCTCCAGTCCTGCGGCTTGTTGGCGCCGAGTTTGCCCTCGTTGTAGCCGAGGACGAAGGAGAAGAAGAACGAGCCGACGCCGTAGTCGCTGACGAAACGCGGGTCGATCTTGTCGCGCTGGATCTGTTTGAAATCGAGGGGTTCGAGCAGGCCTTCGGCGGCGGCGCGCAGAGCGAAGTCGGCTTCGACGTCGACCACGTCCCATTGCACGTTGCCGCTTTCGACCATAGCCTTGAGTTTGCCGTAGTCGGTCGGGCCGTCCTGCACGACGGTGATGCCGCTGGCCTTGCTGAACGGATCGGCCCAGGCCTGTTTCTGCGCATCCTGGGTGCTACCGCCCCAGCTGACAAAGTTCACACTCTCGGCGGCCATCGCGGCCTGGCCGGTCACGCTCAGCAGTCCCGCAAGAAAGATCGCGGTTGCAGCTTTGTTCAACACCATTTTTACGCCCTCATTGTTGTGTTTTTGAGCGGGCTTGCGTTGTTGCCCGCCTGTCGGGAGCAGTAGCTGGACGGTTTTTCAAGTCGTCCGGTCTATGGAATATCATATTATGGTATTCCAAACTTTGTGCAAGCACTTTGCCGTACCGGCTATCTGGCAAACAGGGTCATTCGGTGAATGGAATGCTCTCAACTACCTCAAGATCGTACCCAGTCAACCCGGCATACTTCAGCGGCGGGCCCAAGTGGCGCAGCTTGCCGACGCCCAGGTTCTGCAGAATCTGCGCCCCGGTGCCGACTTCCGAATAGATCCGCGATTGCGAGCGACTGAACTGTCGAGGCGGCTGAGTCAGTTGCGGAATGCGCTCCAGCAGCGCCTGGGAAGACTCATGATTGGCCAGCACCACGACCACGCCATGCCCTTCGGCCGCGACCCGTTGCAGCGCTGCCCACAACGTCCAGTTCGTCGGCCCGCTGTACTCGGCGCCGACCAGATCGCGCAGCGGATCAATCACATGCACGCGCACCAGCGTGGGCTCTTCGCGGCGCAGCTCACCCATGACCATCGCCATGTGCACGCCGCCCTCGATGCGATCTTCGAAAGTGATCAAACGGAAGGTGCCATGCACCGTCGGCAACTCGCGTTCACCGATGCGCTCAATGGTGTGTTCGGTGCTCAGGCGATAGTGGATCAGGTCGGCGATGGTGCCGATCTTGATCCCGTGTTTGCGGGCGAAGACTTCCAGATCCGGACGACGGGCCATGGTGCCGTCGTCGTTCATCACTTCGACGATCACCGAGGCTGGCGTGAAACCGGCCAGCCGCGCCAGATCACAACCAGCCTCGGTGTGACCGGCGCGGGTCAACACACCACCTTCCTTGGCGCGCAACGGAAAGATATGGCCTGGCTGCACCAGGTCTTCTGCGCGTGCGTTCGGCGCCACCGCAGCGGCCACCGTACAGGCGCGGTCGGCTGCGGAAATGCCAGTAGTCACACCGACCGCCGCTTCGATGGAAACCGTGAACGCGGTGCTGAACACGCTGCCATTGCTCGGCACCATCTGCTCCAGCCCCAGACGCTGGCAATGATCGTCAGTCAACGTCAGGCAGATCAGCCCCCGAGCCTCACGGGCCATGAAACTGATTGCCTCGGGCGTGCAACGGTCGGCGGCCAGCAACAGGTCGCCTTCGTTTTCCCGGTCTTCGTCATCGACCAGCAACACCATTTTGCCAAGACGATAATCTTCGATGATTTCTTCGATGCTGTTGAAGGCCATGCTGGACTCTCGATGTGGATGAAATTCGTGGTATACCATAATACAAAATCAACCAAGAGGTCACTATGAAGGCGTACTGGATTGCTCACGTGGACATCACCGATCCCGATCACTACAGCCAATACACCCAGCGCGCGCCGAAAGCGTTCGCCGAGTTCGGCGCGAAGTTCTTGGCCAGAGGCGGGCGCAGCGAAGCAATGGAAGGGCGGACGACGCCGCAGCGCAGCGTGGTGATCGAGTTCGACAGCTACGAGAAGGCGGTGGCGTGCTATCGCTCGGCGGCGTATCAGGAAGCGAAAAGCTATCGCGAGGAGTGGGCGCGGGCGGAGATCGTTATTGTGGAAGGGATGGTGCCGTAACGACTTGCTTTGATCGTTCCCACGCTCTGCGTGGGAATGCAGCCCGGGACGCTCCGCGTCCCTTCCACAGCCGAACGCGGAGCGTCCGTTGAGGCATTCCCACGCGGAGCGTGGGAACGATCAGACGGCGCGGGCAGCACGATCAACGCATGAAATGAATCTTGCCGCTGTCGTCATTGCCCATGTACATGCCATACACCCCGGCCTGGCGTTCCTCGATGTAGCGTTCGAGGATCTGCCGGATCGCCGGGTAGTAGATCTGCTCCCACGGGATGTCTTCGGGGGCGAAGAATTTGCAGGCGAGGGTTTCCGGGCCGTACTGGCCGGTGATCTCCAGCGCGAGGGCGCGGAAGATGATGTAGACCTCGCTGATCTTCGGCACGCTGAAAATTGAATACGGCGAGACGATTTCCGCGCGCACGCCGCTTTCTTCCCAGACTTCGCGCAGGGCCGCCTGTTCGGTGGTTTCGCCGCTTTCCATGAAACCGGCGGGCAGGGTCCAGGTGCCGGGGCGCGGGGGAATCGCCCGTTGGCACAAGAGGTACTTGCCGTCCTGCTCGATGATGCAGCCGGCGATGATCTTCGGGTTTACATAGTGGATGTAGCCGCAACCGCGGCACATCAGGCGCTCGTGCGTATCGCCCGGCGGCACTTGCTGACCGAGGTCAGCGCCACCGCATTTCGGGCAAAAGCTCGGGCTGAACATGTCAGTGACCTATGCGCGGTTCTTTCAGCGCGATGGGCAGGGTGATTGGCGGTGTGTCGCCGGTCTCTTCCTGTTTGCGCTTGAGGTAATCGAGAGCGACGGCAGCCGCAGCGCGCACGTGATCGACGCACGCCTGATGCGCCGCCAGCGGATCGCCGCTCTTGATCGCCTCAACCATTTTTTCCATCTCGTGATTGCTGGCGCCGCGACGGTTTTCCTGGGACACCGACGTTGCGCGCAAGTAGCTGATACGCGCCTGCAACTGACGCAGCTGAGTGGCTGCGACATGGTTGCCGGAACCTTCCAGCAGCACGTCGTAGAAACCCTGCACCGAGTCGATCACCTGCTGCAACTCGCCGTCCTTGAGCGCCTTGCGGTTCTCGTCGAGGGCTTTTTCCAGGGCCTTGATGTCCTTGGCCTTGGCGCGCAGGGTGAACAGCTGGACGATCAGGCCTTCGAGCACGCAACGCAGCTCATAAATGTCGACGGCATCGGCGAGGGTGATGATCGCCACGCGCGGGCCCTTGGCGTCGGCGAATTCCACCAGGCCTTCGGATTCGAGGTGACGCAAGGCTTCACGCACCGACGTACGGCTCACGCCCAGGCGATCGCACAGATCGCGCTCCACCAGGCGATCGCCCGGCAGCAGCTGGAAGTTCATGATGGCGCTTCGCAGTTTATCCAGCACGATTTCGCGCAGGGTGACGGGGTTGCGATTGACCTTGAAGCTGTCGTCGAGTGGCAGGCGTTTCATGGGGTCCGCTCTTTAAGGTGGCTGTCCATGCCAGACGGGCATCAAAACAGCCGAGGGGTTAACTGGAGGCCTCGGCGTCGGCTTCGGCGAAGGCTTCACGGGCGAGCCGGAAACTGTCCACGGCTGCCGGGACGCCGCAATAAATACCGACCTGAAGCAGAATTTCGCGTATTTGCTCACGACTCAGGCCGTTACGCAAGGCGCCGCGCACATGCAGTTTCAGTTCGTGCGGGCGGTTGAGCGCCGAGATCATCGCCAGGTTGATCATGCTGCGCTCCTTGAGCGACAGGCCGTCGCGTCCCCAGACGTGGCCCCAGCAGTATTCGGTGACCATTTCCTGCAGCGGGCGGGTGAAGTCGTCGGCGTTCTCGATCGAGCGCTGCACATAGGCTTCGCCCAGCACCTGGGTGCGGATCTTCAGGCCCTTTTCATACTTCTCGTTACTCATCATTTCCCCTCACACCACAAATCCCCTTGTGGGAGCTGGCTTGCCAGCGATGACGGCATCACATTCGACATCTATGCTGGCTGATCCACCGCCATCGCTGGCAAGCCAGCTCCCACAGGGTTTTGCATTGTTCCGTCAGGCCAGTGTCGGCAACGCGCCGAGCTTGCCCTTGTGATAGATCATCGGCGTCACCGGTTGCTCCGGCAGGATCAGGTTCTTCACCGCGCCGACGATGATCGCGTGATCGCCGCCGTCGTATTCGCGCCATAGTTCGCACTCGATGATCGCCGTGGCCTTGGCGAGGATCGGGTTACCGAGCTCGCTCAAATGCCACTCGATGCCGTTGGCCTTGTCCTTGCCTTTGCCGGCAAAGGCGTAGGCCTCGGCGGTCTGGTCGGCGGACAGCAAATGGATCGCGAAACGCTTGCTGTCGCGCAACACCGGGTAGGTGTCGGAGGCGTAGTTGGGGCAGAA
Organism: Pseudomonas glycinae; assembly: GCF_001594225.2. Taxonomy (GTDB): domain Bacteria; phylum Pseudomonadota; class Gammaproteobacteria; order Pseudomonadales; family Pseudomonadaceae; genus Aquipseudomonas; species Aquipseudomonas glycinae. The sequence goes on from NZ_CP014205.2 coordinate 2,222,784, forward strand.
CAGCACCAGCGCCGGATCAATCGACAGCGCGCTGAAGGCGCTGGCGGTGATGCCGACGATGCCGCCGTCCGGGTCGAGGGTGGTGACCACCGTGACCCCGGACGGAAACGAGCTCATGACGTCTTTGTAAATGCCGGGTTCGATCATGTCGCAGGACTCCTAACGCATCACAAACGGATCAGGCATCGGTGCCTGGGAGAGGTTGATCCACACCGTTTTCAGTTCGGTGTAGGCCAGCACCGAATCGATGCCGCTTTCGCGTCCATAGCCACTGTTCTTGAAGCCGCCGATCGGTGCCATGGCCGACACCGCGCGGTAGGTGTTGACCCAGATGATCCCCGAACGCACGTCCCGGGCCAGGCGATGGGCGCGGCCCAGATCGCGGGTCCAGATGCCGGCAGCGAGGCCGAACTGCGAGTCGTTGGCAATCGCCAGCGCTTCGGCTTCATCCTTGAAGCGGATCACCGAAGCCACCGGACCGAACACTTCTTCCTGCATGATCTTCATCGAATTGCGATCGCACTCGAACAGCGTCGGTTCATAGAACCAGCCATCGCCCACGCCACTCGGACGCTTGCCACCCAGGCGCAGACGCGCGCCTTCAGCAATCGCATCAGCCACCAGACCTTCAACCACGGCCAGTTGCTGCGCGGTGGCCATCGGGCCCATTTCGCTGCTGTCGTCCTGCGGGTTGCCGATGCGGATGCGCTGGGCGCGCTCCACCAGTCGGTTGACGAATTCGTCGTAGATTTCATCCTGCACCAGCAGTCGCGAGCCGGAGACGCAACTCTGGCCGGATGCCGCGTAGATCCCGGCAATCGCGCCGTTGATCGCGCTGTCGAGATCGGCGTCGGCGAAGATGATGTTCGGCGACTTGCCGCCCAGCTCCAGCGACAGCTTGGCGAAGTTCTCTGCGCTGCTGCGCACCACGTGCCGGGCCGTGGCCGCGCCGCCGGTGAAGGCGATCTTGCGGACCAGCGGATGACGGGTGAGGGCGGCGCCAGTGCTCGGGCCGTAGCCGGTGACGACGTTGACCACCCCCGGCGGAATCCCGGCTTCGAGGGCCAGGCGCGCCAGTTCCAAAATGGTTGCCGAGGCATGCTCGGACGGCTTGATCACGATGGTGTTGCCCGCTGCCAATGCCGGCGCCAGTTTGATCGCGGTCAGGTAAAGCGGGCTGTTCCAGGGAATGATCGCGGCGACCACACCCATGGCTTCGTGCACGGTGTAGGCGAACAGATCGGGCTTATCCAGCGGCAGGGTGCCGCCTTCGAGCTTGTCGGCGAGGCCGGCGGTGTAGTGGAAAAACTCCGGCAGATAACCGACCTGACCCCGGGTTTCGCGGATCAGTTTGCCGTTGTCACGGCTTTCCAGCTGCGCCAGTTGTTCCTTGTTTTCGGCGATCAGGTCACCGAGCCGACGCAGCAGTTTGCCGCGCGCGGTGGCGGTCAAGCCACGCCATACCGGGCTGTCGAAGGCGTTCTGTGCGGCTTGCACGGCGCGTTCGACGTCGACCTCGTCAGCGTCGGGCAATTGGGCCCAAGGCTCGGCCAGCGCCGGGTTGAGGCTTTCGAACGTCTTGCCGGAGAGGGCGTCGACCCATTCTCCGCCGATGCACATCTGGAAGCGTGCGAGCGTCATGCAACGATCCCCTTTATATGGTTTTGTCGGGCGTGTGCGGTGTCGAGAAATTCCAGCAGCGTCTGGTTCACCAGCCGTGGCGACTCTACCGGCATCATATGCCGTTGCTCGGGCAGCACGGCAACCTTCGCACCGGGAATGCGCGCGGCCAGTTGCTCGGCCATTTCCGGGGTCGATCCGGGGTCCAGTTCACCAGTGGCGATCAGCGTCGGCGCCTGGATGCTGCCCAGGTCATCGGCGCGGTACATGTCCTGGGTGGCGAACAGTTCGTAGGTGGTCAGGTAGCCCTGCGGATCATTGCCGGCCAGGGTCTGGCGGATCGCAGCGATCTGCGCCGGGTTGGCCGCCTGGTATTCGCGGCTGAACCAGCGCGACAGCGCCGCTTCGGCATTCGCGTCCGGCCCGTGCTCGGCGGCCTGCGCAGTGCGGGCGATAACCCCGGCGCGCTGCTCTTCGCTGCGGTTGAACACGCTGTTGAGCACCACCAGGCTTTTCAGGCGTTCCGGGTAATGCAGGGCAAACGCCCGCGCCACCAGACCACCCATGGAAAAGCCGATCACCGACGCCTCGGGCAATTGCAGGTGGTCGAGCAGCTCCAGCAACTGATCGGCATAGCCGAGCAGGGCGGTGCCGCTGGCCGGTCGCGGGCTGGCGCCATGGCCGAGCATGTCGTAGGCGATCACCCGGTATTGCGTGGCCAGGCCAACGATCTGGCCGCCCCACATTTCTTTGTTCAAGCCCACGCCGTGGATCAACACCACGGGTTGGCCAACGCCTGTCGCCAGATAACTGGTGCCGGCCGGGGTGAGTTCAGCGGTGAGCCGAATCATGGAGCGCTCCTGCAATGCCTTTTTTATTGTGATTACTGGGCTTTTTCGGCGGCCAGTTCTTCCAGATCGATGTAGCGATTGCCGATGCGCGGGTGCAGGCGACCACCGTCGGCGCAACCGAGCACCACGACGATTTCGTCGGCGCGCGGGGCGTCTTCGATCTGCATTTCCAGGGTGATGTAGTGCGAGCGCAGGCCTTCGTCATCCTTGTGCATCATCGGAATCTGGATCGAAGTGCCCGGGCCGCCGCGCTTGTTGGTGAAGCTCAGGTAGCTCTTGGCCTTGACCGCTTCGCGGTAGTGATTGCCGAAGCGCAGGGTATGGATCACCGCCGACGCGTGCTCGATTTCGCCATCAGCGCCGACCACCGCGGCTTTGCCGTAGGCCTCGATCTTCTCGGCGCCGCCGATGATGCCCACCAGACGCTCGACCATCATCGCGCCGAGGTCGGAGCAATTGGCGCGGATCTGCGGCTTGAGATCTTCGACAAAGCCATTGCCGACCCACGGGTTCTTCATCACGACGGCCAGGCCGACCATGGTCACCGGGGTGTCGGACGCCTTGCCGCCTTCGATGAAGGTCTCTTCGACATAGCTGACGATCTTGCGGATTTCGAAACTCATGAGCTGCTCCGTAGGGGATAAAGAGTGTCTGTGCGTCTGATGGTATACCATAATACCGATCGTGCAAGTCCCCCTCGCAAGATTCCCTGCCATCAGTCGGACGAATGCCCGCGCATTCAGCTGCCGCTGTAGTCCCTTTCGGTTAACAAAAGATAACGTTGCGCCGATTGTCAGACGTTTCGAATGCCCGATAGGATGAGCCAGCTTCCGAAGGGGCTCTGGACAGCGGGTTTCAGGACTATGCTTGTGACCAGGCAGTCACCGTGAGCACCCTTGCGGCGCCCTTAAGGTCCATGACCAACAATAATAAACAGGGGAAGGTCTATGAGTCGTTGCCGCCCGCCGGCGTTACGCAACACCGCGTTGCTGGCCACAGCACTCTCTCTGCTGGGCTTTGCCACATTGTCGGCGCCGGTTCTCGCCGCCGAAGCGCCCGCCGACGTGGTCTATGCCACCGAATCGGCCAAGGCCTCGAAAAGCCTGATGCTCGATGTCGTTCACGCCGGAACCCGGCTGGTGGCGGTCGGGGATCGCGGGCACATTCTCTATTCCGACGATCAGGGCAAGACCTGGACCCAGGCCAAGGTGCCGAGCCGCCAATTGCTGACGGCCGTGTATTTCGTCGATGACAAGCACGGCTGGGCCGTCGGCCACGACGCACAGATTCTCGCCAGCGAAGACGGCGGCCTGACCTGGACCAAACAGTTCGAAGACCTCAAGCGCGAATCGCCGCTGCTCGACGTCTGGTTCAAGGACCTCAACAGCGGCCTCGCTGTGGGGGCCTACGGCGCGCTGCTGGAAACCACCGACGGCGGCAAGCACTGGGAAGACGTCAGCGATCGCCTCGACAACGAAGACCAGTTCCACCTCAACGCCATCGCTTCCGTAAAAGACGCCGGCCTGTTCATCGTCGGCGAGTCGGGCAGCATGTTCCGCTCCGCAGACGGGGGCCAGACCTGGGAAAAACTCGAAGGCCCGTACGAAGGCTCGCTGTTTGGCGTGATCGGCACGGCGCAACCGCAAACCCTGCTGGTCTACGGCCTGCGCGGCAACCTTTACCGCTCCACCGATTTCGGCAGTACGTGGGAGCAGGTCGAGCTGAAAGCCGCGCGCGGTTCGCTGGAGTTCGGCCTGTCCGGCGCCACGCTGCTCGAGGATGGCTCCATCGTCATCGTCGGCAACGGCGGCTCGGTGGTCAGCAGCAGTGACAACGGCGAAACCTTCAGCGTGTTCAACCGTCCGGATCGCATCTCGCTGTCGTCGGTCACCGCCGCCGGCAACGGCAATCTGATCCTGAGCGGGCAGGGTGGCGTCCGGGTCACTTCGCCGAACGGCGCCGAGCTGGGCAAATGAGCCGAATCAATAATAAGAAGGCGGGGCTATGACTTCCTTGAGCACTCATCATCAGGACAAGGCGACGTTTCTCGAGCGTCTGATCTTCAACAACCGCCCGGCAGTGATCGTGATCTGCCTGCTGGTCAGCATTTTCCTGTTCTGGCAGGCCACGCTGATCCGCCCGTCCACCAGTTTCGAAAAGATGATCCCGCTCAAGCATCCGTTCATTGAAAAGATGATGGAGCATCGCAACGATCTGGCGAACCTGGGCAACACCGTGCGCATTTCGGTGGAAGCGAAGGACGGCGACATTTTCTCCAGGGAGTACATGGAAACCCTGCGTCAGATCAACGACGAGGTGTTCTACATCTCCGGCGTCGACCGTTCCGGCCTCAAGTCGCTTTGGAGCCCAAGCGTGCGCTGGACCGAAGTGACCGAGGAAGGTTTCGCCGGCGGCGAAGTGATCCCGCAGAGCTACAACGGCTCCCAGGACAGCCTCGATCTGTTGCGCAACAACGTGCTCAAGTCCGGTCAGGTCGGGCGTCTGGTGGCCAACGACTTCAAGTCGAGCATCGTCGACATCCCGCTGCTGGAGTCCTACCCGGACCCACAGGACCAGGGCAAGCTGCTGGCGCTGGACTACCGCAAGTTCTCCCATGAGCTTGAAGATAAAATCCGCAACAAGTTCGAAGCGCAGAACCCCAACGTCAAGATCCACATCGTCGGTTTCGCCAAGAAGGTTGGCGACCTGATCGACGGTCTGGTGATGGTGGTGATGTTCTTCGGCATCGCCTTCGTCATCACCCTGATTCTGCTGCTGTGGTTCACCAACTGCCTGCGCAGCACTGTGGCGGTGTTGAGCACCACGCTGGTGGCGGTGGTCTGGCAATTGGGGTTGATGCACTTCTTCGGGTTCGGTCTCGATCCGTATTCGATGCTGGTGCCGTTCCTGATCTTCGCCATCGGCATTTCCCACGGCGTGCAGAAAATCAACGGGATCGCCCTGCAATCCGGCGAGGCGGACAACGCCCTGACCGCCGCGCGGCGCACGTTCCGGCAACTGTTCCTGCCGGGGATGATCGCGATTCTGGCGGACGCCGTCGGCTTCATCACGCTGTTGATCATCGACATCGGTGTGATCCGCGAGCTGGCCATCGGCGCCTCCATCGGCGTGGCGGTGATCGTGTTCACCAACCTGATCCTGCTGCCGGTGGCGATTTCCTATGTCGGCATCAGCAAGCGCGCCATCGCCAAGAGCAAGAAGGACGCGCACCGCGAACATCCGTTCTGGCGCCTGCTGTCGAACTTCGCCAACCCGAAAGTCGCCCCGATTTCCATCGCCCTAGCGCTGGTCGCCTTCGGTGGCGGCCTCTGGTACAGCCAGAACCTGAAGATCGGCGACCTCGACCAGGGCGCGCCGGAACTGCGTCCGGACTCGCGCTACAACAAGGACAACAACTTCATCATCAGCAACTACTCGACCAGTTCCGACGTGCTGGTGGTGATGGTCAAGACCAAGTCCGAAGGCTGCTCGCGCTATGAAGCCATGGCGCCGATCGACGAGCTGATGTGGAAGATGCAGAACACCGAGGGCGTGCAGTCGGCCATCTCGCTGGTGACCGTGTCCAAGCAGATGATCAAGGGCATGAACGAGGGCAACCTGAAATGGGAGACCCTGTCGCGTAACCCGGACGTGCTGAACAACTCCATCGCCCGGGCCGATGGCCTGTACAACAACAGCTGTTCGCTGGCGCCGGTGCTGGTGTTCCTCAACGACCACAAGGCCGAAACCCTGGATCGCGCAGTGCATGCGGTGCAGGACTTCGCCAAGGAAAACAACAAGGAAGGCCTGGAATTCATCCTCGCGGCCGGTAACGCCGGGATCGAGGCGGCCACCAACGAGGTGATCAAGAAGTCCGAGCTGACCATCCTGATCCTGGTGTACATCTGCGTGGCGGTGATGTGCATGATCACCTTCCGCTCGTGGGCGGCGACCTTGTGCATCGTGCTGCCGCTGGTGCTGACCTCGGTGCTGGGCAACGCGCTGATGGCGTTCATGGGCATCGGCGTGAAGGTGGCGACGCTGCCGGTGGTGGCGCTGGGCGTGGGGATCGGCGTGGACTACGGCATCTACATCTATAGCCGTCTGGAAAGTTTTCTGCGAGCCGGCCTGCCGTTGCAGGAAGCCTATTACCAGACCCTCAAATCCACCGGTAAAGCGGTGCTGTTCACCGGTCTGTGCCTGGCCATCGGCGTGTGCACGTGGATTTTCTCGGCGATCAAGTTCCAGGCCGACATGGGCCTGATGCTGACCTTCATGCTGCTGTGGAACATGTTCGGTGCGCTGTGGCTGCTGCCGGCACTGGCGAAGTTCCTGATCAAGCCGGAGAAACTGGCGGGGCAGAAGGGCAACTCTCTGTTTGCTCACTGATCCATTTGGCTGAAATGAAAAAGCCGCAACCTTAGGGTTGCGGCTTTTTTATGTCTCGAAGTTCACGATTAACCCTGTGGGAGCTGGCTTGCCAGCGATAGCGGATCAACAGCCCACATCAATGTTGAATGTTAAGCCTTCATCGCTGGCAAGCCAGCTCTCACAGGGTTTTGTTGTGTTCAGGAGAGTTCGGTGCCGAGCACAACACTCAAAGCACTGCGCGCATCATCCAGCTGCACCAACGTCGCATGCCGCGCCCCCAGCGCATCCCGATTCTCGATCGCCGTCAGAATTGCCTTGTGCCGAGGCAATGCCAGTTCATGCAGATTCGGCCGCTGATTCGAATGCTTCAGCGCCTCGGCAATCGCCACCGCAAGCATGTTGCACAGGTTGGCCAGCAAGTCGTTGTGGGTTGCGTCAGCAATCCGGCTGTGAAAGTCCAGATCCGGTTGCAGCAAGGCTTCCGGGGTCGGTGCGGCTTCCATGCGCTGGTAAGCCTCGGCAATCGACGCGATATCGGCATCGGTCGCATGCTGGGCGGCGAGGGCGGCGGCGGCCGGTTCGATGATGCTGCGCACGCTGGTCAGGACGTTGAAGAACTCGTTCTGCGGGCTGCTTTGCATCAGCCAGTGCAGCACGTCCGGGTCGAGCATGTGCCATTCGCGGCGTGGCTTGACCACGGTGCCGACGCGCGGTTTGGAATACACCAGACCCTTGGCGACCAGCACTCGGGTGGCTTCGCGCAACACCGGCCGGCTGACCGCGTACTCCTCGCAGAGCAAGGCTTCGGCGGGCAGTTTGTCGCAGGGCAGAAAGCGTCCGGAAACAATCTGCATGCCCAGTTCCTGGACGATGCGCGAGTGCATGCTTTTACGGTCGGAAGGTTTGCGGTAATCCATGGGGAGTGGCGCGATCCTGAGCGATGGAGATGCCGCGCATCATAGCAGGCACGACGTAATCTGGAGCGAGGCAATGATCGTTCCCACGCTCTGCGTGGGAATGCCTGAAGGGACGCTCTGCGTTCCAGCTCTCGAATGGGACGCAGAGCGTCCCGGGCTGCATTCCCACGCGGAGCGTGGGAACGATCAGTCGGCGGTTTTAGTGGGAATGGCGCGGCACTTCAGCCCCTCGGCAACCGACGAGGAAGTCGAAATCGCAACCCTGATCCGCCTGCAGCACATGGTCGATGTACAACTGACGATACCCACCTACCAACAGCTGCTGCGGCGGTTGCAGATCCGCCATCCGCGCCGCCAGTTCAGCGTCCGGAATATCCAGATGCAAACGCCCGCTGGCGCAGTCCAGTTCGATCCAGTCACCTTCCTTCACCGCCGCCAAAGGCCCGCCGGCCGCCGCTTCCGGAGCGACGTGCAAGACAACGGTGCCATACGCGGTGCCGCTCATCCGTGCATCGGAGATGCGCACCATGTCGGTCACGCCCTGTGCCAGCAGCTTGGCCGGCAACCCCATGTTGCCGACTTCGGCCATGCCCGGATAACCCTTCGGCCCGCAATTTTTCATCACGAGAATCGAGTCCGCATCGACGTCCAGTTCCGGGTCGTTGATCCGCGCCTTGTACATGTCGAAGTTCTCGAAAACGACGGCGCGGCCACGGTGCTGCATCAGTTCCGGCGTGGCGGCTGACGGTTTGAGCACCGCGCCCAGTGGCGCCAGGTTGCCGCGCAATACGCAGATACCGCCGTCGGCGCGGATCGGATTGTCGAGAGTACGGATCACTTCGTCCTCGCCGTAGATCGGCGCGTCCTTGGTGTTCTCGCCGATGGATTTGCCGTTGACGGTCAATGCGTTCGGATTGGGAATCAGATTGGCCTCGCCAAGGCGGCGCAGCACGGCCGGCAAGCCGCCCGCGTAGTAGAACTCTTCCATCAGGAAACGCCCGGACGGTTGCAGGTCGACGATGGTCGGCATGCCACGACCGATGCGGGTCCAGTCGTCCAGATCCAACTCGACGCCGATGCGTCCGGCGATGGCTTTCAGGTGGATCACCGCGTTGGTCGAACCGCCAATCGCTGCGTTGACCCTGATCGCGTTTTCGAAGGCTTCCTTGGTCAGGATCTTCGACAGCTTCAAGTCTTCACGCACCATCTCGACCGCGCGCATGCCGGACATGTGCGCCAGCACATAACGCCGCGCATCCACTGCCGGAATCGCCGCGTTGTGCGGCAGGGAAGTGCCCAGTGCTTCGGCCATGCAGGCCATGGTCGACGCGGTACCCATGGTGTTGCAGGTACCGGCGGAGCGCGACATGCCGCCCTCGGCCGCGAGGAAATCGTCAATCGTGATGGTGCCGGCCTTGACCTGTTCGCTGAGCTGCCAGACCACGGTGCCGGAGCCGATGTCCTTACCCTTGTGCTTGCCGTTGAGCATCGGCCCGCCGGTGACAACGATCGCCGGCACGTCGCAACTGGCCGCGCCCATCAGCAGGGCCGGGGTGGTCTTGTCGCAACCGGTCAGCAGCACCACGCCGTCAATCGGGTTGCCGCGAATCGCTTCCTCGACGTCCATGCTCGCCAGGTTGCGGGTGAGCATGGCGGTCGGGCGCAGGTTCGACTCGCCATTGGAGAACACCGGGAATTCAACCGGAAAACCACCGGCCTCGATCACCCCGCGTTTGACGTGTTCCGCGATCTGGCGGAAGTGCGCGTTGCACGGGGTCAGCTCTGACCAGGTGTTGCAGATGCCGATGATCGGCTTGCCGTGGAACTGATGGTCGGCGATGCCCTGATTCTTCATCCAGCTGCGGTACATGAAGCCGTTCTTGTCGGCCGTGCCAAACCATTGGGCGGAGCGCAGGGTGGGTTTCTTATCAGACATGATCGATTCTCTTATTGTAAGACTATTGTTTGCGAGCTTCGGCTAAACATAAGCGCAAAATCGCCGCTTTGGAAGTGTTGTTGCGTAATTAGTATTACTATATAGTCGTTTTCGACGGAGGGATGGCCCTGGTGGTTTTCCGCGAGAGGCGTCCCCCGAGGTTCCATAAAAACAACAATCGGAGACCGATCTCATGAGCCAGGAACTGCGGCTTATCCGGCGCATCACGCTGAAACTGATTCCCTTCCTGATCCTGCTGTACCTGATCGCCTATGTGGATCGCTCCGCCGTCGGCTTCGCCAAGCTGCACATGGGCGCCGACATCGGCATTGGCGATGCCGCCTACGGCCTCGGCGCCGGGCTGTTTTTCATCGGCTACTTTCTGTTTGAAATCCCCAGCAATCTGATGCTCGAACGCTTTGGCGCGCGGCGCTGGTTTGCGCGGATCATGATCACCTGGGGCGCGATCACCATTGGCATGGCCTTCGTTCAGGGCCCGCACAGTTTCTACGTGATGCGCTTTCTGCTCGGCGCGGCGGAGGCGGGGTTCTTTCCCGGCGTTCTTTACTACATCACCCAATGGTTCCCGGTGCGCCATCGCGGCAAGATCCTCGGGTTGTTCATCCTGTCCCAACCCATCGCGATGATGATCACCGGCCCCGTTTCGGGCGGTTTGCTGGGCATGGACGGCATCCTCGGCCTGCATGGCTGGCAGTGGCTGTTCATCGTCATCGGTACCCCGGCGATCCTGCTGACCTGGCCGGTATTGCGCTGGTTGCCGGACGGCCCGCAGCAAGTGAAATGGATGGATCAGGCCGAGAAGGACTGGTTGACCGGCGAGCTGAAAAAGGACCTGCAGGAATACGGCCAGACCCGTCACGGCAATCCGCTGCATGCGCTGAAAGACAAACGTGTGTTGCTGCTGGCGCTGTTCTATCTGCCGGTCACCCTGAGCATTTATGGCCTGGGCCTGTGGCTGCCGACCCTGATCAAACAGTTCGGCGGCAGCGATCTGGTGACCGGTTTTGTGTCATCGGTGCCGTACATCTTCGGGATCATCGGCCTGCTGATCATTCCGCGCAGTTCCGACCGTTTGAATGATCGCTATGGTCATCTGGCGGTGCTCTATGTGCTGGGCGCCATGGGCCTGTTCCTCAGTGCCTGGCTGTCGTTGCCGGTAGCGCAACTGGCGGCGTTGTGTCTGGTGGCGTTCGCGCTGTTTTCCTGCACGGCGGTGTTCTGGACGTTGCCGGGGCGCTTCTTCGCTGGTGCCAGTGCGGCGGCCGGTATTGCGTTGATCAACTCGGTGGGCAACCTCGGCGGCTACATCGGCCCGTTCGTGATCGGCGCCTTGAAGGAATACACCGGCAACCTCGCTTCGGGTCTGTACTTCCTGTCCGGCGTGATGGTGTTCGGGCTGATTCTGACGGGCGTCGTCTATCGCGTGCTGGAGCGCAAGCATGTGCTGCCAGTCGAGCAATTTGCAGCGAGCGCACGCGGTGCCACTCGAACCTGAATGATCGGCGCTATCCCTTGTGGGAGCTGGCTTGCCAGCGATGACGTCAGCACATTCAGTATTGATGTATCTGACAGATGGTTATCGCTGGCAAGCCAGCTCCCACAGGGTCTTGGGGTGTTTCGAAGGCTTGTTTACAGGAGAGGATTTATGCATCTGGTTCAATTCGAATTGAGTAGCGGCGAGCGCCGTGTCGGGGTGGTCGAGGACGGTCTGGTGCGTGAAGTGCAGGATGCGCGCACGGTTCGTGATCTGGCCCTGGCCGCGATCGAGGCCGGCAACACGCTCGTGCAGCAAGTGCAAACCCTCGGCTTGGGCATCAGCCATGATTACGCCGAGTTGCTGGCCCAACTGCGCATCCTGCCGCCACTCGATCACCCGGACCCCGCGCACCTGCTGGTCAGCGGCACCGGCCTCACCCACCTGGGCAGTGCCTCGGCCCGGGACAAGATGCATCAGCAGGCCGGCGACGAAGCGTCGATGACCGACACCATGCGTATCTTCAAATGGGGCGTGGAGGGCGGCAAACCGGCGGCGGGGCAGGCGGGTGTGCAGCCGGAATGGTTCTACAAGGGCGACGGCAGCATTGTCGTGCGTCCTGGCCAGCCGTTCCCGCTGCCGCCGTTTGCCGAAGACGCCGGCGAGGAGCCGGAGATGGCCGGCCTCTACATCATCGGCCACGATGGCAAGCCGTATCGCCTCGGTTTTGCGGTGGGCAACGAGTTCTCCGATCACGTCATGGAACGCAAGAATTACCTGTACCTGGCCCACTCCAAACTGCGCAGTTGCAGCTACGGCCCGGAACTTCGCACGGGTGAATTGCCTCAACACCTGGCGGGCACCAGTCGCATCCTGCGCGACGGCGAAGTGCTGTGGCAAAACGAGTTCCTCAGCGGCGAGGCCAACATGTGCCACAGCCTGGCGAACCTCGAGTACCACCACTTCAAGTACCGCCAGTTCCTGCGTCCGGGTGATGTGCACATTCACTTCTTCGGCACCGCGACCCTGTCGTTCGCCGATGGCATTCGCACTCAGCCGGGTGATGTATTCGAAATCAACCAGGCCGAATTCGGCGCACCGCTGGTCAACGGCATCGCCCCGGTCGCAGCGGCATTCGAACCGGACAGCATCGGCACCCTTTAAGGAGATCCCATGACTCAGATTCTCGGTCACAACTACATCGGCGGTCGTCGCAGCGCGGCGGGCAACGTCAAACTGCAAAGCGTCGACGCCACCACGGGCGAAGCACTGCCCCACGATTTCATTCAGGCCACGGAAGCGGAAGTGGACGCTGCCGCCAAGGCCGCTGCGGCGGCGTATCCGGCGTATCGCAGCCTCAGCGCCGAACGCCGCGCACAGTTTCTCGATGCAATCGCCGATGAGCTGGACGCGCTGGGCGATGACTTCGTGGCCGTGGTCTGTCGCGAAACCGCACTGCCTGCCGGACGGATTCAAGGTGAAAGAGGGCGCACCAGCGGCCAGATGCGCTTGTTCGCCAAAGTCCTGCGACGCGGTGATTTCTACGGTGCACGCATCGACCTGCCGTTGCCGGATCGTCAGCCGTTGCCGCGTCCGGATCTGCGCCAGTACCGCATCGGCCTGGGGCCGGTGGCGGTGTTCGGCGCCAGCAATTTTCCGCTGGCATTCTCCACCGCCGGCGGCGATACCGCGTCGGCGCTGGCGGCCGGTTGCCCGGTGGTGTTCAAGGCTCACAGCGGTCATATGGCCACAGCCGAACTCGTTGCCGACGCGTTGATCCGTGCAGCAGAAAAAACCGCTATGCCGGCCGGTGTGTTCAACATGATCTACGGCGGTGGCGTCGGCGAATGGCTGGTCAAGCATCCTGCGATTCTGGCCGTGGGTTTCACCGGCTCGCTGCGTGGCGGACGGGCGCTGTGTGACATGGCCGCCGCGCGGCCTCAGCCAATCCCGGTATTTGCCGAGATGTCGAGCATCAACCCGGTGATCGTATTGCCCGAGGCCCTGGCCGTGCGTTCGGAAACCGTTGCTCGCGATCTGACCGCGTCGGTGGTGCAGGGCTGCGGTCAGTTCTGTACCAATCCGGGCCTGGTGATCGGCATTCGCTCAGCGCAGTTCACGGCATTCATAGAGCAAGTCGCGGCGCTGATCAGTGATCAACCGGCGCAAACCATGCTCAATGCCGGCACCCTCGGCAGCTACGGCAAAGGCCTGGAAAAACTCTTGGCCCACGCCGGCATTGAGCATCTGGCGGGTAATCCGCAACAGGGCAATCAGGCACAACCGCAGTTGTTCAAGGCCGATGTCAGCCTGCTGATCGATGGCGATGAAGTGCTGCAGGAAGAAGTGTTCGGCCCGACCACTGTGATCGTTGAAGTGGCTGACAAGGCGCAGTTGAGCGCGGCGTTGCAGGGCCTGCATGGGCAACTGACGGCGACGATTATCGGCGAGCAGGCGGATTTCGAACGCTTCCCGGAGCTGACGCCGTTGCTGGAGCAGAAGGTCGGACGGATCCTGCTCAATGGTTATCCGACCGGTGTCGAAGTCTGTGACTCGATGGTTCACGGCGGGCCGTACCCGGCAACCTCCGATGCTCGGGGCACTTCGGTGGGTACGCTGGCGATCGATCGTTTCCTGCGCCCGGTGTGCTTCCAGAACTACCCCGACAGCCTGCTGCCGGAACCGCTGAAAAACGCCAACCCGCTGCGTATTCAGCGGCTGGTCGACGGCAAGCCATCGCGCGAAGCCCTGTAACCACACCGAAAACCCTGTGGGAGCTGGCTTGCCAGCGATGGCGGCGGCACATTCAGTATTTATGTGACTGACAAATTGCAATCGCAGGCTGGCCAGCTCCCACAGGGATCGTTGATCGTTCCCACGCTCCGCGTGGGAATGCAGCCCGGGACGCTCTGCGTCCCATTCGAGGGCTGGAACGCGGAGCGTCCCTTGAGGCATTCCCACGCAGAGCGTGGGAACGATCAAGAGCGGGGCTTTGAGCTATCATTGCCCCTTTCCCCCTGAAAGACATGATTGCCATGACTGCCGTAACCGACACCCTTCTCAACGCCCTCGAACACTGCGGTATGGTCGAAATCGACGGCCTGCACGCTTTCGAATTCGCCCTCGACGAAGACGACAACCTGCACATCGAATGCATCGATGGCCGAACAGCCAAGCACTGGGAATTCACCCCGGCTCAGGTGGCGGCGGCGACGTTTGATGAAGACCTGCAGAGCTGGCTGATCGTCGGTTTTTCCAGCGACACCAAGACCGTCGGCGAACACCGTCTGGTCTGCCTCGGGGATGTACTGAGCAGCGCCGACGACGAGGATGAAGCCGAATGAACATGCGTAAATTCTGGCCATTGCTGATGGCCGGCAGCGTCGGTGCGATGGGACTTTCCAGTGCCTCGGCCGAGAGCTTCCAGTTTTTGGTGGGCTCCTACACCGCCGGCACCAGCGAAGGCATCTACCGGATGAACTTCGACAGCGCCACCGGACAGATCGACGCCAAACCGCTGCAAGTGATCAAGAGCGAAAACCCGTCGTGGCTGACCCTGTCGAAGGATCAGCGCCGGTTGTTCGTGGTCAACGAAAACGGCCCAGGCCAGAAAGATCCGGTCGGTCGTGTGAGCAGCTACGCCATCGATCCGAAGACCCACGCGCTGACCCTGATCAATCAGGTCCAGAGCCTGGGCAATGAGCCGACCCATTCGAGCCTCAGCGCCGACGCCAGCCATCTGTTCGTCAGCAACTACTCGGTGGTTGAAGATCCGGGCGGCACCCTCGCGGTATTGCCGGTGGGCAGCGACGGCAAGCTCAAACCGGTGGTGCAGATGAGCGCGCACCCGGCGAGCCGGGTCAATCCCGAGCGTCAGGCCTCGAACCACGTGCACTCGACGGTGTCCTCGCCGGACGGCCGTTACGTGTTCTCCAATGACCTGGGTGCGGACAAGGTCTTCATCTACCAATTCGACCCGAAAGCCAACCCGGATCTGCCGCTGACCCCGGCGAAAACCGCGTCGGTGCAACTGCCAGCCGGCAGCGGCCCGCGTCATCTGTTGTTCAGCGCGGACGGCAAACATGCCTGGCTGACCATGGAAATGAGTGCTCAGGTCGCGGTATTCGACTACAAGGACGGCGTGCTGACTCAGACACAACTGGTCGATCTGGCTGCCGGCCAGCCAACCTCGGACAAAGCCGCCGCCGCGCTGCACTCGTCCGCCGATGGCAAATTCCTCTACGTCAGCAACCGTGGCACCGCCAATCAGCTGCTGGTGTTCGCCATCGACCCGGCCAGTGGCCAGCTCAAGGAATTGCAACGACGTTCGGTGGAAGGCGATCACCCGCGCGAGTTCAGCCTCGATCCAAGCGGTAAATTCCTGCTGATCGCCAACCAGAAGAGCAACCAGATTGTCGTGGTCGAGCGCGACGGCAAGACCGGTCTGCTGGGCAAAACCGTGCAAAACCTGCCGATGGACGCCCCGAGCGATCTCAAGTTTCTCGTGCGTCAATAAGCCGCAGGCCCCGGTCTACGGGGCCTGAAGCTTTGTATTAATCCTGCTGATAACAGGTAATGTTGCAAAGCATTTCAAGCGATCAACCCTCGAGCGTTAAGTTTGCTCCACGGCCCAACCGGGCAAGCCAGCCAACTGAACACGAGGGTTACCGCCATGAACTTCAATCTCTTCTCCGTAATTGCCGCTTCCGCCATCTCCGCTACCGTGGCTCTGCCAGCCAGCGCCAACGTTGAAATCAGCGACAAAAAAGCCCACACCCAGAGCTACACCCAGAAATACCTGCAACAAAGCGCCAACTTCTACGCCGCGCTGGATCACAAAGCTCAACACTGAAATTTCCGTCACGCCCTGGAACTGCCCAAGGCTGCGATCCTTTGATCTTGTTTCCCAAAAAGCAAAATCAAAAGATCGCAGCCTTGGGCAGTTTTTTGTCTGCGCAACGATCGGCGATAGCCATTTTCAAACGGCGAGATAGACCGGCTAAATAATCAACGAAGCTGATGGTTACTATGGAAAACCCTGAGTGGTTACCCCGGCTTTTTTGATCGATTCTGTGGACCTCGAAACATTGTCCACGGAGCACACATCATGGCCAGTTCAATCATCACTTCCGCCAAACGCGGCGCCTACGTGGCCATCGGTCTGTACTTGGTCATGGTGTTGTTCGTCAGTCTGGCGTCGCAGTCGCAACACAGCTTCGAAGCACCGATCGACGTCGCCCATCCTGGCATCCAGTTCGAACTTCGCTCGCAAAACGCGGCGGTCGGTTCAGCTGAACTCGCGGGAGTCGGCGGAGCATGAAAGGCTACAGACTCTGGGTCATCGCCGGGCTGGCGTTTCTGACCAACGGCGCTTCCCTGTTGGGATTCGGCCAGGGTTCGGTCGGCGGACTGGCCCGGGCCATAGAGGCCAACCACAGCATTGCTCACAACATCGAACGGGCCAATGCGCTGGGGCTGTTGGCCGGCAATCCACCAGTGAAAACTGCCATCGGTTTTCTCGGCCCGTTTGAAGTGGATTGCTCGGCCATCGGCATGTGTGAAGTGCTGGCGTAACGCGCCTACTTTTTCATGATGCCGGTGAACAGCTCCGATTCCAGAAACCGCTGCAACCAGGCCTGCAACCGCACGTAAGGCGTCTGCGCAAACCAGTCACGATCAACGTGAGCGAACTGGCGAACGAACGGCAACAGCGCGATATCGGCCAGGCTCGGATGATTGGCCAGCAAGTAATCGCGACCTTCGAGCAACTCATCCAGTTTCTGCAAGAACAGAGCACCTTCCGCCCGATAAACCTCCATCGGCTGTTCCGGATAACGCTCGGCGTACTTGTAGCGATTCAGGTGAATCTTGAATACGCGATCGTTGGCTTCGATCAACTCGGCAATCCTTGAGTCACCACCCAGCAACCAGTCATCCGGATCATGCTGCGCCAGCGCCCAACGCATGATTTCCAGGCTCTCATCGATCACCTGGCCGTCCGCGTCCAGCACCGGCACCGTGCCCTTGGGCGAGATCGCCAACATCTCCGCCGGTTTGGCTTTCAGACTGACTTCGACGATCTCCACCGGCACGCCCGAATAACGCAGGGCCATCCGTGCCCGCATCGCGTACGGGCAGCGGCGGAAGGAATACAGCGTGTTCATTTCACCTCCAGTGTGCTCAGACCGTTGCCCTGGCGCTGTACCTGAATCTGCACCGGAATCCGCTCGTGCATTTCCTGCACGTGGGAAATCACCGCGACCTTGCGGCCCTGCGCCTGCAAGCCGTCGAGGGCGTCCATGGCCAGTTGCAGGGATTCCGGATCGAGGCTGCCGAAACCTTCGTCGATGAACAGCGATTCGATCTTCAGCGTGCTCGACGCCATCGAGGCCAGGCCCAGGGCGAGGGCCAGCGAGACCAGGAAGGTTTCGCCGCCGGACAGCGAATGCACCGAGCGCAGTTCGTCGCCCATTTCGGTGTCCATCACCAGCAGGCCGAGCATGCTGCCGCCGCGCTTGAGGCGATAGCGCTTGACCAGTTGCCGCAGCTGTACGTTGGCGTGATGCACCAGCAAGTCGAGGTTGTAGGCTTGGGCGATCTTGCGGAAGGTGTCGCCGGTGGCCGAGCCGATCAGCGCATTGAGCCGCGCCCAGCGCTGATACTCGGCATAGGCATCGGCGATCTGCTGCGCCAGCGCCTGATTGGCGTTCTGGCGCCGCTGGTCTTCGGCCTGCTCGGCGCGCAGTTCGGCACATTGCTGTTCGCTGGCCGTGCACTGGTTTTGCAGGTCGGCGAGGGCGCTGGCGAGCTGTTCGGCATCCAGATTGCCGTTGTGCTGGGCCTGATGTTCGAGCAGACGCTGATCGCGTTCCTGCAACAACACCTTGGCCTGTTCAACGGCTTTTTCGTTGTGCTGCAAGCGCTGGCGCAGTTCGTCGACCTGCGCGTCATCGATCCGCAGCAGCTCTTCGAGGCCACCGTCATCCAGTTCCGGATGGCGCGCACGCCAGTCGGCAATCTTGCCGGCCAGATCGCGGTCTTCGGTTTCCAGCGCTTGCAGACGCTCTTGCTGCGCTTTCAGTTCGGCGGCGATTTGCACGAGCTGCGTACGCGCGTCCTGCAGCGCCTGAGTCGTCGTGGATTCGGCGTTGCGCGCCTGCTCCACGGCCTGTTCCAGTTGCTGCTGCCAATGCTCGGCGCAGCTGTGATCTCCCAACAATTGCGCCAGTTTTTCCTGACTGGCCTGTTGTTGCCCGGTCAGCGCGTTGAGTTGCTGCTTAGCGTTTTGCAGCTGCTGCACACGGCCCTGTTGGCGGTCCTGTTCTTTCTCGAGCGTCTGCTGGCGCTGTTGCTGTTCGGCCAGCTCTTCCTTCTGCTGATCGACTTGCGCCAGGCGTTCGGCGATCTGCCGGTCAAGCTGCATGAAGGTCGCAGCCGGTTCAGCGCGCAAGGCATCGAGGGTGTCGCTCGGCAGCAGTGTGGCGAAGGCCGCCAGTTCTTCGTCCAGGCGCTGGCGGTCAGCGCTCAGCTCGCGTTGCTGATTGCTCAGGTGCTGAGTCGCTTGCTGGTGTGCGGTCTCGGCCTGACGCAATTGCTGGGTCAGGCGCGCCGCATCCTGTTGCAGCGTGAGCAGGGCGGTCTGGCGCTGTTCGTCCTGGGTAATGCTCTGATTCAGTTGTTCGTTCTGGCGGGTCAGCCACGTGGCGCGCTTGTCACTGTCCTGATTCAGCAACGATGTCGCGAGCGGATGTGCCTCGATGCTCGGCGTCAGCGCCAGCTGCTGGGCGGCCAGTTGTTCCTGCTGTTGCAGCAGTTCCTTTTGCCGAGCAATCACCCCACCGACATCGGCGCGCAGCTCGGTGAGTTTTTCCTTCAGTTGATCGACGGCTTGCTGCGCGCTGGCCTGCTCGCTTTCATCGTGACGGCCGAGGCTTTGCAGCAGGGCTTCCGGCTGATGATACGGGTGCTCGTTGCTGCCGCACACTGGGCACGGCTGGTCGTCCTGCAACTGCGCGCGCAACTCTTCGACACTGGCACTGCGGGCCAGACGCTGGCGTTCGAGCAGTTCGCGGGTGACGTTGAGGGTCTGTTCGGCGACGGTCAGCTCGGACTTGGTTTTCACCCCGTCCTGAGTCAGGCGCTCGCGTTCCTGTTGCGCATCGAGCTGACGCTGTTGCAGTTCGGCACTGCGCTTGTCCAGCTCCTGCTGACTGGCCCACAGGCGCGTCAGGTCCTCGACGGCGCGCAATTGCTTGCGGTTGTCCTGCAACAGATTGCCGAGGATGCCGATCTGTTCGGCGACGGCGTCCGGTTCGGCACCGGCCTCTTTGAACAGCACTTCCAGCTGCTGCTTCTGCGTGGCGAGCGCTTCGCTGGCGCGGGTGGCGTTTTCTTCGAGGGAAGCGAGTTCGCTTTCGCCCTTGTTCAACCGATTGCCGATCAGCATCAGTTGCTGCAAGCGGTCGCGATAGGCATTCCACGCTTCGCTCAACGGTGCCAGATGAGCGCTTTGCTCAAGATCGGCGGCGATACGTTGCAAACGTTCAGCGACTTGTTTTTGCTGATCGAGCAGGGACTGGATTGTGCTTTGGCCCTGGGTGCAGGCCTGCTCTGCGGCGTGCTTCGCTTCGGCGCCGGACGCAACGTCCTTGGCGAGGCGGGCGAGGGTGCTTTGCTCCTCGAAAGCCTGGCGCAATAGTGGGGCGCTTTCGCTCAACTGCGTTTGCGCCTGGGTCAGGGCGATCTGCGCGGCGGCGAGATCCTGTTCCAGTCGCGTCTGGCGCTCGGTCAGTTCGCTTTCTTGCCGGGTGTGCGCGCTGATCTGTTCCGCCAGTGGCGTCAGCAGTGCATCCAGTTCGGTTTTGCGGGCGAACTGGTGCCGTTGCGGCGCGAGTTGTTCCAGGCGGGTGAGCTTCAAACGCTCACCGGCCAGCGACTCTCGCTCATGCTCGGCGCTGCGCAGTTGCTCGGCGGCGGCTAGTTGGGAGTCTTGCAGTCGTAGCAGCTCTTTTAGCCAGTCGTGCTGTTGCTCGATCTGCTTGAGCTGCGCTTGCTGCAACTTCAATTGTTGTTGGGCGGCATTGAAGCGTTCGTCGAGTTCGGCGCGGGCTTCAGGGGCCAGCGGAGTCACGCCGATGGCCTGATCCTGCAACTGCTTGTGGGCTTCGCGGGCCTCTTTGGTCTTGTCGAACGCGCGGCGGCCGAGGCGGGTGTAGAGCGCGGTGTCGGTGAGCTTTTCCAGCAGTTCGCTGCGGTCGTTGTCGTCGGCCTTGAGGAAGGCACTGAACTCGCTCTGGGCCAGCAGCACGGCGCGGGTGAACTGTTCGAAGTTCAGGCCCAGTGCGGCTTCGAGCTGAGTCTTGTACTCGCCTTTCTGACTGGCGAGCAGTTGATCCTGATCGATGTCGCGCAGGCTCTGACGGCTGGCCTGCAACTTGCCGCCGGCCTTTTCCCGGGCGCGGTTGGCTTCCCAGCGCGCACGATAGCGGCGGCCATCGACGCCGACAAAATCCACTTCGGCAAAGCCTTCACCGGTGCCGCGACGCAGCAGGGTGCGCGGGTCACCGGTGGCGATTTCGCCGTCGGCGTCCGGCACCTTGGCGTCACGCCCGGTGTTGTTCAGGCGTGGCACGGCGCCGAACAGCGCCAGGCACAAGGCATCGAGCAGAGTGCTTTTACCGGCGCCGGTGGGGCCGGTGATCGCGAACAGACCGGCGCTGGCCAGCGGTTCGGCGGTGAAGTCGATCTCGAACGGGCCGGCCAGCGACGCGAGGTTTTTCAAGCGAATGGCGAGAATCTTCATGGCTGCTCGCCCTCCATTTGTACGTCTTGCAGCAGTTCGGCGAAGTCCTTGAGGGTTTGCTCGTCGACCTCGTTGCCGTAATTGTCGAGCCAGGCGCGACTGAACAACTCCTGCGGCGTGAGCTGGTCCAGCTCGATCAGCGCGCTGCCGTCCTCGGCGCCGTCAGCGCCCCGGTTGCCGGCGTATTCGGCGGCGATTCGCACCAGTCGCACAGCCTTGCCTTGCAGGGCGCTTTCGACCTGATGGCGCAGATCCGGTTGCGGCTCGTCGAGGCGCACCCGCACTTCCAGCCACGGTTGGCGCTGGGTTTCGGCCAGCAGGTCGATGTTCGGCAGGTCGGCCAGTTGCAGCAGGATTTCGGCCAGCGGCGCAGGGCCGAGGCGCTGCAAGTTTACGGAGCGGGGGATCAGCATAGGCTCGACGCTGACCAGGGTTTCGCCTTCCAGAACGACGTCGAGAACCTGGTGCTGATAACTGATTTCTGAAAACGACAACGGAATCGGCGAGCCGCTGTAGCGAATCCGCTCTTCACCGTTGACCTTCTGCGGCTTGTGCAAATGGCCGAGCGCGACATAGCTGATGCTCGGCCCGAACAGGCTGGCAGGCAGGGCTTCGGCGCTGCCGATGATCAGGCTGCGCTCGGAGTCTTCCGACACCGAGCCGCCGGCCATGTGCGCGTGGCTGATGGCGACCAATGCCTGACCCGGCTGACGCTTGGCATTGGCCGCTTCGATCAGCCATTCATGCACCTGGCCAATGCCGCGCAGGTAGTTGTCGCCCAGATGCGCGCCGGTCACTTCGGCAGGCCGCAGGAACGGCAGCGCCAGGCACCATGCAGCGATTTCACCGGTGGCGTCCGGCAGCGGCAACAGCAGGCGTTCCGCATCCAGCTGCCCGTCGTCCAGCCACAGCACCCGACCCAGCGCATGGGTGCGCAAACGCCGCATCAGCGGCGCGGGCAGTTCGATTCGTGAGCCGGAATCGTGGTTGCCGGCGATCATCACGATGGTCAGCAACGGCTGCTGCTCGTGGGCGCTGACGATGAAATCGTAGAGGCGTTCCTGGGCTTTGACCGGCGGGTTCACCGTATCGAAGATGTCGCCGGCGATCAGCAGCACGTCCGGCTGCGCCAGCTTCAATTGGCGCAGCAGCCACTCGAGAAAACAGGCGTGCTCGAAATCGCGCTCCTGGCCGTGCAGGTTCTGCCCAAGGTGCCAGTCGGAGGTGTGAAACAGACGCAAGGCTGACTCCGCAATATAAAGAGGTGATGGCCGCCGGGATGAGAGGGCGGCGAAAGAGGGGAGAGTTTACAGATTATTGCGCCAGGAGGGCTGACCGGGGCCGGGGACGTCAGCTAACGAGTATGTGACGGGGTCATGACCGTTCGTCGGCAACGCTGGAGTGTTGCAACCATTAATTGACGCCAAAATAGTGGCCATCTAATATCGCGCCACTAATTTGATATCAGTGTGCCGCTGCGAGGGAACGAACAGGCTTTCATGGCTTTTGCCGTGATCGTCCGGGCAACGCTTGATCGCATTGCGCAACTTTCTCCCTATTCGATTTTGCTCTGACGGGCGCCATTAGCAACCCCGTCGGAATCGTCGCGCCTGCCTTCAAATCGCCCATCCTGCCTGTGCATTGAGACCTTTACATGGACGTTCGTCAGTTCGCCTTTCTCGCTCGCCTGCCATCTGCCGCCGTAAAAAGCCGTGATCAGTTCTGCGGTATGCCCAAGCGCGGACTGGCGTTTTTGCTGGCCAACGTGATGTTCTGGCAACCAATGTGGGCACAGGCCGACGGCATTGTGGTGGCCAACCCTGGCACTACGCTCGACCGCGCCGGCAACGGCGTGCAGATCATCAATATCGCCACGCCCAACGGGGCGGGTCTGTCGCACAACCAGTTTCATGACTACAACGTCAGCGCGCAGGGCGTCATCCTCAACAACGGCTCCAACCAGGCTTCATCCACTCAATTGGGTGGCTACATCATTGACAACCCGCACCTGAAGAACAGTGGTTCGGCGCAGGCGATTCTCAACGAAGTCATCGGTGGCAGCCCGAGCCAGTTGCGCGGCTACACCGAAGTGGCGGGGCAGTCGGCGCGGGTGATCGTCGCCAACCCGTACGGCATCAGTTGCAATGGTTGCGGTTTCATCAACACGCCCCGCGTCACCCTCACCACCGGCAAACCGGTGCTGGATGGCAGCGGTCGACTGGATCGTTTCCAGGTCGATCAGGGCTCGGTCGCCATCGAAGGTGCCGGGCTTAATGCAACCAATGTCGACCGCTTCGAAATCATCACCCGCAGCGCGAAGATCAACGCCGAGATCCAGGCGAAAAACCTGACCATCGTTGCCGGGCGCAATGACGTCAACGCCGAATCGCTCAACGCCACGGCCCGCGCCGACGACGGCAGCGCCAAACCGCAACTGGCCATCGACTCTTCGGCACTGGGCGGCATGTACGCCGGGGCGATCAAACTGGTCGGCACCGAGGCCGGGGTGGGGGTGAAACTCGACGGCAAACTGATCGCCAGTGGCGGTGACATCCAGCTCGACGCCAACGGCCAGTTGAGCCTGGCCGAGACTTCGGCCACCGGCGCGGTCAACGTCAAGGCCGCCAGCCTGGAGACCCGCTCGGCGGTGTACGCCGGCACCTCGCTGAACGTGCAGACTCAGGGCGACCTGACCAACCGGCAGACGCTTGCGGCGCGGGACAGCATCAGCCTCAGTGCGGGTGGTCAGTTGACCAACGCCGGGGCGATCGAAGCCGGGGTTAATGCTGACGGCGGTCGTAATGCCAATGGTGATCTGAGCCTGAGTGCGCAAAACATCGACAACCGTGGCAGGAGCCTGGTGGCCAGCCGCAATCTGGCGGTGAATGCCGCACAGGTGCTGAGCAACCAGGGCGGCACGCTGAGCGCCGCGCAGATCGCAAGCATCGTTGCAGGCACGCTGGACAACCAGAATGACGGACGTGTGCTGAGCAAAGGCGCGCTGAACGTGACCGCCAATCAAGTGCTCAACAGCCAGGGTTTGATCGACGCAAAGGGTAGCCTGACGGCCACGATCGGTCAGTTGAACAACAGCAACGGCCAGGTTTCGAGTTCCGCTATCACTCGACTCAGCGGGACCTCCGTCAACAACCTCGGCGGCCAGATCCTGGGTGATCTGGGGCTCAATATTGATCTCAGCGCGGCGCTGGACAATCGCGACGGCGTGCTCGGTTCCGGCGTTGCTCTCGATCTCAAGGCCGGCAGCCTTGATAACCGGGACGCCGGGGTCGTGGTCAGCGATGGCGGTCTCGTAGTGCGGGTCAGCGGTCTGCTCGACAACCGCAACAAAGGCGAAATCACCGCCAGGGGCGCCATTGACGCGCAGGCCGGTCATCTCGACAACCGTGACGGCAAGGTCATCGGCAAAGGCACGCTGGCCTTGCGCAGTGATTCGGCAGACAACCGTGGCGGCGCTCTGCAAGGCGACGGGCAACTGACGCTGAACGTCGATCGACTGGATAACCGCGACAACGGTCTGATCATCGGCAAGGCTGGCGTTACCTACGCGGGCACGCGACTGGACAACAGCAATGGTCTGGTCAGCGCTGTCGGTCCTGTCGGTATCAAGGCCGGCGA
This sequence comes from Pseudomonas glycinae, assembly GCF_001594225.2. Taxonomy (GTDB): domain Bacteria; phylum Pseudomonadota; class Gammaproteobacteria; order Pseudomonadales; family Pseudomonadaceae; genus Aquipseudomonas; species Aquipseudomonas glycinae. The sequence goes on from NZ_CP014205.2 coordinate 2,247,412, forward strand.
GGTGCAGAACGCCAAAGGGCGGATCTCCAGCCAGGGCGATCTGACCGCGACCATCGGCCTGCTGCAACAGCAGGGCGGCGCACTGGTCGCACAGGGCAATCTGAGCCTGACCGGCACCACACTCGACAACCGTAACGGCGGGCTGATCGGCACTAAAAAAGCGCTGACTCTCGCGGTCGATGACATCGATAACCGAGCGGGCGAGCTATCTGGCAGCCTGTTGCTCAACATCAAGGGCCAGCGTCTGGACAACAGCGACGGCGGCAAAATTCTCGCCGCCAGCGATCTGGAACTGGCGGTTACCCGGTTGATCAACCAGAACAAAGGCATGATCGTCGCCAGTGGTGCGACGAAACTGACCGGCAGCACGCTGGATAACACCGGTGGCTCGTTCGATAGCTTGAAGGGCCTGGTCATCACACTGGACGATGCACTGCTCAACGGCCAGGGGCTCATCAGCAGCGAAGGCACGTTGACCATCGATGCCGGCCGTGTCGATAACAATGCCGGCAACCTGACCAGCGCCGGCGCCCTGGCGTTGACCAGTCTTGGCACGCTGCTCAATCAGGGTGGCTCCATCAGCACCGACAGCACTCTGAAACTCAAGAGCGCCAGTCTCGACAATAGCCAGAAAGGTCTGATCTCCGGCAAGGACAACAGCCGGATCGACAGCGGCGATGTCGACAACAGTCAGGGCGGGCGCCTGATCAGTGGTGGAACCCTGGACTTCACGGCGGGGCAGGTCAACAACGCTGCAGGCCGCATCGCCAGTCAGCAAGCCATGACCATGTCGGTCACCGGCCTCGATCAGCAGGGCGGTGAACTGTTCAGCAAGACCAGCCTGAGTCTTGATTTGAACAATGGCCAGTTGAACAACCAGAACGGTTTGATCAATGCGCCCGGCGAATTGCTGCTCAAGCAACTCAATGGCGTGAACAACCAGGGCGGCGAAATCTCCAGCCAGCAAGCCTTCGCACTGACCGCCCATGACCTGGACAACAGCAACGGCAAACTGCTGAGCCAACAGGGTCTGACCGTGCGTATTGCGCAGGCGCTGAACAACACCAAAGGCGTTATTTCCGGTACATCGCTGGACAGTCACAGCGCCAGCCTCGACAACCAGGAAGGCTTGATCAGCAGCCGTGGCCCGCTGACGCTGACGACCGACAACACCCTGGATAACCAGCTTGGTACGGTGATTGCCGACGGCAAACTCGAACTGACGGCGCAGACGCTGGACAACCGTGGCGGCAGCATCGCCGGCAAGTCGGATGCCACCGTGCAGGCGAAAAAGCTCGATAACCAGGACGGCCAGTTGATCGCCACCGGCGTCCTCAAACTCGATGCCGACCTGCTCGACAACCGTCAGGGCGGACTGCTCGGCTCGACCAAGGCGATGACCTTGAACGTCGACGACGTGGATAACCGCGGCGGTGAAATCAGCACCAACAGCGACCTGCAGGTGATTGGCAAAAAACTCGACAACAGTGACGCCGGCAAGATCTTCACCGGCCAGTCGTTGACGCTGACCGTTGAGCAACTGATCAACCGCAACAAGGGCCTGATCAATGCCAGCACTTCGCTCGACCTGCACGGCGATTCACTGGACAACAGCGGTGGCGAGTTGCTCAGTCAGCAGGCCATGGCTCTGACGCTGGGCGGTGCATTCGACAACAGCCAGGGCAAGGTCAGCAGCGAAAGCGTGCTGACGGTCAAAACCTCGCAACTGACCAACATCAAGGGCAGCCTTTCCAGCGCTGCGGACCTGACAATCGAGAGTCGCGGCAGCGTTGATAACCAGGGCGGTGCGATGGTTACCGATGGGGCGCTGGTGCTCGACAGCACCCGTCTCGACAACCGTCAGGCAGGCACACTCAGCGCCAAGGGCGCGGCCAGCGTCACCACAGGCGACTTCGACAACAGCACCGGCAAGCTCAGCAGCGCCGATACCCTGAACCTCGTCGCGGGGAAGGTCACCAACCGCGATGGCGGGCAGATTGGCAGCCAGGGCGCTCTGACGGCGTCGGTCACCGGGCTCGAGCAGCAGGGCGGCAAGCTGTTCAGCAACACTCGCCTGAGCCTGGACATGAACAATGGCCAGCTTAATAACCAGAATGGCTTGATCAATGCACCCGGTACGTTGCTGCTCAAGCAGCTCAATGGCGTGAACAACCAGGACGGAGAAATTTCCAGCGGTGAAGCCTTTACCGTGGCGGCGCAAAATCTGGACAACGGCAATGGCAAATTGCTGAGCACCCAGAGCCTGACGCTGCGCATCGCCCAGGCACTGGACAACGTCAAAGGCATGATCGGTGCAGCATCGATCGATGCCCGGGCCGGCAGTCTTAACAACAGCGGCGGCAGCCTGATCAGCCGTGCCGACCTTGACCTGACCGCAGACGGTTTGCTGCGCAATGACAACGACGGTCTGATCAGCGCAGCGCAAGCGTTGCGCATTGGCAGCGCCGACCTGAACAACCAGGGCGGTGTTTTGCAGGGCATCGGCAGCGTCACGCTCAATGCCATGGCCCTGAACAACCGCGACAAAGGCTTGATCAACAGCCAGGGCAGTCTATCGCTGACGGCGACAGCGCTGGACTCCAGCAATGGCGGTGAAGTCTCTGCCGGCGGCGACATCGACCTGACCTTGACCTCCCTGACCCAGAACGGCGGGCGTCTGCTGGGCGACAAAGCTGTCACCGTGGACCTTGCCAATGGCGACCTCGACAACACCAATGGTTTATTGACGGCCAAGGGGCCGTTGACCCTCAAGCGCTTGCGCGACCTGAACAACCAGAGCGGTGAAATCTCCAGCAGCCTGGGTTTCGACGTCATTGCCCGGGCGTTGAACAACAATGCCGGCAAGATCATCAGCGGCGAGAAACTGAAGCTCAGCGGTACGACCCTGACCAACCAGAACGGCTTGCTCTCGGGCTGGCAGCAGTTGAGCGTCAGTGGCGACAGTCTGGACAACCGCGCCAACGGCACGCTCTCAAGCCGCAACGGCGATGTGTCGGTCGATCTCAAGGGCGCTCTGCTCAACAGCGGTACCGGCGCGCTGGTTGCGCAAGGCAATCTGATCGTCAATGCCGCCAGCCTCGACAACAGCGACAAAGGCATCCTCAGCAGTGCGGCAGGGCAGACCCTCACGCTCAAAGGCGCACTCAACAACAATCAGGGCGGCCTGATCGACAGTGGCGCCGCACTGGACATCACCAGCACTGCACTGACCAACGCAGGCGGTTCCATCAACGCGCTACAGGCGCTCACTGCCAACGCTACGAGCCTGGATAACAGCGGGGGCAAATTCGCGGCCAACGGCGCGATCAACCTGAATCTGTCGGGACAGCTGAACAACAACGCCGGCAAACTGGCGGGCACCGGTCCGGTCGTGATCAAAGGCGTCAGCGATCTGAGCAACCGCAACGGCCAGCTCGCCAGTCAAGGCTCGCTGCAACTGCAGACCGGCTCGCTGGACAACGGCAGCAAAGGCACCATTGCGGCCAAGGATGACTTGCAGATCACCGCCAGCGGCGCGGTGCGCAACGATGCCGACGGCTTGATCTACAGCCAGACCGGCAGCCTGCAACTCAAGGCGGCAAGCCTGGCCAACGGCAAAGGTTCGATCCAGAGCCAGACCGGCCTGACACTCGACGTTACTGGCGATCTCGATAACCAGAGCGGAAAAATCATCGCTCAGGAAGGCGACGTGACGATCGGCGGGGCCAGTATCGATAACCGCGGCGGAATTCTGGCCAGCATCAAGGGCGCGCTTGAGGCGCGTACCGTCGGTGTCCTGCGCAATGGCTTCGACCTGAACAACAATCGCCAGGGCGGCGTCATTCAGGCTCAGGGCCTGAAGCTTTCGGCACTGGCCGGTCTGGACAACAACGGTGGGCGCATCTCGGCGCAAGCCACCGACGCGAACATCACCACCGCTGCATTCGATAACCGCAATGGCGTGATCTACGCCAAAGGGCTGGTTGGCGTAAGCGGTTCCAGTCTGGACAACGGTGCGGGGCAAATTGCCGCCGAGCGCATCGATTTTGGCTTGAGTGGTGCGCTGAACAACGGCGCGGGTGTCATTGAAAGCAACACCCGACTGACCGTCAAAGCGGCCAGCGTCAATAACCAGAATGGCCGACTGCGTTCGCTGGGCACCTCCGGCAAGACCGAGTTCCAGATCGGCGGCTTGCTGGACAACCGCAATGGCGTGCTGGAAACCGCGAACACCGACATGACCCTGGCCGTCGGCAGCTTCCTCAACGGTGGCGGGCAGCTCAACCACGTCGGCCGTGGCCGATTCGATCTCTCCACGGCCAACGTGATCGGCGCCGGCGGCAGCATTACCACCGGTGGCCTGCTGGACCTGACGGCCGACACCTGGAACAACTCCAGCGTGATTCAGGCCGGGCGTTTGAACGTGAACGTCCGCCAGTTCAGCCAGACCGCCAGCGGCAAGCTGCTGGCCTCCGATCTTCTGCAGATACGTGGGGGCAACTGGACCAACGACGGCCTGCTCGCCAGTGATGGCCTGATCGATATGCAACTGACCGGTGCCTATGGCGGCAACGGGCGGATGTCGAGTCAGCGTGGTCTGAACCTGAGTGCAGCGCAAGTCAACATCGGCAGTGCCGGCAGCATCGCCGCTGGCGGATCGTCGACGATCAGCACCGGTGGATCGCTCGTCAACTCGGGCCGCATCACCTCCAGTGAAGATCTGACCGTGAACGCCGGCAGTGTCGTCAACTACGGCACGTTGGGTGCGGCGCAGAACCTGAACATCAACACCCCTTCGTTGCTCAATGACCGCGGGCTGATCTTCAGCGGCAAGGACATGACGCTGAGTGTCGGCAGTCTGACCAACCAGCATGGTGATTTCTACGGATTGGGCAACGTGACCATCAAAGGTTACGGTGGGGCCACGCGGGCGGCAGGCGTCTACAACATCTCCGGCTCGATGGAGAGCGGGAACGGGTTCACTATCAACGCCGATGTTTTCGAGAACCGTACCGAAGGGCCGGTGATGTCGGGTGACCGCAAATTGGTATCGGGCTATATCGCCAATATTTGCAATGACTGCCAGGGTGACAATTACGTCTTCACGCTGATGGCCAAAGAGTTTTATCAAAGTACGGACGCTGATAGCAGCCCCTCGGCAGTGCTCAATGTCGGCAAGGATTTTGTTTTCCAGGGCGGTACGTTTCTCAATAGCAAAAGCACCGTCGCTGCTGGCGGCAATATCAATATCACCGCAGACAGTCTCAAAAACATCGGGGCGAAAAGCGGCACCATCGAACGCACAAGTACTTACGTACTCAGCATGACCGACGGTGGTACCAAGCGGTTCTTTGACAGTGTCGTGTTGCCTTACAACCAGCGCAATAACCCTGATTTTCCATTTGTTTATTACATCGGAGCGGGAGGCAGCATACGTAAGGCCATTCCCACGTCCACGCGTATCAGAGAAGGGGGGCGCGACGGCGAGTGGTTTGACGTTGTAACACTCAAGGACAGCGAAACCGGCGCGGTCGTCAGTAAGCTGCGTGGATGGGGCAACGCGATACCAGACGTGAACTACGGCTTTGAAACCACAACCCCCTCCCTGTATGACCCGAACAACCTGGTCGAACTTCCTGGCCAGTTGACCCAGTACCAACCGGAGTCCGTCACTGAGGTTGCCGTTGACAGCACCGGTGCCGCCAGCACCAACACGGGTCGCAATGCGGTCATCCAGGCTGGCGGCAACGTATCGATCACCGCCACAAAAGACCTGCAAAACAGTGTGATCCATCAGGATTACGGTTCAACCGGGGGCACCAACAAGGTGGGTAACACCAACGTTGGCAACTCGGGTACCACCGTCATCCGGATCAACAGCCAACTGCCACCCGATGTCGCGCAGCAACAGGTCAATCCGCTCAGCCTGCCGGGCTTCTCCCTGCCAACCGGGGAAAACGGTCTGTTCCGCCTGAGCGGTCAAGGCGCGGCTGACACCGCACCCGTTGGCACAACCGGCCCGGCACCGACCTGGACGATGGGGGGGCAGGTTGTCTCTACCGAGGAGCATGTCGTGGCTGGCAGCAGTGGCGGCCCGCGTAATCTTTTCATTGATGCACCGCCCGCAGTCTCCGATAGCACGCGCGCGGTTGACACATTCCATCGGTCCCCGAGCGTGGTCACGGCGGTGGCCAGTACGGTCGATGTCAACGTGCCGGTGAAGTCAGCCGGTCCCGGCATGAAAGACCGCGGCAATGATGCCAGAGAGTCGATCGACACCCGTCCGGTGACTCGCGTTGCCGGTCTGCCGGACACGAAGGCGCCGTCCAACGCGCACAAATACCTGATCGAAACCAACCCGGTCCTGACCAATCTCAAGTCGTTCATGAGTTCGGACTACTTGCTCGGCAAACTCGGTTACGACCCGGATCAGAGCGCCAAGCGCCTCGGTGACGGCCTCTTTGAACAGCGTCTGGTACAGCAAGCCGTGACCGCGCGTACCGGCCAGGCCTTCATCGATGGCCGAAGCAACAACGAGGACATGTTCCGCTACCTGATGGACAACGCCATCGCCAGCAAGGACGCCCTCAACCTGTCGATGGGCGTGGGCCTCACGGCCGAACAAGTGGCGGCGCTGACCCACGACATCGTCTGGCTCGAAGAGCACGAAGTGAACGGCGAAAAAGTGCTGGTGCCGGTGCTTTATCTGGCCCAGGCCAACGGCCGTCTCGGCCCGACCGGCGCGCTGATTGCCGGTAAGGATGTGACGCTGATTGCCGGCGGGAATCTGGATAACGTCGGGACGTTGAAGGCGACGAATAATCTGTCGGCTACCGCGGGCAAGGACATCGTCAACAGCGGCCTGATCGAGGCGGGTAACCGTCTGGATCTGCTGGCGACGAACAACATCATCAACAAGTCCGGCGGCATCATCACCGGGCGCGATGTGAACCTGACCACTCGCACCGGGGACGTGATCAATGAACGCACGATCACGTCCTCCGACAACAGTACCCGGTTTGGCACCCAGCATCATGACTACGCCGACAACGCGGCAAGGATCGAAGCGGCCAATGACCTGACCGTCAAAGCGGCCAAAGACATCAACATCGCCGGTGGCGTGATGAAAAGCGGCCAGGACATGGTCGTGAATGCCGGGCGCGACATCAACGTTTCATCCGTCCAGGTCAACAACAGCGTCTTCCACGACGACCGCCACAACAGCAGCGACGTCACCCAACTGGGTGCAGAGATCGACGCTGGTCGTGACTTCAAGGCTGACGCCAAGCGCGATATCAACGTCATCGCCAGTCAGATCGATGCCAAGCGTGATGTTGCTATCAAGGCAACCGGAGATGTGGTCATCACGTCTGCGGCGGATGAAACCCACTCACTGTCCAAGAGCAAGAAACTCACCGTTCAGGAGGACCATGTCAGCCAGGTCATGTCCGGCATTTCGGCAGGCGGCGACGTCAGACTGGATGCGGGTATAGACCTCAGTGTGATTTCCAGCCGTATCACTGCCGGCGACGAGGCCTATCTGGTTGCGGGTGACAACCTCGATATTCTTGCTGCGCAGGATTCCGATTACTCGCTCTACGACAAGAAGAAAAAGGGCAGTTTCGGCAAGCTCAAGTTGAAGCGCGATGAGGTGACCGATATCAAGCATATCGGCTCCGAAATCAAGGCGGGCGGTGATTTGACGCTGTCCAGCAAGGGCGATCAGCTTTATCAGGTTGCCAAACTGGAAAGCGGAAACAACATCACGCTGGACAGTGGTGGCGCGATCACGTTTGAAGGGGTCAAGGACTTTCATGACGAAAGCCATACCAAGACCAACAACAGCGCGGCATGGGTATCATCCAAAGGTCGAGGCAATACCGACGAGACCCTGCGTCAGACCCAGATGATTGCCAAGGGCAACGTGGTGATCAAAGCCGTTGATGGGCTGAAGATCGATATCAAGGACGTTAACCAGGAGTCCGTCAGCCAGACCATCGACGCTATGGTCAAGGCAGATCCGCAGTTGGCCTGGCTGAAAGATGCCGAGTCTCGTGGAGACGTCGATTGGCGACGCGTCAAGGAAATCCACGAGTCGTTCAAATATGAAAACTCTGGTGTGGGCCCGGCAGCACAAATAGCCATCGCGATCATGATGTCGTTTGTCATGGGGCCCGGAGGATTGGCATTGACCAGTGGTGGCTTCGGCGGCGCAATTGCCACCTCTTTGGCCACCACCGCAGTGACCAGCACCATCAGCAACAAGGGCAACCTGGGCGCTGCTTTAAAGGACACCTTCAGCGCCGACAGCCTCAAGAGCGCGGCCATCGCCGGGTTTACGGCGGGCGTGCTCAACTATGCAGACGCCAACTGGTTTGCGGGTGGAACAAGCAAAACTGCAAACATCCTGACGAGCAGCAACTTTACCGACGTCGCTATCCGGACGACCGGTCGGGCGATCATCACCAGTGGCATTTCGACCGCCATTGGCGGCGGCAGCTTTGGTGACAACTTTGGTGCGGCACTGGTGGGGCAGGCGGGTAGCGTCGCCATGGCAACCGGGTTCAATTGGGTTGGTGACACCATCAAGTTTCCAGAGGGCAGTCTTGAAAAGACTGTCGCGCATGCGCTGATGGGAGGCTTGCTTTCGAAGGCAACCGGTGGTGATTTTGCCACTGGCGCGGCAGCCGCAGGGCTCAACGAAGCGTTGACGAATCAACTGGTTAACTTTGCGAATGGCAATGATCAGTTGCACTTGATGATGTCGCAACTAACCGGGCTGCTTGCCGCCGCGGCAGTAGGTGGGAATCTTGAGCAGGGAGCCGAAATTGCGAGGAACGCTACGCAGTACAACTGGCTGCTACACAGAGAAGTTGTACAAGCGGATAACGCTCGAGCGGCTTGCGGTTCGGGAGATGGGGCTCAAGCGTGTCGGGACAATATCACCCGGGCGGTAGCCGCATTGGATGGCGAAAGACAGCGTGATATGGAGGAGTTCGGACGTAAGATTCAACTGCAGGCACTACAAGAAGGATGGACGCAAGAGGAATACAACGCCGCCAAGGCCATTTACTTTGCAGGCGTTGACCCAAAAGAAGTTACAAGTGTTTACCCTCCATCGATGGACCCCGGATTTCTGGCCAGAGAAGGATGGACAGTGGTCCAGAATAAGGTTGTTGAGTGGCCAGGAGGTGTGGCTAACGATGCGAAATCGTTCTGGAATGCCGTTTCGTCACCTTTCGACACCTTGGGTGCAATCGCAGGTGGTATTGGCGGGTTAGCACTCGGGTTCAAGGACTGGATTACCAGCCCGATCCCTTCGCATACTCTGGAAAAGCAGTTCGATAAAGTAGGGACCGCCTCCGCCCAAGAGCTAGGAGGCATGGCTTTCGATGCGGCCACAGGGCTTATCACCGCTTATGTTGGTGGGAGAGCTGTTGAGTGGATTGGGGGGAAATGGGTTGATACGAAGGGTGGTTCGATAACTGATGGTGCAAAAGTAACTCCACCAAAAACTCAAGCATCGACCGGCGCCATTGCTGATAACGAAGCAGGAGGGTTTTCTTATTACGACCAGTTTAAGAAAGCTGACGGTAGTTGGGATTGGCCGAAAGAATTAGGTTTCTCTGGTAATCCTATTAAGAATACATTGCCAGTTGGTACTAAATTGGACCGTTATGGTGGCCCTGAAGGTTCCTTCTTATCCCCTCAAGGTGTTCCGTTTGATCAAAGAGCATTGGCGCCTGGCTCAAGAGCCGGAGGATACTATCAGTATGAGGTGCTCAAGCCATTGCCGGTCGTTCAGGGGGAGATTGCTCCTGCATTTGGTCAGCCTGGAGGCGGGACTCAAATTTTACCTGACCTTTCTGAAAGGTTTAATGTTGATCGATTAGTGAAAGAAGGTTACCTGAGGAGAACTAATTAATATGAGCTCAGTCATTGAAGAAATACAAAAGGCCATTTACTCGCTGGGTGAGCGAATTGGTGCTCCAAGGTCTCTTTTGATTGTTAAAAGCAGTTCGCCAGAAGATGGAAGCCCCCATGTGGAGGTTAAGTCGGACGAGTTTAATTATGTATGCTCTGAGAGGGGTTTTGAAATATACAGAAGACGCACAACCTCTTTGGATGAGTTGCTGTATTGGATAATTAGTGGTGTGGCCTTTAAATTGGCTTCAGACTACGAATTGGCTAATAGAGTTGTTGGTGTCGACTCGCGGAGGCTGCTTTTTTCACAATATGTATCAATTCTTGGGCGGATCAGTGATGAGTGGAAAAAAAGGGCTTCTGATGAGGTGGAGTTAATATTGATCAACGCCCCGTACTTGGATGTATAAGAAAAAAAGGGGGACAGATTTATTTGATTAAATAAATCTGTCCCCTTTGTAGTAAAGAAGGGCGTGACACCGACGTAGGCGGGCATGCTCAAGGATGTGCACAAGGTGTGACTTGCCACAAATACAATCTGTTACCACAGGACAAGAATTTCAATAACTCGGCTTACAAAGTGTTTTATGAGGATAGAGTCAAGGACGCCCTTGATGACCCTTCCAAAACGGTAGGGGTGACAACTGTCAGGTTTATGCGTAGCGATCCGAGTTCTATACGACCGGATTCGCTGAGGCTGAGCTACACAATTGATGACAAGGTTAGAACCGTGGTGTTTAAAAATGAAGCCAAACAAATTCCGGAGATCATAAATTGATTGCTGAAGACTTCGAAATTATCAAGGAGGTTTTTGAGATCGTTGAGGCTGGTATCGTTCAAGGATATGACGCATTCCACTATCATGTCGAAGTTGGTAAAAGCCATATGGAGACAGAGCTTTGTGTTGAGAAAAATGGTTTAGAAAGCTGGAGTGCTGAAGCTGACTTTGATGATTCAAAGGTCTATTTTCTGGTGGAGCGATTAAGGGCAAATGCTATCAAGCGCGGTGAGCTATGGAAGTCTTTTGTTCTGTCTTATCGCGAAGGAGAACAAGTGCGGACGAAGTTTAACTATTGAGTAGGAACTGTAAAAAGGGGGGGGCAGATTTATTTTATTAAATAAATCTGCCCCCCCCCCCGGTGCATGTTAATCATTTGCGGCCCCGAGTACCTGAAACCCGGCAAAGGCGGCAACCTGGTGGTGTCGTACGACGTACTCAGCGAAGGCGAGAACGGCGAAATCGTTCGCAGGCCTTCCCCGCCAGCCTCGCCGTTGAACATCGGTGAGCAGAAGCTTGAGCTGGTCAAGCCAATACTCCTGGGCGAAAAGGACGGCGCGCTGGAACCCAAGGATTTGCCCAACGGCATCAGCGAAGTCACCTGCCCCAACCCGGTCAACAATCCGACCCTGCCCAAGGATGTGGTGCACTGGCAATTGCACGATGACCAAGGTGTGCTGCTGTTTACGGACAGCAAATCCCTCAACTCACTGAGCGCCGGCAAACCCGTGAAATTTCCGCTCAATGCGGCGTTTGTACTGCAGTATTTTGAGGCCCGTCGCGGTGAACGGTTGAGTATCCGCTATCACATCGTTCGGGATGCGACGGGCAAGACCAGCTATTCGAATCCGTTGGAGTTTGTCGTAGGGACGGCGGCGGATGACAAGCCGCAAATCACCTCGGCCAAGGGCTTTCAAAGCAATGAGGAAATCCGCGAAGGTGAAACCACCGTCGAAACCAGCGCGACGTTCGAAGGCAGCGCCGCCAAGGGACAGAGGGTCGAGGTGTTTGATGGCACGACACCCAAAGGTCAGTCCACTGCCGATCCAGTGACCGGCATCTGGACACTGACGATTACCGACATGTCCCTGACAGGACACAGTTTCTCGGCCAAAGCCTTGTACGGCTCCGGACAATCGTCGACACCGCGGACCTTCAATGTGACGGCGGTTATTGATCCGACCATTACCCGTGTGAACGAAAACACCGCCACCGGTGCGGCCGTTGCGATCGGAGGATCGACCATCGCGCCCACGTTGGTGATCAGCGGCAAGCTGAGCCTTGGCCAGCAGGGTGAGTTGTGGGATGGCAGCGGTGCGAGTGCGAAGTCGTTGGGCAAGGTGACGGCCAACGCGGCGGGCGACTATTCGATCACCATCACGGTCGCGCAGGGCGCCCATCGGTTCTACATTAAGTCGCTGTATCACCCCGGGACTGTTTATTCCAATGTCTGGACCCTGACGGTGGTGGCCAACGTCAACGCAACCATCACCAAGGTGAACGAAAACACCGCCACCGGTGCGCTCATTCCGAACGGAGGCTTGACCAAGGCGAACACACTCGTGATCAGCGGTCCGGCGGTTGCGGGTCAACCGGTCGAGGTGCGCAATCAGAATACTTTGCTTGCCACGGTCCCGGCGAGTGCTCAAGGTGTGTTCTCGTACACCCACGTGGATGCGACGTTGGGCGCACGCAGTTACACGGTCAAGGGGCAGGGTGGAGCGTCGCCGGTATCGCCTGCGTGGGGATTGAGTGTAGTTAAAAAGGCAGCATTCCTTGAAGTACGTCGAGGTGATCGTAACCCCAACGGTCAGTTGTTAAGTTCAGGTGCCAGCGTCCCGTTACTCAGCATGGTTACTTTCTATTTGAAGGACGTTCCTACTAGTCATACTTTCCATCGGATATGGATTTCATGGTTTCCCGATGGTAGTAATATTTCTGTGATTCGGGGCCCCTTGGGAAGCCCTCCGGCTGGTACTCACGATTATGGTGCGCCGAGCAAAGGCGCCCCTATGTACTATTGGGCCGATACCTCGGACAAAGCGCATGACTTTGACCCGGCTCCAGCATTTGTTTACGGTGGGGAGTTTGTTCTTCGTTGGGTTTAACCTCGGAGGGAAAAGGAGGGAAAAGGGGACGCATTTATTTACCTGCGACAGATTCATGGCCAGGGATCTTACCGATTACCCTCACGGCCCGCAGCGATGCGGGCGGTTTTGTTTTCATCCCCGATACTGCCCCGGCGTAGCCGCCAGATGCTGCTTGAACGCTCGCTGAAAATGCGCCTGATCGGCAAACCCGGCCTCCAGCGCCACATCCGCAATCAACTGCCCGCGCCGTAAACGCTCGCGGGCAAACTGAATTCGCTGATTGACCAAAAACGCATGGGGCGTCATGCCGAAGTGCTGTTTGAAGGCGCGGGTCAGGTACGACGGAGATAGCTCGGCAGCGGCGCAGATGTCGTCGAGGCTGAGCAGGTCGGTGCAATGCTGGCGGATGAAGTCGGCGGCGCGTTCGAGTTTGAAATTCGGTTCGCGGATGGATTGTTCGATGGGGTTCAGGCGCAGTTGCAGCTCGCTGAAAAACTCCACGGCGGCGCTCTGTTTGCGCAGCACGTCTTGCTGATTATCGACCAACACGCCGTACAACGCATTCAAATCGCGAAACAGGTGGGCGTCATTCAAATGGGTATCGGAAAACCGCCGAAACTCAAGCTCCGCACTGAACCCCAACTGATGCTGCAGATCGGTCAGCCACGGCGTTTCTACGTACAACATCAAATACGACCACGGCTGATCATCGATCGGGTTGCACGCGTGCACGTCCCCCGGATTCATCAGCACCACGGTGCCGGCCGCCACTTCGAACGACGATTGCTCATGCACATAGGTGCTGCGCCCGGCGGTGATGGCACCGATGGAAAAGTGCGCGTGGGAGTGCCGTGAATAGCAGACCTCACGCCCATCGGCGATGGCCCGCGCTTCGATGAAGGGCAGGGCGTCGTCGCGCCAGAAGCGCGGGGCTTGTTCGGGGTTCTTGGCGGCAGCGTGTTTCATCGTTGGAGTTCTCGGCAGGCCAGTGCCCGAGTGTATTAGCTCTGGCCGGCGAAGGCTCGCTCCAGTTCGGCGATGTCGAGTTTTTTCATCCCGAACATGGCCTGCATTGCCCGTTGGACTTTGGTCTGGTCGGGGTCGGTCATCATGTGCATGAACGCCACCGGCACGATCTGCCACGAAACGCCGAACTGGTCCTTGAGCCAGCCGCATTGTTGCGCTTGCGCCGGCCCGCCGGCGCTGAGGTTGCCCCAGAAATGGTCGACTTCTTCCTGGTTCTGGCAATTGACCTGAAACGAAATCGCCTCATTGAACTTGAACACCGGCCCGCCATTGAGCCCGGTGAAGGTGTGGCCGTCGAGTTCGAAACTGACAGTCATCACCGAGCCTTCCGGGCGGCCGTGAAATTCCTGGCCGACCTTGCTGTAGTGGGTGAGGGTGGTGATTTTCGAGTGGTCGAAGATCGAGCAGTAGAATTTCGCCGCAGCTTCCGCCTGATCGTCGAACCACAGGCACGGGGTCAGCTTTTGAAAGCGTTGCATGGCAGTCATCCTCGGCAGGTTGGACACGCTGGATTAAAAGCGTAGTCAGTCTGTGGTCAGCTGGCGGTGCCATGGGTCGAGTGGTTGGTTGTTGTGAATAAGACGTGTAGTCGTATTGACCTTGTTCTATGTCAAAAAGACTCTTTCGCATCTGTGTCAAATTGACTCGTATCTTCGCAACTGACTGATTTTGCTGGGCTGAAAATCTGGCACGCAAGTTGAATTGCCTTACGTACAAACTGATCCGCTCAGGAGTACGAAAAAATGTTCACTTTCTTCGAGAATCCGCTGAACGTTCTGCACCTGTCGAGCAAAGTGCTCGTCGCCGGTCTGGTCATGTTGCTGGCCGGGATTTACGGCGCTTATCTGTATCAGGGCCACATGCCGATTGCGTTGCTGGTGGGGATGCATGCCATGACCATCGTCGGCCCGACGCTGATCAAGATTGGCTATGTGATGCGCCTGCTGTCGCAGTATCGGTTGGGCCAGTCACCCGCACTGGCGGTGGCCTGAGATGCGCAGACTCGCTGCAGCACCGCTGTTCAGCCTGGGCTTTCGGCCGCTGTTTCTGGCCGGGGCCGGATTCGCCGCGCTGGCGATTCTGATCTGGGGCCTGTGGCTTTACGGCCACTGGTTCGATCTGCAACCGGCGGGCGGTATGTTGGCCTGGCATCGGCATGAAATGCCGTTTGGTTTTGCGGCGGCGATTGTTGCCGGGTTTCTGTTGACTGCGGTGCCCAACTGGACCGGGATTCCCGGCGTGCGCGGCGGGGGGTTGATTGCGTTGGTGTCGGTCTGGGTGGTCGGTCGATTGGCGTGGTGGCTGCCGTTGCCGACCGGGCTGATTCTGGCGCTGCAATGGGGTTTTCTGCCGCTGCTGGCAGTGATGCTGGGACGGGATCTGGTCGCAGCCCGCAAACGTGAAAACTACCCGATTGTGTTCATGCTTGGGTTGATGGCGGGTTGTCAGGCGCTGACTTTGATCGGCCTGTACAACGACGATGCCGGCCTGCAACGCCAAGGCGTGCTGGGCGCGTTGTGGCTGGTGGCGGCGCTGATGACCGTGATTGGCGGGCGGGTGATTCCGTTCTTTATCCAGCGCGGCTTGAACCGTCCGCCGGCACCGGCCGCCAATCCACTGCCAACCCGCTTGCTGTTGATCGGCAGTCTGCTGACCGCTGTCACTTTTGCGGCAGGCCTCAATGATTCGCCACGGTGGTGGCTGGCGGGGCTGTTCGTGCTGACCGGCAGTTTGCAGTTGATGCGGCTGATCCGCTGGCATGATCGTGGGATCTGGCGGATGCCGCTGCTGTGGTCGTTGTATCTGGCTTACGGCTGGATGGCGCTGGCAACCTGGGCCATGGCACTGTGGCATCTGGGCTTGATCGGCCAGCAAAGCCTGGCGACCCATGCATTGGCGGTCGGCGGGGTGGGCGGGTTGATTCTGGCGATGATCGCGCGGGTCAGCCTTGGGCACACCGGCCGGTTGTTGCAGCCCTCGAAAGGCATGGCGCTGGGTTTTGCGCTGGTGCTGTTCGCGGCGGGTTGCCGGGTGTTGCTGGTGCCGTTTTCCAGTCTGGGACTGGGGCTGTCCGTGGTGCTCTGGTGTGCGGGGTTCACGCTGTTTTTGCGGCATTACGCCGCAATTCTGCTCAAGCCGAGACTTTAGGGTTTTACCCGCGACGTTCGGCAATCATCAACAACGATTGCGGCACCGGGCTTTGCGGATGCTGCGGCTCGCGCAGGCCGGTCAACTGAAGCCCGGCCATGTCCAGCGCATTCAGCCAGCTGGACAAGGTGCGGAAATACCACGGCATTGGCTGCCACTGGCCCTTGAAGCCATCGAAGGTTTCTTCCCGCCAGCCGTCCTGATAATCACCGGCGGCCACCGACCACGGATGCAGCGTCTGGATCACCAGCGCACCGCCGGGCACGAGCAGCGCATTCATCGCCGCGAGCAGCGGGATGATGTCCTGATGCAGCAGGGAAAAGTTGGCGCAGATCAGGTCGTAATCACGGCCGATATCAACCTTCGCCTCAACCAGATCCTCATAACTGGCGACGTGCACGGGCGATGAACCGGCCACCCGCGCGGCCTCGACCAGCGTCGGATCACCGTCCACGCCGACCGCCTCGAATCCTCGCTCGGCCAGCGCCCGCAGCAGCCAGCCTTCGCCGCACCCCAGATCGAGCACACGCTCGGGCTGGCGCCCCATCACCGCCAGCAAAATGGCCTGATCGGTCACCTGCCGGCGGCTCTCGATGGCGCCGCTGCGTACAGCTTCGGTCCAGGCCCGGGCGTTGTGGTGCCAGCTCTGCAGCAGGGTGGATTCAGGCGAGGACATGACGGACTCCGAGGTTACGGGATGCAGGCAAGGATAGGTCAGGTGTAGTCGGCCAGTTGAATCCGGTTGCGACCGCCGCGCTTGGATTCGTAGAGCGCGCTATCACCCTGTTCGATCAACGCTGCGAGGCTGGCCGGCGGCTGATCGAACACCTTGGCGCCGATGCTCAGGGTGACCGCTTGCGGGGTGGTGTAGGTCTGGGAAGTCATCTGTTGGAACTGCTCACGCAGCGCACTGCCCAGATCCATGATCTGAGCGTGGGACGCATCGCCCAGCAGCATCACGAATTCGTCACCGCCCAGCCGTGCCGCCAGCGCGCCATTGGGCAGCACTGCGCGGATCATTTCGCTGAGGGCGATGAGCAACCGGTCGCCGGCGGTGTGGCCGTACAGATCGTTGATCAGTTTGAAGTTGTCGATGTCGATCAACAGCAGCGCGCCGGGGCGGGCGCTGGAGACTTCGTCGAGCAGGCGCGGTGCGCGGACTTCTAGGGCGCGGCGGTTGTACAGCGCGGTCAGCGGATCCCGGGCGGCCAGTTCGGCAATCTGCTTTTCCCGGCGGTAGCGCTCGGTGCCGGTCATCGACAGCGCGATCAGCATGATCGCCATCGCGCCTTCAACCAGGGAAATCTGAATGATTTCGCCACGCAGCGACGCCAGATCGATCAACGTGCCCGGAATCACCGCGATGATCGCCTTGGCGAAATAGAACGCGCCGTGGATCAGCAGCACATAACGCAATTGCACCGCGCCGACGCTCAACGATTTGCCGTGCGGGCGCAGCAACAGGCTGGCCCGCAGCATCAACGCGGCCACCAGCAGCGAGTTGGCCATCAGCATGATCTTCGACCACGACGGATCTTCCGGTAACAGCAGCAACGCCAGCCAGAGCAGGAACATCAAGTACCAGGCCCGCGACAACCGCTGCTGGGTAAACCGCGCGACTCCCAGCAGAAACAGCCAGTGCGCGACCACCAGCAGGCCGTTGGCGAACCAGATGCCGATCAGCGGATAACCATTGGCGCGCAACAGGGCCAGGCTTGAGCCGACGGTGATGGTGGCGAAACCGGCGCTCCAGAACAGCAGGGAGGATTCGCGGATGCTGCGCCATTCGACCGCCAGATACAGGGCGGCCGCCGCGGCCAGGGCGGTGGAAATGGTGAGCATCGTGAGAGGATCGAGCGCCATGAAAGAACGGGTCTGCCTGAGTAGTATTAATGGGCCACGATTGTAAGCGTTCCCCCTTTGGGCTGCTATTTTCACTCACCGGATATTCCATTTTCAGACGAGGTGTCCCATGGACCGATTGACCGGCGGTTGTCTGTGCGGCGAGGTGCGGATCGAGGTGTCAGGGCGCCCCTACAGGGTTGGCGTTTGTCACTGTCTTGATTGCCGCAAACACCAGGGCGCGCTGTTTGCCGCGTCGGCGATCTTTCCCGAGGACGCGGTGACGATCAGCGGCGAAACCCATGACTATGCCGGGCGACATTTCTGCCCGCGTTGTGGCTCGTCGGTGTTCGGCCGCAGTGGCGATGAAGTGGAGGTGAATCTGGGGGCGCTGGATGCACCGGATCAATTCCAGCCCACGTACGAGCTGTGGACGCTGCGTCGCGAGTCGTGGCTGCCGGCTTTTCCATTGGCCAGACACTACGTGCGCGATCGCGAGAGAACGGGGCGAACCGAAGAATAGCCGGGGGCAGGCAGGGCGCCTGACCCCGGCCACTATCAGCCGCGAATGAACGCCAGCAGATCCGCGTTGATTGTCGGCGCCTCGGTGGTCGGCATCCCGTGGGGGAAGCCCGGGTAGATCTTCAGTGTGCTGTTTTTCAGCAGTTTCGCTGACAGTACACCGGCGTTTTCATAGGGCACGATCTGGTCATCGTCGCCGTGCATCACCAGCACCGGGATCGAGATGCTTTTGAGGTCAGCGGTGAAGTCGGTCTGGGAGAAGGCAACGATCCCGTCATAGTGCGCCTTGGCGCTGCCGATCATGCCTTGGCGCCACCAGTTCGCAATGATCCCTTCCGATGGCTTGGCGCCGGGGCGGTTGTAGCCGTAGAACGGCCCACTGGGCACGTCGCGATAGAACTGCGCACGATTGGCTGCCAGTTGCGCCTGAAGATCGTCGAACACTGATTTGGGCAGGCCGCCGGGACTGCTCTCGGTTTTCACCATCAGCGGCGGCACGGCACTGATGATCGCGGCTTTCGACACCCGATCCTCGCCATGCCGGGCGATGTAATGAATCACCTCGCCGCCACCGGTGGAGTGGCCAACATGCACGGCTTTCTGCGTCCCCAGATGGTTGACCACCGCCGCCACGTCGTCGGCGTAGTGATCCATGTCGTGGCCGTCCCAGACCTGGCTCGAACGCCCGTGACCCCGTCGATCATGGGCCACGACCCGGAAGCCCTGCGCCAGGAAGAACAACATTTGCGCATCCCAATCGTCCGCGCTGAGCGGCCAGCCGTGGTGGAAGTGGATCACCGGGGCGTCTTTCGGGCCCCAGTCCTTATAGAAGATTTCGACGCCGTCTTTCGTTGTGACAAATCCCATGTTCGCAACTCCTGGAAAGTGTGAAAGGGCAGTTCTTGCGGTGACAAGCGGTATCAACTGTAGGAGCAAAACCGGCACCCTGATCGATGATTTTCCGAACGGTGCGGCATGACCGGTGGTCGCGGCGGCTGGTCGTCGGGTCAAAATGCGCTTAGCTGAAAGGGATAAGCCGAGGCGCGCACCGCCAACGATGGCCGTAGCAGCGCCCTTCAGAACACTGTGAGTCTGAGGAAGTCCCCGATGCTGACCTTGAACATCAATGGCAAGGATCAGGAGCTCGATGTCCCTGCGGACATGCCGTTGCTCTGGGTCCTGCGCGATGTCGCGCACCTGACCGGTACCAAATTCGGTTGCGGCATGGCCCAGTGCGGTGCCTGCACCGTGCACGTCGATGGCGCACCGCTGCGCTCCTGCATCACCCCGGCCACGGCCGTCGCCCATGGCCAGAAAATCCTCACCATCGAAGGTTTGTCCAGTGACGGTTCGCACCCGGTGCAGCAGGCCTGGGCCGAACTGGACGTGGTGCAGTGCGGCTACTGCCAGTCCGGGCAGATCATGTCCGCCGCCGCGTTGCTGGCGAAAATTCCCAAACCCACCGACAGCGATATCGATCAGGCGCTCTCCGGCAACATCTGCCGCTGCGGCACGTATCCAAGAATCCGCGCGGCGGTCAAACGCGCCGCCGACATCGGCTGAGCGAGGGGAGGTGAGTGATGAACAGTCCTGTATCCCGTCGCGGATTTCTCAAGGGCAGTGCGGTGTTGGGCGGTGGTCTGGTGGTGGCGTTCGTGGTGCCCGGCGGCAACCGCTTTGCCATGGCGGCCGAGAATGAAGGCAAGGTGTTTGCGCCGAACGCGTTCCTGCGGATTGCAGCGGACAACAGCGTCACCGTGCTGCTCGGCCATTCGGAAATGGGCCAGGGCATCTGGACCGGCCTGACCATGTTGATCGCCGAAGAGCTGGACGCCGACTGGTCGAAGATCCGCGTCGAGCATTCCCCGGCTTCGGCCGCCGATTACGGCATGCCGGCGTTTGGCGGGATGCAGATTACGGGCGGCTCCACTTCAACCTGGATGGAGTTCGACCGCTACCGACTCGCCGGCGCCACGGCGCGGCAGATGCTGATCGAAGCGGCGGCCAAGCGTTTCAACGTGGCGCCCTCGACGATCCGCACTGAGTCCGGCGTAGTGATTGCCGGCGATAATCGCGCCACCTACGGCGAACTGGCGGACGCCGCCGGGCAACTGCCAGTGCCGGATCCGAAGTCGATCACCTTTAAAGAAGCCAAGGACTGGAAAGTCATCGGCAAACCCACCAAACGCCTCGACACCCCGGAAAAAATCACCGGTCGCGCCAAGTTCGGCATGGACGTGCAGTTCGACGGATTGATGACCGCGATGGTGGCGCGGGCGCCGGCGTTCGGCGCCACGGTGAAGTCCTTCGAAGGCGCAGAAGCCCTGGCGATTCCCGGCGTGCACAAAGTGGTGCAGGTGCCGACCGGTGTCGCGGTGGTCGCCGAGCATTACTGGGCGGCGAAACTCGGTCGTGATGCGCTGAAGGTCGATTGGGACCTGGGGCCGAACGCTGATTTGAGCAGTGAAAAGCTGTTGGCGAGTTTCCGCAAACTGGCGGCCACGCCGGGCACCTCGGCGGCGCAGGCCGGCGATGCCAAGGGCAACTTCGGCAAGGCAGCGAAGAAAATCGATGTTGAATACAGCGTGCCGTACCTGGCCCACGCGCCGATGGAGCCGCTCAACTGCACGGTGAAGATCAGCGCCGACAAGTGCGAGATCTGGACCGGCACCCAGTTCCAGACCCTGGATCAGATGGTCGCCGGCAAGATCACCGGGCTCAAACCGGAGCAGGTCGAGATTCACACCGAATTCCTTGGCGGCGGTTTCGGCCGGCGGGCCAACCCGACCTCGGACTTTGTCGCCGAAGCGGTGCAAGTGGCCAAGGCTGCGGCGATGCCGGTGAAAACCGTGTGGTCGCGCGAAGACGATATTCGCGGTGGTTATTACCGCTCGATGTTCCTGCATCAGGCGAAGATCGGCCTCGGCCCCGACGGCTTGCCGCTGGCCTGGCAGCATGTGCTGGTCGGGCAATCGATCATGGCCGGCACCATGCTCGAGAAAACCATGGTCAAGAACGGCGTCGACCAGACCTCGGTCGAGGGCGTTTCGGACAGCCCGTACATCAAGGGCCTGGCCCATCATCAGGTCGATCTGCATTCGCCGACCACCGGGATCAACGTGTTGTGGCTACGCTCGGTGGGCCATAGCCACACCGCGTTTGTCATGGAGTCGCTGATCGATGAAATGGCCACGGCGGCGGGCAAGGACCCGGTGGAGTACCGACGAACGCTGCTCAAGGATCACGCCCGGCATCTCGGCGTGTTGAACCTGGCGGTGGAGAAGGCCAACTGGAAAGCGCCGCTGCCGGACGGCCATGCGCTGGGCGTGGCGGTGCACGAATCGTTCGGCAGTTACGTGGCGCAGGTGGCCGAGGTGTCCCAGGACAATCTGGCGATCCGCGTGCATCGCGTGGTGTGCGCGGTGGACTGCGGGATTGCGGTCAACCCGCAGAGCATCGCGGCGCAGATGGAGTCGTGCATCACCTTTGGCCTGGGCATGGCATTGCACAGCAAACTGACCCTCAAGGACGGCCATGTCGTGCAGTCCAACTATCACGACTATCAGGTGTTGCGGCTCAATGAAATGCCGCTGGTCGAGGTGCACATCGTGCCCAGCAGCGAGAAACCCGGCGGCATCGGCGAGGCCGGTGTGCCGCCCACGGCGCCGGCGGTGGCCAACGCGGTGTTCGCCCTGACCGGGCAACGCCTGCGGGAACTGCCGCTGCAACTGTCGGGGGTGTGAGATGAAACGACATCTGTTGTTGGGCACGGTGATTCTGCTTGGACTGGGCGGTTACGCGTCGGATCTGTTTGCCGACGATCAGGAAGCCTTGAAAGCCTTCGGCACGGTGCAGAAAGTCTTCCAGAGCCCGCGTTGCCAGAACTGCCACATTCCCGGCGATTCACCGTTGCAGTTCGACGCCGGCATTCCTCACGCGATGAGCGTGGTGCGCGGCATGGACGGCAAGGGCGCCGCCGGTTTGCCCTGCGCCACTTGCCACGCCGAAAGCAATCCGCCGGCCAGTTACGGCCCCCATGCGCCACCGGGGGCGCCGCACTGGAGCCTGCCGCCGGCCGCGCACAAAATGGCCTGGATCGGTCTGCCGCCGGATCGCTTGTGCGCGATGATCAAGGACCGCGCCAGCAACGGTGACCGGGATTTCGCCGCGCTGATCAAGCACGTCAGCGAAGACAAGCTGGTGCTCTGGGGCTGGAATCCCGGGGCAGGGCGCGCGCCGGTGCCGGTGCCGCACGATATCTTCGTGACCCAGTTCAAACTGTGGGCCGATGCGGGCGGGCCGTGTCCGGTGGCCGGCGGATGAGAGGTTGAGTCATCGCTGATTCGGGCTACGCTCAAAGGCATCGACGACAAAGGAGTGTGTGATGCTGGTACCCGGCAAACCTGCCAATGAAGCTGTCCGTATTCAAGCGTTGCAGGATCTGAAGCTGCTCGACACCGCACCGGAGGAGCGCTTCGACCGGCTGACGCGACTGGCCAAGCGTCTGTTCAACGTGCCGATCGCACTGGTCACGCTGGTGGATAAGGAGCGGCAATGGTTCAAGTCCTGCGTGGGGCTGGACACGACCGAAACGCCACGCTCTGTTTCATTCTGTGCCCATGCGATTCTCAGGGACGAGCTTATGCTGGTACCTGACGCCCGGGAGGACGAGCGTTTCCACGACAACCCTTTGGTTACCGGGGAACCGAACATCCGGTTCTACGCCGGTTATCCGCTGACCGTACCCAGCGGCAACAAGATGGGCACCTTGTGCCTGATCGACACCAAACCCCGCGATCTCGACGAAGAGGAGCGCGCCCTGCTGCGCGATCTGGCGGGCATGGCCGAGCAGGAACTGATGGCCGTGCAGATGGCGAGCATGGACGAGCTGACGCTGCTGTCCAACCGTCGCGGTTTCAAGATGCTCGCCCAGCATGCGCTGGATGCCTGCGCACGCCTGGAAAAACCGGCGACGCTGCTGTTTTTCGACCTCAATGATTTCAAGCAGATCAACGACCTTTATGGGCACGCCGAGGGCGACAGCGCGCTCAAGACCTTCGCCGATGTGCTGCGCATCGCCTTTCGCGAGAGCGATGTGGTGGGACGGCTGGGCGGTGATGAGTTCGTGGCGTTGCTGACCGGCTCAAGCCACGTCGAAACCACGGCGATCATGGCGCGACTCAAGGAAATCCTCGAAGAGCGCAATGCCACGTTGCACCGGGGTTACGCGATTCGCTTCAGCGTCGGCCAGATCGAATACAACCCGCAGCGCCATGACTCCGTGGATAAGTTGCTGGCGGATGCGGATGCAGCGATGTATGCGCACAAGCAGGCGTTGAAGCGTTGTTAGTTCCGGCCTCATCGCGAGCAAGCTCGCTCCCACAGTGATCTTCGGTGTTGCTTATATTTTCGATAAACCGCGAACCCTGTGGGAGCGGGCTTGCCCGCGAAGGCGTCATTCCGGACGTCGCGTATTATCTGGCAAACAACTGCCTGATGTCCTTGAACGCCTTGAACTCCAAGGCGTTCCCACACGGGTCAAACAAGAACATCGTCGCCTGTTCGCCCCCCTTGGGATGAACTGAGTCTAGCGCTGTGCTTTTCGATTGAAAGACGATAGTTTTTGCGCCGAGCTCAAATTATTTCGATCAGTCGAGGCGCCCATGCTGCGTGAACTGAAAACCTTTCTGGCGGTGGCACGGCATGGCACGTTTGCGGCGGCCGGTCTGCATGTCGGCCTGACGCAATCGGCGGTCAGCGCGCAGATCCGCAATCTGGAGCAGGCCTTGGGCGTGCGTCTGTTCGATCGCACCGGGCGGCAGGCGATTGATCATCCAGCGATACGCAACTTGCCGCTGCGAATAATGTTCAACAAATGTCTGCAGATCGAAAGCGAAAAGCCCTTCTGATGAAAGTCAACTGTCAGTCCTGACAGTGTCTTTATCTGTTTTCAGGCGCTAGCGTGGGCGCTGTAAAAGACATTCTGCTGGAGTCGGGAAGACTGGTTGTTTTTCTCAGGGCGGAGAATATTGACAATCAGAGGAAAACTCCATGTCAACCCTGGCCAAAACACATCGCAATGCTGGTGATCTGGATCCAACTTTTGCCAAAGATGGAGTCATTAATATCGGACCAGGCAGCTGCGGCTCCGTGGTGGAGACAAAAACCGGACGTATTGTTTATGTTTATGATTCGGCAGGCAAATTGCAGCTGATTCGGGCCTACGGCGATGGTTCTATCGACCCTTCATTCGTGAATCCACCTTGGCAATTTGGGCCAAAATATTCCGCTTCGCGTCAACTTGACATTCAAGACGATGGCGGTTTCGTTGCTATCGGTAGCACTGGCGATGGCTTTGACCGGTTAGCTGCAGTCACGAAGTTCAATGAGCACGGCAGTCAGAATCTGGTCTTTGGCACGAAAATCTTTTCCGACATTCCACTTGCCCCTGGGCAAAGAGTGACAACCCACGAAGCAAAGGGTTGTGCCCTCTCCGATGGGCGTGTCCTGTTGGGTCAAAGCCACATTCTGTATGATGGAACAGGAGCTGCCGTTGAGGGGCGTGGAACCATCCGCTGCTATCTCCCTAATGGCGATCTTGACGGTACATTCGGTCTAAATGGCGAAGTTAATATCATATTCGACAACGCACGCTACTCGAGTATCGAGAGCATCAAGCCGAAGCTGCAGGGAGGGTTCATAGTCAGTGGATCGCTCGATAACTCCACCGGCAATCAATCAGAACCCAAAAGTGTTCTGGCTAGTTATGACGAAAGCGGAAAGTTGGACAAAGGGTTTGCAACAGGCGGTCTGTACAAGATGTCTGAGGAATTCAGTTTATTTAACAACGTGGGCGTATCGCATCACGGAATAACCTTTGCGGCATCCGTACTTTCTGCCGAAGGAATGAGCGTCGCAACTGTACGCTTGCAGAATGATGGAACACCCGATCCCCGTTTCAACAATGGCCAAGTACTGTGGACCGCCATTAACGGACGCTTCGTGACTATTCAAAACGTGGTCGTTCCACCAGATGGAAGCATCATTGTGGGGGTGCATTCCGACTTTGTGCTGACCCTTCTGCGTATTCTGGAAGACGGTAAACTCGATGATAACTTCGGGGTTGGAGGCGTTGCCAGGTTGGAGGGGTGGCGCATGAATGGCTGCATCGTCCAGAGCAATACAGGGAGAATCATCGCTGCTGCTGACGAGATTGATCCTGCGGGTAAACCGCTGGCGCGGGTGTTGGGTTTCGTGGGATGAAGGGGCCCCGCGAGCAAAAAAAACCCGCCAGAACTGGCGGGTTTTTTAGCGGCTAGTCGAAGATTACTCTTCGATGTTGCCCATGGCGGTGGTGTTGAAGCCGCCGTCCACGTACATGATTTCACCGCTGATGCCCGACGCCAGGTCGGAGCACAGGAAGGCGCCGGCGTTGCCGACTTCTTCGATGGTGACGTTGCGGCGCAGCGGAGTTTGCGCTTCGTTGGCGGCCAGCATCTTGCGGAAGTTCTTGATGCCGGAAGCTGCCAGGGTGCGGATCGGGCCAGCCGATACGCAGTTGACGCGAGTACCGTCCGGGCCCAGGGAACCGGCCAGGTAACGTACGCCGGCTTCCAGCGAAGCCTTGGCCATGCCCATCACGTTGTAGTTCGGCATGGTGCGCTCGGCGCCCAGGTACGACAGGGTCAGCAGGCTGCCGTTGCGGCCTTTCATCATTTCGCGACCAGCTTTGGCCAGAGCCACGAAGCTGTAGGCGCTGATGTCGTGAGCGATGCGGAAGCCTTCACGGGTGGTGGCTTCGGTGAAGTCGCCGTCCAGTTGGTCGCCCGGGGCGAAGCCGACGGAGTGCACGATGCAGTCCAGGCCGTCCCACTTCTTGCTCAGTTCTTCGAAGACCTTGGCGATTTCTTCATCGCTGGCCACGTCGCACGGGAAGCACAGCTCAGGGCTCGAACCCCAGCCCTGTGCGAACTCTTCGACGCGACCTTTCAGTTTGTCGTTCTGATAAGTGAAGGCAAGCTCAGCGCCCTCGCGATGCATGGCGGCAGCGATGCCGGATGCGATGGACAGCTTGCTGGCGACACCGACGATCAGTACGCGCTTACCGGCGAGAAAACCCATGTGTTGCTCCTCTTTCAGGTTATTGCGCAGTGGCTGGTGCCAGGAAAGCGGCCTCCAGCAACTGCTGTGTATACGGATGTTGGGGGGCGGCAAAGATACTTTGCGCGTCTCCCTGTTCGACCACTTGGCCATGCTTGACCACCATCAGCTGGTGGCTCAGCGCTTTGACGACAGCCAGGTCATGGCTGATGAACAAATACGTCAGGTTGTACTTGGCTTGCAGTGAACGCAACAGCTCCACCACTTGCCGCTGCACCGTCCGGTCGAGGGCCGAAGTCGGCTCGTCCAGCAGGATCAGCGCCGGTTTGAGCACCAAGGCCCGGGCGATGGCAATTCGCTGCCGTTGCCCACCGGAAAATTCGTGGGGGTAGCGGTGCCGGGTTTCCGGATCCAGACCTACCTCCTTCAATGCCGCAATAATCGCCGCTTCCTGCTCGGCGGCGGTGCCCATCCTGTGAATCCGCAGACCTTCGCCAACGATGTCATTCACGCACATCCGCGGGCTCAGGCTGCCAAACGGATCCTGAAACACCACCTGCATCTCCCGGCGCAACGGCCGGACTTCGCTCTGCGTCAGGCAGTCTAGCTGCTTGCCCTCAAAACGGATCCCGCCTTGACTGCCGATCAATCGCAGGATCGCCAGGCCGAGGGTGGATTTGCCGGAACCGCTTTCCCCCACGATCCCCAGGGTCTGACCCTGAGGCAGGCTGAAATTGATGCCGTCCACTGCCTTGACGTGATCCACCGTGCGCTTGAGCAGGCCTTTCTTGATCGGGAACCAGACTTTCAGATCCTCGACTTCAAGCAGCGGCGCCCCGATTTTATTGCTCGCCGGGCCTCCGCTGGGCTCCGCGCCAAGCAGTTCCCGAGTGTACGGATGCTGCGGCGAACGGAACAGCTCTTCGCACGATGCCTGTTCGACGATGCAACCGCGCTGCATGACACATACACGATGCGCAATTCTTCGCACGAGGTTCAAATCGTGACTGATCAGTAACAGCGCCATGCCCAATCGGGCCTGCAATTCCTTGAGCAAATCGAGGATTTTCAGCTGAACGGTCACGTCCAGCGCAGTGGTCGGTTCGTCGGCGATCAGCAGTTCCGGCTCGTTGGCCAGGGCCATGGCGATCATCACCCGTTGACGCTGGCCGCCGGACAATTCGTGGGGCAGGGCCTTGAGGCGCTTGTGCGGCTCGGGGATGCCGACCATCTCCAGCAACTCCAGCGTGCGCTTGGTCGCGACCTTGCCGGTCAGGCCCTTGTGGATGCCCAGCACCTCGTTGATCTGCTTCTCGATCGAGTGCAGCGGGTTGAGCGAGGTCATCGGCTCCTGAAAGATCATCGCGATCCGGTTGCCGCGAATGTGACGGATGGTCTTTTCGCCCAGTTCCAGCAGGTTCTGCCCGGAATAATTGATGCTGCCGGCCGGATGCCGCGCCAGCGGGTAGGGCAGCAGGCGCAGGATCGAATGCGCCGTCACCGACTTGCCCGAGCCGCTTTCACCCACCAGCGCCAGGGTTTCGCCGCGCTTGATGTCGAAACTCACGCCTTCGACCACCCGTTGCACGCGATCACCGATGCCGAACTCGACGGCCAGGTCGCGGATTTCGATCAGATTGTCCTGATTCATGTCACTTCCTCGGGTCGAAGGCATCGCGAGCGGACTCGCCGATGAACACCAGCAGACTCAACATCAGCGCCAGCACCGCAAACGCGCTCATGCCCAGCCACGGCGCCTGCAGGTTGGATTTGCCCTGGGCCACCAGTTCACCCAGAGACGGACTGCCGGCCGGCAAGCCGAAACCGAGGAAGTCCAGGGCGGTGAGGGTGCCGATGGCGCCGGTCAGGATGAACGGCATGAAGGTCATGGTCGAAACCATCGCGTTGGGCAGAATGTGGCGGAACATGATCGCGCCATTCTGCATGCCCAGCGCCCGGGCTGCGCGCACGTATTCGAGGTTGCGCCCGCGCAGGAACTCGGCGCGCACCACGTCCACCAGGCTCATCCACGAGAACAACAGCATGATCCCCAGCAGCCACCAGAAGTTCGGCTGGACGAAACTGGCGAGGATGATCAGCAGGTACAGCACCGGCAAGCCCGACCAGATCTCCAGGAAACGCTGGCCGGCCAGATCGACCCAGCCGCCGTAGAAGCCCTGCAAGGCACCGGCGATCACGCCGATGATCGAGCTGAGCACGGTCAGGGTCAGGGCGAACAGCACCGACACCCGGAAGCCGTAGATGACCCGTGCCAGCACATCGCGGCCCTGATCGTCGGTGCCCAGCAGGTTGTCCGCCGACGGCGGGGCGGGGGCCGGGACTTTCAGGTCGTAGTTGATGCTCTGGTAGCTGAACGGAATCGGCGCCCACAGCACCCACGCGTCCTTGGCCTTGAGCAGTTCGCGGATGTACGGGCTCTTGTAGTTGGCTTCCAGCGGGAATTCGCCGCCGAAGGTGGTTTCCGGGTAGCGCTTGATCGCCGGGAAATACCAGTTGTTGTCGTAATGCACCACCAGCGGCTTGTCGTTGGCGATCAACTCGGCACCGAGGCTCAAGCCGAACAGGATCAAAAACAGCCAAAGCGACCACCAGCCACGCTTGTTGGCCTTGAACAGTTCGAAGCGCCGGCGGTTGAGAGGGGACAGGTTCATCTCAATGCTCCCGGCTGGCAAAGTCGATACGCGGATCGACCAGGGTGTAGGTGAGGTCGCCGATCAGTTTCACCACCAGCCCCAGCAGGGTGAAGATGAACAGGGTGCCGAACACCACCGGGTAATCGCGGTTGATCGCCGCTTCGAAACTCATCAGACCGAGGCCGTCGAGGGAGAAGATCACTTCCACCAGCAACGATCCGGTGAAGAAGATGCCGATAAACGCCGACGGGAAACCGGCGATCACCAGCAGCATCGCATTGCGGAACACATGGCCGTAGAGCACGCGGTGGCGGGTCAGGCCCTTGGCCTTGGCGGTGACCACGTACTGCTTGTTGATTTCGTCGAGGAAGCTGTTTTTGGTCAGCAGGGTCATGGTCGCGAAGTTGCCGATCACCAGCGCCGTCACCGGCAGCGCCAGGTGCCAGAAGTAATCGAGAACCTTGCCGCCCAGGCTCAGCTCGTCGAAGTTGTTCGAGGTCAGGCCCCTGAGCGGAAACCAGTCCAGATAACTGCCGCCGGCAAACACCACGATCAGCAGAATTGCAAACAGGAACGCCGGAATCGCATAACCGACGATGATCGCCGAACTGGTCCAGACGTCGAAATGGCTGCCGTGCCGCGTGGCCTTGGCGATCCCCAGCGGGATCGACACCAGGTACATGATCAGCGTGCTCCACAGCCCGAGGGAGATCGACACCGGCATCTTCTCCTTGATCAGGTCGATGACCTTGGCGTCGCGGAAGAAGCTGTCGCCGAAATCCAGCCGTGCATAGTTCTTGACCATGATCCACAGACGTTCCGGGGCCGACTTGTCGAACCCGTACATCTTCTCGATTTCCTTGATCAGCGCCGGGTCCAGACCCTGCGCACCGCGATAGGAAGAGCCGGCCACCGACACTTCGGCACCGCCGCCGGCAATGCGGCTGGTGGCGCCTTCGAAGCCTTCGAGCTTGGCGATCATCTGCTCCACCGGCCCGCCGGGCGCGGCCTGGATGATCACGAAGTTGATCAGCAAAATGCCGAACAGGGTCGGGATGATCAGCAGCAGTCGCCGAAAAATGTACGCCAGCATCTGATTACTCCGTGCCCACAGGGTCGGCTTGCAGTTGGGTTTCGACTTCTACCGCAGGTTTCGCATCGGGTTTGACCCACCAGGTGTTAATGCCGATGTCGTACTTGGGGGAGACTTTAGGGTGGCCGATGTGGTTCCAGTACGCCACGCGCCAGGTCTTGATGTGCCAGTTGGGGATCACGTAGTAGCCCCATTGCAGCACACGGTCCAGAGCACGGGCGTGGGCCACCAGGCTCTTGCGCGAATCAGCGTTGATCAGGCTTTCCACCAGGTGATCGATCATCGGGTCCTTGAGGCCCATCGAATTGCGGCTGCTGGGTTTGTCTGCCGCGGCGCTCATCCAGAATTCGCGCTGCTCGTTGCCCGGCGAGTTGGACTGCGGGAAGCTGCCGACCATCATGTCGAAGTCCCGCGAACGCACGCGATTGACGTACTGCGAGACGTCGACACGGCGGATCACCAGGTCGATGCCGAGGTCGCTGAGGTTGCGCTTGAACGGCAACAACACGCGCTCGAATTCGGTCTGCGCCAGGAGGAATTCGATGACCACCGGTTTGCCGGTGGCGTCGACCATTTTGTCGTCGACGATTTTCCAGCCCGCCTCTTGCAGCAACTGATACGCCTCACGCTGTTGTGCGCGGATCATGCCACTGGCGTCGGTTTTCGGATTCTCGAAGGCTTCGCTGAACACCTGCGCCGGCAGCTGGCTGCGGAATGGATCGAGGATTGCTACCTGCTCTGCATCAGGCAGGCCGGTGGCGGCCATTTCCGAGTTTTCGAAGTAACTGCGGGTGCGCGCATAAGCGCCGTTGAACAATTGCTTGTTGGTCCATTCGAAGTCGAACAGCAGGCCGAGGGCCTGGCGTACCCGCACGTCCTGAAATACCGGCCGGCGCAAATTGAAGACGAAGCCCTGCATGCCGGTCGGGTTGCTGTTGGCAATCTGTTCCTTGATCAGCCGCCCTTCAGTCACTGCCGGCACGTTGTAGGCGTTGGCCCAGTTTTTCGCGGCCATTTCCAGCCAGTAATCGAATTGCCCGGCTTTCAACGCTTCCAGCGCGACGGTGTTGTCGCGGTAATAGTCGGTGGTCATCACGTCGAAGTTGTAGAAGCCGCGATTCACCGGCAGGTCCTTGCCCCAGTAATCCTTGACCCGCTCATAACGCACCGAGCGTCCGGCCTTCACTTGGGTGACCTTGTACGGGCCGCTGCCCAAGGGGATTTCCAGGTTGCCCTTGTTGAAATCACGCTCGGCCCACCAGTGCTTCGGCAGCACCGGCAACTGACCGAGGATCAGCGGCAACTCGCGGTTATTGGTGTGCTTGAACTTGAACAGCACCTTGAGCGGGTCTTCGGCGATCACTTCTTCAACGTCGGCGTAGTAGCCGCGATACATCGGTGAGCCTTCCTTGGTCAGCGTCTGGAAGCTGAATACCACATCGTCAGCGCGTACCGGGTGGCCGTCGTGAAACTTCGCTTCGGGCCGCAGATAGAAGCGTACCCAGCTGTTGTCGGGGGCCTTTTCGATCTGGCTGGCGATCAGACCGTATTCGGTGAACGGCTCGTCCAGACCCTGCTTGGCCAGGGTGTCGTAGATCAGGCCGATATCGTCCGCCGGCACGCCTTTGCTGATGAACGGATTGAGGCTGTCGAAACCGCCGAAGCCGGCCTGGCGGAAGATCCCGCCCTTGGGCGCGTCGGGGTTCACGTAATCGAAGTGCTTGAAGTCGGCGGGGTATTTCGGCGGCTCGTTGTACAGGGTCACGGCGTGTTGCGGGGCGGCACAGGCCAGCCCGGCGAACAGCAGACCGCTGGCCTGCACGAGCAGGGCGCGGATAGGCTTCATCGATCTTTCTCCGAAGATTTCAGCCACCACGCGCTCAGGCCCAGGGTGTAGGGCGGCGTAGTGACGAAGGCGAACCGGTTGCGGTACGCCAGACGGTGATAATTGAGGTACCAGTTGGGAATGCTGTAGTGCTGCCAGAGCAGCACGCGGTCCAGCGCTTTGCCGGCGGCGACCTGTTCATCGCGGGTTTGCGCGGCGAGCAAGTGTTCAAGCAGATGATCGACCACCGGGTTGGCGATGCCCGCGTAATTCTTGCTGCCCTTGACGTTTACCTGGCTGGAGTGGAAGTACTGCCATTGTTCCAGCCCCGGGCTGAGAGTCTGGTTGAGGGTCATCAGGATCATGTCGAAATCGAACTGGTCCAGACGCTGTTTGTATTGGGCGCGATCCACCGTGCGCAGGCGCGCGTCGATGCCGATGCTGTTGAGGTTTTCGATGTACGGCTGGAGGATCCGTTCCAGGTTCGGATTGACCAGCAGCAGCTCGAACCGCAGCGGCTGGCCGGCGGCGTTTTGCAGGCGCTGGCCGTTGAGCTTCCAGCCGGCCTCGGCCAGCAACGCCAGGGCCTTGCGCATGGTTTCCCGGGGAATGCCGCGCCCGTCTGTCTGCGGCAGCGTGAACGGCTCGGTGAACAGGCGCGCCGGGAGTTGATCCTTGTACGGTTTGAGCATCAGCCATTCATGACCGACCGGCAGGCCGACGGCGCTGAACTCGCTGTTGGGGTAGTAGCTGGTGGTGCGCTTGTAGGCGTCGCTGAACAGCGCGCGATTGGTCCATTCGAAGTCGAACATCAGGCCCAGCGCTTCGCGCACTTTGATATCGGCAAAGGCCGGGCGCCGGGTGTTCATGAACAGGCCCTGGCTCTGGGTCGGGATCTGGTGCGGGATCTGCGCCTTGATCACGTCGCCGCGACGAATTGCCGGGAAGTTGTAACCGTTGGCCCAGTTCTTGGCCTGATGCTCAATATAAATGTCGAATTCGCCGGCCTTGAACGCTTCGAAGGCTACATCGCTGTCGCGGTAGAACTCGACTTCCATGCGGTCGACGTTGTACTTGCCGCGATTGACCGGCAAGTCCTTGCCCCAGTAGTCCTTGACCCGCTCGAAAATCAACTGCCGCCCCGGCGTGACCGAGGTGATGCGGTACGGCCCGCTGCCCAGCGGCGGCTCGAAGGTGGTGGCCTTGAAGTCGCGGCCCTTCCAGTAATGCTGGGGCAGCACCGGCAATTCGCCCAGACGCAGGATCAGCAACGGATTGCCGCTGCGCTTGAGTACGAAACGGATGCGCTGCGGATTGAGGATATCGACGCGGAGCACTTCCTGAAGGGCGGTGCGATACAGCGGGTGACCTTCCTTGAGCAGCAGGCGATAGGAGAACGCCACGTCGTACGCGGTGATCGGTGTGCCGTCGTGGAAATGCGCTTGCGGGCGCAGATTGAACACCACCCAGCTGCGATCTTCGCTGTACTCCACCGACTGGGCGATCAAACCGTAACTGGACGCCGGTTCGTCACCGGACGGAGCGTATTGCCCGGTGCCGACCATCAGTGGCTCGTTGAGCTCGTTGATGCCGTACTGCAGGAAATTCGCCGTGGTGACCGGGCTGGTGCCCTTGAAGGTGTAGGGGTTGAGCGTATCGAAGGTGCCAAACGCCATCACCCGCAAGGTGCCGCCCTTGGGCGCTTGCGGGTTGACCCAGTCGAAGTGGGTAAATCTGGCCGGGTACTTGAGCGTGCCGAACTGCGCATAACCGTGGCTTTCGGTGATCGTCGCGCTGACGGGGGAGCTCAAGGCCAGGCTGATCAGGAGCAGGAGGAGGGGACGCTTCAAGTCAGATCCGATCCAGGCGGCTTGGGCTTTGTGGGCCGTACAGTAACAGCTTGTATGGACAGGAAAAAGACAGGGGCTTAATGCGCGGTTAATTGTGGGAGCTGTCTGCGCCGATCTACGGAAATATCAAAAAATGACAGGCGAAAAAAAGCCCCTGAAATTCAGGGGCTCTTTGTCAGTGCGGCTGGTAGACCGTGAGCATCTGCCCAGGCTTGAGCGCCTTGCCGGCGCCCGGATTCCAGCGCTTGAGATGTTGCATCTCGACGTTGAAGCGCTTGGCCACCACGTACAGCGTGTCGCCACGTTTGACCTTGTATTGGGTCTGCTGTTTGGTGTCGTCCTTGTCTTTGGCCTTGCTGCTGGTCTTGCTGTTGGCCGCGATGACCGTATTGATGCGACCGCCACTGTTACGCGTCGGGGTGCGTTTGGTGGTGTCCTGCATGACCAGGGTCTGGCCGACCTTGAGGTTCTTGCCGGTCAGCTTGTTCCAGCGTTGCAGGTCCTTGACCTCGACCTTGTTGGCCTTGGCGATGGAACCGAGGTTGTCGCCGCGCTTGACCCGATAGGCGCGCTTGGCCTGGGCGATCTCGCTCGGATCGGCGCCTTCGAACACCGGTTTCAGCGAACGCGGGCTGATCAGCTCTTCAGGGCGCATGGTCTGCAGGCTGGCGGTCAGCAGTTGCGCCTTGGAGGTCGGCACCAGCAGGTGCTGCGGGCCGTCGATGGTGGTGCGCTGCTTGAACGCCGGGTTGAGCTGGAACAGCTCGTCTTCGTCGATGTTGGCCACCGCTGCGACCTTGGACAGGTCCATGCGCTGGTTGATTTCGACGACTTGGAAATACGGTTCGTTGGCGATCGGGTTGAGGTTCACGCCATAGGCTTCGGGCGTCAGCACCACTTGCGAGAGCGCCAGCAGTTTCGGCACGTAAGCCTGGGTTTCCGCCGGCAGTGGCAGGTTCCAGTAGTCGGTCGGCAGGCCGAGCTTTTCGTTGCGCTCGATGGCGCGGCTGACCGTGCCTTCACCGGCGTTGTACGCGGCCAGGGCCAGCAGCCAGTCGCCGTTGAACATGTCATGCAGGCGGGTCAGGTAGTCCATCGCTGCCGTGGTCGAGGCAGTGATGTCGCGACGGCCATCGTAGAAGCGAGTCTGGCGCAGGTTGAAGTAGCGCCCGGTGGACGGGATGAACTGCCAGAGGCCCACCGCGTCGGCTCGGGAATAGGCCATCGGGTTGTAGGCGCTTTCAATGACCGGCAGCAGCGCCAGTTCCAGCGGCATGTTGCGTTCTTCGAGGCGCTCGACGATGTAATGAATGTAGAGGCTGCCGCGTTCGCCGGCGTTTTCGAGGAAGGAAGGGTTACTGGCGAACCACAGGCGCTGTTGCTCGATGCGCGGGTTCACGCCCAGACCTTCCTGCAGCTGGAAACCACTGCGCATGCGCTCCCAGATGTCCTGAGGCACCTGCGGGCTGGGCTTTTCCGACAGCCAGATGGGCTTCTGCTTGGCTCGCGCAGCAATGTTCGGCGTATGCGTCGCTTCAGTCTGCGGAGCATGGCTGGAACAGCCCGCCAGCGTGGCGGACACAGCCACCGCGATGGCTTGCGCCAGGCGGGTCAATGCATCTGAATTGACGGACTTACGTATGGATGACGACATTGGCTGGAAGTAAGTTCCGGGCAAAAATGTCGGGCGATTCTAGAAAGCGCACCCCCTGCGGTCAACCATTCAGAATTTTTGTACCAAGCAATGAGCCACTTAGAACGTATCTTTCCATGCCCGCAGAGCCGCAAAAACCTCACTCGGCGCCCGGTTTTGAGGGCCGTTCCGTTCGTCCACTTTTTGTGTAACTAATATTTCACCGGTGCGCAAAAACGGGTTTGTGAGCTTTTCCAGCGCGAGGGTCGAGGGCAGGGTCATCACGCCGCTGGCACGTTGCTGGCTGACTTTTTCCAGACGGGCGGCGATGTCCCGGTTGTCCGGCTCCACGGCAGCAGCGAATTTCAGGTTGCTCAGGGTGTACTCGTGGGTGCAGTAGACCAGCGTGTCTTCCGGCAGCGCCGCCAGACGGCTCAACGACTGGTGCATTTGTTGCGGCGTGCCTTCGAACAGACGGCCGCAGCCGGCAGCGAACAGGGTGTCACCGCAAAACAGCAGGCCGTGATGGTAGTAGGCGATGTGTCCGAGGGTGTGGCCGGGAACGGCATAGACATCAAAGTCCCAGCCGAGCACGCGCACCGTGTCGTTGTCCTTGAGAGCCACGTCCCGCCCCGGAATGCTTTCGCTGGCCGGTCCGTAGACCGTGGCGCCGGTGGCCTTCTTCAGCGTCTCGACGCCGCCGACATGGTCGTGGTGATGGTGAGTGATGAGGATGTCGCCGAGCACCCAGCCCGGATGCGCGTCGAGCCACGCCTGCACGGGGGCGGCATCGCCTGGGTCGACCACTGCGCAGCGCTGGGTGGCATGATCCTGTAACAACCAGATGTAGTTGTCGGTGAAGGCGGGCAGGGCACTGATCTGTATCATCGTCGAATTCGCCAAGCGGGTAACATTGGCGCATCTTAGAGGTTCCTGGCGTGTTGGAGAATGCAATGATCGATAAAGCGTTCGCTCAGGCCGATCCTGACTGGCTCGCGCTGATCGGTGCAGCCCGTGAATGGCTGTCCGGCCCCCTCGGGCAATTTCTGCTGAACGAAGAACGGCGCATGCTCGAAGACGAGCTGGGTCGGTTCTTCGGCGGTTATCTGGTGCATTACGGCCCGTCCGCCGAAACACCGCCGTCAGCGCCGCAGGTGCAGCGCAACGTGCGGCTGGGCGCGCCCTTGCCGGGCGTGGAGATCGTCTGCGAAGAACAGGCCTGGCCGTTGAGCGAGCATGCCGCCGATGTGGTGGTGTTGCAGCACGGCCTGGATTTCTGCCTGTCGCCCCATGGTTTGTTGCGCGAAGCGGCCAGCAGCGTGCGCCCCGGCGGTCATCTGCTGATCGTCGGCATCAACCCCTGGAGCACCTGGGGGCTGCGCCACGTGTTCGCCCATGACGCCTTGCATCAGGCGCGCTGCATCTCGCCATCGCGGGTGGCGGACTGGCTCAATCTGCTGGGCTTCGCGCTGGAGAAACGCCGCTTCGGGTGCTATCGTCCGCCGCTCGCTTCACCCAAGTGGCAGGCCCGTCTGGCCGGTTGGGAGCGCAAGGCCGGTGACTGGCAATTGTCGGGCGGCGGTTTCTATTTACTGGTCGCACGCAAGATTGTGGTCGGCCTGCGTCCGGTGCGTCAGGAACGCCGCGAGCCGATGGGCAAGCTGATTCCGCTGCCGATGGCCAAGGTCAACCGCCGGCGCGTCGAACCGTAAACCTTCTTTATATTTATGGCCGGGTATATCCCGGCCTTGGCCATCGTCGATCCGTGATCGGCGAGGCCACGCATTTTTTCTGGATAGACAGGCATGAGCGAAAGCGTCGATAGCGTAGAACTGTTCACTGACGGCGCCTGCAAGGGCAACCCCGGCCCGGGCGGCTGGGGCGCCTTGCTGGTGTGCAAGGGTGTTGAAAAGGAACTGTGGGGCGGCGAAGCCAACACCACCAACAACCGCATGGAGCTGCTCGGCGCGATTCGCGGCCTGGAAGCCCTCAAGCGTCCGTGCGAAGTGCTGCTGGTGACTGACTCGCAATACGTGATGAAGGGCATCAACGAATGGATGGCCAACTGGAAGAAACGCGGCTGGAAAACCGCTGCCAAGGAACCAGTCAAAAACGCCGATCTGTGGAAAGCGCTCGACGAGCAGGTCAACCGCCACAAAGTCACCTGGAAATGGGTCCGCGGCCACATCGGCCACCACGGCAACGAACGCGCCGACCAGTTGGCCAACCGTGGGGTGGATGAAGTTCGCGGTTACAAGCAGAGCTGAATCCTTCTCGCTGAAACACCCCCGGCGAGCGTGTTAACATCGCCGCTTTTGCACGATTGACCCCGTTGAGAGCTGAACACTGATGGCCACCAGATCCGTTGTACTCGATACCGAAACCACCGGCATGCCGGTGACCGACGGCCACCGGATTATCGAAATCGGTTGTGTCGAGCTGATCGGTCGACGTCTGACGGGCCGGCACTTTCACGTTTATCTGCAACCGGATCGCGAGAGTGACGAAGGCGCGATTGCCGTTCACGGCATCACCAACGAGTTCCTGGTCGGCAAGCCGCGCTTCGCCGAAGTGGCCGACGAGTTCTTCGAGTTCATCAACGGCGCGCAGCTGATCATCCATAACGCGGCGTTCGACGTTGGCTTCATCAACAACGAATTCGCGCTGATGGGCCAGCAGGATCGCGCGGACATCACGCAGCACTGCACGATCCTCGACACCCTGATGATGGCCCGGGAACGTCACCCGGGTCAGCGCAACAGCCTCGATGCCCTGTGTAAACGCTACGGCGTCGACAACTCCGGTCGTGAGCTGCACGGCGCGTTGCTCGACTCGGAGATTCTCGCCGACGTCTACCTGACCATGACCGGTGGCCAGACCAGCCTGTCGCTGGCCGGCAACGCCTCCGACGGCAATGGCACGGGCGAGGGCGCGGACAACTCCGCCACCGAAATCCGCCGTCTGCCGGCAGATCGTCAGCCGGGGAGAATCATTCGCGCCACCGAAGCCGAGCTGGCCGAGCACCAGGTGCGCCTGGAAATCATCGCCAAGTCAGCTGGCGCCCCCGCGCTGTGGACTCAGTTGCTGGAAGCCGAAGCCCAGGCGTAATACAGAAAAGGATCGTCCAGACACTCAGCCGTGTCCGGACGATTCTTTTTTTG
The DNA here is from genome assembly GCF_001594225.2 of Pseudomonas glycinae. Lineage (GTDB taxonomy): Bacteria > Pseudomonadota > Gammaproteobacteria > Pseudomonadales > Pseudomonadaceae > Aquipseudomonas > Aquipseudomonas glycinae. The sequence continues at coordinate 2,286,058 of NZ_CP014205.2, forward strand.
TCAGTACTGACAACTGGCCACCCTCGCCACATTGGCTCCGACCCTCTACCCTGAGGACATTGGCAGATCACTCTCCGCCGCCTCAGGACACTGAGCCTCATGTACAAAGATTTGAAGTTCCCGGTGTTGATCGTCCACCGCGACATCAAGGCCGACACGGTTGCCGGTGACCGCATCCGCGGCATCGCCCGAGAGCTGGAGCTGGAAGGTTTCAGTATCGTTTCGGCCACCGACTACACCGAAGGCCGGCTCGTGGCGTCGACCCACCATGGTCTGGCGTGCATGCTGATCGCCGCCGAAGATGCCAGCACCAACTCCCACCTGTTGCAGAACATGGCCGAACTGATCGGTCTGGCCCGGGTGCGGGCGCCGGATCTGCCGATCTTTGCCCTCGGCGAGCAAGTCACCCTGGAAAACGCCCCGGCCGATGCCATGGCCGAACTCAACCAGCTGCGCGGCATTCTCTACCTGTTCGAAGACACCGTGCCGTTTCTCGCCCGTCAGGTGGCGCGGGCAGCGCGCAAATACCTGGACGGCCTGTTGCCGCCATTCTTCAAGGCGCTGGTCCAGCACACCGCCGATTCCAATTATTCCTGGCATACCCCCGGTCACGGCGGCGGGGTGGCTTATCACAAGAGTCCGGTGGGGCAGGCGTTTCATCAGTTCTTCGGGGAAAACACGCTGCGCTCGGATTTGTCGGTGTCGGTGCCGGAGCTGGGTTCCTTGCTCGATCACACCGGGCCGCTGGCCGAGGCGGAAGCGCGAGCCGCGCGCAATTTCGGCGCCGATCACACGTTTTTCGTGATCAATGGCACCTCTACCGCCAACAAGATCGTCTGGCACTCGATGGTCGGGCGCGATGATCTGGTGCTGGTGGATCGCAACTGCCACAAGTCGGTGTTGCACGCGATCATCATGACCGGCGCGATTCCGCTGTACCTGTGCCCGGAGCGCAACGAGCTGGGGATCATCGGGCCGATCCCGCTCAGTGAATTCAGTCGTGAATCGATCCAGGCCAAGATCGACGCCAGCCCGTTGACCAAGGGCCGCGAACCGAAAGTCAAACTGGCGGTGATCACCAACTCCACCTACGACGGCCTCTGCTACAACGCCGAACTGATCAAGCAGAGTCTGGGCAACAGCGTCGAAGTCCTGCATTTCGACGAGGCCTGGTACGCCTATGCGGCGTTTCACGAATTCTTTGCCGGCCGTTACGGCATGGCCACCTCGCGCAGCGAGGACAGTCCGCTGGTGTTCACCACCCATTCAACCCACAAACTGCTGGCGGCGTTCAGCCAGGCGTCGATGATTCATGTGCAGGACGGCGGCGCGCGGCAACTGGATCGCGACCGGTTCAACGAAGCGTTCATGATGCACATCTCGACGTCGCCGCAGTACAGCATCATTGCTTCGCTGGACGTCGCCTCGGCGATGATGGAAGGGCCGGCCGGACGTTCGCTGCTGCAGGAAACCTTCGACGAAGCCCTGAGCTTTCGCCGGGCCCTGGCCAATCTGCGTCAGCACATCGCCGCTGACGATTGGTGGTTCTCGATCTGGCAGCCACCGGGCGTCGAAGGCATCGATCGTGTGCAGACCGAGGACTGGCTGCTGCAACCTGATGCGGACTGGCACGGTTTCGGCGAGGTCAGCGACGACTACGTACTGCTCGACCCGATCAAGGTCACTTTGGTCATGCCGGGCCTGACTGCTGGCGGCGCTTTGAGCGACAAGGGCATTCCGGCGGCCGTGGTCAGCCGTTTCCTCTGGGAGCGCGGGCTGGTGGTGGAGAAAACCGGTCTGTATTCATTTCTGGTGCTGTTCTCCATGGGCATCACCAAAGGCAAGTGGAGCACGCTCCTGACCGAACTGCTGGAGTTCAAACGCAGCTACGACGCCAACGTCAGCCTCGACACCTGCCTGAAGTGTGTCGCCCAGGAAGATCCTGTGCGCTATCGCGGCATGGGCCTGCGCGATCTGTGCGATCAACTGCACGCCTGCTACCGCAGCAACGCCACCGCCAGACACCTCAAGCGCATGTACACGGTGCTGCCGGAAATCGCCATGAAACCGGCCCACGCCTACGACCAACTGGTTCGCGGCGAGGTCGAGGCGGTGCCGATCGACGAGCTGGAAGGCCGGGTGGCGGCGGTGATGCTGGTGCCGTACCCGCCGGGTATTCCGCTGATCATGCCCGGCGAACGTTTTACCGAATCCACGCGCTCGATCATCGAATACCTCAGGTTTGCCCGCACGTTCGACACAACGTTTCCGGGGTTCGTGGTCGATGTGCACGGTCTGCAACACGAAGATGAGGGCAATGGGCGGCACTACACCGTCGATTGCGTCAAGGAATGAGGGCTTTTCCGAGTATGCAACCGGTCATGAATCCGAAATACCCAGGGCTGTCGGTGCGGGTCGCCGACGAGGGTTTTGCCGAATATATCTGGGGCAGCGATTTCAGCTTCGAGGTGGCCGCCTACGGCACGGCCGAAATCGGCAAGCCCGTGGCGCAATGGGCCATGACGCCCATCGTGCCGTATCGCAAGTGCTACGGCATCGATCCGGAGGAATTCAGCAGCTTTCGCGATGCCGCCGACAGTGCGATTTTCATGGCGTACCTGGAGGATGAGCCGGTCGGTCATCTGGTGATCAGTACCAACTGGAACGGCTTCGCCCACATCGATGAACTGGCGGTGCACGCTCCGGCGCGGCGCCATGGTGTGGCAAAGGCCTTGCTCGACGTGGCGCAGTTCTGGAGCCGCAAGAAAAAACTGCCGGGGATCATGCTGGAAACCCAGAACAACAACCTCGGCGCCTGCCGCCTGTATGAGCGTTGCGGCTATGTGATCGGCGGCATCGACCATCTGCGTTATCGCGGCATCGATCCGAACACCGCCGAAGTGGCGTTGTTCTGGTATCGATTGTTCGATAACCCGCTGGAGCATCCGATCAGTTCGCCAGCATCGCCTCGGCTTGTTCCGTGACGATACCGAGCAGCGTCTGAATCGCCGCTGACGGCGTGGCGTGTTTGAAGGTCAGGGCATAGAGGCTGATCGGCACTGCCGGCGACAGTGGGCAGACATCGAGACCGCCCGCCCGTGCACCGAGGGCGGTGAACGGATCGACGATCGCCAGGCCTTCGCCGGCCTCGACCATGCTGCGCATCATCTGGTGGGTTTGCACCCGGGTCTGGATGGTCGGCGCCGGGCGCAGGGCCTGGAGCTTGTTTTCCAGGGCCGGACTCAGCGGGTCCTGGCCTTCGAGGCCGACCATCGCCTGGCCGGCCAGATCCTGCAGGGAAATGTATTTCTGCTTCGGTTGCAGCCAGCCGTGGGGCGCAAGCAATTGCAACTTGCCCTGGGCCAGCGGCTGGCAATGAATATCGGGATGTTGTGGGTCGTGGAGGCTCAGGCCCAGATCACTGTCGCGCAGCAGCAGGTGGCGGACAATGTCGCGGGTCGGTTCGCTGAGCAGGGTGCAGGGCACGTCGGGCAAGCGACGGCGCAGGGCCGCGAGGCTTTGCGGCAGCAGTTGCTGGGCCAGCGGCGGGGTGCCGATGATCCGCAGGGGCGGGGCGAGGTATTGCTTGAGGCTGCTGGCCAGCCGTTGCACCGGCTCCAGCGCTTCATAGATGTGGCCGATCTCGACTTGCAGCGCCCGGGCCTCCGGGGTTGGCTGAAGTCGTCCGCGTACGCTGGCGAACAGCATGAAACCAAGCTGACTCTCGGCTTCGCGCAAACGCTCCTCGACCTCGGGCGCCGGGAGTTGCAGCCATTCGGCGGCGGTGCCCACGTGACCGGTCTGCAAAAGCGCCTGAATCACTTCGATATGACGTAAACGCATGCGTGAAGTCCATGTCCGGCCGTTGGGGTCAGTGGCTGAATCCTACCCCAACTCGGCGCGGATGACTTCTGCTCATAACGATCGGTTATGAAGCGACCGATGGCTCGGGTTCGCGGATCAGGGTGATGCCCGACTGAACCAGCAAAAACTCGTTGTCGTCGATCTTGTTGACGCGGTCGCCAATCGCCAGTTTGTAGGTGGTAACGGGCTCCGTGCCGGTGAAACCGTCTGCCGACGGGTTGGATTCCTGGAACTCATGCACGGAATAAACGCGGCCTTCCGCATCTCTTGCATGGAACTGACCGACGAGTACTGCTGCCATCTGCTTAGAACCTCTGGAGATAAAACGCTTGATTTGCGGCTTGGTAGACCTTCATCGAGCTTGGTAAGTTTTCCTACAGGAAAAAAATATTCCAGACGCGGGAAATAACCTTCGACGTCTGGTGGAATCGTCATCGGATCATCTATAACTACTGGCTCCTCCCACGGACAGTCGAGAGTCTCCCAATGAGCAATGTCTATAACGTCGCAGTAGTGGTCGGCAGCCTGCGCAAGGCGTCCATCAACCGCAAGGTCGCCTTGGCGCTGGCGGAACTGGCACCGGCCAATCTCAAGCTGAACATTGTCGAAATTGGCGATCTGCCACTCTACAACGAAGACATCGACGGCGATTCACCGCCGGCAGCCTACAGCACTTTCCGTCAGAAAGTGGCTTCATCCGACGCTCTGCTGTTTGTCACTCCGGAGTACAACCGCTCGGTGCCGGCGCCTTTGAAGAATGCCATTGACGTCGGTTCGCGGCCGTATGGCAAGAGCGCCTGGAGCGGCAAACCGGGGGCGGTAATCAGCGTTTCGCCGGGTGCCATCGGCGGTTTCGGCGCCAACCAGCATCTGCGCCAGTCCTTTGTTTTCCTCAACGTGCCGTGCATGCAGCAGCCGGAAGCCTACCTGGGCGGCGCGGGCACGGCATTCGATGAGGCGGGCAAGCTGAACGAATCGGTGAAACCGTTCCTGCAAAGTTTCATCAATGCGTTTGGTGAGTGGGTGGCGCAGCACAAGAAGTGATTCGCTGTTTTTTCTGACAAGATCGATACCCTGTGGGAGCGAGCTTGCTCGCGATATCGGTGTATCAGCTGACACTTCAGTTGAATGACACGCCGCCATCGCGAGCAAGCTCGCTCCCACAGGTATTTTGTTGTGGCTCGTTTTTCTAACCTGATTGAAGGCTGTCGCGAATGCTCGCTGCGTCACTGATTTTCCTGCTGACCATTACCCTGGTGATCTGGCAACCCAAAGGCCTCGGGGTCGGCTGGAGTGCAACGTTCGGCGCCATCGTCGCGCTGATTTTCGGTGTGGTGCACCTGAGCGATATCCCTCTGGTGTGGCAAATCATCTGGAACGCCACTGGTACGTTTGTGGCGCTGATCATCATCAGTCTGTTGCTCGACGAGGCTGGGTTCTTCGCCTGGGCCGCGTTGCACGTAGCGCGTTGGGGGCGGGGCAGCGGGCGCAAGCTGTTTGCTTTCATGGTGCTGCTCGGCGCGCTGGTGTCGGCGCTGTTCGCCAATGACGGCGCGGCGCTGATCCTCACGCCGATCGTGATTTCCATGCTGCTGGCCCTGCGTTTTTCCCCGGCGGCGACCCTGGCGTTCGTCATGGGCGCGGGCTTCATTGCCGACACCGCGAGCCTGCCGCTGGTGGTGTCGAACCTGGTGAATATCGTCTCGGCCGACTTCTTTCACATCGGATTCAACCGGTATGCGGCGGTGATGGTGCCGGTCAACTTTGTCAGCGTCGCGGCCACGCTGGGCATGTTGCTGTGGTTCTTCCGCCGCGACATTCCCAAGGCCTACGACCCGGAGCAACTTGAACACCCGGAAACCGCCATCCACGACAAAGCCACGTTCTACGCCGGTTGGGCGGTGCTGGTCATTCTGCTGATCGGCTGTTTCGCGCTGGAGCCGCTGGGAATCCCGATCAGTGCAATCTCGGCGGTGTGCGCGGCGCTGTTGCTGGCGATTGCCGCGCGCGGGCACAAGATCTCCACGCGCAAGGTGATGAAAGAGGCGCCGTGGCAGATCGTGATTTTCTCGCTGGGCATGTACCTGGTGGTCTACGGGCTACGCAATGCCGGTCTCACCGATTATCTGGCCGGGTGGCTCAATGTGTTCGCCGGTCACGGTGTGTGGGGCGCGGCGATGGGCACCGGGGTGCTGACGGCCTTGTTGTCCTCGATCATGAACAACCTGCCGACGGTGCTGGTCGGCCTGCTGTCTATCGATGCCAGCCAGGCTACGGGGGTGGTGAAGGAAGCGATGATCTACGCCAACGTGATCGGCAGCGACCTGGGGCCGAAAATCACCCCGATCGGCAGCCTCGCGACCTTGCTCTGGTTGCATGTGCTGGAGCGCAAGGACATCCGGATTGGCTGGGGGTATTACTTCAGGGTCGGGATCGTGCTGACCGTGCCAGTTCTGTTGGTCACCCTGGCGGCACTCGCCGTGCGGTTATCCCTTTAGAACAGGTTGGCTTCAATCGCTAGCAAGCTAGCTCCCACAGGTTATGCGGTGAACACGGGATTTGTGGGAGCTGGCTTGCCAGCGATGAGGCCTGTTCAGACGCCGCAAAAAATCAGGACTGGCCGGGCACGTTCGGCCACAGATCCGACACCAGAAACAGCCGCTCGGCTTCTTCCCACTCGCCCCGGGCGTTTTCGGTCAGGCGCACCATCAATTGCGCCGGGGCCAGGGGTTCCAGTTCATCGAGCCAGGCCTGCAAGTGACCGTTGCTCCAGGTCTGATCCGCCGGGTAGTGCGCCGGCGCCAGCCAGGCGTGGCGGGGCAGGGGTTGCCAGCGTCCGGCCGGGCGCTGGGCGACGAACGCCGGCCAGTCTTTCTGGTGCAGCCAGCTGCCACGCAGATGCTGCGGGTGGGCGCCGCTGGGCGGCACCGACTGACCGGGCCACGGATACAGCAGATACCCACCCAGCCACAGTTGCGCACTGAACGACCCGACATCCAGTGCCGCCAGCACTTCGCGGCTTTCCGGGCGAGCGGAGATCGGCAGCTGATGCTCACTCAAATGCGCCAGTTTGCGATCCAGTCGATCATGACAACCCGGCCCCAGCCACGACGCCGGATCATGGCCGTCGCCGTTTTGCGGGCCGAGGTAGAGCTTGATCGCCAGTTCCAGGTGATGCACACCATCGCGGTCACGCAGCAGCATGTCCAGCTCGCCGAGGGTGTGACCTTCGCGGCGGATCGGCAGGTTGGCGGCGATCAGTTCGATGCCCGGCGCGTGTTCCACCGCAAATTGCCACAAGCGCTCGTAATACAGGCCCAGGCGCCGGGTGCGGGCCTGGGACAGCCAGTGCAGCAGGCCGTAACTGTCGCGGTCGAGCTGGCGCAACCAGTGTCCCAGACGTTCGGGGTCGCTGACCCAGTCGCTGCCCGCCAGCGGATGGCGCTGCGGCCACGGGGTGGCGGCGAGCATCGGCGGGGCGAGGATCACCCACGCCAGATCGCGCACCTCGGGGTGGCGTAACTCGTGGGGCAGCTGAAGCAAATCGGGAAATAGGATCATCTTGCGAGCATAGCCTCAAACACCGGTGCAGCCTCGGGGCTGAAAGGATTTTGTCTATCCGGCGCTTTCGCCCATAATCGTGCTTTTCGCCGTCTCAGTCCCCCGCAGGAGTCCCATGGAGCAATTTCGTAATATCGGCATCATCGGTCGCCTGGGCAGCTCCCAGGTGCTGGATACCGTCCGCCGACTGAAACGCTTCCTGCTCGATCGTCACCTGCATGTGATTCTCGAAGACACCATCGCCGAAGTCCTGCCGGGCCATGGCCTGCAAACCTCGTCACGCAAGATGCTCGGCGAAGTCTGCGACATGGTCATCGTGGTCGGCGGTGACGGCAGCCTGCTCGGCGCGGCGCGGGCACTGGCCAAACACAATATTCCGGTGCTCGGGATCAACCGTGGCAGCCTCGGCTTTCTCACCGACATCCGCCCCGACGAGCTGGAAATCAAGGTCGCCGAAGTGCTCGACGGCCATTATCTGGTGGAAAACCGCTTCCTGCTGCAGGCCGAAGTCCGTCGCCACGCCGAAGCTATCGGCCAGGGCGATGCGCTGAACGACGTGGTGCTTCACCCGGGCAAATCGACGCGGATGATCGAGTTCGAACTGTACATCGACGGCCAGTTCGTCTGCAGCCAGAAGGCCGACGGCCTGATCGTCGCCACCCCGACCGGTTCCACCGCGTACGCACTGTCCGCCGGTGGCCCGATCATGCATCCCAAGCTTGACGCTATTGTGATTGTGCCGATGTACCCCCATACCTTGTCGGGCAGACCGATCGTGGTCGATGGCAACAGTGAGCTGAAAATCGTCGTGTCCAAAGATATGCAGATCTACCCGCAGGTCTCCTGCGACGGGCAGAACCACTTCACCTGCGCGCCGGGCGACACCATCACCGTCAGCAAGAAAGCGCAGAAGCTGCGGCTGATCCATCCGCTCGACCACAACTACTACGAAGTCTGCCGGACCAAGCTCGGCTGGGGCAGCAAGTTGGGTGGTGGAGGCGACTGATGCTCGATCCCGCGCGCAGTTATGACCTGATTGGTGACGTGCACGGATGCGCCCTGACCCTGGAACACCTGCTGGACCGTCTCGGTTATCACAAGCAGGGCGGAGTCTGGCGGCATCCGTCGCGCATGGCCGTGTTTGTCGGCGACATCATCGACCGTGGCCCACGGATTCGCGAAGCGCTGCACATCGTCCACGACATGGTCGAAGCCGGTCAGGCGTTGTGCATCATGGGTAACCACGAATTCAACGCACTCGGCTGGAGCACTCCGGCGCCTCCGGGCAGCGGCAAGCAATTCGTCCGTGAACACACCCCGCGCCATGCCCGATTGCTGCACGAAACCCTGACCCAATTCGAAAACCATCCGCGCGACTGGCACGATTTCCAGCAGTGGTTCTACCAACTGCCGTTGTTCGTCGACGCCGGACGCTTCCGCGTGGTGCATGCCTGCTGGGATGCCGGCCTGATCGAGCCGTTGCGCGGGTTGTTCCCCGATGGCTGCATTGATGAACACTTCCTCCAGGCCTCGGCCGTGCCGGGCAGTTTCGCCTGCACCGTGTTCGATCGCCTGCTGCGCGGCACTGACATGCGCCTGCCGGATGGCCTGACCATGACCAGCGGCGACGGCCTGGTGCGTTCATTCTTCCGCACCAAGTTCTGGGAAGACGACCCGCAAACCTACGGCGACATCGTGTTCCAGCCCGATGCACTGCCGGAACCAGTGGCGCAAAAGCCGCTGACCTCCAGCGAAAAGAATTCCCTGCTGCGCTACGGTATCGATGAGCCGTTGCTGTTCGTCGGCCACTACTGGCGCAGCGGCAAACCGGCGCCGATCCGCCCGAACCTCGCGTGCCTGGATTACAGCGCGGTGCTGTACGGCAAACTGGTTGCCTATCGTCTGGATCAGGAAACCCGCCTCGATCCGCATAAATTTGTCTGGGTCGACGTCGAGCGGCCGGAGGTGCTGCGATGAGTGCCATAGCCGTCTTGCGTGTGCCGTTGGCGGCGGACCTGAGTGGTTTCGTCAAACTGCTGCAACGCATGCAAGTGCCCCATCGTGTCAGCGAAGAGGCGGGCGAGCAGGTGCTGTGGGTGCCCTCGGAAATCAGCGACGACGTGCGCTCGCTGTACGAGCGTTTCCCGGCGGGCGACCCTGATCAGCAGCTGGAAATTCCGTCGGCGCCGACGCTCAAGCGCCCGAGCTTCGCCGAGCAACTGAAGCATGCCAAAGCCACCGGATTCATTCTGCTGCTGAGCCTGATCGTCGGCGGGTTGACCTTCCTTGGCGATAACCTCGACACCATGCGCTGGCTGACCTTCCTCGATTTCCGCGTGGTCGGCGACTACATCCACTTCACACCACTGGCCGACAGCCTGGCGGCAGGGCAGTGGTGGCGCCTGTTTACGCCGATGCTGATCCACTTCGGCATCCTGCACCTGGCCATGAACGGCATGTGGTACTGGGAACTGGGGCGGCGCATCGAGTCGCGCCAGGGCAGCGTCAACCTGATCGGCCTGACGCTGCTGTTCGGCCTGGTTTCCAACTATGCGCAGTTCGCGTGGGGCGGCCCGAGCCTGTTCGGTGGCCTGTCCGGCGTACTTTACGGGCTGCTCGGTCACTGCTGGATCTTCCAGCTGCTGGCACCGAACCCGGCCTATCGCCTGCCGCGCGGCGTGCTGGCGATGATGCTGGTGTGGTTGCTGGTGTGCATGTCGGGGCTGGTCTCGATGATCGGCTTCGGCGAAATCGCCAACGCCGCCCACGTCGGCGGGTTACTCATCGGATGCTTCACCGGTTTGTTGGGCGGTTTGTACAACCGCCGTAAACTGGCCGCCTGAATTTTTTGAATAAAGAGCACGGAGACCCTGATGTCCTCTTTTAACGATTTGATCAAGAACATCACCCCGGACATCTATCAGAGCCTGAAACTGGCGGTAGAGATCGGCAAATGGTCCGACGGCGGCAAACTCACCGCCGAGCAGCGCGAGCTGTCGTTGCAGGCGATGATCGCCTGGGAAATGCAGAACCTGCCCGAGGAAGAGCGCACCGGTTACATGGGCCCGCAGGAATGTGCGTCGAAGTCGATCGAAGTGCCGAACATCCTGTTCAAGTCGGACGCCCTCCATTGATCGAGCTCGGCCGCGGTGCAATCAGCAAAATGTCGGCGCGCCTGGACGGGCCGAACGTGCAGTACGCGTTTCGTCTGGATGACGTCGAGGTGCCGGTCAACCCGTTGATCGGCAGCACGGTGCGTCTGGAATACCTGGGGGCGATCCACTGCACCCATTGCGGGCGCAAGACCAAGACCAGTTTCAGTCAGGGTTACTGCTACCCGTGCATGACCAAACTGGCTCAGTGCGACATCTGCATCATGAGCCCGGAGCGCTGCCACTTCGAGGCCGGCACCTGCCGTGAGCCGGAGTGGGGCGAGAAATTCTGCATGACTGACCACGTCGTCTACCTGGCCAATTCGTCGGGGATCAAGGTCGGCATCACCCGCGCCACCCAGTTGCCGACCCGCTGGCTCGACCAGGGCGCCAGTCAGGCGCTGCCGATCATGCGCGTTTCGACGCGGCAGCAGTCGGGCTTCGTCGAAGACCTGTTCCGCAGCCAGGTGGCGGACAAGACCAACTGGCGCGCCTTGCTCAAGGGTGACGCGGCGGCGGTGGATCTGGCGCAGGTGCGCGATCAACTGTTCGAAAGCTGCGCCCCGGGCCTGCAAGGTTTGCAGGAGCGTTTCGGCCTCCAGGCCATTCAAACCATCGCCGATGTCGAGCCGCTGGAAATCCGCTACCCGGTCGAGCAGTACCCGGCCAAGATCGTCAGCTTCAACCTGGACAAGAACCCGATTGCCGAAGGCACGCTGCTGGGGATCAAGGGCCAGTACCTGATCTTCGACACCGGCGTGATCAACATTCGCAAGTACACGGCCTATCAGCTCGCCGTGCATCAATAAGGACTTCAGCATGCGCACCGAACAACCGAAGATGATTTACCTGAAGGACTATCAGGCGCCCGAGTACCTGATCGATGAAACACACCTGACCTTCGAGTTGTTCGAGGACCACAGTCTGGTCCACGCGCAACTGGTGATGCGCCGCAACCCGGCCCGTGGCCCGGGCCTGCCGCCGCTGGTGCTCGACGGCCAGCAGCTGGAACTGCTCTCGGTGACCCTGGCCGACCAGGAACTGAGCGCCGACGATTACCAGCTGACCGAGAACCACCTGACCCTGCAACCGGCCAGCGAAACCTTCACGGTCGACACCAGCGTCAGGATCCATCCGGAAACCAACACCGCACTGGAAGGCCTGTACAAGTCCGGCACGATGTTCTGCACCCAGTGCGAGGCTGAAGGTTTCCGCAAGATCACCTATTACCTCGACCGCCCGGACGTGATGAGCAAGTTCACCACCACCGTAGTGGCCGAGCAGCACAGCTATCCGGTGTTGCTGTCCAACGGCAACCCGATCGCCAGCGGCCCCGGCGAAGATGGCCGGCACTGGGCGACCTGGGAAGACCCGTTCATGAAACCGGCGTACCTGTTCGCGCTGGTGGCCGGGGACTTGTGGTGCGTTGAAGACTCCTTCACCACGATGGCCAATCGCAACGTGGCGCTGCGCATTTACGTCGAGCCGGAAAACATCGACAAGTGCCAGCACGCCATGAACAGCCTGAAGAAGTCGATGCGCTGGGACGAAGAGGTTTACGGTCGCGAGTACGATCTGGACATCTTCATGATCGTCGCCGTGAACGACTTCAACATGGGCGCCATGGAGAACAAGGGCCTCAACATCTTCAACTCCAGCGCCGTGCTGGCCCGCGCCGAAACCGCCACCGACGCCGCGCACCAGCGGGTCGAAGCGATCGTCGCCCACGAATACTTCCACAACTGGTCGGGCAACCGCGTGACCTGCCGCGACTGGTTCCAGCTGTCGCTCAAGGAAGGCTTCACGGTGTTCCGCGATGCCGGTTTCTCCTCTGACATGAATTCGGCCACGGTCAAGCGCATTCAGGACGTGGCGTACCTGCGTACCCACCAGTTCGCCGAAGACGCAGGTCCCATGGCCCACGCCGTGCGCCCGGACAGTTTCATCGAGATTTCCAACTTCTACACCCTGACCGTGTACGAAAAGGGCTCGGAAGTGGTCGGCATGATCCACACCCTGCTGGGCGCCGAAGGCTTCCGCAAGGGCAGCGACCTGTACTTCGAACGCCACGACGGTCAGGCCGTGACCTGCGATGACTTCATCAAGGCCATGGAAGATGCCAACGGCGTCGACCTGACCCAGTTCAAGCGCTGGTACAGCCAGGCGGGCACACCGCGTCTGGCGGTGAGCGAGTCTTACGACGCCGCTGCGAAAACCTACAGCCTGACCTTCCGCCAGAGCTGCCCGGAAACCCCGGACAAGGTTGAAAAGCTGCCGTTCGTGATTCCGGTGGAACTGGGCCTGCTCGACCGCCAGGGCAACGAGATTGCCCTGCGTCTGGCCGGCGAAGACTCGGCTCAAGGCACCACCCGGGTGATTTCGGTGACCGAAGCCGAGCAGACCTTCACCTTCGTCGACATCGCCGAACAACCGCTGCCGTCCTTGCTGCGTGGCTTCTCGGCGCCGGTGAAACTGAGCTTCCCGTATAACCGCGATCAGTTGATGTTCCTGATGCAACACGACACCGACGGTTTCAACCGCTGGGATGCCGGTCAGCAACTGTCGGTGCAGGTGCTGCAAGAGTTGATCGGCCAGCAGCAAAAGGGCGAAAGCCTGGTGCTCGACCCACGTCTGGTTTCCGCTTTGCGCACGGTGCTGTCGGACGAAACGCTGGATCAGGCGATGGTCGCGGAAATGCTCTCGCTGCCAAGCGAAGCGTACCTGACCGAAATCAGTGAAATCGCCGACGTGGACGCGATCCACACCGCCCGCGAATTCGCCCGTCAGCAACTGTCGGACAACCTGTTCGAGGCACTGTGGCTGCGTTATCAAGCCAACCGCGACCTGTCGAAGCAAACCCCGTATGTGGCCGAGGCCGAGCATTTCGCCCGTCGCGCGTTGCAGAACATCGCGCTGTCGTACCTGATGCTCAGCGGCAAGCCGCAAGTCCTGGCGGCAACCCTGGAACAGTTCGACACCTGCGACAACATGACCGAGCGCCTGACCGCGCTGGCGGTGCTGGTCAACTCGCCGTTCGACGAGCAGAAAGCCAAAGCCCTGGCCAGTTTCGCCGAGCACTTCAAGGACAATCCGCTGGTCATGGATCAGTGGTTCAGCGTGCAGGCCGGCAGCACCTTGCCGGGCGGTCTGGAGCGCGTGAAGGCGCTGATGCAGCACCCGGCGTTCAACATCAAGAACCCGAACAAGGTGCGTGCACTGGTCGGTGCGTTTGCCGGGCAGAACCTGATCAACTTCCACGCGGCGGATGGCTCGGGTTATCGCTTCCTGGCGGATCTGGTGATCGAGCTGAACGGCTTCAATCCGCAGATCGCCTCTCGCCAATTGGCGCCGCTGACGCGCTGGCGCAAGTACGACAGCGCTCGTCAGGCGCTGATGAAGGCGGAGCTGGAGCGGATTCTGGCTTCGGGGCAGCTGTCCAGCGATGTGTATGAAGTGGTCAGCAAAAGCCTTGCCTGAAGTCTTTTCAGGGCAATAAAAAACGCCGCTCGATGAGCGGCGTTTTTGTGGGTCGATGAAAAGCCCTTATTGGCGCAGATCAAACCGATCCAGATCCATCACCTTCGCCCAAGCTGCAACGAAGTCCGTGACGAACTGTTCCTTCGCATCGGAACTGGCGTATACCTCGGCCAGCGCCCGCAGCACCGAGTTGGAGCCGAACACCAGATCGACCCGGGTCGCCGTCCACTTCACGCTGCCGGTTTTACGGTCGCGGCCTTCGAACTCGGTTTTGGACGTTGGTTTCCATTCCACACCCATGTCCAGCAGATTGCGAAAGAAGTCGTTGGTCAAGGTGCCGGGTCTGTCGGTGAACACGCCGTGCTGGGTCTTGCCGACGTTGGTGTCCAGCACGCGCAGGCCGCCGATCAACACGGTCATTTCCGGCGCCGAAAGCGTCAGCAGTTGCGCCTTGTCGATCAGCAACGCTTCGGCCGGCACGCGATAAGTGCTGGCCGCGTAGTTGCGGAAGCCGTCGGTGTGCGGTTCAAGGAAGCCGAACGACTCGACATCGGTCTGCTCCTGAGTCGCATCGGTGCGCCCCGGGTTGAACGGCACGGTCACCGTGTGCCCGGCGTTTTGCGCCGCTTGTTCGACCCCGGCATTACCGGCCAGCACGATCAGGTCCGCCAGCGAGAGTTGCTTGCCTGCCGCCCCGGCGTTGAACTCGTTCTGAATGCCTTCGAGGACTTTCAATACCTTGTCCAGTTGCTCCGGCTGGTTGGCCTGCCAGAATTTCTGCGGTGCCAGACGCAGGCGCCCGCCATTGGCGCCGCCGCGTTTGTCCGAACCCCGGAAGGTCGATGCGGCCGCCCAGGCAGTGGAAACCAGTTCCGAAACGGACAGCCCCGACGCCAGTACCTTGCCTTTCAGCGCCCTGATATCGCTGTCGTCCACCAGTGGATGCGTGGCCTCGGGAATCGGGTCTTGCCACAGCAGTTCTTCCTGGGGCAATTCCGGGCCGAGGTAGCGCGACAGCGGGCCCATGTCACGGTGAATCAGCTTGTACCAGGCGCGGGCGAAGGCGTCCGCCAGTTGATCGGGATTGGCCAGGAAGCGCCGCGAAATCTTCTCGTAGGCCGGGTCGAAACGCAGGGCCAGGTCGGAAGTGAGCATGGTCGGGTCGATGCGTTTGTTCGGGTCGTGGGCGTGCGGAATGGTGCCAGCGCCGGCGCCGTTTTTCGGTTTCCACTGATGGGCGCCGGCGGGGCTCTTGGTCAGTTCCCACTCGAAGCCGAACAGGTTTTCCAGGTAGTTGTTGCTCCACTTGGTCGGGGTGGTGGTCCAGGTCACTTCCAGGCCGCTGGTGATGGTATCGGCGCCTTTGCCGGTGCCGAAGCTGTTTTTCCAGCCCAGGCCTTGTTCTTCGAGGCCGGCGGCTTCCGGTTCCGGGCCGACGTTATCGGCGGGGCCTGCGCCGTGAGTCTTGCCGAAGGCGTGACCACCGGCGATCAGGGCGACGGTTTCCTCGTCGTTCATGGCCATGCGGCCGAAGGTTTCGCGGATGTCCTTGGCCGAGGCCACCGGGTCGGGATTGCCTTCGGGGCCTTCCGGGTTCACGTAGATCAGGCCCATCTGCACGGCGGCGAGCGGGTTCTCGAGATTGCGTTCGCCCTGATTGGTGCGGCTCTCTTCATTGCCGTGTTCGGCAGGTTCAGCCACCAGCGTGCCTTCGCCCGGCGGCTGCATGGATTCCGGATCCTTGCCGTAACGGTTGTCGCCGCCCAGCCATTTGTTTTCCGAGCCCCAGTACACGTCTTCGTCCGGTTCCCAGACGTCCGCGCGGCCACCGGAGAAACCGAAGGTCTTGAAGCCCATGGATTCCAGCGCGACGTTGCCGGTGAGAACGATCAGGTCGGCCCAGGAAATGTTGCGGCCATACTTTTGCTTGATCGGCCACAGCAGGCGGCGGGCCTTGTCGAGGCTGACGTTGTCCGGCCAGCTGTTGAGCGGGGCGAAGCGTTGCTGGCCGGAGCCGGCGCCACCCCGGCCGTCAGCGGTGCGATAGGTGCCGGCGCTGTGCCAGGCCATGCGGATGAAGAGCGGGCCGTAGTGGCCGAAGTCCGCTGGCCACCACTCCTGGGAGTCGGTCATCAGCGCCGTCAGATCGCGTTTGAGGGCCTGGAAATCAAGGCTTTTGAAAGCCTTGGCGTAGTCGAAGTCCTTGCCCATCGGATCGGATGCGGGCGAGTGCTGACTCAGGATTTTCAGGTTCAGTTGATTCGGCCACCAATCGCGGTTCGTCGTGCCACCGCCGGCGGCGTGATTGAACGGGCATTTCGATTCATTTGCCATGTTCGGGTCCTTATCAGGTCTTCTGCGGCCGGCTCGTGCCGACTTCGGAGTAGTAAGGCTAGACCCGACTCGGCGAGTCAGCTAATAGGCGAAGTATTGCTATCTGATAGAGCTGCTCTCTCACAAAAAACGATGAGTAATGATGATCGTGGTGGTTACTTCGAATAGTGATAAAAAACTGTCGTAAATGACAGTTGGGGCGTGCAGTCGTCAAGTGTAGGTTTGAGTTGTGAAAGATGTAAAAGCCCCTCCATCCTTAAAAAAGGAAGTTTGTATGAGCCAAAATGTATACGGACCCAGCACAGGTACTTTTGATGCCTATATCAACGGCGTGCCGTTTCTTAAGAGCGACTTGGTTAAATTTCACAAGTCAAACAATGGGGACATCATTCAAGGTTATGACAATAAAAATAATTTCATAGTTTTTTTTATTGGTCTATTAGCGGGAGGGCCGCATGAAGTGATGTATGACCCGAACTCACCGGTCGCATGGACCGTCCAAATCGACAATGAAATTTATGCTATCGAATCCGGGCATGTGATCGTAACTATTGACCAAGATCACGCTAGCGTAACGGGTACAGTCAATTTCGTTTTGCAGGGTAATAAAGGGACGGTGACCGGGGATTTTAATATTACAAACCGGGTGGTTTAACCCAATAAGAAGCCGATTCAGGCAGACAGTGTGGCGGCCGGTGCGCTTTACCATCCAGGAGCAGCCTTCGGGTCGCTCCTGCATTGTCCACGGCGATCAACTGGATTGCGCCGTCTCGTCAGCCGGCGTTTCATCCAGCATATCTTCCTGCCCCGGCAGTTCGGTGATCACGCTGAAGTCACTGACTTCCACCGCGCCCAGCCCATACCCCAACAAGTGGAACGAGAACGCCTTGCGCGGTTGCGGGTTGTCGAAGCTGAAGTCCATTTCCAGCGGCTGATCCGCCGTGGCGACCATCTCGGTCGGCAGGCCCAGTTGCACGTCCTGCTCGAACTCCTTGGCCTTGAGCTGAATGTACGCCGCCTGCTGCGGATCCACCGAACGCACGGTCAGGCGCACGCGGGTGTGGGAGCCCTTAGGCATTTCCAGGTATTGCGCGCCGATCAGGTTGTCGGCCCAGTCGTCCTTGATCTGCGCTTGCAGCGGGATGACGTTGGCGCTGCCGAACTGATAGCGCTGGTTGAGCGGGGTGCGCAGCAGCGACAGGTCCAGGGCGGAGGCGCGGGCGGCGATGTCCCGGGCATTCTGGCCGCTGGCGTTGCCCTTGAACGTGGCGCTTTCGGCGATGAATCCTTCACTGGCGTAATTGCGGCAACGGCGTGGCATGTCGCATTCGGTCAGGAGGCCGCGACCGTCGTGATAACGCAGCTTGCCGTTGGTGAACGACATGATTTCGCGGCCAGAATCGTAATCGCGAAACAGCGAGCGACCGCTGAGGGCGGAGGGTACCGGAAAGTCGAAGTAATCCAGAATCGACGCGCTCAGGTCGACGTGACCGTAGACCCCGGCGTTCAGGCGCGGCAGTTGCGCCTGCTCTGGCGCGAGGGTCAGGTTGAAGCCCCAGGACGACGCGAGACGGACGCCATCGATGCCGTGGGATTCGTCCGAGGTGATGACCACCAGCGTGTCTTTCAGCACGCCCTGGCGTTCGAGGCCACTGAGAAACTGTTCCAGCGCATCGTCCAGATAACCGACGGCGGCTTGCTTGGGTGTGTCGTAGCGTTGCAGGTATTCCTCCGGCGCGGAGTAGGGCTGGTGGGTGCCGACGGTCAGCAGCGTGAGCATCCACGGCTGTTTCTGCTTTTTCAGGTCGCCGACGTATTTCAGCGCGCCTTCGAAGAACGCCTTGTCATCCTTGCCCCACGGGAATTCCAGGTAGTTGGCGTTGGTGAACCATTCCAGGCCATGGGTCGCATCGAACCCGATGTGCGGCATGATCTTGTCTTTGGCCATAAACCGCAGCCCTGCGCCTTGCAGGTAGTGAGTGGCAAAACCGTGCTGACGCAACTGGGCCGGCAGGCAGGCCTGATTGCGCTCGTGCTGGGTCAGCATTTCCACGCCTTTGGGCGTGCCGTTGTCGAGCTTGTCGTAATCGCCGCAGAGCATGGCGTACAGACCGCGAATGGTCTGGTGGGTGTGCAGCACGTAATCCGGGGTGTTCATGCCGCGCTCGGCCCAGCGGCTGAGGTTAGGCATCAGGTCTTCCTGATAATGGCTGCCAATGGCCTGGCGATTGGCGCCGATGTAGGCGCCGGGAATGCCTTCGAGCGCGACGATCAGGACATTGCGCGCCTGGCCCTTGGCCGCCAGCAGCGGATGACCGTTCAGATCGACATCGGTGAGGCCGGCCATCGGTGGGGGAGCAACCTGAGTGTCGCCGTCCAGCCATTCTTCGGCCTGCATCTGCATGTCGGCGACCTGCGCGGCGAGCAGTTGGTGCGGCAGGTTGTACAGACGCCATGGGTCGGCATCGCTCGGGTTCAGGTGCTGCGCCCCCCAGTACGCGCAGAACAGCAGCACCGGCGTCGCCCAGGCTGTGCGGGGCAGAGCGCGAACCGGTGTTGCACGTCGAGTCCAATGACTGAGCAGCCACAGGGCCAAGGCCACCAGCAGCGCAACCGCCACGCCGGGATGGGCGAAGCCGCCGCCGGTGGAGTTTTCCACGAACTGCGGGTCGATCAGGTAATGCAGGTCTGCCACGGTCGGCAGGCGGCCGACTGCGCTGACCAGTTCAGCGGTCGCCACCGCCAGCAATCCCCAGAACAGCAGCACCGGCAGCGCCAGCCACCAGGGACGGCGATGCAACAAAACCAACAGCAGACTGCCGATGGCCAGATCCGAGAGGTAACCGAACAAGCTCGACCAGCCGAGCGCCGCGCGAAGGCACACCGGCACGATCAGTACCATGAAAACCAGAGAAAGAAGGCGGGCATCCAGGCGCCGCAGCCGTTGAAAAAGAGCGCTCACAAAAAAAGACCTTCCAGCCATTAAACCGTCATAAAAGTGTGGGCGATGATACCAAGGGCGGGCTGTCTGATCGCCTTTTTAAACGGCTGGGTGATCTGGTTCCGGAGGGCGCTGTTAGCCACCCGGATGAGCTGGGGCCTTGATTGGCGACCGTCATGGCGGTTTTCCGGCCGGATTGCGGCGGCGGTTTTATTGTTTCAGGCTGTTTAAGCGGCATTCACCTGCGTGTGACATTGTTCCCTCAAAGCGGTCAGCGTAGAGGCGTCGGCGAGCAACGGGTTGCAGCGGAGTCGATGGCCAGGACGCGGACTTGCAAGCGTTTCTGCAAGGCAGACGTTCAGGTGATATCAATATGCGATAACGGTATTTAAAATTCGTTTTTTATAGCGATAGAGTCCCGCCTCACAGATTTTCCTGTAAATCACTGCGAGGTTGTCATGACCCTACCGTTCAAACGTTCTGCACTGACGCTGCTGGCGGCCTCGCTGGCCGGCGCGTTGCTCGGCAACACTGCGCAAGCCGAAGGCAAGATCAGCATCGCCCAGCAATTCGGCATCGGTTATCTGATTCTGGATGTGGTGCGCGATCAGCAATTGATCGAGAAACACGGCAAGGCTCAGGGTCTGGACATCAAGGTCGACTGGAACAGCATTTCCGGCGCCACCGCGATGAACGAAGCATTGCTCACCGGATCGCTGGACGTGGTCTCGGCGGGCGTGCCGCCGATGCTCACCGTATGGGATCGCACCAAGGGCAAGCAGAACGTCAAGGCCATCGCTTCGCTGGGCTCGATGCCCAACTACCTGCTGACCAATAACCCGAACGTGAAAACCCTCAAGGACTTCAGCGACAAGGATCGCATCGCCGTGCCGGCGGCGGGCGTGGGCTTCCAGTCACGCACGCTGCAGATCGAAACGGCCAAGGAATTCGGCAATGACCACTACAAGGAATTCGACGACATCTCCGTCAGCCTGCCGCACCCGGATGCCACGGCTGCACTGATCGCCGGCGGCTCGGAAATCAACGCGCACTTCTCCAGCCCGCCGTTTCAGTATCAGGCGTTGCAGAATCCCAACGTGCATAAAGTGTTGAGTTCCTACGATGTGCTCGGCGGTCAGGCCACGTTTAACGTGCTCTACACCACGGAAAAATTCCACGACGAAAACCCGAAAACCTACAAGGCCTTCTATGACGCCTTGGTCGAGGCCGAGAAGATCATCAAGGCCGATAAACCTGCGGCGGCTCAAGCCTACATTCGGGTTGAACAGTCGAAACTGCCGCTGGCGCTGGTTGAGAAAATCGTCACCGATCCGGAAATCGATTTCACCGTGGTGCCGCAACGCACCTTTATCTATGCAGAGAAATTGCAGGAGCTGGGCGTGCTGAAGAACAAGGCGGACAGCTGGAAGGATTATTTCTTTGAAGAGGCGCATGGCGGGGCGGGGAGTTGAGCTGCCGTGATTGCTGAACCATCCGCCCGTCCTCTTGCCGGATGAGCGCGCATCAGGTATGCCCGTACTCGAAAGCGACGCGCAATAACATCGAGGCCGAGGTGACGCTGGTTTGAAACAGCGCCGGCCTGCCGCATTGCGCGGGCAGGCCGGCTCGATCAGGCGATCAATGCATCTTGCTGTGATCGTGGCCTTCCATGGTCAGCGCCTTGACCGGCGCTTTCACTTCCACGGTTTCCTTTTCGCCCTTGGCGTTTTCGATAGTCAGGGTCAGCGGCACGCTGTCGCCTTCCTTCAACTGAGCGCTCAGGCCCATCAGCATCACATGGTAGCCATTCGGATCGAAGTTGACGGCCTTGCCCGCTGGCAGGTCGACCGATTTCACCGGGCCCATGCTCATCACGTCGTTCTTCATGGTCATCTCATGAATCTGTACGTCCTTGGCCGCCGGCGAAGCAACGCTGAGCAGCTTGCTGTCGCTGTCGGCGGTGACGGTCATGAATGCGCCGCTCGCCGACTGGTTCGGCACGGTCGCACGCACCCAGGCGTCGTCGACTTTGGTCTGCGCCGATACCTGGAAAGCCAGTCCCAGCAGGGACAGGCCCAGTGCGGCACGTTTGATGTGGTTCAGAAAAGGGTTCATCAGCAGACCTCCATGACGGTAAGCAAATCTTCCGTGCACTCTTGTGCAGAAAGCGATTGAGACAGGCCCACACGCAACGTGCCCCGGGTGTCGTAGACATAACTGGTGGCGGTGTGGGAAAGGGTATAGGTGTCGCCGGCCGGGACTTTTTCGTAGAACACGTCGAATTCCTTGGCCGTGGCCTTGGTTTCTTCGAGGGTGCCGTACAGCGCGACGAAGCTTGGATCGAAGGTCTTGACGTAGGCGTCGAGGATCTCCGGCGTGTCGCGTTCCGGGTCGAGGGTGATGAACACCACTTGCAGGATGTCGCCGTCCTTGCCCATCAGCTTCTTGATTTTCGCGGCGCGGGCCAGCGTCGTCGGGCAGATCGCCGGGCACTGGGTGAAACCGAAGAAGATCATCGGCATCAGGCCGCGAAAGCTCGACAGCGTCACGGTGTTGCCTTCGGTGTCTTTGAGCTTGAAGGTGCGTCCGAGGATCTTGTCGCTCAGATCCTTGCCGTACTTGTACGACAGTTCGCCGCGGGTGTCGCAACCGGCGAGCAGGCCGAGACCGAGCACGCCCATTCCCGCAAGCACCTTGCGGCGAGTCAACAAAGCCGTCATTTCATACCGCCCTTTGGAGCCCGCCAGTCGGCAGGACAGGCGGGCGGGTTAACCGTAAAAGCGGCGCATGATACCAAAATGATCCGGCAGGTCGGTTTTTGATCACCCGTCAATGTCGGAACGGGCGACAAAAGGTGTAAGAAAAAATGACTCAAGGTGCTGGCGGTGGCGACTCGACCGGGCTCCAGCCGCCGCCCAGCGCGGTGTACAGATTCACTTGTGCCACCAGTTGCGCCAACCGGTCGGTAATCAGCCCTTGCTGAGAACTGAACAACGAACGCTGGGCATCGAGGAACGTCAGGCTGCTGTCGACGCCGCTGCGATAGCGGTGCTGCGCCATGTCGTAATAATCCTGGGTCGCCTGCACCAGATCGCGCTGGGCCTGGAGTTGCTGTTCGTAGGTCTGGCGCGCCGCGAGGCCGTCGGACACTTCCTGGAATGCCGTCTGAATGGTCTTTTCGTACTCGGCGACGGTGATGTCTTTTTGCAGCTTCGCGTAATCCAGGCTGGCCCGCAGGCTGCCGGCGTTGAAAATCGGCAGGTTGATCTGCGGCTGGAACGTCCAGGCCCCGGAGCCGCCCTTGAACAGCCCGGACAGATCGCGGCTGGATGTCCCGGCATTGGCGGTCAGGCTGACACTCGGAAAAAACGCCGCCCGCGCTGCGCCGATGTTGGCATTGGCGGCGCGCAGCTTGTATTCGGCCTGGAGAATGTCCGGCCGGCGTTGCAGCAGATCCGAGGGCAATCCGGCCGGCACGGTTGCCACCAGATCACTGTCCAGCGGACGCGCCGGCAGGTGCTCGGGCACCGGCGCGCCCACCAGCAACGTCAGGCTGTTCAAGTCCTGGGCGACCTGGCGCTGATAACGGGCCAGGCTCGCGCGGGTGCTGTCGACACTGGTCTGCGCCTGAATCTGATCCAGCGCCGAGGACTTGCCGGCCTCGCGGTTGCGAGTGGTCAGGTGCAGGCTGCGCTCGTCGGCGGCCAACGTTTCCCGAGCCAGCGCCAACAACTCCTGATCGGCGCGCCAGGTCAGGTAGGCGTTGGCGACGTTGGCCACCAGCGTTAATTGCGCACTGCGCCGCGCCTCTTCGGTGGACAGCCAGGTCAGCAGCGCCTGCTCGCTGAGGCTGCGCACCCGGCCGAAAAAGTCCAGTTCATAGGCGCTGATGCCCAGATTCACCGAGTAGGTCGAGGTGATTGCCGCTTGGGTGCGAGTCACGCTGGACGGCAGCCGCTGACGCAGCTCGTTGGCGTTGGCCGACACCGCCGGCAGCAGGTCGGCGCGCTGGATGCGGTATTGCGCCTGAAACGCCTCGACATTCAGGGCAGCTACCCGCAGATCGCGATTGTTGACCAGCGCGCTTTCAATCAATTGCTGCAACGCCGGGTCATTGAACAGCGCGCGCCAGTCCTCGAGGCGCAGAGTGGCCGGGGATTGCGCGGCATACGCCGGACCTTGCGGATACTGCGCAGCGCTCGGCGATGCCGGTCGCTGGTAATCGGGAATCAACGTACAGCCGCCCAGTAGCAGCGCGGCGCACAGCAGGGAAATCGACAACCTGGACATCAAACAGCCTCGTTCATGAAAGAGCGGACGCCGGGCGCCCGAAATGAGAAACGCCGGATCAGGCCCCGGCCATCCATTTCGCCAGACCGTGTCGCCCGCTGACCCCAAGCTTGGCGGCCGCACGCTTGAGGTAGGTCTCGATCGAGCTGTTCTTGACCCGCAATTTTTCCGCCATCTGCGGCACGGTGCCGCCGGTCAGCAGACCCAGACAGACCTCTTTCTCACGCACCGACAAGGTGATGTCGCCCAGCGCCAGACGCTCGTCGAACACCTGTTGCAACGGCGTCTGGGGTTGATCGGCTTGTGGCGCGCGGAGTTGGCGGGCGGTGACTTGGCGACTGATGTGCGCGTGGCGTTCGATCAAGGGCAGCAGGGTGTCGGACAGGCGCTTGAGGAACGACAGTTCCGGCAGGGAAAACACCCGATGCGTGCGGGGGCGGTAGAACGAGATGACGCATCGGCGGTTGGACGAGCGCGATACCAGGTTGCATTGGTGGACACTGTGGTGCGGGTGTCGATGCTGGAGCGAGGCTTTCAGTTGAATCAACAGCGAGTCGTTCATTTCGATCATTTGCTGCAACAGCGGGTGGTCATCCGGGTGCTGCAACGGATCCGGGGGCGGAAAGGTGTCCGGCAAACCCGCACTGCCCAACGCCTTGATCTCGACCACGCTGGACTGCCGTTCGTCCAGGGTCCACTCACTGAGATGGACGCGGTTGACCGGAACGAGGCTGTCGACCAGCTGGAACATGTTCGAGGCAAAACGCTCGTTGCCGGTGCTGGCGATCAATTCCCCCAGCTGCCAGTAGAAGTGCGGATTTTCCATGTTGCGAAGACTGCCGGTCAGATTCATATCCTTGTCATCCTTGATTTAAAGCCATTGCCGAATCGTCTGCCGTGCATGCACCCGTGAAACACCCACCCCACCGTTTCTCCATGAAATCGATCTGGAGCGGGATTTAAGCCTATGCATTTGTCCTACGTCTGTAGGGGAAAACAGGGACACAAAATGCCACCATCTCCGAAAAAATGGCGTCACGTTTCTGTCAGATGAGTGTGTCAGTTCACGTCGTCCGTGACTGAACGGTCTAGTACGAACCCCGGAATCCGGGGCTCGTCCCGCCGCGCTCCGAGTTTGCGAGGCGCTACCCGATAGCAAAGTGTGGCGATTGTCCTACAGGATTTTCAGCTATTTCTTTCCGAACTTTTAGGGGAATCGCTGACTTCTGCGGCCTTGTTGCTTCGCAGAACTGTACAAAGTGAGGAGAGTTGTCCGGGTTTCACGTGTCACGCGGATTTCAGGGCCGATGCTTGAATACGCGCCAAATCACGTGAGATGGATCTTATGAACCAATTTGCTGCCGATGCGGCGGACGGTCTGTCCGCGACTTCCGAGGCGTTCCCGCTGACCACTGCCCAGCGCGACATCTGGCTCGATCAACTGCGTCAGGGGAGTTCGCCGATGTACAACATCGGTGGCTATGTCGAACTGACCGGCCCGCTGGATCCGGCGCTGATGCAGGCGGCGCTTGAAGGTCTCGTGGCCAGGCATGACGCCATGCGCACGATTCTGTTGCCGGGGGCCGGTGAGCATGGGCTGCCGTTGCAGTGTTTTGCCCCGGCCATGCCGGTGCCGATGCAGGTCCACGATTTTCGCCGCCATCCTGATCCACACGCCGATGCGCGCCAGCTGAGTCAGCAATGCATTGAGCAGCCGTTCCTGCTGGACGGCGGGCCGTTGTACCGGTTTTGTCTGATCTGGCTCGATGACGACTGTCACTGGCTCTCACTCCAGGCCCATCACCTGATCGTCGATGGCTGGGGGTTCGGCGAGATGCTCAAATCCCTCGACGAGATTTACAACGCGCTGGCGCTCGGACAGCAGCCGCCCGATTCGGCGCCGTCCTATGTCGATTTCATCCATGACGATGCGCGATATTTTCAGTCCCCCCGTTACGCCCGCGACCGTACGTATTGGCTGGACAAATACCAGCACCGGCCCGAGCCGCTGTTGTTGCCGCGTTATCAGGAACGCTTTGCCGACGCTGCCGCACCGACGCGGATTTTCTCGCAGGTGTTTCCGGCTCGCTTGCACGAGCGCATGAAGCAGGTGGCCCGGGAGTACGGCGCCTCGGCGTTTCATGTGCTGCTGGCAGCGATCCATGTGTATTTCAGCCGCAGCGCCCAGCGTGACGAATGGGTGGTGGGGGTGCCGCTGCTCAACCGCTCCGGCGCCCGGTTCAAATCAACCCTGGGGCTGTTCACCCAGGTCAGCGCGGTGCGCATGGGGTTTGGTCGCGAGTTGTCATTCAAGACGCTGGTCAAGGCGATTCACGACGAATTGAAAAAAGACTTCCGCCACCAGCGTTTTCCCTTGAGCGAGATGAACCGCGCCCTCGGCTTGCTGCGCGAGGATCGCTCGCAGCTGTTCGAAGTGACCGTGTCCTATGAGCGCGACGCCCATGAATATCGCTATGGCGAAGCACAGGGGCGAGTGGTCAAAGTGTCGAACCACGAAGAGGGTACGCCGCTGTCCGTGCACTTGCGCAGCAGCCGGGGCGACGACGAGGACAGTCTGTACATGGTGTACAACGAAGCCTACTTTGACGCCGATGAAATCGCGGCGCTGAGCGGGCGCTTGCTGTGGGTGCTGGAGCAGGGGCTTGAAGACCCGGCGCTGATGGTGGGTGATTTCAGCCTGAGCCTGCCGGCCGAATCGGCGCTCTTGCAGCAGTGGAACGACACGCGCGCGCAATACCCTCAAAACCTGACCATCCACCAGCGCGTCGAAGCGCAAGTGGCGACACGCCCGGATGCGGTAGCGGTCGAATTGCAGGGACAGCGGCTGACCTATGCCGAGCTGAACCGACAGGCCAACGCCCTGGCCCACCATTTGATCGGGCTTGGCGTACGACCCGACGCCCGCGTGGCGCTGGTCGCGCGCCGAGGGCTGGACACGCTGGTCGCGCTGCTGGCGATTCTCAAGTCCGGCGCCGGTTATGTGCCGGTCGATCCGGCTCATCCTGCGGAACGGCTGAGCTATTTATTGCGCGACAGTGCTCCGGCCGTGGTCCTGACCCAGCGCGATCTGCGCGAACGCTTGCCGGTGCTCGACGTGCCGGTGATTGAAATCGATTCGCGTGCCTGGCCGATCAACGATCTCAACCCTGATGTTTCGGGTCTGACCACCGAGCATCTGGCCTACGTGATCTACACCTCCGGCTCCACCGGCCAGCCCAAGGGCGTGATGGTCGAGCATCACACGTTATCGAATCTGGTCGACTGGCATTGCACGGCCTTCGACCTGAGCGCCGGTTGCCACACTTCAAGTCTCGCCGGCTTCGGCTTCGACGCCATGGCCTGGGAAGTCTGGCCCGCGCTGTGTGCCGGCGCGACCCTGCACCTGGCGCCGTCCCGTGATGGCGGCGAAGACATCGACGCGCTGCTCGACTGGTGGCGTGCGCAACCGCTGGACGTGAGTTTTCTGCCGACCCCGATTGCCGAGTACGCCTTCAGCCGTCACCTCGAACACCCCACCCTGCGCACACTGCTGATCGGCGGTGATCGACTGCGCCAGTTCAATCACCAGCAGACGTTCGCGGTGATCAACAACTACGGCCCGACCGAAGCGACGGTGGTCGCGACCTCGGGCCGAATCGAACCGGGCCGGGCGCTGCACATCGGCAAACCCGTGAGCAATGCCACGGCCTATCTGCTGGATGACCGGCAGCGTCCGGTGCCGATTGGCGTTCCCGGTGAGTTGTACGTCGGTGGCGCCGGCGTAGCGCGGGGTTACTTCAACCGCCCTGAGCTGACCGCCGAACGTTTCCTCGACGATCCATTCAGCCGCGAGCCCAACGCGCGGATGTACCGCACCGGCGACCTCGCACGCTGGCGCCCTGACGGCACTATCGAATACCTGGGCCGCAACGACGATCAGGTGAAAATCCGTGGCGTGCGCATCGAGCCCGGCGAAATCGAAGCGGCGTTGAGCAGCCATGAATCCGTGCGCGATGCGGTGGTGCAGGTGCGCGACGGACATTTGCTGGCCTGGTTCACCGAACGCCAGCCGCTGGATATCACGCAGCTGCATGCTCACCTCAAGACCCGTCTGCCCAGCGCGATGCTGCCATCGGCCTACGTGCGTTTGACGGCGTTGCCCCTGACGGCCAACGGCAAACTGGATCGTCAGGTGTTGCCGGCGCCGGGGCCGGAGGCGTTGATCCGCCGCGAATATGAAGCCCCGCAAGGCGACGTCGAAATCCTCCTGGCGCAGATCTGGGCCGAGGTGCTGCAAGTCGAAAAGGTCGGGCGTCACGATCACTTCTTTGAACTCGGCGGGCACTCGTTGCTGGCGGTCAATCTGATCGAACGCATGCGCCAGCTCGGCATGAGCAGCGATGTGCGCGTGCTGTTCGGCCAGCCGACATTGGCGGCACTGGCCGCGTCGGTGGGCAGTGGCCGCGAGGTCGAAGTGCCTGCCAACCGTATTCCGCCGGGTTGCACGCAGATCACCCCGGATCTGTTGCCGTTGGCAGAACTGGATCAGGCCACCCTCGACCGGATCATCGCCACGGTGCCGGGCGGAGCGGCCAACGTGCAGGATATTTATCCGTTGGCGCCGTTGCAGGAAGGCATTCTTTATCACCACATCACCGCCGCGCAGGGTGATCCGTACCTGCTGCAGTCGCAGCTGGCGTTCGACAGTGTCGAGCGGGTCGAGGCCTATGCGGCGGCGCTGCGTCAGGTCATGGCGCGCCACGATATCCTGCGTACCGCCGTGGTATGGGAAGGCTTGACCAACCCGGTGCAGGTGGTCTGGCGCGAAGCCGAACTCCCGGTACAGGAAATCACCCTCGATCCGGCCGAGGGCGATGTCCTCACTCAATTGCACGAGCGCTTCGATGCCCGGCGTTATCGCATCGACGTCAGTCAGGCGCCGCTGATCCGGCTGATGTATGCGCGCGACCCGGCTCATGGGCGGATCGTGGCAATTCTGTTGTTCCATCACCTGGCGCTGGATCACATCGCGCTGGAAGTCCTGCGCCATGAAATGCGCGCCCACCTGCTGGGGCTCAATGAACCGCTGTCGCCAGCGGTGCCGTATCGCAATTACGTGGCCCAGACCCGGCTTGGAGTCAGCGAACGGGAACATGAAGCGTTCTTCCGCGAGATGCTCGCCGACATCGACGAGCCGACCTTGCCGTTCGGTTTGCAGGATGTGCAGGGCGACGGGCGCGGCATCGATGAAGCCGTGCGCATGCTTGCGCCGGAACTGGATCGGCGTTTGCGCCTTCAGGCGCGGCAGGCAGGCGTCAGCGTGGCCAGCCTGATTCACCTGGCCTGGGCGCAGGTGCTGGCGGCGACCTCGGGGCAGGAGCACGTGGTGTTTGGCAGCGTTTTTATGGGCCGGATGCAAGGCGGCGAGGGCGCGGATCGGGCGCTGGGCGTGTTCATCAACACCTTGCCATTGCGGGTGGACATGGACCGGGGCGCGCGCGATGCGGTGCTGCTCACCCACGCCCGACTGACCGACTTGCTCGGGCACGAACATGCATCACTGGCGCTGGCCCAGCGTTGCAGCGGCGTTGCGTCACCGGCACCGCTGTTCAGTGCGTTGCTCAACTATCGGCACACCGACCTTGAGGCGCAGGAATCGGCGTCGGACCCAGCCTGGCAAGGCATCCAGACCGTGGACAACGAAGAGCGCACCAACTACCCGATGACCCTGAGCGTCGATGATCTGGGCAACGCCTTGCAGATCACCACGCGGACCCTGATCAGCATCGGTGCCCGGCGCATCGGCGACTACGTGCAGACCGCGTTGCAGGCACTGGTCGATACCCTTGAGCAGGCACCGCAACAGCCGCTGAATCGCTTGCCGATACTGCCGGCAGCAGAGCTTGAGCAACTGCTGGTCGAGTTCAATGCCAGCGAAGTCGATTGCCCGCTCGATCAGCCGCTTCAGGTGCTGTTCGAGCAACAAGTCCAGCGCAGGCCGGACGCCATCGCATTGCAGGCTGGCGAGCAACAACTGACCTATCGGCAACTGAACGAACAGGCCAACCGTCTGGCGCATCATCTACGCGAGCAAGGCGTGCAGCCCGATTCGCGGGTGGCGATCTGTGTCGAACGCAGCCTGGATCTGGTGATCGGCTTGCTCGGCATTCTCAAGGCCGGCGGCGCGTATGTGCCGCTGGACCCTGACTATCCGCTGGAACGCCTGCATTACATGTTGCAGGACAGCACGCCGGTTGCGGTGCTTGTACACGAAACCACCCGCAATCTGTTGGGCGAGCCGGGTGTGCCGGTCATCGATTTCGACCGCTGCACCTGTCAGGGCGCATCGACTGAAAACCTGCAAGTACCGGGTTTGAGCGCTTCAAACCTGGCCTACATGATCTACACCTCAGGCTCCACCGGCACGCCGAAGGGCGTGATGATCGAGCACCGAAGCGCCTGCAACATGGTGCACTGGGGCTCGCAGATCAGCCCGCCGACCGAGCACGGCGCGCTGTTGCAGAAAGCGCCGTTCAGCTTCGACAGTTCGGTGTGGGAGATTTTCTGGCCGCTGTGTTCCGGCCTGCGGCTGGTGCTGGCGCGTCCCGACGGCAACCGCGATTCGGCGTATGTGACCCAGGTGGTTCGCGAACGGCAGATCACCGTGGTCAAGTTCGTGCCGGCGCTGCTGCAACAGTTCATCGAACAGGAGGATGTCAGCCAGTGCACCAGTCTGACCGACGTGCTCAACGGTGGCGGCGAGCTGACCGCCGCACTGGCCCGGCGCGTCCGCGAGCGCCTGCCGTGGGTACGTCTGCATAACGTCTATGGCCCGACCGAAACCACGGTCGACAGCACCGGCTGGACGCTGGAGCCGGACCAACCGGTGCCGGAGGCCGTGGTGCCAATCGGCAAGGCCCTGAGCAACACCCGACTCTACGTGCTGGATGCCCACGATCAACCGGTGCCATTCGGTGTCAGCGGCCACCTGCACATCGGCGGGGTCGGGGTCGCGCGGGGGTATCTGGGCTTGCCGGACATGCAGGCCGAACGCTTCATCGACAGCCCGTTCGTGGCCGGTGATCGCCTGTACCGCACCGGCGATCTGGTGCGTTACCGGGCGGACGGCAACCTCGAATTCCTCGGGCGCAACGACTTCCAGATCAAGCTGCGCGGCCTGCGTCTGGAACCGGGGGAGATCGAGGCGCGACTGATCGACCATCCAGCAGTGCGTGAAGCGGTGGTGCTGGTGCGGGACGAGCGACTGGTGGCGTATTTCACCGTGCGTGAAGGCTTCGACGTGCCGCGCATCGAAACCTTGCGCGCCCATGTGCTCGAGCGTTTGCCGGAGTACATGGCGCCGGGCGCTTACGTGAAACTCGACGCGTTGCCCCTGACCCCCAACGACAAGGTCGACCGCAAAGCCTTGCCCGCACCGGGGGCTGAGGCGGTGCTCAGTCGCCGCTACGAGGCGCCCGAGGGCGAAGTCGAAATCCGGCTGGCGCAGATCTGGGCCGAAGTGCTGCAACTGGAGCAGGTCGGGCGTAACGACCACTTCTTTGAGCTGGGCGGGCATTCGTTGCTGGCGGTCAGTCTGGTGGCGCGCATGCGTCAGGCCGGGCTGCACGTCGATGCGCGGACGCTGTTCAGTCAGCCGACCCTGGCCGCGCTGGCGGCGCAGACCTCGGACCAGGCAAAGCAGCTGGAAGTCCCGCAAACCACCATACCAACGCTCAGCCGCAAACGCCGGCTCTGAGCCGACACCGGCGTCGATTCGCGGTTCCCGCGAATCGACGCCATGACTGGTCGGTCACGGGTCTTGTCCCCGCTTCCCATGTCAGACACCCAAGCCCCGATGTTTTAGCTTTTCCAGGCTGCGCGCCGCCGTACGGACTCGCCGCTGCGCGCTCCTTTTTTCTGAATTTACAGCAGGTTACCCCCATGCAATTTCGCGAGCTGATGGCTGTTATTTCCACCCATGCGATCCGCCTTCAACAGGACGATGAAGACCTGGTCATTCTGGGCGATGACGACGCACTGGACGATGCGTTGTGGGACAGCCTCGCCAAACACAAGGCGCAGTTGCTGGAACTGGTGGCGAGCCACGGCGGCGACTGGTCGAGCCCGGCGCTGCGCATCACCCCGGACATGCTGCCGCTGGTGCAGCTGGATCAGTCGGCCATCGACCGTATCGTCGCCACCGTGCCGGGCGGCGTGGCGAACGTGCAGGACATCTATCCGCTGGCGCCATTGCAGGAGGGGCTGCTTTATCACCATCTCTCCGCGCCGGAGGGGGATCCCTATGTGTCGCAGGCGCGGTTCACGTTCGACAGTCGCGAACGGCTGGAGGCATTCACCGAAGCGTTGCGTCGGGTGATCGAGCGCCATGACATTTTGCGCACCGCGATCCTCTGGGAACATCTGGACGAACCTGTGCAGGTGGTCTGGCGTGAAGCCCCGCTGGTCTGTGAGGAAGTCGATCTGAATGACCGTGAGGATGTACTCGCGCAATTACTGGCACGCCACGACCCACAATACTTCCGCCTCGACCTGCAACAGGCCCCGTTGCTGCGGCTGGTGTTCGCCGAGGATCCGGCCAACGACCGGGTGGTCGCATTGTTGCTGTTCCATCACATGATCATGGATCACGTCGCGCTCGATGTGGTACGCCGGGAAATTCAGGCCTACCTGTCCGGCCGCGATGCCGAAGTCGCGAGGGCGGTGCCGTTTCGCGACCACCTGGCGAGGGCACGTCTGGGGTCGGATGAGCAAGCGCATCAAGCCTTTTTCCGCGAGATGCTCGGCGACATCGACGAGCCGACGCTGCCCGGTGGCTTGCACGATGTACAAGGTGACGGGCAGGGCATCGAGGAAGTCGCGTGCATGCTCGACAGCGATTTGAGCCAGCGCCTGCGGACCCACGCGCGACAATCGGGGGTGAGTGTGGCGAGCCTGATGCACCTGGCCATGGCACGCGTGCTGGGGCAGTTGTGCGGGCGCTCGGCGGTGGTGTTCGGCACCGTTCTGTTGGGACGGATGAACGCGGCTGACGGTGTCGAACAGGCCTTGGGGATGTTCATCAATACGCTGCCTTTGCGGGTGGATGTCGGCGCGTCGAGCGTTCATGACGGCGTGCTGGCGACGCACCGGCGCCTGACCGCGCTGCTCGCCCATGAGCAGGCGTCCCTGGCACTGGCCCAGCGTTGCAGCGCCGTGGCGGTGCCGACGCCGCTGTTCAGCGCCATGCTCAACTACCGCCACAGCAGCGTGGAGGAAGTCGCCGAAGTGATCGAGCTGTCGCCGGGAGTGCACGTGTTGGGTGCCCGCGAGCGCACCAATTACCCGCTGACCGTCAACATCGATGACCTCGGTCAGGACTTGCGCATCACGGTGCTGGCCGACGTGACGCTTGGCGCCTCACGCATCGCCGGTTACCTGCGCACGGCACTGGAAAGTCTCGTCGATGCGTTGCAGAACGATCCGCAAGCCGCATTGCACAGCCTGAACATACTGCCGCCTGCCGAGCGAGAACACTGGCTGCATGGCGTCAATACACCAAAGGCGAAGTTTGCCGACACGCCTTTGATCCATCAGCAATTCGAAGCCCATGCGCACACCCGGCCCGAGGCGGTCGCCTTGCTGTTCGAGGGCCGTACTTACACTTATGAAGCCCTCAACCGCCAGGCCAACCAGGTGGCCCACCGTTTGCTCGCCCTCGGCATTCGTCCGGATGACCGGGTAGCGATCTGCGTTGAGCGCGGTCCGCAAATGATCGTCGGCCTGCTCGGTGTGCTCAAGGCGGGTGCCGGTTATGTGCCGATCGATCCGGCTTATCCGCTGGAGCGGATCACCTTCACCCTGCAAGACAGTGCGCCGGTGGCGGTGCTGATGCAGACCGCGACTCTGGATCGGATTGCCGGGCTCTCCGTGCCGCAGATCGATCTCGACGACCACGGATTGCGCACCGAACCGCTGTTCAATCCGCAGATCCCGGACTTGAATCCGGCGCATCTGGCCTACGTGATCTACACCTCGGGTTCCACCGGGCTGCCCAAAGGCGTGATGGTCGAGCACCGCAACGTGGCACGCCTGTTTGGCGCGACCCACGATTGGTTCCGGTTTAATGCGCAAGACGTCTGGGCGTTGTTCCACTCGTTTGCCTTTGATTTCTCGGTCTGGGAAATCTGGGGTGCGCTGGCGTACGGCGGACAGTTGCTGGTGGTGCCGCAACACATCAGTCGCTCGCCGGACGAGTGCTATGCGTTGCTCTGCCGCTCGGGTGTCACCGTACTCAACCAGACACCAAGCGCGTTCCGCCAGTTGGTCGCCGCGCAGGGCCGCAGCCCGTTGCAGCATTCGCTGCGCGATGTGATTTTTGGCGGTGAGGCGCTGGATCCGGGATCGCTCAAACCCTGGTACGCGCGGATCGGCAACGCCGGCACCCGGCTGGTGAACATGTACGGCATCACCGAAACCACGGTGCATGTGACCTATCGACCGCTGGTGGCGGCAGACGCGCAACTGACCGCCAGCAGTCCGATCGGCGTGCGCATTCCCGACCTGCAGCTGTACGTCCTCGATGCCCGGCGAGAACCCGTGCCGGCCGGAGTGACCGGTGAGTTGTACGTCGGCGGCGCCGGGGTTGCCCGTGGGTATCTGAATCGTGAGGCGTTGACCGCCGAGCGCTTTATCGCCGATCCGTTCAGCGGGCATGCCGAAGCGCGTTTGTACAAGACCGGCGATCTGGCTCGGTGGACGGTGGAGGGCGAACTCGAATACCTGGGACGCAACGACGATCAGGTGAAAATCCGTGGTTTCCGTATCGAACTTGGCGAGATCCAGGCACGTCTTGCCGCCTGCGACGGCGTGCGCGATGCGCTGGTGATCGCCCGCGAGGACAGCCCCGGCGACACGCGTCTGGTGGCCTACTGGCTGGCCGCCGAAGGTGTCGAACCGAGCGTTGCGCAATTGCGCGATCACCTGCTGGCATCGCTGGCCGAGCATATGGTGCCGGGCGCGTTCGTGCGCCTCGATGCCTTCCCGCTGACAGCCAACGGCAAACTCGATCGCCGGGCGTTGCCGCAGCCGGATAACGAAGCCTTCGCCCGGCGGGCGTTTGAAGCACCGCTCGGCGAAATCGAAACCCGCATCGCTGTGATCTGGCAGACCTTGCTCGGGCTGGAGCAGGTGGGCAGGCATGACAATTTCTTCGAGCTGGGCGGTCATTCGCTGCTGGCGGTGAAGCTGATCGAGCGCATGCGTCAGCAGGACATGCAGTGCGACGTCCGCGTGCTATTCGGCCAGCCGAGCGTGGCGGCACTCGCGGCGACGCTGGGAGGGGACGCCAGGGTCAGCGTGCCGGCCAACCGCATCAAACCCGGTTGCACCCGCATCACCCCGGACATGCTGCCGCTGGCCACGCTGGATCAAGCGGCCATCGACCGTATCGTCGAGACCGTCGAGGGCGGTATCGACAACGTGCAGGACATCTACGCCCTGGCACCGTTGCAGGCGGGCATCCTCTATCACCATCTGGCCATTGCCGACGGTGACCCGTACGTGCTGCAAGCGCAGTTCGCCTTCGACGGACTGGCGCAGATCAAGGCGTTCGTTCGCGCGTTGAACAGCGTCATCGCTCGGCATGACATCCTGCGTACCAGTGTGGTCAGGGAAAACCTTGAGGAGCCGGTGCAAGTGGTGTGGCGTGCGGCGCCGCTGGCACTGGAGCGGGTGGATGCCGATCCGCAGGACGGTGATGTGTTGCAGCAAATGCAGGCGCGTTTCGATCCGCGACACTATCGCCTGGACTTGCAACGTGCGCCGTTGATGCGCTTCGCCTACACCGAAGACCCGTTGCAAAACCGCTGGGTCGGGATCCTGCTGTTGCACCACATCGTGCTCGATCACACCGCGCTTGAGGTGTTGGTGGCCGAGATGAGCGATGCCCTTCACGGGCAAGTCGGTGCGCTGCCGTCCCCCGTGCAATACCGCAACTATGTCGCTCAGGCTCGTCTCGGCTCGAATGCCGAGGCCCATGAAGCGTTCTTTCGCGAGATGCTCGGCGACATCGTTGAGCCGACCCTGGCGTTCGGCCTGCGGGATGTACTCGGCGATGGCACCGGCATCGTGGACAGCGAACGGGCACTGGATGAGCGTCTTGCCGGGCGCTTGCGCAATCAGGCCCGCACGCTGGGCATCAGTGTTGCGAGTCTGGTGCATCAGGCCTGGGGCCAGGTGCTTGCGCAGGTCTGCGGGCGCGAGGAGGTGGTATTCGGCACGGTGTTGCTGGGGCGCATGCAGGGGGGAGAGGGCGCCGATCGTTCGTTGGGTATGTTCATCAATACCCTGCCGCTGCGGGTCCATGTCGGGGCGATGGCGGTGGAGGCGGGTGTCAGGGCGACCCACGAGCGTCTGGCGCAACTGCTGGTGCATGAGCAGGCGCCGCTGATGCTGGCCCAACGTTGCAGTGGCGTGACGGGATCGGAACCGCTGTTCAATACCTTGCTCAACTATCGCCACAGTGCGCAACAGACGGCGACGCCGGGATGGGAAGGCATCCGGATTCTCGATTCTCGTGAGCGCAGCAACTATCCGCTGGTGGTCAGCGTCGACGACCTTGGACAGGGCTTCCGGCTTTCTGTCCAGGCAGTGCCCGACGTGGATGGCGCGCGGGTCTGCGATTATCTGCAAACGGCGTTGGACAATTTGCTCAGCGCGCTGGAGCAGGATCGCCATGCGTTAATGAATCAGGTGTCGATCCTGTCGGCGGCCGAACGCCAGCGCGTGCTGGTCGGTTTCAATGTCACCGGTCGCGACTTTGCCCACGGCCATGTGGTGCACCAATTGTTTGAAGCGCGAGCGGCGAGCCAACCCGACGCTGTGGCAGTGCTGCAGGGCGGGCAAAGTCTGAGCTACGACGGCTTGAACCGCCGCGCCAACCGCCTGGCCCATCACTTGATCGGCCTCGGTGTACGACCGGACGATCGCGTTGCGCTCTGCGTGCAGCGTGGTCCGCAGATGCTGGTCGGGCTGCTGGCGATCCTCAAGGCGGGCGCCGGTTATGTCCCGGTCGATCCCACGCATCCGGCAGAACGGATCGCTTACCTGTTGCAGGACAGCGATCCGGTGGCGGTCCTGGCACAGACGGCCACCCGCGACCTGCTGGGGGCCGTGCCGGTGATCAACCTTGACAGCGACGCCTGGCAGCATCTGCCGGACAGCAATCCACAGTTGCCGGAACTGACCCCGGCACATCTGGCCTACGTGATCTACACCTCAGGCTCCACCGGCCAGCCGAAAGGCGTGATGGTCGAACACGCGACCCTGGAAAACCTTGTGCACTGGCACGCCGAAGCCTTCGACCTGCACGCCGGCAGCCACACCGCCAGCGTGGCCGGGTTTGGCTTTGATGCGATGGCCTGGGAAGTCTGGCCGGCATTGTGCGTCGGTGCGACATTGCACCTGCCGCCGGAAACGGTGCGCAACGAGCACCTGGACGAGTTGCTCGACTGGTGGCGGGCGCAGCCGTTGCAGGTCAGCTTCCTGCCGACGCCGGTGGCCGAATATGCCTTCAGCCGCGAGCTGCAACATCCGACCCTACGCACCTTGCTGATCGGCGGCGACAAGCTGCGGCAGTTCAATCGCGAACAGACTTTCGCGGTCATCAACAACTACGGCCCGACCGAAGCCACGGTGGTCGCGACGTCCGGCCCGGTCGAAGTCGGCCAGCCGCTGCACATCGGCCGGCCGATGGCCAACGCCAAGGTATATCTGCTCGATGACCAGCAACGTCCGGTGCCGGTAGGCGTCACCGGCGAGTTGTACGTCGCCGGCGCCGGTGTCGCACGGGGCTACCTGAACCGTCCCGAGCTGACCGCCGAGCGCTTCCTGAAAGATCCGTTCAACGAAGGGCGCATGTACCGCACCGGCGACCTCGCACGCTGGCTGGCAGACGGCAACATCGAATACCTGGGACGCAATGACGATCAGGTGAAACTGCGCGGTGTGCGGGTCGAACTGCGGGAAATCGAAGCGGCGCTGGCCAGCCATCCGGCGGTGCAGGACGCAGTAGCGCTGGTGCGCGACGGCCAGTTGCTGGTGTGGTTCACCGAGCGAGCGCCGACCGATATCGAAGCCCTGCGCAATCATCTGCAAACCCGCTTGCCACAAGCCCTGATCCCGGCGGCTTACGTGCGCCTCGACGCCTTGCCGCTGACCGCCAACGGCAAACTCGACCGCAAGGCCTTGCCGGATCCGGATCAAAGCGCCTGGCTCAGCCGCGAATACGAAGCCCCGCAAGGCCCGGTGGAAACCGCGCTGGCGCAGATCTGGGCCGATGTTCTGAAGCTGGAAAAAGTCGGACGCCACGACAATTTCTTCGAACTGGGCGGCCACTCGTTGCTGGCCGTGAGCCTGATCGAACGCCTGCGCCAGATCGGCCTGAATACCGATGTGCGCGTGTTGTTTAGCCAGCCAACCCTGGCAGCCCTGGCTACGGCGGTGGGCAGCGGGCGCGAAATCGAAGTG
Source organism: Pseudomonas glycinae (assembly GCF_001594225.2). Classification (GTDB taxonomy): domain Bacteria; phylum Pseudomonadota; class Gammaproteobacteria; order Pseudomonadales; family Pseudomonadaceae; genus Aquipseudomonas; species Aquipseudomonas glycinae. The sequence goes on from NZ_CP014205.2 coordinate 2,324,203, forward strand.
CCGGCCAACCGCATTCCTGCCGACTGCACCCGCATCACTCCGGAGTTGCTGAGCCTGACCGAACTGGATCAGCCAAGCATCGACCGGATCGTTGCCACGGTGCCGGGCGGTGCCGCCAACGTGCAGGACATTTATCCGCTGGCGCCGTTGCAGGAAGGCATCCTTTATCACCACTTGAGCGCAGAGCAGGGCGATCCGTACTTGCTGCAATCATGCCTCGCCTTTGCCAGCGTCGAGCGCTTGCACGCTTTTGCCAACGCCTTGCAAAAGGTGATCGCGCGCCACGACATCCTGCGCACCAGTCTGGTTTGGGAAGGATTGCCGAGCCCGCAGCAAGTGGTGTGGCGAGAGGCTGCGCTGGCGGTGCAACCGGTCGCTCTGAATCCGCTGGATGGCGATATCCTCCATCAGTTGCGTGCACGATTCGATGCCCGGGATTTTCGCCTCGACCTCGGTCAGGCACCGCTGATCCGTCTGATGTACGCCGAAGATCCGCTGCATGACCGGGTGGCAGGCGTGTTGTTGTTCCATCACGTCGTGCTGGATCACACGGCGCTGGAGGTGGTTCGCCGGGACATGCAGGTGTATCTGCCGGGACAGCTTGAGTCTTTGCCGCCCGCCGCGCCGTACCGTAACTACGTCCATCAGGCCCGCCAGGGCATCAGCGAGGACGAACACGAAACCTTCTTCCGGGAAATGCTCGGAGATATTGACGAGCCGACCCTGCCGTTCGGATTGCAGGACGTCCAGGGCGATGGTCGCAACATCGAGGAGCACTCGCTTACGCTGCCGGTGGAATTGAATTGGCACTTGCGTCGCCAGGCGCGGCAATACGGGGTCAGCGTCGCGAGCCTGTTTCATCTTGCCTGGGCGCGGGTGCTGGCGGCGACTTCCGGACGCCGGGACGTGGTGTTCGGCACCGTGCTGCTGGGCCGCATGCAAGGCGGCGAGGGCGCGGATCAGGCATTGGGGATGTTCATCAACACCTTGCCGCTGCGCGTGCAGGTAGACGGACAGAGTGTGAGTGAAGCGGTCCGCACGGTTCATGAGCGGCTGGCGGCTTTACTGGGACACGAACATGCGTCGCTGGCACTGGCTCAGCGTTGCAGCGCCGTGGCCGCGCCTTTGCCGCTGTTCAGCGCGGTACTCAACTATCGACACAGCGGCCACGACGCTGCGCGACAGACGGTTGATCCGGTCTGGCAGGGCATCGAATTCCTGGCCCAGGACGGACGCACGAATTATCCGCTGACCCTGAGCATCAATGACCAGGGCGATGCCTTCAGCCTGTCGGTGCTGACCCCGGATCATGTGGGGGCGCAGCGAGTCTGCGAGCTGATGCACAGCGCTCTGACGGAGCTGGCGGCAGCGTTGGCTGACAACCCCGGACAGGCCTTTGAACGTCTCAGCGTCCTGTCGCAGGCGGCGCGCGCGCAGCTGCTTGGCGACTTCAACGCGAGCACGGCGGTTTACCCGTCAGCGCAAGGTGTTCATCGTCTGTTCGAAGCGCAGGTTGCGCGCACGCCGGAGGCCGTGGCGGTTCAGGCGGGCACGCAGCGCCTGACGTTCAGGCAATTGAACCAGCGCGCCAATCGCCTGGCCCATCATCTGCGGGGGCTAGGTGTTACCACCGATACGCGAGTGGCGATCTGTCTCAAACGCAGCCCGGAGATGCTGGTCGGGTTGCTGGCGATCCTCAAGGCCGGCGCCGCTTATGTACCGGTCGACCCGGCTTATCCGCCCGAGCGCATCGCTTATATGCTGGCCGACAGTGCGCCGGCAGTGGTACTGGTTCGCGACGTGGATTTGCCGAATCAGACAGGTGTGCCGGTGATTGATCTCGCTCATGAGAGCTGGCAAGGCCTGTCGGATGCTGACCCGCAGGTCGCCGATTTTACGCCGGACAACCTGGCCTATGTGATCTACACCTCGGGCTCCACTGGCCAGCCAAAAGGCGTGATGGTCGAGCACGCGACCCTGGAAAATCTTGTCCACTGGCACACCGACGCCTTCGACCTGCACGCCGGCAGCCACACCGCCAGCGTGGCCGGGTTTGGCTTTGATGCGATGGCCTGGGAAGTCTGGCCGGCGCTGTGCGTCGGCGCGACGTTGCACCTGCCGCCGGAATCGGTGAGCAATGAACATCTGGACGAACTGCTCGACTGGTGGCGGGCGCAGCCGTTGCAAGTGAGTTTCCTGCCGACGCCGGTGGCCGAATACGCCTTCAGCCGCGAGCTGCAACACCCGACCCTGCGTACCTTGCTGATCGGCGGCGACAAGCTGCGGCAGTTCAACCGCGAACAGACTTTCGCGGTCATCAATAACTACGGCCCGACCGAAGCCACGGTGGTCGCCACCTCTGGTCCGGTCGAAGTCGGGCAACCGCTGCACATCGGCCGGCCGATGGCCAATGCCCGTATCTACTTGCTCGATGACCAGCAACGCCCCGTGCCAGTAGGTGTGACGGGGGAGTTGTACGTCGCCGGCGCCGGCGTGGCGCGGGGTTACCTGAACCGTCCCGAGCTGACCGCCGAACGCTTCCTGAAGGATCCGTTCAACGAAGGACGCATGTACCGCACTGGCGACCTCGCACGCTGGCTGGCAGACGGCAACATCGAATACCTGGGCCGCAACGACGATCAGGTGAAACTGCGCGGCGTGCGGGTTGAACTGGGGGAAATCGAAGCAGCGCTGGCCAGCCATCCAGCAGTGCAGGACGCAGTAGCGTTGGTGCGCGACGGGCAGTTGCTGGTGTGGTTCACCGAGCGTGCGCCGACCGATATCGAAGCGTTGCGCAATCATCTGCAAACCCGCTTGCCGCAAGCGCTGATCCCGGCGGCTTACGTGCGCCTCGACGCCTTGCCGCTGACCGCCAACGGCAAACTCGACCGCAAGGCCTTGCCGGAACCGGATCAAAGCGCCTGGCTACGCCGCGAATACGAAGCTCCGCAAGGCCCGGTGGAAACTGCGCTGGCGCAGATCTGGGCCGATGTTCTGAAGCTGGAAAAAGTCGGTCGCCACGACAACTTCTTCGAACTGGGCGGCCACTCGTTGCTGGCCGTCACCCTGATCGAACGCCTGCGCCAGATCGGCCTGAACACCGATGTGCGTGTGCTATTCAGCCAGCCGACCCTGGCAGCCCTGGCGGCAGCGGTGGGCAGCGGTCGCGAGATCGAAGTGCCGGCCAACCGCATTCCTGCCGACTGCACCCGCATCACTCCGGAGTTGCTGAGCCTGACCGAACTGGATCAGCCAAGCATCGACCGGATCCTTGCCACAGTGCCGGGGGGCGCCGCCAACGTGCAGGATATTTATCCGCTGGCGCCGTTGCAGGAAGGCATCCTTTATCACCACCTGAGTGCGGAGCAGGGCGACCCGTACTTGCTGCAATCGTGGCTGGCGTTCGACAGCCTCGAGCGGCTCGACAGCTTCGCGGCGGCGCTGCGCAAGGTCATTGCACGCCACGACATCCTGCGCACGGCGGTGATCTGGCAGAAACTGGCCGAGCCGATGCAAGTGGTATGGCGTCACGTCGAGTTGCCGGTGCAGGAGATCCTGTTCGACCCGGCGGATGGCGACGTTCTTGAGCAGTTGCACGAGCATTTCGATGCCCGGCACTACCGCCTCGACATCAGCCAGGCACCGTTGCTGCGTCTGGTGTATGCCCGTGATCCAGCCCACGGTCGGGTGGTCGCGATGTTGCTGTTCCACCATCTCGTGCTCGATCACACCGCGCTGGACGTGGTGCAGCAGGAAATGCTCGCCTGCCTGCAAGGGCATGAAGCCTCGCTCGGCGCGGCCGTGCCTTACCGCAACTACGTGGCGCAGGCGCGGCTGGGCGTCAGCGAGCAGGAGCACGAGGCGTTCTTCCGCGACATGCTCGGCGACATCGACGAGTCGACCCTGCCGTTCGGCTTGCAGGATGTGCAGGGAGACGGTCGCGACATCGAGGAAACGCAACAGGCCCTGACCGCTGCCACCGCTCAGCGTCTGCGCAGCCTCGCGCGGCACCTGGGCATCAGCGTGGCCAGCCTGTTCCACCTTGCGTGGGCGCAGGTGCTGTCGGCGACATCCGGGCAGGAGCGGGTGGTGTTCGGCACGGTGCTGATGGGCCGTATGCAGGGCGGCGACGGGGCCGACCGGGCGTTGGGGATGTTCATCAACACCTTGCCGCTGCGGGTCGATCTGGGGGCAACCCCGGTGCGCGAAGGCGCTCGGGAGACGCATGCGCGGCTCAGTGCGCTGCTCGGCCATGAACACGCGTCACTGGCGCTGGCCCAGCGTTGCAGCGGCGTGGCCGCGCCGTCGCCGCTGTTCAGTTCGATGCTCAATTACCGGCACAGCGCCGACGAGGCGCAACAGCACAACCGGCGTCAGGCCTGGCAGGGCATCGAGACCCTGAGCAGCGAAGAACGCACTAACTATCCATTGAGCATGGGCGTCGATGATCTGGGCAGCGGTTTTGTGCTCACCGCCATGACCCCGGCGGGCGTCGGCTCGCAACGGATCTGCGACTACATGCAGACCGCGCTGGAGACACTGGCGGATGCTCTGGAACAGGCACCGGATCAGCCGCTGAACCGCTTGCCGATCCTTGACGGCGCAGAACGTCAGCGGGTGCTTTACGACCTTAACGTCACCGGCACCGCCGACAATCTGGAGCAAACCGTTCACGGGCTGTTCGAGGCGCAAGTGCAACGCACGCCGCTAGCCGTTGCTTTGCAGGCCGGTGAGCAGCGGCTGACCTACACCGAGCTCAACGCACGGGCCAATCGTCTGGCCCATCACCTGCGCGAACTGGGCGTGGGGCCGGATTCGCGGGTGGCAATCTGTGTCGAGCGCGGGGTGGAACTGATCGTCGGTCTGCTTGGCATTCTCAAGGCGGGCGGTGCCTATGTGCCGCTGGATCCGGCGTATCCGAAGGAGCGTCTGGATTACATGCTCAAGGACAGCGCCCCGGTGGCGGTGCTGGTGCATGGGGCGACTCGCGCCTTGCTCGACGAGAGCACTGCGCTGGTGATCGATCTGGATCAGGCGCAATGGACATCCAACCCGGATGACAACCCGCAAGTGCCGAACCTGAGCGCTTCGAACCTGGCTTACGTGATCTACACCTCCGGTTCGACCGGTGCGCCGAAAGGGGTGATGGTCGAACATCGTGGCGTCGGCAACCTGCTGCACTGGAGTTCGCAGCTGTGTCCCGCCGTGACGGACGGCGCCCTGTTGCAGAAAACCCCGTTCAGTTTCGACGCCTCGGTCTGGGAGCTGTTCTGGCCGCTGAGCGCCGGTTTGCGGCTGGTGCTGGCGCGTCCTGACGGGCACCGCGAGCCGGCGTATCTGGCGCAGGTGATTCGCGAGCAGCGGATCAGCGTGATCCAGTTCGTGCCGGTGCTGTTGCAACAGTTCCTCGAGCAGGATGACGTCAGCCAGTGCAGCAGCCTCACCGATGTGTTCTGTGGCGGCGGCGACCTGACGCCGGCGCTGGCGCGTCTGGTACGTGAGCGTTTGCCGCAGGTGCGTCTGCACAACGTTTACGGCCCGACTGAAGCCACGGTCGACAGCACGGTGTGGACGCTGGAGCCGTCGATGGCGGTACCGGACAGCGCGTTGCCGATCGGACGGCCGATCAACAACACCCGTCTGTATGTACTCGATGCTGCCGAGCGGCCGGTGCCGATGGGCGTCATCGGTCAGTTGTTCATTGGCGGTGCCGGGGTTGCGCGGGGCTACCTGGGGTTGCCGCAGTTGATGGCCGAACGGTTTATCCCGAGCCCGTTCGTGGCCGGCGATCGGCTATACGCCACGGGCGACCGGGTGCGCTATCGCACCGATGGGCAGCTCGAATTCATCGGGCGCAACGACTTCCAGGTCAAGCTGCGTGGCCTGCGTCTGGAACCGGGTGAAATCGAGGCGCAACTGCTCAGCCATCCGGCGCTGCGCGAAGCCGTGGTGCTGGTGCGTGAGGAGCGTCTGGTGGCGTACTTCATCTGTAACGCCGAGGCGGGGCAACCGGGGATCGAGGTGTTGCGCGAACACCTGCTCGCACGTTTGCCGGATTACATGGTGCCGTCGGCATTCGTCGCGCTCGACAGCCTTCCACTGAGCCCCAACGGCAAGGTGGATCGCAAGGCATTGCCCGCACCGGATTCGGCTGTAGTCAGCATTCGCGAATACGAAGAGCCGGTCGGCGAGATGGAAATCCTCCTTTCGCGCCTGTGGTGCGAATTGCTCAAGGTCGAGCGCGTCGGGCGGCAAGACCATTTCTTTGAGCTGGGAGGGCATTCGTTGCTGGCGGTCAGCCTGATCGGGCGCCTGCAACAGGCAGGTATCGAAGCCGATGTCCGGACGTTGTTCGAGCAACCGACTCTGGCTGGTTACGCAGCCATCACGGAAAGAATGGAGATCGTCCTGTGAACCTGAATGAACTGTTGGCGACGCTGAAGACAAAAGACATCCAGTTGGCAATCACGGACGGGCAGTTGCGGGTCAATGGCAACAAGCAGGCCCTGAGTGAGCCAGGTTTGCTGGCCGCATTGCGCGAGCACAAGTCGGCATTGATCGAGCTGATCGAGGCGGGCGATTACTCGGCCGCACGAGAGGGGCAGGTTGCAGTGCCGGTCAATGGCATTTCACCGGGCACAACACGGGTCACCCCGGCGATGCTGACAATGGTTGACCTGAATCAGGACACCCTCGATCAAATTGTCGCGCAGATCCCTGGCGGCGGCGCCAATGTCCAGGACATCTATCCACTGACGCCGTTGCAGGAGGGCATCCTCTACCACCACGCGAGCGCTGCACAGGGTGATCCGTATGTGATGCAGGCGAAATTCGCGTTCAGCGGACCCGAGCGGTTCGAGGCATTCGTCCAGGCCCTGCAGACCGTCATCGAGCGCCACGACATTCTGCGCACCGCCATCGTCTGGGAAGGACTGGACACGCCGGTGCAAGTGGTCCTGCGACGTGTCGGGTTACCTGTGGAGGAAGTGCAGCTCGATGCGGCTCAAGGCGATGTCCTGGAGCAGTTGCATGCGCGATTCGACGCCCGGCACTTTCGTCTCGACGTGACACGCGCGCCGCTATTGCGCCTGGCCCATGCCTGGGATGCAAAGACCGGGCGTATCGTCGCGATATTGCTGTTTCACCACATGGCGATGGACCACTCGGCGCTCGCGGTGGTCAGCGAGGAAATGCAGGCGTGCCTGTCAGGACAGAGCACCAGACTGGGAGCGCCCGTACCGTTTCGCAATTATGTCGCCCAGGCGCGGCTAGGCATCAGCGAGTCGGAGCACGAGGTTTTTTTCCGCGAGATGCTCGGTGACATCGACGAACCGACGTTGCCGTTCGGCCTGCAAGGCGTGCATGGCGACGGCAGCGACATCGAAGAATGCGGTGTGCCACTTGACCCGTTGCTGGGGCAGCGCCTGCGAGCCAGTGCCCGGTCGCTCGGGGTGAGTGTCGCGAGTCTGTTCCATCTTGGCTGGGGGCAGGTCCTCAACGCACTCACCGGAAAATCTGCTGTTGTGTTCGGTACCGTGCTGATGGGGCGGATGCAAGGGGCGGAGTCGACCGACCGCGCGCTGGGCATTTTCATCAACACCTTGCCGCTGCGGGTCGAGGTCGACGCGCTGGCAGCGGGTGAGTCGGTGAAGGCCACCCATGCACGTCTGACCCGTCTGATGCGCCATGAGCACGCCCCGCTGGTGCTGGCCCAGCGTTGCAGCGGGGTGGTCGGGTCATCGCCGCTGTTCAGTTCACTGCTCAATTATCGGCACAGCACCTCGAGCGCCAATGCCAGTGCCGAAGCGCTCTCGGCCTGGGAGGGGATCAGCGTCCTGCATGCGGAGGAACGCACCAATTACCCGCTGACCTTGAGCATCGATGACTTTGGCGATCACTTCAGCCTGACGCTGCTGGCCAGTCGTGAAGTCGAGGCGCAGCGGATCTGCGGCTATATGGTGTGTGCCATGGAAAACCTGTTGCAGGCATTGGAGCACGCGGCGGATACGCCGCTGAGTCAACTGTCGGTGTTGCCCGCCCTAGAGCGCGAACAGCTGTTGACGGGGTTCAACGCCAGCGATGTCGAATACGTTCGCGGACAGACAATTCATCAACGCTTCGAGGCGCAGGTCGTCGCGCGACCGCAAGCGCTGGCGGCGGTGCACCTGGACAAGCAACTGACGTTCCACGAACTGAACCGCCAGGCCAACCTTCTGGCACATCGCTTGATCGAGCTGGGCGTGCAACCGGATGACCGGGTAGCCATTGTCGCCCGGCGAGGGCTGGATACCCTGGCCGGATTGCTCGCCGTCCTCAAGGCAGGCGCCGGGTATGTGCCGATCGACCCCGCGCATCCGGCCGAACGCCTGAATTATCTGCTGAGCGATTGCGAGCCAGTGGCGATTCTGACTTCAAGTGACCTGCTCGCACGGCTGCCGGGACAGGAGCTGCCGGTACTCGATCTTGATCCGCGCACCTGGCGCTCAGGCAATGACGCAAACCCGGTGGTACCAGATCTGTCCGAGGCGAACCTGGCTTATGTGATCTACACCTCGGGCTCCACCGGTTTGCCCAAGGGCGTGATGGTCGAACACCAGACACTGGCCAATCTGGTCGACTGGCACAGCAGCGCCTTTGACCTGTGTGCTGGTCGCCATACGTCGAGTCTGGCCGGGTTCGGCTTCGACGCAATGGCATGGGAAGTCTGGCCAGCTCTGTGCGTCGGCGCGACCCTGCACCTGGCACCTGCGCAGGACGGCGGCGAAGACGTCGACGGGCTGCTGGCCTGGTGGTGCGCGCAACCGCTGGACGTGAGTTTCCTGCCGACGCCGGTCGCCGAATACGCCTTCAGCCGGCATCTCGAGCACCCGACATTGCGCACCTTGCTGATCGGCGGCGACCGCTTGCGTCAGTTTTCGCGCAATCAGCATTTCGATGTGATCAACAACTATGGCCCGACCGAAGCCACCGTAGTCGCAACGTCCGGACGGATCGAGGCGGGGGAGGCGCTGCACATCGGTAAACCGGTGAGCAATACCTCGGTGTATCTGCTCGACGAGCAACAGCGTCCGGTGCCGATCGGGGTGGCCGGCGAGCTGTATATCGGTGGCCGAGGCGTGGCGCGTGGTTACTTGAACCGTGCGCAACTGACCGCCGAACGCTTTCTGCCGGACCCGTTCAGTCAACGCCCGAATGCGCGTCTGTATCGCACCGGCGACCTTGCCCGCTGGCGCCCGGACGGGACAATCGAATACCTGGGGCGCAACGATGATCAAGTGAAAATCCGCGGCATGCGCATCGAATTGGGGGAAATCGAAAGCCGTCTACAGCAGCTTCCCGGGATTCAGGAATTGGTGCTGCTGGCCCGTGAAGATGAGCCCGGGCAACCACGGCTGGTGGCCTATTTCACCGAGCAGGCGCAGGTGCAGCCACTGGCTGTGGCGCAACTGCGTGAGCATCTGCTGGGCCAGTTGCCCGAGTACATGGTGCCGGTCGCGTTCGTCCGGCTCGACAGCCTGCCGCTCACCGCCAATGGCAAACTGGACCGCAAAGCCTTGCCGTTGCCGGAGCGCACGGCGCTGCTCACTCGCGAATACGAGGCGCCGCAAGGCGAGCTGGAATGCACGCTGGCGCAGATCTGGGCCGAGGTGCTGCAGGTTGAACGGATAGGCCGACAGGATCATTTCTTTGAGCTGGGCGGCCATTCGTTGCTGGCCATGCGCATGGTCGCGCAAGTGCGTCAGCGGCTGGGCGTGGAGCTTGCGCTCGGCGAGTTGTTCGCCAATGCCGAGCTGGCGTCGGTGGCGCAGTCGCTTGCCCGGGCCGGACGCTCGACGCAGCCACCGATTCTTCCGGTACCTCGGGAAGGTGTATTGCCGCTGTCGTTTTCCCAGCAGCGCTTCTGGTTTCTGGCGCAGATGGAAGGTGCCAACACGGCTTACAACATTCCGATCGGTCTGCGTCTGCGCGGTGTGCTCGACGCCGATGCACTGCAACGGGCGCTGGCCAGGATAGTCGCCCGGCACGAAAGCCTGCGCAGCCGTTTCACGCCGTACAACGGCGAAGCCCAGGTGTTGATTACTCCGCCCGACAGCGGTGTGCTGCTGCGGGTCGAGGACCTGCGCCAGCACCCGCAGGCCGACGAAGCCTTGCAGGCGCTGATTCAGGGGGAAGCTTCCGGCCCGTTCGACTTGCAGGATGATCCGTTGATTCGCGGACGACTGGTGCGTATGGCCGACGATCACCATGTGTTGCTGATCACCTTGCATCACATCATCTCCGACGGTTGGTCGATGGAGGTGCTGACCCGCGAGCTGATGGCGTTGTATCAGGCTTTCAGTCAGGGGTTGGCGGACCCTTTGCCGCCGCTGGCGTTGCAATACACCGACTATGCCGTCTGGCAGCGGCGCTGGCTGAGCGGGGAGGTTTTGCAGCGCCAGAGTGAATACTGGCAACGTACGCTGGCCGATGCGCCTGCCTTGCTGACGTTGCCTGCCGACCGACCGCGACCACCGCAACAGGATTACGCCGGCAGCAGCGTCGAAGTTTGCCTGGACGAACGCTTGAGCGCCGGACTCAAAGCCTTGAGCCAGCGCCATGGCGTGACGCTGTACATGACGATGCTGGGCGCGTGGGCGATGCTGCTCAGCCGGTTGGCCGGGCAGTCGGACATTGTGGTCGGCTCGCCGGTGGCCAACCGTTTCCGGGCCGAAATCGACGGACTGATCGGGTTGTTCGTCAACACCCTGGCGTTACGCATTGATACCTCCGGTGAGTTGAGTACCGAAGCGTTGCTGGCGCGGGTCAAGGCGCTGACCCTGCAGGCCCAGGATCATCAGGACTTGCCATTCGAACAAGTGGTGGAAATCGCCCGACCGGCCCGCAGCCTGGCCCACAGCCCGCTGTTCCAGACCATGTTCAACTGGCGCAGCAGCGACGGACCGGTGTTGGCGCTGGGGGATCTGACCCTGGAAGCGGTGGCCGAGCCGAGTCACTTCGCCAAGTTCGACCTGACCCTGACCCTGGGTGAATCGCCCAACGGGATAAATGGCTGGATGGAGTACGCCACAGCGCTCTTCGATGAGGCGACGGCACGGCGTTATGCCGGTTACTTCCAGCGCTTGTTGCAGGCCATGGTCAACAACGACCAGGCAGTGCTGGAGCACGCGCAGATAGTCGAGGATCAGGAACGCACGCAGTTGCTCGACGAATTCAACGCCAGCGCTCGGAACAGTCCGCAAGTGCTGACCGTGCACCGTGTCTTTGAGATGCAGGCCGCCGAGCATCCGCAAGCCGTCGCGGCGGTGCATGGGACGCAGGTGTTGAGTTACGCAGAACTGAACCGCAGCGCCAACTGCCTGGCTCATCATCTCATCGCTCAAGGTGTACGGCCTGGCGATCATGTGGCGATTCTGTTGCCACGCTCGCTGGAACTGTTGATCGCGCAGTTGGCGATCATCAAGTGTGCGGCGGCCTATGTGCCACTGGATATCCACGCACCCGCCGAGCGTCAGGCATTCATGGTGCAGGATTGTCAGGCGGTCGCGCTGTTGACCGGCAGCGATCAGGCCATCGAGTACCCGGTACGGCGAATGGATCTGGATACCCTGGCGCTTGCCGAGAGTCCTTCGCACAACCCGGACGTGCCTCAGTCCTCGGAGGCCTTGGCGTACATCATGTACACCTCGGGCTCCACGGGCACCCCGAAGGGGGTCATGGTGCCGCATCGCGGCATTACCCGCCTTGTGATCGACTGCGGCTATGCCGATTTCAACTCGAGTGACCGGGTGGCATTCGCTTCGAACCCGGCGTTCGATGCGAGCACCATGGATATCTGGGGCGCCTTGCTCAACGGTGGCCAGGTGGCCGTGATCGATCATGCGACCTTGCTCGACCCGCAGGCATTCGGTCGGGAACTGAAGCGCTGCGGGGCGACAATCCTCTTCGTCACCACCGCGTTGTTCAATCAGTACGTGCAATTGATTCCCGAGGCGCTCAAAGGGCTGCGCATCCTGCTGTGCGGTGGGGAGCGTGGCGATCCGGCGGCGTTTCGAAAGCTGCTCGCCGAAGCACCGGACCTGCGCCTGGTGCATTGTTATGGCCCGACCGAAACCACGACGTACGCCACCACCTTCGAAGTGCGTGAGGTGGCGCCGGATGCGGACAGCGTTTCGATTGGCGGCCCCATCGGCAATACCCGCGTGTACGTGCTGGATAACCGGCAACAACCGGTGCCTTTCGGCGTCACCGGCGAGTTGTACATCGGTGGTCAGGGGGTTGCGCTGGGTTATCTGAATCGGCCTCGACTGAGTGCCGAGAAATTCCTCCGGGATCCGTTCAGCGGCAATCCGCAAGCCTTGATGTATCGCACGGGCGACCTGGTGCGCTGGCAGGCGCCGGGGCGACTGGAATGCATCGGCCGCAATGATGACCAGGTGAAGATTCGCGGCTTCCGCATTGAGCTCGGAGAAATCGAAAACCGCCTGTTGAGCTGTCCGGGGGTCAAGGAAGCGGTGGTTCTGGCCCGACGCGACGGACAGGAACCAACGCGGCTGGTGGCCTATTACACGGCGCACGATCCTGCATTGCAGGGCGCTACTCTCCGCGCGCTGCTGCAAGCCAGGTTACCGGAGTACATGGTGCCGACTGCCTGGGTGGCGCTGGAGAGCCTGCCGCTGAACAACAACGGCAAGGTCGATCGCAAAGCGTTGCCGGCGCCGACACACCAAGCGCTGGTCATGCGTGACTATGAAGCGCCGGCCAATCCTCTTGAGGAATCACTGGCCGGGCTCTGGGCGCAAGTGTTGCAAGTCGAGCGGGTAGGCCGCCATGACAACTTCTTCGAACTGGGCGGGCATTCGCTGCTGGCGGTGCGGCTCGTCGATCTGATGCAAAAGTCCGACAGGCCGATTTCGTTGGCCGAGCTGTTCCAGCATCCGACCGTCGCAGGGACTGCCACGCTGCTGTGTCAGCACAGCGACGCTGTGCCGCTGCATGACGGCGTGGTCGTGGTGCGTGCAAGTGACCAAGGCACGCCGTTGTTCCTGGTGCATGAGTTCAGTGGTCGTGACCTTTATTTCCCGGCGCTGGGCCTGCATATTGGCGGCGAGTTCCCGATTTACGGCTTGCCGGGTATCGATCCCGGTATGACGCAACTGCGCACCATGGAGTGCCTGGCGGCCCGGCTGGTCGAGGTGATCCGCGCCAGACAACCCCACGGCCCCTATCGGCTTGCCGGATGGTCGTTCGGTGGCGCGCTGGCTTATGAAATCGCGGCGCAACTGCTCGGGATGGACGAGTCAGTGGCGTTCGTCGGGCTGATCGACACCTATGTGCCGCGCCTGGCCGATCCGAACAAGGCGCAGTGGAACGATGCACATGTGCACAAGCGCCAATTGCTTTTGCATTGCACGGCGCATTGGGCCGGGCACGAGGCACAGGAGCAGCAAGCACTGGCGCGTCTGGCGGTGTTGCAGACCGAACTTGAGCAGTGGGCGTTCGCCGATTTGTTCAACCACTGTCACGAGCAGCAGTTGCTCAGACCCGAGCTGGCAGCTGTCTCGGCAGCGGATGCCTGGCAATACCTCGACCGGGAAGTGGCCCACGGGCATGCGTTGGCCCATTACCGGATCAACCCGATCGGTTTGCCATTGCATCTGCTGCGTGCCACGGAGCGTTCGGCGCCAATGTCACGACTCAGCCCCACGCGCGGTTGGGCAGAAGAATTGCCAGGTGTGGAGCTGAACTGCATCGACGTACCGGGCGACCACCAGAGCATGATGAAAGCACCGCACGTTCAGGCGCTGGGGCAGGCCCTGACTCAGGCGCTGGAAACGGCAAATGCGCCCGCGCCAACGGCGTATCAGCCGATCCTGACCATTCAGACCGGTCACACCGGGCATGCACCGATTTTCTGCGTGCCGGGGGCCGGCGACAGTGTCACCGGGTTCATCCACCTGACCGAGGCGCTGGGGCCGGAGTGGCCGATTCATGGGCTGCAACCTCGAGGCCTCGACGGCGCAACGGTGCCGCACAGCCGGGTCGAAAGCGCGGCCACGTTCTATGTACGGGCGCTTGAGCAGTTGTACCCGCAGGGGGCGGTGCATCTGATCGGGCATTCGTTCGGTGGCTGGGTGGCTTACGCCATGGCAGCTCAGTTGCAGGCGGCGGGGCGCGAAGTGGCGTCCCTGACCCTGATCGACAGCGAATCACCGGGCGGCAACAGCGTGGTGGGCAAGCCGTACACCACGACGGCGGCGTCGTTACGCCTGATCGAGTCGCTGCAGCTGTCCAGCGGCAAGTCTCTGGGCATCGATGCGCTGGCCTTTGCCGAAGCCGACGACAGCACGCAAATGCGCCTGCTGCACGAGGGGATGGTGCGCGCGGGTGTGCTGTCCGAACGTGCATCAGCCGATGCGATGCACGGCCCGGTACGCACCTTCGCCACCGCGCTGCGCACGGTCTATCGGCCAGCACTGGCCTACACCGGGCCGGTGCGTCTGGCGTTGGTGGACGACCCGACGCTGGACGCCTCGGGCAACCGGCGCGAACAGGCGGCGATGCTCGAAGGCTGGCAGCGTGAGGCCAGGGATCTGGCGGTGTGGTACGGCCCGGGCAACCACTTCACGATCCTCAAGGCGCCCAACGTCTTCAGTCTTGCAGCGTGGTGGCATGACGGGCTGACGGTGGCGGCGGGGCAAGTGTTGTCCTGATTGACGTTTTTATCCTGGAACCCGGCCGCTGGCCGGGCTCAACCCTGAACGGAATTGTGGTCATTTATGGAACAGTCGAAGGTGCGCAAAGTCGGTCTGGGAATCGCGTTGACGCTGGTGGCCGGGTTGGTGTTCTACACGGTGCAGGCGCCGGCCGAAGCACCGCAATACCTGACCGCCACGGTCGAACGCGCTGACATTGAAAACGCAGTGCTGGCCACCGGTCTGCTGGAGGGCATCAAGCAAGTGGACGTCGGCGCCCAGGTTTCGGGGCAGTTGAAGTCGCTGAAGGTCAAGGTCGGCGACAAGGTCAAGAAGGGCCAGTGGCTGGCGGAAATCGACCCGTTGGTGCTGCAGAACACCCTGCGTCAGGCACAGGTCGATGAGGAAAACCTGCAAGCCCAGCGCCGGGCGACCCAGGCTCAGTTGCGCCAGACCAAGGCGATCTACGAGCGCTATCAGAACCTGCAGGAGGACGCCTCGATCTCGCGGCAGGATTTCGAAACCGCGCAGTCGAACTACGAAGTGCAGCAGGCCAACCTGATGTCGCTGGATGCGCAAATCAAAAGCGCGCACATCCAGATCGACACCGCCAAGGTCAATCTGGCCTACACGCGGATCGTCGCGCCCATCGACGGCGACGTGGTGGGCATCGTGACTCAGGAAGGCCAGACCGTGATCGCCAACCAGCTGGCGCCGATCCTGCTGAAACTGGCGGACCTGGACACCATGACCGTCAAGGCTCAAGTGTCGGAGGCCGACGTCATTCACATCACGCCGGGGCAGGAGGTGTACTTCACCATTCTCGGCGAGGACAAGCGTTATTACGGCAAGCTGCGCGGTACCGAGCCTGCGCCGCAGAACTTCCTGGAAACGCCGCCCGCCGGCACGCCGAAACAGAACACCGCGGTGTTCTATAACGCGCTGTTCGAGGTGCCGAATCCCGATCACCGTTTGCGTATTTCCATGACCGCTCAGGTGCGGGTGGTGCTCGACACCGCCAAGTCGGTGCTGACGATTCCGGTCGCCGCGCTGGGCCCACGCAACAGCGATGGCAGCTTCCCGGTGCGGGTGCTGGACGCCAAGGGCCAGGCGCAGTCGCGCAACGTGCAGACCGGGATCAACAACAACGTCAAGGTGCAGGTCAACGACGGCCTGGCCGAAGGCGACCGGGTGGTGATCGGTGATCCGGTGGCGAAAGTGGCAGGGGCATGAGCATGAACGAACCTCTGCTGCAACTGACCGGCATCAGCCGCAGCTTCACGGCTGGCGATCGCGAATTTCTCGCGCTGAAGAACATCAACCTGACGATCAATGCCGGGGAAATGGTCGCGATCATCGGTGCCTCGGGCTCCGGCAAATCGACCCTGATGAACATTCTCGGTTGCCTCGACTACGCCACGGCCGGAAGCTACAAGATCAACGGCCGGGAAACCCGGGATCTGGACAATCAGGCGCTGGCCGAACTGCGTCGCGACTATTTCGGCTTCATCTTCCAACGCTATCACTTGCTGCCGCACTTGAGCGCGATGCACAACGTCGAGATGCCGGCGATCTATGCCGGCACGCCGGAGCCACAACGGCATGCGCGGGCCCGTGAATTGTTGGCTCGGCTGGGCCTGGAAGGCCACCTGACCCATCGCCCAAGCCAACTCTCGGGCGGTCAGCAGCAGCGGGTGAGTATCGCCCGGGCCTTGATGAACGGCGGCGAAGTGATTCTCGCGGACGAGCCCACCGGCGCCCTCGATACCACCAGCGGCAAGGAGGTGATGCGGATTCTGCTGGAGCTGCACGCGGCCGGGCACACGGTGATTCTGGTGACTCACGACCCCAAGGTCGCGGCCAACGCCGAGCGCATCATTGAAGTCAGCGACGGCGAAATCCTCAGCGACCGCCGCAACGAGCGCGACAGCACGGCACTGACCAATGAGGGCGCGGTCCCCAAATCCACAGCAGCGCGGCGGCTGGTGGCCAGCCTCGGATTGTTCAAGGAAGCGTTCAACATGGCCTGGGTCGCGCTGATTTCCCATCGCATGCGCACACTGCTGACCATGCTCGGGATCGTCATCGGCATTACCTCGGTGGTGTCGATCTCGGCCATCGGCGAAGGGGCCAAGCGCTATGTGCTCAAGGACATTCAGGCCATCGGCAGCAACACCATCGATATCTATTCCGGCACCAGTTTCGGCGACAGTCGCTCGGCGGCCATCGAAACCCTGGTGCCGGCGGATGTGGCGGCGCTCAATCAGCTGTACTACGTCGACAGCGCCACGCCGGTGGTCGGGCGCAATCTCCTGCTGCGCTATCGCAATATCGACCTCGATGCGCAGGTCAACGGCGTCAGCGATCTGTACTTCCAGGTGCGCGGGATCAAGATGGAGTCGGGCATCCCGTTCAGCGAAAGCGATGCCCGGCGCCAGGCTCAGGTGGTGGTTATCGATCACAACACTCGCCAACGGTTATTTGGCGAGGGAGTCGATCCGCTGGGGCAGGTGATCCTGATCGGTAATTTGCCGTGCACCGTGATTGGCGTGGCGGCAGAGAACAAGAATATCTTCTCGTCGAGCAAATCCTTGAATGTCTGGGTGCCTTACGAAACCGCAGCCGGCCGGCTGTTGGGCCAGCGTTACCTGGACAGCATCAGCGTGCGGATCAAGGACGGCCAGCCGAGCAAGGTGGTGGAAGACAACGTCAACAAACTGATGCTGCAGCGCCACGGCACCAAGGACTTCTTCACCAACAACCTCGACAGCGTGATGCAGACGGTGCAGAAAACCAGCCGCTCGCTGGCGCTGTTGCTGTCGCTGATTGCGGTGATTTCGCTGGTGGTGGGCGGCATCGGGGTGATGAACATCATGCTGGTGTCGGTCACTGAACGTACCCGGGAAATCGGCATTCGCATGGCGGTGGGGGCGCGGCAGTCGGACATCCGTCAGCAGTTTCTGGTGGAGGCGGTGATGGTCTGTCTGCTGGGCGGGGCGATTGGAATTTCGTTGAGTTACGCCATCGGCCATTTGTTTTCGCTGTTCATCAAGGAATGGGAGATGGTGTTCTCGCTGGGCTCGGTGCTGACAGCGGTGTTCTGCTCGACGCTGATCGGCATCGTGTTCGGCTTCGTGCCGGCGCGCAATGCTTCGCGGCTCGACCCGATCGAGGCCTTGGCGCGGGACTGAGGGGCCGGACATGAAAAAAACCGTCGTCCCTGGCAGGACGGCGGTTTTTTTACAGGCGCGTGATCGATCAGGCCGCGTTGGAAGGATCGCAGGCGGCCGGGCAGTCCTCAGGTGAATACATCCAGCGCATCAGCGAATGGCGACCGCTGATCCCCAGTTTGATGGCGGCGCGCTTGAGGTAGCTCTCGACGGTGTTGACCTTCAGTTGCAATTGCTCGGCCAGTTCAGGCGCGGTGCGCCCGGCCAGCAGACCCACGCACACTTCCATCTCTCGGTTCGACAGGCTCAGGCCCAGTTGCTGCACGCGCTCGCAAAAACGCAAGCGCAGGGTCTCCAGGCCTTGAAGCGATGCTTCGGTCGCTGCGGCTTGCACTTCGGGATCCGCACTCGCCGGTTGCAGCGCGTGGATATGCTTTTCCACCATCGGCAGCAGCACCGGGGAGATGTCCTGCAACAGGCTGCGCTCTCGCGCGGAGAAGCGCTTCGACGGGCCGCAGCGGTACACGGAAATCACATAACGGTAACCGTCCTTGCGCCGGGTCAGGTGCAACTGCGACGCATCGGTGACCGTGGAGGGTTCGGGGGCGGGCACGTCACTGTTAGCGGGATCGGTGCTCAGTTCGGAATACACCGTCTCGGCCGTCAGTGCCGCCTCTTTGGGGCATTCAGGGTCGATGCGCGGTTGTGCACGCCCGACCGGCTCCACGCGCATCTGCCGGATGTGTGTGGCATCCACGGCCAGTTGGGTGAGGATCAGGTCGTGCAGCATCCGCGGAAAATGCCGGCTGCCAGTGCTGGCGATGACTTTGCCGATGTGAGGGAACAGGTGTGAGTTCATGTGTTTCATCCATGAGTAGCAATGGGGGAATTGCGCTTTCCCGAGTCTCCGGCGGATGTCCTTGGCCGGCGACCACAAATCGGGAAATTTGGATCCTATCCTAGTACAACGTTTGAGCGACGGATTAATGAAGGGGCTATTAGCTCATAACCCGAACATTCAATGGCCGGACAGGCGCCGGTCCTCATGAGCGCGCGGTGTTCGAGCGATGATTGACCGCTCCAGAGCGTTTTGAAGTTTGCAGGAAACGGGCAAAAGCCATTTTGTCGATGGGCCGGCTCATGAAATAACCCTGCACTTCGTTGCATTGATCCTTGCCGAGAATGGCCAGTTGCTCTTCGGTCTCGACGCCTTCGGCCGTGACATTCAGGCCCATCGCCTTGCCCAGACCGATGATCGCTTGCACCACCGCACGATCATTGCTGCCAGTGCTGATCGAAGCAATGAAACGCTTGTCGATCTTGATGCCGTCGAACGGATAGGCGCGCAGGTAGCCCAGCGAGGAGTAGCCGGTGCCGAAGTCATCCATGTTCAACCTCACGCCCAGCTCTTTCAGCGCGTTCATGGTTGTCAATGCACCGTCGGTGTCGTTGAGCATGACGTTTTCAGTGATCTCCAGTTCCAGACGACTGCCCGGAAAGCGGGTTTCGACCAGTACCTCGCGCACATCCTGGACGACATCGCTCAGTGCAAACTGGGCAGGGGAGAGGTTCACCGACAGGAGGATTTCTGCAGGCCAGGTCAGGGCGGTCTGGCAGGCTTCGCGCAATACCCAGCGACCGAGGGGGACGATCAGGTCCGTCTGCTCCGCCAGCGGAATGAACAGATCGGGACCGAGCAGCCCTTTCGTCGGATGCTGCCAGCGCACCAGGGCTTCAACCGAAACAATTTCCTTGCCGTCCACCTTGTAGCGGGGCTGGTAGTGCAGCACCAGTTCGTTGTCTTTCAGCGCTTTGCGCAAGTCGTCTTCCATTTGTCGACGCGTCTGAATCTGGTCGCTCATGTGCGCTTCGAAATAGCACCAGGTGTTCTTGCCCTCCGACTTGGCCTGATAGAGCGCGATGTCGGCGCAGCGAATCAGCTCTGCGGCTTCGAAGCCGTGGCGCCGGCTCAGGGTGATGCCGATGCTGGCACCGATGTGCAACGGATGATGCTCGAACATCACCGGCTCATGCAGGCTGCCGATCAGACGTGTGCAGAACCGGTCGATTTCCTGATGCGAGTCCATGCCACTGAGTACGACGACGAATTCGTCGCCGCCCAGCCGCGCAACAATGTCGTGATCACGCGTGCATTCGCGCAGGCGCCTGGCGACTTCCTGCAGGACCGCATCACCGGCCGGATGCCCCAGTGAGTCATTGATCGGCTTGAAGTTGTCCAGATCGATCATCAGCAGTGACAGGGGTGCGGCATGCTCTTTGAGTTGCAGGGCCTCTTCCAGATAGCGCGCCAGTTTGTTGCGATTGGGCAGCCCCGTCAGTGCGTCGTGCATGGACAGGTGCTGGATCTGTGCATGGGCCGCCACTTCATCGGTAATGTCGCTGGCGGTGCCGCGATACCCGACGATGGAATGGCTTTCGACGATCGGCCGGGCGGACAGCCGGCAATAGCGTTGCTGTCCTGTTTCATCGCGGTAGGTACAGCGCAGGTCACTGGCGTTGACCTCTTCGTTCAGTTTCTTGAGCCATAGCTCCAGCGGCGTGGTATCGCAGGACAGTAACTGCATGATGTCCTGTCCCAGCCACTGTTCACGTGGGTAGCCGGTCACAGTACTGAAGCGCGCCGAGAGATAGGTGAGAGACAGGTGCCGGTCGATTTCCCAGATCCAGTCCGAAGCCGCTTCAGCCACGGCGCGAAAACGTTCTTCACTGGCCTCAAGTGCCTGATTGGCCGCTTGCATTGCGCGGTGTGAGGTCTGCATCGCTTCGAAGCTGTTGTCCACGTACTGCGACGAGCGCAAGGCATGCCGGAAAAAGTAGCCGGTCAACAGCATGAGGATGAGCAAAATGCTGCCAAGCGTCGGCAGCAATGACCACAGCAACTGTTGCCCCGGACGCTCGAGGTCTGCGACCAGACTGTAACCGGTACTGTCCAGCGGCACTCGGGGCTGGCCCGCTTCGATGGTTTCGTCCGGGGCCAGGGTCAGGTTGTTCAGGCCGAAGCCGCTGCCGATCTTCCGCAGTTTGGCAGGCGTCAGCTTGTCGACGAATACCAGCACGGAGGTGTTACGGGGTTCTTCGGTGGGGCGCTCGTCATTGGGAATGATGGCCGCCGCCGTCACCAGCGCCGGCCAGTCTTCAAACAACGAATAGGTACTGACGGGCTTGGTGAGGTCGCTCTGCAGCTGTACCTGGTCGACCAGTGCAGTGGCCGACGCCTTGAGAAAACCGGAAATGTTTGCTTCGACCAATTGGCCGCGCACCACCGCATATTTGGTCTGTTCCCGGTTCAGGACAAATACGCCGTCATAGCCATCGCTGGTGAACAGGGTTTTGCCGAGGTTTTGTTCAACGTAGGCCCAGTTCGTGTCGACCTGAGCGCTCAGGTGCTCATAGGCCGTTGTCCAGTAGGCGTAACTGGTGATGTAGTTTTTTGAAGCCAGGATGCGGTTTTCCAGGGCTCGGGTCGAATAGAACAGGTTGTCGTTCACATCGTCGTCATCGAGCCGCGTCGCAATACTGAACAGGGCACCGACGGCGGTGATGACACCGGCTATGAACAGCACGCCTACGGCAAAGGCCAGGCGTCGGGTGGCGTTACGTTGAGGCGAGGGGAGCGGGGCCGCATGAGTGGAAAAGTCCATTCGCTCATCCTTGATCCGTGATTACGGCATCTAGAACACTTGGATCGACGCAATGTTCAGTCTTGTCTGCGCCACCGTTTGAAGGGTAGCAGGCACTTCGGACTTTCATCGACAATGCGCGTCCACCAACTCGATCCAGTGCCTGACGGGCGTGCGGCCGGCGCCGTCGAGGTGGATCTGGCAGCCGATGTTGGCGGTGGCGATGATCTCGGGATGACCACTCTCCAGCGCATCGAGTTTGTTGTCGCGCAGTGACCTGGCCAGCGCCGGTTGGGTGATCGAGTAAGTACCCGCCGAGCCGCAGCACAGATGAGCGTCGGGGACGGCAGTCAGGTCGAAGCCCAGGCGGGTCAGCACCGACTCCACCGCACCGCCGAGTTTCTGTGCATGTTGCAAAGTGCACGGGCAATGGAAAGCTACACGTTGATTGGCGCGGATGCCGAAGGACTCGAGCGGCTCCTCGCGCAGCACCTCAACCAGGTCTTTTGCCAGCGCGCTGACGGCTTTGGCCTTTTCGGCATAAGCCGGATCGGCGCGAAGCAAGTGCCCGTAATCCTTGATGAACGCACCGCAACCGCTGGCAGTCTGTACGATCGCCTCGGCGCCCTGTGCGATGGCCGGCCACCACGCATCAATGTTGTGGCGCGCGCGCTCAAGACCGCTGGCCTGGGCGTCGAGGTGATAATCCACCGCGCCGCAACAACCCGCCTCGCGGGCAGGAATCACGCTGATGCCCAGACGATCCAGCACTCGGGCTGCTGCGGCATTGGTATTGGATGACAAGCCTGGCTGCACGCAACCCTCGAGCATCAGCACTTGTCGCGCATGACGGATGGCGGGACGTGGGGCAGGCAGCACCACGTTGCGTGGCAGTTTGTCTTGCAGGGAATGGGGCAGTAGCGCCCGGAACATCCGGCCGGCTTTGATCAGCCCTTTGAACATCTGTGGATTGGGCACGACGCGTCGAAGACCTTCACGCAACAGACGCTGCCCGAGCGGCCGCGCAACGGCGTCGTCGACCACCGCCCGGCCGATGTCGAGCAGGTTGTGATAGTCCACGCCGGAAGGGCAGGTGGTTTCACAGTTGCGACACGACAGGCAGCGATCCAGATGCTGCTGGGTTTTGGCCGTGACTTCGTTGCCTTCGAGCACTTGCTTGATCAAGTAGATGCGCCCGCGCGGGCCGTCCAGCTCATCGCCGAGCAATTGGTAGGTCGGGCAGGTCGCATTGCAGAACCCGCAATGCACGCACGTGCGCAGGATGCTTTCGGCCTCTTCGGCACGGGGCAGTTGTCGGGCTTGCGGGCTGAGGTTGGTCTGCATGGCTCAAAGCTCCGCGTACAGACGCCCGGGGTTGAAAATGCCCCGGGGGTCGAGTTGTCGTTTGAGTTGGCGGTGATAGTGCAGCAGGGCGGGTGCCAGAGGATGGAACGGTTCATCGATCAGGCCGTGGCTGTAGCAGGTCGCGTGGCCGCCGACGTGGCCGACCACTTTGCGAATGTTCGCCGCTTCTGCCGTGGATTTGAGCCAGCGTTGCGCACCGGCCCAGTCAAGCCACTGCTCGCCGGGCAGGTTCAGCGGCGGGGTGTTGAGCGGCACGGACAGGCGCCAGAGCGGTTGGTCTTGATCAAAGAAGCCCAGACGCTGTTCGTTGAGATCGGCCCAGAACGAACTGTCGATCAGCTCGCCGCCAAGTCGATCATGGGCGGCCGCCACTGAGCCTTCGCCGCCCTCCAGACGCAAGTGCAGTTGCCGGCCATCGTGACAGGCAGCGCTGATCGGCAACGGCTGCTGGCCCCATTCGGCCAGACGCAGCAACGCCTGTTCGCCGGACATCTCCAGACTGAGGCTCAGGCACGCTCGCGGTTTGGGCAGCACCTTTAACGAGACTTCGGTGATCACCCCAAGCGATCCGTAACTGCCGGCCATCAGGCGCGACAGGTCATAACCGGCAACGTTCTTCATGACTTCGCCACCAAAGCGCAGGTGTTTGCCGTGACCGGTGATGATCCGTGTGCCGAGCACAAAGTCGCGCACCGATCCCGACCACGGGCGACGCGGGCCTGACAACCCGCTGGCGATCATGCCGCCCACGGTGGCGTCGTCGGCGAATGCCGGCGGTTCGCAGGCCAGCATCTGTTGCGAGGCGTCCAGCATCGTCAGCAATTCTGCCAACGGAGTGCCGCAGCGCGCGGTAATCACCAGTTCGGTCGGGTCGTAGCGGACGATGCCGCAGTGAGCGCGGGTGTCGAGAATTTCACCGCCGACGATGCGTCCCAGAAAAGCCTTGCTGTTGGCGCCCTGAATGCGCAGCGGCGTGGCATTTTCCAGCGCTAGCTTGACCTGTTCGAGCAGATTGGCGCTGTCATCGAAATCCTTTGTATCGCCCATCAGAACCGCTCCAGTTCGGGGAAGGGCAACTGCCCGTGGTGTACGTGCAGGGCGCCGAATTCGGCACAGCGGTGCAGGGTCGGAATGTTTTTGCCGGGATTGAGCAAGCCACTCGGATCGAACGCCGCTTTCACGGCGTGAAACAGGGTCAGTTCGTCACCGTTGAACTGCGCGCACATCTGGTTGATTTTTTCCCGGCCCACACCGTGTTCGCCAGTGATGCTGCCGCCGACCTTCACGCACAGTTCGAGGATCTTGCCACCCAGCGCTTCGGCACGTTCCAGCTCGCCGGGCTGGTTGGCGTCGAACAGAATCAGTGGGTGCATGTTGCCGTCGCCAGCGTGGAATACATTGGCGACCCGCAAGCCATATTCGGCTGAAAGCTGCGCAATTGCGTGCAGTACACCGGGCAATTCGCGGCGCGGAATTGTGCCGTCCATGCAGTAATAGTCCGGCGACAACCGGCCCACGGCGGGGAACGCATTCTTGCGTCCGGCCCAGAATCGCACGCGTTCGGCTTCGTCCCGGGCCTGGCGCAGTTCGGTGGCGCCGGCGTGTTCAAGTACTTGCCGGACCCGCGTGCAATCATCGTGGACATCGGCTTCAACGCCATCGAGTTCGCAAAGCAGAATCGCCTCGGCGTCCACCGGATAACCGGCGTGGATGAAGTCTTCGGCCGCGCGAATCGCCAGGTTATCCATCATTTCCAGGCCGCCGGGGATGATGCCGGCCGCGATGATGTCGGCCACTGCGCGGCCGGCCTTTTCCACGGAGTCGAATGCCGCCAGCAGCACTTTGGCCGTCTGCGGTTTGGGCAAGAGCTTGACCGTGACTTCGGTAATCACCCCGAGCAGGCCTTCGGAGCCGGTGAACAGTGCCAGCAGGTCGAAACCGGGGGAATCCAGCGCGTCCGATCCCAATGTCAGGCGTTCGCCATCGACGCTGAGGATCTCGACCTTGAGCAGGTTGTGCACAGTCAGTCCGTACTTGAGGCAGTGCACGCCACCGGCGTTTTCCGCCACATTGCCGCCGATGGAGCAGGCGATTTGCGAGGAAGGATCAGGCGCGTAATACAACCCGAACGGCGCCGCGGCCTGGGAGATCGCCAGATTGCGCACACCGGGTTGAACCCGTGCAGTACGCGCCGCGGGATCGATGTGCAGGATGTTATTGAAACGCGCCATCACCAGCAGCACACCTTTTTCCAGCGGTAGAGCGCCGCCGGACAATCCGGTCCCGGCGCCCCGGGCCACCACCGGCACACGTCGTTCGTGGCAGATTCGCAACACGCCCTGAACTTCATCGATATGTCGTGGCAGTACCACCAGCAGCGGCGTGGTGCGATAGGCGGACAGCCCATCGCATTCATACGGCTTCAATTCTTCGCGCTGATGCAACACTTCCAGGTCTGGCCATTGGTGCAGCAGGGCCTGCAGAAGTGCAGTCTTGTCGACGTCGGGCAAAACGCCGTCGACCTGTTCGTCGTAGAGAATGTTCATGATCGCTGGACGACCCTCCGTTGTCGTTATTCGAGGTCGGTGCCGGTTTCCATCATTGGGCTGCTGACACCGAGAAGTAAAGCGTAGCGGCCGGAGGTCCGTTGGCTCCCGCGCTCCTGTAATATGCCGCCACCTCACCCCAACGAGCATGGAAAATGGATTCTCACTCGATTCTGGCCTTTACCCTGGTTGCCGCGATTGCGATCGCCAGCCCGGGGCCCGCGACCCTGATGGCGATCAACAACAGCCTGGCCCATGGTCAACGCAGTGCAATCTGGTCATCCCTCGGCAATGCCAGTGGCCTGTTCTGCCTCTCGGCTGCCGCGATGCTGGGACTTGGGGCCTTGCTGGCCAGCTCCGAAATGCTGTTCAACGCGGTGAAAATCATCGGTGCCGGTTATCTGTTCTACCTCGGGATCCGGCAGTTGTTCAAAAAAGGTTCGATGCTCCCGGAGCACGTTGAAGATGAGTCGAAAAAGGTCCGGCCTACTCGCAGCAAACTGTACAAGTCAGCGTTCCTGACGGCCGTGACCAATCCCAAGGCAACAATGTTCTTCACCGCACTGTTTCCTCAGTTCATCAATCAGGGCGCGACATTGCTGCCGCAGTTTCTGATCCTCACCTCGATTTTCATGGCGTTGTCGGTGACGTCGCTGACGCTTTATGCAGCGCTCGCCTCGCGGGCCAAGGGCGTGCTGACCCGGCCTGCGCTGTCCCGCTGGGTCAGTCGGGTGGTGGGAACTACGTTTATCGGTTTTGGGGCTGCGATTCTGACGATGCGTCGGCAGGCCGCGTAAGTAAAAGCTGTCCGACTGAAATCAGTCATCCATTTCAAGGAAGCATTGCGTGGCACTCAGGGTTTTAGTGGTCGGCGGTTATGGAAATTTCGGCAGCATTGTCAGTCGGCATTTGATTGAGATGCCTGACATCGAGTTGGTGATCTCAGGCCGCGACCCGCAGAAATTGGCGCACAAAGTCGACGAGCTGAAAGCCCGGTCGGGCGTTGTCTGCGAGAGTTGGTGCGGCAACGCGATGGGGGACGGGTTTGACGCAGCTCTGAAATCGATGAACATTCAACTGGTCATCCACACCGGCGGCCCGTTTCAAGGGCAATCCTATGCGGTTGCCGAGCGCTGCATCGGCGCGGGTGTGCATTATTGCGATTTGTCCGACTGCCGAACATTTGTCAACGACATCGGAATCCTCGATGCCCGCGCGAAACAGGCCGGGGTGGCGATTCTCAGCGGTTGCAGTTCGGTGCCAACACTTTCATCGGCCCTTATCGATGAACAGCGGCATCGCTTCTCCCGCATCGATTCGATCGAACATGGTATTTCCTCGTCGGCGAAAATGCCGGGCCTGTCGACGGTTGAAGGTGTTCTGGCCTACGCCGGCAAGCCGATCAGGCAACTCAGGAATGGCCAGGTTCATGAGGTGGCAGGCTGGCTGGACCTGACGTTGCGCAAGATGCCTCACCTGGGCGTTCGGGTGCTGGCGAATGTCGACGTGCCGGACATGGATATCTTCGCTAAACGCTATGGCGCACAAACCTTGAGTTTCAAGGCGGGTGCGGGCCTGAAGCTGGGTGGTGTGGCCAACGGTCTGTTCGCGCTGGCCCGCAGGTTTGGTGCGTTTCGTGATCATCTTCCCTGGGCCGCGCGGCTTCATCGTTGGGGGACCTGGTTCGAGCGATTCGGTGATGGCAAAAGCGCAATGTATATCGACGTGACAGGACTCGGTATCGACGGAAAACCGCTGGCCATGACGGTGCAGCTCACCGCCCGGAATGACAAGGGACCGGAAATTCCCAGCTGCGCAGCCGTTGCCCTGGCCGCGAAAATCGCGCAGGGATACCAGCCCGAGGCTGGCGCACGTCCTTGTGTAGGAGAGGTCAGCGTTGACGAGTACATGGCGGCCATCAACGATCCGCAGAATCTGAGCCTGTCGATGCATTTCTCTGACGGGCAGAACTGACCGTGCTCTACCTATGCCTCAAATACATTCACATCATCGCCGCGGTTTTCCTGTTCGGATTCGGCATGGGGTCGTACCTCTACTTGATCGCCGCGAGCCGTACAGCCAACCCTTTGGTGATCGCGCACGTGGCGAGAATGGTCGTACGGTTCGACGCCTGGATCACCACGCCGGCGGGCTTTATTCAGGTCGCGACGGGTTACGGGTTGACCAGGCTTGCCGCAATGCCCTTGACCACGGAGTGGGTACTGACGTCCTTGATCATTTTCCTGTGCGTCGGCTCGCTCTGGTTGCCGGTTTTGGTGCTTCAGAAGCGTTTGTACGTGATGGCTTCAAGCGCAGTCGAGACTGGGGCAGGGCTCGCTGATGACTACCGCTGCGTGTATCGAAAGTGGTTCTGGATGGGTGTTGCCGGTTTTCTGGGGATGTTCGTGATCGTGCTGCTGATGGTGACGAAGATGACGCCGGGGCAGTGGGCCGACCTGTTGGTGTAGCGAACGCAACGCCCGATACACCCGCACCGGACGTCGCGTCGTATCAGGCAAAGCTCAATCCAGATCGCTCGCCTGATGCCGCTCCGCAACCTGGCTCGCTTCATCGCCCCACGTCCGGTTGACGCGCTGGCCACGAATCACCGCAGGCCGTTCGGCAATCTCTTGCGCCCAGCGCTGCACATGGGTGTATTCATGGGCGGAAAGAAACTCGGCGGCAGAATAGACATTGTTGCGCACCAATTGCCCGTACCAAGGCCAGACCGCGATGTCGGCGATGGTGTAGTCGTTGCCGGCAAGGTAAGGGCTTTCGCTCAGTCGGCGATCGAGCACATCCAGCTGCCGCTTGGTTTCCATGGTGAATCGATTGATCGGGTATTCGAGTTTCTCCGGCGCATACGCATAAAAATGTCCGAAGCCACCGCCGAGGTAGGGCGCTGAGCCCATCTGCCAGAACAGCCAGTTCAGGGTTTCAGTGCGTCCCGCCAGGTCGGTAGGCAGGAAGGCGCCAAATTTTTCCGCCAGATAAAGCAGGATCGAGCCGGATTCGAAGACGCGAATGGCCGGTTCTGCGCTGCGATCCAGCAACGCCGGAATTTTCGAATTGGGGTTGATCTCGACAAAGCCGCTGGAGAACTGATCGCCCTCGTTGATGCGGATCAGCCAGGCGTCATACTCGGCGCCGGTGTGTCCGAGCGCCAGCAGCTCCTCAAGCAGGATAGTCACCTTCACGCCGTTGGGTGTGGCCAGCGAGTAGAGCTGCAGCGGGTGTTTGCCAATTGGCAATGTTTTTTCATGCGTCGGCCCGGCAATCGGACGATTGATGCTGGCGAACTGGCCGCCGGACGGAGCGATGTGTTTCCAGACCTTGGGTGGAGCGTAGGGCGCCTTGCTCATGAAACGGACCTCATCGGTTGTATGCTGGATGACGTGAGCCGGGCAGGGAGCGTGCCGGGCTCTTGTCGAACAGGACACCATAGAAGGGCGTTTGAATGCCACTGGTTGTTCGCTGAAATGGTTTGGGTAAAAAACGAGCCCGGCATGTGCCGGGCTTCTGGCCGCTTCTTCTATATAGAAGAATGTTGTGTGTCGGTAGCAGAGCTATGGCGCGAATCTGTGCGCAATTGCGCCGGACTCACGCCAAGGCGCTGTTTGAAGGCTGTGGTCATATGCGCCTGTGAGTTGAAGCCGCAAGCGAGAGCTATCTGCGAGAGGCTGGCCGTTGTATCGCGCATCGACGCTCGGGCTTTGGCCAGCCGCCTGTCGATCAGGTAACTGTGAGGGCTTTTGCCGGTCGCCTGCTTGAAGGCGCGCATGAAATAGCCCTCTGACAAGTCCAGCAATTGCGCCATTTCCGGGACGCTGAGCGGGCTGCCGAGGCCGGCGTCGATGAACTCGTCCAGCAGGCGCATTCGGCTGCCGGTGATCGAGCCTTGATGCATTGCGGCCTCATGGCCCTCAACCCGTTCAGCCAGGTTGAGCGCCCAGCTTTCCCAGTCATCATCCAGAGAGGCTTGCAGCAGCGCATTGCGCATTCGCGACGCGAGGTGAATAGCCTGCGGGTCGATGCGATTGTTGAACGCACTGTCTCCCGCCAGTGCCGTGCCGTCTGTGCGTATCACTCGCAGGTACTCGCCGCCCATGGGTGACTCGGACAACACGTCACATCCAGCCGGAACAAACGCCAGGCCATTGGGCATCGCATCGAAGGGGCGTATCCGGTCAGTACCAATGGCGTGCACGCCGCGCTGGCTGTCGAAGGCAAAGCCGATCGCGGACTGGGTCGCCACGTATCGCACCGAGTAGGCAGCGCCGGGCAGCAGCTCGATCGCCCACGGACCGGCTTCGACACGACGTATCGGCTCATCAATGACTATGGAATGGCGACGGTTTCGCTGGCTCATGAACACCATAGTAGTGAAGGGAGCGCACAAAAGTCAGGTCGGTTTTTTGAAAGCCGACGTCATGCGTCCGTGCCTAGACTGAGCCAAAACTCAAGGAGCTACCTATATGCACGCATTGACTCGCGATGATATTGAAAATGCTGCCCGTCAGGTTTATCAGGTGATGCCGGCCACCGCCCAGTACCGTTGGCCGTTACTGGCCGAGCGGTTGGGCTGCACCGTTTGGGTCAAGCATGAAAACCATACGCCCACCGGCGCCTTCAAGGTGCGCGGCGGTATTACCTTTATGCACTGGCTGCGTCGTGAACATCCGGCTGTCAAAGGCATTGTCTCTGCGACGCGTGGCAATCACGGTCAGAGTCTGGCGCTGGCGGCGCGGGCGGCGGGGCTGAAAGCGTTGATTGTGGTGCCGCGGGGCAATTCGCTGGAAAAGAACAACGCCATGCGTGGCTTTGGTGGTGAAGTGGTCGAGTGCGGGCGCGATTTTGACGAGGCTCGTGAGGAGGCGGCGCGCCTGGCGCAGGAGCATGACCTTTTCCTGGTGCCGCCGTTTCACGTTGAACTGGTAAAGGGGGTGGCAACGTATGCGCTGGAGTTGTTCGGTGCTGCGCCGGATCTGGATACGGTTTACGTGCCCATCGGTTGCGGATCGGGGATCTGTGGTGTGATCGCCGCTCGCG
The DNA here is from genome assembly GCF_001594225.2 of Pseudomonas glycinae. Taxonomy (GTDB): domain Bacteria; phylum Pseudomonadota; class Gammaproteobacteria; order Pseudomonadales; family Pseudomonadaceae; genus Aquipseudomonas; species Aquipseudomonas glycinae. The sequence continues at coordinate 2,354,667 of NZ_CP014205.2, forward strand.
ACGCGCTAGGACTGAATACCGAGGTGGTGGGGGTGGTGTCGACAGAGGCCGCGGCTGCCAAGTTGTCGTTTGAAGCGAACGTGATCTGCGAAACCCCGTCGGCGAACACCTTTGCCGATGGCCTGGCCGTGCGCAAGCCGATTGCGCAGGCGTTCGACATCTATAAGGAAGGGGCGACGAGGATCGTCTCGGTCAGCGAAGGCGAGATCGCCCAAGCCATGCGTGTCTATTACACCGATACCCACAACCTCGCAGAAGGCGCGGGTGCCTCAGCGTTGGCCGCATTGATGCAGGAACGTGGAAAAATGCAGGGGAAACAGGTCGGCGTGATTCTGTCCGGGGGAAATATTGACCAGTCGGTGTATGCCACGGTGATTGGTTGATTGTCGGTGAAAAGAATTTTCAAACGGGGGTTGACCACGAATTTCAATCCGGTATTATTCGCCTCCCGTTAGCGAGCAACGTTATGTTGCTTCTGACGCAAGTGATTGAATTTAAATGAAAATAATCACTTGACAGCAAATGAGGCTGCTGTAGAATGCGCGCCTCGGTTGAGACGAAAGATCTTAACCAACCGCTCTTTAACAACTGAATCAAGCAATTCGTGTGGGTGCTTGTGGAGTCAGACTGATAGTCAACAAGATTATCAGCATCACAAGTTACTCCGCGAGAAATCAAAGATGTAACCAACGATTGCTGAGCCAAGTTTAGGGTTTCTTAAAAACCCAAAGATGTTTGATCGATGTTCGTCTTCGGTTTTGCCCTGGTGCCGATCTACGACGTGATGTGCAAAGCGTTCGGCATCAACGGCAAGACCGCCGGGCAGTACGAGGGCGAGCAGACCGTCGATGCCTCGCGGCAAGTGCGGGTGCAATTCCTGTCGACCAACACCGCCGACCGTAATAACTTCGTATAGCATACATTATACGAAGTTATACGAAGGCAAGAAACACAGTCCTCGCCACTTGAGCAAAAAAGGTGACGGAGAATTACGGCGTCTTGCACACAATGCAGCTATGGCAGCTTGTCGGTCCCCTGTTTGGAAACCGTTCTATGAATCCTATCTGGCAAGAGGTCTAGCCAGAACTCAGGCTTTGGTCATCCTCGCCCGTAAGCTTTGCCGGGTGGCATTCGCCCTCATGAAAAATCAGAGCGAATACCAACCCAATTTAAGGTTGCAGGGTTCCCCTGCAACATAGAATCTCCCACAGTAATCCAGCGACTGGCACAGATTTTCGATGCGCCGCCACCGACAGACAGCTGCTCCTGGGGAGGTCGGCTGCGTTCGCGCTTGCATGCACGAAAGACCCGAAACAGAGCGGTTACGACAGAAAAAAGAAGCTCGTTTTTTTAACGCCTGAAGCAACAAAACTACTAATTTATCTCTGCCCTTTCCTTGCCCATGATCAACCCCAACAAGAAATGCGCCGTCCGTGCCGGCGCTCACTGAAGTACGTCCACGTACTCGTCCTTGCCTTGGAGTTCGTCATGGCCACCTCTGCATCAACGTCTGCACCGCTCATTGAAAAACACACGATCGGCTACGTGCCGCCCGAAGATCGCCACGGAAAGGTTCGGGATCTGTTCACCCTCTGGTTCGGCGGCAATATCGCGCCGTTGCCCATCGTCACCGGCGCCCTCGGCGTGCAGCTGTTTCACCTGAATCTGGTGTGGGGCATCGTCGCCATTCTGGTCGGCCATCTGGTCGGCGGTGTGCTGATGGCGCTGCACTCGGCGCAAGGCCCGCAGATGGGCATCCCGCAGATGATCCAGAGCCGTGCGCAGTTCGGCTCCCTCGGCGCACTGCTGGTGGTGTTGATTGCCGGCGTCATGTACATCGGCTTCTTCGCCTCCAACATCGTGCTGGCCGGCAAATCCCTGCATGGCGTGGTCGACAGCGTTCCGGTGCCGGTCGGCATCGTCATCGGTGCGCTGGGTTCGGGGATCATCGGCATCATCGGTTACCGCTTCATCCACGTGCTCAACCGCATCGGCACCTGGGTCCTGGGGATCGGCATCGTGGTCGGCTTCGGCTACATCCTCACCCACATCCAGACCGATGATTTCCTCACTCGCGGCAGCTTCAACCTCTCGGGCTGGCTCGCCACCGTGTCGCTGGCGGCGCTGTGGCAGATCGCGTTTGCGCCTTACGTGTCGGACTACTCGCGCTACCTGCCGGCGAACGTGCCGGTGGCGGCGACCTTCTGGACGACCTATCTGGGATCGGCGCTGGGTTCGAGCCTGTCGTTCGTGTTCGGCGCCGTCGCCGTGCTGGCAACGCCAGTGGGCTTGGACACCATGGACGCGGTGAAACTCGCCACCGGCGCCATCGGCCCGCTGATGCTGGTGCTGTTTCTGCTCAGCGTCATCAGCCACAACGCCCTCAACCTGTATGGCGCGGTGCTGTCGCTGATCACCCTGGTGCAAACCTTCGCCTACCGCTGGATTCCGACCGCCAAGAGCCGCGCAGTGATTTCGATCATCGTGCTGCTGGCCTGCTGCTTCGCTGCGGTCGGCGCTTCGGCGGACTTCATCGGCCACTTCGTCGACATGGTGCTGGTATTGTTGGTCGTGCTGGTGCCGTGGACCGCGATCAACCTGATCGACTTCTACGCCATCCACAAAGGCCAGTACGACATCGGCTCGATTTTCCAGGTCGATGGCGGCATCTACGGCCGTTACAACCCGCAGGCCTTGCTGGCTTACGCGATCGGCATCGCGGTGCAGATTCCGTTCATGAACACGCCGCTGTACGTCGGGCCGGTGTCGGCCCACATCAACGGCGCGGACCTGTCCTGGCTGGTTGGCCTGCTGGTGACCTCGCCGCTGTATTTCTGGCTGGCGACTCGTGACAGTGCTTATCGTCGGCGGCTGACTTGCGGAAAACTGGCGAACAATCTGTAAGTCATCCGTTTTGCGCTGATACGCGAAGGCCCTCGCAAATGAGGGCCTTTTTTTGTTTTGGATGGAGCCGTCTATTTCGCTTTGAACGCCTCACGCCGCGCCTGTCGTTCGGCAACGTACGCCTCTTGCGACTGGCTGATCAGATCCTCACGGCGCAACACTTCGCCGCAGTGATCGCACACCGGCCCAAGGCCCGCGCTGTGATTGCAGTTCTTGTGGGTCATGTTCACCGCCAGCCCCTCCTCCGGCGATTTGCACCAGGTCTCGCCCCAGGCGCGCAACGCAATTATCACCGGGTAAAACGCCTCGCCCTTTGCGGTGAGGTGGTACTCGTAGCGTTTCGGCCGCTCGTTGTACAAGCGACGCTCGACCAACCCGTCGGCCTCGAGGCTTTTCAGACGGGCGGCGACCATCTGCGGCGTACCGCCGGTCTGGGCCAGGATCTCGTCGTAGCGATGGCTGCCCATGAACAATTCGCGCAAAACCAGCACCGTCCAGCGGTCGCCGACGATCGCCTCGGCCCGGGAAATCGGGCACAGCGTATCGGGAAGACTATCGTTTACAGCCATCAGGGCTTGCCTCTTTCACAGTTACTATGATTATCATATCAACACGATGCGGGAACAAGCCCTGAGCATCGATCACTCTCATTGCCGGAGTCCATCGTCATGTCGAAACCTCTTTATCCGCTCGACAGAACCGCCTACCTGCTGGTCGATCCGTACAACGATTTTCTCTCCGAGGGCGGCAAGATCTTTCCGCTGCTCAAACCGATGGCCGAGCAGAACGGCCTGCTCGACAACCTGCGCAAACTCGATCGCGCCGTGCGGGCCCTGCCGATTCCGGTGGTCATCGTACCGCATCACCGCTGGGTAAAAGGTGACTACGAGAACTGGGATCACCCGACCCCGACCCAACAAAAGATCATGCATATGCACCACTTCGCGCGCGGCGAATGGGGCGGCGAATGGCACCCGGATTTCGCACCGAAGGATGGCGACATCGTAGTTCAGGAACACTGGGGTTCCAGCGGTTTCGCCAACACCGACCTGGACTTTCGCCTGAAACAGCAAGGCATCACCCACGTGATTATCGTCGGCCTGCTGGCCAACACCTGCATCGAAGCCACCGCCCGTTACGCGTCGGAACTCGGCTACCACGTCACGCTGGTGCGCGATGCGACCGCTGCGTTCAAAGAGGAAATGATGCACGCCGCCCACGAACTCAACGGCCCGACGTTCGCCCATGTGATCACCACCACGGACGAACTGATCGCCAACCTTCAGTCGCAGGGTGAAGCGAAATGAATCTGACCGGACATCTGCTGATCGGCGCCGCTGACGTGTCCGCCACCGAAGGCACGATGAAGGCACTGAACCCGGCAACCAACCAATTGCTCGAACCGGAATTCGCCCTCGGCGGTGCGGCGCAGATCAATCAGGCGGCAACCCTCGCCGATGCGGCCTTCGACAGCTATAGCCACACTTCGCTGACCGAACGTGCGGCGTTTCTCGACAGCATCGCCGACAACCTCGACGCCGTACGCGAAGAACTGGCTGCCCGCGCCGCACTGGAAACCGGCCTGCCCCAGGCACAACTGGAGGGCGAAGCCGCCAAGGCCGCCACCCAGTTCCGCCAGTTCGCCGACGTGGTGCGCAAGGGTCGCTTCCTGCAATTAGCGATCGACCCGGCGCAACCCGATCGCCAGCCGCGACCACGGATGGATCATCGCCTGCAAAAAATCGCCATCGGCCCGGTGGCGATCTTCGGTGCGAGCAATTTTCCGATCTCCTATTCGGTGGCCGGCGGCGACACTGCGTCGGCACTTGCGGCCGGTGCGACGGTGATTCTCAAGGCGCATAACGCACATCCCGGCGCATCGGAAATCCAGGCTCGTGCCATCCGCAAAGCGGTGCAGTCGCATGGTTTGCATGAAGGGGTTTTCTCCATGGTGCGCGGTGGTAGTAACGCGATCGGTGAAGCGCTGGTCGATCATCCTTTGATTAAAGCGGTGACCTTCACCGGTTCAGAGGTGGGCGGTATGGCGCTTTATCGCCGCGCGCAATTACGGCCTGATCCGATCCCGGTGTTCACCGAAATGACCAGCGTCAATCCCACCTTCATTCTGCCCGCAGCGCTGGCCGCACGTGGCGGTGAGATCGGCGATGGTTTTGTCGAGCGAATGCTGGTGAATGTCGGGCAAGCCTGCTTGTGCCCGTCGATCCTGATCGCGGTCGAGAGCGAGGGTTTGCAAGCGTTGCGCAGCGCCATGATCAAGCGGGTCAGTGAAGCGCCGGCGCGTACGATGCTGACGCCGGGGATTCACGGTTCATACGTCAAAGGACTGGGGGCGATGGAAAGCGCAGGGGCGAATCGGGTAGCGGTCGGCGCGCCGACGGATGGCCAATTTGAGGGACGCTCGGCGTTGCTGGAAGTCAGTGGCCAGCGTTTCCTCAGTGAGCCTGCGCTGGCCCATGAAGTGTTCGGCCCGGCTGCACTGCTGGTGACGGTCAACGATGAGGAAGAGTTGCTGGCAATTGCCCGTTCGTTCAAGGGTCAGTTGAGCGCAGCCATTCACCTTGAAGACCGCGATCTGGATCTGGCCCGGCGTCTGCTGCCGATCCTCGAACGCCGCACCGGACGCATCGTGGTCAACGCCTTCGCCCATCCGCAGGAAGTGACCTTCGCCACGGTGCACGGCGGGCCGTTCCCGGCCACCTCGGACAGTCGCTTCACCTCGGTCGGCATGAGCTCGATCGAGCGCTTTTTGCGGCCGGTGGCGTATCAGGGGTTTCCCGATGCCTTGCTGCCGGAGGTATTGCGCGACGCCAATTCACTCGACCTGCCCCGCAGCATCGACGGGCAATGAAAAATGCCCGGTTCGGCGGGTCACCGAACCGGGCACTTTTTTCAATCAAATGAACAGATCTTCAGGGGAACGCCCCGGACCCCAAGCATCAATTCTCTTCTGCACGCACCACACCGCGCTCCTCCAGCAAACGCACAAACATACTCAGACTGCGCGAAACCGTACCCCGCCGCCACACCAGCCACGTCGTCAAATAGCGAAAATCCGCCGCCAGCGGCCACACGCTCACCGTCGCGCAGCCGGGCATGCTCTGCAGCATGCTGCGCGGCATCAACGCCAGACCGGCGCCCGCGCTGACGCAGGCGAGCATGCCGTGATAGGACTCCATTTCGAAAATCTTGCCGGGCACGGCAGCGTCGGTGCTGAACCATTTTTCGAAGTGATGGCGATAGGAGCAGTTCGAGCGGAACGCATAGATGTTCTCGCCGTTCACGTCTGCTGCGCGCTGGATCGGCCCGTGCTGAAGCGGCGAGATGATGACCATTTCCTCTTCGAATGCCGGGATGCCTTCCAGCGCCGGGTGCAGGATCGGGCCGTCGACGAACGCAGCCGCCAGACGCCCGGAAAGCACACCGTCGATCATCGTCCCGGACGGACCGGTCGACAGGTCCAGATCGACCTTGGGGTGTTGCTGGTTGTAGGTCGCGAGCAAACCGGGAATCCGCACAGCCGCCGTACTTTCCAGCGAGCCCAGCGGGAACGCGCCTTGCGGTTCCTCGCCGGCCACCGTGGCGCGGGCTTCCTGGACCAGGTCGAGAATGCGTCGCGCGTATTCAAGAAAACTCCAGCCGGCCGGCGACAGGCGCAAACGGCTTTTCTCGCGGATGAACAGGTCGACGCCCAGATCTTCCTCCAACTGCTTGATGCGCGTCGTCAGGTTCGACGGCACGCGATGGATCTGCGCCGCCGCCGCGCTGATGCTGCCGTGTTCTGCAACGGCCTTGAAGATTTCCAGTTGCACCAGATCCACACTCATTCTCCAATCGTGAAAGAAACGCTCTTTATTATTCAGTTTCCAGAAACCAAACGCCACCCTACTCTGAGCGCATCCACTGACCTCGCAGGACGACGCCATGAGCCCGATTTCCAGCCAGACCCACGCCATCTCGATCAATCCCGCTACCGGCGAGCAGATCGGTCATTACGCTTTCGAATCCGCCGAAGCCCTCGACGCTGCGCTGACCCGCGCCGCATTCGGTTTCAACAAATGGAAACGCAAACCGCTGCAGGATCGCTCCCGCGCCCTGACCGCGCTGGCCGGGGCCCTGCGGGACAGCAGCGAAGCCATGGCGACCATGATCACCCGGGAAATGGGCAAGCCGATCGCCCAGGCCCGTGGCGAAATCGAGAAATGCGCCAAGCTCTGCGAGTGGTACGCCGAACACGGCCCGGCCATGCTCAACGCTGAAGCGACGCTGGTCGAAGGCGGCAAGGCGCGCATCGAGTATCGCCCACTCGGCCCGATCCTCGCCGTGATGCCGTGGAACTTCCCGATCTGGCAAGTGCTGCGCGGTGCGGTCCCGGCGCTGATCGCCGGCAACACCTACGTGCTCAAGCATGCGCCGAACGTGATGGGCAGCGCCTATCTGTTGCGCGATGCCTTCACCCGCGCCGGTTTCGCCGATGGCGTGTTCGAAGTGATCAACGTCACACCGGAAGGCGTGTCCAGCGCCATTGCCGACCCGCGCATTGCCGCCGTAACCCTGACCGGCAGCGTCCGCGCCGGCATGGCCATTGGCGCACAGGCCGGTGCCGCGCTGAAGAAATGCGTGCTGGAGCTGGGCGGTTCCGATCCGTTCATCGTGCTCAATGACGCCGATATCGACGAAGCCGTGCAAGCGGCCGTGATCGGTCGTTACCAGAACTCAGGGCAAGTCTGCGCCGCCGCCAAACGCCTGATCATCGAAGAAGGCGTGGTCGAAGAGTTCACCCGCAAATTCGTCGAAGCCACCCGTCAGTTGAAGATGGGTGACCCGTTGTCCGCCGACAACTACATCGGCCCGATGGCCCGTTTCGACCTGCGCGACGAACTCGACCAACAAGTGCGCGACACCCTGGAAGAAGGCGCCACCCTGCTGCTCGGTGGCGGCAAGGCCCAAGGCCCCGGCAATTACTACGAACCGACCGTGCTGGCCGATGTCACCGACCGCATGACCTCGTTCAAACAGGAACTGTTCGGCCCGGTGGCCTCGATCATCACCGCCCGCGATTGCGCTCACGCCGTGGCCCTGGCCAACGACAGCGAGTTCGGTCTGACCGCCACGATCTACACCGCCAACATCGCTCTGGCTCAGCAACTGACCAGCGAACTGGAAACCGGCGGCGTGTTCATCAACGGCTACTCCGCCAGCGACCCGCGCGTGACCTTCGGCGGCGTGAAGAAAAGCGGTTTCGGCCGCGAGCTGTCGCACTTCGGCGTGCGCGAGTTCTGCAATGCGCAGACGGTGTGGCTGGATCGCCGCTGATCCGGTCGATCCGATAAACCCTGTGGGAGCGGGCTTGCCCGCGAAGAGGGAGTGTCAGCCTCCGTTTAAGGTGCCTGACACTCCGCCTTCGCGGGCAAGCCCGCTCCCACAGGTCTTGTTTCAGTCCTTGAAATCCGTGGATAGCGCCAGCGCCTTCCACTCGGCCAATTCCTGCGCCACCAAGCGGTTCTTCGCCTCGATTCGTGCAACCGTGTCGCTGCCCAGCGCCAGCCGTTGCGGCGGGTTCGGTGCGTTGACCAGCGCCAGCATCGCTTCGGCAAACTTCTGCGGATCGCCCGGTTGCGCATGGTTGGCCGCTTCGGCAAAGGTGCGCATCTTGCCGACGGTTTCGTCGTAGTCCGGCAGCACCAGCGCGGTCTTGATCAGCGACTGCTCGTCGAGGAAGTCGGTGCGGAAGAAGCCCGGTTCAACCACCGTGGCATGAATGCCCAGCGGCGCCAGTTCCTGATGCAGCGCTTCGCTGATGCCTTCCACTGCGAACTTGGTCGAGCCATAGACACCCCAGCCCACGTAGGCCTGATAACCGCCAATCGACGAGATGTTGATGACCCGTCCACTGCGCTGGGCGCGCATGTGTGGCAGCACGGCGCGGGTGACGTTGAGCAGGCCGAACACGTTGGTGGCGAACAGGCGCTCGGTTTCGCTGGCGCTGGTTTCTTCAACGGCGCCCAACACGCCAAAGCCGGCATTGTTGATCAGCACGTCGATGCGGCCGAAGCGCTTGATGCCTGCTGCCACCGCTTGGTGGGCTTCTTCTTCGCGGGTGACATCGAGGCGCACCGCCAGCAGGTTCGGGTGATCGCCGAGGCGGTCGGTGATGTCTTGCGGGTTGCGGGCGGTGGCAATCACCGCGTCACCGGCACGCAGGGCCTGTTCAGCGATAAGGGTGCCAAAACCACGGGAAGCTCCGGTAATCAGCCAGGTACGCATATCAACTCCTCCTGTCGGTGACCCTGGCGAGATTGCCGGGGCCTTCTTGATGAGTTGAGTCGACTTTAAAGCCGTGCTACTGATGTGATAATCCCAACAAATTTGCATGACTTTGTGAAAGGCGCTCACAAATGAAAACCCCGTCCACGGCGGATCTGCCGATCTTTCTATGCATCGCCCAGCACCTGAATTTCAGCCGTGCAGCGGTGGATCTGGGCCTGACACCGTCCGCGCTGAGTCATTCGTTGCGGGCTCTGGAAAATCGCCTAGGCGTGCGCCTGTTCAATCGCACCACCCGCAGTGTGGCGCTGACCGAAGCGGGCGAGCGGTTATACGCGCGGCTGAAACCGGCGTTTCGCGACATCGAAGACGCCCTCGAAGACCTCAATCACTTTCGCGACAAGCCTTCCGGCAACCTGCGTATCACTGCCGGGCGCCAGGCCTGTGAGCTGGTGTTGCTGCCGATTGCCAGCGAGTTCTTGCAGGCCTATCCAGACATCCGTCTGGAAGTGGTCGAAAGCGATGCGCTGCTGGATATCGTCGCCTCCGGATTCGATGCGGGTGTGCGTTTCGGCAACCGGCTGGAAGCTGACATGGTGTCGTTACCCATCGGACCGAATCTGCGTTCAGTGGTGGTCGGATCACCCGGCTTTTTCGAACGACATCCCGCGCCACAGAAACCTGAAGATTTGCAGGCCCTGCCCTGCATCCGACATCGGTTCCCGAGCGGTTCGATATACCGCTGGGAATTCAAACGGGGTGGTATAGACCAGGAAATCGAGGTCAACGGCCCGCTGACCCTGGGCGATGTCAGCCTGATGATCGGCCCCGCGTTGCAGGGTTTGGGCCTGGCCTATGTGTTCGAGGACATGGCCCGCGAGCACTTGGCGAGCGGGCGGCTGGTGCAGGTGCTGGCGGACTGGTGCCCGTACTATCCCGGCCTGCATCTGTATTACCCGAGTCGGCGCCACGTACCGGCGCCGCTCAAGGCGTTTATCGATTTCGCCCGCAATGCCCGCGATGGCAAAACGGGCTGAGCCGCTTTACAGATATTTCAACCAGGCAATGTCGCGCCGCCGGGCCTTCAACTCCGAGAACCAGCGCACGGCCGGGAACAACACGACCGCCAGCACCATCGCCGCCAGCCACACCGCCGTCACCGATGAAAAACCGAAATACGTGCCCTGATTAAGCCCGAACAACGCCACACCGATCAGGTACAGCACCTTCAGCGCATACAGGTGCAGCAAATAGAAAAACATCGGCGCCGAACCGAACACCGTCAGCCAGCGAATCCAGCGTCGATCCTGCGCGCGCTCGAACACCAGCAACAGCAGCAGCCCGACACTCACCGTCAACGTGATGAACAACAGCGACGGCGGGTATTTGGTGATGTTGAAAAAGCTCATCAGGGTTTGCAGGCTGTTGTCACTGATCGACCACGGTTTCTCGCCATAACCGTTGACCAGTCGCACTGCCACAAAGCCCAGCAGCCCGGCGACGCCACCGATCAGCAAACGGCGCTGGCGAACTGCGGCATCGGCTGCGCGAGCGAACCACGGCCCCAGCGCGTAACCCAGCCCGATCACGCCGATCCACGGCAACAACGGGTACGAGGTGCGCAGACGCAAGGTCTCGCCCGCCTCGATCCAGCCGCGGTCATGCAGGATTGCCCATGGCACGTGCAGCGCCGACTCCGTTGCGAAGTGCAGCCCGTCGAGCAGGTTGTGCCCGGCGATGATCGCCAGGCTCAGCGTCAACAAAAGCCAGCGTGGCAGCCAGACCAGCAGCGACAACGCGATCATGCTCAGGCCGATCGCCCAGATCACTTGCAGGTAGATCACGGTGGGTGGCAGCTGGAACGTCCAGGCGAAATTCACCAGGGTGAATTCCAGCAGCACCAGAAACAGTCTGCGCTTGAACAGGAAGGCACTGACGTCAGCCTTGCCGTCGTACTTCTCGCCGAACAGCCACGCCGACAACCCGGTCAGCAACACGAACACCGGCGCACACAGGTGCGCCAGGGTACGGCTGAAGAACAGCGCCGGCTCGGTGCTGGCGATGTCCATCGGGTCAGTGACCTGACGATGCAGCAGAAAGGTTTCGCGCACGTGGTCCAGCAACATGAACAGAATGACCAGGCCACGCAGCGCATCAATGGACAGCAACCGGCCAGTCGCCGAGGGGGCAGAACGGGGAACCGCAATCGTCATGGAGGTATCGCAATCGAAAGGTTGATCGATGCGACCGCCCGAAAGCGGCCGCATAATTTGCGTTACCTTATAACATGAAAAACCGATCCAATCGCTAGCGGTTCTCAAACAGCGATCACGCAGTGCGCAGGATTTCCAGCACGACCTGCAACGGATGGCGCAACTGTCGATCGGCCTGACGCTTGACCTGACTGCGGCAGGAATACCCGGTGGCCAGCGCCTCGTCCTTCTCCACCGGCGCCTCGATCTGCTTCGCCCAGGATTGCTCGTAGATCACTGCCGAGGTTTCGCGATTACGCGCTTCGTGCCCGTAAGTGCCGGACATGCCGCAGCAACCGGTGGCCTGGGTCGCGAGCTTCAGGCCGACACGCTCGAACACCTGCTCCCACTGCCGAGTGGCGGCCGGGGCGTTGGTTTTTTCGGTGCAGTGCGCCAGCAGACGGAAGGTTTCCTCACAGCGCCGATCGACTGGCTCCGGCATGACGTTGAGCAGCCACTCCTGCACCAACGCCACCTCCGGGCATTGCTCCATCCCCGGGACTTTCAGATATTCCTGGCGGTAGACCAGGGTCATGGCCGGGTCGAGCCCCACCAACGGCACGCCGATCTCGGCCAGTGCGCGCAATTGCCCGGCATTGCGCAACGCCGCGCGCTTGAACGCCGACAGGAAACCCTGCACATGCAGCGGCTTGCCGTTGGCACTGAACGGTGCCAGATAAACCTGATAGCCCAGTCGCGAAATCAGCTCGATCAGATCCGCCAACAATGGCGCCTCGAAATACCGGGTGAAGGCATCCTGCACCAGCACCACACTGCGTTCGCGCTGGGCTGCAGTCAGCGCCGACAATGCCTCGACTGACGCCGGCTGAACCTGCCAGCGACGCATCGCCGCGTGGAAATCAAAACGGCTGAGCAACGGCACATCGACCATCCCGCCCAAGCGCTCTATCAATCGACGGCTGAACGAGGCGCCCATCAAGCCGTTGTAGAGCAACGGAATCCGCGCCATGTACGGAATCGTGTACTCCAGCGAGGCGATCAGGTAATCCCGCGCCGGCCGCGGATAACGGGTGTGGTACAGCTCCAGAAACCGTGAACGGAAGTCCGGTACGTTGACCTTCACCGGGCACTGCCCCGCGCAGGACTTGCACGCCAGGCACCCAGCCATGGCGTCGTACACCTCGTGGGAAAAGTCCTGTTCCTGTGCACGGCTGTTGCGCCAGCGCTGCAGCAACGTGCTGAAAAACGGCGGACGGCGACTGGCATCGGCCAACACATCAACCCCCGCCTCGCCCTGCAACCGCAGCCATTCGCGAATCAGCGAAGCACGGCCCTTCGGCGATTGCGCGCGCTGGCGGGTGGCTTTCCAAGACGGGCACATCGCATCGTCGGGATCGAAGTTGTAGCAGGCGCCGTTGCCGTTGCAATGCATGGCCGCGCCGTAGTCCTGCCAGACCTTCTCGTCGATCTGCCGATCGAGTTCGCCGCGCAGGGTCACTTCGTCAATCTTCAGCAATGCCGCGCCGGGAATGTCCGGCGTAGCGATCTTGCCGGGATTGAACTGGTTGAATGGATCGAACGCCGCCTTCAAGGCTTGCAACGCCGGGTACAACTCACCGAAGAACGCCGGTGCATATTCCGAACGCAGGCCCTTGCCGTGCTCGCCCCACAGCAGGCCGCCGTAACGCTGGGTCAACGCGGCGACGCCGTCCGAAACGGGACGCACCAGTGCGGCTTGCTGTGGGTCTTTCATGTCGAGAATCGGCCGGACGTGCAGCACGCCGGCATCGACGTGACCAAACATGCCGTACTGCAACTGGTGGCTGTCGAGCAGGTCGCGCAACTCGGCGATGTACTCGGCCAGGTGCTGCGGCGGCACGGCGGTGTCTTCGACAAACGGCTGCGGCCGCGCTTCACCGGCGACGTTGCCGAGCAGACCCACCGCGCGTTTGCGCATGCCGTAGACACGGTTCACCGCTGCATGACCGACGGCCAGCGTATGGCCCAGGCGCTCGACTGTGGCGTCGTTGCCCAGGTGTTGGACGAAGGCCTCGACCCGACCTTGCAGCTCCTCGGGATCGTCGCCGCAGAATTCCACCAGGTTGATCCCCAGCGTCGGCCGCTCGGCGCTTTCCGGAAAGTATTCGGCGACGCCGTGCCAGACGATGTCCTGCATCGCCAGCAACAGCACTTTGGAGTCGACGGTTTCGATCGACAATGGCTTGAGCGCCATCAACGCCCGGGCATCGCGCAAGGCATCCATGAAGCCGGCGTAGCGAATGTTCACCAGCATCGTGTGCTTGGGGATCGGCAACACGTTGAGTTTGGCCTCGACCACAAACCCCAGCGAACCTTCGGCGCCGCACAGCACGCTGTTGAGGTTGAAACGGTTGTCGGCCTCGCGCAGGTGCGCCAGGTCGTAGCCGGTCAGGCAGCGGTTGAGATCGGGGAAGGTTTCCCGGATCAGCTCGCCCTGCTCGTCGATGATCTGCCGCGCGCGGCGATACACTTCGCCGGGCCGGCCCTCGCGGGCGCACTCCGCTGCCAGCTCGCTTTCTTCCAGCGGGCGGCCGTGCAAACGTTCGCCACCGCGCAGGACCATGTGCAGCTCCAGCACATGGTCGCGGGTCTTGCCGTAGGTGCAACTGCCCTGGCCGCTGGCGTCGGTGTTGATCATGCCGCCGACGGTGGCGCGGTTAGAGGTCGACAGTTCCGGGGCGAAAAACAGCCCGGCGGATTTCAGGGCGGCGTTGAGTTGATCCTTCACCACACCGGCCTGTACCCGCACCCAACGCTGTTCAACGTTGATTTCGAGGATGCGGTTCATGTGCCGCGACAAGTCGACGACGATGCCATCGGTCAACGACTGGCCGTTGGTGCCGGTGCCGCCACCGCGAGGCGTGATCACCACTTTTTGGTAAGCCGGTTCGGCGATCAGGCGCGCCAGCAGCGCCACGTCGTCGGCATCACGCGGGAACACCGCCGCTTGCGGCAAGCGCTGATAGATCGAGTTGTCGGTGGCCAGCACCACGCGGCTGGCGTAGTCGGCACTGATTTCACCACGAAAACCGCTGGTTTCAAGGGCTTTGAGAAACTGTTGGTAGTCGGTGTTCAACGCGGTGGAAGGCGACAGCTGGGCAATCATCGGGAGGGCAATCTCGGTCAAAAACGGGCCGTGTGGCGGTGAACAGTTGTGCGCAAGGAATGATTGCGTCACGCTCCCGCCATCTCATAGGCCTTATGTTCATTGCAGAGCGATGTCGGGACAACCGTAAAATCGACCCGCAATCCATGACTAAAACGAATGAATCCGCGAACCCTTACTCCCTCGATGTCGTTGCTGCTGGCTTTTGAAGCCGCCGCTCGCCATGAAAGCTACACCCGCGCCGCCCACGAACTGTCGCTGACCCAGAGCGCCGTCAGCCGCCAAGTGCAGATTCTGGAAAAGATGCTCGGCATGCGCTTGTTCAGCCGCGAAGGCCGGCGGGTGATCCTTACCGACGTCGGGCGCATGTATCAGCGCGAACTGTCCGAAGCCCTCGGCCAGATCCGCAGTGCGACCTTGCAGGCCATGGCATTTGGCTCAGGCATCCACAGTTTGCGCCTGGCGACCCTGCCGACCTTCGGCTCGAAATGGCTGCTGCCGCGCTTGAAGGATTTCTACACCGCGCACCCTGGCATGACCGTTCATCTTCATTCGCGCATCGAGACGATTGACTTCGACACCAGCGAAATCGACGCGGCGATTTGCGTCGGTGGCGGTGACTGGCCGGGGCTGACCGCCCACCGCCTGCACACCGAAGAACTGGTGGTGATCGCCAGTGCGCAGCTGTCCGATGCCGAACGCCGTGCGGCCGACAAGGACATCGCCGGGCAACTGCTGCTCAACGTCAGCAGCAACGCTCAGGCCTGGTCCGAGTGGTTCAGCCATCATGCCCTGCCCCATCGCAGTATGCGCATTGGCCCGAGTTTCGAGATGACCTCGCACTTGATCCAGGCCGTGCGCGCCAATATCGGGATCGGGCTGGTGCCGAGGATTCTGGTGGAAGATGAATTGCATAACGGCGAGCTATTGCAACTGGGTGAACCGATCAGCAGCCGGCGCAGCTATTACCTGGTTTACCCGGCGCGCAATGAGTCGCTGGCGTCGCTGAAGGCGTTTCGCGACTGGTTGATGCGTACGCTTTGAAACAACAGAGGGCGCCGTTTGGCGCCCTCTGGTTTTGCTCGATCAGAATCGCGGCTTCAGCGCTTTCCAGTCAGGTTTATAGCGTTGCATCTGCCGCACATCATCGCGCTGGCGGATGCCGCAGGTCAGGTACTGGTCATGCAGCTTGCCCAGTTGATCGTGATCCAGTTCCAGCCCCAGGCCCGGCGCACGCGTGATCTTCACGCAGCCATCGACAATCGGCAGCTTGCCGCCCTTGATCACCTCTTCATCCGGCTCCTGCCACGGATAATGGGTGTCGCACGCGTAATCCAGATTCGGCACCGCAGCCGCCACGTGCGCCATGGCCATAAGGCTGATGCCCAGGTGTGAGTTGGAATGCATCGACACGCCGAGGCCGAAGGTGTCGCACATTTTCGCCAGGGTCTGGGTATCGCGCAGGCCGCCCCAGTAATGGTGATCGGCGAGAACAATCTGCACGCTGTTCTGCGCCACGCTGCGGCGGAACTCGTCGAAATCAGTGACCACCATGTTGGTGGCCAGCGGCAGCCCGGTGCGTTTGTGCAGCTCGGCCATGCCGTCGAGGCCCGGGGTCGGATCCTCGTAATACTGCAGATCATCACCCAGCAACTCGGCCATGCGGATCGAGGTTTCCAGCGACCAGTTGCCGTTGGGATCGATGCGCAGCGGATATCCGGGAAAGGCCTTTTTCAGCGCCTTGATGCACGCCACCTCATGTTCCGGCGGCAACGTGCCGGCCTTGAGCTTGATGCTCTTGAAACCGAACGCCTCGATCATCCGCGCCGCCTGGGCGACGATTTGCTGCTCGTTCAGCGCCTCGCCCCAGTTGTCCGGTTTGTAGGGTGAATCGACGTGCTGCGCATACTTGAAAAACAGGTAGGCACTGAACGGCACTTCGTCGCGCACCGCTCCGCCCAGCAGATCCACCAGCGGCACATTCAGGTAATGGGCCTGCAAGTCGAGAAACGCCACTTCGAACGCCGAATACGCATTGCTGACGGCCTTGCTGGCGTGGGAACCGGGCGCCAGTTCGGCACCCGCCAGACTGGCCGGTTTGTGGGCGGCAACCGTGGTCTGAACGATCCGACGCAGCTGATTGAGATTAAACGGATCGAGGCCGATCAACTGCGACTGCACCTGTTGCTGGATCGCCAACGCCGGGGCATCGCCATAGCTTTCGCCGAGGCCGATGTAGCCGTTGTCACTCTCGATCTCGATGATCGAGCGCAGGGCGAACGGTTCATGGATGCCACTGGCGTTGAGCAGCGGCGGATCACGGAAAGCGATCGGAGTGACGGTTACGCGAGTGATTTTCAAAATGACGCTCCTGTTGAGTCGGAATCAGCGGCTCGCCACCGGGTTGGCCGTCGGCGCAACGGCGGTTTCGGGTTCAGGCTTTGCCGGGGTTTTGCCTTTGGCGCCTGGCGCCATGCGGGCGAAGAAGATCACTACTGCCGCTACCAGCGAAGTAGCGGCCAGGCCATACAGACCGCCCTCGATAGAGCCGGTGGTCTGTTCCAGAAAACCGAACGCGGTCGGCGCAACGAAGCCGCCCAGATTGCCGATGGAGTTGATCAGCGCAATGACTGCCGCCGCGATGCGCGCATCCAGATAGCTCTGCGGAATTGGCCAGAACAGTGCCGAAGCCGCCTTGAAACCGATGGCCGCGAAACAGATGGCGACGAAGGCGAAAATCGGCCCGCCAGTGGTGGACATGAACATGCCGAACGATGCGATCACCAGCGTCAGTGCGACCCAGGCCTGCTGGAATTTCCACTTGCCCGCAAGCGCCGCAAAGCCGTACATCGCGACAATGGAAATGATCCACGGCACCGAGTTGAGCAGCCCGACCTGGAAGTCGCCGAGGTTGCCCATTTTCTTGATCATGCTCGGCAGCCAGAAGGTGGCGCCGTAGATGGTCAGGGCGATGGAGAAGTAGATGAAGCAGAACAATGCGATCTGCCGATCCGCCAACAGTTTGAACATCGATGGTTTGGCGACGTGGGTCGCTTCGCGGGCACGTTGTTCCTCGGTGATTGCCATCACCAGCGCTTCACGCTCCTCTTCGGTCAGCCACTTGGCCTGACGCGGATGGGATTGCAGCCAGAACCAGACAAACCCGCAGAGCACTACCGACGCGGCACCTTCGATCAGGAACATCCACTGCCAGCCGTGCAGGCCCAGACCGCTGATATGCAACAGCGCGCCGGACACCGGACCGGATATCACCGAAGCAATTGCCGACCCGCTGAGAAACACCGCCATGGTCTTGCCGCGCTCAGAGGCCGGCAGCCATTGGGTGAAGTAATAAATGATCCCCGGGAAGAACCCGGCTTCGGCAGCGCCCAGGATGAAGCGCAGCACGTAGAAACTGGTTTCGCCTTTGACGAACGCCATGGCCATCGCCGCTGCGCCCCAGGTGAACATGATCCGCGTCAGCCAGGCGCGGGCGCCGTAGCGTTGCAGAAGCATGTTGGACGGCACTTCAAACAAGGCGTAACCGATGAAAAACAGACCGGCGCCAAGGCCATAGGCGGCAGCGCCGATACCCAGATCGGTTTCCAGATGACTGCGCACGAAACCGATGTTGACCCGGTCGATGTAGTTGACGATGAACATCACCACGAACAACGGCAGCACGTGGCGCTTGACCTTGGCGGCGGCGCAGGCGAGTACCGTGATGTCCGGCGGACTCTGGAGGGTTTTCAAGGGGCGACTCCCGATCTTTGTTTTTGTAGGGAAGGCCTGTTCAGGCGTAGAGCGATCATGGACGGGGCAATTGATCCCGTCTAATCTAACCTGGCATTCGATTGATACCTGGATTAGATCAATGTTCGAATTGACCCAACTGCGCTGCTTCACCACCGTCGCCACCGAACTCAACTTCCGCCGCGCCGCCGAGCGGTTGAACATGACCCAGCCGCCACTCAGCCGGCAGATCCAGTTACTGGAACATCATCTGGGCGTCGAACTGTTTACCCGCAGCACGCGCAGTGTCGCGCTCACCGCCGCCGGCCGGGCGTTTTTCATCGAAGCGCAGAATCTGCTCGAACGCGCGCAACAGGCTGCCGTCACCGCCCGGCGCTTTGCCGAGGGCGATATCGGTTCGGTGAACATCAGTTTTGTCGGCAGCGCGGTGTACGAATTTCTGCCCAAGGTCATCGCCGAGGCGCGCCTCAAGCAGCCGCAGGTGAAGATCGACCTGACTGAAATGAACACCTATCAGCAACACGAAGCCCTGCGTGCCCGACGCATCGATCTGGGCATCGTCCGCGCGCCGTTGCTCGAGCCTGGTTACGCCACCGAATGCCTGGTGCGCGAGCCGTTTGTGCTGGCGGTGCCGAGCGGCCATCGACTGGCGGAGGCAGACGACGTTTCAGTGAAGGATCTGGATGGGCAGCCGTTCCTGATGTATTCCCACGCGGCCTATCCGCCGTTCAACGAATTGCTCACCGGCATGCTGCGCTCGGCCCGGGTCGCTCCGGATTATGTGCAGTGGCTGGGGTCTTCATTGACGATTCTGGCGCTGGTCAATGCAGGCATGGGACTGGCGCTGGTGCCGCGTTGCGCGACCAGTGTGGTGTTCAGGAATGTGGTGTTTCGCGAGATCGACCTGGGCGAAGGGGTGCAGAGCGAGCTGCATCTGATCTGGCGGGAGAACAACGACAACCCGGCGTTTGCGATGTTGCTGGAGGGCATTCGCCGGGCGGTGAAGGATGGATGGGGTTAAGAGCGGGCTTGCGATGATGGGGGGTACTTCAGCGGTGGTGGTGCCTTTGGGCCTGTGATCAATGGTTTCTCCAATAGCTTCCCGTCGGGCCCTACGAAAAGTCGCTCCAGATGTTGCGGCATTGGTTGCGGTGCTCTGGCGGTCATGATGAACCCTCTGATGCCGGGCTGAATTCAACCCATTTAACCTTCGCGGAATCTATCAGCAAAAATTCAGCACCAATAGGATCCAATTTGCCATCTTCGTTGAGCCAGCGTGGAAACCTCATCAAGAACTGCCCGGTGCTCGACTCCGGTGGCCACTCGACTGGCCAGCCTAGGACGCGCCTTTCATCCTCCAGATGAAGGGTGATGAATCGGTCATATTGAGCAAACGCGCAGAACCATTCACTGGGATAGGAAGATTGTTTCGTTACGTTTCTGCTGCGCAACCACCTATGCAATTTGCCATTAGTTGCCAGACAACAAGCCATCAATCCCAGCAGCAAGGACGCAGAAAATGCCCAGCACGTTTCAGCTTTCGCATCCCATCTCCCTACAGAAATCCCCTGCTCTCCCACCCACACACAAACCGCCCCAATCCCCAGCACCATCCCGTGAATCACAAACGTGAAAATCAACGCCTGCAAAATCTGTCCGAACGTATCCGGCCGTTTGAACGCCGTCAGGGTGTAGAAAATCCAGGTCGAGACAAACCCTGGGATCAGGTACTGCAACAACGGAATCACTTCTTTCACCAGATCATCCATGATCGGTCGCTCCTTGAATCAAAAAAACACTCCTCCTAAAACAGCAATGCCGGCCCGTAATGAGCCGGCATTCAAAGCCTAGTGCACGCGGGAGGAACGCTCGCGATCATCTGTCACGGCGCATTACATATCCTGCAGAATCCGATCCACGCCCTTCTCTGCCGCCATCAGCACCGCCGCATGAGGGTTGATGCACGACCTGGATCGTTTCATCATCGCGCAAGGTTTCGAGGAGTAACGCTATGACCCGTTATCAGCCATTGAATTGTGACCTTTACGACTACCTGGAAATCGCTTGCCTGCGCGGCTATCAGCTCGACATCGAGTTGATCGACGGTCAGCGGCTGATGGCCAAAGCCGTGACCACGCGAACCAGCAGTGACAAAGAAGAATTCCTGGTGATCGAGCAACAAGCCGCGCAACAGGAAATTCGCCTCGACCAACTGCTTGCCATCACGCCTCAGGAGACCAACGCCGAGTTCGGTCGGGTGGTCCTTGCCGAAGGGGTTTGCGCAATCTGAAAAAAATCCCGCTCGGAATCAACCGGCGGGATTTTTTTGTGACACGTCGCTTTACGCGACGACGGGAATCACCGGATCCGCAGCAGCCAGCGCAATCGCACGGTCAGCCGCTGGCCGGTTTGTGACCTTACAGACAGTCGCGCACCGCTTTGCGCAAAGACCCGGACTTCGCCCACGGCGGCCCCTGATACAGGGAAACGCGGCTGCCGTCCTTGTACTTGACCACATCGAGAATCTCGTCGGCGGTGACGATGCTCGGCGCAGTGATCCGGTAGCCATTGGAAATTGCTGCCTGGGACGTCCTGGCAACGTCCTGCTGCCACAGCGGCAATACACACGCGGCGTAGTCTTTGGGAGCCTTACCGCTGATCTTGCTGACATTCGGCTCGCCCGGCACCAGTGAAGCAGGCAACGAACAACCGGCCAATGCCGCCATCAGCATCCCCCCGATCAACATCCGCATGGTAATTCCTTCATCTGAAAAAACGCGAATGTACCCTGTAACTGTTCAGACATCCATCGTAGCGCTCGGCCTGTATTCCTCGTAAACCGGACTAATCAGCTCACCGACAGATGACCTTGCCCCACTCCCAAAAAATGCAGCTACTCTGTTTTACCGAGAATGTTCCGGAGGTGATCATGCGGCTCAATGAATACGAACACGAACTTCAGCGTGACCTGCAAAGCGTGGCATCGGACCTGAGATGGTCGGCGGTGGACCTCAAGCGCATCGCCGAGCAACTGCGCCAGTCAGGCAATGAAGCGGACGCCCAGGCGGTGCTCAGATCCTGCGAGGTGCTGCAAAGCGATGAGGAACGCCTGCAACTGTATGCCCGGGAAGTGAAAGCCCGCGCCATCAGCCGAACCAAAGTCCACTGAAACCCACCCGGTCCACAACAAAAAGCCCCGGACATCCGGGGCTTTTTCTCCACAGGCCTTCAGCCTGTCTTGCGACCGCGTACACGGCTCTTGTACCCCGGCAGCGCAGCGGCATACGCCAGCGCTTCCTCGCGACTGGCAAACGAAGCGAGCCGGTCACCCTGCGTGCAGACTCGCCAAGGGCCATTGTTGACGCTGAGTACGTCGTAGCCATTCATGTGCATTTTGTTCAGCATCGCCATGCTCATAGGCACCTCCTGTCTCTGTAACGAACTTTTGCACCTTACACCCGCAGCGCTTCATCGTGCCGACCGGACGTCGCACCATAGCAGCGTCAAGTCTCCGGCACTTTTGCCCCTGCCAGGCACTCAGAAGCTCTAAACCGGCAGCGGCCCAAATATTGCTAATTCATGACAGATTTATGACAAACGGCAATCGGGTAACACATGAAAGTCAGAGCAACCGTCATCTGCGAGCAGGATCGGCATATTCTCCTGGTGCGCAAACCCAGATGCCGCTGGACACTGCCGGGGGGCACCGTCGAGCCGGGAGAAACCCGCGAGCAAGCCGCCGCCCGCGAACTCCAGGAAGAAACCGGGCTCAGCACCGATCAGTTGTTGTACCTGATGGAGTTGCAGAACGGCACCACACGCCACCACGTCTACGAGGCGTCGGTGCTGAACATTGATCAGGTTCGCCCGTTGAATGAGATTGTCGACTGTCTCTGGCACCCGCTGGATGCGGTGCAGAACCTGAACGTCAGTGACGCCACGCTGAACATCGTCCGCGCCTTTCAGCGGCGTCTTTGACCGTCAGCCGGCGAACGCCCGGCGTCCGGCGCTCATTTCCGTGCGTAGCTCGCCAATGAAATTGGAGATGTCACGAATGGTGACCAGATGCTCCGGGGAAACCCCGTTGAGCAACAGCTCGACACGCCCGCTGTCGGGTTCGTAAACCTTGATCTGCAAGAGTCCCTGCGCCGTTTCGGTGCAATCGCAATACAGCGGCGAGAAGCCGGATTCGACGATGCGGCAAATGTCGGCAATGGCGATCATGGGGGCACGCCTCACAGGCGTTGGCTCGGGCAACCCGATGAGCATAGATGAGCTTTTATCGCCCCGCTTGCGCCGACACCTGCAGAATTTGCCAACCGCTTCACATTTCACATCACCGCACTCAGTGGGCGTCATGGTCCCAGATCCAGTTCCAGATCCCTGGCAGGTTCACCGGTTTCGACGACTCACGCACGGTGCGCGCCAATGCGGCTTTTTCCAATGTCGCGCGATCATCATAGAACGGTTTTTCTGCCAGTCGCACGCCGGTGGCAGCGGCGCTGTCGAGCAGAATCTGCAAGTACTCGCGGGTGTGGCGGGCGGTGTAGCGGTTGAGGTCATGGAAGGTCACCACCACCGGAATCACCCCGTCCACCGTTGGCAGTTCACCGAGGGCAATCCGTTCGCGGACTTCCGATAGCTGACGCAGCATGTTCGCCCGCCGCCGGGGACTGGCGTTGAAGCCCCAGATCTTGCCGTCATTGGCACTCAGATCGGTCAGTAACACCTGCATATGGTGCTGCTGATAAGCGGCAAAGGTGCGTTTGTCGTAGTTCCAGAATGGCGGGCGCAATAACGTCGGCGGCGCGCCAGTGATCGCCGCGATGTCCGCCGAGCCGTTGGTCAATGAGGTTTCGAGCTCATCCGGGTCGAGCAATCGATGATTGGTGTGCCAATGGGTGGCCGTGTGAAAGCCCAGAATGTGCCCTTCGTCATACTCGCGGCGCATGACTCGCCGACCGATCTCGCTGTTGCCCGCTCGGGGCGCGCGGGTCTGGACGAAAAACACCGCTTTGATCCCCGGTTGCAGCGGGTTGTCCTTGAGGCTGTCGAGCACGGTTTCGGTGGGATTGAAAAAACTCGAAGCGCTGGGCCCGTCATCAAAGGTCAACAGAAACCGCACAGGCGCCTGGGCCTTGAGCCGGGTCTCGGTCTGCTCGGTCATTTCGATGGGAGCGGCGATGCAACCGGCCAACCCGACGGCCACTGCCATCGCGCAGAAAAGCTTGAACCACTGTGTCATGTTTTGCCTTGCGCCCGACCCTTGCGGTCATGTTGTCGATTGGCAAAACTCCTTCGCCGCTGCTGCCTCCCTGCGACCCAATGAGATGGGCCGAGGTTGGATAAAGATACACAGGGTTTGGTTCCGGCGCTCGCTCAGCGTGCCAGCGCCTGTTGAAACGAGCTGTCGATGATCCCGGCCGTAGCCAACGGAGCCGGCAGCGCCTTGACCTTGAACAGGAAGTCGGCCGTGCTTTGCAGATCGGCGGCGGCCTGCTGATCCACCGGGCCGACCGTCATGTGCGCCTGGCGCAACCAGTGCCGCGAAACCTGTTGATCGAGGTTGGCTTTCTTCGCCCAAAGGTCGGCGTATTCGTCGGTGTGACTGTCGACCCAGGCCCGGGCCTGCTTCAGGCGTCCGAGGAAATCGGTGATCGCTTCACGCTTGCTGTCGATGGACGGCGCGGACGCCGCAATCGCACTCAGGCCCGGCATCAGGTTTTTCGCCGTGAGAATAGGTCGCGCACCGGAGAAAACGATCTGCTGGGAAATGTACGGCTCCCAGACCGGGAACGCATCGATGCTGCCTTGCGGTAGCGCGGCCGCTGCATCAATCGGCATCAGCTTGACGAAGTCGACGTAATTTTCCGGCAAACCGCCCTGCTCCAGCGCCCGCAAGGTCAACTGCTGACTCCAGGCACCTGGCCAGTAGGCGACTTTCTTGCCCTTCAGATCCTCGATGGTTTTCACCGGAGAATCCTTGGGCACCAACAGGGCGATGGTGTCCGGGTTCTGCCGCGATACACCGATCAGTTTCACCGGCGCCTGTTTGGCCGCCAGAAACAGAAATCCCAAATCCCCCAGAAAGCCCAGATCCAGCGACCCGGTCTGCAACGCTTCGGCCAACGGAGCAGCGGCCTGGAAGTGTTTCCAGTCGACCGTGTAAGGCGCGTCCTTCAACACGCCGGACGCTTCTATGGACGCGCGGATGTTGTAGTAATTCTGGTCACCGACGTGCAGGACCAAGGGTTCGGCAGCGTAGGTCAATGGCGTGGCAAACAGTGTGCTGGTCAACGCGGCGCGTAGGAAACGTGAGAGCTTCATGGCGAGTCCTGCAGAAGGGATTTTTATAGACCATAGCGCTCTTACAAATCAGATTTGAAATTCGATTAGCGCATAAGCTCAGCACCTTCCCGCCGTACTGTCCGCCAAGCAACAGTGGCTCGTCACAGTGTTTTCCCTGCAACACTTCCAACTTGAAAAACCGGCGTTAAACCCCGTAAACACGGGACAACGCGTACATGGCACAGAGCCTGCAATATTCCATTCATGCAGGAAGCATTCGATAAAAATATCTTTTTGGACATAAGAATCTGTTGCCTTGCCGGAGCGTGCCCATGAAATCCCTCTTACCGTTTTCCCGCGTCAAAACGCTGCTCGCGGCCTGCGCAGTAGCCCTGAGTCTGCAACCGCTCGCCCACGCTGCCGAAGCGCCGCCAGCCGAAGTGCATCTGGATTACGCTTATTACTCGCCGGTCAGCCTGGCGCTCAAACATCTGGGCTACCTGGAAAAAGCCCTGCCCCAGAGCAAAATCAGCTGGGTGCTGAGCCAGGGCAGCAACCGCTCGCTGGAATACCTGAACAGCGGCGGCGTGGATTTCGCCTCTTCGGCCAGCCTCGCCGCCGTGCTCAGCCGCGCCAATGGCAGCCCGATCAAATCGGTCTACGTCTACAGCCGCGCCGAATGGACCGCGCTGGTGGTGCGCAAGGACTCGCCGATCCAGTCCGTCGTCGACCTCAAGGGCAAGAAAATCGCCGCCACCAAGGGCACCGATCCGTATCTGTTCACCCTGCGCACCCTGCAACAGGCCGGGCTGAAAAAGGACGACGTGGAACTGGTGCACCTGCAACACCCGGACGGCCGCACCGCGCTGGAGAAAGGCGATGTCGACGCCTGGGCCGGTCTTGATCCGCACATGGCCGCCAGTCAGGTGCAGGCCGGCTCGCGCCTGCTGTACCGCAATCGCGACTTCAACAGCTACGGCGTGGTCAGCGTCACCGAGCAATACGCCAAGCAACACCCGCAAACCATCGACACCGTGATCAAGGCCTATGAGCAGGCCCGCGAATGGTCGGTGAAGAACCCCGACGAATTGGCAAAGTTGCTCGCCAGCGAATCCGGCCTCCCGCTGGACGTGGCCAAACTGCAACTGTCGCGCACCGACCTCAGCAGCCCGCAACTGACCGCCAGGGACGTGCTGGCCTCGAAAGCCGCCGCGCCGATTCTGGTCTCCGAAGAACTGGTGCGCCGTGGGGTGAATGTCGATCAGGTCATCGATCAGTTGATCGACACCGGTTTCCAGCAAGTCGCCGCCGCCCAGTAACCGATCAGGCCCATGACACGTCCGCGTCCGTCGCGGATTTGTCGTGAGCGGAGAACCGTCCATGAGCAACGACTTGCCCGCTCGCCTTGCCTTGTCGGCACCACGGCGAAAACTCCCCCTGCTGAATCCGCTCTGGCGTCGGCGCTTCAAAGGCCTGGCCCTGCCACTGCTGATCGTGGTCGCCCTGGAATTCATCGTACGCATCGGCTGGCTGCCGTCCTACCAGATGCCGGCGCCGAGCGAGATTGCCCTGACCCTCACGGATCTGGCCGAAGGCGCCTTGTGGAAACACATCGGCGCCAGCCTGATTCGCGTGCTGCTGGGGTTTGCCATCGGCGCGAGCCTGGCGCTGGTGTTTGCCGCGTGGGTCGGTCTCAGCCGCGAAGCCGAGGCTTATCTGGAACCGACTTTCGCCGCGCTGCGTTCGATTCCCAGCCTGGCCTGGGTGCCGTTGTTGCTGCTGTGGCTGGGGATCGACGAGACCTCGAAAATCGTCCTGATTGCCATCGGCGCGTTCTTCCCGGTGTACGTCAACGTGGTCGCAGCGATCCGCAACATCGACCGCAAACTGGTGGAAGTCGGGCACATCTACGGCTTCAGCCCGCTGCAACTGGTGCGACGGATTCTGCTGCCTGCCGCCCTGCCCGGCCTGTTCACCGGATTGCGCAGCGGCATGAGCCTGGCGTGGATGTTTCTGGTGGCGGCCGAACTGATCGCCGCGACCAAAGGGCTGGGTTACCTGCTCAGTGACGGTCGCGAAACGTCGCGGCCGGACATCGTGCTGGCCGCGATCATCGTTCTGGCGCAGCTCGGCAAACTCAGCGACGGATTGCTCGCCGTTCTGGAGCGCCGCTGGCTGGTCTGGCGCGACGCTTTCAACGGTCAGGGCGGCAAGGAGTGAACCGTGCAACTAAGCTCAAATCTTCAGGCAGCTGCCGGAGGGTCGGCCGATGTGCGGAAGACTGTCGCAATACCGGGGCATCCACGATTTCGTCGCGGTGCTGAGCATTCCCGATGCGCTGATCAATCACGTCGGCGACGCACCGCTGGCGCATTACAACGCCGCGCCCACCACGTCACTGGCGATCCTCCATCAGCACCAACAACGGCTGTACGCCGACAACTTGCGCTGGTGCTGGCGCCCGCACTGGGCCAAGGATCGCGCCGCGCCGATCAACGCGCGAGTGGAAAAAGTCGCCCACGGGCCGTTTTTTCGCGCGATCTGGCGCCATCGGTTGATCGTACCGGTCGACAACTGGTTCGAATGGGTCGATGCACCCGACAAAGGCCGACAGCCCTGGCTGATTCGTCGGGCTGATCATCAGCCGGTTTTCTGCGCCGCCATCGGCCAGTTTCCGGCACCCGGCGAACCTGCGCGGGATGACGACGGCTTTGTGATCATTACCGCCAACAGCGAAGGTGGCCTGCTCGATGTGCATGACCGGCGCCCGATCGTGCTGCGCGCTGATCGGGTGCAGGAATGGCTCGATCCCGCCACACCGACCGAGCGCGCCGAGCAGATGCTGCTGTTTGAAGCCGAACCCAGCGAAGCGTTCCACTGGCACAAAGTCGGCAAAGCGGTGGGCAACTCCCGCAATCAGGGTGCGGAATTGATTGAAGCCGTACCGTAAATAAATGTCGACGCGATGCGTTATCAAAAGCAGGAATTCAGCAATCGAATCCTGCGCGTTACACGCGGTGTTTCAAACGCGAAACATTCAACATAAACAGTCGTTTGATTGAACTAACCGCCCGTCTGACATTTCAACCGTCATACATACATTTACAAACACTACGGATAGCATGCGCGCCGCATTTCCTTTTGGCATACCAGTTGACCAAAGAGTCAGCAAAACCAGGAATCCCCCACAAACTTACAAGCCTTGCAGAGAATTAAGTTGCGCGACGATTTTGCAATCAAACAGGTCACAGGCCTGGAGTGTATTCATCTGTCCACGACAGAACGCTTTCAACTCGACTGTTTTATCGGCCACTACATCAAGACTCGAAACCTGCGTGACGTACCCGATATCGACCGCATCCTGCGCGCTACCCTCGAAAGCTATCCCTGCCACCCGCCGGTGATGGTCAACGAGTTGAATGCCTGGATCGACAAGACCTTGGGTTATCGGGCCTCCCACCCCGATTTCACGCAGCTGGAAGATCTTTGATGAAACGAAAAAGCCCCGCAACCGCGGGGCTTTTTCGTTGTGCCGTTCAGGGTTTCAGCGGGCGCTCCCGATCGCGGTCGGACAACTCGCGGCTGTCGTCATGCTTCCAGGTCTGCTCCTTGTGTTTTTCACGCTCGATCTCTTCTTCACTCGGTTCGTCATCTTCCTCTGGACGGTTCTGCTCGGTTGCCATGTTCACCTCGCTGATGGAATTCATCCATTAAGCGTAGAACTTAAAGCCACCAGCGCAGTAGAAAGAAGAACGCCATGCTCAACAGCATGCTGAGCAATGTATTGCGCGTGTAGATCACCAAGCCGATTGCGACTAATGAACTCAGCAGATAAGGGTTATCCCACTGCAGATTCAGTTGTTTGTCCGGCATGAACACAATCGGCCCGCAAATCGCGGTCAACATGCCCGGCACGGCAAAACCGAGAAATTGCCGCGCGTTGCTGCTCAAGCGCACTGGCAAGCGTGGCTCAAGAAACACGTAGCGGTTGAGGAACACCAGAATCCCCATGCCGATAATCACTGCCCAGACCATCATGTGCGCTCCCGATACAGCTTGTTGCAGATAAACCCGGCGGTCATGCCGGCCAGCCCCGACAACACCAGCGCCGAACCCCATTGCCAGTAACTGAACAAAACCGAGCAGAACAATGACACCGCCACGCAGACCACCGTCGGCACATTGCGCACCACCGGGGTGATCAGGGCGATGAAGGTGGCGGCAATCGAGAAGTCCAGCCCCAGGTGTTCCAGTCCCGGAATACTGCTGCCGAGCACGATGCCGGCCAGGGTGAAGAGATTCCAGGCGATGTAGAACGTCAGGCCGACGCCCAGGGCGTACCAGCGGTTGAACTGCTGGCGGTCGTGTTGACTGGTCAGGGCGAACAGTTCATCGGTGAGCAAAAAGCCCAGGCCGATGCGCCAGCGACCCGGCAACGGCGAAATCACATGGCGCATACTCATGCCGTAAAGCAAATGTTGCGAAGTCAGCAGCAGCGTGGTCAGCAGGATCGAGAAAATCCCCGCGCCGCCCTTGAGCATGCCGATCGCCACCAGTTGCGCAGCACCGGCGAACACGATGCTCGACAGGCCCTGCCCTTGCAGCGGCGTGAGGTTGGCTTCAATCGCCATGGAGCCGGCCAGCAGCCCCCAGGGTGCGGTGGCCAGCGATAACGGCATGATCGCCGCGGCTCCGCGAAGAAAGGCACTGCGCGGCATTGATGAGTCAGACATAACACGCTTCAACCGTGAGACAAGGCCCCGGACTCTGCCAGCAAACGCCCGTTGGTGGCTTGAACAATCTTGCGCAGTTGGCGCAAATCCTTCCTTCGGTCAGTCGTTTACCGGCGTAACATGGCGACCATTCACACACGCGTCAGGGAGACGACATGCTGTATCGAATAGCCGCCGACGGGCTGGTGCTGTTTCATTTGCTGTTCATTCTGTTCGTGCTGTTCGGCGGGCTGCTGGTGCTCAAGTGGCCACGGCTGATGTGGCTGCATTTGCCAGCGGCGGCCTGGGGCGTGGCGGTCGAGGTGTTGCACCTGACCTGTCCGCTGACCTATTGGGAAAATCTGATGCGTCACGCTGCCGGGCAGACCGAATACGCCGGCGGGTTCATCGAACATTACGTCTGGCCGATCATCTACCCGGCCGGGCTGACGCCACAGATTCAGCTGGTGCTGGGCAGCGTGGTGCTGGTGGTCAACCTGCTGGTCTACGGGCGCCTGATCCGCCGTTGGAAACTGCGGCGCGCCGCGCGCATTCCGTTTTAACGCGCTTTTAAGGTTTCCAGCCAGGCCGGATCGAGGCGCTTCTGATCGGTGTCCAGACCGAGCGCCTCCATCCGCGACTTGTGCGTTTCGACTTCCCGGTGCAATTGCGCGTGATCGCTGGAATTGCCGTCCAGTTCATGCATCTGGGTCAGGCCCAGGTGATAAAACCGCAGCACCTTCATCGCCACCGGATCACCCTTCTCCACCGCAGCCATCACCTGATGCATGACGTTGGTGACGCTCATCAGGCTGCGCTTGAGCCGCCAGCCGTACACCGCCGGAGCCATCCAGGTCTGGTTCCAGAAACGCCCGCGCAGCAACGCCGCCGTCAGCAAAAATGCGCCAAACACCCCGCCAACATTGAACCGCAGGTTATCCCCGCCCGGCTCGCCGAACAGCGCCACCGCCACAGTCGAAAACACCATCGCCAGCACCAGAAACAGCACCGCGATGATCAGCGTGCTGCGCCGGGTCTGCTGGCGATAAGTGATGGCATCGATCGGTTGAATCTCGAACATCGCGACAGGCTTCCATGGCTTGAGTTAAAAAGAGGCTGCGCATTATCGCCTCTGAGGCGGATTTAGCTATGCTGGAGCGCCTTTTCATCTTTTCAACGTCCAACGGGGACATGGCGATACCACGCAGATCGTGCCATCTTCATTCATGGATACACACTATTCGGATGCCATTGGCCATGCCGGCAATGACATCGTTTTAAGGATCACTGCATGACCCAACGACACGTAATCAATGCCTCGGTCAGCCCGAAAGGCAGTCTCGAAACCCTTTCCCAACGTGAAGTTCAGCAACTGAGCCAGGCCGGAACCGGCAGCACCTACACCCTCTTTCGCCAGTGCGCCCTGGCCATCCTCAATACCGGCGCCCATGTCGACAACGCAAAAACCATTCTTGAAGCCTACAAAGACTTCGAAATCCGCATCCACCAGCAGGATCGCGGCGTGCGCCTGGAACTGCTGAACGCCCCGGCCGACGCCTTCGTCGACGGCGAAATGATCGCCAGCACCCGGGAAATGCTGTTCAGCGCCCTGCGCGACATCGTCTACACCGAAAACGAACTCGACGCCTTGAGCATCGACCTCAGCACCTCCCAGGGCATCAGCGACTACGTCTTCCACCTGCTGCGCAACGCGCGCACCCTGCGTCCGGGCGTCGAGCCGAAAATTGTGGTGTGCTGGGGCGGCCACTCGATCAACACCGAAGAATACAAATACACCAAGAAAGTCGGCCACGAACTGGGCCTGCGCAGCCTCGACATCTGCACCGGTTGCGGCCCTGGCGTGATGAAGGGCCCGATGAAAGGCGCGACCATCGCCCATGCCAAGCAGCGGATTCACGGTGGCCGTTACCTCGGTCTGACCGAGCCAGGCATCATCGCCGCCGAAGCGCC
This sequence comes from Pseudomonas glycinae, assembly GCF_001594225.2. GTDB lineage: Bacteria > Pseudomonadota > Gammaproteobacteria > Pseudomonadales > Pseudomonadaceae > Aquipseudomonas > Aquipseudomonas glycinae. The sequence continues at coordinate 2,385,938 of NZ_CP014205.2, forward strand.
GAACCCGATCGTCAACGAGCTGGTGATCCTGCCGGACATCGAAAAACGCCTGGAGGCCTTCGTCCGCGTCGGCCACGGCATCATCATCTTCCCGGGCGGCGCCGGCACCGCCGAAGAGTTCCTGTACCTGCTGGGCATCCTGATGCACCCGGATAACGCCGGCCTGCCGTTCCCGGTGATCCTGACCGGGCCGAAACACGCCGCGCCGTACCTGGAACAACTGGACGCCTTCGTCACCGCGACCCTCGGCGAGGCGGCGAAGAAGCACTACGAAATCATCATCGACGACCCGGCCGAAGTGGCGCGGCAGATGACGGCGGGCCTCAAGGCCGTGAAGCAATTCCGCCGCGAACGCGCCGACGCGTTCCACTTCAACTGGTTGCTGAAGATCGACGAAGGCTTCCAGCGCCCGTTCGATCCGACCCACGAAAACATGGCCAACCTCAAGCTGCACCGCGACCAGCCACCCCATGAACTGGCGGCCAACCTGCGCCGCGCGTTCTCCGGGATCGTGGCCGGTAACGTCAAGGACAAGGGCATCCGCCTGATCGAGGAACACGGGCCGTACCAGATCCGTGGCGATGCCGCGATCATGCAGCCCCTCGATCTGCTGCTCAAAGCCTTCGTCGCCCAGCACCGGATGAAACTGCCGGGCGGCGCGGCGTATGTGCCGTGCTACCGCGTGGTGTCCTGACCCTCAATGCATAAGCCCTGAAAACCCGTTTTTCAGGGCACCCCATAACACTGTGGGAGCGGGCTTGCCCGCGAAGGGGCCAGCGCATTCAGCATTATTGTTGACTGACAGACCGATTTCGCGAGCAAGCCCGCTCCCACAAAAAGAGTGTGAACCATGGATCACATCAACCACATCCTGATTGTCGACGATGACCGCGAGATCCGCGAACTGGTCGGCAATTACCTGACCAAGAACGGCCTGCGCAGCACCGTGGTCGCCGATGGGCGGCAGATGCGCAGCTTTCTGGAAGCCAACACGGTCGACCTGATCGTGCTCGACATCATGCTCCCCGGCGATGACGGGCTGGTGCTGTGCCGCGAATTGCGCGCCGGCAAGCACAAGGCGATCCCGATCCTGATGCTCACCGCCCGCGACGACCAGACCGACCGGATCCTCGGCCTGGAAATGGGTGCTGACGATTACCTGACCAAACCCTTCGCCGCCCGCGAACTGCTGGCGCGGATCAACGCCGTGCTGCGCCGTACACGAATGCTGCCGCCCAATCTGCTGATCACCGAAACCGGGCGCCTGCTCGCGTTCGGCCGCTGGCGCCTGGACACCACCGCCCGCCACCTGCTCGATGAAGACGACACCATGGTTGCCCTCAGCGGCGCCGAATATCGCTTGCTCCGGGTGTTTCTCGATCATCCGCAACGAGTGCTCAGCCGCGATCAGTTGCTGAATTTGACCCAGGGTCGCGATGCCGACCTGTTCGACCGCTCGATTGATTTGCTGGTCAGTCGCCTGCGTCAGCGTCTGCTGGACGACTCCCGCGAGCCGACTTACATCAAGACCGTGCGCAACGAGGGTTATGTGTTCTCCTTCGCCGTGGAGATGCTCGCCGAATCCTGATGGATTTGTATCGCTCTGTATAAATTCGCCGCGCAGATACGTAACCCGTGTTTTCGCGCCGCATCACCACATATCAGCGATACACCCTCGCGTTTGAATGAACCCACCAGAAAGCACTGGCTCACTCATCATCAAACGCAAGGAGAAACACCATGTTCAAGTCCTCGAAATCCCTGGTAATCGCACTCGGCCTGCTCGGTGGCCTGGCAACGGCCGATCTGGCATCCGCCAGCTCCCAGCCACTGGTCGCTGAATACGGCTCGGAAAACCTGCAGAAGGATCACGTTGCCGAAGGTGGCGCGGATCGCTTGCAGGAATTGCGTGAACGCGTGGCTGAAGGCGGTGCGGACCGTTTGCAGGAGCTGCGTGAGCGCGTCGCCGAGGGTGGTGCAGATCGCCTGCAGGAACTGCGCGAGCGTTCGGCCCGCAGCGTGCTGGTCGCCGAGAACCGTCCCGAGTTCGGTTCCAAGTACCAGCGTTACTGATCGTTTGTACCCGCCGTTGTCGATTCCTGCCGGGGGCGCTCTGCCCCCGCAGCGATCACTACCGATAAACCTTGTTCTCTGACACAAAAGCCCCGCTGTTTCCCCACGACAGCCGCCATGGCTCGTACTAAGCTGCGCGATTGATTTGTTCAGGGACGATCCATGAAACGTTTTGCCGCCTGTCTGCTGTCAATGCTGGCCCTGACGGCCAACGCGGCGGATTTGCAACTGCTCACCGACAACCACCCGCCCCTGCATTTCATGCAAGGCAATCAGCTCGCAGGATTCGGTGTGGACGTGGTGCAGGCCCTGGCGACCCAGACCGGCGACCGTATCCATCTGCAACAAGTCCCGCTGCTGCGCGCCCTGCGCATGGCCAGCGATACCCCCGACACCGGCGTATTCACCGTGCTGCGTACCGATGAGCGCGATGATCGCTATCAATGGGTCGGGCCGCTGATCGAAGTCGAAACCGCGCTGTACGCCCGCGACAATCTCCAGCCTCCCGTAAACAGCCTGCGTGAAGCCGATCACCTTGGCCGGATCACCGTGCCGCGCAAATGGCTGGTCTACAGCTACCTGCAAGGACAAGACCTGAACAACCTCTACGGCGTGGAAACCCCGGAGCAGATGATGCGGCTGTTCAGCCTGGGGCGTACCGATTTCGTGGTCTCCGATACCTGGTCCAAAGCCGCCCTCGCCCGCGAACAAGGCATGGAGCCGGGACGCTTGCAGTACCAGATCCCGTTGATGAAACAGAACACCTACATTGCCTTTTCGCCGCAGACCGATCCGAAACAGGTCGCACGCTGGCAGCAGGCGCTGGATACATTGCGGGCCGACGGCCGTCTGGAGAAGCTGCGCCAGCGCTGGCTGAGCAATACCCTACCGCGCTGATCGCGCATCAACACCTTCGATAACAACTATGCGCAAGGGTGTTTTCACATCAAAACCCTCCAGCACTACAGTGGGCCCCATCTTCTCCCCACTCTCTGGAGCAACATCATGAAAGACATCATCGCACTCGGCTTCATTGTTTCCCTGATTGGCGCCACCTCCGCCATCGCTGCCCCACACGCCAGCACTCCAGTTGTCGCGGCTGCAACCATCGGCCAGTCCGGCACCCTGAACGTCGACACCGTCAGCGTCGATGCCGAACACCAAGGCAGTCTCAAACTGCAACAGAACGCCGAACCGACCAAACTGTACGTCGCGGAAAACCGCCCGGAATTCGGTTCCAAATATCAGCGCTACTAAGTGATCGGTTTGAGCTGCCAGAAACAGGAAACCCCGCCAAAGCGGGGTTTCTTGCATTTTGCGTCAGCGCACCAGTCGCGCGGCCAGTGCCTTGGCCTGCGACGCCACATCCGTGACGGCGGTGCTCTCCCACCACATGCCACGCAACGGCGGGCCCATGGCGAACAGGCGGGGCGAAACCCGGCCTTCGGCATCCAGCACAGCGCCGTCCACCGCGGCTGCGATGCCCAGCGCCAGCGGCCCCGGACGAACCAGACCGCGCGCCAGCAACTGCTGCGGCAAAGGTCGCGCGACACGGCGCCAGTCGTATTCGATGCCGCTTGAGTTGATCAACGCCGCGCCCTGCACCACGCGGGTTTCAGCCTCGCCGCGAGGGCGAATGCGGATACCCACGCCGTTGCCCGATACCGGCTCAAGCCCCTCGTAAGACGCCGCATGAATACGCAATCGTCCTTCCTGGTGCAGACGCTCGACCAGTTCCGCACTCAGCGGCGGCGAACGATGGTGATGACTTTCCCACCACGGCCGCACATGCCGCACGAACTGCCGGCGCTGAACATCGCTGGCCTGGCTCCACAACCGACCGATGTGCGCACGCACGGTGTCCAGCGGCGCCTGCCAGTCGATGCCTTGTGCAATGGCGTCGTGGCAATGCCGGCGCAATTCGCGCAACAACTGGCGTGGCGTGCGGAGGCTGTGATCCTCGGCGAGGAAGTCAACCCACGCGGGCGGTTGACGACGCACATGGGGCAACAGCCCGTGCCGGGAAAACACCTCGATCGGCCCGCGATGCCCGGCCTGCTCCAGCGACACCACGGCATCGACCATGGTCAGGCCGGAACCGATGATCAGCACCGTCGAGTGCGGATCGAGCTGGCGCATGGCCGCGACATCCCAAGGATCGAGTGCCGCCGCGTTGAGGCCGCTGGATTGTTTTTGCGGGGTACGTGCCGCCGGGAACATCCCGGTCGCCAGCACTGCGAAAGCGCCTTGAAGTTGCTGGCCGTCACTCAAGGTGAGCTGCACGGAATCGCCGCAGTCCTGCAAATCGACCACTTCGGCCCGTACATGCTCGACCGTCGAGCCGTGTTGCGCGCCCACCTGCTGCGCTTCAGTCAGACGCTGCTGCACATACACGCCGAACAGCCCCCGTGGCGGAAACAGTTCGCTGACCGGAACATGTTGCTGATCCGACTCCGGCCAACCGCCGCCGGCGATGTGATCAGTAAGCCATTGGGTCAGGTCATCGGCATTGTCCGGGTCAACGCTCATCCGCGCGGCGTTGCCATTGAGCGTGTGGCCAAGCTCCACCGCGCTGTACGCTTCACCCCGGCCCAATTCGGCCCGGGGCTCGATCACCAGAATCTTTCTGCGCCCCGGCAAACGCAGCAATTGCACTGCCAGCATCGTGCCGCTGAGGCCGCCGCCGACAATCAGGATGTCGGCGTGACGGATGGCGGTCGTATCGGTTTGAGTCATGCCGTTCTCGCAACTGAGGATGTGCTCGGGCCAGTGTCATTCAGACGCCGCGAAGGCGTCTAGACGGACGCCATTTTTTTATCATGCCGATGCGACTTGCAGCGTGTTTCATTCCGTTGCGACTGTCAGATCACCACATTACGCACAAAACGCGCCGCCACTTCCCCATCATTGCGATAGGCGTGCGGCTGATTACTGGCGAACATGTAGAACTCTCCGGCGGCAATGTGCTGTGGCTGGTCGCCGAGCATCAGAGTCAGGCAGCCCTCGAATACGAAAATCTGCTCGCTCCAGCCTTCGGCGTCCGGCTGCGAGGGATAGACCTCGCCCGGTTGCAGGCACCATTCCCACTGCTCCACCGCGCGAGTGGCATTGGCCTTGGACAGTAAAACGGCTTTGCTGCCGGGGATGCTTCCGACCCAGGCCAGTTCGTTGATACGGCCGGGATCACGATTGTCCGGGGACTGGATCAGATCGCTGAAGGCCACTTCAAGGGCTTCGGCGACGCGGTCAAGGGTGGTCAGGCTGACATTTTTTTCACCGGCCTCGATGGCCACCAGCATCCGCCGACTGACACCGGACTTTTCCGCGAGAGCCGTCTGGCTCATGCCGGCGGCATGGCGCAGGCGCCGGACATTCTGGCTGACGTGTTGCAGGACCGAAGCCCGCTGTACGGAATCTCTGTGCACTATATTGCTCACTGACTGGGGCTGGGCAGTATACTGCGCAACATTTGGCGCATTGTGCGTCTCCTCCTTAAAAGTGCGCAAGGTCATGACGTCAGCCAACCCTTCTCAATCTCCCCTGCGGTTTTCCCGGTTCAGCAAAGCCGAGTGCGTGCTGGTGCTGATCACCATGCTTTGGGGCGGCACCTTCCTGCTGGTGCAGCACGCGATGACCGTCAGCGGCCCGATGTTTTTCGTCGGCCTGCGCTTTGCCGCCGCCGCGATCATCGTGGCGCTGTTCTCCTGGAAACACCTACGTGAATTGACCCTGTTCGAACTCAGGGCCGGCGCCTTTATCGGCGTCGCGATCCTGCTCGGTTATGGCTTGCAGACCGTTGGGTTGCAGAGTATCCCAAGCAGTCAGTCGGCGTTCATCACCGCGCTGTACGTGCCGTTCGTGCCGCTGTTGCAATGGCTGGTGCTCGGTCGGCGCCCGGGTTTGATGCCGAGCATCGGCATCATGCTGGCGTTTACCGGGCTGATGCTGCTATCCGGGCCGTCCGGGGCTTCGCTGAATTTCAGCCCCGGTGAAATCGCCACGCTGATCAGCGCCATCGCGATAGCGGCCGAAATCATCCTGATCAGCAACTATGCGGGGCAGGTCGATGTGCGCCGGGTAACCGTGGTGCAACTGGCGACGACTTCGGTGCTGTCGTTTTTGATGGTGGTGCCGACCGGCGAGGCGATTCCGGACTTCTCGTGGTTGTTGTTGAGCACCGCCCTGGGCCTCGGCGCGATGAGTGCGGCGATTCAAGTGGCGATGAACTGGGCGCAGAAAAGCGTTTCGCCGACCCGCGCGACCTTGATCTATGCCGGTGAGCCAGTGTGGGCCGGGATCGTTGGACGCATTGCGGGAGAGCGCCTCCCAGCGATTGCATTGGTGGGTGCGGGACTGATCGTGACGGCAGTAATCGTCAGTGAATTGAAGACCAAAGGCAAAGAGACACAAACGGTCACGGAAGAATTGGAACACAAGACCGAAGGCTAAACGGGGGTTTTACGGCTACTTTGTAGGATTCAGAGACATCCTCGCGTTTGGCGATCCGGGAGCTGGCACGTATGATGCTTCACAAACTTCCGCAGATTAGAAGCCTATGTCCCTGATAGTTCTACTGCTTCTGCCTTTTCTGGGCAGCTGTCTGGCAGCCGTGCTGCCGCACAACGCACGTAACGCCGAATCTCTGCTGGCAGGCCTGGTCGCACTGATCGGGACTGTCTCGGTCGCGATGCTGTATCCGCAGATCGCCCACGGCGGCGTGATCCGCGAGGAGTTCACGTGGCTGCCCAGCCTGGGCCTGAACTTCGTTCTGCGCATGGACGGCTTCGCCTGGCTGTTCTCGATGCTGGTGCTGGGCATCGGCACCCTCGTTTCCTTATATGCCCGTTATTACATGTCGCCGGATGATCCGGTGCCGCGTTTCTTCGCGTTTTTTCTGGCGTTCATGGGCGCCATGCTCGGGCTGGTGATCTCCGGCAACCTGATCCAGATCGTGTTCTTCTGGGAGCTGACCAGCCTTTTCTCGTTCCTGTTGATCGGCTATTGGCACCACCGCCACGACGCGCGCCGTGGGGCGTATATGGCGTTGATGGTCACCGGTGCCGGAGGATTGTGCCTGCTGGCGGGGGTCATGATCCTCGGCCATGTGGTCGGCAGCTATGACCTGGACAAGGTCCTGGCCGCCGGCGACCTGATTCGTGCACATGCCCTCTACCCCATCCTGCTTCCCCTCATTCTTATCGGCGCCCTCAGCAAAAGCGCCCAGTTCCCCTTCCACTTCTGGCTGCCGCACGCCATGGCGGCGCCCACACCGGTTTCGGCGTACCTGCACTCGGCGACCATGGTCAAGGCCGGGGTTTTCCTGCTGGCCCGGCTGTGGCCGTCGCTGTCCGGCAGCGAAGAATGGTTCTACATCGTCAGCGGCGCCGGCGCCGCCACGCTGTTGCTCGGCGCGTACTGCGCGATGTTCCAGAACGACCTCAAAGGGCTGCTGGCCTACTCGACCATCAGCCACCTCGGTCTGATCACGCTGCTGCTGGGCCTGAACAGTCCGCTCGCTGCTGTGGCGGCGGTGTTCCACATTCTCAACCACGCGACCTTCAAGGCCTCGCTGTTCATGGCCGCCGGGATCATCGACCACGAAAGCGGCACCCGCGATATCCGCAAGCTCAATGGCCTGTTCAAACTCATTCCATTCACCGCCACCCTGGCAATGGTCGCGAGTGCGTCGATGGCCGGCGTGCCGCTGCTCAACGGTTTTCTGTCGAAAGAGATGTTCTTCGCCGAAACCGTGTTCATCAACGCCACCGCGTGGGTTGAAACCAGCCTGCCGATCGTCGCGACCATTGCCGGTATGTTCAGCGTTGCCTATTCGCTGAGATTCACCGTTGATGTGTTTTTCGGCCCGACCGCCACCGACCTGCCGCACACCCCGCATGAACCGCCGCGCTGGATGCGTGCGCCGGTGGAACTGCTGGTGTTCACCTGCCTGCTGGTGGGGATTTTCCCGGCCCAGGTGGTCGGCCCGTTGCTGGCCGCTGCCGCGTTGCCGGTGGTGGGCGGCGTGCTGCCGGAATACAGCCTGGCGATCTGGCACGGCCTCAATGCACCGATGATCATGAGCCTGATCGCCATGTCCGGCGGCATCGTGCTGTATCTGCTGCTGCGCAACCAGCTCAAGCGCGGCCGCTTCAAGTATCCGCCGCTGGCGGGCCGCCTCAACGGCAAGCGAATGTTCGAACGCAGTCTGGTGGTGATGATGCGCCTGGCTCGACGCCTGGAGCGGCGAATCGGCACCAAGCGCCTTCAAGCGCAATTGTTCCTGATGGTGCTGGCGGCAGTGCTGGCCGGCCTGATCCCGATGCTGCACAGCAGCCTGAGCTGGGGCGACCGGCCGAAGATCCCCGGTTCCATCGTGTTCGTGACCCTGTGGCTGCTGGCAATCGCCTGCGCCCTCGGCGCCGCGTGGCAGGCCAAGTATCACCGTCTCGCCGCCCTGACCATGGTCAGCGTCTGCGGGCTGATGACCTGCGTGACGTTCGTCTGGTTCTCGGCGCCGGATCTGGCCCTGACGCAGCTGGTGGTCGAAGTGGTGACCACGGTCCTGATCCTGCTCGGCCTGCGCTGGCTGCCACGGCGGATCGAAGAGGTTTCGCCGTTGCCAAGCAGCCTGCGCAAGGCGCGGGTACGCCGTCTGCGCGACCTGCTGCTGTCGATTGCCGTCGGCGGCGGCATGGCGCTGCTGTCCTACGCCATGCTGACCCGGCAGACGCCGAACGACATTTCCTCGTTCTACCTGAGTCGCGCCCTGCCTGAGGGTGGTGGCAGTAACGTGGTCAACGTGATGCTGGTGGATTTCCGTGGTTTCGACACCTTAGGCGAAATCACGGTGCTCGCCGCCGTGGCGCTGACCGTGTTCGCCCTGCTGCGGCGTTTCCGCCCACCGAAAGAAAGCCTGCAACTGCCGGCCCAGCAACGCTTGCTCGCCCCCGATGTGGTCACCGACCTGGTCAACCCGCGCTCGGCCAGCGACACCGCGCTCGGCTTCATGATGGTGCCGGCGGTGCTGGTGCGCCTGCTGCTGCCGATTGCGCTGGTGGTGTCGTTCTACCTGTTCATGCGCGGGCATAACCAGCCGGGCGGCGGTTTCGTCGCCGGCCTGGTGATGTCGGTGGCGTTCATCCTGCAATACATGGTCGCCGGCACCCAGTGGGTCGAGGCGCAAATGAGCCTGCGCCCACTGCGCTGGATGGGCACCGGCCTGCTGTTCGCCACCGTCACCGGGCTTGGGGCGATGGCGGTCGGGTATCCGTTCCTGACCACCCACACCTGGCACTTCAGCCTGCCGCTGCTGGGTGACATCCATATCGCCAGCGCGCTGTTCTTCGATATCGGCGTCTACGCCGTGGTGGTCGGCTCGACCTTGCTGATCCTCACCGCCCTCGCCCACCAATCGGTCCGGGGCCACAAAACCGCTGCCGCCAAAGGAGCCGTCTGATGGAAGAAGTCATCGCAATCGCCATCGGCGTGCTCGCCGCGTCCGGGGTCTGGCTGATCCTGCGGCCACGGACGTTCCAGGTGGTGATGGGCCTGTGCCTGCTGTCCTACGGCGTCAACCTGTTCATCTTCAGCATGGGCAGCCTGTTCATCGGCAAGGAGCCGATCATCAAGGACGGCGTGCCGCAGGACCTGCTCAACTACACCGACCCGCTGCCCCAGGCGCTGGTGCTGACGGCCATCGTCATCAGTTTCGCCATGACCGCATTGTTCCTGGTGGTGTTGCTCGCCTCACGGGGCCTGACCGGTACCGACCACGTTGATGGAAGGGAGCCCAAGGAATGACGGCGATGACTCACCTGATCGCCGCACCGATCCTGCTGCCGCTGCTGACCGCCGCCATCATGCTGATGCTCGGCGAGAAGCACCGTCCGCTGAAGGCGAAAATCAACCTGTTCTCCAGCCTCCTCGGCCTCGGCATCTCGGTAATGCTGCTGCAATGGACCCAGACCACCGGCGTTCCCGGTTCGATTGGGGTTTATCTGCCGGGCAACTGGCAGGTGCCGTTCGGCATCGTGCTGGTGGTCGATCGTCTGTCGGCATTGATGCTGGTGCTGACCGGAATCATTGGCGTCAGCGCCCTGCTGTTCGCCATGGCCCGCTGGGACGGCGCCGGGTCGAGCTTCCACGCCTTGTTCCAGATTCAGTTGATGGGACTTTACGGCGCATTCCTGACGGCGGACCTGTTCAACCTGTTCGTATTCTTCGAGGTGCTGCTCGCCGCATCCTACGGCCTGTTGCTTCACGGCTCGGGCCGGGCACGAGTGTCGTCGGGGCTGCATTACATTTCGATCAACCTGCTGGCCTCGTCGCTGTTTTTGATCGGCGCGGCATTGATCTACGGAGTGACCGGCACGCTGAACATGGCGGATCTGGCCCTGAAGATCCCGCTGGTGCCGGAAGCCGACCGAGGCCTGTTGCACGCTGGCGCAGGGATTCTGGCCGTGGCGTTCCTGGCCAAGGCCGGCATGTGGCCGCTGAACTTCTGGCTGGTGCCGGCCTACTCGTCGGCCAGTGCGCCGGTAGCGGCGATGTTCGCGATCATGACCAAGGTCGGCGTCTACACCCTGCTGCGTCTGTGGACGCTGTTGTTCTCCGGCCAGGCAGGCGCTTCGGCGTATTTCGGCGGCGACTGGCTGATCTACGGCGGCATGGCCACCATGGCCGGCGCAGGTGTGGCGATCATCGCCGCGCAGCGCCTGGAACGCATGGCCAGCCTGAGCATTCTGGTGTCGGCGGGAATTCTGCTGTCTGCCGTGGGGTTCGCCCAGCCGAACCTGATCGGTGCGGCGCTGTTTTATCTGGTCAGCTCGACCCTGGCGTTGAGCGCACTGTTTCTGCTGGCGGAGTTGATCGAGCGTTCGCGCACCGCCATCGAAGTGCCGCTGGAAGACGAGAACGAACTGCTGCCGCGTCCGCAAGAGTGGCAACGACCGGTCAAGGGCATCAACCTCGACGACGATCAGAAAGCGCTGGTTGGTCAGGTGATTCCGTGGACCATGGCTTTCCTCGGTCTGAGCTTCATTGCCTGCGCGCTGCTGATCATCGGCATGCCGCCGCTGTCCGGGTTCATCGGCAAGCTCAGCCTGATCGGCGCCCTGCTCAACCCGCTGGGACTCGGTGCCGGCGAACCGATCTCGAATGCTGCCTGGGCGTTGCTGGCCCTGCTGATCCTTACCGGCCTCGGCTCGCTGATGGCGTTCTCGCGCCTGGGCATACAGCGCTTCTGGTCGCCAGAGGAGCGCCCGTCGCCCGTGCTGCGCAAACTGGAATGCACGCCGATTTTCCTGCTGCTCGGCCTGAGCATCGCCCTGACCTTCAAGGCTGAACCGCTGCTGCGTTACACCCAGGCAGCGGCCGAGGCTCTGAACAACCCGCAGCAATACGTAATGGCGGTGCTCGGCACCCGCGCCGTGCCGAGTCCGGAAGCCAAGGCTGCGCTGCTGGAGGTGCAACCATGAAACGTCTGTTTCCTGCTCCTTGGCTGTCGCTTGCGCTGTGGTTGCTGTGGCTGGTGCTGAACCTGTCGGTCAGCCCGGGCAACCTGCTGCTGGGTGCCGTACTCGGTTTCTGCGCCCCGCTGATGATGCGCAAACTGCGCCCGCAACGGATTCACATCCGCCGCCCGGGCACGATCCTGCGATTGTTTCTGCTGGTCGGGCGTGACGTGATCGTCTCGAACCTGCAGGTGGCCTGGGGCGTTCTCAACGCCGGTCGCCGGCCGCTTCGTTCACGTTTCATCAAGGTGCCGCTGGACCTGCGCGATGCCAACGGTCTGGCGGCGCTGTCGATGATCTGTACGGTCGTGCCCGGCACGGTGTGGTCGGAGCTGGCGCTGGATCGCAGCATTCTGTTGCTGCACGTGTGGGATCTGGATGACGAGGCGCAGTTCATCCAGCACTTCAAGATCACTTACGAGCGGCCGTTGATGGAGATTTTCGAATGAGCCCGCTGCTGTCGAACGCGATTCTGCTGACGCTGTTCCTGTTTTCCCTGGCCATGGTCCTTACGCTGGTGCGCCTGTTCAAAGGCCCGTCGGCGCAGGACCGGGTACTGGCGCTGGATTACCTGTACATCGTCGCCATGCTGATGATGCTGACCCTGGGGATTCGTTATGCCAGTGACACCTACTTCGAAGCGGCGCTGCTGATCGCGCTGTTCGGCTTCGTCGGCTCGTTTGCCCTGGCGAAATTCCTCCTGCGTGGCGAGGTGATCGAATGAACGCTGAACTGTCTCTCTGGGTGGAAATCCCGGTGGCGATCCTTTTGGTGCTCAGCGGTATTTTCGCCCTGATCGGTGCGACCGGCCTGTTGCGGATGAAAGATTATTTCCAGCGCATGCACCCACCGGCGCTGGCCTCGACCCTCGGTGCGTGGTGCGTGGCGCTGGCCTCGATCATCTGTTTTTCAGCGCTCAAGTCCGGGCCGGTGCTGCACGCATGGCTGATTCCGATTCTGCTGTCGATTACCGTGCCGGTGACTACCTTGCTGCTGGCGCGGGCGGCGCTGTTCCGCAAGCGCATGGCCGGGGATGATGTGCCGGCCGAGGTCAGCAGCCGGCGCACTGAAACCGGCAGTTAAATCCAGGCAACAGCCAACAGCCCGGCTCCCAATATCAGACACAGCGGCGAGTAAACCCAAGTGTCGAGCCGGGCGAACCGCGACCCCTTCACTTCCTTGAAAAAACCCACCAGTTCCGAATCGCCAATCGCCCGCGCAAACATCAGCAGCGCAATCGCGCTGATCACCCATTGCAGCGCCCAGTGATGCACGGCGGGCAGCCACCATCCCACTCGCATGCACACCAGTGCGGCAATCAGTAGCAGGGCTGCTGCCACCACCAGCGTGATCCAACCTGACGGCTTGAACGCCGGGCTGAGTGTCAGCCCGCCGTTGTCCACCGGGACCTGCGGCACCACCGCCACGGCTGCCCATTGCCCACCCATCGCCCAATACACATGCATCAGGCTGATCACCGCAAATATCGTCACCAGCCATTGAGCCAACACAAAGGTCATGGTCGAGAATCCTTTAAAGGGATTTGAACAAAACATCCTAGTCGGCATTTTTCCATGTGCACGACCGGTCGGCGGTGCGGTAAAGTGCCGCCCCATGAAATTCACCCGTACCGATCGTTCACTGCTGGCCTGGATGCTCTATTGCTGCGTCCTGTTCAACGTGTTCGCCTGCAGCATCGGTCACGGACAAATGGTCGGCATGCAGCTCAACGGTATCGGTGGCCAGTTCTGCGCCGTCGATCCGAGCACCCAGGCGCCGCTGGCCTCAAATCCCGCCGAAGAAAAACTGCCGACCCTGGCAAAAGCCTTCGGCTGCCCGCTGTGCTCCACCGGCGGCATGGGCCCGGCGTTCAACTCCAGCCTGACCCTGGCAATCCTGCCGGAACAACACAGCCCGCCGCTGCCGGTCATCGTCAGCACTGACCTCCCTGCTCGCTTCATCTGGCCTTCGGCCAATCCCCGCGCCCCGCCGCTCGCCTGAATGCCCTTGCCTTTTTGATCTGTCAGCCCACTGCGCCAACGCGCGGCGTTCGCCTGTGCGCTGACTCCGAGAACAAGCATTCAGGATGCAATCGATGAAACAACTTACCTTGCTGGCGAGCCTCTGCGGCTGCCTGTCCGTCAACGTCTGGGCGCAATCCACCGTGGGTCTGGCGCCAATCACCATTGACGGCGAATCCGGCGCCGAGCCTGGCCTGAGCCTCGACCAGTCCAGCGGCATGGCCTCGCGCCTCGGCCTCAGCGTGCGCGACACTCCGGCCTCAGTGGCGATTGCCAACCGCAATGACATCGAACGTCACGGTTCGCAAAACTTTCAGGACGCGGCCAACACCTTGCCGGGAGTGAACGCCAGTGCACCGCCGGGCTTTGGCGGGTTCGTCTCCTATCGCGGTTTTACCAGCAGCCAGATCACCCAGATGTTTAACGGCGTAAACGTCTCCGGCGGACTGGCGCGTCCCGTGGATTCGTGGATTTATGACCGGGTGGAACTGGTGGGCGGCCCTTCGTCACTGATCAACGGCGCCGGCTCGGTCGGTGGCTCGCTGAACTACGTGACCAAACTGGCCACCCGCGACGAGCAAGCCATCGATGGCCGAGTCAGTTATGGCACCTACGACACCACAGAAACCGCATTCGGCCTCAATCACGCGCTGACCAACCCCGGTGCCGACGTGCAGCACTACGCGCGCCTCGACGTCAGCCACAACACCAGCAACGGCTACATCGACCGCCAGGAACGCGATGCCTGGAGCGTGGCGTTCTCGCTGCTCAGCGACCTGACGCCAAACCTGTCGCATACTCTGGCCCTGGAATATCAGGACGAACACGAAGACAGCCCATACTGGGGTACGCCGGTGCTCAACCCAAAGGCTGGCGAGTTGAAGATCGACAAACACAACCGCTTCAACAACTACAACGTCGAGGACGGCCGCTACGAGCAACGGACAATCTGGGTGCGCTCGATCATCGATTACCGGATCAACGACAGCACCACCCTGCGCAACACCCTCTATCACCTGGACAGCCAACGCGATTACCGCAACCTGGAAACCTATCAATACAACGCCGACAACAGCGCAGTAAACCGCTCCACTGCCTATCAGGTGCGCCATCAGGGTGAGCAGAACGGCAACCAGTTCGAACTGCGCCACGACAACATCCTGTTCGGCCTCGACACCACCTGGTCCGGCGGTTTCGAGTACAAGGTCAACCAGACCACCAACTCGCCGCTGAACGTCAAAGGCGCCAGCACGGTGAACCCGAACAACTACCGACCCGGGCATTTCTATGACATTCCTGGAACGATGCCGGGTTTCGTCAGCGACAAGACCAACCAAGTCACAACCAAAGCGCTGTTCGCCGAAAATCGCCTGGCACTGACCGACAAGCTTTCGCTGCTCACTGGTCTGCGCTATGACGACATCGATCTCGACGTGACCAACCATCGCACGGTAACGGCAAGCAACCCGCGTCATCTGAAGCGCAGCTGGGATCCGGTCACCGGGCGCATCGGCCTGACCTATCAGTTCATTCCGTCAGCCAATGTGTACGTGCAATACAGCACTGCCGCCGAGCAACCCAATGGCACCCAGGACTTTGATGTCTCGACCGGCAAGCAATGGGAAATCGGCAGCAAGTTCGACTATCTGAACGGACGCGGTTCGGCGACCGTGGCCGCTTACACCATTGAGCGCAAGGACTTCGCCGTGACGGATCCACTGGACCCGACCAGCAGTATTCCGGTCGGCCAGCAGACTTCGAAGGGCATCGAGATTGCCAGCTCGTTGCGGATCACCGACAAGTTGCTGGCCGAAGGCAACTTCGCCTGGGTCGATGCGCAATACGATGAGTTCAACGAGAAGAACGCCGCCGGCGTGGTGGTTTCGCGCAAGGGCAACACACCGACCAACGTGCCGGACCGGGTCGGCAATCTGTGGCTGACCTACGATTTCTCGCCAAAATGGCAAGGCGGGGTCGATGCGCGGTACGTGGCGTCGGTGTTCGCCGATAATGCCAACACCATCACCGTACCGTCGTACACGTTGTTTGGCAGCTTCCTCAGCTACAAGGTGGATTCGCACACCACCGTGACCGGACGGGTGCGCAACCTGACGAATGAGGTGTACGCCGAGTTCGCCCATGTATCGCCGGCGTATTACCTCGGCACACCGCGCACCTTTGAGCTGGCTGTGCAAACCCGCTTCTAAAAGCTTCGCGGCAAGCCCGCTCCCACAGGAATCGATGTGTTTTCAAAGCTCAGAGCACACCGAAAAACTTGTGGGAGCGGGCTCGCCCGCGATGAGGCCCATCGATACGACCTCTATTTCAAATCAGCTGAAACCTTATCTGCCACATCCTTCGGCAGCCACGACTGCCACACATCCGGATGCGCCTTCATGAACGCTGTCGCCGCATCCCGAGGTGGCGTATGTTTTTCACTCATCTCGGCGAGCGCCTTGTTCAGGTCATCAATCGGAAAGTCGACCTTGCTGAAGAACTCGGCGATCTGCGGATACTGTTTCTGGAACGGCGTGGACACCCCGATCGACAGCTTCGAGGCCAGTGAACGGGTCGGTTTCGGATTGGGATTATCGGCGTCGGTCAGGGTCTTCCACGCCTCGGCATCGAACGGCGGCTCTTCCAGCTGGATCAGCTTGAACTTGCCGAGCAACGGTGTCGGCGACCAGTAATAGAACAGCACCGGTTTGCCCCGACGGATCGATGAACTGATCTCGGCATCGAGCGCCGCACCGGAGCCGCTGCGGAAATTGGTGAAGTCATCCTGCAAGCCATAGGCCGTAAGCTTCTGCTTGTTCACCACCTCCGACGTCCAGCCGATCGGGCTGTTGAGGAACCGGCCCTTGCTCGGGGATTCCGGGTCCTTGAACACATCCTTGTACTTCTTCAGATCGCTGACGCTGCGCAGGTCCGGCGCCAGTGGCTTGATGCCCTTGGCCGGGTCCCCCTTGATCACGTATTCCGGCACCCACCAGCCCTCGGTGGCGCCTTTGACCGTGTCACCCAGGCTGGCGACCTTGCCTTCGGCCTCGGCCTTGACCCACACCGGACTGCGCCCGGCCCATTCTTCGCCGATGACCTGAATGTCATTGTTGGCCAATGCGGTCTCCAGCGTGATGGTGGTGCCCGGCAAAGTATCGGTCGGAAGCCCATAGCCCTTCTCGACAATGATCCGCAGGACATCGGTAATCAGGCTGCCGCTTTCCCAGTTCAGATCGGCGAAGTGGATCGGCGCCTGTGCCGCGCTCACCGCAGGCATCACCGTCATCAAACCGAATGTGGTCAACCCGGCGGCAAGCAACCGTCGAAATCCGTTCATGCTTTTGCACCTCGTGCCGTTCACAGCAATAGCAGGATGGCCTGACAGAAGACCGCAAGCCTCTGAATACTCAGTCAACTGACTGTAGACGAGGTTCCTGCTTTTTCAGGGGCATGACACGAACAAGGCTACTTTTCAGACATTTCCTGCAGGCTCTTCAGCTCGCGTCTGACCATGCTGGCGTATTCCGCAGGCTGCAAGGCGTAGATTTGCGAAGCGACCCAACCCAGCCACGCGCCCTTCAGTTCGGCCTTTGCAACGAACAGCCGACGCGCTTCTTCACGGGCACTGTCGAGGTTCTGCAAATGGAAATCGGCGCGACTCACTCGCTGGCCTTGAAGGTCACCAGTTCGCCCTTGCGCCACTTGGCGGCTTTGGCGGTGACGGCTTTCAGGGTCTTGGTCAGGCCTTCCTGTAACTGCTCGTTGGCGGCGAACACGGTGAACGCACTGTGGCCTTCCTTGAACACGATGGCATGGCCGTCAGCCGTGGTGACGAACGCATAATCGCCCAGACCGTACACGGTCATTTTGATTTCGCGAAAGCGGATGTCCATCTTGCCGCCTTCACGGCTGGGCAGCACCGACGCGCTGAAATGATCGCCGACCTTGAGCTTGAGGCCAGGTTTGTCATCGACCACCAATGCGCTTTCGGTGTCGATCTCGGCAACGTAAATGCCTTCGGCGTTTTGCTCGGTGATGTAAACAAAACGCGATTGAAACTGCTTGACCAGCTTTGCCCGCAAATCACCCAGCACGAACAAAGCATGCATATCGAGGTTACTGACTGCCAAAGAAACATCCCCACACTTGAAAAGAGTGCCGTAAGCGAAAAGCGCGCACGGCAGAAAAAATCGGCCTGGCCGAAGGTGTTGCGCGATGACTCGAATATACGCCAGAGCGAACGAAGTGCTTGTTCAACGCAAGTTGCACAAGACTACTGGAATGCCCCTCGCGAAACCCGCAAAGACGTTCTCCAAATGTTGAAGAAAAACGCATCACGGCTGGCCAGAGAAAACTGACTACGAACTTTAGGGAAAAAACTCACCAAGAAAAGCACTTTTCCGACATATCGCACGCAAAAAATTGCTTTAGATAGCGCCATGCCGTCAACAGGTGTTGGCGATTCTAGAGCAGCGATGCTGTTCGCGACTACCCGCAACACCCTGTAAATGCGGGCCAATCCATGAAAAGGACTTCACATGTGCACTTTGACGCATTTTGCCGTGACTCACGAACCAGCCTTTGCCTTGAACACTCCCACCTTCGAGACCGTTTCCACAATCGAGTCTTGCACTCACGAACCGTTGTTTCAGGTGATCCCGGCGGGCAATGGCTTTTTCCATATCAGGGAAAAGTCGACGGGCCTTGTCAGAGGTTTCCGGGAGAATCACAACGCCGCCTGCGCCCTCGCCCGTTCACTGGAATCAAGAATCGAACTCCTGGCCAGCGAGCCCCTCAGATAAAGAGAGTGATCGACCCGCCAACCTTCAAGGAGCACACCATGGAACTGCCTGCGTACAACCTGACAACCCTGTTCGACCAATTAGGGCTGCCTTCGGAGGAAACGGCGATTGACGACTTCATCGAAGCCCATCCGCTGGAACCCGATACGAAACTGATTGACGCAGAATTCTGGAGCCCGCAACAGGCGCAGTTGCTCAAGGAATGGCTGCGTGCCGATGGCGAGGAAGCGGTAATGGTCGACGAGCTGAATGTGCGCCTGCACCGGGGCAAATGATTTCGGTCAGTGCAGGCTGTCTCCGGATCTCGCGCCCAATTGCTCGAGCCAGGCTGCCCTGCACTCCTCGGCTTCATCGCGACTGGCGAATGCAGTGCCGCGCTGCTCACCATTGAGCAATACCACCCAGCAGACACTTTGCCCCATCGCACGCAGACCGGCGGGTACACCGCTGCCGATCATCACCGCGACATCGACTCTGCATTGCATGCTGACCTCCAAAATTCATTAGCAACCTAACTATGAAGGCATGTTAATGATTTGGATCAAGAGGAAACAGCGACGGCGCTGCACAGCTTAATTGCAATTCCGGCAACAATGCCTCAGCGCGGATTCTCCGGTTTGTAGCCCAGACGCAAGCCCCCCCAGTGCCGGCCCTTGACCATGATCGGCACCGACAGGTCGTGCATCAGCTCGCCGGTATCGCGGGTGTAGGTCTGCAACAGCACGGGTTGCTGATGGCTGCCGCAGCGAATCCCGGTACGGTCGGCGAATTTGCGTTTGGTGCGATTGTTGACGGTATCGACCTGCACATCTCCGGTCAGTGGCCGGCTGAATGCCTGATTGTGCGTCGGCACATAACCGTGCTGTGTGCAGGCGATGGCGAACACCAGACCTTCGTGACGCGGCAGTAACGGCTCCTGAATGGCCGGCAGCACCTGATCGGTGTAGCGGTCGAAACGGGTCTGGAACTTGGCCGGCTGGGTGTCCGGAATCGGCTGATACTGTCGGTCGAAGAGGTCTTCAAGGCTGATACGACCTTGCTCGACATCAGCTTCGAACCGCGCGGCAATCTGACTGGCTCCTTCACGGGCGAGGTCGTAGATGCGCTGGTGATAGTCATCCAGCCCGACTTCGGCCAAGCGTTCGCTGATGGTTTCCGCCTGCCCTTCCATCTGTACGGCCGCGTCGGCCAGACGACGAGTCTGCTGGTCGCTGATAGCCAGATCGCTGCGCATCTGCTCGATGGCAGCGAACAGACTGTCGAGCTGTTCGCGATTGGTTTCCGCGCCCCTGGCGATTTCGCCCACCTGGCTTTCGACCCCGGCCGCCAGTCGCGCGATGTTTTCCAGGTGCTGACCGGTGTGCTCAACCTGCTCGACACCCGTGTGTAAATCATCGGAGAGCTGGCGGATCTGCTCCACCACCTGCGCCGTGCGTTGCTGAATGTCGGCGACCATTTCCCCCACTTCACCGGTGGCCGTCGCGGTACGAGCCGCCAGGCCGCGCACTTCGTCCGCCACCACTGCAAATCCACGACCGTGCTCGCCGGCCCGGGCGGCTTCAATTGCGGCGTTCAATGCAAGAAGGTTGGTCTGACTGGCGATGGACTGAATCACCAGCGTCACGCGCTGAATGTCATCGCTGCGCTGACTCAAGGCTTCGATCAGTTCACGGCTGGCATTGGCGCGCTGGCTGAGCTGATGCATACGCGAAATCGAGTCCACCAGTTCGGTGCGCCCCGCCGCGCTGCTGTGATGGGCTTCGCTGGCTGCGCCCAAGGCTTCACGGCTGAGCTGCGAAGTGGCCTGTTCAGTGGCGATCATGACTTCAGCGTTGTTGACGATCTGCGCGGCGGCGTCGAGTTGCGATTGCAACTTGCCGGCCAGCTCCTTGACGGAAAACGCCACGCCAGCGGCTGATAGCGCGTTATGGCTGGTGGTGTAGGAAAGGTCGCGAGTCAGCTCGGACATCGCGCTGCTGCTGTCGACGGGTTGAGCATCGGGGACCGCCCGAGAACGCAGGCGCGGCAGCCAGACGATCAGCACCGCCAGCGGCATGCTGACGTACAAGGGCCATTCGCCCAGGCTCATCCCGGCCAGCAACAGCATCAGGGCGATGCTTTGCAGGGTCGGCGTCAGCCAGCGATTCTTCGGCAAAACAACTGGTGCAGGCAGAGCCGCAACCAGAGATCCATCTCTCGTCATTTCGTTACCCCACGCTTGTTCTCATTGTTGTGGCTGCATTAAACGCCACTACAACGCCATTATCCATGGTCCGTTAGTCGTGGGTCTGTGGCAGGTCAATGGAATGGCAGGGAGACTTTCCGGCAGACGAGAAAAAGCAAAGATCGCAGCCTTTTGCAGTTCCCGATGGAGCTGCAAAAGGCTGCGATCTTTTCGCGACGACCCGTATTGAAGGGGTCGCCTCAGGAATCAGGCCTGACGCTGGTGCTTGTCGATCTGCTCGTGCCGCTCTTGAGCTTCGATGCAGTACTTGGTGGTCGGGCTGATCAGCAGGCGTTTCAGGCCGATAGGCTCGCCGCTGTCGTCGCACCAGCCGAAGCTGTCTTCCTTGATACGCTCAAGGGCCTGCTCGAGTTGCGGCAGCATGCGCTGGTCGCGATCGATCGCGTTTACCAGCCAGGTGCGCTCTTCTTCCACCGATGCGGCGTCCGCCGGGTCAGCCGGGGTGTCCAGGCTTTCGATGGCAATACGGTTCTGCTCAATGCGCTCATGGGTTTCGACTTTCATGTTCTGCAACAGCTCTTGAAAGAAAGCTTGTTGCTCGGCATTCATGTAGTCATCTGCCGGCATGGCCAGCAACTTGTCCTTTGTCATTGATATCTCTATAAAAAACGTGCATTAAGGCGAATTAGGGAGCGTTCCGGCGAACCGTCTGCGTTCATCGGAAAGGCATCGTTTATTGCAAACGCCACCCGGCACTCAATTTACGAAGGGGCGGCAGTCTAAGGCTCGTTTGAGGCCTCAGCAACTGTAAATACCGGGAATTTGTCCGACAAGGCCCGGAAACTGCTCTGACACAGGCTTCACAGCGCTCATCGGAGTGCGTTTATAGCAAGAAATTCAGTCGAGCGGCTGTATATAGAAGACAAACGTCGGACGAGCGGCGCTTTGTCGCAATTCGTTACGGTCATTGACCGCGAAAACAGCCCCCTCGCAAAGACTGACAAATCCCCCTGACCTCAGCTACGTTATGCCCTCCCCGGTTCGACTTGAAGGAACGCGTCATGAAACTGATCGGCATGCTGGACTCCCCTTACGTGCGCCGCGTGGCGATCTCTGCCAAATGTCTGGGGATCGAACTGGAACACGATCCGGTCTCGGTGTTCCGTCACTTCGAGCGCTTCCAGCAGATCAACCCGGTGGTCAAGGCGCCGACCCTGGTGCTCGATGACGGCGAAGTGCTGATCGACTCGACCCTGATCCTCGACTACCTCGAAGTCCTGTCCGGCAAAACCCTGCTGCCCGCCGACCTGTCGCATCGGGTCAAAGCCCTGCGCCTGATCGGCCTGGGTCTTGCCGCCTGCGAAAAAGCCGTGCAGCTCTACTACGAACGCAACCTGCGCCCGGCCGACATTCAATACCAGCCGTGGGTCGAACGCGTCGAAGGTCAACTCGCCGCCGCCTTCACCGCCCTTGAACATGAACTCGAAAAACACCCGCTGCCCACCGACGGCTCTCTCCAGCAGGACGGTATCACCCTGGCCGTCGCCTGGAGCTTCACCGGCCTCGTTGTCCCCGACCAGATTAACGTCGATCGCTTCCCGCGCATCGCCCAATACACCGCGTACGCCGAAAGCACCCAGGCGTTCATCAGCACCCCGATGACCTGACCATGAGCACCACCGAAACCGCCGCCCCGGCCCTCAAAGAAATCTTCAACGCCGAACGCCTGCAACACATCGCCACAGAAATGAGCGCCGTGTACCCGGCGTTCAAGGCCAAGGCGTTTCTCAAGCACGCCAACGACGGCCTCGCCGACCTCTCCGTCATGCAACGCATGGCCCGCGTCAGCGAAAGCCTGCACGCGGTGCTGCCGCTGGATTACGCAGATTCCCTCACTGTCCTGCGCGAACTTGCCCCACGACTGAACAGCGGCTTCGTCAGCATGTGCCTGCCGCACTACGTCGCGAGCTACGGCGCGCACGCGTTCGACACCTCCATGGAAGCCCTGAAGTACTTCACCACCTTCGGTTCCTCCGAATTCGCCATCCGCCACTTCCTGCGCAGCGACCTGGAACGCTCGCTGGAACTGATGCACGACTGGACCCGAGACGAAAACCACCACGTCCGAAGACTCGCCAGCGAAGGCAGCCGCCCTCGCCTGCCGTGGTCATTTCGGCTGGAACCGGTGCAGGCGGATCCGCTGTTGGCTGCCGGGATTCTTGATCGGTTGAAAGCCGATGAGAGTTTGTACGTGCGCAAGTCCGTGGCGAATCATTTAAATGACGTGACGAAAGAGCATCCAGAGTGGGTGCTGGATACAGTTGAGGGGTGGTCGCTGGACAACAAGCACACGGCTTGGATTGCCAAACATGCGCTACGGAGTTTGATCAAACAGGGGAATTCTCGGGCGCTTACGGTTATAGGCGCTGGGGCCAAGGCTGAGGTTGAGTTGCTGGATGTGAAGGTGGAGCCGGCGGTTGTGCGGCTTGGCGAGACGATAACTTTGTCATTTACCGTTCGATCGTTGGTCCCAGTTGAACAGCGGCTGGTGATTGATTATGCGATTGACTATGTGAAGGCGAATGGCGGGACGTCGGCCAAGGTTTTCAAGTTGAAGACGTTGGAGCTGGAGGGGTTTGGGAATGCGGTTGTGGCGCGGCGGCAGGTGATTAAGGATTTCACTACGCGCAAGCACTATGCGGGGGTGCATGCGGTGCATGTGGTGGTTAATGGGGAGCGGTTGGGGAGTACAGCGGTTGACATCGATTTTTGACGGACTGAAAGATTCTCTCTGACGTTGCTCTCGTACGTGGACTAGCCAACAAAAAAATCCAAGGACCTGGCCATGAAGCTTAAACAAATAGTCGATTGCTTTTTTAAATATGCGATTGAACGGAGAAATCCGTACAGCAGCTTCCCCCTTACCACTGAAATCGATGAGTTTGGCGGGCCGTATGTTGAAATTTCCGACTCAGGAAAACTGGCTATCGTTGCGAGATCGCGGTTATGAAGTGTTGAGAAAAGAGACAACATCACCAGAGGAGCTGGCTAAATGGGTGTATGAAATGTTCAACAAGAGATAAAACTTCACACCAATGCGTCATTCCGACTAATCCAACTCGACGCTTTCAACTCTTCGCAACCGATCAAAAATTTACGACTTTACTTTCTGACTGATTTTGACCAAAAGTATCTAAAAACGCTTGGCACCCCTTCACAGCCGGCTTCAGGCGGGAAGGAAGGTCAAACTGTCAAGATTGATCTCGGCGTAAGAACCTATATCCCCCTTGTAAAGCGAGACCCTGGACACGCCCAGCTCGGACTGTAAAAGCTCGACTAACGTTCTTAGCTTTTTGTTTTTAGACATCGACGTCGGACGCACTACCGCTGCCTGTCCGGGTTCGTCATCGTAAATCCTGATCAGAAACATATCCTCTTCGCTCTGTATTTCGTAGTTATAACCACGATACTCATACCCGAGGTCGTGGTCGACGTCATCAAAGCGAGTAGCTTTTATTATCTTCAAAGTGGCATCCAGTATTCGATCACTATAGAAGGATCATTTCAAAAAATAAAAATGGGGACGCATCTATTTATCAAAAGACCCACCCTGTATTTTTCCGACTCACCTCCATTTTCAAGAATTACCAACTGCCATACGGAATGCCGAATTTTTCGATATAACGCTTGGATCTTTCACTGATCGGATAAGCGTAACGCCCTTGGTTCTTACCCTGACTCGGACCTAGCGGTTCGATCTCTGCTTGCGCCCGAGCGACCTTGATCGCCTTATGACACGAGTCTTTAACCCAAGCCTGCACCACCCCGCCGGGCGCCAGCCCCAAGTAAACCGACGCCATAAACCGCGCCTCTCGTTCAGGTGTTTGCGGGCAACGTTTGCTGGTGGATTCCACCATCAATTGTCTGGCGTGTTCTGGAATATCCACCCAGGCTTGCCAGGTTTTCTTTTCAACGATTGACTGCCATCGAACATATATCCGCACGGGAAGATCGGCACCCACCACTCGTTTTCCGCTGCCATCCACGATGGACCAGCCGCGAGCCGACTCGGTGCCGTCCTCAGGTTCACCACCGGCGGCGGAGCCGCCATTGGCCTTGAAGTAGACCTTGCCGGTAACGTCCTGCACAGAACTGTCCTCCACCCAAACCTGCATGTAATCAGGTTCGATGAATGCCAATTCCCACCATTCGGATTTGGGGTCTTTTTTACCTGATAGCGGATCAGCAGACTGGCAGCCAGCCATGAACAACGCGCAAAACAGGGTGACAAGTAATTTCATTACCAGAGCGTCCAGTCAGGTACGTGAGGATGTTGTACGCGAATTGAGTCTGCCGTAGGGGCATTGATGTAGACCGCTCTCATTCCACTGCCGTCTCTGCGGCCAAGGGGATGGTTCCAGTTTGCGGACGTGTGAATGTACTTCAGTTTCAACAGCTTTTCTTCTTGTGGAGTGACGCTGTAGTCGCCTGCCAAGAACCGATCACACAATGCTTGAAGCTCTGAAGGAACAGCCAATTCCGGTGTATCCGGAATATCTTTAAAGCGAACGCCCTTCTCTTTCGCCAACTGGTGCATCAAGCGCAGGTACACCCGGGAGAGCATGCCACTCACCGGACGTTTTAGTTGGACGGCGGCGTACACCCGTTTTAAGCGCGGACTGAGCCGATCTTGTAACGCATTAGGCAAGGGCAACGCAGCTGGCGTGACAATCTCCAGCATTTCCGCAGGCCAACCTTTGGCAAGCAACTGATCCTTCACTATCTCTGCATCACGATAAATCGAGGTTGTCACAACATCAGTATTCTGCGACACGTCCAAGCTTTGCATGGGGCTGACGAGTACATTCTCTTGTGCTTCTTCGAGGTAACCACCCCCAAGGTCGGAATGAACTCCCGGTAAAACGATTTCCAAATGATCGGGCTTGACGCGGCTCAAAGCGAAATTCGCCCGGCATTCATCGCGCGCAGTCAGCTGGACAACATCTGTGAAATAGCGACGATCCAGGTACAACCTGATGCCAGTGGCAACAGGGCTTTTGATGTTGCCCAGATTTGACCATCCGGCAATCGAGGGTACGGTGTCGAACAGACCAATGAAGCCCATGTTGATGCTGCTTTTGTATTGTTCATTGAAAGTAGAACTGAATCCTCTCGCATTACTGCGCATCACATCCCCAAGAGGGCCCTGCTTTCCGCGTGCAATTTCATTGGCAAAATGCCGAGCGGCAGCAGCTCCACGACTGAAACCGAACGTATCGAATGTCAGAGAAGTAATTTCGCTCTCAGGATGGCTAGCCAGTACCCCTTCAATACGCAGTTTGATCTCTGAAAACGAAAGCTGAACACGACCTGCAACCCCCGTCTCACCTCGACCAGTGCCGGCCCCAAGCGTGCTGTCCTCCATGCCTGAGCGAGTACCGATCCCCTCGACATACACCATGCGAAAGGCTTGCTTCTGCGACCCCTCTCCTTCGGCTTTCTGAGGTGCGTAATACAAGTCACTCAGTTTCTGCACATTGCTGGTGTCATTGCCGTAGCTGCTGTCCGGATCTTTCATGAACGGCTGGCAACTCGCATCAATATCTTGAGCCGCAATCGGATGATGAGCACCACACAAAAGCCCGGCCGCAGCATTATTGGCATTATTTCCCGTCCCATCGAAGAACACTCCGATTCGCAGGGCTATGCCAATTTTTTCACGTGCCGATGCCGGTTCCTTCCCGTGTTTCTCATATTCAGCCCAACGCTGGGCATGAATGTCGACGGGGTCGGTTCCTTTGTTGCGATAGTTTTTAGGCGGGTTGGGAATGTAGCCACTCAATCCTTGATTCCTCGTTCTGATCCTTGAGAACGGGCCGAAGGGTGACAGTCGATGTTGGGTGGCGCAAGCCGTGGCCCAGTGCCAGCGCCTGGCTTCATGCGGAGAAGAACGGCTCCTCTTCTCACTGCAGAATTGGGTTTATGCCTTGAGATACAAGTAGTCCAGCACCTAACTCACAGCCAACCTCACAACAAGCGCTGGTGCGCACTAGCCACGCAAGTCACGCACCAGGCCTATCTGAACAGTTACCACTGGCCGCTTACGAGACAGCCGACGATTTCCCAACCGCTGTATTCCCACCAGGAATATCGATCATCGGAGCAGCTTCTGGCCAGACTGGCCATATGGATTTCGCCCGCTGTTTGTTGGGTACCGAAAGGCGTGCCAATAGAAGCTGTTACTTGATTGACAGTTTGAGGAGCCTTGAGGGTGGTCGGATGTACGGAAGCATTCGCAACGGTGGCGGTGAAAGCGAGCGTTGCGGATACGGCCAGAGCAGTGATGGACTTTTTCATTTTCGAATCCTTTCAGTTATCTGACATGCGGCTTGTGCATTGGCCTGACCTGCCTTAATCAATAATCTGAACAGATCGGGCACTCGCAAAAAGCCTACCACCGTGCTACCGGCTGCACAGTCGCTCAACTGTGCTATTGACAAGCTGATGGAGTGAGGGAAGGGATCTTTTCGAACGCTCAAGACTCGGGCAACGCGCCGGGTTCTTTTCCTGTCTATCACCCTGCGTGCAGTGGTGGCGCCACGCCCCGAATGATAAGGTTCAGCCTCAAAATCACGGACGACACCTCGTGCACAAACAATGTCTGGCAGCAGCAGTAACCTTCACCATCAGTTTTTCCGCTCTTGCCTCTCCCGTACCGCAGGAAGAACTCGAAGAGTGCCAACGAATAGAAAACTCGGCCAAACAGGTCATGAAAACCAGGCAGCAAGGCGTGCCTATGGCTTCGGTGTGGGAATTGGCCGAAGCGGCAGGTAAGCAGAACGAGTATGTGGGTGAAGTGTTCAAGTCGCTGATCCGCGAGGCGTACGAGATTCCTCAATACTCAAGCGAGAGCTTGCAGCAGAAAGCGATCAGCGATTTCCATTCCAATTTCTACAAGGCTTGCATCGTGACGGCGGAAAAGAGAGCAAACGCAAACGGCTGAGCTCAACGAACAAAAAAGAGAGCAGATTCAGGTAATGAATCTGCTCCCTTTTACTGAAGGACTCCTGATTCAGGGCCAGGGAGCTCCATCACCTTCGCGGGCATTAAAAGCCGCCCCCTCAATGTGATAAACCTGCGGCTCCTCCGAAAAATGCCCCTCCAACTTCAGCATAAAGATCCTGTGATCTTCACCCGCCTCAAAATCCATATGAGCCTCCAGCGACTCCCACCGCACGATCAAATTGAACCGCTCCGGCGTTTCAATTCCCTGCGCAAGCATGTGCCCGCCGTACCCGTTCGCGCGGCGGAGCAAAGGCGCAACCTCGGCAAATGCACGCCGGAACTCATCAACACGTTCTGCGTGAACAGGCAGCAAAGCGATCTCGTAAATCATGACGCATCCCCCACAGAATCCACACGAAGCGCCGGCACGACCGCAATCGCAATCTTCCCTTGAAGACCGTTATTGGGACTTTCCAGCCGAGCATGGGCCAGCGCAATCTCCGCAAGCGAATACACCGCGCCAACATGTGGCCGCAGTTGACCGCGTTCCACCAGGGCACTCAATTCATCGAGCTTGCCGCGGTTCTGGCGGGTGAAAACGAAGTGATAGCTCGCGTTCTTGCCCCACGCCTGAACGAGGTTTTGTGGCCGGGCGATGTCGACGATCGAGACCACGCGGCCAAGTTGCGCGAGTGCGTCGGGGCTGCGCGACAGGGTGTCGCCGCCGATGGTGTCGAACACTACGTCCACTCCGAGGCCATGGGTTTCTCGCAGGATGGCGTCGACGTAGTCTTCCTTTTCGTAGTCGATGATCACATCGGCGCCCATGCGGCGGACGAACTCGGCATTTGCTTCACGCGCGGTCGTGAACACTTTGGCGCCCATCGCTTTGGCGAGCTGGATGGCGACGTGTCCGACGCCGCCTGCGCCGCCATGGATCAAGATGCTCTCCCCTACTCTGAGCGCTGCCCGCACGATCAAGGCTTCCCATGCTGTCCCGCCCACCAGGCTCAAGCTGGCAGCTTCGAGGTGGCTCAGTGAGGAAGGCTTTTTGCCGATGATGCTGGCGGACGCCACGTGGTACTCGGCATAGCTGCCGGGGCCGTCGAAGATTTGCGGCGTGTACCAGACTTCGTCGCCCGGCGCGAAAGCCGTCACGCCGGGGCCAACCGCCTCGACTACGCCGGAGACGTCATGTCCGGTGATGGCCGGCAGTTGCACCAGATCCTGATAGTCGCCGCGTCGGACTTGATAATCCAATGGATTGATCGAGGTGGCGTGTACCCGGACCAGCACTTGTCCCGTTTCCGGCACAGGCTTGGGCACGTCGCAGAGTGTGAACGATTCCGGGTTGCCAAATGATTCAAGCAGCATCGCTTTCATGGTGAATCCTCGTATCGACAATAAGGGATATCGAGATATCTCGATATCATGCGATAAATTTTTTTACAGCTCTTTCCCTATGACCTCGGCCAAGGCGCTGATGTTGGCTTCATTGCGCTTGTAGTAGGTCCACTGACCGATGCGCCTGACTTCAACCAGGCCCACACGCTGCAGCGTTGCAAGATAACCGGACACCGTTGACTGCGAGAGTCCGATGCCCTCTTGAATACTGCTCACACACACGCCCACCGTGTGAACGTCGCCCTCGTCCTGCGGGGGAAAGTTCTTTACGGGGTCCTTCAAGCCTTTCAGGATTTCAAGCCGTACCGGGTTTGAGAGTGCTTTGAATACTTCGATCAGGTCCATGCGGCGAGGATATCGAGATTATTCGATATGTCAATACGCTGTTTGACCAACGGAATGCATCTCGCCTGCCGAGAGCTCGGCAACGCTCGTCAAACCGCCAGAACGCAGCAAGGTACCTGGTAAAGAATGTGCTCGGTGGTACTGCCCAACCATTTGCTCAAGCCCCGGTTGCGAACTCTTCCCATCACGATGACATCGACATGCTGCTCGTCGGCGAACTCGCTCAGCACAGTGACTGGCCGGCCTTCAACGAAGTGGCGCTGACTGGAGGCCACACCGAACTGCCCGGCCAGTCGAAGAAACGATTTTTGCAGGTCCTCGCGCAGTGACCGAGTCAGCTCGGCCAGGGGTAATCCCCCCATGTCCGCCAGGTACGCGGCGGAAATATCGCAGGCATAGAGCAAGTGCAACTCGGCGTCGCACTGAATGGCCAGGGCACTGGCCTGCCGGATGATCTGCTCGTTCAACGAGTTGTCGGCGGACTCGATATCCGACACCTCGACCGCCGCCAGCACTTTACGAGGCAATACATAGCCGCTTCCGCCCACCAGATACACAGGGACCGGACAATCGCGCAGCAATTGCCAGTCCAGCGGCGTGTAAAACGCGCGCCTGAGGGCCGACACCTGTTCGATTTCCTTGATCAGCAGATCGGGCCCATACGCTTTGACATGATCAAGGATGCGCTGCTCCACATCAGCGGCCCATTCCACTTCGGTGGTCACCTCGATCCGCCTGCCGCGCAGATTGACCGCCCGGGCTTCCAGCGTCTGCCGGTGTTCCTCAAGAAATGCTTCGCGTGCCTGTGACCGGTTGCCTGTTTCCAGCAGCGACAAACCGTCGAGCGAGGGAATCAGCGCCAATATGTGCAAGCGCGCGCCACTGGCCTTGGCCAGCGCCGCGGCATGGTTGATCGCAGCGGACTCGCGCAGGAGCGGATTGATGATCAGCAACAACCGTTGATACTGGCTCATAGAGACCTCTCGTCAGATCCAGGACTTTGCACTTCGGTTCGAACGACCGGCCCCACCGCCAGGATGCTGCCGGGTACCGAATACAGCGCCCGCTCGGTATTGCTACCCATCAACCGGTCAATACCTGCGCGGTGCATCGTGCCCATCACGACCACATCCGCCAGGTATTGCTCGACAAACTCGCTGATGACCGGCACTGGCAGCCCCATCACAAAATGGCGTCGCTCGGGCGGGATCCCGTAGCGATCGGCGAGGTTGATGAAAGCCTGGTGCAGGGACTGCCGCAGCTCCTCGACAAAATCCACTCCCCATCCGGTACCGACCAGCGGCGCGTCGCCATTGAAGGCCGGTGACAGGTCATAGGCGTAGAGCAGGTGCATGGGCGCGTCACATTGCGTGGCCAGCGCGTTGGCGGTCTGAATGATGGTGTCATTCAGACCGCTGATCTGGGTCTCGGGATCGAACGGATCCACGGCCGCCACGATCCGATGCGGCAGGCTGTAACGGACCTCGTTGACCAGATGCACGGGCACCGGACATTCGCGCAGCAAATGGCAATCCAGCGGCGTTATGAAAACCCGCTTCAGGAGGGGTTCGAGCGTCACATCCTTGATCAGCAAATCAGGTTTGAGGTCTGCGACAGCCCGCAGGATATCCAGCAGCGCGTGGGTGGTGAACACCACCTCCACCGTGACCTTTAGTCCCTGTTCCGAGAGTTGCTCAAGCTGATCGGCTACCCAGCGACGGTGGTGGCGCAGATAGCGCTGATAGCCGACCTCGTCGATTTTGTCCTCCCACAGGCGAACCACGGGTGCCGGTTCAGCGAAGACCCGAACGTCCAGCGCCGCCCCGCTCGCCTTGGCCAGCGCCACCGCGCGCAGCATGGCGGGCGTCTGATGCAGGGTCTGGTCGGCGACCAGCAGCAAACGTTGATATTGCCCCATCACACACCTCCGCAAGACAACCGCAGGCTTTGAGACTGAGCCTGCGTCACTGGCACGCAGTTGATTTACATCAACTTCGGACCATTCAACATCGCCGGTCTCTGACCCAGATCAGATTCCTGCCCATTGAGCAGCGTAGAAAGAAAGCGACTGCAGGGCGCTGTGTCCCGCACCTGTCTTTAAAACCGCAAGGAGGGTCTCCTCATGCTCACCGTCAAAGACCACAACGAACGAGCCGCCAATGCCTATGCCTCGATCGCCGGGCAACACTGGATCGAAGCACTCAGGGACGGTCGCCATGTGCTGATCCGGCCCCTTTCGGAAAAGGATCGGGAACGCGAGTATGCGTTCATCCAACGCTTGTCTCCCGAGTCGCGACACATGCGTTTTCTGGCGCAGATCAACGAACCGTCGGGCACGATGCTGGATCAATTGATGGATACCGATAATCGCCTGCGCCTGGCCTACGTGGCGCTGGTGCACGACAACGGCCAATTGATCGAGATCGGCGTAAGCCGCTATGCCGCCACGGGTGAACACGAGTGCGAATGCGCCGTTACCGTTGCCGATGAATGGACGCATCTGGGGCTGGGGACCTTGTTGATGGAGCACTTGATCACGGCGGCGCGCAAGAATGGAATGCATCGGATGTATTCGGTCGATGCCGCCAGCAATGCTTCCATGCGCGATCTGGCGCGGGCGCTGGGATTCGAACGCCACAATGACCCCGACGATCCCCGCCAGGTCATTCACAGCCTGTACTTGTAGCCTCTGTCGCCGGCGAACGTCCGTACGGGCGATCGCCGGTGCTCCGACGCTAGAGCCCCCTGCCCGGCTTGATCGCCAACACACTGCACGGTGCCCGGTGCAAGAGCTGTTCGGCCGTGGTGCCCAAGAGTTTGTTTATCCCTTTGTTCTGCACCGTCCCCGCCACGATCACGTCGACGTTTTGCTCTTCGACAAATCGGCAAATGGCCGGCACCGGCACACCTTCGATGAAATGACGACACTCCTTCGACACGCCATGACGCTCGGCCATCGCGGCAAACGCCTCATGCTGTGCTGTGCCCAGTGCCTCGTAGATACCGGTGGCCAGCGGCAACACACCAAACCCGAAGTCCTGCGCATAGGCGGCGGTCCAATCGTAGACGTGCAATAACTGCAGCCGCGCATTGCACACCCTGGCCAGCTTCGATGCGGCGTCGATAATCTGGTCGTTGAACACCAGATCCTGATCTTCGCTGCGCAGCACGTCGATGATCGCCAGAACATGACGGGGGCGTGGGTTCAAGGCGTTGGTCACGAGGTGTACCGGGATCGGGCAATCGCGCAGCAGTTGCCAGTCCAGCGGGGTAAAAAACACTCGTTTCAGGACCGACTCTTCGTGGGCATCCCTGATGATCATCACCAGCGGCATTTCATTGATGAACTGCAGAATCTCCGCGTAAGGGTCCTGAACCCAGACCACTTCGCTCGTGACGACGATCCCGTGTCCACGCATCCGTGTTGCCTGTTCTTCGAGCCAATGGCGATGCCTCTCCAGGTAGGCGTCACGGGCCACGGCCACCTGTTCGGGGGCAAACAGCCCGACCACGGCCAGCGCCTGTAAATAATCGAATGCCACGATATGCAGCGGTCTTTGCAGCGCCTGCGCCAATGCCAAGGCACGATCGAATGCCGGCGTGTGGTGCATGGAGGGCGGAGCGATCAGCAGCAGGCGGGGTTCCTGTGACATGGTGCACCTCGACATTGAGCGATGGCAGGGAATGAGTCTCAGGCTGTCCCTTTTACCGACGAGCACTTTGATTTTTGTCAGTGTCCGGTCAAATCGTCGCTCGATCCACCAGCAGACCGGCCCACATGGCAGCGGTCAACAGAATTTGACCGGGTATGACATACGCGGCGAAACGGCGTCCGCCACTGATCCAGGCCACCAGGCATTTGCTCAATGCGTTACTGCTGACCGCCAGCAGCACGGGCGGCGCAATGGCGGCGTAATCCAACAGTCCACCCTTGGCGAGGGTGGCAATCGACGCCGTGGAAGAATGAGCATCGGCGAATCCGCTGAGTACGGCAGTCAGCATCACGCCCGCCTCGCCAAAGTGATCGAGCATCAGCGAAGACAAAAACGTCACGCCGGCCATGGTCAACGTGACCGCCAGCGCGAGCTTGAGATTGAATGCCCCGCCGACCTTGATCGGCTGGTTCGCAGCAACCGCAGGCCTGGGGAACAGCAGGCCCAGGCTGAACAGCAGCGTTACGCCGAATCCGGCCAGCAATGGCCCCCACAGGTGCGGCAACAGCGCGGTGTCGACCGCGCCGAGGATCAGCGCGACCTGCGCAGCGGTGGCCAGGTTCGACAGCAGGGCCGCCGCACTCAATACCTTGAGGTGCTCCGGGTCTTTGCGGGCGATATGCCCCATCGCCGCAATCGTCATGGTGCTGGAGGCGAAACCGGACGCGATGGCGCTGACCGCGTAGCCGTAGCGCACACCCAGCGTGCGCACGGCGATATGCCCAATGGCGCCGACGGCCATCAGCAACACGGTCAATGTACAAAGAGTGCGCAGGTTGAGTGCCGAGTAGGGACCGATGAACCGGTCAGGCGTCAGCGGCAACACCACCAATGCTGAGATCAGCAGCACCAACCCATCGCGCATCTCCGCTTCGCTCAACTGGCTGCGGGCGAAGTGATGGAGTTTCTGCCGGTAAGCCAGCAGCCCCGCCATGACCACGCCAATGGCGATTGCCAGTTCCGGCGCTGTGCCGCATAGCGCACCCAGTACCAGCACCGTGAGCAAGGCCACTTCGCTGGTCAGCCCCGGATCAGTGCTCAGGCTGCGCCAATAAGCCACGCCGATCAGCACCGCCAGACAGCCGCCCACCATGCCCAACAGCAGTGCGCCGCCCACTTGCATCGCGACGTAACCCAGCAGCGCCGTGATCGCGAACGTGCGCAACCCGGCACAGGCACGGCTGTCGCCGCGCCCTTTGTGCCGCTCGCGCTCCAGACCGACCAGCATGCCGATGCCCAACGCCGCGGCGGCCCCCGCCAGACCCAGTGCGTCACTCATAAAGGGATCGGACCATCGGCATACGTGATCCCGGGACGCTTATTGACCGGCGCCCTATCGGCAATCGCTGGCCACACGTGGGCCGCATCGATCCGTGACTTGAGTTGATCGATAACATCATTGAAATACCTCCTCCGGCCGCAACCAGCGTTGTTTCTCATCCAGTGCAAACTCGGCAGTACCCCGCATTCACTCGCAGGGCTGCGGCGGTTTGACGATCATCAGACTGCAGGGAGCCTGGTTCAACATGCTTTCGACGGTACTGCCGATGAATCGGTGTGTACCGTTGGGATACAGCGTGCCCAGCACCACCATGTCGAAAGCGTGCTGCCGGGCAAACAGGCCGATGACCTTTTGCGGGATGCCGGTCAGCAAGTGTCTGCATGAACTCTGGATGCCATAGCGTTCAGCGAGTGCTTCGAAAGCTTCTTGCTGGGCGTCCTCGATGGCGTCTTTCAGACTGCCATCCAGGCTGCCTGTCGGCACGCTGATGGCCCCGTCGTCGATGACCGCCCAGCAACCGACATTGAGCAGATGCAGCGCCGCGCCGCAACCGGCCGCCAGCGTGCAGGCAAGGTCAAGTATCCGGTCGTTCAACCCTTGCGTCAGTTCTTCCAGATGCGACAGATCGACCGCCGCAAGAAGTTTCATTGGCCTGGCATGCCCGGCGCTTGTCACCAGGTGCAGGTGTGCCGGACATTCGCGCAGCAAGCGCCAGTCCAGCGGGCGATGGAAAGCCCGGTCGAGTGCAGGGACGTAATGGGTATCCTTGATGACCAGGTCCGGATGAAAGTCTTTCACGTACTCAAGCACGTGCGCCAGGTTCGATCTGGCCCAGACCACTTCAGTGGTCACGTTCAGGCCGATGCATCGTTTGAAGCGGGCCTGCTGCTCCAGCCAGTGCCGATGCACTTGCAGATACCCTTCCCGCGCCTGGGCCATTGCCTCGGGTGCAAACAGCCCGGCCGCTGCCAGCACCGGGACATAATCGAACGCGACGATATGCAACAGTGCTCCGTTTGCAAGAGCCAGCGCACAGGCGCGTTCAAAAGCCGGGGTCTGGGTCATTTCGCCAGGGGCTATCAATAGAATGCGTTTGAGTTTGAGCACCACGTGCCTCTCCCTGAAACGTTTACCTGGATGATTGAAAAGCTGATTTCCTGAAGAGCGACATGAGCGGGGATTTTCCTCTCAGCCTGATCACGATCAGGAATTCTGCTGCTCAAGTATCGGCAGGCATTCTTCTGGCTCACTGATTTTTATCAACTTGATCGCAGTGATGTGCCCCCAGTCACTCACAACTTGTTTCTGATGCGCGAGGACGTTTTGACTGACTCGGATCCATTCGTCGTTTAACGGCGGTCGACAAGGCTTTTTCCGTGTCAATGGCGACCCGAGAACTATGATCAACAATTCATGGTGAGGGCTTTGCGGTGGCAGAAACTCGCTCGTATCGCGATCAATACCTCAAAACGGCGTGCTCCCGGTGCAGCGTGCTGGAGCTGTGTCTACCGCTCGGCTTGAACGGTGGAGAAATCGAGCGTCTGGACACGCTGATCGCCCAGCGACTGAAGGTCAAAAAAGGCGCGGCACTCTACCGTGCCGGTGATCCTTTGCGTTCCCTCTATGCCGTGCGGCTGGGGTCATTCAAGACCAGCGTGCTGTCGATCGACGGTCGCGAGCAAGTCACCGGGTTCCAGATTGCCGGTGAAATGCTCGGCCTGGATGCCATCAGTTCGGATCTGCACACCTGCAACGCGGTCGCGCTGGAGGACAGCGAAGTCTGCCCCATCCCTTTTGGCCAGCTGGAAAAACTGGCCCGGGAGCTGCCGTCACTGCAGCACAACCTGAACAGGATCCTCAGCCGGGAGATCGTTCGCGATCACGACATGCTGATGATGCTGGGCAACATGAGCTCGGATGAACGCCTGGCAGCGTTTCTGTTGAACCTGTCGCAACGCTTGAGCGCTCGTGGTTATTCGTCGCGCAGCTTTGTGCTGAAGATGCGTCGTGAGGAAATCGGCTCCTACCTGGGCCTGCGTCTCGAAACCATCTGTCGCGGCATCGCCCACCTGCGCGACCAAAAACTGGTGGAGATTACCGGCCGCGACGTCACCATTCAGAACATGGACGGGCTCAAGCAGTTGATCGTCGGCTGCCATCGTCACCCGCAGTGAGCGTGCCGACGGGCCGGACGCGCCTTCACGGGGTAATCGCCACTTTCATCACACCGTCACGCTGGTGTGCAAACAAATCGTAGGCCGCTTCAATGTCATCCAGTTTGAACCGGTGGGTCACCAACGGTGATAGGTCAACCATGCCGCTCTGCACGACCGCCATCAAACGCCGCATACGCTCTTTCCCGCCGGGGCACAGGGTGGTGACGATGCTGTAATCGCCCAACCCGGCCGCAAAGGCGTCGAGCGGAATGCGCAGGTCGCTCGAATACACGCCCAGGCTCGACAAGCGGCCGCCCGGACGCAGCACGCGCAACGCCGACTCAAAGGTGCCTTGCGTGCCCAGTGCCTCGATCGCGACATCGACACCGCGCCCATCGGTGAGGGCCATGATCTGCTCGACCACGTCGCCCTCGCGAAAATTGACGACATGGGTGGCGCCCAATCGACGTGCTACCGTCATGCGCTCGGCCACCGCATCGACACCGATGATCGTGCTGGCGCCTTTGAGCCGGGCACCGGCGACTGCACACAGACCAATGGGGCCGAGGGCGAATACGGCGACGCTGTCGCCGATGCTCACCTCGCCCCGTTCGGCACCGGAGAAACCGGTGGACATGATGTCCGGACACATGAGTACCTGCTCATCACTGAGGC
The DNA here is from genome assembly GCF_001594225.2 of Pseudomonas glycinae. Classification (GTDB taxonomy): domain Bacteria; phylum Pseudomonadota; class Gammaproteobacteria; order Pseudomonadales; family Pseudomonadaceae; genus Aquipseudomonas; species Aquipseudomonas glycinae. The sequence goes on from NZ_CP014205.2 coordinate 2,423,111, forward strand.
CATCAGGAATCGGACAAAGATTGGCCAAGGCATCGGGCACCAGTACGTATTCGGCCTGGCAGCCATCAATGGTGTTGCCGAACTTCCACCCGCCGATGGCCCGGAAACCATGGCGAGTGTCCGGCCCGTCCTGGGAACCACAGCCACACAGGCACGCATAACTTTGCCCGCTGGGGGTGATGGCGCCGGCAATCACGCGCTGCCCTTCAGTGAACCCGCGCACCTGCGACCCCAGACGTTCGATGATCCCCACCGGCTCGTGACCGACCGTCAAACCCTGCGCCACCGGGTATTCGCCGCGCAGGATGTGCACATCCGTACCGCAAATTGTCGTGGTGGTTATCCGGATCAAAGCGTCCAGCGGGCCGACTTCCGGGATCGGTTTGTCATCCAGCACGATGCGATTTTTTTCGACAAAAATGGCAGCTTTCATGGTGGCCATGAGCATTCTCCTGAAGGATTCGACTCGTGGTCAGCCTGCGCCGCACTGCCAGACCGGCACTTGATAATGATCAACAATCGACGACATCCGCGACGATTGACCACCCGTCTGACGGCGCTCTGGCGACCACCGGTTGTTTGACAAAGATCAAACGTCCACCGCACGCCGGGCGCAGCCTGTAGCCATCGGTTCAACGCTTCCTGCCCCAAGGAGAGTCGTCATGTCAGAACAACCGCGTTACATGCTGGTCGCCTCACCCCTGATGGAAAACAACCCTGCCTTCGACCGTGCAGCGGCACTGGCCAAGGCGGCGGGCGCGGCCCTGCACATCGTGGCTTTCGATTATCTGGAAGGTCTGGCGACCGCCAGCATGGTCAACGAGCAAGCACTGGAACAGATGCGAATCGGCTATATCGAGCGTCATCGTCAGTGGCTCGAAGAACGGGCGCATTCGATGCGCAAGCTCGGGGTCACCGTCACCACGGAAGTGGTGTGGGTGGAACGGCCCTTACAGGAAATCCTCATTCACCTCAAAGAGCAGCCCATGGCGGCGCTGATCAAGGCGCTGGAGCCGGAATCGTTCCTGTCACGGTTGATGTTCACCCCGCTGGATATTCACCTGCTGCGCGAATGCCCGGTGCCGCTGCATTTCGTCAGCCATGTCGGGCATGCCCTGCCCCGCAAGATCCTGGCCGCCGTGGACCCGTTCCACCGTGACGGGCAGTACGCCGGCTTCAACGACCGGATCCTGCGCGAGGCCGCCAAACTGGCCAGCCTGTGCAATGCCGAACTCGATGTGCTGTATGCCCATGATCTGTCATCGATCAGCGCCAATGAATTCGGCTTCGACAATGCCTCGGCGTTCTTCTCCTCCAGCGCCGCCAAGTCCCTGTTCGATGCCCAGGCTGCGGCCTTTCGCGAACTGGCCGAGCGCAACGGGATTGCGGACGAACGTCAGCACATGGTCATGGGCAACCCGGCCAAGGTGCTCTGCAGCTACGCGAGCGGGTATGACATCGACATGATCGTCATGGGCCGCGTCGGCCATCGTGGCGCAGGCCGGCTGGTCGGCAGCACGGTAGAACACCTGCTGTACAAGATTCCGTGCAGCGTATGGGTGGTGTCGCCGGAACACCTGGCTGACTGAGCAGGCCTGGTCCTCAGGAGCGATTGCGCCCGCCCAGCATCCGGTCCAGGGTGTCGTCGCCGACCCAGTAATGATGGAACAGTCCGGCAGCGGCGTGCAGGCCGATCAGCCAGTAACCGGCATTGCCGATCAGCTCGTGCCAGTACTTGATCTGCTTGGCCAGGTCCGGATCGACCGCCACCGGCGCTGGCACATGAAAGCCGAAATACGGAAAAGGTTTGTCTCCGGCCGCGAGCATCAGCCAGGCCAGCACCGGGGTGGCGATCATCAGCCCATACAGGGCCAGGTGCATCAGGTGCGCGATTGCCGTCTGCCAGGCAGGCGGTTTCGGGGTGATCGGCGGACGCGGTGTCAGTCGGCCAAACAGGCGCACCCACACCAGGACGAAAATGCTCGCGCCGAACATCCCGTGCAATCCCATTAACAGGCCCCGCGCTTCGCTGCCTCGGGGCATGAAGCCTTTGATTTCAACGCAGGCATACACGCCGACGAACAGCGCCAGCATCAGCCAGTGCAAGGTGATCGACAGTTTTCCATAACGGGGTGCGGCCATGTCGCGGGTCATAGTTGCCTCGTGATTGTTGTGAGCGACGGCCGACTCGTTCGGCTGTCTCGATCCGGTTGCCGGGCGAACCGACGGCGTCACACTGCCGTGACAGTCTTAAGACAATCTGAAGATCCGTCGTTCGTTAACCTTTTTTCACCTTCAGACTTCGTTAAGAAATGGTCCGGATACTCCACTCAAACCTATTGAGGGAGGCGTTCAGCCCATGCCCGATTCTGACTGGAATATTCCCCTGCCCCTGCATTTTGGCCAAGGCGAAACACCGCAGATGCAGCTGTCGAGCGCCCAACCCGGCGATGCTCAACGAGCGGCGTTCGAAGCGTTCATTCAACAACGCTTTCGCAAGGCCCACGGCGCCGATATCCGCCATTTCATGCCTGAACTGTTTGGTGTGCACAACGACTCCGGGGACTTGTGCGCAGTGGCCGGGGTACGTCGTGCGCACCTTGAACCGTTGTTTCTTGAACGCTACCTGGACGAGGCGATCGAGCCCTTGATCAGCGCGGCCGCCGAGCGTCCGGTGGAGCGCAGCGCGATTGTCGAAGTCGGCAACCTTGCGGCCAACGACACCGGCAGCGCACGCCTGAGCATCATTGCCATCACTTACCTGTTGGCCATGGGCGGTCTGGAATGGGTGACCTTCACCGGCAATATCGGCCTGGTCAACAGCTTCCATCGTCTGGGTCTGAAACCCGTGACGCTGTGCGCCGCCGACCCCGAACGTCTGGGCGATGACCGTCACCACTGGGGCAGTTACTACGAAAGCAAACCCTGGGTGCACGTGGGCAATATCCGCGCCGGTTTCATCCATCTGCGCAACATCGGTCTGTTCAGCCGGCTGGGTTTGCCGACGTCTATCGAAGGAGCCTGCCATGTCGCTTGAACGGCAACGATTCCAGGAAACCCTGCGCAGCCATGCAGGGCGCAATGACAACGCTTTGGCATTGTGGGGCGACACCCTGAAAGTCAGTTACACGACGCTGTACGCCGAGGTGATGTACCGCCAGCAACGCTTGCGCGATGAAAACGTGAAGGTCATTGCCCTGGCACTGGACAACGGCGTCGAGGCCATACTCTGGGATCTGGCGGCGTTGTTTGAAGGCTTGACGTGCGTGACCCTGCCGCCGTTCTTCAGTCCGGCACAACGTGCCCATTGCCTGGAACAAAGCCAGGCCGAACGGGTGATCGCTGAACCGGAGTTGGAGAGCGAACTGCTCGCCGCCGGTTATGAACAACGCGGTGAATTCTGGTGCCGCACCTTTGAAGGCCCGAACCGCCTGCCCGTCGGTACCGCCAAACTGACGTTTACCTCCGGCACCACCGGTACACCGAAGGGCGTGTGCCTGAGCGCCGACAGTCTGCTGCGGGTCGCTCGGGAGCTGGAAGAGGCCAGCAAACCCACCGCTCCCCAGCATCACGTGGCTTTGCTGCCACTGGCGATCCTGCTGGAAAACCTTGGCTGTTACGCGGCGCTGTATGCCGGTGCGACGCTGAGCGTGCCGAGCCAGAGAACCCTGGGCATCCAGGGCGCCAGCGGCGTCGACCTGCCGCGCTTGCTCGGCTGTCTGGCCAGCCGGGCACCCGAGAGCCTGATCCTGGTGCCGCAATTGCTGCTGTTACTGGTCAGCGCTGCCGAACAGAAAGCCTTCGATCCGCAATCGCTGCGTTTTGCCGCCGTTGGTGGCGCACGGGTTTCCGAGGATCTGCTGCACCGCGCGCAACGGGTCGGCCTGCCGGTCTACGAAGGCTACGGCCTGTCCGAGTGCGCCTCGGTGGTTTGTCTCAACCGGCCCGGGGCTCGGCGTCCGGGGAGCGTCGGGCGGCCCCTGCCCCACGTCGACGTGCGCCTGGCCGAGGACGGTGAGGTGTTGATCAAAGGCTCGACCCTGCTCGGTTACCTTGGCGAACCGGCGTACACCGATGAGTGGTGGCCAAGCGGCGATCTGGGCGAGTTCGACCCGGAAGGTTTTCTCTACCTCAAGGGCCGCAAGAAGCATCAGTTCGTCACCAGTTTCGGCCGCAACGTCAACCCGGAATGGGTCGAATCCGAACTGACCCAGCGTCAACACATCGCCCAGGCCTTTGTGTATGGCGAGGCCTTGCCGCATAACCACGCGCTGCTCTGGCCGCACCGTCCGGACTGCACCGATGCTCAGTTGGCGGCCGCCGTCGCCGCTGCCAACGAGGCCTTGCCCGATTACGCCCAGGTGCATCACTGGACACGTCTCAAACAACCTTTCACGGCCGCCAACGGCCTGCTCACCGCCAACGGTCGCCCGCGCCGCGAGGCAATCGTCGCGCAATACCGCGCCGTGCTTACCGAATCCGCCCTTTCCGAGGAATCCGCACCATGAGTTTTTTCGACGCCCTGCAAGAAGCCACCCACCAGGAACGCCACGAGCTGTTCAATCTGCCGATCATCCTCGATGCGCTGCAAGGCAAGGTCAGCCTTGAAAGCTATCGCGCGTTTCTCGCCCAGGCCTACTACCACGTGCGTCACACCGTCCCCTTGATGATGGCTTGCGGCGCGCGCCTGCCGACGCACCTTGAATGGCTGCGCAAAGCCGTGTGCGAATACATCGAAGACGAATACGGCCACGAGCAATGGGTGCTCAACGACATCGAGGCCTGTGGCGGTGACCGTAACGCGGTGCGTGATGGCCAGCCGTCGCTGCCGATCGAGCTGATGGTCAGTTTTCTCTACGACCTGATCGCCCGAGGCAATCCGGTGGGTCTGTTTGGCATGGTCAACGTGCTCGAGGGCACCAGCATCGCCCTGGCCACCCACGCCGCGGGCAGTATCCGCGAGCGTCTGGCCCTGCCGGAAACGGCGTTCAGCTACCTCAGTTCCCACGGCTCGCTGGACATCGAGCACATGCAAACCTATCGCCGGCTGATGAATCAGCTGGAAGATCCGGCCGACCAGGCGGCGGTGATCCATGCCTCAAAAGTCGTCTATCGGCTCTACACCGACATGTTCCGCGGCCTGCCCCGTGACGCGGAGGCTCAACATGCAGCTGCATGAAGCCCGTGTGGTGTTGACCGGTGCCAGCGGCGGCATCGGAATAGCGATCACGCGTGCCTTGTGCGCAGCCGGTGCGCAAGTCCTGGCGGTCGCGCGGCATCAGGAATCGCTGCGCCCGTTGCTCGACCTTTACCCGCAGAACCTGTGCTGGGTCGCCGCCGATCTGACGTTCCTCAGCGACCGGCGCAAGGTGTTGGCCGCCGCCGAGGCCATCGGCGGCATCAACCTGCTGATCAACGCCGCCGGGGTCAATCACTTCGCAATGCTGGAACAGCTCGACGACAGCGACATCAACGCCATGCTGGCGGTGAACATCAGTGCACCGATCTGCCTGACCAAACTGTTGCTGCCGCTGCTCAAGCAGGCCGACAGTGCCATGGTGGTCAACGTCGGCTCGACCTATGGTTCGATCGGCTATCCAGGTTATGCCAGTTACTGCGCGACCAAGTTTGCCTTGCGCGGATTTTCCGAGGCCTTGCGCCGAGAGTTGGCGGATACCCGGGTCGGCGTGCTGTATGTCGCACCGCGCGCCACCCGCACCAGCATGAACAGCCCCGCCGCCCAAGCCTTGAATGACGCACTCAAATCCAGCGTCGACGACCCGCAAGCCGTCGCCGCCGCCGTGATCCATGCGATTGCCGGCGATCGCCGAGACCTCTATCTGGGCTGGCCGGAGCGCTTCTTCGTACGCCTCAACAGCCTGCTGCCCAATCTGGTGGATCGCGGTCTGCGCAAGCAATTGCCGTTGATCCGTCGCCTGAGTGAAAAACCTGAAAACGAGACGCCGAAACCATGAAAAAACTTCTCGCCTGTGTGCTGCTGGGCGCCCTCAGTCAAAGTGTCTGGGCGCTGGACGCTGCCGATCAACAACGCCTCAACAGCATCCAGCAGAGCTGGGCGCACATCCAATACGAGACCCCGGAAAAACAGCGGGCCGCTGCGTTTGAACAGTTGGCCGCCCAGGCAACGCACTTCGCCACGGAACGTCCGGCCGTCGCCGAGGCCTGGATCTGGAAAGGCATCGTCACCAGCAGTTGGGCCGGTGCCGAGGGCGGGCTCGGGGCCCTGGGCAAAGCCAAGGACGCCAAAGCCGATCTGGAAAAATCCCTGACCCTCGACCCCAAGGCATTGCAGGGTTCGGCCTACACCAGCCTCGCCGCGCTGTACGACCGGGTGCCGGGCTGGCCGATCGGTTTCGGCGACAGCGACAAGGCCGAACAACTGCTCAAACAGGCCCTGCAACTCAACCCCGAGGGAATCGACAGTCTGTACTTCTGGGGCGATCACCTTTACCGTCAAAAACGCTACGCTGAAGCCAAAGCAGCGCTGCTCAAGGCCCTGCAAGCCGCTCCTCGCCCAGGCCGGGAAAGTGCCGATGCCGGACGCCGCAAAGAGATCGCCGCGTTGCTGGTGGACGTGAACAAGAAACTCGACTGACAGGAGTCCGTGTGCGTTTATTACTGATCGAGGATGACGTGGCCCTCGGCGAGGGCATTCATCAGGCGCTGGGGCGCGAGGGTTACACCGTCGACTGGCTCAAGGACGGCAGCAGCGCCCTGCACGCCCTGCTCAGCGAAACCTTTGATCTGGCGGTGCTCGATCTCGGCCTGCCGCGCATGGATGGGCTCGAAGTCCTGCGTCGTCTGCGTGGCAGCGGTTCGAACTTGCCGGTGCTGATCCTCACCGCCCGCGATGCCACCGAAGACCGCATCGCGGGACTGGACGCCGGCGCCGACGACTACCTGATCAAGCCCTTCGACCTGGCCGAGCTCAAGGCCCGCCTGCGCGCCCTGCTGCGACGCAGTGCCGGTCGCGCGCAGATGCTGATCGAACATGCCGGCATCAGCCTCAACCCCGGCACCCAGCAAGTCAGCTATCTGGGCCAACCGGTGGTGCTCACGCCCAAGGAATATCAGTTGCTGCACGAACTGCTCTCCCCGCCGGGTCGGGTCATGACACGCGACCACCTGACACAACTGCTTTACGGCTGGAACGAAGAAGCCGAAAGCAACACGCTGGAAGTGCACATTCATCACCTGCGCAAGAAATTCTCCACTGACCTGATCCGCACCATTCGCGGCGTGGGTTATCTGGTGGAGGAGCGCCGATGACCTCGATCCGGCGCCGCACCCTGACCCTGATCATCGGCCTGATGCTCGCCGGTCTGACCGTGCTCAGCCTGTTCAATCTGCACGACAGCAACCACGAAATCGCCGAAGTCTACGACGCGCAACTGGCGCAGAACGCACGGTTGCTGCAAGGCGTGATGCGCATGCCGTTGCCGGGGCAGGAGCACGCGGATCTTTATCGGGCGTTCAACTCGGCACTGGCCGAAGCCGTGCCCAAAGGGGACGGCCATCCCTACGAAAGAAAACTCGCCTTTCAGGTCTGGAATGCCAAGGGCGAAATCCTGGTGCATACCGCCAGCGCGCCCTCCTTCAGCACACCGCCAATCCAGCCTGGCTTCAGCGATGTGGTGGATTTGAACAAGCGCCACTGGCGGGCTTTTGTCCTGGAAGACAAACAGAACGGTTTGCGCATCTGGGTGGGTGAACGCGGTGATGTGCGAGCGGACCTGGTTGACCGGATTGTCCGCCATACCCTGTGGCCGAACGTGATCGGCAGCCTGATCCTGGCGGCGATGATCTGGCTGGCCATCGGCTGGGGGCTCAAGCCTCTGGCCAACATGGCGGCGACCCTGCGCGCCCGCCACAGCGGCTCCCTCGAACCGCTGCAACTGACGCCGCTGCCCAGCGAACTGGAACCAATGCAGGCAGCGCTCAACCGCATGCTTGCGCAGATCCAGGAAGTGCTCGGTCGCGAGCGCCGGTTCATCGCCGACGCCGCCCACGAAATGCGCACGCCACTGGCGGTACTGCGGGTGCATGCGCAAAACCTGCTGGAGGCCGGCACCGAACAGGAGCGTCGCGAGTCACTCGAATTTCTGATCGCCGGGGTGGATCGCACCAGCCGGCTGGTCAATCAGCTATTGACCATGGCCCGCCTCGAGCCCAAGGCCAACGCGCCTGCCAAACAACGCATCGACCTTGGCGACACTGTGCGCAACAGTCTTGTGCAGCTCACGCCATGGCTGCTGAGCAAGCATCTGGAACTGGCCTTCGACGTCAACGACCAACCTTTCCCTGTGCTCGCCGATGCCGCCACCATCGACATTGCCCTGAACAACCTCATCACCAACGCCGCCAACTTCTCCCCGGAGCAAGGCGTGATCAGCGTGCAATTGACCAGGGCCGACGGGTTTTACCATTTGAGCGTTGAAGATCAGGGGCCGGGGATCGATGAAGCGGATCGGGCTCGACTGTTCGAGCGGTTCTACAGCCGGGGCAATCCCCAGGGTGCCGGGCTGGGACTGACCATCGTCAATACCATCGCTACGCGTCTGGGTGGGCGGATCACACTGGAAAACCGGGTCGAGGGCGGCTTGCGGGCGACGTTGTCGATTCCCGCCGGTTGAACAGGTCTTGCGAGCGTTGAGTCATGGCGCAACCATCGGCGGCGCCTTGCCTTGCAGGGCGATCGAGTCGGCATCGGAGCGCTGCACCGTCTCCGGCACTGCCAACCAGAGCAGCACCAGCGCCGCCATTGCCACCGCCGCCAGGGTCAGGAACGCAGCGCTGTAACCGGCCTCCTGAACCACAATCCCCGCCAGGCTGTTGCTCAATGCCGCACCCAGACCGAACACCGTTGAAATCGCCCCGAGGCTGACATTGAAATGTCCGGTGCCCAGCGTCAGGTCTTTCACCACCACCGGAAACAGCGCGCCGAAAATCCCCGCGCCGATGCCATCGAGCAACTGCACCGAAACCAGCCACCACGGATCATTCGACAGCACATACAACACGCCGCGCAATGGCAGGATCAGAAACCCCGCCAGCAGCAACGGCTTGCGCCCCCACAGATCGGCCTTCGCCCCCACCAGCAGCGCGACCGGCACCATCACCAGTTGCGCCGCGACGATGCAGGCGGACGTGAGTGGCGTGGCCATTTGCAGATTGGCCTGCGCCAGCTTCTGACTCACCAGCGGCAACATCGCCGCGTTCGCCAGATGAAACAGCGCACAGCAAATCGCGAACATCAGCAACGGTCGGTTGGTGAGCAATACGGAAGAGCCCGAAGGCTGCTTGCCCTGCCCCGTGTCGCTGGGTGAAAGACCTCGGGCGAGATCGTGGTCAATCGCATCTGCCGACACAAAGGAGACGGCAATCACGCTGGCCAGCGCCATGACCGCCATCAGATAAAACACGGCGACCGGGCCAAACAGGTACGCGGACAAACCGGCCAACAACGCGGCGCAGGCGTTGCCGGCGTGATTGAAGGTTTCGTTGCGCCCGGTTCTTCGCGTGAAGGCACGAGGCCCGGTAATCCCGAGGGTGATCGCGCAAATGGCCGGCGCGAAAATCGAAGCGGCGACGGCACTGATGGCTTGCGTCACCGCCACCAGACTGAACGACGTCACGAACGGCAGCAGCAGACAGCTTGCGGTGACCACCAGCGCGGCAATCGCAATCAGCGACCGTTTGAAGCGCGTGCTGTCGACCAGCGCACCTGCCGGGGTCTGCGTGATCAGTGCGGCGATCCCGGCTATGGTCATCACCAGACCGATGCTCGCCGGCTCCCAGTGGTGAACCGCCAGCAGGTAAATCGCCAGATAGGGACCGAGCCCGTCACGCACGTCGGCGAGGAAAAAATTCAGGCTGTCGAGAGACAGGTTATTACGGCGATCGAGGTGAGTGGCCACGGGTAACGTCTTCGTTGTCGAGGTTCTGCGAGATGACTCAACCTCCGCAAATCGAATGACCTTTTGCCAAGCGTTTTAGTTGCATGAAACAGCCGTCTTTACTGGCCCATCAACAACTCGCGCTCGCCTTCGCACAACCCCACCACGTAATCCCAGACCACCCGCAACCGCACCGATTTGTGCAACTCGCGCCGCGTACTGATCCAGTAGCTGCGCTCGATGCTCTCATCGGGCAACAGCGGCACCAGATCCGGGTCCGACGCTGCCATGTAACAAGGCAGCACCGCAATCCCCAGCCCCGAGCGCGCCGCCTGTTGCTGAGCAATCACGCTGGTGCTGTGAAATACCACCCGAGGGTTGCGACAGAAACTGTTGAGGAACATCAGCTCCTGACTGAACAGCAGATCATCGACGTAGCCGATCCACGCGTGCCGGCCGAGATCTTCGCGACTGCGCAGCGGCGGTGCGTTGTCGAGATAGGCGCGGCTGGCATAGAGCGCGAGCCGGTAATCAGTGAGTTTGCGGGTGACCAGCATGTCCGCCGCCGGCCGTTCAAGGTGAATGCTGATTTCCGCCTCGCGGTTGAGGATGCTGACGAAGCGCGGTACCGCCACCAGTTCCACTTCCAGCCCCGGATAGCGTTCGAACAACCCGATCATGCGGCTGGCCAAAAACATGATCCCCAGCCCTTCCGTGACGCCGACGCGAATCTTGCCCAGCGGTGCGGTGGACTGGGTGATTTCTTCCTGGGCGAGCAGCGCGACGTTTTCCATCGCTTCGGCGTGTTTGAGCAGCGCCTCCCCCGCCGGGGTCATTTCGTAGCCTTGGGCGTGCTGGACGAAGAGCGCGGTGCCGAGGCTTTTTTCGATGGCCTCGATATGCCGGGCCACGGTGGCGTGAGTGGTGTTCAGGCGGCGGGCGGCAGTGAGCAAGCGCCCGCTGCGTTGCAACTCGAGAAAGAACCGCAGGTCGTTCCAGTCGAACATGGCTTGTCCTTGTCGGCTATCGTCAGGAAGCGCTGTTTGAAAACGCACAGCGGCTGCGCAAAAACTAACATTCTTTTGACGAAAGCTAACAACTAGGATGACCGACAACAAAAACAATAAGCGAGGTCAGGGAATGCAGACTTCCCTCGATGAATTCGATTACATCGTGGTCGGCGCCGGACCGGCCGGGTGTTTGCTGGCCAATCGGCTGTCGGCCGATCCACAGCAGCGCGTGCTGTTGCTGGAAGCCGGCGGGCGCGACAACTATCCGTGGATTCACATCCCCGTGGGTTACCTGTTCTGCATCGGCAACCCGCGCACCGACTGGTGCTTCAAGACCGAAGAACAACCGGGCCTCAATGGCCGCGCGCTGAGTTATCCGCGCGGCAAGGTGCTGGGCGGCTGTTCGTCGATCAACGGCATGATCTACATGCGCGGCCAGGCCAACGACTACGACGGCTGGGCTGCGGAGGGCAATCCGGGCTGGGCCTGGAACGATGTGCTGCCGCTGTTCAAACAGAGCGAAAACCACTTTGCTGGCGCAGCGGAATTCCATGGCGACAAGGGTGAATGGAGGGTCGAACGCCAGCGCCTGTCGTGGCCGATTCTCGATGCGTTCCGCAGCGCTGCCGAACAGAGCGGCATCACCAGCATCGATGACTTCAACCAGGGCGACAACGAGGGTTGCGGCTACTTTCAGGTCAATCAGAAGGCCGGGGTGCGCTGGAATGCGGCGAAGGCGTTTCTGAAGCCGATTCGCGATCGGGCCAATCTCACGGTGTTGACCGACATCGAGGTGGATCGCGTGCTGTTCGAAGACGGTCGCGCCTCGAAAGTCAGTGCCCGTTGGCAGAGTCAGCAAAAGAGCTTCAAGGCGCGCAAGGAGATCGTGTTGTGCGCCGGCTCCGTGGGCTCGCCAAGCATTCTGCAACGCTCCGGAATCGGCCCGCGCCTGCTACTGGAAAAGCTCGGCATCGGCGTGGTGCATGAGCTGCCGGGCGTCGGCGGCAATCTGCAGGATCACCTGCAACTGCGCCTGATCTACAAGCTGGAAAACGCCCGCACCCTCAACCAGATCGCCGGCAGTGTGTGGGGCAAGATGGGCATGGGCCTGCGTTATCTGTATGACCGCAGCGGGCCGTTGTCGATGGCGCCGAGTCAGTTGGGTGCGTTTGCCCGCTCGGGGCCGGAACAGACCTCCGCCAATCTCGAATACCACGTGCAGCCGCTGTCGCTGGAGCGCTTTGGTGAGCCGCTGCACAGCTTCCCGGCGTTCACCGCATCGGTGTGTGATTTACGGCCGCAGAGCCGGGGCCGGGTCGAGATCCGTTCCGCCGATCCACAAACCGCGCCGCTGATCCAGCCCAATTACCTCAGCCATCCCGAAGACCTGCGCGTGGCCGCCGATGCGATTCGCCTGACCCGGCGCATCGTCAGCGCCCCGGCCCTGCAAGCTTTCAACCCGGTGGAGTACCTGCCGGGCGCCAGCCTGCAAACCGAAGAACAACTGCACGCAGCGGCGGCGAAGATCGGCACGACGATTTTTCACCCGGTCGGCACCTGCCGCATGGGCAACGATGCGGACGCGGTGGTCGACGCACAGTTGCGCGTGCACGGCGTACCGGGGCTGCGGATTGCCGATGCTTCGATCATGCCGCGCATCACCTCCGGCAACACTTGTTCGCCTACGCTGATGATTGCCGAGAAAGCGGCACAGCTGATTCTCAACCCCGCAACTATAAACACAACCCCTGTGGGAGCTGGCTTGCCAGCGATGACGGAGTGACATTCAACAATCATGTCGGCTGATTAACCGCCATTGCCAGCAGGCTGGCTCTCAAAAGGGGCATATTTGATTCACAGACATCGCGCATCACCCGGACACGCAACACCAGTGGAAACAACAAAAACAATCACTGTGAGGGATACCGATATGTCAGAACACGTTCAGCCTCTGGACGCCGTGCGCAGCACGGACGCCAGCCCCGATACCCGAAAGGTCATCTTCGCCTCGTCCCTGGGGACGGTGTTCGAGTGGTATGACTTCTTTCTCTACGGCGCCCTGGCGGCGGTCATCAGCAAGCAGTTCTTCGCCGGGGTCAACGACACCACCGCGTTCATCTTCGCGCTGATGGCGTTCGCCGCAGGCTTCATCGTGCGGCCGTTCGGGGCGCTGGTGTTCGGTCGGTTGGGGGACATGATCGGGCGCAAATACACGTTCCTGGCGACCATCATCCTGATGGGTGTAGCGACGTTCGCCGTGGGCCTGCTGCCGAACTACGCCAGCATCGGCATCGCCGCGCCGATCATTCTGGTGGTGCTGCGCATGCTTCAGGGTCTGGCCCTCGGCGGCGAATACGGCGGCGCCGCGACTTACGTGGCGGAACACGCGCCCATCGGCAAACGTGGTTTCCATACGAGCTGGATTCAATCCACCGCAACCCTCGGTCTGCTGCTGTCATTGCTGGTGGTGCTGGGTTGCCGCTACTTCACCGGCGATCAGTTCGAAGTCTGGGGCTGGCGCATTCCCTTCCTGCTGTCGATCGTGCTGCTGGGCATCTCCACCTGGATTCGCCTGAGCCTGCACGAATCGCCGGCCTATCTGAAAATGAAAGAGGAAGGCAAGGCCAGCAAGGCGCCGATTCGCGAATCCTTCGGCAAATGGGAAAACCTCAAAGTCGTACTGATCGCGCTGTTCAGCATCAACGCCGGCCAGGCGGTGACATTTTACGCGGCGCAGTTCTACGTGCTGTTCTTCCTCACCCAGTTCCTGAAAATGGACCCGGCGGTGGCCAACAGTCTGCTGATCATCAGCGTGGTGATCGGCGCGCCGTTCTTCATCATTTTCGGCTGGCTGTCGGACAAGGTAGGGCGCAAACCGGTACTGATGCTCGGCCTGTTGCTGGCCACGGCGCTGTACTTCCCGATCTTCAAATCCCTGGCCCACTACGCCAACCCGGCCATCGACCACGCCAGCCGTCAGGCACCGATCACCGTGGTGGCTGACCCGGCGACCTGCACCTTCCAGTTCGATCCGGTGGGCAAGGCCAAATTCGACAGCCCGTGCGACAAGGTCAAGACCTTCCTGGTCAAGCAAGGCCTGCCCTACTCCAGCGTCGCCGCCCCAGCGGGCAGCACGGTGCAAGTGAGCGTCGGCGATGTGAAACTCGACGGCTTCGACGAAGCAGCCTTACGCGGCGCCATCACCCTCGCCGGTTATCCGCAACAGGCTGACCTGCAGCAGATCAACAAACCGATGATCGTGGCCCTGATCGTCGGCCTGATCATCATCTCGGCCATGTGCTACGGCCCGCTCGCGGCGCTGATGGTCGAACTGTTCCCGACCCGCATCCGCTACACCTCGATGTCCCTGCCGTACCACATCGGCAACGGCTGGTTCGGTGGTTTCCTGCCGACCGTGTCCTTTGCGCTGGTGGTGTACACCGGGGATATCTTCTACGGGCTGTGGTACCCGGTGCTGATTACCGGGGTGAGCCTGGTGGTGGGGATGATCTGTCTGCGTGAGACAAAGAATATCGATCTGGACAAGAACTGATTGATAGACGTGTGGCGGGGGCGCAATGCCCTCGCCACCCTGCGAAATCTCAGACCTCCGCTTCCAGCAACTCAAACTTCACCTGATCGGGATAAAACGCCACATAGTCCTTGATCTGGCTCACCGAAATCTTCGGATTTTCGTACGTCCACACCGCATTCGCCCCTTCATGCCCCGGCACTTGCAGACTGAAATAGTTGGCATCGCCCTTGTACGGGCAGTAAGTGGTGTGATCGGTGCGGGCGAAGTATTTTTCGTCGATATCCTCGCGCGGGATGTAGTAGACCGGCGGGTAATTGGCTTCGAGCAGCACCAGCGCTCGGGCCGAGGCGGCGACCTGTATGCCGTGGAATTTCACAAGCAGGCAGCCTGGTTGCTCGGCGATGGTGATAACGGGACTGGGACCGGACGTTTTCATCGGTTTCTCCTGACGGCGGCGAAGGCACCGGTTCAGGTATAACCCATGCGGGGGACACTCGTCGGGTTCGCAGCCGAACGGTTTTTCTTCGACCAGATATGACCGCCGCTTGCGGAGGCGGCGGTTTCTGGTTTCATATCACGCGCAAAACGGCCAAAACGCTCACCGACAGGAGTCATCATGCGTAAGGATTACCTGGCTTTCTTCATCTCGCTGTTCCTGTCGCGGCTGGCGGATCAGATCCTGTTGTTCATCGTGCCGCTGGTGGTGTTCCAGACCACCAACAGCGCGTCCTGGGCGGGGCTCGCATTTTTCGTCGAGTCGCTGCCGCGTTTTCTCGCGTTTCCACTGTGTGGGGCCCTGTGCGACAAGTTCTCGCCCATCAGGATTCTGCACATCAGTCAGGTCTACCGGGCGCTGCTCTGCGTGTTGGCGGTTGGGCTTTATGCCGTCTTCGGCGGTATCGCGTGGCTTGTGGTGCTGTCTGCGCTGTGCGGCGTGCTGACTACTCAGGGCATCATGGCCCGCGAAGTGCTGATGCCGCATATTTTCCAGCACTACAGCTACACCAAAACCCTTTCCTACTCGCAGATAGCCGACCAGACCGGACTGGTTCTGGGACCCTTGGTGGCGGCATTGCTGCTGGAGGTTTCGGCCTGGCACTGGGTGGTGCTGTGGGTGGCCGGGCTGTTCCTGCTGGCCGACCTGAGCATGCTGGTGTGGCAACGTTTCAGTCGTATCACCCTCGAGGTGTTTGAGCAGCATCAGGACATCTGGCTGCAGCCTCTGCGCATCGCGTTCAGGCATATACGCGAACTGGCGGAGCTGAAAAAGATCATCACCCTGGCGATCGGGGTCAACCTGATTGTCGGGGTCACCCTGGCCACTTCGGCGGCCATGGTGCTCGGTCAATACAGCGCCGGCAAGGACGACTACGCCGTGCTGCAAGCGGCTGGCGCGGTGACCACCATCGTGATTCTGTTTTTCCTCGCCCGGGTGGTATTGCCGTTGCGCGTATTGGGTGGCGTTGCCTGTTCGATGCTCGCCGCCGGCGCCTTCATCAGCGCCCTGAGCCCGAACCTGGCGGGTTATGTGCTGGGTTTCCTGTTGATCGTCGGCTTCGACAAGATGTTCAACGTTTACATGCGCAGCATTCGCCAGCGAGTCATTCCCCCTCAGGACTTCGGCAAGACCGTGGGCGTGATCACCCTGCTCAACAACTTGTCACAACCGCTCGCGGGACTGCTTGTTGCGCTGCTCGCCGCGCCTTTGGGGGCACAACGTGTGATCCTGATCCTGGCTGTGCTGGCGACGCTGCTGGGCGTTGCAGCTCTCTGGTGGTTTGCCAGAGTACGTAATACATCCGCCGCTTCGATCCTCGAAACCGAGCAGTAACCGATTTCAATGTCGTAGAGCGATGTCCGAAAACAAAAAAACCGCAGCCTGCGAAGGACTGCGGTTTTTTCGTTTCAGATTTTCCGTTTTCAGATCAGGCGACGATATCGGTCGCCACAGCCTGCCCCACCACACCCACGGCGAAATCCACCGAACCCTGGCCTGTCAGGTCGATCATCAGGCTGGTCTGGTTGGTCTGTTCGAAGTAAGTGAGGATCGCATCGCCCGCGTGGCCGGTGAAGCCGCTGACGAAGTTCAGCGTGGCTACGCCGGTGGCGAACCCGGCGATGCCCGACAGGTCGATCTTGTCCAGGCCACTGGTGAAATCCATGATCCAGTCCGGCGCAGTCATGGTCGAGTCGCTGGCCGCACCGAACACGAAGGTGTCCGCGCCCTCACCGCCCCACAACGAATCACCGCCGCCACCGCCGTAAATGATGTCGTTGCCGGCACCGCCGATCAGGTCGTTGGCCGCCGCGTTGCCGATCAGCAGGTCATTGCCCGAACCGCCAATGGCGTTTTCCACGGTCACGCCGTGGGCGATGGACACGTTGCCCACCAGACCGCCGACATCGGAGAACGAGCCTTCGTTGAGGTTGATCTTCTGGTTCTGGCTGAAGCCGGAGAAATCCAGGGTGTCGTTACCACCGCCATCCCACACCGAGAACACCACTTTCGAGGTGTTCGAGGTTGCGCTGTAGAAGTCGCGATCGGCGTTGGAGTTGAAGCCGTACACGGTGTTGTCGGCACGGGTTTCGAAGTTGGCGCCGTAGAGTTTCTGCACCGCAACGATGTCGTCCATCAACGGTGCCGAGGCGTAGGCGCCGCTGCCGTCCTTGCTGAAGTTCTGGTCGGTGTTGGCTTCACTCCAGTAGCTCATCAGGCTGTAGCCACGGGTGTCTTCGGCGTACTTGGCGTCACCGTAGGTCGGGTTGCCATTGCCGGCGTTGTAGGCGCCCGGGTGCGACAGGCCGAGGGTGTGGCCGATTTCGTGGGTCAGGGTCTGACGCCCGTAGTTGTTGGTGTCCGGGGTCTTGTTGACCTGGTACTGATCGTTGATCAGGTACCACGATTGGCCGTCGTAGCTGCTGCCCTGCGGCAGGTAGGCGAACGCCGCGCCGCCGG
Source organism: Pseudomonas glycinae (assembly GCF_001594225.2). Taxonomy (GTDB): domain Bacteria; phylum Pseudomonadota; class Gammaproteobacteria; order Pseudomonadales; family Pseudomonadaceae; genus Aquipseudomonas; species Aquipseudomonas glycinae. The sequence goes on from NZ_CP014205.2 coordinate 2,440,529, forward strand.
TGCTGACGTCGTAGTTGCCGAAGGTCATGTGGCCGTCACCGCCCTTGCCTTCGGTGAAAGTCACGTTGGCTACGTCCGACCACGATTGCATCGCCAGCACGGCCTGGGCTTTCTGCTGGGCGCTGAACTCGCTGAAGTTGCCGAGTTTCGGGTTGTAATTCGACGGTTTGTCGGTCAGGAACGTGTAGGTCAGATCAATCTTGCCGTCGGCATTCTTGTCCTGCCACGACATGCCCTTGCGCAGGATTTCGTCGGCGGCCTGGTCGGCGGTGAACGACGGCTTGCCGTTGACTGTCCCGGTGCCACGGTCATACAGGTGGCTGAAGGTGTCGACGGCGGTGAAGGCGCTGCTGGCCTGGGAGGAAGGTTGAGACATGGTGTACGTCCTTGTTTCTGAAGAGTCAGTGTCAGACAGAAAAACGGCGATCTTCTGGCGAGATCGTCCTGTCACTCGCCTTGTCAGGCAGATTGAACCTGCCACAGCCGCCAACGGGGGCGCTAATCAATTTCTCGATAGCGTCCCGGATTGCCCCGACGTGGCTGTCATGACCGGCAATCTTTTTATCTGTATATCCATACAGATAAAAGTTGCCCGAATGCCCGAGTCAGGCCATCCTGTGCGCCTCTTCGGGCAATAATCGACGACGGTGGTTATGCGGCTGTACCTCTGTGAAAAACCCTCCCAGGCCAAAGACATTGCGGCCGTGCTCGGCGCAAAGCGTCGGGGCGACGGCTGCTGGCTGGGAACGGACGTCACGGTGACCTGGTGCATCGGCCACTTGCTGGAAACCGCGCCGCCGGATGCCTACGACGCCAAATACAAGCGCTGGGTACTGGCCGATCTGCCGATCATCCCGGACAAATGGAAGATGACCGTCAAGCCGCGGACCGCCAGCCAGTACAAGGCAGTCAAGCGCCTGCTCGGCGAGGCCAGCGAGTTGATCATCGCCACCGACGCCGACCGTGAGGGCGAGATGATCGCCCGGGAGCTGGTCGAGCACTGTCGCTATCGCGGGCCGATCCGCCGCTTGTGGCTCTCGGCGCTGGACGAGGCGTCGATTCGCAAGGCGTTGGCAGCACTCAAACCGGGCGCCGAAACCTTCAGCCTGTACCACTCGGCATTGGGGCGCTCGCGGGCAGACTGGCTGATCGGGATGAACATGAGTCGTCTGTTCACCCTCCTCGGCCGGCAATCAGGCTATCAAGGCGTGCTGCCGGTGGGCCGGGTGCAGACGCCGACCTTGCGACTGGTGGTGGATCGCGACCGCAGCATCGCCGATTTCGTGCCGGTCGCGTACTGGGCCATCGATGTGCAACTGCTGCAGAACGGCACGCCGTTCACGGCGCAATGGCGTGCGCCAAACGATGCCTGTGACGATCAGGACCGCTGCCTCAATCAGGCCCTCGCCCAGCAAGCGGCCGCCGCAATCAGCAGCGCTGCCAGCGCCCGGGTGATCAAGCTGCGCACCGAACGCATGCGCGAAATGGCGCCCCTGCCCTTCGATCTGGGCACCTTGCAGGAAGTCTGCTCGAAGAAGCTCGGCCTCGGTGCCCAGGAAACCCTCGACATCGCCCAGGCCCTCTACGAAACCTACAAAGTCATCACCTACCCGCGCAGCGATTGCGGCTACCTGCCCCTGAGCCAGCACAGCGAGGCACCGGGAATTCTTGCGGCGCTGCGTCAGGCCGACCCGAGCCTCGAAGCGCTGCGCGAGCATCTGGAGCCACAGCGCCGCTCCCGCGCCTGGAACGACGCCAAGGTCAGCGCTCACCACGGCATCATCCCGACCGCTGCCGCGAAAAACCTGGAGCGCCTGACCGGCAAGCACCGCGCGGTCTACACGCTGATTCGCGCGCGGTATCTGGCGCAGTTCCTGCCCAATCACGAATACGACCGCACCCAGGCCGATTTCGATTGCGCCGGGGAAGCCTTGCGCGCTGTCGGCAAACAGATCATCGAGCCGGGCTGGAAACGCGCGTTGCCCGAAGCGCTGGCCCCGGCCAAGGGCCGTGAAGCCCCCGCGCCACAGACTTTGCCCACGCTGACCCAAGGCGCCGAATGCGCCGAATGCGCCGTGGCGGACGTGAAGCTAAAGGACCTGTGGACGCAACCGCCCAAACCCTACACCGAAGGTGATCTGATCAAGGCGATGAAGAACGTCGCCAAACTGGTGGAGGATCCGCTGCTCAAGCAGAAACTCAAGGACACCACCGGCATCGGCACCGAAGCTACCCGCGCGTCGATCATTCAAGGGTTGCTGGATCGCGGTTATCTGGTGAAGAACGGCAAGGCGCTGTCCGCCACGCCCGCCGCGTTCAGCCTGATCGACGCCGTTCCGCGCGCGATTGCCGACCCCGGGACCACGGCGATCTGGGAGCAGGCGCTGGACATGGTGCAGAGCGGCGAGATGAGTCTTGAAGAGTTCGTCACCAAACAGGCCGCGTGGATGAGTAAGCAAGTGACCCGCTGCGCCGGGCTCAGTCTGACCATCAGCGGCCCGCCACCTGCCGGCAAGGCCGCTGCGCCATGGAAGAACAAACGCAAGTCCACTCGGCGCAAAACCACCGGTACCAGTAAACGCTCAGCGAAACCAGCGGCCAAATAGCCCGTTGCACGCTACTGTTTCAGCAGTGATGGTCAGGAGGCAGCCGCATGTCGGTCATCGAACTGCGCGTCGCCCGGCGCGACGAACTGGACACCCTCGAAAACCTGATGCAGTTCTACACCTACGACTTCAGCGAGTGGTTGCCGCTGAAGCTCGGCGGGCATGGGTTCTTCCCGATCCAGTTGAAAGACGATTACTGGCGACAACCAGCGACCCGGCCATTCCTGATCCACGTCGACGGCGAACTGGCGGGGTTCGTGACCGTGGATGACCACCTCCTCATCGAAGGCGCCGACTACAACATCGGCTATTTCTTCGTCAGCCGGCGCTGGCGTGGCCAAGGCGTCGCGCAGTTTGTCGCCTCTGCCCTCTTGAGCCACCTGCCCGGTCGATGGCAGATTTTCCATGTCGATGCCAACCTGCCTGCACAGCGGTTCTGGGCCCGGCTCATCCCCGAGCTGAGCGGCGGCGACTTTACCCGCCAGACCAGAACCGTGGACGGCTATCCCTGCACGTTCTACTGCCTGCGCAGCCTTTCTCCCGCTGTCTGAAGACCTCTTTTTCATTCCAGAATGACTTTGTCCGACAATATGTAGTGAGCAAAAATAATCACTACAAAACCGTTGACGGCGTCGCTTGGCTTTTGCATGATGCAGACGTCTCCCCGATCGGGAGCACTGGCAACACGCTTGAGCAAGCTCGTCTGACCGCCGAGCTGTTTTTTCCGGATACACGCTGCCCACAAGGCAGATTGAAGAAGCTGACCTGGCCTGAACGTCCAGTACAAGGACGAGAAGCGCTGGCGAAAATTCTCAAGACGCTTGTGGTCGACCCTGAAAACGTCGTCAAGGAGCCTCCCGGTTTTCGCTGCTTCTCCTCGTTGTGACGCTTTTGCGTAGCAGTTATTCAACACGACTACATGCAACAGATGCATGACCCCGTACTTCACACGGGCGACCGCTGACGTCCTGGTTTCGGTGCCAGGGATCAACTAACCGATGGGCTACCTGTATTAGCGAATCAACTTTGAAAGATCACCACACTGGTCAAGGGGCAATATCATGAATCTGAACAATCAACCTACTATCGAAGAACTGGCTCGTATGTTCGCTGCGCAAAAAGACAGCCACGACAGCCATATTCTGTGGATCAGCAAGTCGGGTCAGGTCCATATCGACTGCCTGTCGCCCCATGCTGGTGAAGAAGAGTTCGACCGGAACAACCAGAACCTGCTGGCCCGCCTGAAGATGTACCGCCGCGGCCACGGCTATGTCGGCAAGAAAGCCGCGGCCGACAAGGACTTCATCGGTAATGTTCTGCAGACGCTGAAACAGGCGTGGGACTCGATGCAGAACAACAACGAAGTTCGGGTGATTGATCGGTTCTGCTAAGTTAAAACTTCAATAAAAAAAGGGCCTGCTTTGAAAACGAAGCAGGCCCTTTTTATTGCTCGCAAAAAACTCATGAACGAGTTTCCAGCACCAGCTTCATGAACGCTTCAGCCGCCGCACTATGATAGTTGTTCTTGCGCCGCAACAACGCCGCTCCCCGCTGCGGCGCCTCGCTCTCGACACGCAACCGACGCAGTGCCCGGTTCTCGGTCGCAATCGCCTCCGGCAACATGGTCGCAATCGGCGCATGTCGGATCACTTCCAGCAACGTACTCACCGAGTTCACCTCGATCTGCACCTTGGGCGTGATGCCGTGCTGGCGGAAGTACTCATCAATCGACAAGCGCGTGAAGAAGTCTGGCGCCAGCAAGGCGAAATCCAGCTGCGCGATATCATCCGGGGTCAACACCGATGAGCTGTCGTACAGCGGATGCTCGCGCCCGACCATCACCCCCAACGTCTCGACAAATGCCGGAATGCATTCAATGTCCGGATTGCGCACCGGCGTGAAGGCAATCGCGATATCCAGCGAGTCATCCGCCAGCCCGGCCTCGATGTCGTCCATCGACAACTCGAAAATCTCCAGGTGAATCCCCGGATACCGCGCCACGTAATCGCGCACCAGCGGCCCAACCAGATACGCCATAAACGTCGGGGTCATGGCCAGGCGCAGCGAGCCTCGGGAAAGATCCTTCACGTCATGCAACGCGCGCTTGCCCGCCTCCAGCTCCACCAGCACCCGTCGCGCGCATTCGATATAAGCCTGGCCGGCATCAGTCGGTTTGACCGAGCGCGAGGTGCGGTCGAACAGATCCACCCCGAGGCTTTCTTCCAGTTGGCGGATCTGTTGCGACAAGGTCGGCTGCGACACGTGCAGCGCCTCGGCCGCCCGGGTGAAGCCGCCGTGATCGGCCACGGCCAGCAGGTATCGCAAATGTCGCAGCAGCATGGGACGCTCCATCTATAGGCAGTGCTTATGCTTGGCATTGTATATCGGTCTTGGACGCTATGGATCAATCGGCAGAAGATGAATCCCACACAGCAAGCCAACCCCGAAAGGAGAAGCACCATGCAATCCCAAGCCTACAACGATAGCCGCATCGCCCTGACCACCCGCGTCCTGGATGCCAAGGCTCAGAAAAACCTGTCGTGGCAGGACCTCGCCGACGGCACCGGCCTGAGCCTGGCCTACGTCACCGCCGCCCTCCTCGGCCAGCATCCACTGCCAAAAGCTGCTGCCGAAGTGGTCGGCGACAAGCTTGAGCTGAGCGTCGCAGACGTCGCCGCCCTGCAAATCATCCCGCTGCGCGGCAGCCTCGACGGTGTGCCGACCGACCCGACCATCTACCGCTTCCACGAGATGATCCAGATCTACGGCACCACCCTGAAGGCGCTGGTTCACGAGCAGTTCGGCGACGGCATCATCAGCGCGATCAACTTCAAGCTCGACATCAAGAAAGTCGAAGACCCTGAAGGTGGTTCCCGCGCCGTGGTCACCCTCGACGGCAAGTTCCTTCCGCTGCGTCCGTTCTGAACCCTCCGGGCCCGTACACCGCGTACGGGCCCATCCAAACCTGAATTGCCCTGTCGTCACCACATCTGTCTGGAGGCTGCCCCATGCAAAAAATTCTGTTGACCCTGGCCCTGCTCGCCGGCCTGGCCGCCCAGGCCCAGGCTGATGAAGAGGCCGTCGCCTACCGCTACGGCATGTCTTTGGATATCGCTGAAGTCGTGAACATCACCCCGGTCGCCGACGTCTGCGGCGTAGTGCCGGTCGAGATGACTTACCTCGACAGCCACGGCGCAAAACACATTCTTCAATACAGCGAATTCGGCACCGGCTGTTCGAACTGAGAGGACTGCACCATGAAAAACCTGATCGAAGGCTTCCTGAAGTTCCAGAACGAAGCGTTTCCACAACGCTCCGAGCTGTTCAAACACCTGGCGACGACTCAAACCCCGGGCACCTTGTTCATCACCTGCTCCGACAGCCGCGTCGTCCCGGAACTGCTGACCCAGCAAGAGCCCGGCGAGTTGTTCGTGATCCGCAACGCCGGCAATATCGTGCCGTCCTACAGCCCGCATCCGGGCGGGGTTTCGGCAACGGTGGAATACGCGGTAGCCGTGCTCGGCGTGACCGACATCGTGATCTGCGGGCACTCCGATTGCGGCGCCATGACCGCCATCGCCCAGTGCAAATGCATGGATCACCTGCCCGCCGTCAGCGGCTGGCTGCAACACGCCGAGTCGGCGAAAGTGGTCAACGAATCGCGGCCGCACGCCAATGACGCCGCCAGGCTGAGTTCGATGGTGCGGGAAAACGTGATCGCGCAACTGGCGAACATCCAGACGCACCCGAGCGTGCGCCTGGCCCAGGAGAAAGGCCTGCTGAATCTGCATGGCTGGGTCTACGACATCGAGACCGGCTCGATCGACGCGCTGAGTGCCGACCGCCGTACCTTCGTCTCGCTGGCCGAGCAACCGTCGACGTGCGCGGTGTACGGTCAGGCAGTCGATGCTGCTTGAAAACACAACGCCGCGCCCGTCATTGCGACGGGCGCGGCGTTGTTCTGTTCAGCGTTTTACGCCCAGATCGATTTGCGTCATGCGGCTGCGCACGGTGAACACACCGTCGCCGGAGAGGATCGCGCTGCGGGCAAACAACCGGCCGCTTTCCCAGTTCGAAAGGCCCAGTTCCGGTTTGTTCAGCGCGTACTGGCCATCGACCCAACGGGTGATCCCGTTGCCCACGAACGGCGCGTTGACCGCGCTGTAGAAACGCTCCTGAACCGCCGCGTCTTCGCTGATCAGCGACACGGTGAACTGCGGGCTGTAGCGATTGAACAACGCGATGGCCTGATCCAGATCGTCGACGATCATCAGGCTGGTTTCCGGGGTTTCTTCCCATTCCCACTCGCGGCCCAATTGCGCTTCCGGCAGCGGCTCGGCCAGCGCTTCGGTCTGGTAACCCTCGGCGCGATAGACCTCGACCGTCGCGTTCTGCCAGTCGCCCGGCAGGTAGCTTTCGCTGCCTTCGACGATGTGCAATTTGCAGCCCTGACCGCGCGCGGTACCGGCCTGTTTCAAGGCATCGAGGAACAGCGGCACCAGCTCGGCGGCGCGGTCGCGCTGGATCAGGCAGACGTTCAAAGTGTTGCAGACTTTGCGGTCCAGCGAGTTGCGTACCACCGCGGCGAAGCGCTTGGCGTCGGCATCGCGATCAGCAATCAGCCACGCGCCACCGGTGCCGTGCAGGCTGACGGCGGTGCCGGCCTGCTGGGCGATGCTGCCCAACTGGCTGACCGCACGGCCCGAACCACGGGCCACCGCCAGCGACAGACGCCGGTCGGCGAACATCGCCCAACCGGCGGCGTGGTTGACGCTCTCCACCAGCGACACCGCTCCCGCCGGCAGTCCGGCATCGGCCAGCGCCGGGTTCAGGGCGTGAGTGACGATAGCTTGCGCGGTGCCCAGCGCATCGCTGCCAATGCGCAGTACGGCGGTGTTGCCGGTGCGCAGTACACCAGCAGCGTCGGCAAAGACGTTAGGCCGGCCTTCGAACACGAACGCGACGATGCCCAGCGGCGACACCACCTGCTCGACCTTCCAGCCATCATGTTCGACGCTGCTGATCACCTTGCCACGCGTCGCCGGCGCATCACGCCAGGCGCGCAGGCCGGCGATCATGTCGCGGCGCATGCGCTCGTCGGCGAGCAAACGGGTAGTGGAACGACCGCGCGCCTTGGCCCGCTCGATGTCGGCAAGGTTGGCGGTTTCGATCAGTGCCCAGGCGTCCGGGTTTTCCAGACGTTGGGCAAACAGATCGAAGAAGCGGCTGATGGCCTCATCCGGCACAGCGGACAACGCCGTAAACGCCGCCGCTGCACGCTCGATCGCTACCGATGCAGCCTGCTGATCCACCACCGGAATCAGCAGCAGCTCGCCGCTCACCTGCTCCACCAACAGGTGGTCGCCGGGTCGGAAACGCTCGGCCAGTTCGGGGCTGACCACGGTGACGCGGTTACCGGCGAAAGGAATAGGCGTGCCAGCGACGAGACGTTCGAGCGCGAGAGACATGGAGCGGATTCACCATATTGAGGGCGGCCGGAAAATGTATAGGTTGGCCTCCCTCAAAGCAACACGGGCTCAGAACACCGACCAGCCAATCCGCGAGCTGAGCATTTCCAGCGCCGCCATCCCCGCCAGCGAGTTGCCCGCCGTGTTCAGCTCCGGCGACCACACGCACACTGTGAACTGCCCCGGCACCACCGCGACGATGCCGCCACCGACGCCGCTCTTGCCCGGCAGGCCGACGCGATAGGCGAAGTTGCCGGCCTCATCGTATAGACCGCTGGTGGCCATGATCGAGTTGACTTGCTGGGTCTGGCGTCGGCTGAGGATCTGCTCGCCGCTGTGTTTGCAGAAACCGTCGTTGGCCAGGAAGCAGAAGGCCCGGGCCAGGTCGATGCAGCTCATGCGCAACGCGCAGTGGCTGAAATAGCTGCGCAACACCGCCTCAACGTCATTGTGGAAATTGCCGAAGGATTGCATCAGGTACGCCATCGCCGCGTTTCGCGCGCGGTGCTGGTATTCGGAGTCAGCGACCTTGCCGTCGACCATCACCTGCGGGTTGCCCGACAGCCGCCGCACGAAGTCGCGCATCGACAAGGCCGGTGCGGCAAAGCGCGACTGGTTGATGTCGCAGATCACCAGCGCCCCGGCATTGATGAACGGATTGCGCGGACGACCGCGTTCGAACTCCAGCTGCACCAGCGAGTTGAACGGCTGGCCGGACGGCTCGTGGCCCAGGCGTTCCCAGATCGCCTCGCCGGAATGTTCGATGGCCTGCACCAGGCTGAACACCTTGGAAATACTCTGCACCGAGAACGGCGTCTCGGCATCGCCGGCGCAATACATCTCGCCGTCATTGCCATATACGGCGATGCCCAATTGATTGGCCGGCACAGTGCCGAGGGCGGGAATGTAGTCAGCCACTTTGCCCTGCCCGATCAGGGGCCGGACCGCGTCAAGGATCTCGTTCAACAGCGCTTGCATGCCGGGTCTCGAAGTCTCGCCCCATGGGATTGCGGGGACACGGTGGCTAGACGCTGCGGGTCGGAGGCAAATCACACATTCGGAATAATTGAAGATCCAGTGTGGGAGGGAGCTTGCTCGCGATCAGGCCAGCACAGCCAGCCCCCTCGGCGCCTGACCCACCGCTATCGCGAGCAAGCTCGCTCCCACAGGTTTCTGCGCAGGCTGTGTATCGCACTGTGTACGGCCCGACACCCGACACATCCCGCGCACAAATCCGGCCCTTCGCGACACATCCGCGATACAGCCCGACGTTCAAATGAACCTGTCGATCGGCAGCCCCGATCAAGCCTTTGAACTCACCTATCGCATCGGAGATACACCATGACCAAGCGCTCGAAAACCTCCCTGACTCTGGGCCTGCTGCTTGCCGGTGGCCTGGCCCTGTCCAACGCGGCTTCGGCTTCAGACGCGTTCAGCGTCAAGCAACTGGATCACGGCTATAGCCAGACCCAGGCCAAGGCCGACTCGGCGGAAAAAACCTCGGAAGGTAAATGCGGCGAAGGCAAATGCGGCGCTGGCGAGTAACCCTTTTTTACGGGGCACGTCGGTGCCCCGTTTTCTTTTGAATGAATGGAGCCTTGCCATGACCACAGCTCTCTCGTCGGCCGTCAAAGGCCTGCATGTGAACCTTGACCGCGCCGGCCAGTGGCTCGCGCCGCTGACCTTGCGCCTGTTCATCGCCTGGGAGTTTTTTGAATCGGGGCTGGAGAAATTCAACGGCCAGAACTGGTTCGAAGACATTCAGGAGCGGTTCCCGTTTCCCTTCGATCATCTTCCGGCGACGCTGAACTGGGAGCTTTCGATGTGGGCCGAGCTGATCTGCGCACTGGCGATCCTGATCGGATTCGGCACGCGGATTTCGGCGATTTCGCTGATTGTCGTGACCGTCGTCGCCACCGCTGCCGTGCACTGGCCGGCGGACTGGTCATCACTGAGTGAGCTGGCCCAGGGTTACGCGATCACCAACAAGGGCTTCGGCAACTTCAAGCTGCCGGCGATCTACCTCGCCGCACTGGTGCCGCTGGTATTCGCCGGTGCCGGCAAGTTGAGTGTGGATGCGTGGCTGGCGCGGTTGTTCTGGAAACGCGCCAGCCGTTGAGGATCAATGCGCCCGGTCCAGCCCCGCCAGCAACGCGCTGTCCCGGCTGTAGATGTCCGGCGCGTAAAGCACGCGGCCCTGGCCGTCAACCTGGGCCGTCCAGTAAGTCATGAGGATCGGCACGGGATTGCTCAGGCGGAATTCATGGGTGGTGCCGGTGGCGAGCAAGGTGTCGGTGCGCGCCTTTTCCGCCGGGCTGAGCAGCAAATCGCGCAGCTTCATCGGATGCTCGACCCGTACGCAGCCGGAGCTGAACGCCCGAGGCCCCTTGTCGAACAGCGCCTTGCTCGGCGTGTCATGCAGGTACACCGAGAACGGGTTGGGGAACCGAATGACCATCTGCCCGAGCGGGTTGCGCGGCCCGGCGTCCTGACGCAGGAGGATGTTGCCGGGGTTGTCCCAGTCGATGTCGGCGGCGGCCAGCGGCTGGCCGTTGGCGTCGAGCACTTGCAGGTTCTGGCGGCTGAGGAACGTCTGGTCCTTGCGGATTTCCGGCAGCTTGTCTTCCTTCCAGATGGTCGGCGGCACGGTCCAGGTCGGGTTCAGGGTCAGGCGCGTGACCCGGGATTTGAGCAGCGGGGTCTGGCGTTCGGCGCGCCCGACCTGGGTGCGGGTCTGCCACACCGGCAGGCCACCCTGATAAAGCGTCAGCTCGGCCGCGGCGACGTTGACCAGCAGACCGTCCGGCTCCATGTCCTGGGCCATCCAGCGGAAACGTTCAAGGTTGACCCGCAATTGTTCACGGCGAGTCAGCGGACTGATGTTGAGTTCGGCAATCGTCCCCGGCCCCACCACCCCGTCGGCCTGCAACGAATGGTTGGCCTGAAAGCTCTTCACCGCCTCCACCAATACGCCGTGATAAGCGTTGTCCGGCGTGCCGACCACACTGTTCAGATAGCCTTCGCTGTACAGCCGGCGGGCCAGTTCAGGCACGCGCTTGTCTTCCATGTCCGGACGCAGCAACGGCCCATTGCCCACCGACGTCCACTGCGGCAAGGCTTTGAGGCGCTGCGCGGCATACAGATGACGCAGGTTCTGGTACTGCGCCAGCTGTGGACGGGCCAGATCGAAGGCAGCCGGAACGTTGTGCACGCCCGGCACGGCGATCGCTAGCAATTCAGCCTGACGGTCGCGAGGCGTTTCGTCGGAATGCCACAGCGGTTCGAAGTGCGATTGCAACAGGCGGCCGTAGTGCAGATCCTGCAGGGCTTGCAGGTAGTAACGGCTGATCTCGATATCGGCGCACAGTTCGCCGTCCTGCGGCGCGGTGAGCGCCACCGGATAGCGTTTCGGGTTCAGGCCATCGTCGGCCAACAGCTGCAATTGCGCATGCAAGGCCGGCAATTGCCCGCCATCGGCCCACACCGGCAGCCAGTCCTGCTGCTGGTAGAACGCGCGCAACTGATCCAGCGCCGGGCCGTTGAGACTGGTGCCGATCGTCGGGCACGCCTGGGGCAGGCTGATCAGCGCAGCCTGCAACGGGCTCTGCGGTTCGATGGGCATTTCCGTCGGCACGGGCGGCAGCGTCGGGAGTCCCGGCAACGGCTCTTCGGCGCAAGCGACAAACGGCGCAGCGAGCAAACAAATGCTCAAGTAGCATGCGTACTTTTTGAACAACTGCTTTACTCCAATCCATGGCCGTCCTGATTGACGGTCAACCTTACCTCAGGTGCGGTGAACAGTCAGGCCCGATTCGTGGGCCTGCCGGGGACGACTGGACGTCAGGAGCCTAAGTGCCGAACAAGTAGCAAGTGGAGACTCACGTTAAATGTTGACGTTTTTGCGCCGACTTCTGCTGACTGCCACCGCCCTTGGCGTGCTGACCAGTCCAGCCTTTGCCGCCGGTACCTCTTCGCCGGTTCTGTACACCAGCCTCGCCCACGCCGCGCCGGAACTCAATCCCCAGGCGCTGAAAGGTGCCTTGAACGCCATGCAATGTGCGATCAACAACGGCGCGAAGCAGTCCCGTCACCTGGCGATCATCGACTATTCGCAGCCGTCCACCGAGCGCCGGTTGTGGATCTTCGACCTGACCCGGAAAAAACTGGTGCTGCGCGATCTGGTCGCCCACGGCTCGAACTCCGGGGAAAACTTCGCCACCCGGTTTTCCAACCGTGAAGGCAGTTTCCAGTCCAGCCTCGGCCTGTTCCGCACCCAGGAAAGTTACCAGGGCACCCACGGCTACTCGCTGCGCATGGACGGTCTGGAACCGGGCATCAACGACATGGCCCGTGACCGCGCCATCGTGATCCACGCCGCCGACTACGTGAACCCGTTCTGGAGCAAACGTACCGGCCGTCTGGGCCGCAGCCAGGGTTGCCCGGCCGTGCGACCGCAGGTTGCCAAACGGGTGATCGACAGTCTGAAGAATGGCCAATTCATGTTCTCCTGGTACCCGGATCAGCAGTGGCTGAAATCCTCGCCGTACCTCAACTGCCAGCCACAACAGATCGCGAGCATTCTCAGCACTCACGCCAGCTGAATACTCTGTGGGAGTGCGCTGGCTCCCACAGGTTCGGTTTATTACAGATTTGTCATCGAGTTGTCGGTTTGCCGAGCGGATCGCCCGGTAGCTTGAAGTTGTCCCGGCCAGAACGCCGATCAACTTCAACGACTCGAGTGACCCATCATGAAAACCCTGATCCTCGCTTTCACCGCCCTCCTCGCCACCGGTTCCGTGTTCGCCGCACCCGCGCCGGACGCTGCCGTCATTCATGACAAAACCGGCTACTTCGTGCACCTGGATGTCGACAAAGTCCTCTCCAGCACCGATATTTCCCAGGCCTGCGGCGTGATCCCCGCGCAGCTCGACTACCTCGACCACCAGGGCCGTGAACATGTGCTGGACTACCAAGTGCAAGGCAGCGGCTGCACCAACGACCATTGAGGCGCAGTAGCCATGAATATCCTTGTTGTCGAAGACGAACCCAAGGCCGGCAATTATTTGCTCAACGGCTTGCAGGAACTGGGCTACAGCGTGAGCCTGGCCCGGGACGGCGCCGACGGTCTGCACCTGGCGCTGGAATTCGACTTCGATGTGATCGTGCTGGACGTGATGATGCCGAAAATGGATGGCTGGGAAGTCCTGCGCCGGCTGCGCAAGGAAACCGACACGCCAGTGCTGTTCCTCACCGCCCGCGATGACATCGCCGACCGGGTCAAGGGTCTGGAACTGGGCGCTGACGATTACCTGATCAAGCCGTTTTCCTTCGCCGAACTGGTGGCGCGCCTGCGCACCCTGACCCGGCGTGGGCCGATCCATGAAGAGGAGCAATTGCAGGTGGCCGACCTGCAGATCGACGTGCTCAAGCGTCGGGTCACCCGGGCCGGCAACCGGATCACCCTGACCAACAAGGAATTCGCCCTGCTGCAACTGTTTGCCGCCCACACCGGGCAAGTGCTGTCGCGTTCGCTGATCGCCTCGCGGGTGTGGGACATGAATTTCGACAGTGACACCAATGTGGTCGATGTCGCCGTGCGCCGCCTGCGGGCGAAGATCGACGATCCGTTCCCGCTCAAGCTGATCCACAGCGTGCGCGGCATCGGCTACCGCTTCGATACCCAACCATGAAAATCGCCGGCACTTATTCCCTGACCTTGCGTCTGGCGCTGGTCTTCGCCGTGCTCGCCTTTGCCGCACTGGGAGGCCTGGGCGCGGCGCTGTACAACCAACTGGAAGCAGCTCTGATTCGCCGCGATGACATCCAGTTGGTCAGTCGCGTCGATCAGTTGCGCACCTTCCTCAACGACAGCAACACCCTGGAACTGATCAAGAACAAGCCGGCGCTGTTTCAGAACATGCTCGGCAACCGCGAAGCCTTGCTGACCATCGGCGCACCCGGCCAGCCGCCGTTGCTGGTGGTCAACCCCGGCAACCTCGCCACCCCGAACTTGCCCGCCGTACCGATCGATCATCCGATGGCCCTGAGCGATGTACAGCACTTGCCGAGCGTCGACGGTGTGCCGTTTTCGGCGGTGGCGGCGACCATCGACTCGGGCGATCTGGGCAACCTGCAGGTGCTCACCGGACGCCTGATGACCGAGCGCACGGCAATGCTCGCCAATTACCGGCTCAGCGTGTACGGCCTCGCGTCATTGGCCGCGATTGTGCTGGCGCTGGTCGGCTGTCTGCTGGTGTATCGCGGCCTGCTGCCGTTGCGGCGGATGGCCCGACATGCCCACGGGATCGGCATCGCCAACCTTGGCGAACGCCTCGACCGCCAAGGCACGCCGAAGGAATTGCAGCCGATGATCGAAGCCTTCAACGCGATGCTGGACCGGCTCGATCGAGGGGTTGCGCAACTCAGTCAGGTCTCCACCGACATGGCCCACGAACTGCGCACGCCGATCAACAACCTGCTCGGTGAAACCCAGGTTGCCTTGCAACAGAACCGCAGCGTCGACGCCTATCAGCAGTTGCTGGCCTCCAACGTCGAAGAACTCGAACGGCTGGCGCGGATGCTCGACAACATGCTGTTTCTCGCCCGCACCGACCCGGCCAGCGCGCTGAGCCAGCGGCAGGAGCTGGACGCCAGCGATGAGATGCAACGCATTGCCGATTACTTCGAAGGATTGGCGGCGGATGTCGGCGTCACCATCGAGGCCAGTGGCAGCGGCGTGATCTGGGCCGAGCCGATGTTGCTGCGGCGGGCCCTGGCCAACCTGTGCGCCAACGCGATCAAGTACGGCGCGGCGGACTCGACGTTGCAGGTCGAAGCCATCGCTGAAGCGGACGGCAGCTACCTGCGGGTACGCAATCAGGGCGCGACCATTCCGGCAGAACATCTGTCGCGGCTGTTCGAGCGTTTCTACCGCGTCGATCCGTCTCGCGAGCGCTCGGCCCAATCCAACGGACTGGGCCTGTCGATTGTCGCGACCATCATGCAGTTGCATCAGGGTCGTTACAGCGTCAGCAGCGCCGACGGGATCACCTGCTTTGAACTGTTCTTTCCGGCCCGACAACCCCGCGACTGATTTCGCCAAGTTCTCCCTGTGGGAGCGAACCTGCTCCCACAAGGAAAATGCAGTGCGACGGCGCCATTGTGTGCGCGAAGTCTGCGCCTAACGCGCATCCCCGCCCGCGGGTTTGTAGAACAGGAATTTCCTGGTCTCGGCTGTTTTCCTGTATTCCTTGGCCCAGCTCGGATGTACGTTGCGGTCGTGGAAGTACAGCGCGCCGTGAGTGCGATCGGTGAGTTGACGGTTCAGCGCCTTGCCGGCGATTTCCTTGGCCAGCGCGTATTCGGCATCTTCCTTGACCTGATCCGGACGCCCGTCGCACCACCAGGAAAACTGGCAACTCTTGCTTTCCGAGCCCTGCTTGACCACCTCGCACACCGTGCCTGGAAAGCCGTCATGCCCGAGGCGATTCATCACCACACTGGCCACGCCTTCCATGTCGGCAGTGTCCTTGCCCTTGGCTTCCCAATAGATGCTGCGCGCCAGACAGGTGATCGGATCGTCCAGCGGTGCGGCGCCGGCGGGGTCGACCGCCTGTGCTTCGGTCGGGGTGATGGCTTCGGATTTGGGTGCCGGAGGTGCGTCGGGTTTGTCGGCAGCCTTCTCTTCCAGAACCTCGGCTTTCGCCTCGGCCTTTTCCTTGATCGGCGCCTGATCGGTGGCCAGCGCAGCACCGCTCAGCAGGGTCAACGCAAGACAGCAAAGCAACCCGTTCAATCCCATGATCATTCTTCCGGCAGGGCCCGATGCGGGCGAAGTGTTACGTGGTTGAGACGCCCGGTTTCCGGGGTCTTCGCGAAGTGTAGACGGCAAATTGCACGGAATCGTTCGGCAGAAAAATCCGCGTTGTGAAGAAAAAGACATTGCACGAACCGGGGCCCTTTCGCGCATGATGTGCGCACTCAGCCCAAGGGAGATTTCCATGCGCTTCATGCCATCCGTTCTGCGACTCGCCGCGTTGTCCGTGGGCCTGGCGCTGGCCACTTCGGCCATGGCCACCGACGAGTCGCAATTGATCGAGTCGATCAACAGCTACCGCAGCCAGCCGCAGCGTTGTGGCAGCCAGGCGTCCAGCGAATTGCCGCCGCTGTCGGCCGATCCGCGCCTGATTCTGCCGGCCAGCGGCGTGGTGGATTTGCAGCAGGCGATGTCCAGCGCTCGCTACCCGATGGTCAACGTGCAGGCGATCACCCTGAACGGGCCACGGGATGCGGCGTCGGCGATGAAGGCGATTCAGGAAAGCTTCTGTCAGGTGGTGCTGGATCCGCAGTTCGTCGATATCGGCGTCAGCCGCGCTGATCGTGACTGGCGCATCACCCTCGCCCGGCCACTGCTGTCCGCCCGACTCGGCGACGGTCAGGCTGAAGGCCAGAAACTCCTCGAGCAACTCAACGCCGCCCGCGCCCAGCCGCGCCAGTGCGGCGGTCAGGCATTCGCAGCGACTGCGCCGCTGGCATGGAACGCGGTGCTCGGCGGCGTTGCCCAGGAACACAGCCGCGAGATGGCCAACAACAATTATTTTGACCACAAGGACCGCAACGGCGGTACTCCCGGCGACCGCGCAGAACTGGCCGGTTACAGCGGTCAGCAGGTCGGCGAGAACATCGCCGCCGGGCAGGACACGGTGCAGAAAGTCGTTGCCGGCTGGCTCGCCAGCCCTGGCCATTGCGCCAACCTGATGAACCCGCAGTACCGCGAGCTCGGCGCTGCTTACGCAGTTGATCCGAAGAGCAGTGCCGGGATTTACTGGACTGCGATGTTTGGCGGCGAGTAAGTCTTAAGACCACCACTGAATACTGTGGGAGCGAGCTTGCTCGCGATGGCGGTGTGTCATTCACCGTTGATGTAACTGACACATTGATATCGCGAGCAAGCTCGCTTGACACCACCAGGTTGCCGCCTTCGCCGGGTTTCAGGTACTCGGGGCCTGAAATGATGACGATGAACCCCTCAGGGTCATCGGCCTCCTGCTGGGTCGGAAAGATCCAGGCCAGCTCAGGCTCGAAAACGGTGCCGTCCGCAAGGGTAATGCTCCAGTGGATTTCAATGGCGTTGTCCGGGGTGATCAGCGGATCGTAGGGGATGCGGACGATCACGCTCGGCAAGTCGGGATCAAGCGCACCGCTCACGGCGCTTTCGACGATGGGGGCTGCCAGGCGGGTGGGTTCGCCGAGCATGTTGATGAAGCGGCCTCTGGAGCGCTGAATGATGCTGCCGCCACGTTCCAGGTCGAAGGAAAACACCCCCTGGTTTTTTGCCAGTGCCCGGGCACCGTCGTTGTCCATCAGCACATCGACCACCAGCGGTGGTTTTTTGTTGATGGTCTGGCGGGCTTCGACCTGGATGCGTTCGCCGTCGAGGGTGGTGCCTTGCAAGCGCATGATGATGGTGTCGCCCTGGTTGAAATCGACGGGTGAGGCAGCAAAGACCTGGAGCTTTAATTGCTCTTTACCCAGCTGGTCGAGATCGAGGTCGTTCCCGTCAGCCTGCTCAAGAATCGGTCCCTCCAGCCTCGAGTTGCCGGTGTCGACGACGATGCGCGTTTCCTTGCACCAGTCTTCGGAATCGTTGTCTGCAAAATCTCTGACGAAGAATGACACCGCCAGCCCTTCGTTCCCGGAGTCACCCGCCGCGAGGATGACGTCCTTGCCGATGTGGATCACGATAGGGTTCTTCAGTGGATCATTGATTTGCTCTTGAGTAACCGGATCCGACGGCACCATGTTGCCGCCCCAGCTCACCCAGATCACGTCGCCGACGGCGATGTCGGGGTAGGGCAGGCTGGAGCCGCTGCCGGGTTTGGCAGTTATCCGGATGTCCACGCCATTTTCGGCGGTGTCCTTGTCGACACCGTCCTGGACAATTTCCGACGGCCTGAACTCCATGTGCAGGTTGGAGTGACCCTGCCCGGGATCGGTGTCCTGGCCGGCGGGGATTTCCAGTTTGACCAAGAGTTTGAGCGGTGGCGTAAAAAGTTCTGGCGCCTGGTTGAAGCGCGTCACCCGATAGGCCAGATCCCACGTACCGCTCTGAAAACGGCCCGGTGCGACGAACAAGGTAGCGCGCTGGGTCAGTTCGCCATCCTGGGTAACGGTTTGCTGATCGACCACGAGGTTGTTGAGCAACAGCTCAACCTTGTCGGCCAGACTTTTGTTTGACCAGACCGGGATCTGCACTTTCATGCCCAGAGTAGGGAAGTTGAGCAGTGCGGCGGCGCGGTTGATGGCCCATTCTCCGTTCGGCAGCTGCTTGGCGCCGGGAAGGTCAGGGTCGAGCAGTGCGAGCGTGCCGATGGCTTTTTTTGGTTGGACGAGCATGGCGAGAACTCCTGCCGAAGGGTGTGGGCGATGGAGTGATTGAGCGACCAGACGGATGCTTTGGCTACTGTCAGATCTGACAGGGGGGAGAGGATTTTCGACGGACGGGCTCGCCTGGGAACTCGCTTTCAGTCATGCCGCCATAAAGCTGCAAGTGAAATGATAAAAACCCGCCGTCCCGATCAAACGGGACCGCAGGTTTTCTTTGATCAGGTTACAGAGGCGCCTCAGCCTTCAACTCCAGACTATCCAACACCCGATTCACCGCCAGTTCCCCCAGCATGATCAGTTGCGCGATCCCCAGCAGCACATGCCGATGCGAGCCATCCACCAGCCCGGCGAAGTCGGTAGCCATGATTTTGGCCGAGGTCAGGGTTTCACAGGCGTCGGCCAGCAATTCTTCGCTGTCGATGCCGGGGGCGATGAGGTAGCGGGTATTGGGTTTGAGCAGCGGTTTTCTGGGGAGCAGCGGATTGAGGTAGTGGTCGAGGGCGAGGTCGGGTCGGTTTCAGGCGGGTTTGGCGTTGGTTTGATCATGGTAAAACTCCCTGATTGATGGAGCTGCCACGGTTCGCTGCGAAACGAAGGGAGGTGACAGCTGTACGCGGGTTCGCAGACCGGGAATCAAGGAACCCGGCATACCCGAAGGTATCCCGCGCACAACCGTCATGACGCGATCAGCCAAAAAGCTGAACGGAAACGACGCTCTGGGCGCCTTGATTGATCCGGGCTGCGAAACCCGATCGCTGATTCGTCAGCGACCGACCCACGATAGAACCCGACCCCAAGGCCCACAAGCCGGCGGATTCTGGCGGATGCGTAGGCCATGGCGCAAGTTCGCGTGGCTTGTCGGACGCATCCTTAAACACCTTTAAACCCAAGCCCCGCCCCGCTCACGGCAGCAACAGATACCCCGCACTCACCGCCAACAGCAACGCCATCACCCGGTTGAACAAGCGCATCCCCGCCGGGTTGCCGAGATAACCGCGCAAGAACGTCCCGGCATACACCCAGCACCCCACCGACAGATAACAGATCACCAGATACACCGCAGCAAACTGCCACACCAGCCGCGCTTCGCCGTCAGCGACAAACGCGCCCATCCCCGCCACACAAGCCAGCCAGGCCTTGGGGTTGAGCCACTGCATCACCGCGCCGTAGAGCATCGAAGGTGCCCTTCCCGCTTCTCCCGCACTCAACTGCCCGTCATCCATTGCCAGCTTCCAGGCCATGAACAGCAGAAACGCCACCCCGGCCAGTTGCACCACACGGGTCAGAGACGGCCACAGTTCCAGCACTTCATGCAGCCCCAGCCCCATCAACACCAGCAGCAACACAAACCCCAGCGTCGCCCCGGCCACATGCCGCTGGCTGGCGCGAAAACCGAACTGCGCCCCCGAACTCAACGCCACGATATTTACCGGCCCCGGGGTAATGGACGCGGCCAGGGCAAACGCCGCCATCGACACAATCAGACTCATCGCACACCTGCTTCAAATCGAGGAACAAGGCGCTCACGGTAGCCGGCGCACGGCAGGCGGTATTGAAGGAAATTACCCCCGCTCGCGCAGACCCACTACGCTCTGGCTATGCGATCACTTTTGACCAGGAAGTCTGCCCTTGATGATTCTGATTCTGCTGCCCAGCGCCGATTACGACCCGACCGAAAGCAGCGTGCCCTGGCAGACGATGCGTAACGCGGGCATCGAAGTTCGTTTTGCCACCCCGCAAGGTTTGCCCGCCCACGCCGATCCACGGTTGGTGAACATCGGTTTCGGCCTGTTGAATTCGATGCTGATGACACGCAAGGCCGATCTGGACAGTTACACGAAGATGATCGAGTCCGAAGCGTTCAGGCAGCCGCTGGCGTATGCCGATATCGACACGAGTCGATTCGATGGTCTGCTGATCCCCGGCGGGCATGCCAAAGGAATGCGCACGCTGTTGGAATCCACGCAGGCCCAGCAGATTGCCCTGCAATTTTTCAAAGCCGAAAAACCCGTGGCGGCGGTCTGTCATGGCGTGCTGTTGCTGGCGAGGACGCTCGACCCCGACACCGGGCGTTCGGCGTTGTTCGGGCGCAAGGTCACGGCGTTGCTCGCGGCCACCATGGAGTTGCCGGCGTGGCTGATGACAGCTGCGTGGCTGGGGCGCTACTACCGCACCTACAAGCAGACCGTCGAAGCGGAAGTTAAAACCGCGCTGGCCAGCAAATCCGACTTCATACGCGGGCCGCTGATCGCCAAACGCGATTGTGCGCAGAAACTGCAATCAGGATTTGTGGTGCGCGACGGCCAACTGCTGACGGCGCGCTGGCCCGGCGACTGCCATCGATTCGCCGCAGAATGGGTGGCCATGTTGCAGGCCCCCCAACGCTGATCGGTTTTTTCAGTCCAGACGCGGCACGGTGAAGCGGAATTCGCTGCCCTGCCCCGGCTCACTCTCGGCAACGATCTGCCCGCCATGCGCCTCGACGATGCCCTGCGTGATGTACAGACCCAGCCCGGTGCCGGTCGGATTGCCTTCCTTCACCGTCCAGTAACGGTCGAATACGTGCGGCAAGTGATCCTTGGGAATGCCTTCGCCGCTGTCGCGCACCGTGAAAACGATGTCGTCACCGACCGATTTGGCATACACGTCGACCGTGCCCAGGCGCGGAGTGAACTTGATTGCGTTGCCGACCAGATTCGACAGCACCTGAAACAACCGCTCGGGGTCGGCATGAATGCTCAGGTCGGGATCAGCCTCGAACGAGATGCTGATGTCCTTGTCCAGCGCCAGCGGTGCGAGCAGCGATTGCGCCTCTTCGAACATCTGCGCGACATCGAGTTTCTGCGGCGCGATGGTGTAGCGCCCGGCATCGATTTTCGAGGTGTCGAGCAAGTCTTCCAGCAGCGTGTTCATGCGCCCGGCGGCTTGTTGCATGGTGTCGATCGCAGTCGAGATGCGCCGCGAAGTGTGCGGCCCGTCCGAGCTGAACGCCTTCTGCATCATGCCGCACAGCATCGAGATCACGGTCATCGGGTTGCGCAGATCGTGGGAAACCACCGCCACCAGTTCATCACGGGCGCGCACCGCTTCTTGCTCGCGGCGTACTTGGCGGGCCAGATCGTTTTCCAGGGCCGAGCGACGCAGGTCGTTGGCCGCGAACAGATCGCCGTGGCTCCACTTGGTGGAAATCCCGGCCATTTCGACCTTCCAGATTTCGAACGAGGTGCGCGGCCGCAGGCGCAAGCCGGCGTCGGAGTTTTCCAGGTCCAGCGGCTTGCGCGGGTCGCCGCTCCAGTTGATGTTCTCTTTGACTTCGGGGCGGAACCACAGTACGCCGTTGTCCACCGGTTTGGGCAGGCTCATGGCGAGCACGCCGCTGGCGACCTGCTGATAGTGCGCGGCCGGCGGGTAGACGCTGGCCAGGTGATGACTGGCAAACACCGGCTCGCCACGCTCCTGCAACCATTTGTGCAGGGCCCGAATTTCTTCCGGCTCCGGGCAGTTGCCGTAACGGTGCAATTGCTTGTCTTCGATGATCGCGATGCCGCCGGCATTGGCCAGCGCCATCAGGACTTGTGGCTGGTTGGCCAGGCCATCGAAGACGTTCTGTGGCGAGTCGATCATCGCCTGATTGAGCAGCGCCAGCGCCTCGACCTTTTCTTCCCGTTGACGGCTGACATCCAGCGCTTCCATCGCGCTGATCTGCAACGACAGCACCTGGCCGATGGTTTGGCACGCGGTGCGCAATTCATGCGGTACATGCAGCGGCTGGCGATTGCCGCAACTGATCAGGCCCCAGAGCTTGTCGCCCTTGAGCAGGGAAATGCTCATCGAGGACAGCACGCCCATGTTTTTCATGTACTGGCAGTGGATCGGCGACACGCTGCGCAACGTGGCGAAGCTCAGGTCCAGCGGGGTCTGGGTGTCCGGGCGCAACTTGGGCACCAGCGGCACCGGTTGGTAGTCCGCGTTCGGAATGATCCGCAGCCAGTTGGTGCGGTACAGCTCGCGGGCTTGCTCGGGGATGTCGGAGGCCGGGAAAAACAGACCGTTGAAGACTTCCATCGACGGATCGGACGCTTCGGCGATGACCTGACCGTGGCCCTCCTCTTCGAAGCGATAAATCAGCACCCGGTCGTAACCGGTCATGGCCTGGATTTCCTTGACGCTGATGTCGTACAGCGCCTGCAGGCTCTGGGCCTTTTGCAGCCGCGCGAGCATCCGTCCCAGGTGGGTTTCGGTACCGGCGACGTTACGCGGCTGGAAGTTTTCGACGTGGATTTCCAGCTCCAGAATCAGCACATCCTGATGCCGGTGCACCAAGCCTTCGAACGCGGTGCCGTTGAGGCGAAAGTGCAGCGGCGGCGCATCGGACAAGGCCGATTGCTGCAAAGCTTCGCGAACCTGCGCGGCATGGGCATCGCCGATCAGGCTTTGCAGAGGCTGGCCGATCAGCTCTTGCGCCGGGCGCGCGAGCAAGGTCTCGACGTTGGCGCTGATCTGAATGATCGAAAGGTCCGGCTCGCTCAGGGTCAGCAGCAAACCGTGCGGCTGGATCGCGCCGGGAAAGCGGATCGGCTCGTCGGCGCAGTTGGCCAGCAACTCTTCAAAGGCTTCTTTGTCTTGCGGGTTCATACCAGAACCTCCTGACTTTCGAGCCACTGCTCGAAACAACTGAATGTAGTGTGGGCCGCCGCCACGACCGCTTTACGCTCGTCGGCGTCCATCGGGCGACTGCCCAGGTATTCGATGAAATCGCGCCAGCGACGGCCGGTGGCAGCGCCGTAGATGTCCAGAAACGCTGCACCGTTATCCGCGCCAAGGCTCAGGCGTGTGGCGATTTCCCGGCGCAGGATCTGTCCGCCGAGGGTTGCGCCTTCCAGCACGTACAACACGCCCAGGCAGGCGGCGGCGGAATCGATGGCGGGCAACCGGCGGCAGATCGGAAAATCGCCACCATTTGCGCCCAGTGCTTGCAGATCGCGTTGCAGGGTCGGCGCCTTGAGGCGTGAAACCAGATCGAAATCGGCGGGAATCGCGTCGCTGTCCTGCAATGCGCTTTCCAGTGGCTGATAGAAGCCGTAATAGGCGCGCATCAATCGCTCGAAAGCGTGCAGATCAAGGGTATCGGAGAAGAAAGGAAGGCGTTTTTCCAGTGCAATGTGCAGTTCGGCCGTGCCGGCGCGCAAATCTTGCAACACCGGTGGTACATGAACCTCGCGGGCCTTTGCTTGCATGTAGTCGCTCGTACAGTGGGCCGCCTGGGGCCATGGGGGAATGGAGAAGCATGGCGCGAAAGCTTACACGGCAATGGTAGTTTCTGACCCGGTAGATGGGATTCTCTGATGAATTCATCAACCTGTGAAGGGTTAAGAGCTGACCGGACGGCAGAAAGTTCGAAGGAATTCACTGCCGATAGTCGCTGTACCGCGACTCTGGCGCCTGACTGTACGGTTCAGGGCCGCACACCCGCGTGATAAAAATAACGCTCCCGTCACCGGAGCCCGAGCCATGGATATCGCCACCCTCTCCCTGTTCCTGCCCGCCTGTTTCGCCCTGAACATGGCACCGGGGCCGAACAATCTGCTGTCGGTCAGCAACGCCACCCGTTACGGCTACCGGCGCGCCTGCGTGGCCGGGATCGGGCGATTGCTGGCGTTTGCCGGGATGATCGCTCTCGCGGCGGCGGGGCTGGCGGTGGTGCTGCAAACGTCCGAGCTGTTGTTCTATGGGATCAAGATTGTTGGCGCGGGGTATCTGTTGTATCTGGCGTGGCAGCTGTGGCGAGCCAATCCTGCCGCCGAAGACGCCATTGCGGCGCCGGCGAACGGGCTTCTGGCCCTGGCGCGTCAGGAGTTTTTAGTGGCTGCGGGGAATCCCAAGGCAATCCTGATCTTCACCGCCTTCCTGCCGCAGTTCGTCGACCCGACCCACGCCATCACCCCACAATTCATGTTGCTGGGCGCGCTGTTCCTGTTGCTGGAATGGATCGCCATCAGCGCCTACGCCTACATGGGGCTGCACATGCGCCGCTGGTTCGCCGAGCCGCGCGGCAAACGGATTTTCAACCGTTGCTGCGCGGGGCTGCTGTCGGCAGCGGCTTCGGTGTTGCTGATGGCCAAGCGGACCTAAACTTCGGACGGGCCTTTGAGTTCGACCTGATTGCCGTCCGGATCGAAGCAGTACAACGACAGGCCGTTGCCCTCGGCGCCAAAACGGGTGGCGGCTTTTTCGACGGTCAGGCCGCAGGCTTGCAAATGACTGACCAGCGCCGCTTCATCGAACGGCTCGATGCGCAGACAGAAGTGATCGACATTGCGCCGTTCGCTGCCGGCAGCGGCGCCACCCTTGCGGCCGATTTCGCCGTCAAGGTCGACCAGATCGATCATCGACGTGCCGGCGCGCAGGTGCACCAGACCGAACTTTTCGTTGCGCTTGACCACTTCGGCGCCGAAGACCCGGTCATAGAAATCAACGCTGCGTTGCAGATCGGCGACGCGCAGCACGATGTGATCGATGTGGTGAATCGTGAACGGTGGCATACCTTAAATTCCCGAGTTGTAGCGACCCGATCACTGTAGTGCAGCGGCCCGAAAATTCACTGTCGATTTTTCGGTGGAGCCATCGAATAACTGGTTTTATCCTCGGCCCATGAACATACAGACCGCTGTCCTTCCCCCTCACGCCGAAATGGTTCGCGCCATGCTCGCAAGCGACACTGCCTATGAAGGCGTGTTTTTCACGGCCGTGAAAACCACCGGGATCTTTTGCCGCCCGACCTGCACGGCGCGCAAGCCAAAACCGGAAAACGTCGAGTTCTTCGCCCACGCTGACGAGTGCCTGTCCGCCGGTTATCGCGCCTGCCTGCGCTGCAAACCGCTGGACGCCGCGGCCATCGCCCCGGATTGGGTGCAACGGCTGCTCAAAGCAGTCGACGCCGATCCGGAACTGCGCTGGAGCGATGCGCAATTGCTCGCCGAAGGCATTGAACCGCTGAAGCTACGGCGCTGGTTCAAGCAGCATTTCGGCATGACCTTCCTTGCGTGGCTGCGCACCCGCCGACTCGGCGTGGCGCTGGGCGGGATCAAGCAAGGCACGTCCATCGACCATGCCGCGTTCGACTCCGGTTATGAATCCCTCAGTGGTTTTCGCGATGCGTTTCAGAAGTCGTTCCACATCACGCCGGGGCGCGCAGCGGCCAGTGAACCGCTGCTGTTCACCCGCCTGACCACACCACTGGGTCCTATGATTGCCATGGCCGAGCGGCGCGGGCTGGTCTTGCTGGAGTTTCTCGATCGCCCGGCGCTGACCCGCGAAGTCGAGGAACTGCAGAACCGCTACGGCTACGTGGTCGCACCGGGGCAGAACGCGCATTTGCAGCAGATCGACAACGAGCTGGCGCTGTACTTCGCCGGCAAGCTGAGCGAATTCAGTGTGCCACTGCACCTGCCCGGCAGCGAATTTGCCCGACAGGTCTGGGCCGAACTTCGGCAAATCCCTTACGGCCAAACCAGCACCTACGGCACCATCGCCGCACGCCTGGGCAAACCCGGCGCCAGCCGAGCAGTGGGGCTGGCCAACGGGCACAATCGGCTGTCGATCGTGGTGCCATGCCATCGGGTGATCGGTGCGGACGGCTCGCTGACCGGCTACGGTGGTGGGCAACCGCGCAAGGCGTTTCTGCTCCGGCTGGAGAACGCCGCCGTGCAGCTCACGCAACAACTGGCTTTCTGACAAATCGACACCCACGCCCCTCCCGGCTTTCAAATCAACGGATCACCGAAGTTGCAGATACCCGATCCCTACCAACCGGCCAGTGATTTTCTGGCCAGCCTCGACGCCGACTGGCAGCGCCACATCGCTGCGGTCGGCCCCTGCCTGCATCAGCCGCATCCGGCGCGCGATCCGTATGAATCGCTGGTGCGGGCGATTGCCTATCAGCAACTGCACGCCAGGGCTGGCGATGCGATTGTCGGGCGGCTGGTGGGGTTGTTTCCCGGGCAGTCGTTTCCGCGTCCGGAGCAGGTTCTGGCGACGGACTTCGACCGATTGCGCAGTTGCGGGTTTTCGGCGGGCAAGATTGCGACGATTCAGGGGATTGCCCAGGCGACCCTGGACGGTGTGGTGCCGGATTACCCGACCGCGCTGGCGATGGAGGATGAGGCGCTGATCGAGCGGTTGGTCAGCCTGCGCGGGGTTGGCCGCTGGACGGTGGAGATGTTGCTGATCTATAGCCTGGAGCGGCCGGATATTCTGCCGGCCGACGATTTTGGAGTGCGCGAAGGGTATCGGCGGTTGAAGGCGCTGGAGGTGCAGCCGACGCGCAGGCAGATGATCGAGATCGGGTTGGCGTGGAGTCCGTTTCGCACCGTGGCGGCGTGGTATTTGTGGCGGGTAGCCAAGCCGTAGAACGCGTTTTCGTTCATCGCGAGCAGCACACTCACCCCATCTCTTCTAGGCTGAACCGCACCGACGAAAAACACCGGAGGCCACTCATGCACCTCGAAGGCTCCTGCCACTGCGGCGCGGTTTCATTCACCCTCGACAGCGCCCACCCCTACCCTTATCAGCGCTGCTACTGCTCGATCTGCCGCAAGACCCAAGGCGGTGGCGGCTATGCGATCAACCTCGGCGGCGACGCGGCCAGCCTCAAGGTGAGCGGGCGCAAACACATCACGATCTACCACGCGAAAATGAAAGACGAAGGCGATGCCCGCGCCCACCGCAGCAGCGCCGAACGGCACTTCTGCTCGTTGTGCGGCAGCGGACTGTGGCTGTTCAGCCCGGAATGGCCGGAGCTGATCCACCCGTTCGCCTCGGCCATCGACACGCCATTGCCGGTGCCGCCGGAACACACCCACCTGATGCTCGGCTCCAAGGCCTCGTGGGTCGAAGTGCAAGCGAGCGCCAAGGATCAGCAGTTCGAGGTCTACCCCGAAGAATCCATCGCCCAATGGCACGAACGGCTGAAACTGACCCGGTAGCTGCCCCCAGTCTTCGACAGATTGTTGATCGCGCTCAGAACAGCTCGCTGAACGGGATGAAACGCAGCGGATCCCCCATCTGCAAGGTGCTGTTCTCG
Organism: Pseudomonas glycinae; assembly: GCF_001594225.2. Classification (GTDB taxonomy): domain Bacteria; phylum Pseudomonadota; class Gammaproteobacteria; order Pseudomonadales; family Pseudomonadaceae; genus Aquipseudomonas; species Aquipseudomonas glycinae. The sequence continues at coordinate 2,468,071 of NZ_CP014205.2, forward strand.
GGGATTTCCACCAACCCGTCGGCCCAGGTCGCGCCGAGCAGAACCCCGGAACTCTGGTTCGGATACAGCGCCGCCTGCCCGCCCTCCAGGCGTACCCGCAGGTATTCGCGACGGCTGCCGGGTTTCGGCCAATCGAAGCCGGCGTTGACCGTGAAGCTCAGCGGCATCACCTCTTCCACGCCTTGAATGCGCAGCAGGTACGGGCGCGCCAGCAGGCCGAAGGTCACCAGCGCCGAGGTCGGATTGCCCGGCAGGCCGATCACCGGCACCGAGCCGAAATGCCCGACCGTCAGCGGTTTACCGGGCTTGATCGCGAGTTTCCACAGCAGCGGTTTGCCGTTGTCGCGCAGCACCTGGCCGAGGCAGTCGGCATCGCCGGCAGACACGCCGCCGGTGGTCAGAATCAGATCGGCCGCCACTTGCAGTTGCTCGAGTTTGAGCCGGGTCTGCGCCGGGCGATCGGGCAGAATCCCGGCGTCGATCACCTCGCAACCCAGTTCGCGCAACCAGTGGTCGAGCAAGGTGCGGTTGCTGTTGTAGATGCTGCCGGGACGCAGCGGCTGGCCAGGTTCCACCAGCTCATCACCGGTCGACAGCAACGCCACCCGCGGACGACGCACCACCGGCAAATGGGTCATGCCCTGCCCGGCGGCGACGGCCAGTTCGAACGGGCCGAGGCGTTTGCCGGCGCGCAGCAAGGTGTCGCCAACGCGGTTCTCCTGGCCCTGGGCGCGGATGTTCTGGCCGGCCTTAAGCGGTTGCAGGAAACGTACGCGGCCGTCTTCAAGCACCTCGACGTTTTCCTGCATCTCCACGCAATTGGCGCCGGGCGGCAACGGCGCACCCGTGAAAATCCGTGCGCAGGTGCCGGGCAGCAAGGCGTCCGGCGCCATCCCGGCGTAAACCCGCTGTGACACGCTCAACGGCTGGCGATGCAGGTCGGGGAGGTTCAAGGCATAACCGTCCATGGCGCTGTTCGGCCACGGCGGCAGATCGAGTGTGGCGACCAGATCGCTGGCCAGCACCCGCCCGCGCGCCTCATTGAGAAGCACCGCTTCGCTGTCCGGTAGACGTTGTTCATCGGCCATCGCCAACAGTTGGTCGAGGGCGTCCTCGACCGGCATCAACCCCGGCTTGCTCATCCGCGCGGCCCGCAGGCTTGCACCGATTTGAGGTGCGGGACGAAGTTGCACGGGCGATGACGGTTATCCAGTTGTTCGGCGAGGATGCCTTCCCATGCGGTGCGGCAAGCGCCGGTGGAGCCCGGCAGGCAGCACACCAGCGTGCCGTTGGACAAGCCCGCCAGCGCACGGCTTTGTACGGTCGAGGTGCCGATGTCGAGAATCGAGATGGCGCGGAACAGTTCGCCAAAACCGTCGATCTGCTTGTCCAGCAGGCAGGCCACGGCTTCCGGGGTGCTGTCGCGGCCGGTGAAACCGGTGCCGCCGGTGATCAGCACCACTTGAATGTTGTCGTCGGCGATCCACTGCGCGACCTGGGCGCGGATCTTGTACAGGTCGTCCTTGAGCAGGTTGCGCTCGCTCAGGGTGTGGCCGGCCTCCAGCAGACGGCTGACCAGCAACTGGCCGGAGGTGTCACTGGCGTAATCGCGGGTATCGCTGACCGTCAGCACGGCAATATTCAGGGGAACGAACAAGGCATCCGATTTCACACTCATGGCACTCTCCGGCCGTCGTCAATTCAATGGATGACGAGCCTAAGTGCCGCTTGTGACGACTGTCTAATCACTCTGGCCAACCACACTATCGACCTGCTCTATCGGTGATTTTTTTCAACCCCTCGACCGCTGTCCGGGCCAATAAAACCGGGGGTCATCGAAACCCTCGATAGGCTCGTAAACACTGCCGATTGGACGAAAAAAGCCCTCAGTGGGATCGTCGCTCCCTGCGCTTTCCGTGCGCCGTACGCATCTGCGTCAATACTCAATCAAAATTCTCAATCGAGCAGGTGCCGTCGTGGACATCAAACAACTCAAGTTTCTGATCGCGCTGGACGAAACCCGCCACTTCGGCCAGGCCGCCGCGCGCTGTCACATCACCCAGCCGACCCTGTCGATGCGCCTGCGCAATCTGGAAGACGAGCTGGATCTGGTGCTGGTCAATCGCGGCCAGCGCTTCGAAGGGTTCACCCAGGCCGGCGAGCGCGTCCTGGCCTGGGCCCGCACGTTGCTGGCTGCCCATGACGGGTTGTTTGCCGAAGCGGCGGCATGCCGCGGACAACTGGTGGGTAGCCTGCGCCTGGGGCTGGTGCCGCTGAGCAACTTCAATCCGGTGAATTACATTCAGGGTTTGTCAGGGATATTTCCCGAGCTGAAATACAGCCTGTCGTCGCTGAGTTCGGACGAGATCATCGAAGGTCTGGGTAACAATCAGCTGGACTTGGGCGTGTGTTATCTCGACCACGTCAACCCGAACTATTTCGAGTTCTTCGAGATTGGCGAAACCCGCGTCGGCCTGCTCTACGACACCCGCCACTTCCACTTCGAAGGCCCGGAAATGAGCTGGGAAGACGCCGCCGAACTGCCGCTGGGGATGATCACCACCGGCATGCACTACCGAAAATCCATCGACCTGAGTTTCCGCAGTCGCGGGTTGAATCCGCAGCCGATCCTGGAAAGCGACTCGACCTACCAACTGCTGCAGGCGATTCACCAGGGCTTCTGCTGCTCGATCATGCCGCTGGACAGCGGTCTGGAAGAGCCGATCGAGCACCTGGCTTTCATTAACCTGCCGGATGCCAGCGTACTCGCGCCGCTGGGGCTGGTGATGCGCAAGACCGAACCGCGCTCGGCGATTGCCGAGAAGTGTTTTGCCGAGGCGCGCAAGATGTTCGGGGTCGAGGCGCCTGCCGAATAAATGTGTTGAATGTCAGGCCGCCATCGCTGGCGAGCCAGCTCCCACAGTGATTGAGTTAGTCACAAATTCTGTGTTTGACACGAAACCTTGTGGGAGCTGGCTTGCCAGCGATTAGGCCTTATCAGTCAACACCTATTCTCGGCCTGAAAGCGGTGATCGACCAATCCAATCACTGCATCGGAACAAGCGATTGGACGCACTTTTCCCTGCCCCGTAGCCTGAACCCACTTCAGCGCTTCGTGGGACTTTCAAGATGCTGTGCCAAGTTGAACAACTCATCGAACCGGGCGACGCCAATGCCCCCGCGCCACAACCGGCGCAAGTGGCGTACCGCGAATACCTCGACGACACGCCGGTGTCCCACGCGGCGCTGGCGGCGGAAATCGCCCTGGCCATCAGCTACAACGGACTGAATCAGGCGGTGATGATGGTCTCGCCGGGCAACATCGAGGACTTCATTCGCGGCTTCAGCCTCAGCAACGCCATCGTCGACCGCCTCGACGATATTCACGACATCCGCCTGACCCATTTCGACCAGGCCTGCCAGGCCGACGTGCAGATTTCCAGTCGTGCATTCTGGGCTCTGAAAGATCATCGGCGGCAGATGGCGGGCACCAGCGGTTGCGGCCTCTGCGGTGTGGAAGCCCTTGAGCAGGCGCTGCCGCAACTGGAGATCCTCACCCCGACACCGTTGCCACCGGCCGCGCATTTCAACGGCATCCGCCAGCGCATCGAACAGGCCCAGCAACTGGCCCGCAGCAGCGGCGCCCTGCACGCGGCGCTGTACTTCGATGCGGACGGCCAAGCGCTGCTGTGCCGTGAAGACATCGGCCGCCACAACGCCCTCGACAAGCTGATCGGCGCCTTGCAGTTCGAAGGTCTCGATGCGCGTCAGGGCTTCGTCGTGGTCACCAGCCGTTGCAGCCTCGAACTGATTCACAAAGCCGTGCGCGCCCGCCTCGGCACCCTTGTCAGCCTGTCTGCCCCCACCGCGCTGACCGTGCGTTGGGCGCTCAAGCACCGCCTGAACCTGATCCACGTCCCGCACCGCAACGCCCCGCGAATCTACAGCCCGATCCAGGAGCCCACCGCATGAGCAACACCCTCACCCACCTCGACGATCAGGGCCGCGCCAACATGGTCGACGTCAGCGACAAAGCCGCGACCCGCCGCGAAGCCACCGCCCAGGCCTGGGTGCAGATGCGTCCGGAAACCCTGCAAATGATCCAGTCCAACGGCCACCCCAAGGGCGATGTGTTCGCCGTGGCGCGGATCGCCGGGATCCAGGCGGCCAAGCGCACCCACGAGCTGATTCCGCTGTGTCATGCGCTGCTGCTCAGTTCGATCCACGTCGAGCTCAAGGCCTGTGAACCGGACCGCGTGCAGATCACCAGCACCTGCCGCCTCACCGGCCAGACCGGCGTCGAACTCGAAGCCCTGACCGCCGCCAGCGTCGCCGCGCTGACTATCTACGACATGTGCAAGGCGGTGGACCGGGCGATGGTCATCGGCGACATCCGCCTGCTGAGCAAACAGGGCGGCCGCTCGGGCCACTTTCAATGGGAGAACCCGCAATGATTCTGATCAACTACTTCGCAAGCTACCGTGACCGGCTCAATCTGGGCGGTGAAAAGATTCCGGCCAGCGACACCCTCGCTTGTGTCGAAGATGTGCGGCAAATGCTGATGCAGCGCGGCGATGTCTGGCGTGAAGTGCTCGGCGCCGGCAACCTGATGTGCGCGGTGAATCAGGAGCTGTGCCAGCCGGATCAGGCAATCGAGGATTTCGACGAGATCGCGTTTTTCCCGCCGGTCACGGGGGGTTGAGGCATGGGTGTTCGAGTCCAGTGTAAAGGCTTCGATGCCGGTCAGTTGATTGCCGACCTGCATGCGCGCAATCCACGGGTGGGCGCGGTGGTGAATTTCATTGGTTATGTGCGGGATCTGAACGTCGGGCAGTCGGTGACCGAGCTGTTTCTGGAGCACTATCCGGGCATGACCGAGAAGGCTCTGGAGCAGATCGCCGAACAAGCTCGCGAGCGCTGGCCGTTGCTGGCGGTGGAGATTGTGCATCGGGTCGGTGCGCTGTCGGTGACCGAGCCGATCGTGTTTGTTGGCGTCAGCAGCAAGCATCGGCATGCGGCGTTCGAGGCCTGCGCGTTCATCATGGACGTGCTGAAGACCCGGGCGCCGTTCTGGAAACGTGAGACCACGCCGGAGGGTTCGCATTGGGTCGAGGCGCGGGAGAGTGATCAGAATGCGGCGTTTCGCTGGAGTCTGGCGCATGCCTGACCGGGTACTGTCGAATGCGACAAAAGCCTGATTAGATAGCAGCTCCCGCCGATTCGAACGTGGAGCCACACTTGAGCCAGACGCCAAAAGACTTGCCCCGTCCTCAACCCATCACCTTGCGCCAGGCCTGGCCCTTCTGGCTGAAACTCGGCTGCATCGGCTTCGGCGGCCCTGCCGGGCAGATCGCGATCATGCATCAGGAACTGGTGGAGCGCCGGCGCTGGATTTCCGAGCGGCGCTTCCTGCATGCGCTCAACTACTGCATGTTGCTACCCGGCCCCGAGGCCCAACAACTGGCGACTTACATCGGCTGGCTGCTGCATCGCACCCGTGGCGGCGTGCTGGCCGGGGCGTTGTTTGTGTTGCCTTCGCTGCTGATTCTGATCGCTCTGTCGTGGGTCTACATCGCGTTCGGTGACGTACCGGCGGTAGCCGGGGTGTTTTACGGAATCAAACCGGCGGTGACCGCGATTGTGTTGCACGCGGCCCATCGCATCGGTTCGCGAGCGTTGAAGAACAGTTGGTTATGGGCGATCGCCGGGGCAGCGTTCGTGGCGATTTTTGCCTTCAACCTGCCGTTCCCGCTGATCGTGCTCGGCGCAGCATTGATCGGCTATTTCGGCGGACGCTGGGCGCCGCAGCGCTTCAGCAACGGCGGCCATCGCGGCGGCGAAAAGTCCTTCGGCCCGGCGCTGATCGATGACGACACACCGCCGCCCGAGCATGCGCGGTTCCGATTGCCGAGGCTGCTGCGTCTGGTGCTGATCGGTGCGCTGCTGTGGTGCCTGCCGATGGCGTTGCTGACGGCGCTGTTCGGTTGGGGCGGCACCTTCACGCAGATGGGCTGGTTCTTCACCAAAGCGGCATTGCTCACCTTCGGCGGCGCTTACGCCGTGCTGCCTTACGTGTATCAGGGCGCGGTCGGGCATTACGGCTGGCTGACGCCAACGCAGATGATCGACGGTCTGGCCCTGGGCGAAACCACGCCGGGGCCGCTGATCATGGTCGTGGCGTTTGTCGGGTTCGTCGGCGCTTACGTGCAACCGACGTTCGCCGCGGAACACGCGTTCGCCGCCGGCGCGCTGGCCGCGACACTGGTGACCTGGTTCACCTTTCTGCCCTCATTTCTGTTCATCCTCGCCGGTGGGCCGTTGGTGGAGTCGACGCACAACGAATTGAAGTTCACTGCGCCACTGACCGCGATCACCGCAGCGGTGGTCGGGGTGATCCTCAATCTGGCGTGTTTCTTTGCTTACCACGTGTTCTGGCCCGCCGGTTTTACCGGTCAGCCCGATGTTTTCTCGATCGTGCTGGCCCTCATGGCCGCCCTCGCCCTGTTCTTTTTCAAGCGCGGGGTAATCGAGGTGTTGATCGTTTGCGCCCTCGTCGGGCTGGGGTTTTACCTGCTGCGCTGAACCGGGGGGCACGCCACCGCTCGCGGAATCAGGCGTTTACTTGTCCGGGGATTCCCCCTTACTATCCAGCCACACCGGCATGGCGGGACGCTCCCGCCGCCGACGTTTTCCGCCAACGGAAACACGCGTCATGAGCACGTCACTCCAACAATCAGAATCGTTGAACGTCTCTGCAATGTGCGCCCTCCTTCACAGGGGCCGCGCATGAATCGCATCGTCAATCTCCCCATGGCCCTGAGCCGTTCCAAGCTGCGTCACTCCGCACGCCCGCCGGATATCTGCCTGCCCGTCTGATCGCACCGATAAAAACCGCGACAGCTCCCCTTCTTTTTTCGATATCCCTGCCAGGACGCCCGCGCCTTTTGCCGCGCTGCGTCCGGCCCGAATCTGCGCGCCTGTGCGGCGCCATCGTGAGTGATTGATTATGAAATTCGCAGCCATTGAAGACGCCCGTCACTTTCTCGAACAGAACCCTGACATCGACATGATCGAGCTGTTCATCCTCGACGCCAACGGTGTGCCCCGGGGCAAGTTGTTGCACCGCGAAGAGCTGCTCGCCGTGTACGAAAGCGGCCGACCGCTGCCAAGCACCATCCTCGGCCTGACCGTGCATGGCGAAGACGTGGAAAACTCCGGTCTGGTGTGGGACGTCGGCGATATCGACTGCCGCGCCTACCCACTGGAAGGCAGTCTGGTGCGCCTGCCGTGGCGGCAGATTCCGACCGCTGCGGTGCAGGTCAGCATGCACCCGGAACAAGGCATGCCGGCGAGCATTGCCGACCCGCGCCATCTGCTGATCAAGGTCATCGACCGCTTGAAAGCCGAGGGTTACCACCCGGTCATGGCCTGCGAGCTGGAGTTCTATCTGCTCGACGCCAAACGCGATCACAACGGCCGCCCGCAACCGGCGCTGGATGCCGACGGCGGTCGACCGCGACACACCCAGGTCTACGGTTTGCGTGAGCTGGAACAGATCGAACCGTTCCTCGCCGACCTTTATAGCGCCTGCAAGCTGCACGGCATTCCGGCGCGCACGGCGATCTCGGAATATGCGCCCGGTCAGGTGGAAATCACCCTCGAACACGGCGATGCACTGGAGGCGATGGATCAGGCGGTGCGCTACAAACGCCTGGTAAAAGCCGTAGCGCACAAGCATGGGATGCAGGCGACGTTCATGGCCAAGCCGTTCGATCATCTGGCTGGCACCGGCATGCACATGCACGTCAGCCTCGCCGATGCCGAGGGACGCAATCTGTTTGCCTCCGAGGACCCGGCCGGCACCCCGCTGCTGCGCACGGCGATTGGCGGGATGCTCGCCTCGTTGCTGGACTCGCTGCTGCTGTTCTGCCCGAACGCCAACTCCTACCGGCGTTTCCAGGCCAACAGTTACGCGCCACTGGCGCCGACCTGGGGCGTCGACAACCGCACCGTCAGCCTGCGCGTGCCCGGCGGCCCGGCCAACACCCGGCACATCGAACACCGCATCTGCGGCGCCGATGCCAACCCGTATCTGGCAGCGGCGGCGATCCTCGCGGGCATTCATCGCGGGATAAAAGACGACATCGATCCGGGCGAGCCGGTGGAAGGCAACGGCTACGCGCAGGCGAACGAGCTGCTGCCGACCGATTGGCTGACCTCGCTCACGGCGCTGGAAAAATCGGTGTGGGCGCGGGATGCGCTGGGGCAGGAATTCCTCGGGGTGTATCTGGCGGTGAAACGCGCGGAATACCGGCAGTTCATGGCCGAAGTGGGTGAGCAGGACTGGCGCTGGTACCTCACAGAGGCCTGAACATTCCCCGCAGTCCACTGTGGGAGCTGGCTTGCCAGCGATGAGGTCGGCACATTCAGCATCTCTGGTGACTGACACTCCGCCATCGCTGGCAAGCCAGCTCCCACAAGGACTGCACTTTGCTTCCCGAATTTTGTGTGGAAATAAAAATGACTGAACGCAGCAATTCCTACTACACCGCCACCCTCAACCGCGACACTGACTACCCGACCCTGCAAGGCCGGCACAAGGTCGATGTAGTGATCATCGGCGGCGGTTTCACCGGCGTCGCCACTGCCGTCGAGCTGGCCGAGAAAGGCCTGAAAGTCGCCATCGTCGAAAGCCACAAGATCGGCTGGGGCGCCACCGGGCGCAATGGCGGGCAGGTCACCGGCAGCCTGTCCGGCGACGGCGCGATGCGCAAACAGATGCGCAACACCTTGGGCGACGAGGTCGATGACTTCATCTGGCACCTGCGCTGGCGTGGGCACGAAATCATCAAACAGCGCGTCGAGAAATACGGCATCGAGTGCGACCTCAAGCACGGCCACCTGCACGCTGCCTACAAGCCAAGCCACATGGCCGGTTTGCGCAGCGACTACGACGAAGCCGTGCGGCGCGGCATGGGCGATGAAGTCAGCCTGCTCGACCGCAGCCAGGTGCGCGATCTGCTGCAAAGCGAGCTCTATCACGGCGCAATCAAGAACACCCGCAACATGCACCTGCACCCGCTCAACCTGTGCATCGGTGAAGCGCGGGCGGCAGAAAGCCTCGGCGCGCTGATCTTCGAAAACAGCGAAGTGCTGGAAATCATTCACGGCGACAGTCCCGGCGTGCGCACCGCCCACGGCCGGATCGACGCCAATCAGGTGCTGCTGGCCGGCGACGTTTACCACAAACTCGAACCGGGCCAGCTCAAGGGCAAGATCTTCCCGGCCATGGGCGGCATCGTCACCACCGAACCATTGGGCGATCTGGCAAAACAGATCAACCCTGAAGACCTCGCCGTTTACGACTGCCGCTTCGTGCTCGACTACTACCGTCTCACCGCCGACGGCCGCCTGCTGTTCGGCGGCGGCGCCAACTACAGCGGCAAGGACTCACGGGACATCGCCGGCGAACTGCGGCCATGTATCGAACAGACTTTCCCGGCGCTCAAAGGGGTGAAGATCGACTACCAGTGGAGCTGCGCGATGGGCATCGTCATCAACCGCATCCCGCAACTGGGCAAGCTCTCGGACAACGTCTGGTATTGCCAGGGCTACTCCGGCCACGGCATCGCCACGACCCACATCATGGGCGAAATCATGAGCCGGGCGATCACCGGGCAGATGCAGCAGTTCGACACGTTTGCCGCGTGCTCGCACATTCGCGTGCCGATGGGTGACTTGCTGGGGAATCCGATGCTGGCGGCGGGCATGTGGTACTACCAGATGCTGGAAAAACTGCGCTGATTGATTCCTCGACCGCGTGCCAGTTTATGTATTGGATCGACTGGCCTCTTCGCGGGCAAGTCGAATCGTCGCACCGCAGCTCCCACAAAGTTTGGGGCATACCTGAGTTTTGAGTACGCCTCGGACACTGTGGGAGCGAGCTTGCTCGCGATGGGGCCCTTAAATTCACCACAAAACTCAATCCTGCAGTTGCTCAACCTCAATTCCCAACCGCCGATAATCCTCGACATTCCCCGACGCCACATGCCGTTCGGTGATCAGCGTGTGCAAGCGCTCGCACGGCGCGACCACAAACGGTTCTACCGCGCCGAGCTTGTCCGCCGTGGTCACGGCAATCACCCGCGCCGCACAATCGAGCAGCGCCTGCTTGACCGGCACTTCATCGAAATGCAGCGAGGTGATGCCCACCTCCGGATGAATCGCGCAGACCCCGGTGATCGCCAGATCCGCCTTGATCCCCGACAGCAGCCGCAGCGCCTCGTGACCGCCGGCGGCCATGGTTTTCGGATTGAGCTGCCCGCCCGCCAGAATCACTTTGACGCCCGGGTATTCCGACAACGCAATTGCCGTCATCGGTGACGCCGTGACCGCCGTGAGGCTGATGTCCCTGGGCAACGAGCGCGCCACCTGCAACGAGGTGGAACCGGAGTCGAACATCACCGTTTGCCCATTCCGAATCTGCTGCGCCGCCAATTGCGCCAGACGAATCTTCACCTCGTCGATCTCGTCCAGCCGGGTGAAGTAATCCTTGCCGGTGTCCTTGGGCCTCGGCAGCGCCCCGCCATGCACTCGCTGCACCAGTCCGGCGTTATCCAGCTCGGCCAGATCGCGGCGGATGGTGTCTTCGGACACCGCAAAATGCTGGCTCAACTCGGACGCCATGACCTTGCCGTCACGTTCGAGGATCAAAAGGATTTTCTGCCGGCGCAGGGAAGGAAGCTCGGATGCGGAATGATCGTGCATGGTTTTGCCTGTTTGTGCTTGTCGTTGCAGGTTTGGCGAGATTAGCCAAGCCGGTCGGTAAACACAACGCAGGTATCAATGGCTTCGATCATTGGAATCACGAAGCCGAATTTTTTCTTTTTACCCCACCCCGGCAGAATGGCCCCACTTTCAAAAGGACCAGGATGAATACCCCATGAACCTCAATTTCGCATTTGCCTGCATGGTCGTCGTATCGTTTGCCATCGCGCTCGGGCATGCCTGATCGAAATCAATGCTCGATCGGCGATCACTCCGCCAACACCCGCGCCTTGCGCACGAACAGCGCATGCACCTTGTCCCAGAAATTGCCGCCCAGCACGAAAAAGCTGCCGACGAACATCAAGTCGCCCAGCGCCTGCATCTGCCAGAGGTTGGGCCGTACGCCCGGGAAGAAGTTGTCGAAATACGGTTCCAGGAAGGACGACAGCAGCGGCAGGCAGAACATCACCACGCCGATCTTGTGGCGCAGCGGGCTGACTTCAGCCACCGGAGTCGGAATCACGCCGGAGATATAGCGGCCAATCGTGCGCTTGAGCTCGGCGAACCCGGCCTTGCCCATCACCGCAATCACCAGCAGCAACAGCACTTTATTGCTGATGAACAGCACCCCGGTCAGCGCCGCGACTTTCGAGCCCGGCACGTCGAGGGCGGCGGCAATCGGCACCATCAGCCACGAACCGAGCATCAGGCAGATGATTGCCACGCCGACCTTGAAACGCCAGCTGGCGCTGGTGGGGGCAAGCGGTTCTTGAGCAGTGTCCATGGCTTCCTACCTTTTTATCCGGGGCGGGGTTCGGTGGTGTTCGCCTGAAAAAGCGTAGCAGTTGATTGCTTCGATCAACCGGCAATCTGCGGTCTATGCTCCAGTGACATTTCCCGCTGGGGCCTCCCGGTATGCCTGCAACGCCAGCCCTGCTGATCCGTCCCGGCCACCTGCTGCTGCTCGGTGCGCTGAGCCTTGGCGGCTGCCTGCGGCTGGGCCCGGATTTCCAGCCACCGGCCGAGGCCTGGAGCAAGCAGTGGCAAAGTCCGGCACTGGAGCAGGCCAGCGAACGCGGCACGCTGCCGGATCTGCGCCAGTGGTGGCAGGTGTTTGCCGATCCGATCCTCGACCGTTTGATCAGCGACGCCGAAGCCCGCAACAGCAGCCTGAAAATCGCCGGGCTGCGGGTCCTCGAAGCCCGCGCGCAACTGGGCATCGCCGACAGCGGTCGCTACCCGCAGCTGCAACAGGCCAGCGCCGACAGCCTGTACATCGACCGCCATCAGTCCGGCGGCAACAACCCGCAGGACTTGCACTTCTGGCAGCACAGCGCCGCGTTCGATGTCGGCTGGGAGCTGGATTTCTGGGGCCGCTTCAGCCGCGCCATCGAGTCCGCCGACGCCAGCTACTTCGCCGCCCAGGCCAATTACGAAGACGCCCTCGTTCTATTACGCGCTCAAGTGGCCGACACCTACTTTGCCCTGCGCACCACAGAAGCCCGGCTGCGGGTCGCCCGGGAGAACGCCGCTCAGCAAAAACGCAATTTCGAGATCACCGAAAAACTCTTTCGCAGCGGCCAGACCGCCGAACTCGATCTGCAACAGGCCAGAACCCAATACCTCGGCACCCTCAGCAGCATTCCGGCGTTCGAAGACCAGTTGCTGCGCACCCGCAATGCGCTGGCGGTGCTGGTCGGCCAGCCGCCCGGTGGCGCGGCGTTTCTGGCGGAGCAACCGGGGCTGATTCCGCTGGTGGATCGCGCGGTGTTGCAGGACGTCCCGGCCAACCTGCTGCTGCGCCGTCCCGATGTGCGCGCGGCGGAGCTGAACGTGGCCGCGCAATCGGCGCTGGCCGGCGTGGCCGAAACCGATCTGTATCCCTCGCTGACCTTGCTCGGCAGCATCGTCTGGTCCAGCGACACCCTCGGCACCACCCCGCGCAGTCTCGACCTGATCGGCGGCCCGAGCCTGCGCTGGAATCTGTTCGATTACGGACGCATCCACAACAACATCCGCGTGCAGGACGCGCGGTTGCAGCAACTGATCGAGACCTATCGCGACAAAGTCCGCCAGGCTGCCCGCGAGGCCGACGACGCCGCCAGCGGCCTGACCAAAGCGCTGGAACGCGAGCGCATTCTCGGCGAGGCCGAAGGCGCGGCGCGACGTTCGGTGGTGCTGGCCAACACTCAATATCGCGAAGGCTATTCAGACTTTCAGCGGGTGCTCGATGCCCAGCGCGCATTGCTGGAGCTACAGGACAACTATCTGGTCAGCCGCAGCAACGCCGTGAGCAATCTGATCGCTTTGTACCGCGCGGTCGGTGGTGGCTGGCAAAGCGCCGGACCGCACATTGATTCAGCGACCCGACAGCAGATGCAGCAACGCACCGACTGGGGCGATCTGCTGAGCGCCCCGCCGCCCCAACCGACCTATCCGATTCCCTCGCAGGTAGACCGCCATGAGTGATGAAGCGCCGCCGGATCCGGCGAAAAAAGGCATCCGCTGGGTGCTGCTGGTGATTGTGCTGAGCCTGGTCTGGTATCTGCTGGCCGACCGTTTTACGCCCTACACCCAACAGGCGCGGGTCGGCGCATTTGTGATCCCGGTGGCGGCGGAAGTCGCGGGCCGGGTGATCAAGGTCAACGTGCGCAACAATCAGGACGTGCAGGCCGGCGACATCCTCTTCGAGCTCGATCCGCAGCCGCTGCAGATCGCCGTCGACCGGGCCCGCGCCGATCTGGAAAACACCCGGCGCACGGTCGGCGCCAGCACCGCCGGCATCGCGTCGGCTCAGGCATCGTTGCGTGCGGCGCAAGCCAATGAACTCAAAACGCGTCAGGACAATCGACGGCTGGAAGGCTTGTACAAAGAAGACCCAGGCACGGTGTCCGTACGGCTGCTGGAAGTGTCCCGGGCCAATCACGAGGCCGCCGTCAGCCAGGTCGCCGCCGCCCGGGCCGAAGTGCTGCGCGCCCAGGAGCAGGAAGGCGGCAACACCGACACCAACGCCAAACTGCTCAGCGCTGCCGCCACACTAGCCAAGGCCGAACTGGATCTGGCCAACACCCGCATCGGCGCGCGTTCGGCGGGTCTGATCACCGACCTGCGCACCGATGTCGGCCAGTTCGCCGCTGCCGGCAGTCCGGTGATGACGTTGATCACGATCCAGGACGTGTGGGTCAGCGCCGACCTCACCGAGAACAACCTCGGCCGGATCAAGCCCGGCACACCGGTGTCGATCATCCTCGACGCCCTGCCCGGCGAAGTGCTCGACGGCCGGGTGCGCAGCGTCGGTTACGGTGTCAGCGTCGGCCAGACTCCGCCGCCCGGCACACTGCCGACGATCCAGAACAGCCGCGACTGGCTGCGTCCGGCGCAGCGTTTTCCGGTGATTATCGAGTTCAGCGAAGAGGCGAAAAAGCGTCTGTTCGAGAGGCGTTCGATTCGCGCTGGCGGGCAGGCGGAAGTCATGGCGTTTCCCAGCGAAGGCAATCTGCTCAATCCGCTCGGGCGGGTGTTTGTCTGGTTGATGAGTTGGCTGTCGTATGCCTATTGAGCGCAGCGTTCCGGCGCAACGGGCCTTGCGCCTGGCTTGCGGCACGGCGTTGTGCACCGCCGCCAGTTACGGCCTCGCTCTTCCGCTGTCGTTTCTATCGCCGGTGTTAGCGGTGTTGCTGCTGGCCAGCATGCCTCGACCGTTGCCGGTGAAAATGGCGCTGGTGCTGACGTTGGTCGCCGCATTCACCACCAGTCTCGGGCTGTTGCTGGTGCCGTTGCTGCGTTATTACCCGGTGTGCGGCGTGCTGCTGATCGGTATCGGACTGTTTCTGGTGTTCACCTACGGCTTGCGCGGCGGCAACGTGCTGATAATGACGTTTCTGGTGATCGGCATGACCATGATCTCCGCCGCCGGTTTCGCCTCATTCGAGCTGGCGATGGCGGTGATCGGCGCGCTGGTCAAAGGCCTGTTGCTGGCCGTCGTCATCGTCGGCCTGAGCCACGTCCTGTTCCCGGAACCGGCCAACAGCCCCGCGCCACCACCCGCTCCCGCCCTGCCCGCCGAAGACGTGCCCCGCGTAGCAATGCGCGCAACATTGATCGTGCTGCCGACCTTCCTGCTGGTGCTGATCGACCCGGCCAGCTACCTGCCGATCATCCTCAAAGCCGTCAGCCTCGGCCAGCAAAGCACCACCACCCGCACCCATCACGCCGGGCGCGAATTGCTCGGCTCGACCTTGCTTGGCGGGCTGCTGGCGGTGCTGTTCTGGTGTGCGTTAAGCCTGTTCGTACACCTGTGGATGTTCTTTCTGTGGATGCTGCTGTTCGGGCTGTTGCTGGCGCGCAAACTCTATCGGTTGCACCTGACGCAACTGACGCCGGGGTTCTGGCTCAACACCCTGATCACCATGATTATCCTGCTCGGCCAGTCGGTGGAGGACAGTGCAGCGGGCAAGGACGTCTACACCGCGTTCGCGGTGCGCATGGGGTTGTTCATTCTGGTGACGCTCTACAGCGGCGTGATGATGCACCTGCTCGTCGCGCACCGGGAAAGCCGTCAGGGCGTGACCTGATAACCCCGCCCTTGCAGGCAACCGGTGTAGGCGCTTGAACTGGCTGAAGCATCGGTTCGCCGCTGCTCGCGCCGATCCTGCCGCTGCCGCGCACCACCGACTACCGCACCGGCGGCAGCCGTGTCTTTGGCGCGGTTCTGGCGATAATCCTGCTTGCGATCATCGTCCACGGCTTCGTAAAACTCGTCGTGCTGACGGCCGCGCACTTCAGTGGCGGTGGCGCCGGCAGCGGCTCCCACTGCAGCGCCCTTCAACCGACCGCCGGCCTGGGGTGTCGACGTGGTTGAGGTGGACGCGATGGAATGGCAGTCGTTGATGTCGATCTGGGTTTGTTGAGAGGTCTGGCCCTTGAGCGGGACGACAGATTCAGCGCTGGCCTGTGTGGCGCACAGGCACGCTGCGATGAACAGTGAATGGCGGAACATGATGACCTCCGACGCGGCGGGGTTGCCTGTGGGGCGGGGTAATCTGGGAGTGTAGTTTACGACCAATTCAGCAACGCTGAGCGAGTGATGGCCAAGAGATATCAAATTGAGTATAAACGTTGGGTTCTGTCATTCATTCGGAATGCAGCGATGGAAAGGATGAGCAAGGATGTACGTATATAAAATGGTTCAGGTCCCACCAAACATTGAAGTCCGTGCCAAGGAGCACCGTGGGAATGAAGCCGCAGCCTACCTTCAGAACGTAGTGAACTCCCACGCAGAAGACGGTTGGGAGTTTTACCGAATCGATACCATTGGGGTTTCTGTCAAACCAGGGTGCTTTGATGCGCTGCTCGGTAAGAAAAACGTACTGACCGAGTATTACGTCATTTCCCTACGCAAGCCTGCATGATGGTCCCCATCGCCATATTGGCAATCCGTTGCTATCAGAAAATGGCGCCTGAAAGGCTGAGATCGGCATGTAGATTCGAACCTAGCTGTTCGAACTACTCGATTTTGGCCTTTCAGAAATATGGCTTTTTCAAAGGGGTCGATCTAACCGCCCGGCGAATTTGCAGATGCCGTTATCCAAACGGTGGCACTGATTATCCATAAAAATCAGCACAACCTGGATCACGCCCCTTCCCGCACCCGCCGAACCTGCACCAACAACGCCGGTGCAAAGTGCAACACCACCATCCGCGCCAGATGGTGAGTCAGGATAAACACCACATTCAGCCCGCCCGCGAACGCCACAATCGCGATGGTTTCGATTGCCCCCGGCATGTAGGCCAGCCACAGCGACAACGCATCGCTGCCCAGCAACCGTGCCGCCGCCAATGCAAAAATCGCCGCGACCAGAATCATCAAACCGACCGACACCAGAGCCGTGCGGCCATGACGTCCCAGTTCCGCGAGGCCCAATCCCTGGAATCGGGAGCCGATCCGCACACCCAGAATCAGCGCCGCCAGATTCAGGCTCCAATCCGGCATGTGAAAGCCCTGCAGCCATCCTGATTTCACGAACACGGCGGTGATGATGATTGCCGTCAACATGAACGGCGCCGGCACGCCAACAACCAGCAGCAAACGCCCGACCACCACGCTCAAACCGATCACCGACAGCACGGTCAACGCCATGCCCGTCGACAGCGGCTCGACCTCGGCCACCGCAACCGGCGCCGTTCCGGGAATCAGCAAACTCACCAGCACCGTGATCAGCAGCAGCCGCATCAAGTGCACGATGATCACCTTGCTCGACGCCTGATGCGATTCCAGCAGATCGAACACCGCCGCCAACGCCCCCGGATACACGGCCAACAAGGCATCCGTGCGATTCCACCCTGCCCCGCGCGACAGCCACCACGCGGCCAGCGCCACTTGCACTGCCAGGCACAACAGCAAGACGCCGAGGCTCGGCAACATCGTCGAGACGGTCGCGCTGTCCCACGCTTCGAACATCAACCCGGTGGCGATACCTAGCGTGACCTGGATGTAGCCCAGACCATAAGGCGTTGCCGGCACGATGCCGAATCTGGTGACTACAAGCGCGGTGACAAGGATCGAGCCCAACAGCAAACCGTGGGGCACGCCTTCGAATTGCAACAGTGCGCCGAAGCCGGCAGCAATCGCCAAACACAGAATGGATTTCATGGTCGCCTTCCTGGCTATTCAAGGTGCTTTTCAGTTAGGTCAGGCGCGCAGCCGTCCAATCGCCCGCCGATATTTTTCGATCCGCTCCAGATCCTCCCAACTCGGCGAGGCAATCCGCGATAGGTCGCTGTTTTCTTCCAGATCCGCCAGTTTCACCACCCGCCCGATAGGGTTTTGCGCCGCGCGCTCGACGAAGTCCTCGTAGGATTCGCCGGGCACTTTGGTCACCGATTCGATGGCGGACAAAACGGCTTCGCTGAAGCCTTCCTTGCGCAAATCCTCCAGGCTGATGCCGCAGTCCTCGACCACATCGTGCAACACCGCGACGATGCGCTCTTCCAGGCTGCTCATGCGCAACATGACCTTCAGCGGATGCAAAATATACGGCGCACCGCCCTTGTCCACCTGCCCCGCGTGGGCCGTGGCGGCAATCGCGATGGCGCGTTCCAGTGTCTGAGTCATGGGGGTTTCCTCGGGTCAGACGCCGTACCGGCCGCCAATATAGAAGTGGCGCTTGAACCAGCGCCCGATCGCCTGCAAACGCCCAGTTGGCTGCGCCGGCTCGGCATAGCGCTGGAGGATCAGAGAGACCAGATCAGCCTGACTCTCCCTCGGATGAGCATCCAGCAACTCGACCACCCAGGCACAACCGGCCTTCTTCAAATGCTCCCGCCATTCACCGGGCCAGCCATCCAGCTCATCCAGCGCCAACCACCGCGCACCACCCTGCTCGACATGCCCGCCGCCGATCGATTGCTCGAAACAGAACGGCGTCGCCGGGCGGGACAGGTCGATGCTGAAGATGTAGATGTCCTGGGTTTTGTGCTGCGACGTGGGGGCGTTGTTGCGGCTGCCGATCTGAATCATGCGCGGTTCCGTCCGTGGGAGAGGCGTTACAACTTGTTTCGCAGTCTACGACGTGGTGCTGATGGGGGGAACCTTTGGCGATGAGCCGGGGGGAGACAAGTGAGATGGTTCAAACCACCCTCTTTTGTGTAACATTTCCAAAACAGCGTATTTACAAGGATGTTCACCATGTCAGGAAAACCCGCTGCCCGAGTTACTGATCCAACCTCCTGCCCGCTACCTGGGCATGGAGTAAATCCAATCGCCGCCGGCTCATCCGACGTTTTTTTTGATGGGTTACCTGCAGCCCGCCAGAACGATAAGAGCGCATGTGGCAGCCCCATCGTGGGAGACGTAGCTTCCACCGTGCTCATCAACGGCTTGCCTGCCGCGACCGTGGGAAGTGTCGGAGGCCACGGCAATAAGGTAATCGCTGGCTCCTCAACTGTAATTATCGGAAATTCGCACACACCGGCAGAATTCGTCCCCCCGTCAGCCATGCCTCTCTGGGCCATGAAGTTCGACGAAAAGTTTTGCATCGTCGGGAGTGACGGCCAGCCTCTCGCCAATGTGCCGTACCACATCAAAGACGAAGCAGGCAGAGTTTATACAGGCTTCTCTGATGAATCTGGGCATACACCTCGCATCGCAACTAGCAAGCAAGAAACTCTTGAAGTGACAACCGGTGTAGCCGCGCTTGAAAAATGGGAGGACGTATGACGGAGTTCTCTTGCAAAGTGCCAACAAACAAGCAGGCAAACTCCGTTAGCAACGTACCCGGCTACTTAATGCCGGCCAATATTCATTTATTTGTTGTTGTAGATGAAATCGGCAAAGATGGATTTCTAGTCAGAAAAATTTATTCTTCGCCCGACAACCCTCACCTGATCGCAAAAAATCTTTCCGAACTTCAAATCAAAAATGAAATCTGGCCGGAAAAATATGGAATGCGCTCTGTTGCACCTAATTCTGGCGCTACAGTTGCCCAACATGTTTACAGCAGTAGAAAATACCCTTCGGGCTATATTTCCACGAGTTCTGAATTCCCGAATGGCTCACCAAGATTCGAAGGAAAAACTGTCTACATTGATATTGAAAAAGCTAAAGCAGCAGGCGCAAAGCTAGTATCCACTGATGAAATTCTAAAAGCCCTCGAAGACTACAAAAGACACGCACCAAAAAACGTAGCAAAAATCGATGAAATTGCTGGCTGGGTAAAGAACATCGACAAAGAAGTTTTAGTTCAAGCAGATAAAGTCCCAGCGAAGGCGATTTTCACACCTACCTCCCACAAAGTCACAAACGCCTTTATAAAAGGCGCGAGAGTGGTGCGGGTGTTCGGGATTGCATTCACTGCATACGATCTGAAGGTCGCGACTGAAGAGTCAATTAAACAAAACAGCATCAAGCCTATATCCGTTGAGGTTGTCAAACAGGCTGGTGGCTGGGGTGCGGCGATAGCTGGCGCCAGGATTGGCGTGGTGGTCGGAGCAACAGTGGGAATCGAAACAGGCCCTGGCGCAGTTGTCAGCGGTGCAGTCGGGGGCATTATATTTGGCACTGCCGGTTATTTAGGTGCTACTTGGCTAACTGAATATATGCAAGAGTGAGAGTAGCATGAGCTTTATCAAAAAAATAATGGCACTGCTGAAGCCAGAACCTACACAAGAGCAAATTGCCGGGTACAGCAAGCAGGAGCTTAAAAGCTTATTCTCTCGGCCTTTAGCTCATACCAACCTACCCGCTCAGCCTCCCACTACTTCATTGGAAAGCGCTGATATCTGCGCATTTTTTTCGCAGTTCCTTATCGAGCCTAAAGATTTAGTTGAATTCGAATCACTCGTTGAGTCTCACTTCAGAAAAAATACTGAACGAACCTTCAATGATCTTCCGGTATTTGAATACGAAAGCGCATTGAGCGGAGACCGACTGATATTCTTCGCATCCTCTAGAGAATTCAACTCCGTCACGATTCGTTTGATAACGAACAGCCTTGATTTTCTAACGATGCTTAACCGCAAAAAATTCGCGATTCCTCCGCCATGGTTTGCTTTTGAGGGCTACGAGCCTTCTTGGTGGGGAGGCAGCATGCAAGGTGCTCAAGAATATTACGACAACAACTACTTTTTCAGTTTTTTCACTCAATTGAGTAACGTTGAAAAGCAATCTTATTATTCGAGGTTTCGCGCGACTGATGAATGGATCGAAAGGTTAGAGTCAATGTACGACACCGAATAAGTTGAACAGGAGCATCTTCGCGTACTCTCACCGGAATGGTTGATGGAACCTTCCGAGACGAGCCAACCTCGAAACCATAAGCGCCCCGCTCACGATCAAACACGGGGCCATGGGAGAGTTCCGCGATGAACATCCGACTGTTGCTCCTGATCGTCACTTTCAGCGTCATCCCCACCTGCGTCATGGCCGAGGGCTGCGACGTCAAGACCCGCTCCTCCAGCCCCTCGGTGCCCGCCGTCGAGACGCACAGCTGCTACGAATACGAAGGCATGCCGGTCAACGCCATCGACTGGTCATGCAGCAACGAAAGCAAGGACATGCTCAACAGCAGCAAAACCAAGGTCGAACACTGCGCCGACCACTATCAGGCCTCGTGTATCGCCACCCTCACCCAGGAATCCCTGGCCAACCCGCACTCCACCAGTAAGGACAAAAACGCCAAGGCCCTGAACATTCCGGACAGCGCGCAAGTGATCACCTATTACTACGATGTGGGGCATCTGGCGCAGGCGCGGATTGATTGTGAGAACGGGGGTGGGCATTGGAAGGCGAAATAGCGGCGTTTAAGCGCGCATGAAAAAGGGACACCGATGGGTGTCCCTTTTGTTTCTAAATGGCGGGTGGATTCAGCGTTTCATGGCTTCACACTGACTGCGCAGATCATGATCGCCAATTGACGAACAACTAGTGCCCTTCTTCGCTTCACAAAACGCCCGCTGGTCATGATCACCGATGCTTGAACATGAACTGCCTTTCTCCGCTTCACAGGCCGCGCGCAGGTCGTGATCGCCGATGGAGGAACAACTGCTGCCCTTTTTTGCTTCGCAATAAGCGCGCTGGTCATGGTCGCCAATGCTTGAGCACGAACTGCCTTTCTCCGCTTCGCAGGCCGCACGCAAATCGTGGTCGCCGATGGAAGAACAACTGCTGCCTTCCTCCCTGGCCTGGCAGTAACTGCGTTTGTCGTGATCACTGATGCTGGAGCAACTGGCGGAAACATAACCGCTGAACAGCAACAACATCGCAAGAATCAGTTTCATCTCACACTTCCTTGGCTTGCCAGGAAACAGCCTGGTACTGGGTGATTCGTTCAAATGAGCGTCGCGACACGCCATCAAATTGACATCGTTTTTGAGGAAAGTTCCGGGGCAGGAATATGTGATGAATTTCGGGATCTGAAAACCGCGTAGGAAATGACTGCTCGTGGTGAGCGAGCTTGTTCAAAAATTTGATGTTCCATAGCGATCAACAAATGCACGAAATTCGCTATGCACTCATAGCGTGGAAAGCGCCAAAATACAGGATCAATAACTAATCAGTATAAAAAACTGTAACTTCTAACAGGTTCCTCAACAAAGCCATCCGCCTACTCTCCAGGAACTGGGGATGATTGCATCTCCTAACCGGCTGACAGAGGGTAAGGAAAATGGCAAACGACATTAGAGGTAACTACGACGGCGGGGACGGAAACATCTATCGCCTGGTGATCGAAAGTCAGGATGAGTCAATGGGCACATTTAAAGGCTACTTCCACAACAATCAGACCAACAAATGGGAAAAAGTCAGTGGTAGCTATCACTTTTTTTCCGATGGTCGGGACGAGACCGTGCTCAACGTAACGACCTCGGTCGGAAACTGGGAATTGGCAGCGGATCACGTCAACGGTAAGCCATCCTTCCAAACATGGACCGCTATACTAAACGGCGGCCAAACGGGCGGATTTTATCGAGAGCCAAACACACAACCTAAAGCACCCACCATGGCGGAGTTGCAATACGGCCAGTAGCATGACCAAACATAGGCCAGCGCTGATCTGATGCCTTTGAAACCCAGACAACCATGCTTTGTTATACAAGGCATGGTTGCTTCATTTAATTAGAAACCAATAAAGACTACGTCGCATCGCATCGCAGCATCAGAAGTTAGCCGGCGTATTCGCACTAATAATCTCCGCCTCATCCGCCCCGATATTCCGGAACTTGTGCGGCAGCGTCGTAGGGAAGTAATACCCATCCCCCGCACTCAACACGCTCACCTGCCCATCCACCGTCAACTCCACGGTGCCGCGCGTCACCAACCCACACTCCTCACCTTCCGCGTGAACAATCGGCTCTTCCCCGGAACTCGCGCCCGGTGCGTATTGCTCGCGCAGCAAGCGCATCTGGCGGCTGGGGACCGAGGCGCCGATCAGCAGCAGGCGCAGGCCGTGGCGGCCGAGGTCGGGTTGTTCGTTGGCGCGGAAGACGTATTGGTGTTCGCGGGGGGGCTGGTCGAAGGTGAAGAAGTCGGCCAGGGACATCGGGATGCCTTCGAGCAGCTTTTTCAATGAGCTGACGGAAGGACTGACGCGATTCTGTTCGATCAGGGAGATGGTGGCATTGGTCACGCCGCTACGCCGGGCCAGCTCGCGCTGGGAGAGTTTGTAGCTTTCGCGTACTAGTTTGAGTCGAGAACCCGTATCCATGACAGCCTTATGTGAGAACGACTTAAGGGCGATGGGGGTGGGTGGCGGGTGCCGCGCAAGGCGCGCGGATCACGTTGCTCCCGTGTCCCGGAACCGTGAAAGGCGGCTATTAAATCACGTTTGTTGGCGTTGCTCAGCAGGTTCGATGGACGGTGGGTGAAAAGAGCCTGCTGAGGGTAATTGCGAAGTAAAAGCAAAACCTGTGGGAGCTGGCTTGCCAGCGATTGGGCGGCACTTTCAACATCCTTTTTGCTGATAGACCGCTTTCGCGAGCAAGCTCGCTCCCACAGGGTTTGTGGTGTTTGTGCTGGCCTCATCGCTTGCAGGCAAGCTCCCAC
The DNA here is from genome assembly GCF_001594225.2 of Pseudomonas glycinae. GTDB lineage: Bacteria > Pseudomonadota > Gammaproteobacteria > Pseudomonadales > Pseudomonadaceae > Aquipseudomonas > Aquipseudomonas glycinae. Next base: position 2,491,376 of record NZ_CP014205.2, read on the forward strand.
AGTTGGAGCTGTGGTGTTTCAGTGGGTTTCATGGTGCTCGTGCCAGCCTCATCGCTGGCAAACCAGCTCCCACAGGGTTTGTGGTGCGGCTTGTCAGGTAAAAAAACCGGCGGCGCCTGTGCGGGGCCACCGCCGGGGAGGTTAATCAGATGCCGAAACGGTCACGCAGCGAGTAATACACGGCGCCGAGGGCGGTCAGCGGCGCGGAGAAGGTACGGCCGCCGATCATCGGCATGTGTGGCAGGGAGGCGAAGGCGTCGAAACGTTCGGCGTCGCCGCGGATCATTTCCGAGATCAGTTTGCCGGCCAGGTGCGAGCAGGTGACGCCGTGGCCGCTGTAGCCCTGCATGTAGTAGGCGTTTTTTTCGATGCGGCCGAATTGCGGCATGCGTGACATGGTCAGCAGGAAGTTGCCGGTCCAGCGGTAGTCGATTTTCACGTCCTTGAGCTGCGGGAAGGTCTTGAGGATCTTCGGGCGGATCAGGGTTTCGATGTCGTCCGGTTCACGGGCGCCGTAGACCACGCCGCCGCCGTAGAGCAGTCGGTTGTCGGCGGTCAGACGGTAGTAGTCGAGCAGGTAGTTGCAGTCTTCGACGCAGTAGTTGTTGGTGATCAGGCTGCGGGCCTGCTTCTCGGTCAGCGGTTCGGTGACGCAGATCTGCGAACCGCACGGCATGCTCTTGGCCGTCACGCGGTTGTCGAGGCCTTGCGGCAGGTAGGCGTTGCCGGCGATCAGCAGGTACTTGGCGCGGACCTGGCCTTTGGCGGTGCGCACGACGTTGGGCTCGCCGTATTTGATTTCCACCGCAGCGGACTGTTCGTAGATCTTGCCGCCCAGACGCACGATGGCGGCGGCTTCACCGAGGGCCAGGTTCAGCGGGTGGATGTGGCCGCCCTGCATGTCCAGCAGACCGCCGACGTAGGCGTCGGAGCCGACTTCGCGGCGGATGTCCGCAGCGTCGAGCATCTTCAGGTTTTTATTGCCGTAACGTTCCCAGCTCCGCTTTTGTTCGGCGAGGCCCTTGAGCTGCTTGTTGTTCATCGCTGCGAAGATACCGCCCGGACGGTAGTCGCACTTGATGTCGTATTCCTTGATGCGCGAACGGATGATGTCGGCGCCTTCGAAGATCATGCTGCCGAGGATTTCGGCGGTCTTGTCGCCGTAGCGCTCTTCGATCACGTCGACGTCGCGGCTGTAGGAGTTGACCAGTTGGCCACCGTTGCGACCGCTGGCGCCGTAGCCGACTTTCGCCGCTTCCAGCACCGTCACCTTGTAGCCAGCTTCGGTCAGGAACAGTGCCGAGGACAGCCCGGTGTAGCCGGCGCCAATGATGCAGACATCGCACTCCACCGACTCTTCAAGCGTCGGGAAGTCGATGACTTCGTTGCGGGTGGCGGCGTAATAACTGTTGACGTGTTGTTGTTTCATTATTGTTCTCCGAGGGACGCCGGAAAAACCGGCGTCCACCGTTGTAAATAGAATTAGAGCTTGATCCAGGTCGCTTTCAGCTCGGTGTACTTGTCGAACGCGTGCAGCGATTTGTCGCGACCGTTGCCCGACTGTTTGAAGCCACCGAACGGCGCGGTCATGTCGCCGCCGTCGTACTGGTTGACCCACACGCTGCCGGCGCGCAGGCCACGGGCGAAGGTGTGGGCCTTGCTCAGATTGCTGGTCCAGACCCCGGCGGCGAGGCCGAAGATGCTGTCGTTGGCGATGTGCAGCGCTTCTTCAACGGTGTCGAAGGTGATCAGCGACAGCACCGGGCCGAAGATTTCTTCCTTGGCGATGGTCATGGCGTTGGTCACGCCGTCGAAAATCGTCGGCTCGATGTAGGTGCCGCCGGTTTCCTCGAGGGTGCGTCGGCCGCCGGCGATCACTTCGGCGCCCTGCTCGCGGCCGATGCTGATGTAGCGCAGCACGTTGTCCAGTTGACGCTGATCGACCACGGCGCCGACGGTGGTCGCCGGATCCAGGGCGTGACCCGGTTTCCACGCTTGCAGCGCTTCGACCAGCAGCGGGATGAATTGCTCGCGGATCGAACGCTCCACCAGCAGGCGGGAGCCGGCGGTGCAGACTTCGCCCTGGTTGAACGCAATGGCGCCGGCCGCCGCTTGTGCTGCCGCGCGCAAGTCCGGTGCGTCGGCAAACACCACGTTCGGGCTCTTGCCCCCTGCTTCGAGCCAGACGCGTTTCATGTTGCTTTGGCCGGCATAAATCATCAGTTGTTTGGCAATCGCCGTGGAGCCGGTGAAGGCCAGCACGTCGACGTCCATGTGCAGCGCCAGCGCCTTGCCGACGGTGTGGCCGAAGCCTGGCAGGACGTTGAACACGCCTTTCGGAATGCCGGCATCCAGCGCCAGTTGCGCGATGCGGATCGCGGTCAGCGGGGATTTTTCCGAAGGTTTGAGGATGAACGAGTTACCCGCCGCCAGTGCCGGAGCGAATTTCCAGCTGGCCATGATCAGCGGGAAGTTCCACGGCACGATGGCAGCAACCACGCCTGATGGCTCGCGAGTCACCAGACCGAGTTGATCGTGCGGGGTGGCGGCGACTTCGTCGTAGATCTTGTCGATCGCTTCGGCGCTCCAGTGGATCGCGTTGGCGGTCGCCGGGATGTCGATGCTCATCGAGTCGCTGATCGGTTTGCCCATGTCGAGGGTTTCGAGCAGCGCCAGTTCTTCCTGGTGTTGCAGGATCAGATCGGCGAAGCGAATCAGGATGCGCTTGCGCTCGGCCGGGGCCTTGTTGGCCCACACGCCGGAGTTGAAGGATTGGCGCGCAGCTTCAACGGCGAGGTTGGCGTCGGCTTCATCGGTGCTGGCCACGGAGGCCAGGAAACGGCCGTCGACGGGGCTCAGGCATTCGAAGGTTTCGCCGCTGATGGCCGGGCGGTATTCGCCATTGATGAAGGCGCGGGATTCGAGGGTCAGGGACTGGAAGCGTTGTTCCCAGTCGTTGCGGGTCGTTGTCATGGTGGTGGCTCGACGCGGGGGAATTTGGGGGTGTCTGGTGTGTGTTCGACTTGAGATGGCTGCCCTCACCCTAGCCCTCTCCCGGGGGGAGAGGGGACCGACCGAAGTGCCTCGGGAGATGCACCGACATGAACGACCGAGTCGAATATGGATTCGGTAAAAATCGTTCAGGTCGGCGGATTTCCAAAGCATCCCCGGATCAGTCCCCTCTCCCTATGGGAGAGGGTTAGGGTGAGGGGCTCTTGGCTTTTGAGGGCCTCAAACCGTATGCAGATACCAGTTGTACTCAAGGTCAGAGATCGAGTTTTCGAACTCGGCCAGCTCGCTTTCCTTGCACGCGACGAACACGTCGATGTACATCGGGTCGATGTAGCGGGCCATGACTTCGCTATCGTCCAGCTCACGCAGGGCGTCGCGCAGGTTGTTCGGCAGGCTCTGTTCGTTCTGCTCGTAGCTGTTGCCTTCGACCGGGGCGCCCGGCTCGATTTCGTTGGTCAGGCCGTGGTGAATACCGGCCAGCACGGAAGCCATCAGCAGGTACGGGTTGGCGTCGGCACCGGCGACACGGTGCTCGATGCGCACGGCGTCCGGTGAACCGGTCGGTACACGGACGGCCACGGTGCGGTTGTCGATGCCCCAGCTCGGCGAGTTCGGTACGTAGAACTGTGCGCCGAAGCGGCGGTACGAGTTGACGTTCGGGCACAGGAAAGCCATTTGCGCAGGCAGGGTCTCCAGCACACCGCCGATCGCGTGGCGTAGCGCGGCGTTCTGCTCGGGATCCTCGCTGGCGAAGATGTTGTTGCCTTCTTTGTCCAGGATCGAAATGTGCACGTGCAGACCGTTGCCCGCCTGGCCCGGATACGGCTTGGCCATGAAGGTGGTGTCCATCTCGTGGTCGTAGGCGATGTTCTTCACCAGACGCTTGAGCAGGACGGCGTAGTCGCACGCCTTGATCGGGTCGGAGACGTGGTGCAGGTTGACTTCGAACTGCGCCGGGGCGCTTTCCTTGACGATGGCATCAGCAGGAATGCCCTGCTCTTTCGCGCCTTCAAGGATGTCTTGCAGGCAGTCGACGTATTCGTCGAGATCGTCAATCAGATAAACCTGGGTCGACACCGGACGCTTGCCGGAGACTGGCGAACGCGGCGATTGCGGACGGCCGTTCACGTTGTCCTGGTCGATCAGGTAGAACTCGAGTTCGAACGCGGCGCAAATGGTCAGGCCCAATGCGTCGAACTTGCGGACCACGTTGGCCAGCACTTCACGCGGGTCGGCAAAGAACGGCTCGCCTTCCAGTTCGTGCATGGTCATCAGCAGTTGCGCGGTCGGGCGCTTCTGCCAGGGCTCGATGCTCAGGGTGCCCGGAATCGGGTAGCAGATGCGGTCGGCGTCGCCGATGTCCAGGCCCAGGCCGGTGCTTTCCACCGTGGAGCCGTTGATGTCGAGGGCAAAGAGCGAGGCCGGCAGGTTGATGCCTTTCTCGTAAACCTTGTGAAGACTGGTGCGCTCGATGCGCTTGCCGCGCACCACACCGTTCATGTCTGCAATCAGAAGGTCGACGTACAAAACCTCAGGATGTTTCTTAAGGAATGCGTTTGCTTCGTTGAGTTGAACGGCACGCAGAGGGACCGACATGATGCACCTATTTAGCTGTTAATTATTATGTTCACTGCTGTTTCGCCGAGCCAGTCAACCCGAACGGCAAAGTGAAGTCAATAGCGAACACAGGGCCGCTCAGCGTTTATTTTTAGGGCTTTTTTTAACACTCTCGTGCCAACGCAGGCGCCAGAGGCCCGCGATTCAAGAAGATTTGATGAGCGGCGTTTAGAATTTTTTACATGGGAGTTGTTAATTAAAATCAACGAGGCTAAGCTCCGGAAAAGCTCGTTCAAGTGTCAAACTTCGAGGTGAATAAAAATGGCATTCAAGCCATTGATCGGCGTTACTGCGTGCGTCAAACAGATTGGCCTGCACCCCTATCACATCAGCGGCGACAAGTACGTTCGCGCTGTCAGCGTTGCGGCGCTGGGGTTGCCCGTCGTCATTCCTTCCCTTGGCCAACTGACTGAAATCGAAGACCTGCTGGGTCAGCTCGACGGTCTGTTGCTGACCGGCTCGCCGTCCAACGTGGAACCCTTCCACTATCAGGGCCCGGACAGCGCTCCCGGCACGGATCACGATCCGGCGCGGGATGCCACTACCCTTCCTTTATTGCGTGCAGCCATCGCGGCGGGCGTTCCGGTACTCGGCATCTGCCGCGGCTTCCAGGAAATGAACGTGGCGTTCGGCGGCAGCCTGCACCAGAAGGTGCATGAGCTGCCGGGCATGCTCGATCACCGCGAAGCCGACAGCCCGGATGTCGCCGTGCAATACGCCCCGGCCCATGCCGTGACGGTGCTGCCCGGTGGCGTGTTCGAAGCGCTGGAGCTGCCGAGTGAATTCCAGGTCAACTCGATTCACAGTCAGGGCATCGACCGCCTCGCTCCCGGCCTGCGCGCCGAAGCCGTGGCTCCGGACGGCCTGATCGAGGCGGTCTCGGTGGAGCACAGCCCGACCTTCGCCCTCGGCGTGCAATGGCACCCGGAATGGCAAGTGCTGGACAACCCGAACTACCTGCGGATTTTCCAGGCATTCGGCGAGGCTTGCCGCCAGCGTGCGGCGCGACGCAACCAGCGCTGACACAACCCAGAATTTCATCACTGTTTACTGCCCCCACGGGGTCGGCGGCTGCGCGTGTGCGCACCCATCATCCGTGAAAACAACAAACCGTAATAACAACAAGTACTACCCAGGCAGCCAGGACGGCGGCGCCGACCAAGCCGGATCGGCAAGCGCAATACCAATCGGATCAATGCAAAACCCTGTGGGAGCTGGCTTGCCAGCGATGAGGCCGTCACTTTCGACATCGAGGTGACTGACCCGCCGCCATCGCGGGCAAGCCCGCTCCCACAGGGGATGCGATCCGACAGGAAATGCTCTTGCAAGTCTGCAATCCACTCTTAAGCCAGGCCGCGTTGGCCCGGCGACTGAAACCTGTTGGGAGTTTCACATGGCAAACGCCTCCAGCACTTACAGGAAGGCTCTTGAAGGTCATCAGCAACCGAAAAAGGTTCTGGTGAAAGTCGATCGAGTCACCAAGAAGTTCGACGAAACCACGGCGGTGGACGATGTGTCCCTGGAGATCCATCAGGGCGAAATCTTCGCCCTGCTCGGCGGCTCCGGCTCGGGCAAATCAACCCTGCTGCGCATGCTCGCCGGTTTCGAACGGCCGACTGAAGGACGCATTCTGCTCGACGGTGTCGACATCACCGACATGCCGCCGTACGAGCGGCCGATCAACATGATGTTCCAGTCCTACGCCCTGTTCCCGCACATGACCGTGGCGCAGAACATCGCCTTCGGCCTCAAGCAGGACCGTTTGCCGGCCAGCGAAATCGACGCTCGCGTCGAAGAAATGCTGCGTCTGGTGCACATGACCCAATACGCCAAGCGCCGCCCGCATCAACTGTCCGGCGGTCAGCGTCAGCGCGTGGCCCTCGCCCGCTCCCTGGCCAAGCGGCCGAAACTGTTGCTGCTCGACGAACCGATGGGCGCGCTGGATAAAAAGCTGCGTTCGCAAATGCAGCTGGAACTGGTGGAAATCATCGAGCGCGTCGGCGTGACCTGCGTGATGGTGACCCACGACCAGGAAGAGGCCATGACCATGGCCGAACGCATCGCGATCATGCACCTGGGCTGGATCGCCCAGATCGGCAGCCCGGTCGACATTTATGAAGCACCGGTCAGCCGCATGGTCTGCGAATTCATCGGCAACGTGAACGCCTTCGACGGCACCGTGGTCGAGGATCTTGAAGGTCACGCGATCATTCACAGCCCGGACTTGCAGCAAAAGATCTACGTCGGTCATGGCGTCAGCACTTCGGTGCAGGACAAGTCGATCACCTACGCGATCCGCCCGGAAAAAATGCTGGTCAGCACGATCAAGCCCGAGACCCGCTACAACTGGTCCGAAGGCAAGGTGCATGACATCGCCTACCTCGGCGGCCACTCGGTGTTCTACGTCGAGTTGCCGAGCGGCAAGATCGTCCAGTCGTTCATGGCCAACGCCGAACGCCGTGGCGCGCGGCCGACCTGGGACGACAAGGTCTACGTCTGGTGGGAAGACGACAGCGGCGTGGTACTGCGCTCATGAGAACCTTCAATCAGCAATTCCTGCGCCTGGTGCCCAGCGGGCGAAAGTTCGTCATCGGCATCCCGTTCATCTGGCTGTTCCTGTTCTTCATGCTGCCGTTTTTTCTGGTGATGAAGATCAGCTTCTCGGAAGCCGCGCTGTCGATCCCGCCGTACTCGGAGATCTACACCTACGCCGAACAGAAATTCCAGCTATTCCTGAACATCGGCAACTACACCCTGCTCGGCGAAGACGAGCTGTACCTGTCGGCCTACCTCGGGTCGTTGAAGGTGGCGCTGCTCAGTACGCTGATGTGCCTGGTGATCGGTTTCCCGATGGCCTACGCGATCACCAAGACCGGCAAGGAAACGCAAAACGTCCTGCTGCTGTTGATCATGATGCCGACCTGGACCGCGATCCTGATCCGCGTTTACGCGTGGATGGGCATCCTCAGCAACAACGGTCTGCTTAACGCATTTTTGATGTGGACCGGGCTCACCGATCACCCGATCGAGATCCTCAACACCAACACGGCGGTCTACATTGGGGTCGTGTATGCCTACCTGCCATTCATGGTGCTGCCGCTCTATGCCAACCTGGTGAAGCACGACGGCAGCCTGTTGGAAGCCGCGCAGGATCTGGGTTCGAGCAACTTCAACAACTTCTGGAAAATCACCGTGCCGCTGGCCAAGAACGGCATCATCGCCGGCTGCATGCTGGTGTTCATTCCAGTGGTGGGCGAGTTCGTGATTCCGGAACTGCTGGGCGGCCCGGAGACCCTGATGATCGGTCGCGTGCTGTGGCAAGAGTTCTTCAATAACCGCGACTGGCCGGTGGCGTCTGCTCTGGCGGTGGTGATGCTGTTGATCCTGATTGTGCCGATTCTGCTGTTCAACCGCAGCCAGGCCAAAGAGATGGAGGCACGGGGATGAAACGCTTCGGATTTTCAAAGTTCATGCTGATCTTCGGCCTGATGTTCATCTATCTGCCGATGCTGATTCTGGTGATCTACTCGTTCAACGCCTCGAAACTGGTAACGGTCTGGGGCGGCTGGTCGGTGAAGTGGTACGTCGGCCTGCTCGACAACACCCAACTGATGGGCTCGGTGGTGCGCTCGCTGGAAATCGCCTGCTACACCGCGATTGCCGCCGTAGCGTTGGGCACCCTCGCCGCGTTCGTGCTGACCCGCGTAACCCGCTTCAAGGGTCGTACGCTGTTCGGTGGTCTGGTGACCGCGCCGCTGGTGATGCCTGAGGTGATTACCGGGCTGTCGCTGTTGCTGCTGTTCGTGGCGATGGCGCAACTGATCGGCTGGCCGCAGGAGCGTGGCATCGTCACCATCTGGATCGCCCACACCACGTTTTGTGCGGCGTATGTGGCGGTGGTGGTGTCGGCGCGTCTGCGCGAGCTGGACCTGTCGATCGAAGAAGCGGCGATGGATCTGGGCGCGAAACCGTTCAAGGTGTTTTTCCTGATCACCATCCCGATGATCGCGCCGTCGCTGGCAGCGGGCGGCATGATGTCGTTCGCCCTGTCGCTGGACGATCTGGTGCTGGCGAGCTTCGTTTCGGGGCCGGGTTCCACCACCCTGCCGATGGAAGTCTTCTCGGCCGTGCGTCTGGGCGTGAAGCCCGAGATCAACGCCGTGGCCAGCCTGATTCTGCTGGCGGTGTCGCTGGTGACCTTCCTGGTCTGGTACTTCGGCCGCAAGGCAGAAGCCAACCGCAAGCGGGCGATTCAGGAAGCGATGGATCAGACCGCCAACGAATCGTGGCAGCAACCGCAACCTCAACGAGTGGCAGCGACGGCCTAGGGCCGTCGCGTTTTACGGCTTTGCGCTTTGGCTTAAAAGCTTTTGAATAAAAAGAATGGAGTTTCACCGATGAAAATGTTTGGCAGGACTCTGCTGACACTGTCCTTATTGGGCGCAATCGCCACAGGCGCCCAGGCCAACGACAAGGTGCTGCGCGTTTACAACTGGTCGGATTACATCGCCCCGGACACCGTCAAGAAGTTCGAGGACGAGACCGGCATCCGCGTGACCTACGACGTGTTCGACAGCAATGAAACCCTCGAAGCGCGTTTGCTCGCGGGTAAATCCGGCTACGACATCGTGGTGCCGTCCAACAGTTTCCTGGCCAAGCAGATCAAGGCCGGGGTCTATCAGACCCTGGACAAATCGAAGCTGCCAAACTGGAAAAACCTCAACCCGGTGCTGCTGAAAAACGCCTCCGCCAGTGATCCAGACAACGCCCACGCGTTCCCGTACATGTGGGGCTCGATCGGCATCGGCTTCAACCCGGACAAGGTCAAGGAAGTGCTCGGCAAGAATGCGCCGACCAATTCCTGGGACCTGCTGTTCAAACCGGAGAACGCCGAGAAGCTGAAAGCCTGTGGTATCAGCTTCCTCGACTCGCCGACCGAAATGCTCCCGGCCGCCCTGCACTACCTGGGCTATCCGGTGAACGACAAGGACGTGAAGCACATCGCCGAAGCCGAAGCGCTGTTCATGAAGATCCGGCCGTCGGTGGCGTATTTCCATTCGTCCAAGTACATCTCCGATCTGGCCAACGGCAACATCTGCGTGGCGGTCGGTTACTCCGGTGATGTATTGCAGGCCAAGGCCCGCGCGGTGGAATCGGGCAACAACGTCGTGATCGACTACAGCATTCCCAAGGAAGGTGCCGGCAGCTTCTACGACATGGTCGCCATCCCGCGCGATGCAGCGAACGTCGAGAACGCGTACCTGTTCATGGACTTCCTGATGCGTCCGGACATCATCGCCGAGATCACCAACAGCAACGGCTACAGCAACGCCAACGCGGCGGCGACGCCGCTGGTGGACGAAGCGATCCGCAACGACCCCGGCTCATACCCGCCGCAAGCGGTGATGGCCACGCTGTATGCGGTGCCGGATCAGCCGATTGCCACGCAACGGATCATGACCCGGGGCTGGACCCGCGTGAAACTCGGCAAGTAATGGCACCACCGATGATCGTTCCCACGCTCTGCGTGGGAATGCAGCCCGGGACGCTCCGCGTCCCAAAGCGGACGCAGAGCGTCCATTGAGGCATTCCCACGCGGACGGTTCGACGCCTCGACGTGGGAACGATCAGACAGTCAGCGATCAGTATCGATTTCCGTTCATGCAGCGCCTTACCACCGCTGCCCCCTGCTCTGAACGGCCTCACCTGGCTCTCCTCGGTTCAGGTGAATTCAGGCGCCCTCGGGCGCCTTTTTTTGTGGCTCAGATCAGTGGCCAATCGGCCAGCGCGCGGTAGCGGCCCTTGTGGGATTCGAAAAGCGCGAAGCGTTCGGCCCGCAGGAAGAATTCCGGCGGCGTGGCGGATTCCGGTTCCGGCGCGCGATAGTCCCGGGCCAGCGTCAGGTGCGGACGGTACTCCCGCGTTGCCTCTTCAAACCCGAACGGCAACATCGCCTGCTCCAGTGCATACACCAGTCGCAGCAATGCCTGCGGCGCCTGCTCCGGTGCCAGCGACAACACCCCGGCACGTCGCCAGACCTGCAACCGATCCAGCGAAATCCTCAGCGCCTCGCCCGGTATGCGCACCTTCGCCGCCGCCTCACAGACTTCGCCAATCTGCGCCAACGGCACCGCGCCGAGAAACAGCAACGTCAGGTGAAAGTTGTCGGCCGGCACCGGTTTGCCGGTACGCAAACCCAGCTCGCTGCGCCACTGGGCAATCGCCTTGCGCTGCGCCGGCGGGCAGTCCAGGGCGAAAAACAGCCGCTTGAACGGTTGATCCCCGCGCGTTTCGTCCGTCATGACCCCGCTCCTTCGTTCGTCGAGATCCCTGGATTCTACACGCCCGTTTCTGGCGACTCTCGGCATGGGGTTTATAGTTCAACGATTGCCATCAACCGGAGGACGTCATGCGCGAGATCCTCAGCAAAGAACCCTGGTGGGCCCGACCGCCGAATCCCGGGCAGGATGAAAGCGAACTGGAATGGGGCTGGCTGGTGCATTACAGCGAAGGTGAGCCGCGTTTCGAATTCGTGCGCGAGCGGCCGACGGACGAGCAGATCCGCAACCGCAAAGGCTGCCGGATCACCCCGTCGGCGGAGTAACCCGGCAGCGCTGCATCAAGGCCCGAGAATGTCCTTAAAGCCACCGAAGATCATCCGCTGCCCATCAAACGGCATCGGATTGACGTCCGGCTGCATGCGCGGGTCCTCCATCATTTTCGCCATGCCGGTGTCGCGGGTGGCCTTGTCCGGCCAGACCAGCCAACCGGCCGATACGGTTTCGCCCTCCTTGAGTTTTACGGCCATCGGGAATGACGTGACCTTGCCGTCCGGCACGTCATCGCCCCAGCCCTGAATCACCTCCAGCGCGCCGTATTCCTTGAAGAGCTTGGCGGCGATTTCGCAGTGCTTTTTGTACTGTTCGCGGTTGGCGTTCGGCACGGGCGCCACGAACACATCGATGTAAGCCATGATCATTCTCCTTGCAGGGTGGGTTCGATCTGCTGAGTAGTCGACTCGGGCGGCCGCCATTCGACACGGTTGACGCCCAGCCCGACCGACGGTTCATCTCGCCCGCCCAGATTGCCCTCGACCTGCGCCGCCATGTGCAGCGTGCCGGCCATCACGCCGGTGGTCGGGTTTTGCAGCAGTTTCAGCCAGGCCTTGTCGAAGGTGTTGCCCAGGCTGCTGCGGATCAGCGCTTCGCTGTCCGGGCGGTCGTTGGCCTGAATGATTGCGCGGATGCCTGCCACCCCGACCGAAATCAGCGCCCCGGCCAGTTTGCCTGCCGCTGCCGCCACTGCGCTGGCAGCGCCGCGCGGGGCCATTTCCGCCTCCATGCGCTGACTGGCGCGCTTGGCCACCGGCGCCATGGCCGACTCAGTCGAGGTCACGCCTTTGGAGCCGCCGTCGGTGTGGATCTTGTCGATCAGCGCCGCGTAGGCCGGCAGCGTGTTCAACGGCTCAGTGCTGACAACCTGATACAGCGAGGCATCGCGGGCCGGCGGCGGGCCAAGGGCGATGGCGGGGATTTTCTGCAACCGCCCGTTGAGCTGGGCGATGGGCACGCCGTGGCGCTGGGCGATGACCGGCATCTGCTGCGCCATCAGTTGCGCGTAGAACGCGGTGGACTGGCCGAGAATCGCGTCCGGGTCGATCTCCACCGCCACCGGCGCCAGCACCCGTTCCTGATATTGCTCCAGCAGGTAATCCGCCAGGCGCTTGGCCGAAGCGTCCTGCTCGCCGCTGGCACTGATCGTGTACCAGCTGACCTTCATCGACAGCCATTCCTGGGTCCAGTAGCTGCTGAACCACGGGATGAAATTTTCTTCAGTTTGCTGATAGACGCGAGTGCGCCAATGTTCCATCGAGCCACGGGCGAACAGCTTGACCTGCTCGGTGGCCTGCTTCGAGGCGTTGACGATTTCCCGGTTGATCTGCTGCCAGGTCGCCGGCGAGACCACCACCGCCGGCGCGCTTACCGGGGCCCGCGCCGTGGTTGCGCAGCCGGCCAGCAACACCAGTGCGGCGACGAGCAGCGCACGCAGGTTCACGGTGGCGGTCCTTATCTGTTCTTCGGGCAGGAGACCTGAAGAATGCGGGGAAGATGAAATGAGTATAGGTGCGTGGGGTGCGCCGTTTATCCGCTGGTCTGGGCCGCGCCGGTCCAACCATCAATGGCGTCGATATTCACCATCGCGACGATTGCCTTCCGCATGTTGCTCGCCAAAGGCACGATTAGCCCATCCGAAACACACAGCACGAGGAGTTCACATCATGATCAATACCGTCACCCTCGCCGTGAGTTTCCCGGTCTTCGGCAGCAACTACTACGATCAGCACGCCGTGTCGCGCAAGACACAGGCGCTGGTGTTCGACGAAGCCTTCGAAGACCTGTTGATGCCCGCCGCGAGCAATCATTTCAGCAATGAAGTGGTGGGCCTCAACGATCAGTTCCGTTTTCTGAGCGACATTCTCGCCACCCATTTGCTGGACATCGAGGCCTCAGTGCCTGCGCGATCCAGCGTCCGGGCGAGCGCTCACTTTTAATGCCAAAGGGCGTTCCCGCAAGGGAACGCCCTCTTCGTTTCAATCAGTCATCATCCCGGTCGCGGTGATAACGACGCCCGTCGCGGCGGTCGTCATCGCGGTCGTCCCAGCGCCGGTCATGATCGTAGTAACGGCCATGATCGCGGTCGTAATGCCGGCCATGGCGATGGTCATCATCGAAATCCGCCACACAGCCGCCCAGCAATACAGCGGCGGAAACGGTCAGCAGCAGGCTTGTTGCACGCATCATTCAGAATTTCCCTAAAACCAAGGTCTTGACAACGGAAACGGTCAGCGCTGCCCGTACCAAAGAGGCGCGGTGCGCGCTGCCGCTGATACGACCGGGGAAAACGACGATGATTCACAGGCCGCCGATGACCGTTGATCGCCTCGCCCGCCTCGCCCGAGCGGCGGCCAAATGCCACCTATACTGCTTGCAACGCGCAAAGGATCTGCCCCTCAAGAACAACAAGCAGAGGTGCGACATGGTCTGGCAACAAGTCTATGACCCGTTCGGCAATCCGGTGATTTCCACGATCATGGCCGCCGTTCCCGTGGTGGTGATGCTGGCGGCGCTGGCCTTCTTTCATGTGAAGGCGCATCTGGCCGCACTGCTGGCGCTGGCCTCGGCGCTGCTGATCTCGATCTTCGCCTTCGGCATGCCCGCCAACATGGCCGGTTCCGCGGCGCTGTTCGGGGCGGCCAACGGGCTGCTGCCGATTGGCTGGATCGTGCTCAACATCATTTTTCTGCATCGTCTGACCACCGAGAACGGCTCGTTCAAGGTGTTGCAGGATTCGCTCGCCCGCATCACCGACGACCGGCGCCTGCAATTGCTGCTGATCGCCTTTTGTTTCGGTGCTTTCTTCGAAGGGGCCGCCGGGTTCGGTACCCCGGTGGCAGTGACCGGCGCCATTCTGATCGGTCTTGGTTTTTCGCCACTGGCAGCGTCCGGCCTGGCGCTGATCGCCAACACCGCGCCCGTGGCTTTCGGCGCCCTGGGCACGCCGATCATTACGCTGGCCAAGGTCACAGGGCTGGATGAAATGGAGCTGTCGATGATGGTGGGACGGCAGTTGCCGTTCTTTTCGGTGCTGGTGCCATTCTGGCTGATCTGGGCATTCGCCGGGTGGCGCAAGATGCTGGAAGTATGGCCGGCGATTCTGGTGGCTGGCGTCAGTTTCGCCATCCCGCAGTTTCTGGTTTCGAACTACCACGGGCCGATGCTGGTGGACGTGATCGCCGCGCTGATTTCCATGGCCTGCCTGACCCTGTTTCTCAAGGTCTGGAAGCCGGCGACTGTTCACACCTCGGCCGCGCTGTCGGGGCGGCATGACGACTCGAAGGTCGACGAAGAAAAGGTCACGGCCAGCGCCGCATTCAGCGATCAGGCGCGCCCGGCAGTGATGCGCGCGTGGATGCCGTGGATCATCCTCACGGTGTTCGTGTTTGCCTGGGGCACCCAGGGTTTCAAGAACATGTTCGACACTCGTCCGGCGATTGATCCCGTTACCCAATCAGCCAAGCTTGATCCGCAGGGCAAACCGCTGCGCGAAGCCAATCCGGTGTTCGCCCCGGCCGTGACTTTCAGCTCCCTGCATCTGCAAATCGAAAAAGTCCCGCCGGTGGTCGCCGCGCCGAAAGCCGAAGAGGCGGTGTACAAGTTCACCTGGTTCACTGCCACCGGCAGCGGCATCCTGCTCGCGGCGATTGTCGGTGGATTGCTGATGGGCTACTCGATCCCGCAACTGATCAAACAGTACCTTCGCACACTGTGGGTCGTGCGCTTCTCGCTGACCACAATTGCCGCGATGCTGGCGCTGGGATTCCTGACCCGCTATTCGGGGCTGGACGCGACCATGGGCCTGGCATTCGCTGCCACGGGGATTTTCTACCCGATGTTCGGCACCTTGCTCGGCTGGCTTGGCGTAGCACTGACCGGGTCGGATACCGCGTCCAACGTGCTGTTTGGCGGCTTGCAACGGGTGACGTCGGAACAGCTGGGCATCAGCCCGGTCCTGATGGCGGCGGCCAACAGCTCCGGCGGAGTGATGGGCAAAATGGTCGACGCGCAGTCGATCGTGGTCGCCTCGACCGCGACACGCTGGTACGGCCATGAAGGGGAAATCCTGCGTTACGTGTTCTTCCATTCCATCGTGCTGGCAATCCTGGTCGGCGGCCTGGTGACGTTGCAGGCGTATGTGGCGCCGTTTACGTCCATGGTGGTCGGCGCACATTGAGAATCGCGGGTGCCTCGGTTGTGAGAGTGATCTGACTCACAGCCAAGGCACCCGCGCTCCTTCTGTCGATTCATGAACCGCGCGCATGAGGCCATGCGCAAATCAAAGAAAACCTTTTCCTCTCCAGCGTGGTCACTCCTAGAACAGAGCGAGACTGGCAACCACGCCAGCGTACCCGTGCGGGTCTTTCACACCCTGCCGACCTGATAGAGGAAGCCAAGCAAATGAATGACCATCCGCCAATGGCGATCTCCCGACGTCGTTTCCTGATTCTCGGGGCCGTGACCGCAACCGCGTTCGCGATGCCCCCTTTCATCAGCCGCAAGGCCTACGCGGCCAGCCTGGAGCAACCGGCCATGGCCAAAGTAACCATCGAAGTCAACGGCAAGCCACAGGCGCTGGAGGTTGATACTCGCACCACCCTGCTCGACGCCCTGCGCGAACACCTGCACCTGACCGGCAGCAAAAAGGGCTGCGACCACGGCCAGTGCGGCGCCTGCACGGTGATCGTCGATGGCCGGCGAATCAATTCGTGCCTGACCCTGGCGGTGATGCAGGACGGCGCCAAAGTCACCACCATCGAAGGCCTCGGCATGCCGGATCATCTGCATCCGATGCAGGCGGCGTTCATCAAGCATGACGGTTACCAGTGCGGCTACTGCACGCCGGGACAGATCTGTTCGGCGGTCGCCGTGCTCCAGGAAATCCGGGACGGCATCCCCAGCCACGCCAGCGCCAGCCTCACCGAAGCACCGCAACTGGTCGCCAGCGAATTGCAGGAACGCATGAGCGGCAACATCTGCCGCTGCGGCGCCTACTCGAACATCATCGAAGCCATCAGCGAAGTCGCGGAGGTGCCAGCATGAGAGCATTCAATTACAGCCGCGCCGACTCCCCTGCCGCAGCTGCTGCCCAAGCCGCGCAAATCGAAGGCGCACGTTTCATTGCCGGCGGCACCAATCTGCTGGACTTGATGAAACTCGACATCGAAACGCCCCAGCAGCTGATAGACGTCAATCACCTGGGCCTCGACCAGATCGAAGCTACCGACGACGGCGGCTTGCGCATCGGCGCGCTGGTGCGCAACACCGATCTGGCCGCCGACAACCGCGTCCGGAAAGATTACGCGCTGTTGTCCCGCGCCTTGCTCGCCGGTGCGTCGGGCCAGTTGCGCAACATGGCGACCACCGCCGGCAATCTGCTCCAGCGCACGCGCTGCCCGTATTTCTACGACACCAATCAGGCCTGCAATAAACGTAATCCCGGCAGTGGTTGCGCGGCGATTGGCGGGGTCAGTCGACAACTCGGCATCATCGGTGTCAGCGACGCCTGCATCGCGACCCATCCGAGTGACATGGCGATTGCGATGCGTGCGCTGGATGCTCAGGTCGAAACGATCAAGGCTGATGGCAGCACTCGACGCATCGCCATCGCGGACTTCCATCAATTGCCCGGCACCACGCCGAATGTCGAAACCAGTCTGACGCCCGGTGAACTGATCACCGCCGTCACCCTGCCCGCCCCGGTGGGCGGCACCCATGTCTATCACAAGGTGCGCGACCGCTCGTCATACGCCTTCGCCCTGGTGTCCGTCGGCCTGATCCTGCAG
The DNA here is from genome assembly GCF_001594225.2 of Pseudomonas glycinae. Taxonomy (GTDB): domain Bacteria; phylum Pseudomonadota; class Gammaproteobacteria; order Pseudomonadales; family Pseudomonadaceae; genus Aquipseudomonas; species Aquipseudomonas glycinae. Next base: position 2,508,405 of record NZ_CP014205.2, read on the forward strand.
AAGGATGGAAGCGGCCGCATCGCCGTCGGCGGCATCGCGCCGAAACCCTGGCGAGTCGAAGCGGCGGAAGCGCTGCTGCCGCAAGGCGCGAAAGCAGTCAGTGCGCGCCTGCTCGACGGCGCCACGCCGACCCCGGACAACCAGTTCAAAGTGACTCTGGTCGAGCGCACGATTGCCTCGGTGCTGGCCCAAGCGAGGGACGAAGCATGAAATTCGACACACCCGCCACGACCAACCCGATTGATCAGTTGAACGTCATCGGTAAACCCACCGACCGCATCGAAGGCCCGTTGAAGACCAGCGGCCAGGCGCCTTACGCCTACGAGCAACATGAAGCCGTGAAGAATCAGGCCTATGGCGTGATGGTCGGTTCGGCCATCGCCAAGGGTCGCATCACCCGCATCGATCTGGAGGCTGCCCGCGCCGCGCCGGGAGTGCTGACCATCGTCACCGCCGCCAACGCCGGCAAGCTCGGCAAAGGCCAGTACAACGCCGCGCACCTGCTGGCCGGGCCGCAAGTGCAGCACTATCACCAGGCCGTGGCGCTGGTGGTCGCCGAAACCTTCGAACAGGCGCGGGCCGCCGCGCAGTTGGTCAACGTCGAATACGCGCAAGACAAAGGCCAGTTTGATCTGGCCAGCGTGCGCGATCAGGGCGTGGAGCCGAAAGACGATCTGCCGGACGTCAAGCACGGCGATTTCGCCAGCGCCTTCGCCGCCGCGCCGGTGCAGTTCGACCAGACCTACACCACGCCGGATCAGTCCCACGCGATGATGGAGCCCCACGCGACACTCGCCGCCTGGAAAGGCGATCACGTGACGCTCTGGACTTCCAACCAGATGATCGCCTGGAGCGTCGGCGACATCGCCACCACCCTCGGCCTGCCCAAGGAAAACGTGCGGTTGATCTCGCCGTACATTGGTGGCGGTTTCGGCGGCAAGCTGTTCATTCGTGCCGATGCGATCCTCGCCGCCCTCGGCGCACGACTGGCGAACCGGCCAGTGAAGGTCGCCCTCGCCCGTCCGCAGATCGCCAACAACACCACCCACCGACCCGCCACCATTCAACGGATTCGGATGGGAGCGACAGCGGACGGCAAACTCACCGCCATCGCCCATGAAGGCTGGTCGGGCAACCTCGCCGACGGCAAGGTCGAAGTCGCGGCGCAGCCGAGCCAGTTGCTCTATGCCGCCGAAAATCGTTTGGTGACCATGCGTCTTGCGCCGCTGGACCTGCCGGAAGGCAACGCCATGCGCGCACCGGGCGAAACGCCGGGGCTGATGGCGCTGGAGATCGCCATGGACGAGATGGCCGAACAGCTCAAACTCGATCCGATCCAGTTCCGCATCCTCAACGACACCCAGGTCGATCCGGTGAAAACCGAGCGGCCGTTCTCCCAGCGGCGTCTGATCGAATGCCTGCAAACCGGTGCCGAACGCTTCGGCTGGGATAAACGCAATGCAACGCCCGGCACCCGTCGCGAAGGTCGCTGGCTGATCGGCATGGGCGTCGCGGCAGCGATTCGCAACAACCTGCTGGTGAAGTCCGGCGCGCGAGTGAGGCTGGAGCGCGACGGCAAGATCACCGTGGAAACCGACATGACGGACATCGGCACCGGCAGCTACACGATCATTGCCCAGACTGCAGCGGAAATGATGGGGGTCAGCCTGGACGATGTGGTGGTGCGACTCGGCGATTCAAACTTCCCGGTGTCGGCAGGCTCCGGCGGCCAGTTCGGCGCCAACTGCTCGACCGCCGGGGTCTACGCAGCGTGCATGAAGCTGCGCGAAGCGGTCACCGCCAAACTGGGCATGAACGGAAGTGAAGCGCAGTTTGCCGATGGCCACGTGCGATTGGGCAGCAAGAACGTGCCGTTACGTGAGGCCGCGCAACAGGCCGCGATCGAAGTCGAGGACAGCATCGAATTCGCCGACCTCGCCAAGCAGTACCAGCAATCGACCTTCGGCGCGCACTTCGTCGAAGTCGCGGTGGATGCTGCCACCGGCGAAGTCCGCGTGCGCCGGATGCTCGCGGTCTGCGCCGCCGGGCGGATTCTCAATCCGAAATCAGCCCGCAGCCAAGTGATCGGCGCGATGACCATGGGCGTCGGCGCGGCATTGATGGAAGAACTTGCGGTGGACAAGCGCCAGGGCTTTTTCGTCAACCATGACCTGGCCGGCTACGAGGTGCCGGTGCATGCCGACATCCCGCATCAGGAGGTGATCTTCCTCGATGAAACCGACCCGATTTCATCGCCGATGAAAGCCAAGGGGGTCGGTGAACTCGGGATTTGCGGGGTCAGCGCGGCGGTGGCGAATGCGATCTACAACGCCACCGGTGCACGGGTGCGGGAGTATCCGATTACCTTGGACAAGATTCTTGATGCGTTGCCGCCGATGATCTGAAACCGGTAGCGCACCAGCATGGGGTGCTGGTGCGCTAATCACACCGGGAGATAGCTAACTCACCAACGCAATCAACTGCTGACGCTGCGCATCGGTCAGCATCAACCCGAACCCGGCGCCGGCGTTGTCGGCCATGTACAGCGGATTGCGGGTGCCGGGAATCACGCAGGTCACCGCCGGATGCGCCAATAGAAATTTCAGCGCCAGTTGCGGCCAGCTTCTGGCCCCGACTTGTGCCGCCCAGCCTGGCAGCGGTTTGCCCTTGAGCCGCGCGAGCAGATCGCCACCGCCGAACGGCCGGTTGCAGATCACTGCCACCCCGCGTTCGCGGCACAGTGGCAGGATGCGCTTCTCGACCCCGCGATCATCCAGGGCGTAGTTGATTTGCAGGAAATCCAGCGACTCGGCCTTGAGCACCGCTTCGACCTCGTCATAGGCCGAAGGCGTGTAGTGGGTGATGCCGATGTAGCGGATGCGGCCCTGCTCTTTCCAGTCGCGCAGGGTCGGCAGATGGGTTTGCCAGTCGAGCAGGTTGTGGATCTGCATCAGGTCGATGCGCTCGGTGCGCAGCAGGCTGAACGACTGCTCCATCTGCGCAATGCCCTCCTCGCGACCACGGGTCCAGACCTTGGTCGCCAGAAACGCCGGTGAGCGCGGTTCGTGGATCGACAGCAATTCACCGGTGGTTTCCTCGGCGCGGCCGTACATGGGCGAGCTGTCGATCACCGTGCCGCCCTTTTTGAACAGCTCGCCGAGCACCGCCGGCAATTGCTTGTAGACCGGATCGCCGGGCGCGACATCGAAACCGCGATAAGTGCCCAACCCCACCAGCGGCAGTGGCTCGGAGCTCGAAGGGATGGCGCGGGTCTGCATGGTCTGGGCTCCTGTGGCGTTCGGCGACGTAATGGCGGCCAGCGCCCGGTCAAAGGTGAAAACCGCTGACACCCCGGCGGCCAGTGTCAGCAACCGGCGGCGGGAATATCCCTCAGTGTGGTTCATACTGGCGCCCTTGCCCTGTGGATCTGTTGCACCTTGTGTTTTGACGCGGCCCGCAAAACCGTTGGACTACACTGCGACAGCCAACCTGCGCGCCCGGTTAAAGTTAGTCGAATGTCCAGAACCCTGTTGTCACTCGTCGCATCGATCGTCGCCGTGTACCTGATCCTGTGCGCGGCGCTGTTCGTGTTTCAGCGGGCGCTGATCTATTTTCCCCAGCCCGCCAGCCTCGATTCGCCGGAGTCAAGGTTGACGCTGGCCATGCCCGACGCCGAGATCCGCGTGACAGTGCGCGAGCGCGCCGGACCCAAAGCACTGATCTATTTCGGCGGCAATGCCGAAGATGTTTCGCGCAATCTGCCGGAGTTTTCCGAGGCATTTCCTGACTATTCGCTGTATCTGCTGCATTACCGGGGTTTTGGCGGCAGCGGTGGTTCGCCCTCCGAAGCGGCAATTGCCGAGGATGCGTTGGCGCTGTTCGATCAGGTGTATGCCAGTCACCCGCAGATTGCGCTGCTGGGGCGCAGCCTCGGTTCCGGAGTAGCGGTGCGGCTGGCCAGCCAGCGGCCGGTGGAGAGACTGATTCTGGTCACGCCCTACAATAGCCTCGAAGAAATCGCCGCCCGCCAATATCCGTGGGTGCCGGTGCAGTGGTTGCTCAAGGATCGTTTCCAGTCCGGCCAGTACGCGGCGCACATTCGCGTGCCGACGCTGCTGCTGGCGGCGAGTGATGACGAGGTGATTCCACGGGCCAGCACCGAGCGCTTGCTGCACAGTTTTCCCGACGGTGTGGCCACGCTCAAAGTGGTGGCGGACGCAACACACAATTCGATTTCCGAACGGCCGCAATATCTGCAATGGATGCAGGATGTGTTGAATCGCTGAGCACTTCGTCGGCAGCCGTAGAAACCCGGCGTCGCCTCGTGAACCAAGTGCAAAAAGGCCAGTCCTACCCGCGCCGCGTTCTGCGGTTCACTTTCCTTCAGTGCTGTCTTTGTTCAGAGCTTTGCGTCCCATGCGCCACGCCGTACGTTCGTCTCGCTTCGTTTCGCTGTGCCTGTTGATCCTTTCTCCCCTGTTTTCTCCCTCTGCCCACGCCGGCGCCGAGCGGCAACTGGTGGCCGCCATCAACGACTACCGCGCCCATCCGCAACGTTGTGACCGGCGCCCGGCCCAACGGCTGGCGCCGCTGACGCTGAAGTCGAATCTGGCGTTGCCGGTCGGCTATGGCTACGGCGGTGGATTGCGTGAGCGACTGAAAGATTCCGGATACGCCGCCGTGGCGGTGCGCAGCATCCGGATCGTCGGCGCACAGGACGCCGAAGAGGCGTTCGAAATGCTGCAAGACGATTACTGCGGCGCGTTGCTCGACGGTCAATATGCCGACATCGGCATCAGCCGTGCCCGCAGCGAATGGCAAGTGGTGCTGGCCCGGCCGGTGCTCGACAGTCGCGTCGGCGACAACCGCAGCGTCGGCAAGGCCCTGCTGGCGGAGGTCAACGCCGCCCGCGCCCGACCGCGCATGTGCGGCCGCCAGCGCTTCGCCGCTGCCCGGCCCTTGAGCTGGAACCCGGCACTCGGCGCCGCCGCCCAGGGCCACAGCAAGGCCATGGCCTACGGCAATTATTTCGCCCACCGCGACCCGGACGGCGACGGCCCGGCAGATCGCGCCCGTGCGGCCGGCTACCGTGGCCGACAGATCGGCGAAAACATCGCCGCCGGACAAAGCTCACCGGGCAAGGCCATGGCCGGCTGGCTGGCCAGCCCCGGACACTGCGCCAACCTGATGAACCCGATGTTCACCCAGGTCGGCGCCGGGTTTGCCAGTGAGGCGCGCAGTGATGAAGGGGTTTACTGGACGATGCTGTTCGGGGCGCCCTGATCCGGTTCCATCCGAAATCGTCGAGCAGCGCTGCAAGTCGCAACTCGACGGCTGATCGTCAGACCGGAGAAATCGTGGCAAGGACGCCGATCATGATGGTCAACACAAGAAAGCCGCCGAGGAAAATCGCCATCTTAGCCATGAAGGCCTCCTGAATACTGAATGTCCGGCGCACCGAGCGCTCCGGAATGAAGCGCGTCGCGTATGGCCGAACGGCAGGGCCATTTTGGGCCCGTGGCTGAGATGGTTACAGATGCAGATTCGATATGAAAAAGCGGATCAGATGGATCGGGCTGGCGCATGGGTCGATATTCAGATCGATACAGAGGGTTTCCATTACGCCGCTTTGATCTAGAGTCATGGGCGCCGCGCCAAGAACAACAAAAATACAGGAGTGAAACCATGTCCGAACTGAACCTGCACCCCAACGCCGCCGAATCCCTGAGCCGCTGGCACGAGATGGTCCGCACCGGCAACCTCGAGGCCCTGCCAGAGCTGCTCGATCCCAACGCGGTGTTTCGCTCACCGATGGCGCATACCCCCTACCCCGGTGCGCCGGTGGTCTCGATGATCCTCAATACCGTGTTCAATGTGTTCGAAGACTTCAAATACCACCGTGAACTGGCGACAGCCGATGGCCTTAATGTGGTGCTGGAGTTCAGCGCCAAAGTCGGCGCAAAAGAGCTCAAGGGCATCGACATGATCCGTTTCGATGAACAGGGCAAGATCGTCGAGTTCGAGGTGATGGTGCGGCCGTTGAGCGGTTTGCAGGCGTTGGGCGAAGAAATGGGCCGGCGGTTGGGGGCTTATCTGGCGGCCGCCAAGGCCTGAAATCCGCACACAAAAAAGCCCACTGACCGTCACCGGTTCAGTGGGCTTCGTGTGTCAGGCGTCTGGTTACAGAGCCATGTCACGTGCAGCGCTTTCTTTCGGAGCCGGGGCTTTTTCAGCCGAGGCGTCCGCCGCTGGAGCTGCAACCTGGCCAATCACCGGAGGGGTTGGCAGTTGCAGGATCTTGGCGGTGTAGGCCCACTCTTCAGCCACTTTGGCTGGATCGTTGTTCAGCTGGGTGCCGTAGCTTGGAACGATCTGGTGCAGCTTGGCTTGCCACTCAGGGCTGGCGACTTTGTCTTTGAAGACTTTCTGCAGCACGCTCAGCATGATCGGTGCAGCGGTCGACGCGCCTGGGGATGCGCCCAGCAGACCGGCGATGGAGCCGTCCTTGGAAGCAACGATTTCGGTGCCCAGTTTCAGCACGCCGCCAGCGGCTTCATCACGCTTGATGATTTGCACGCGCTGGCCGGCTTGCCACAGGCGCCAGTCTTCGGCTTTGGCGTTCGGGAAGTATTCCTTCAGCGCGTTCAGACGGTCTTCATCCGACAGCATCAGTTGACCGGCCAGGTACTCGACCAGCGGGTATTCCTTGATGCCGACCCGGGTCATAGGCCAGATGTTGTGGGTGGTGGTGCTGGTCAGCAGGTCCAGGTACGAACCTTCCTTCAGGAACTTGGTGCTGAAAGTCGCGAACGGGCCAAACAGGATGACGCGCTTGCCGTCCAGGACACGGGTGTCCAGGTGCGGAACGGACATCGGAGGCGCGCCAACCGAAGCTTTACCGTAGGCCTTGGCCAGGTGCTGTTCGGCGATGGCCGGGTTATCGGTCACCAGGAACGAGCCGCCTACCGGGAAGCCAGCGTATTCCTTGGCTTCTTCAATACCGGACTTCTGCAGCAGGTGCAGGGCACCGCCGCCGGCGCCGATGAACACGAACTTGGCATCGGTTTCAGTCTTGGTGCCGTCTTTCAGGTTCTTGTAGCTGACGCGCCAGGTGCCATCGGCATTCTTGGTGATGTCCTGCACTTCGCTCGACAGCTTCAAGCTGAAGTTGGGCTTGGTCTGCAGGTAACCGGCGAACTGGCGGGTGATTTCGCCGAAGTTCATGTCGGTACCCAGCGGGCTCCAGGTGGCCGCGATTTTCTGGTTCGGGTCACGCCCTTCCATCATCAGCGGAACCCACTTCTTGATCACAGCCGGGTCTTCGGAGTACTGCATGCCGGCGAACAGCGGGCTCGCTTGCAGGGCTTCGTAGCGTTTTTTCAGGAACTTGATGTTGTCATCGCCCCACACGAAGCTCATGTGCGGAGTGGTGTTGATGAACGAACGAGGGTCCTTCAGGACGCCTTGACGAACCTGCCAGGCCCAGAACTGACGGGAGACCTGGAACGCTTCGTTGATCTCGACGGCTTTCGGGATGGTGACATTACCCTTGTCGTCTTCCGGGGTGTAGTTCAACTCGGCGAGCGCCGAGTGACCGGTACCGGCGTTGTTCCAGCCGTTGGAGCTTTCCAGGGCGACGCCGTCGAGGCGCTCGACCATTTCCATCGACCAGGTCGGTTCCAGCTCATTGATCCACACACCCAGGGTGGTGCTCATGATGCCGCCGCCGATCAGCAGAACGTCGACTTTCTTTGCTTCTTCGGCATTGGCGGAAGACATCCCCATCGCCAAAGCCAGCCCCAGCAAGGCTGTGTTCACTTTTTTAAACATCTGTTGCACCTATGATAAAACGCCTTCCGCCCGCCGCTGTTGTACGTATGAGGTCCCCTTTTTCGCGACACTCAGGCCAGCGTCGCAGGTTCCGGCACACTTCAATTTTGACGGGTGGGCACACAAGGCCGACAGGCTGCGTCGACCTCAGTTATATGTCCCTTCTGAACTGACTTCTTATCATTATTGGCTTCAGCTACTTGAGCGACAGGGGTTCTGTCTGGCCCGCCGAAAAGCGCGCCAGACTGAATGGGGTCAAAACAAGTGGCGCGAAGAATATCACGTCATGGCAAACCCGCGCGTCTGTTCGCGACCGGATAGTTTTCCATTGGTTCCTCAAGCGCTTTCAAACCCCGTCCTGTTCCTGATAAGTTGTACGACGACTGACAAATGATCCAGTCGTTCCGAAACCTACAACAACAAGGAATTTTCATGAACAAAAGCAAAGTGCTGCTCGGTCTTTTCTGTGTTTTCAGCGGCTACGTCGCCGCCGCCCCGGCGGAACAGGACGTCGCCCAGGCCGTCGACCATCTGACCCAGGCGATGCTGCACAAGGACATCGCCGAGCTGAACGCCCTGACCGCCGACAACCTCACCTACGGCCACTCCAGCGGCAAGATCCAGGACAAGAAAGCCTTCATTGCCGATATCGAAACCGGCAAGAGCGCGTTCAAGACCCTGGAGATGCAAAACCAGACCATCACCCTGTCCGGGGACACTGCGCTGGTGCGCCATCACTTTTCGGCGCAGGCACTGAAAGGCACCGAGGTCGTGCCGACGGAAATCGAGAATTTCCAGATCTGGCAGAAGCAGTCCGGCAAATGGCTGCTGGTGGGGCGTCAGGCGTACAAGTTCTGAAGCATGAGCTCTGCCGCTGACAAGGCGGCAGAGCCTGCTCTCACAACCTGAACCGATCCACCGACTGCGCCAGCCGCCCCGCCAGACTCGACAGCTCGTCTGTGGTATTGGCCGTCTGGCCGATGACCTTGCTGTTGCCCTCCGACATGCCCGCGATCATCTCTACCTGATGGGCGATCTCGTTGCTCGCCTGACTCTGTTCGCCAATGGTGCGGGTAATGTCGTTGACCAGTTGCGTGGTGCTAAGGGTGGCCTCGAGGATTTCGCGGATCGCGCGTTCGACGTCGGCGGTGACCGCCATGCCCTTGTCGACCTGGGCGACACCGGCCTCCATGCTGCTGACCGCCTCGCGGGTGCTGTTCTGGATGCGCGCGACCATCGCGGCGATTTCCTGGGTCGAGGCGCTGGTGCGCGCAGCCAGGTTGCGCACCTCATCGGCCACCACCGCAAAGCCTCTGCCCTGCTCGCCCGCCCGGGCGGCCTCGATGGCTGCGTTGAGTGCCAGCAGATTGGTCTGGTCGGCGATGCTTTTGATCACCTGAATGATATTGAAGATGCCTTCGGATTCCTGATCCAGGGTGCGGATCACCTGTGCCGATTGCTGGGCGGAACGGGCGATGTCGTCCATATCGCTGACCACTTGATGGATCACCTGCCCGCCGTTTTTCGCCAGTGATTCGGCCTGGCTGGCCATGTTCAAAGCACGCTCGGCGTGACGGGTGATTTCCTCGATGCTGGCGGTCATCTGGCTCGCGGCAGCTGCCATGGTGCCGGCGGCGGTGCTTTGTTGCTGGCTGCTGTCGGCCACCTGATGGCAGCCGTGGCTCAGTTGTTCGCTCATGCCGCTGACGCCGTGGGCGTTGCTTCGCACCACACCGATCATGTCCCGCAGATCGCGCTGCATGGTTGCGAGCGTGCGGATCAGCGCACTGGCTTCGTCCTTGCCGGACGGTTCGGCGATCGGTTCGCTGAGGTTGCCGTGGGCGATGCTTTCGGCGATGCGACTGGCGGACTTCAGCGGCCCCATGATGCTCAGGATCACCCAGCGGCCCTGAACCAACAGCAGCAACAGGCTGGCAATGAGGACAATGCCGAGGGCGATATTGGCATTGTGGATCGCCGCCTCGGTTCCTTCGCTGGTCTGCCGGGTATTGGTTTCGATCAGCTCGCTGAGAGCGGCCATCTGTTCTTCGAGCTGGCTGAACGCGGTATTGAAGGTCCCCAGTTGCTGCTGGGCGCTGTCCGGGTTTTCCAGTGCAAGACCGACGATCTGCTCGCCGGCGCTGATGTAGGTGTCGAGGCTTGGCTTGATCTGCTCGAGCGCGGACTTGATCGTGGGATTGACCGGCAGCTTGAGGTTTTCACCCAGCACCTCGCGAAAATGCGCCGCATGCTCTTCGACGGAGCTGCGCACCTCGTCCGCCGAACTGGTGCTTTTGCCCAGCCCCACCAGCATCGCCGAATACACGTCCGCGCGCAGGGCGTCGTGCATCATGTCGGCTTCCATGTGATTGCGCAGCGCGCTCATGCTGACCGCGTTGTCACTGACCGCCGAAGCCATCCGCTGATTGCCGACGTAACTGACCAGACTCACGATCAACGCCGTCAGCAGGCTAGTCGCAATCAGCAACACCAAACGCAGTTTGATCGACACCGTGATTTCCTCCCAGGCTGCGCCACGCGGCGCCTTTCAACGCTTCAGTTAAGCCTATTTACGTGAATCCGCCGCTTTAGAGCGTCGCAGGGTATGTCGTTACATTCGGTAAAAACGCGGACTGTGCGATGGTTCTCGTTCTACGGCCACTACCGCCCGGCATGGCGCATGGAACTCCCGGGCTGTCCGGCACCTCTCACATTATGTGGTAATTCCTTTTCGCTTTACGCTGCTGGAGGAACACCGTCATGCGCCGTTTATTACTCGTTTCGTCTCTTATGCTGTGCCTGCCTTTCGGTTCGGCATTCGCCCGCGTGGACGCGGGAGATGTGGCTACTTCAGCGGGGGTTTCCGCGTCGCTGTACTCGACCTTCAAGGATCACAAAATGGTGATTCCGGCCCGTGACGACTTGTCCGCATTCGTCGCCAGCGGCGGAACGATCCGTGGCGTGTACCTGGAATCGGTACTGCAACAGGTGCGTCAGGACAATCCTGGCCTGAACGCCAGCGATGAAGAGCTGGCCAATGCCATCCTGGTTTACTACGAAGGTCTGTCGCAATAACCACGGCACGTTCGATGATGGTGGCTGACGGACTTGCCACCGTTACGCCCTGCCGATGGACGGCTGGCGAACGACCATGGGCAAAACCGTCGAACGGCCTCTATGATGGAGGCCATGACGATTTCCGCCTCACTCCGCTCCCCTTGCCCGCCGGGTCTGTGCATCTGCGGGCGTGATCCGCTGCTGGGTACGCCCGGCGCGGATGTGCGCATCCTGTTGCTGACCCGCGAGGAAGAAAAGCGTCTGCTCGAGCGTCTGGAAAACCTCAAAGACCTCGCCGACCTCGAGCGGCTGCAAGGCAAGATGTTCGATCAGCTAGGCATTCGTGTGCTGATCGCACCGAAGTTCGGTGAAGTACGGACTGTGCGCGGAGGCATCGAAATCGAGGTCGAGGAGCTTCCGGGGCTCTGCCGCAAAACCCGAAAAACCATCCCGGCCGCCATCCGCCGTGGCCTGGAAAACAATCCGCAAGTCGCCTTCGACCTGCTCAACGCCCACGACTTGCTGCGCGGTACCTGATCATTTTTTCATGCCCACCCGCTTGCGCATCTCGGCCGTGATGCTCTGTCGGATTTTCTTGATGTCCGCCCAGGGTTCATCGCCTACTTCCGCCAGCCGTTCGTGAACATTGCGCACGTTCCATTGATCGGCGCCCTTGATCTCGCCGACTTCTTCCCGAAACAGCGGCACCGACACCGGCAACCCTTCACGGGTACGCGCCGCGTAGGCGCAAATGGTGGTGGCGCCCAGGCCGTTGCGCAGGTAATCGATGAAGATCCGCCCGACACGATTTTTCGGCCCGGACACCGCTGAAAAACGCTCCGGCAACAATTTCGCCATGTGCGTGACGATGGCGTGGCTGAAATCCTTGACCTCGTCCCAGCCATGCTTGCGGGTCAACGGCACCACCAGATGAATGCCCTTGCCGCCGCTGGTCTTGAGAAACGCCTTGAGGCCCAGCTCATCCAGCACAGTCAGGGTCAGCGCTGTGGCTTCGACCATGCTTTTCCACGGCAGCGCCGGGTCCGGGTCGAGGTCGAGGACAAAGCGGTCGGGCTTGTCCAGATCGGTGGTGGTAGCGTTCCAGGTGTGCAATTCGACCGTGCTCATCTGCACCGCGCCGATCAAGGCTTCGGCGTTGTTGATCAGCATCACCGGCTGGCCGGTCAGTTCTTTGTCCAGCGTGCGGATGCCGGGGATCGCCAGGTTCTCAGCGTTCTTCTGGAAGAACAGCTCACCGGCGATACCGTCCGGCGCACGTACCAGCGCCACCGGGCGGTCCTTGAGCTGCGGCAGAATCCATTCGGCGACGCTGGCGTAATACTCGGCCAGCTGCATCTTGGTGGTGCCACTGCTGGCATCGATCACCCGGTCGGGATGAGTGATCCGCACCTTGCCGTCGGCCAAGCCGGATTGCGACGGCGCGGTAGATTCAGTCTTTGAAATCTTCATGGGTCTGGCGCGCTCCTCGGTGATGTCCTTGGCCGGTTTGTCCTCGCGCAAGCCATGGAACACGGCGTGACGCACCGAGCCGTCCTGGGTCATTTCGGCGAACGCCACTTCCGCCAGCAGACTCGGTTTGAGCCAGTGCACACCCTTGGCCTCGAAACCGCTGGGCGGATTGATCACCGCCGGTTTCTTCACCTTCAATGGCTTGAGCTGCGCGAGGATGCTCTTGAGGGTGGTTTCATTGAATCCGGTGCCGACCTTGCCGGCGTACCGCAACTCGCCGCTGTCACGATCATGCAGACCCAGCAGCAACGCGCCGAACGAACTGCGCGCGCCTTTCGGATCGGTGTAGCCGACAATCACGAATTCCTGGCGATGCTTGCACTTGAGCTTGATCCAGTCGCTGCTGCGGCGCGACACGTAAGGCGAGCCGAGGCGTTTACCGATCAGGCCTTCCATGCGCATCTGGCAGGCGCTGTTGAGCAACGCCTGCGGGGTTTCGTCGAACGCTTCGGAAAAGCGCAAAAGCGGATCTTCGTGGGCTTTCAGCACCGTGGCCAGCGCTGCGCGCCGTTCCTGCACCGGCACCTCGCGCAGGTCGACACCGTTCAGATACGGCAGATCAAACAGGTAATAGACGATGTTTTCGCTGCGTCCCGAATCGAACGCGTTTTGCAGGGCCTGAAAGTCCGGCACGCCGTCGGCGTCGGCGACCACCATCTCACCATCCAACCACGCCGACTCCAGGCCCAGCGCCGCGAGGGCTTGCGCCTGTTTCGGCAATTTGTGCGTCCAGTCATGGCCATTGCGGGTGAACAACTGCACCTCGTCCTGATCAATGCGCGCCATGATCCGATAGCCGTCGAACTTGATTTCGTATTGCCAATCGCCCTCCGGCGCACTCTCTACCAGCGTGGCGAGCTGAGGCTTCAGCTGCGCGGGAATTTTGGCCTTGTGCGCCCCGGTGAGCTTGCCCGAGGCCGACTTGCGCGGTGCTTTCGCCGGGCCTTGAAGGGGTTTGACCTGCTTCGCACTGAGCCGGGGCTTGTCGACGATCGTGCGCTCGCTGAGCACACTGTCGGGCTCGGCGACCAGCACGTCGTAATCGCTTTGCGGGCGTGCGGCACTGTCCTGATGCTTGATCAGAAACCACTGCTCTTTCTTGCCCGGCATGTGGGTGCGCACCAGGTTCCACACCCCGGCAAGCTTCTCGCCGCGCAGTTCGAATTTGAGCTTGCCCTTGGCGTAGGCTTTCTCCGGGTCTTCCTGCGGAATCCACACGCCGCGATCCCAGACGATCACATCGCCGGCACCGTAATGCCCTTCGGGAATGCTGCCCTCGAACGTCGCGTAGTCCAGCGGATGGTCTTCGACATGCACCGCCAGCCGCTTGACCTTGGGGTCCAGCGACGGGCCCTTGGGCACAGCCCAGCTCTTGAGCGCGCCGTCGAGTTCCAGGCGAAAGTCGTAATGCAGGTGCGAGGCATCGTGCTTTTGAATGCAGAACTGCAGGGCGTGGTCGCCGGCGGATTTCTTACCCCGGCGGTGGTCAGCCGACGGTTCCGAGGTCGCCGAAAAGTCGCGCATCCGGTTGTAGTCGTCGAGATTCCTGCTCATCCTGCACCTGCCTTGTTTCAGCCTGTTCGAGTCACCGTCAGCGCGACCACGGCAATCCGGTCGACGCGCTGATAGCCGGGATTCAGCAACTCTTCGCCGAACACATCGGGATCGAGTTCGCGGTAGGTCCAGCCGAAGCGTTTTTCATCCAGCCGTGGCAATACGGTGTCGAGGAAAGGATCGCGGCCATCGACCATCGCCACACCGGTGTAGAGCAGCAGCGAGCCGCCGGGGGTCAGGTGATTGAGCGCCTGTTCGACGATCCGCAGCGACAGGCCCGCCCCCAGCGTCCCGCCACCGTGGCGGTAAGCTCGCCCGGCCGGATCGGCCATGTAGGGTGGGTTGGCGACGATCAGGTCGAATTCACCGTCGACGCCCTGCAACACATCACTGGCGCGCACCTCGACGTTGGCCACTTCGGCCAGCGCCGCGTTGATCGTGGTCAGGCGCAGCGCGGCGGGGTTGATATCCACCGCCAGCACTTGCGCTTCGCGCCGGGCACGGCCAATCAGGATCGCGCCGACTCCGGCGCCGCAACCGATGTCCACCGCCCGGTGGATCGGCGCAAAGTTCTGCTGCAAATGGCTGTGAATCAGTTGGGCAAAGCGATAGGTGTCCGGACCGAAGAACACTGAGTCGGCAGCATCGGTGGGGAATCCGGAATGCACGAACAGCAAGTCATCCAGGCTCGACCAGCGCACCCGGCTCTTCAAGCGCCCGTCGAACGCATCAATCACCTGGGCGTCCTGCAATTGTCGCTGTTCATCGGCAGACAGAAGGCCCGGTTCGAACGGACGCGACCATCCGAACACATCCCGCAGGCCATCGGCGGCCTGTCCTTCGTCGCGCTGGTTGACCCGTTGATGAGTCAGCGGAGTCGGGGTGATGAAACGATAGCCGTCGGCCTGCAGGCGCCGCCCCAGTTGCAGCAGCACCAAATCGTTGGCAGACAGTTGTTCTTCCTGATTCATTGATGATTTCCTTAACGCTGGCCGGATTTGAGTTGGATGAAACGGCGAGTGGCGAGCAGCCCGGCCGGATGCGCATGGCGTGCCGGGGCGAGCCAGGGGATCAACGTTGTGATTTTGCTGTGAGCGTTCTGCCCTTGCAGTGCCGCATTCAGGCGCTGCACATCGGGGTCCTGTTCGGGCACCTCGATCGGCGCGGGGACCGAGGGGCGGCGGCGGAACGCGACGGGTTTGTCCGCAGAAATCCAGTCACCGGCAATCCAGTCATGCACCAGTTGTTTTTCATAGGCGCTGAACACGCCGAACATCGCCGCGCCATCGCCATCGATCAATTGCCAGAAGCGGCTGTTCTGTGGATCTTCGTGGCGCTTGATCCAGCCCTTGTCCTGCATGGCCTGCAGGAACCCGGAGAGCTGCTGCGGATCGGCCAGCCACTGATTGACGGTCTTGCCTTCGAAGCGGCAATAGTCGGAGTGCATGTGTTGCGCGAACGGACACTTGCGTTCAAGCATCGCCAACAACTCGCGCTCCAGGTCGAAGCCCTCGATGATTGCGCGGCTGCCCTGCCCCAGATCATTGAGTCGATAGCCCAGCGATACCCGGCGCAGGAAATCGCTGCGATCGGCTTCCAGAGGCAACAGATCCAGGACGGCCTGAACGGCTTTTTGCGCATGGCCGGTGCTGGCGTTGTCGATGGTCACGTGCAGGGTGAAATAGTACGGATCAATCCCCAGTTCGCTGAGCTCGTAACTGCTGATCAGCAGGTGCAAGGGCAACTGTTCGTAGCCAAGGTTGTAACCGATCACCTCCGGGAGAAAATCCATGCCGCAGGCACCCAGGGCTAATTGCAGCGCGCCTTGCAGGTAGCGTTCGTCGGGCAGTGGACTGCTGGGCTCGAGGCCCTGTTCGGCTAGCAGCTGGCGGTAGATCACCACGTGGTTCTGGGCCGGATTGCCCTCGCCCAGTTCTTCCAGATAAGTGCTGATCAGGCTACTGAAGCGCGGATCGCGCCACTGTCCGAGCAAGCCGTAGAGCCAGGCGCCATCGACCAGTTTGGTCGGCGCCACCGCTTGCAGGAAATACTGCGCATGAGCCTTGCAACTGAAGAACTGCCGTGCGCCTCCAGCCTTGCGTTGTTGCAGGTAGTCGGCGTATTGCCGGGCGACATCGGCGCAGTGCTCGGCCACCCAGGCATGCCACTGCGTGGGGTCCGATGGCAGTTCTTCCTTCAACTGCGCGGCTTGCAGCAGTTGATCTTCCAGAAAGGCGCGCGCCAGTGGCTGCGGATGTTCGTCGGCTAAAAGCGCTTCATGGATACGCCGCAACTCACCCGAAGAGTCGAGCGGTCGCGATGTGGCGGGGGCAGCTTGCAGGTGAGTCAGGACAGTCATGGCAATATTCTCGATCGATTGGCAGGACGCTCAGTCACTCGCCTCTAATGCAGCAGAGAGGCTTGGCGCGTCAAAAATTCAATCGGCTTGAAAATTGCCCTGACGGACGGAGCCTTCGGCTCGCTCCTTGCTTGAACAGAGCGGTCGAAGGCTGTGGGATGAGAGGGTCAGGCCGTGCCTTTGGCCTGCTGCTCCAGGTGGACCTGCAACTCGGGGTCGATCTGCAACGCCGCTGCCAGTTCATCCAGATAATTACGCTCGGCGTCCTGCTGATCGTCCACCAGCATCACGCTGGCCAGGTACATCTCGGCGGCCATGGCTGGATCGTTCTGCGCCGCCTGCGCCACTTCGGTGGGATCCAGCGGTTTGGCGACTTCATCGTCGAGCCATTGCTGCAGGTTCGGGTCATCGGTGTGCTTGCCGATTTCACTGCTGATGAGGTGTTTTTCCGAGTCGTCGATCCGCCCGTCAGCCTTGGCTGCCGCGATCAGCGCCCGCAGAACGGCGTGGCTGTGCTCTTCGACTTGCGGGCCGGACAGCAGGTCCGCAGTTTGCGGCGTTTGCTGCGGCGCGGCGGACGCCTGGCTGCGTTGCCAGGCCTGATACGCCTGGAACGCCATCATGCCCAGCGAGGCCAGCGCCGCGTAATTAGTGCCGCCGGAACGACGCTGCGTGCCGCCACCCAGCGCGCCGCCACCGCCGAGCAATCCGCCAAGCAGCCCGCCCAGGCCACCCAGTCCGCCAGCCGGAGATCCACCCCCGGAAACACCGCCACCGCCCAGCAAACCACCGAGCAGCCCGCCCAGTCCCCCACCGGCCGACGCGCCACCTGGTTGTCCCGCCGAGGCCTGGCCTCGCAGCAGTTGTTCGAGCAGATCGCTGGTGTTCATGACGTCGTCCTCAGGCAAAGGGGTATGACTGCGTCAGGCAACGATAGCCCTCCTGATGCGTTGCGCCAGCACCGTTGGGCTGACGTGGCCATGGGCGAGTGATTCTCCAGAGAAATTTTTCCCCGGCCAGCTAATCTTCACGAATGGGTGAACCTTGACCCGGCCCGACCGGTCGATAGCTGCAACCCCGACCCGGTTGGTCGCCGCCCTTGCTGCCCAAGGGTTTACGCGGCTTGCTGCACTTTCTGGAGAACGCCTTCGTGATATCGACCGTCCACATCGCCAGGCTCAAGGCCTGGGGCGCCCATGGTTTCACCGCGACCGGCGTGGTCACCGCTTTCCTGGCCACCCTTGCCCTGCTGGAAAACCAGCCGACCCACTGCCTGATGTGGCTGGGCGTGGCGCTGATCGTCGACGGCCTCGACGGGGCGCTGGCGCGCAAGGTCAACGTGCAGTCGGTGCTGCCGAGTTTCGATGGATCGATCCTCGATCTGGTGATCGATTACCTGACCTACGTGTTCATTCCGGCACTGTTCATCTATCGCTACATTCCCCTGCCCGACTACACCCAGCTGCTGACCGTGTCGCTGATTCTGGTGTCGTCGCTGTTCTGCTTCTGCAACGTCAATATGAAGAGCAAGGACAACTACTTCGTCGGTTTCCCCGCTGCGTGGAACGTGGTTGCCTTGTGCCTGTACATCATCGATCCGGGGCCATGGATCACCTTCCTGACGGTGATTGGCCTGGCGCTGCTGACCGTGACCCGGATGAAGTTTTTGCACCCGTTCCGGGTACGTCGGTTCATGCCGATCAACATTGCTGTGACGGCGATCTGGTTGCTGTGCAGTCTGTCGCTGGTGCTGAACCACCCGGTAATCAACCCGCTGGTGATGGGCCTGTGGCTGCTGGCGTCGGCGTACTTTCTCGGCATCTGCATCTGGCGCACGGCGCTGGAGTGGTTTGACGGTGCGCATCTGAAATAGAAGCTCTGTAGGGATCCCTGTGGGAGCGAGCAAGCTCGCTCCCACAATGGTTTCAGCGCTTGGTGATGACGACCTCCAGATATTCACTCGGCACCACCATCGATTCCGCTCCCGCCCGGTTCAACCCGTCGATCAGTAGCGTCAGATCCGCCTCCAGCGCCTGCCCGCTCTCAGGCGGCAACGCCGCGAACGCCTTGTGCACCGGGCCGTACCAATGGCGAAACACATCAATAAAGTGCGCCGCCGAGCGATAGCGGAAGTTGAAGTGGCGGCGGGTCACCTGGACCTGGAACTGGCGATCATCGAAGTTCGAATGCAGCCAGGCTTCCGCGCCCCAGTTCGAGGGCGGCTGCGCACCGGGTGGCGGTGGCAGATAGCGCCCGAGGGTCTTGAACATCTGGCCGACGAAGCCTTCCGGCGTCCAGTTGGCCAGGCCGATCCGTCCGCCCCGGCGACAGACCCGCGCCAGCTCCTTGGCCGCTTTCGCCTGATCCGGGGCGAACATCACGCCGAAGGTCGACAGCACTGCGTCGAAACTGGAATCGGCAAACGGCAGCGCTTCGGCATCGGCGACTTGAAAGGTCACGTCCAGATGCTCGGCGCGCGCCCGGTCCTGCCCGCGTTCCAGCAGCGCCGCGACATAGTCGGTGGACGTCACCAGACAACCCCGGCGCGCCGCCGCCAGCGTGGCATTGCCGTTACCGGCAGCAACGTCCAGCACTTCTTCATCGCAGCGCAGGTCGCAGGCTTCGGCGAGGGTTTCGCCGACGATCTGCAGCGTGGTGCCGATCAAGGCATAGTCGCCACTGGCCCAGGCGACTTTCTGACGTTCCTTCAGGGCAGTGAGATCAATGGGGGTACTCATGAATGGGTGCTCCACGGCAGAAGGGTCAAGCGTCACTCGGCGGTCGTCGGGTCGATGATGCTCGTCACCCGGGACACGCTGTTGGCCGGAAATCCCCCACGCCTGGCGTGTTCGCGCACCAGTTCCTCGTTGGGTGCGATGTACACGCAATAAATCTTGTCGGCAGTCACATAACTCTGCAGCCACTGCACCTCTGGGCCGAGTTCACGCAGTACGTTGCAGGACGTTTGCGATACGGCCTTGAGTTCTTGCTCCGATAGCTTTCCGGCTCCTGGAATCTCGCGTTCAATCACGAACTTCGGCATGGCAACCTCGCTTTCTTTTTATCAGTGACAAGGCCGGCATCGACCCTGCTCCGCCACTATCGCGCGGGCGCTGGCCGGCGTCCCTGTCAATCGTCCGGAGAGCCCATAAAACCGGGCGTTGGCCGATGAATGGCGGGATTTTGTAAAGGCCTCGAAACAGATACGGGAAAAGCGAAACGGCCCGGGAAGATTTACCCCGGACCATTCGCTTTCATTGATCAGGCCGCAGGCGCCTTGGCCTCTTTGAGCAGTTGCTGAATCATCTGCTCCTGCGCCTGATAACTGCCTTCACCAAAGTGGGTGTAACGCACCTGCCCCTTGGCGTCGACCAGGTAATGCGCCGGCCAGTACTGGTTATCGAAGTTGCGCCAGATCGCGTAGTTGTTGTCGATGGCCACCGGGTAGGTGATGCCGAGCTTGTGCACCTGATCCTTGACGTTGTCGATGATCCGCTCGTAACCGTATTCCGGGGTGTGCACGCCGATCACCACCAGGCCGTCCTTGCCGTACTTCTTCTCCCACTCTTTGACGTACGGCAGGGTGTGCTGGCAGTTGATGCAGTCGTAGGTCCAAAAGTCCACCAGCACCACTTTGCCGCGCAGGGAATCGGCCGTCAGTTCCGGCGAATTCAACCATTGCACTGCGCCGGCCAGCGACGGCATCGCGCCTTTGCTCGCCTCGTCTTCGGTCGAGTCTGCACGGACTTTGCTGACGAAGTAGTCCACCACTTTCGGCACGTTTTCCAGCACGCTTTTCTCGACCGACGCCACGCCTTGGGACGAGGTGTTGGCCAACAGCAGGTTGTCGGCACCGGTGGCGATCACCGCCGCCGTCGCCAGCACCGCAACACCCGCACCACGGCGGAACCAGCCAGTGAACGGAATCGACGGCTTCAGCCGGTTGACCAAGCCGCGACCGGCGAAGATCAGCGTTCCCAGCGACAGCGCGCTACCCGCGCCGTAGGCCAGCAGCAACAGGCTGGTGTGAGCGTTGGCGCCTTGCAGCATGGCGCCGGTGAGGATCACGCCGAGAATCGGGCCGGCGCACGGCGCCCACAGCAGACCGGTGGCGACACCGATCATGATCGACGCCATGGGCCCGGTCTTTTTCCGGGCGTCGGGGTCGAGACGATTGCCCAGCAGCACGAAGGGTCGGGCCAGCCAGTCACCGATACGGGCGGAAATCAGCGACAGCGCAAACAGCACCATTACCGCCAGCGCGATATGGCGACCGGTGTTGCTGGCCTGAATCACCCACTCGCTGCTGACTACCGCCAGACTGGAGATCAGGGCAAAGGTCAGGGCCATGCCGCCGAGGGTCAGCAGGATCGAAGAACGGGTGCGGTCGGCACCGGCGAACAGAAACGGCACCACCGGCAGGATGCACGGACTGAGGACAGTCAACAGACCGCCCAGGAAAGCGATGAGAAACATGAGGTTCACCTTTTGAATGAGGGGTGGTCTGTTGAGTGGTTCGGGGGGCGCCCGTTACGGGCAGCCCCCTTCAATCCTCAAGCCGTCTGGCTGTCCAGCCATTGGCTTTGTGGCGTACGGCTGGCACCGTTCTCGGCCAGCGTCTGGCCTTGCGGCGTACGGCTGGCGCCGTCGGCGGCCAGTGTCTGGCCCTGTGGCGTGCGGCTGGAGCCGTCGGCGGCGATCAGGCCGTCGCTGCCCGGCTTGGCCACCGGGGCCAGTTGGAAGCAGGTGCTGCTGCCACAGCTGTTCTGTTCGACGGCAGCGTTGGCGTGGGCCGCGACACCGGCGAGGGAGAAGGCAACAGCGGTCAGATAGCGCGATACGTTGTTCATGGCGATGTTCCTTTTATAGAGGTGGGTAATCAGTTGTCTTCGTTGCAGCCGTCGGCGAATTTGCGGTAGTCGAGCACCTGGGTCTTGCCGGCCGAGTCGAGGTAGGTCAGGCGGGCGTCGACGATGCCGCAGGTCATCGAGTTGTCCTGTTTCAGCGACACCACTTTCTGGATGTCCAGGTGGCTGCCGTAGGAGTAGGTTTGCGGGGTGACATCGGCTTCGGCTCGGGCCGACAGGGTGCAGATGTTCAAAGCGGCAAACAGGCAAGCGGCAGCGATCGATTTGGTCTTGGTGTTCATGGCGTTTTCCTCGGGGCTTCAATGATTGAATCGTTGATTGGGCCGAGGCGTTCTGTGTGTGCCTCGATGGAGCTCATTTAAAGCTCGCGAGGTATCGCGCATGTGTCGGCAAATGCCGTGTATAAATCGCTACGTATCCGCACGCGCCCGGGATACACAGCGATACAAAACCCTGTAAAAATCCGCTTTTTGCGTCGGCATGTATCCGTCACAGCGCTGGATACACTGCAATACAAAGGCAGGCAGGCGGCCTCGCGCAGGCTCGATAGACTGCCCGGCAATCCCCTTTGATTGAGGTTTGGCCCCATGGAACATGTCGATCACATCCTGATCGTCGACGACGACCGCGAGATTCGCGAACTGGTCGGCAATTACCTGAAGAAGAACGGCCTGCGCACCACGGTGGTTGCCGATGGCCGGCAGATGCGCAGCTTTCTGGAAGCCAACACCGTCGACCTGATCGTGCTCGACATCATGATGCCCGGCGACGACGGCCTGCTGCTGTGCCGCGAATTGCGCTCGGGCAAACACAGGGCCACACCGATCCTGATGCTCACTGCGCGCAACGATGAAACCGACCGCATCCTTGGTCTGGAAATGGGCGCTGACGATTACCTGACCAAACCGTTCGCCGCCCGCGAACTGCTGGCGCGGATCAATGCCGTGCTGCGCCGCACCCGGATGCTGCCGCCGAACCTGGTGGTGACCGAAAGCGGTCGGCTGCTGGCGTTCGGTCGCTGGCAGCTCGACACATCGGCTCGGCATCTGCTGGACAAGGACGGCACCATGGTCGCGCTGAGTGGCGCGGAATACCGTCTGTTGCGCGTGTTCCTCGACCATCCGCAACGGGTGCTGAGCCGCGATCAATTGCTGAATCTGACCCAGGGCCGTGACGCCGATCTGTTTGACCGCTCCATCGATCTGCTGGTCAGCCGTCTGCGCCAGCGCCTGCTGGATGACGCCCGTGAACCGGCCTACATCAAGACCGTGCGCAGCGAAGGCTATGTGTTCTCGCTGCCGGTCGAAGTCCTCGGAGCCCCCGCATGAATGTCGCCCTGCGCTGGCCGCGCACCCTCGCCTCCCGCTTGTCGCTGATTTTCCTGATCGGGCTGATCCTCGCTCAGGCGCTGTCGTTCGGCGCGCAATATTACGAGCGCTACGAAAGCGCGAAAAACACCATGCTCGGCAACCTCGAAACCGACGTCTCGACCTCGATTGCCATTCTTGATCGTCTGCCCGCCGAAGAACGCCCGATGTGGCTCAAACGCCTGGCGCGCAAGAACTACGGTTATCTGCTGAGCGAAGGCGAACCGGGCACGCCGCTGGACCCGCAGGACGTGCCGATTGCCGTCACCTCGATTACCGACGCAATTGGCGAGGCCTATCCGCTGACGTTCACCGATATTCCCGGCCCGATAAAACACTTTCAAGGCCACCTGCGCCTGAGCGACGGCAGCCCGGTGACCATCGATGTGCGCCCGTCGATGGTGCCGCTGTCGCCGTGGCTGCCGGTGGTGTTACTCGGGCAACTGGCGCTGATGCTCGCCTGCACCTGGCTGGCGGTGCGCATCGCCATCCGCCCCCTCACCCGTCTCGCCAACGCGGTGGAAACCCTCGATCCCAACGCCCACCCGATCAACCTCGACGAAAAAGGCCCGAACGAAGTGGCTTACGCCGCCCGCGCTTTCAACTCGATGCAGGCGCGCATCGCCGCGTACCTGAAAGAGCGCATGCAACTGCTGGCGGCGATTTCCCACGACCTGCAAACCCCGATCACCCGCATGAAGCTGCGGGCGGAGTTCATGGACGATTCGGCCGAGAAAGACAAACTGTGGAACGACCTCGGCGAGATGGAGCATCTGGTGCGCGAAGGTGTGGCCTACGCCCGCAGCATCCACGGCTCGACTGAAGAAAGCCGACGCACCAATCTGGACTCGTTCCTCGACAGCCTGGTGTTCGACTATCAGGACATGGGCAAGGAAGTGCAGTTGAGCGGCAAGAGTGAGGCGGTCATCGATACCCGTCCCCACGCGTTGCGCCGGGTGCTGGTCAACCTGACCGACAACGCGCTGAAGTTCGCCGGCGCTGCCGAGCTGCTGATTCAACGCGACAGGAACGAACTGTCGATCAAGGTCATGGATCGCGGCCCGGGCATCGCCGAAGAAGAGCTGGCCCAGGTGATGGAGCCTTTCTACCGCGTGGAAAACTCGCGCAACCGCAGCACCGGCGGCACCGGGCTTGGGCTGGCGATCGCCCAGCAACTGGCGCTGGCGCTGGGCGGTTCGCTGACGCTGAGCAATCGCGAAGGTGGCGGGTTGTGTGCGGAGCTGAAACTGCCATTGAGCTGAGCACCAGCGGTCGCTACTGTCAGATCTGACAGTAGCCGGCCAGGCAGAATTATTGTGGGATGACACCTCGCTCAGCCGTCGCGTGGTGAACCATGTCTCTGCTCGATTCTGTCACTCAAGCCTGTCGGCGGCTCGCGCCGGGCGGCTGGCACTCGCTGATGCTGGCTCATGGTCTGGATATTCTCGCCGTACCGCTCAAGGACGAACTGCTCAAACCATTGCGTATCGACCGGTCGCTTCCCGGTTTCGAAGACTTCTGCCCGGCCGGCAATCGGGCGATCGAACCTGCCCGGCCTGCTCAAAGCCTGCTCTTCCATGCGCTGGCGTCGCCGAGGGTCACGCGCGATGCAAGTGGTCAGCCCCTGCAAACCTATCCAACCCCTGTCGAAATCCGGGCTGTTCTGAACTACGTCTTCGGCGTCCGTCCACCCTCGCTCAAGGATTTGCAGCGAAAGGCCCAGGGCGAACCGCTGGCCGTGGCAGTGTTTGCCAGCGAGTACCGTTGCGCCGCCGACACGGTGCATGGTGAGCACGCCGATCTGTGTTACTCGCGTACCGGAATTGCGCGTGTGGGCAATACCAGCGCCCTGTACGCCCCCGAGCTGCGCTGCTTCTTGCCGTTCGTTCAGGACGACCCCTACGGCATTCGCATAATGCCGGTGCATTACAGCGCCTATATCGCCGTGCAACGCCAAGGAAATCACGAACAGTTCGGCCCGATGGATGCTCAGCCGGACGTCGATCCCGCACTGAAATTCTGGGTGCCGATGCACAAGCTGTTCGATGGCAAGGAATGCCTTGCGGGACTGGATCTGGAGGTGAAATTCAAAGCTTTTCATATCAATGAAAAGATTCGCCACATCCATCTGCGTCACAGCGACACCGGCTGGCAAGAACCGGATATTTCCCAATACCCCTTTGTCATCACCGATGGTCTGGCAACGCTGGAGGTGGAGCGCGGATCGGGGTCGAGTCTACTGCTGCCCCGGCCCAGGCTCCGGCTCGCCGAGCAGGCCTGTTACCGGGGCCAGTTGTTGTCATTCACGATGCCCAGGGACTCGGGGGGCATGATCCATGGTCGGTCAATGCTGCACGACAATGGCACCATCGAAGATCTGAACCACCGCGAGGGTGTCGCCGAGCTGGTGAGGCAAGGCGGCTATCGCGCCCTGCACTATCGGGACGGCACGGCCGACGGTTATATCCGTGCGCGCTGCCCGTCGCTTGGGCACCTGCAATCGATACCTGCCTATTCGATCATTGCCACCCCAGATTTCTTTCCGTTTTGCCACCCACGGCGCCTGATGCACTGGGCCAGCCAGGTGCCAGCCTTCACCGGCTCGATCATCTGGCATGCCCGACTGCAGGCGTTATCGAATGTGCGTTATTGCGCCAACCTGACACTCGCGGGTCAGCCGTTCTCCCCGGAGGATCGGGGAGTCACCGCGATTGTCGGCTTGCCGCGCAAGTCGGTCTCATGGCCGCTGACCGGCGCGCACCCTGTCGGCATCGACCGTCCTTCCACATTGCCGGACGGCGAAGCCGGACTTTTCGCCCCGGGTTGGGGGGTAGGCCGAGTGCGTGAGCAAAGCCCGGACGGTAGCTGGATCGACCATCTCGCCGGTTACCAGATGGCCAGTCCTTTTCCCGAGGACGCCAGAATCTGCGCAGCACTGGGCTCTTTCTGGCCAGGCCTGGCACCCGACTCCGCGAGCACTTTCGAGCCCCGCTCCAGCCTGCACACCATTATCCCGTTGACCGATGCGGAAACCGGAAGAAGCGCCGTCGCCTGGGACAACCAACCACCCGCGCAGCTGATCCAGCATCAGGGCCGGACGTTCGTCCGCTATCGCGCCTACGAATACAGCGATTACACACAAGTCGCCCTTGAAAACAGATTCTCCCTGCAACTGACCGGCGCAATCACCCAGCAGGAATATCAAGGCCGGGTGCTCTCGATGTACCGCGTGTACAACGTACTCGGTGCGGGAACCGACAAGGCCTTGCGTAATACGTGGCCGTTGCTGTCCTTCATCCAGGTGCAGCGACCCGATCCGGAATTGGAATCGGCGCAACAGCAGGTCGGCATCGTGTTGCGCGGTTGGGTCTTTCGCTTCCTGATGTACGAACGCGGCGTCATGAGCATCCCTGCCGAAGACTTCAAATGGAGGGATGTGCAGGTCAAACAACAAGTGCGACTGTTCGTCTGCGCCGAAACGATACTGGTCAAATACGAAAATGCTGCGTGGCAACTCGCCCTTGAAGCCCTTTGATGTCGTGGTGATCGGTGGCGGTCCGGCGGGATCGGCGGCAGCGATCGGTTGCGCACAACGCGGTCTGCGCGTGGCAATGATCGAGCGTCAGGAATTCCCGCGATTTCGCCCCGGTGAGAGCCTGCATCCAGGCATCGAACCCGTGTTGGCGCAACTGGGCGTCGCCGGGCAACTGTGTGTGCAGGATGCGCTGCGTTTCAACGGGCACTGGGTGCAATGGAACGGGCCGCTGCGCTTCAACGGCTTCGGCAGTGACGACAAGGGTTCATGGCGAGGCTTTCAGATTCCCCGGGCAACGCTGGACACAGCGTTATTGCAGCACGCCGCAGCGCTGGGAGTGATGGTGCACCAGCCGTGTCGCGCTCTCGCCGTCCTTGGCGAGAAGTGTCGCGTGCGCGGTGTCATAACCGATTCAGGCCCGTTGCACGCCGACTATGTGATCGATGCCAGCGGCGCGTCAGCCTGGCTGCATCGACAGCTGGGATTGACCATCCGCCGCTGTTCGCCACGCCTGATTGCCCGCTACGGTTACGTCCGGGGTTGTCCACTCGCTTATCGGCACGCACCGCACTTGTCAGCAGTTCCCGGTGGATGGACGTGGATCGCAAACGTGCAGGCGCAATTGACGCACTGGACGCATCTGGCCTTCGACGCGCCGAACCTGCGCCGCCCGGCGATTCCAGAGCAGCTGCAACACTTGCCCATGCAAGGCGCCATCCACGGCGCCGATGTAACGTGGCGGATCAGCACGGCAGTCGCCGGTAACGGCTACTTCATGGTCGGTGACGCGGCCAGTCAGCTTGACCCGGCGTCTTCCCATGGCGTGCTCAAGGCCTTGATGACCGGCATGCAGGCCGCGCAGGTGGTGTCCGACTGCATCGGGCAACCCTCTGTGCAATCGTCGGCTCAGAGGCAATACAGCCAATGGCTGGGCGACTGGTTCGAGAAAGACATGGAACA
This sequence comes from Pseudomonas glycinae, assembly GCF_001594225.2. GTDB lineage: Bacteria > Pseudomonadota > Gammaproteobacteria > Pseudomonadales > Pseudomonadaceae > Aquipseudomonas > Aquipseudomonas glycinae. Next base: position 2,535,465 of record NZ_CP014205.2, read on the forward strand.
ACTGCGTCGCTTCTATCGCCTTCATCCTGATCCGCCACGCTGGCTGCAACCTCATGTCTGACTCAGACAACGCCGATCACACCGTCCTCATGCAGTTGCTGCAGCAACGCCAGTCCGCTGTCCTTGAACGACATCGTTGCGGGTAACCCCGCCTCCAACGCCAGCCCTTGCAGTTGCTCGCGACCGCTCAGCAACGGGAACGCCTCGATCCGCTGCAACAACCGCCAGGCCAATGGGCTCAGCTCGGAAAACTTCACACTCCAGTCCGTCGTACGCCGCACCAGCAAAAGCGTCGGCTGGACAGGTGGCGTGGCCGGTTGATGATCCGGCCCGAGCATCTGCACCGGCCAGGTGTACGCCAAGGGCCAGGCCAGTGCCGAAACCTGCAACGGCCGATCCAGCAACTGCGCCGGATCGCTCGCCGGCAAGGGTTCGGCGTCGGACTGCTGCAACACCATTTCCACCCATTCGTAATGCGCCAGCTCCACCAGAAACGCCGGCCATTTTCCGTCGCTCAATACGGCAGGCTCCGAGGCGAGGTAACCGACAAACTCCTCGGCGATCTCGCCGAATTTCGGTGTCTGTGCGCGGTAGTCCCGCAGGAAGCCACGAATCAACGTGCGCCAGCGTTCCTGGCCGATGATCCGGATCAGCACCGGAAACGTACCGCCCAGCAGTTGCGAGACGTTGTTGAACACCAGATCGCGATAGACATTGACCCGCGCCGCGTTCATGTCGGCGGGCGGCGCTTCATGTTCTGGATCGCGCAAATAGCGGGTCAGGGCCTGTTGTTGCAGCAGAAGACTATCCACGCGGGCCTCCTTCGGATTGCAGGCGGCGAATGGTTTGCAACTCGGCCACCAGTCCAGAAAACGCCGGGAAATTGAAATCCCGCTCCAGCAACGTCGGCTGCGCACCGAATCGGGCATAGGCGTCGGCCAGCAACGACCAGACCACCGGTTTGACCGAGGCGCCGTGGGTGTCGATCTTCAGCGTGTCGGACTCGTCGAAGTGCCCGGCCACGTGCATCCCCACCACCCGCCCCGGCTCAATGGCAGCCAGGAACGTCTGCGGATCGAAACCGTGGTTGATCGAGTTGACGTAGACGTTGTTCACGTCCAGCAGCAGGTCGCAATCCGCCTCGCGCAGCACGGCGTTGGTGAAGGTCACTTCGTCCATGTCCTGCCGGGGCGCGGCATAGTAGGAAACATTTTCCACCGCCAGGCGCCGGCCGAGAATGTCCTGGGCCTGGCGGATCCGTGCGGCGACGTGGCGCACCGCTTCTTCGGTGAACGGCAACGGCAGCAGGTCGTAGAGGTGACCGTCGTCGCTGCAATAGCTCAGGTGTTCGCTGTACAACGGCACCTTGTGATGATCGAGGAAGGTCCGCACTTCCCGGAGAAAACCGACGTCCAGCGGCGCCGAACCACCGAGCGACAACGACAACCCGTGACAGGACAACGGATATCGCTCGGCCAGCTCGCGCAACGCGGCGCCATGGGCACCGCCGACGCCGATCCAGTTCTCCGGGGCGACTTCCAGAAAATCGAAATCGCCGGTGCGCGCGGCTTGCAGGTCTTTCATCAAGCCGCGACGCAGGCCGAGCCCGACGCTGGCCTGCAAGGTGGGGTGGGGAGTCTGCATGGGCTAGATCTCTGCTTGGGAGCCGCCAGATCAGCGACTGACCATTGCAGTTAATGCGTCCACTGTGTCGCCGCTGTGTTCGACCGTCGGGACAATTGGCACCTTGTGTATCCAGCAGCCGCAGAGATACACAGCGATACATAACCACCACGGATTCCAACAGCGGCTAGACTCAATCAGTACCCAGTCGAGGGGGACGCAGGACAGCAGTGTCGCCCTGCCCGTTTCCACGACCACCGCCCGGTGGTGAATGCCTCGACCCACAACGCCACCGGACTGTGATCCTGTCAATGGAGCACATGAAATGGACGAGGCCAGACTCAACGAATTCATGGGAAAACTGGTCAACGACATGGGCGGCGCGGCTATGCTGGCCAATGTCATTGTCGGCGAAGAACTCGGCCTTTACCGGGCGATGGCCGACAGTCAGCCGATCAGCCCCGAAACCCTTGCCGAAAAAACCACCTGCAACCCGCGACTGGTGCGCGAATGGCTGAGCGCCCACGCGGCGTCCGGCTATATGGAACACCACGACGGCAAGTTTCGTTTGCCGGAAGAACAGGCGCTGGCCCTGGCCAAGGAAGATTCGCCGGTGTACGTGGCCGGCGGGCTAGGCGTGGTGGCGTCGTTTTTCCATGACAAGGACAAACTGGTCAAAGCCATGCGCGGCAACGGCGCCCTGTCGTGGGGCGATCACCATCCGTGCATGTTCACCGGCACCGAGCGCTTCTTCCGCCCCGGCTACAAGGGGCATTTGATCGCCGAATGGCTGCCGGCGCTGGACGGTGTGGTGGCCAAACTCGAAGCAGGCGCCAAGGTCGCCGATATCGGCTGCGGTCACGGTGCGTCCACGGTGATCATGGCCCAGGCCTATCCCAACTCGCGGTTCGTCGGCTTCGACTATCACGCGCCTTCGATCACCGTCGCCACCCAACGGGCGGAAGAAGGCGGCGTCAGCAGTCGCGCGCGGTTCTTCCAGGGCACGGCGAAAAGCTACCCCGGCGACGACTATGACCTGATCTGTTATTTCGACTGCCTGCACGACATGGGCGATCCGGTCGGTGCGGCGAAGCATGCGTTTGAATCGTTGAAGGACGACGGCACAGTGCTGCTGGTCGAGCCGTTCGCCAACGACACCCTGGACGAAAACATCACGCCGGTCGGGCGCTTGTTCTATGCGGCATCGACGTTCATTTGCACGCCGAACTCGCTGTCCCAGGAAGTGGGCCTCGGCCTTGGTGCGCAGGCGGGCGAGTCACGCTTGCGCAAGGTGTTTACCGAAGCCGGCTTCAAACACTTCCGGCGGGCGACGCAGACGCCGTTCAACCTGATTCTGGAGGCGCGCAAGTAAAAACCGGGCACAGGACGCGCCTGCCGGGGAGCGTCCGTCAGTGCTAACCTGCAAGGCACTTTTCGCCTGCGGAGCGCTGATCATGCTCGACCGTCCCCTTCCCGACCCGCTCGACTACCTGCAACAGGTCATGGCCGACGGCGACTTCATTGTGCTGACCGGCGCCGGGATCAGCACGCCGTCGGGCATCCCGGACTACCGCGACACCGACGGCGTACGCCGTGGCCGGCAGCCGATGATGTACCAGGAATTCCTCGCCGCCCCGGAATCGCGCCGCCGCTATTGGGCCCGGGCCATGCTCGGCTGGCCGCGCGTGCGCCAGGCACGGCCGAACGTTGCCCATGAGGCTTTGGCCAGTCTGCAAAGCCACGGGCGGATCGGCGGTTTGATTACTCAGAATGTCGATACCTTGCACGATCAGGCCGGCAGTCACGACGTCATCGAACTGCACGGCAGCCTGCACCGGGTGTTGTGCCTGGATTGCGGTCAGCGCAGCGAGCGGGACTCGATTCAGCAACTGATGGAAACGCAGAACCCGTATCTGGCAGGCGTCGATGCCGTGCAGGCACCGGACGGCGACACCCTGCTCGACCCGGCTTTCGAGGCGCGCTTTCAGGTGCCGCATTGCCCGCATTGCGCAGGGGAACGAATGAAACCGGACGTGGTGTTTTTTGGTGAGAACGTGGCGCAGCCAACGGCGGCGCGGGCCATGGCGCTGGCGGAAAATGCCGCCGGGATGCTGGTGGTGGGTTCGTCGTTGATGGCGTATTCGGCGTTTCGCCTGTGCCGGGTGATTGCGGACCGGGGCAAGCCGCTGATCGCGATCAATCTGGGGAAAACGCGGGCGGATGAGTTGCTGGATTTGAAGATTGAAGCGTCCTGCGAACAGCTATTACCGTTACTGACACAACGCCTGACTTCATGACCTGCCCAGGTCAGTGTTCAGCCTTGAGAATGTCAAAAAGCGCCTGCGCCGCCGCCGACAGTTCATTCCCCGGATCCGTCAGCACGCCAATCGCCCGCTCCACCACCGGTTCGTGCAAGGTCAGGCAATGCGCTCCCAACTCGCGCATCTGCCCGGCACACAACGCCGGCACCGCGCTGACACCCAGCCCGCTCGCCACCATCCGCCCCACCGTCGCCAGTTGATGGCTTTCAAATTCCACCGGCAGCTTCATGCCTCGGGCCTGCAAGTGTTCTTCCAGCATCACCCGAACCGTGGACGGTCGTTGCAGGGTAATGAACGGTTCCTGCAGCAAGGTCTGCCAATCGATGTCGCTCCGGGCGGCCAGCGGCGAATCCTGCGGCACGACGGCGACGAAGCGATCCCGGTAAAGCGGCGTGAAGGTCAGCGAGGTGTTCTGCATCGGCTCGAAGGCCACGCCAAGTTCGACCTGACGATCGCGAACCATTTCCAGCACTTGCTCGTTGATCACGTCGTTGACCGTCACGTTGACGTTCGGATAACGCGCGCGAAAGGTCTTGAGGATCGGCGGCAGCAGGTTACCGGCAAACGACGGCATCGCCGCCAGCGTCACCCGCCCACGCTGCAGGCTGAAGCGCTGGCGCATTTCGTCTTCGGCGTTGTCCCAGTCGGCGATCAGGCGCCGGGCCAGCGGCAGCAGCGATTCGCCCTCCGGGGTCAGCGCCACGTTGCGCGTGTTGCGGCTGAACAGGCGCCCGCCCAGGCCCTCTTCCAGCGCTTTGATGGTCAGGCTCAGCGCCGATTGCGACAGGTGCAGGCGCTCGCAGGCCACGGCAAAGCTCAGGCTTTGGGCCACGGCGAGAAAGGCACGGATCTGCTTGATGGTCATGAACGCTATGCTTCCCTATCAGAGTCTTGATCGTTCCCACGTCGAGGCGTCGAACCGTCTGCGGGGGAACGCAGCCCGTGACGCTCCGCGTCACTGGACGCGGAGCGTCCCTAGAGGCATTCCCACGCAGAGCGTGGGAACGATCAAATGAGGCCGATTATTGAGCTTTATCAATCAATCAACCTTAAAAATCAACTTAACAAATATATCCTTCAGCGCGACACTCCAGTCATTCGGCTAGCCAGCCGCCCGACAAACAGAAAAAGAGGTGCATATGGCAGGTTTCGACAAGCGCGTGTATTCCTACGAGGAAGCCATGGCAGGTCTTGAAGACGGCATGACCGTGATCGCCGGCGGCTTCGGCCTGTGCGGCATCCCGGAAAACCTGATCGCCGAGATCAAGCGCAAGGGCACCCGCGACCTCACCGTCGTCTCCAACAACTGCGGCGTTGATGGCTTCGGCCTCGGCGTGCTGCTGACCGACCGCCAGATCAGCAAGGTGGTCGCCTCTTACGTCGGCGAAAACAAGCTGTTTGAAGAGCAATTGCTCAAAGGCGACATCGAAGTCGTACTGACCCCGCAAGGCACCCTCGCCGAGAAAATGCGCGCAGGCGGCGCCGGCATCCCGGCGTTCTTCACGGCTACTGGCGTCGGCACCCCGGTCGCCGAAGGCAAGGAAGTACGTGAATTCCACGGTCGCAAGTACCTGATGGAAGAGTCCATCACCGGCGACTTCGCCATCGTCAAAGGCTGGAAAGCCGACCATTTCGGCAACGTCATCTACCGCCACACCGCCCAGAATTTCAACCCGCTGGCCGCTACCGCCGGCAAGATCACCGTGGTCGAAGTCGAAGAAATCGTCGAACCCGGCGAGCTGGATCCGTCGCAGATCCACACCCCCGGCATCTACGTCGACCGGGTCATTTGCGGCACGTTCGAAAAACGCATCGAACAACGCACCATCCGCAAATAATCCAGGCTGACGGAGAACAAGAACATGGCACTTACCCGCGAACAAATGGCTCAACGCGTCGCCCGCGAAATGCAGGACGGCTACTACGTTAACCTCGGCATCGGCATTCCGACCCTGGTCGCCAACTACATCCCCGAAGGCATGGAAGTCATGCTGCAATCGGAAAACGGCCTGCTCGGCATGGGCCCTTTCCCGACTGAAGACACCATCGACGCCGACATGATCAACGCCGGCAAACAGACCGTAACCGCGCGCATCGGCGCATCGATTTTCAACTCCGCCGAGTCCTTTGCCATGATCCGCGGCGGTCACGTCGACCTGACCGTGCTGGGCGCGTTCGAAGTGGACGTGCAAGGCAACATCGCCTCCTGGATGATCCCGGGCAAACTGGTCAAGGGCATGGGCGGCGCGATGGACCTGGTGGCCGGCGCCGACAACATCATCGTCATCATGACCCACGCGTCCAAGGACGGTGAGTCCAAGTTGCTGAGCCAATGCAGCCTGCCGCTGACCGGCGCCGGTTGCATCAAGCGCGTGCTGACTGACCTTGCGTACCTGGAAATCGAAAATGGCGCTTTTGTCCTCAAGGAACGCGCACCTGGCGTCAGCGTCGAGGAAATCGTCGCCAAAACCGCTGGTAAACTGATCGTCCCGGATCACGTACCGGAAATGCAGTTCGCTGCCGAGTGAGGAATTCGAAAATGCAAGACGTCGTCATTGTTGCCGCCACGCGCACCGCGATCGGCAGTTTCCAGGGATCGCTGGCCAGCGTCTCCGCCGTGGATCTGGGCGCAGCGGTCATCCGCCAGTTGCTTGAGCAGACCGGTCTGGACGGTGCCCAGGTCGATGAAGTGATCATGGGCCAGGTGCTGACCGCCGGCGCCGGCCAGAACCCGGCGCGCCAGTCGGCGATCAAGGCCGGTCTGCCACACGCCGTACCGGCCATGACCCTGAACAAGGTCTGCGGCTCGGGTCTCAAGGCCCTGCACCTCGGTGCACAGGCGATCCGCTGCGGCGACGCGGACGTAATCATCGCCGGCGGCCAGGAAAACATGAGTCTGGCCAACTACGTCATGCCGGGCGCGCGCACCGGTCTGCGCATGGGGCACGCGCAAATCGTCGACACCATGATCAGCGATGGCCTGTGGGATGCGTTCAACGATTACCACATGGGTATCACCGCCGAGAATCTGGTCGAGAAATACGAGATCAGCCGCGAGCAGCAAGACGCCTTCGCTGCCGCGTCGCAACAGAAAGCCGCTGCGGCCATTGAGGCCGGGCGCTTTGTCGATGAAATCACTCCGATCCTGATCCCGCAGCGCAAAGGCGATCCGGTGGCGTTCAAGGTCGACGAGCAGCCACGCGGCGACACCACCGCCGAATCCCTGGCCAAACTGCGTCCGGCCTTCAAGAAGGACGGCAGCGTCACCGCCGGCAACGCTTCGTCACTGAACGACGGCGCGGCCGCCGTGATTCTGATGAGCGCCGAAAAAGCCAAGGCCCTGGGCCTGCCGGTGCTGGCGAAAATCGCCGCCTACGCCAACGCGGGCGTCGATCCGGCGATCATGGGCATCGGCCCGGTGTCCGCCACTCGCCGCTGTCTGGACAAGGCCGGCTGGAACATCGGCCAGCTGGATCTGATCGAAGCCAACGAAGCCTTCGCCGCGCAATCGCTGGCGGTGGCCAAGGATCTGCAATGGGATCTGGACAAGGTCAACGTGAATGGCGGCGCCATCGCCCTCGGTCACCCGATCGGTGCATCGGGCTGCCGCGTGCTGGTGACCCTGCTGCACGAAATGATCAAGCGTGATGCGAAAAAGGGCCTGGCGACCCTGTGCATCGGCGGCGGTCAGGGCGTGGCCCTGGCGCTGGAACGCGCGTAAGCCCAAAGAGGTTCAACAGCGGGCAGTGGATCCACGACATCCATGGCCCGTTGGCAACAAACCCGGTACGACTCACGTCGCACCGGGTATTTTTTTGCCCGGCCGTCAGGCGAACTTCACCAGATTCAGCACCGGCAATGGTCCGCCGGGGAATTGCACCAGTCGCGCACCCACGCTCAGCTCGCCCAGATCGATACCGAAGAAACCGAGCTGATCGATCAACGCACCCACTTCAGCCTTGGCCTGAGCGTCATCCCCGGACAGGAACAGCACGCGCTTGCCCCCCTCCGACGCCGGATCCGCTTCCAGCAAACGCGCCAGCAAGTGGTTGAACGCCTTGACCACCCGCGCCCCCGGCACCCATTCGGCGAACACTTCGCTGGACGGCCGCCCCTGCAAATCCACCGGTTTGAACGACGGCGCTTCAATCGAATTGTTGGCGTCGATGACGATCCGCCCGCCGAAGTCCGGCAGACCGGCCAGTGCGGTTGGCAGTTTCGACCAGTTCACCGCGACCAGCACGATGTCCTGGGCGGCGGCTTCTTCACGGGTAACGGCGCGAGCGGTCGGGCCGAGTTCTGCGACCAGTTCAGCCAGGGTCTCCGGCCCGCGACTGTTGGCGATGACCAACGGGATGCCCTGACGCGACAAGGCTTTGGCAAACGCTGAACCGATGGCGCCAGCGCCGATGATTCCGATAGTGCTCATGGTGTTCTCCTCAAAGTGGGGTAAGACTCGAAGCGAATCTTGCGCTTGCCATTCCCACTTGATTAGCCGGTAATGCCTTGAATGATCTTCAAGTATTGCTATCAGGTTGAACCTATGGAAACCCTTGCCAATCTGGAATCTTTCGTCCGCAGCGCCGAGACCGGCAGCTTCTCCGCCGCCGCACGGTTGCTGGCGCTGACCCCGGCGGCGGTCAGTCGCAACGTGGCGATTCTTGAGCGTAATCTGGGCGTGCGGCTGTTCCAGCGCTCGACCCGCAAGCTGTCGCTGACCGAGACTGGTGAAGGTTTTCTGGCGAGTATCGGCGGCAACCTCGATGCCTTGCAGGCCGCGATTGCTACGGTGGCGACCGAGCGCGGCGAGCCGGCGGGTGTGCTCAAGATCAGCCTGCCGCCGACGTTCGGCATCGATCACATGCTGCCGCTGCTGCCGGAGTTTCTGGCGCGCTATCCGTTGATTCGCCCGGAATGGCACTTCGAAAATCGTCAGGTTGATTTGATCGCCGAGGGGTATGACGTGGCGATCGGCGGCGGATTCGAGCTGACGCCCGGCGTGGTCGCCCGGCCATTGTCGTCCGCCGAAGTACTGGCGGTGGCGTCGCCGGCGTATCTGGCGGGTCGCACTCTGCCGCAACATCCGGCGGATCTGGCCGAGCATCAGGGCATCGTCATGCGCGGCCTGCGCACCGGGCGCCTGCGCCAATGGCAGATGCACAACGAAGCCGGTGAACAGGCCAGCGCCCTGCTCAACCCGAGCATCGTGCTGAATGACCCGATGGCCATGCGCAAGGCCGCGCTGCTGGGCTTGGGCGTGACGATGCTGGTGCTGCCCGATGTCAGTGCGCAGATCGAACGCGGTGAATTGGTGCAGCTGTTGCCCGACTGGCAATGCGATGCCGGAGCGATTTCGCTGTACTACCCGAGCCGAACCTTGCTGCCGGCCAAGACCCGGGTGTTCATTGATTTTGTGGTCGAGGCGTTTGGCTCATTATCGTAATGATCGTTCCCACGCTCCGCGTGGGAATGCAGCCCGGGACGCTCTGCGTCCCATTGGAACGCGGAGCGTGGGGCCAATCATGCCGATTACGCCGCCAATTGCAGGATCAACCACGCATTCGCCCCGCTGATCAGCACAAACAATCCCCACGCGAGAACCTTGGTTGGCAACCGATTCACAAACGGCCCCATCAGTTGTTTGTCGTTGGTCATGCGAATCAGCGGATACAGCGCAAACGGCAATTGCAGGCTCAACACCACCTGGCTCAGCACCAGCAACTTGCCCACCGCGCCGTCGCCCATCAGCCACACGCCGATGAATGCCGGGATCAGCGCCAGCCCACGGGTAATCAGGCGCCGCTGCCAGCAAGGGATCCGCAGGTTCAGATAGCCTTCCATGATCACTTGCCCGGCGATGGTGCCGGTGAAGGTCGAACTCTGCCCCGACGCCAGCAGCGCCACGCCGAACAGCACGCTGGCCAGCGCGCCGCCCACCAGTGGGTCGAGCAAGTGATAGGCGTCCTGGATGTCGACCACGTCGGTGTGCCCGGACTGATGAAAAGCGGCCGCCGCGAGTATCAGGATCGCCGCGTTGACCAGCAACGCCAGCGCCAGCGAACCGATGGTGTCGATGCGCGCCAGCTTCACTGCGTCCTGCTTGCTGGCCAGATCCTTGCCGATCAGCCGCGTCTGCACGATCGAAGTGTGCAAGTACAGGTTGTGCGGCATCACCGTGGCACCGAGGATGCCGATAGCCAGGTACAACGGCGCAGCATCGCTGATCGCCGACAGCGACGGTTTGAAGCCTTGGGCGACGTCCGGCCAGTACGGTTTGATCAACAGCAATTCAACAAAGAAGCACGCGCCGATGGTCCCCACCAGCACCAGCATGATCGCTTCCAGCCGGCGGAAACCACGATTTTGCAGGGCCAGCACCAGCAGCGTATCGAATGCGGTCAGAGCGATACCGAACGTCAGCGAACAACCGAGCAGCAAGTGAAACGCCAGCGCGCAGCCGAGCACTTCTGCCAGGTCAGTGGCGATGATCGAGATTTCCGCCAGCACCCATTGCAGCCGCGCCGTCGGGGTGCTGTAGCGTTCGCGGGAAAGCTGCGCCAGATCGCGACCGGTGGCGATGCCCAGCCGCGAGCACAGGCATTGCACGACCATGCCCGCCAGACTCGCCAGCAACACCACGAACAACAGGCTGTAACCGAAACGCGAACCGGCCTCGATGGCAGTGGCCCAGTTGCCCGGATCCATGTATCCGATCGACACCAGCAAACCGGGGCCGGCAAAGCGCAGCACGCGTTTGAAGAACGAGGCGTTGGGATCGACCGGGACACTGCCGGCCACTTCCGGCGGGCAGAACGGCGCCGTGGCGATCTTGGGCAAACTGAATTTCACGAACACATCCAGAAACAAGTCGAAAGGCGCAGCTTAGACGTTTCAGTCGGCGCGCCCAAGCGCCGATGTGATGGACTCAGGGTTTGGCGTCGCCCAGCAATTGCTGGCGCAGCTCGGGACTGCGAGTTCGCGGGTCAAGCCAGATGTCAAAAAATGCCCGGGCAAACTGCGGATCATTAATTTCATGCTGCAACTGCTGCCCGACAAAGAACCGCGCACCTTGGCCCGGCAAATACACTCCGGTGATCCGCGTACCGGCCTGCACGTCGACAAATGATTGCTGCATCTGGGTTTGCCACACGGCCAATTTCACCGGGCTGAGGGAGGAACCGGCCAGACGCTTGATCTCGTCGACGCTGGCCTTCACCAGATCGTCGCGGGAAATGGAGCGTCGGTAGATCAGCTCAAGGGCAAAGGGTTGGCCGTCGGCCAGCGGTCGCGCCGCGCTCCACAACCGGGCGTTGTAGACGTCGAAGCCGAACACGCTGAAATCGCCGGTGCCGATGATTTGCGCGCCGGGGACTGCGTCCTGCCAGCTGGCCCAGGTCGGTGTCAGCAGCAAGGCCCACAAGCCGATACCGCAGCATCCACGCAACAACTTCGGTGTATTGCTCATCGCGGTATCGACTCCGGTAAACCCTGACTCTCACAGCATAGTTCGCTATCACGCCTGTTATTTTGTATACATGTTTTGCATGCATATACAGCAATCCGCCAATGACAATGCTAACGTGGCTCCACTGCCCCCGACGGAGACACGTGCGTGCTGATCCTTAAACTGCTGCTGATTCCCGGTTTCCTGCTGCTGATTTCCCTCGCGGGCAAGCGTTGGGGCCCGAGTGTCGCCGGGTGGCTGTCGGGGTTGCCGGTGGTGGTCGGGCCGATTCTGTTTTTCCTCGCCATTGAGCAGGGCCCGGCGTTTGCCGCGCAATCGGCGGTGGCGGCGCTGTCGGCCATGTTTGCGATGATCGCGTTTTGCATCACTTATGCGCAGGTGGCGCAGCGGGCGAGCTGGCCGTTGGCGCTGGTGGTTTCCTTATCGGTCTGGGCCGTGCTGGCGCTGATTCTGTCGCTGATTCCCGCGTCATTGCCTTTCTCGGTCGCTGCCGCCGCAACCGCCCTCCTCGCCGCGCCGCATCTGTTTCCCAAGGTGCAACCGGTGGTCAGCGGCTCAGTGCCGAAGTCGGACAAACTGGTCTGGCGGATGATCGCCGGAGCCGCATTGACGCTGGTGGTAACCATGCTGGCCAGCACCGTCGGCGAGCGCTGGAGCGGTCTGCTCGCGGTGTTCCCGGTACTGGGCAGCGTGATGGCGGTGTTTTCCCAGCAGACCCGTGGCCCGGCGTTTACCGCCGCGTTGTTGCGGGCGACAGCGACGGGGATGTATTCGTTTTCGGCGTTTTGTCTGGTGCTGGCGCTGACGGTTCCCAATCTGGGTTTCGGCGGTTTCGTGGTGGCCGTGGCCGTTTCGGTGGCGATGCTGGGCGTCACCCGACAACTGCTGGCCAAACCGGCGCCGGCGCCGAACTGACCCCGGCCGGACAAACCGCGCTGGAGTGCCGGGCACGCTCCATGGGATGATCGCCGCCCAAGCGCGACCATCCTCGGAGATTCAAATGTCATTGCTTAGCAAGAAAGCCGTCGTCCTGTTGTTGGCGGCGGTGGCCGGTTTCGGCGCCATGAATGCTCAGGCAGCCAAGGCCAAAGAGAAGGCTGTCACCGAGAAAGTCTCGATGCTGGAAGGCAAATTCAGTTTCGTCCTGCCCAAGGGCTTTGTCGGCGACCCGCTGCCGGCCGGTCCGACCGGCGCCAAGGGCACCATGTACAGCAACGACGCCACCAAGACTGTGGTCATCGTCGCCGAAAACCAGATTCCCGAAGGCAAAAACGTCAAGGACAACGACAGTGCGTTTCTGGACGGCACCGTCTCCGATTTCATCGACGCCCAACGCAAGGCCCTGCCGGACTTCAACAAGCTCAGTGAAAAGAGCCTGACCCGCAAAGGCAATGGCCTGGGCCTGCGTCAGGTCGACAGCACCGCCACCCAGGGCGGCGGCCAGACCCTCAACACCACGTTGCTGGCCGGTTCAGGCACGCGCATGGCGCTGGTCCAGGTGATTTCCCGGGCCAGCGACAAGAGCGGTCACGAGGCACTGGTGAAAACCATCCTCAAGGAAAAGTGATGCTCAGGGATTGAGTTGCTGCAACCAGTCGTTCAAATCCCGAAGCTCGGCCGCGCTGATGCTGTGGCCGACGCCGGGATAGGCATGAAATTGCGGTTTGTACGACAGCTTCTGCAACAATGCATCGGCCTCGGTGCCACCGCTGTACGGCACCCGGTCATCCGCCGTGCCGTGGCCGATGAAGATGTCCAGCGGCGGATGCTGTTGCTCTGACTTCAGCTCGCTCTTGAGCACCGGCAACACCCGCCCGCTCAACGCCGCAATGCCCCCCACCGCCGCCGGCTGCCGCAACCCGACCTCGTAGGTCATCATCGCGCCCTGGCTGAAACCGATCAGGTATACCTTCTCCGGTTGCGCGTGATACTTCTGCGCCGCAGCGGCGATAAAGGCCCGCAGTTTCTGGCTGCTGGCCTTCAGATCATCAGTCTCGCCGTTGTAGGCACCTTCACCTTTCTTGCGAAACCACTGGAAACGCCCTTCCCCCAACGCCATCGGTGCCCGCACGGACAGGTAGTTGTACTGCTTGGGCAGCTGAAATTTCATACCGATCAAGTCTGCTTCGTTGCTGCCATAGCCATGCAGGAAAATCACCAGCGGACGCTGTTCGGCGTCCGGGTGCACCTGGGCCAGGTAGTCGAGCGGCAGATCGGTTTGCAGCGAGGTCTGAGCCTGAACGGCAGTGGACGCGAGCAGCGTCAACAGCGCAAACACCTTCAACATAAGCCTTCCTTCACACAGTGCAGGGTTCGGGGGAGAGCCTAACATTGTGATCCGGAGGATAGAGTGTCAGTCGTTGATCAGCTTCCCGACTCGAATCGGCTCACGCCCCGCCACCTTCGCCTGCCAGATGCCCGGCTGGGTGTAGCGGCCGCGATCGATGGCGAACAGCACGCCACTGGTGCCGGCGCGCACGGTGGTCACGCGGTCATTCAACGGATCGACCACTTCGAACAGCGCTTCACCGCGCTCGACCCACTCGCCGGCATCGCGCAGGAAACTCACCACGCCATGGTGCGGGGCGAACAGGTATTCGGTGCCTTCGAACGGCATGCCTTCGCAGCATTCCTCCGGTGCTTTCGGCCATTCACCGCTGATAAAGCCCTGCTCGGCCAGGAAGCCCAGGATCGCCTCGCAGTTGGCCTGAGCCTGATCGACGCGGGTGTCGCCCATGCTGCCCAGCTCCAGGGTGGTGGCGAGGTTGGCCGGTGGAATCGCCGCGTTCGGGAAGGCCCGGGCCAGGCGCAACCACGGCGAGGAGCAGGATTCATCGAACGAACTGCCGCCGGAGTCTTCACACAACAGCGCCACGCCAGCCTTCAGGCGTGCAGCGAGGGACTGCCACTGTGGCCAGTGCTGCGGCAGTGCGTAAATGTGAATCGCGGCGTCGAAATCGCAATGCAGGTCGAGGGTGATGTCGGCCTCGCAGGCGTGGCGCAGCAACAGGCGGTGCAGCGCTTCCAGTTGCGAGGCCGGGGCTGGCAGTTCGTCGAGGACCTGGCCCATGGCCTGGCGGATCAGCGCGATGTTGGCTTGGGCATCACCGCCCAACTGACTCCCGATGCGCTCGGCCACCGGCGCACTGAGTTCGACGAAGGAGCGGTTGAAGTTCTTGCCGCTGCCCAGTTCGAAACGGCCCATGTGACTGCCTTGCAGATGCTGATCGAGGCCGATCGGGTTGGCCACCGGCACCAGTTCGATCACGCCTTGCAACTGACCGTTGCTTTCCAGCTCGGCCAGGCGTTTTTTCAGTTCCCACGCGGTGCGCATGCCCGGCAGTTCATCGGCGTGCAGGCTGGCCTGGATGTAGACCTTGCGCGGGCCGGCGCCGTAACGGAACACGCTCAGGGAACGTTCGCTGCCCAGGTGGTTCCAGGGCAGAAGATGATCGATGCGTTGCATGGGGAACTCCGGGAATTCTGTGGTCGCTGCCGGGGCAATGACCGCATTGAAAATGTGCTGACAGGATAAATCACGGGCGAAAAAAAAAGTGGCCACCGCATCAACGGGGCCACTTTTTTCTACGGCGTATTAATGGCCGTATACGTCAAAGTCGAAGTACTTGTCCTGCACTTGCTTGTACTTGCCGTTGGCGCGGATTTCGTTGATGGCGGTGTTGAATTTTTCCGCCAGCTCGGTATCGCCTTTACGCACGGCGATACCGGCGCCGCCGCCGAAGTACTTGGCGTCTTCGTAGGTCGGGCCGACGAATTCGAAGCCTTTGCCGGCGTCGGTTTTCAGGAAGCCGTCGCTCAGGTTGACCGAGTCGGCCAGCATTGCGTCGATACGACCGGACACCATGTCCAGGTTGGCCTCCTGCTGCGAGCCGTAACGCACCAGCTCGATGCCGGCCGGCACCAGTACTTCGGTGGCATAGCGGTCGTGGGTACTGGCGCGCAGCACGCCGACTTTCTTGCCTTTGAGCTCGACCAGCGGGTCTTTCACGCCGGAGCCTGCCTTCATCACGAAGCGCGCCGGGGTGTGGTAGTACTTGATGGTGAAATCGACGTTTTTCTTGCGGTCGTCAGTGATGGTCATCGAGGACAGGATCGCGTCGATCTTCTTCACTTTCAGCGCCGGGATCAGGCCGTCGAACTCTTGCTCGACCCAGGTGCATTTGACTTTCATCTGCTCACACAGCGCATCGCCGATGTCCACGTCGAAACCGGCCAGTTTGCCGTCAGGGGTTTTCATCGAGAATGGCGGGTAACCGGCTTCGATACCGATACGGATCGGCTTGGCGTCTTCGGCCACGGCGGTCAGGGACAACATCGACAGTGCCAGGGCACCGAACATAACCAGCTTTTTCATTTATTACTCCCGTGTGCGGAGGCTTTTATTGGCAGCTTTCGATTATCAGGTTCGGCCTAGGGCTGTACAGCGCAAAGAAACCGAAGTGGCCGGCAGTCTATGGCGGCGCGCACGGGGCAAATTGTTTTTAAGCGACAAATACTTACAGAAAATCGGCGAGTGCCATCACCTGGGAAAAGTGTGCGTCAGAGCGGTGCGCGGGTTGTAGGACAAAGCCGACAAAAGTGCCGCCGAAGCGGCAACTTTCCGGCTATCAACAATCGCAAGCGATCGGGGCAGTGGCGACGCGCGGTGCCGTTACGCTCAACTGAAAGCCTTCATCCAGCCAACCGGTCACCCCGCCGATCATCTCTTTGACCGGATAACCCAGCGCCGCCAGCTTCACCGCGGCCTTGTTGGCGCCATTGCAGTGGGGACCGGCGCAATAAACCACGAACAGTGTGTTTTTCGGGTAGTTCGCCAGCCCTTCCGCCGTCAGCAAACGCCCCGGAATGTTGATCGCCCCTGGCACATGACCACGCTCGAAAGCCAGCGGCCCGCGCACATCGACCAGCACAAAATCGATCTCGCCAGCTTGCTGGCTGCTGAAGACGTCGGAACAATCGGTTTCAAAGGTCAGACGGTTGCTGAAATGCATCAGGGCAATGGCCGAAGGGGCGGCAGGAATTTCACGAACCAGGCTGGGCATGTTGAATCACTCCTTTGTCTGTGGGGATGAACAGACTTTATCGAGCCGCCGCTTGCCGCTACAGTGGCGCACAAGACACTCACCGGGAATTTTCCGCCAAATGCCTGATTCACCTGGATTGGTCGCGATTCTGGCCTACGATGGCCTCTGCACATTTGAATTCGGCATTGCCGTGGAGATTTTCGGCCTGGCCCGGCCGGAGTTCGACTTTCCGTGGTACGAGCACTGCATTGCGGCAGTCGATCAAGGCCCGATGCGCGCCATGGGCGGGATCCAGGTGCTGGCCGATGGCGGTCTTGAGCTGCTGGCGGATGCGCGCACCATCATCATTCCCGGCTGGCGCGACCGAAATGCACCGGTGCCGGAGGTCTTGCTTGAAGCATTGCGTGATGCCCATTCCCGCGGCGCCCGGTTGCTGTCGATCTGTTCGGGCGTGTTTGTACTGGCCGCCAGCGGCCTGCTCGACGGACACGGCGCGACCACCCACTGGCGCTACACCTCGGAGCTGGCCGAGCGCTTCCCGGCCATTGATGTCGATCCGGACGTGCTGTACGTCGATTCCGGCCAACTGATTACTTCGGCCGGCAGCGCAGCCGGGATCGATGCCTGCCTGCATCTGGTAGCGCGGGACTTCGGCACGCAGATCGCCAACGCGGTGGCGCGACGGTTGGTAATGTCGCCGCAGCGCACCGGCGGTCAAGCGCAGTTCATTCCGACACCGGTCAGCCCGACACCGCGCAGCGACCTGTCACGCGTGATGCAGTGGGCCCGCGAGCGCTTGCACGAACCGCTGGAAGTGCGCGATCTGGCCAGCGAAGCGGCGATGAGCGAACGCACCTTCCTGCGCAAATTCACGGAGGCCAGCGGCCAGTCCCCCAAAGCGTGGCTGCAACACGAGCGTCTGGCCCGAGCCCGGGAATTGCTGGAAAGCACGCCGCAGAACACCGAGCAGATCGCCCTGCGCTGTGGCTATCGTTCAGTGGAAAGCTTCCGTGTGGCATTTCGCAGCGTGGTCGGGGTGCCGCCGTCGGTGTATCGCGAGCGCTTTGGTCGTGAGATCAAGGCTTGCGCAACAGATAGGTGTCCATGATCCAGCCATGCTCGGCCCGCGCAGCCTTGCGTACCCGCTCGACCTCATCGGCAACGTCGCCGAGCTTGCCATGGATGAGGATTTCATCCGGCGTGCCGAGGTAGGCGCCCCAGTAAATCTCTGTCTCCTGATCTGCCACTTGGTGGTAGGAATCTTCCGCGTCGAGCATCACCACCAGGCTGTCCGTGTCACTTACCTGCCCCGCCGCCAGGCGTCGGCCGGTGGTGATTTCAATCGAGCGGCCGATGCTGTTCAGCGGCACCTTGTGCTGCGCCGCCAGCGCCTGAACGCTGGTGATGCCGGGAATGACTTCGAATTCAAACTCGCATCGCCCCGAGGCCAGAATCGCCTGCAGGATACGGATTGTGCTGTCGTACAACGCCGGATCGCCCCACACCAGAAAGCCGCCGCACTGCCCGTCAGCCAATTCGTCGTTGATCAGGCGTTCGAAGGTTTGCTGCTTGGCGCGGTTCAGATCATCGACGCTGGCGCTGTAGTCCACCTCGCCGCGCTCGCGTTCCGGGCTGTGGGCCTCGGCGAAGCGGTAGGTACGATCGGTGATGTAGCGCTCGCAGATTTCCCGCCGCAGCTCGATCAGCTTGTCCTTGCTCTGGCCCTTGTCCATCAGGAAAAACACGTCCACCCGGTTCAGCGCCTTCACCGCCTGCATCGTGATGTAATCCGGGTTGCCGGCACCGATGCCGATCACCAGCAATCGCTTCATGGCTCTGCTCCTTCCACACTCATGCCGGACAAGCGTAGCCGCCAGCGTCCGGCAAACCGCAGATCGACCGCCGCCAGCGGCTCGACATCGATGCTGTGAAACGCCTCGCCCTGCACGACCTGCATCAAGGCAGCACGAATCACGAACGGATGGGTGACCGCCACCACGTGTCCCGGTGTGGTTTGCAGTGAAACCAGCCACGCGGCGACCCGCTCACGCAACTGCGCCACCGACTCACCCCCATGGGGGGCGGCGTGTGGGTCTTCGAGCCAGGCTTGCAACGCCTCGGGTTCGTTCTGTTGCAGTGCCTTGATCGACTGACCTTGCCAGCCTCCCCAGTCGCAATCACGCAGAGCCTGATCGATGTGCGTTTCATGGCCAAACCACGCCGCCGTCTGGCGGGTACGCAATTCCGGGCCGCAAATGAGACGGAATGATGTGTCGAAACGCGAAGCCAGCGAGCAGGACGCCAGCGCCGTTTCTTCAACAGGTTCGTTCGTAGGAAAACACGCCAATTTTTGTGCGACGGTTCTGGCATGGCAGATCAATGTCAAACGGGTGGTCTGCACGGGAAGTCACTCGGCTGGAAGACAGGACGGTCATCGGCAAATTCGCGGATGTAACGGTGATTGTGCCGTAACCCGGGAGCCCCCGGGCAAGTCGATTGGATGTCTTGAGTGTGTGAAAGCGACGATATCTGACACCACGATGGGCAATGGACTACAAGACTGATCGACATCCGTGTAGCCCTTGCGTTACGGGCATCCCGCCCCATTTTGGGGCTTGGTTTAAACGCGGAAAAATTCACTAGACATGTAGCGTCAGTTACATAAATACTGTTTTAACGGATTATGAAGCGAATTCAACACCCCATCCAGCAGGAGCCCGGATGCCCCCTCTCAGAGACCTGATCACCGACCCCGGCCTTGACCTGACGCCGTCGGAACGCAAAGTCGTTCGCGCCTTGCTCGATCAGTATCCACGCAACGGGCTTGGCCCGATGGCGCGCCTGGCCGAACATGCCGGCGTCAGCGATCCGACCATCGTGCGGCTGGTGAAAAAACTCGGCTTCGGTGGTTACGCCGAATTCCAGGACGCCCTGCTCAGCGACATGGACCATCGCCTGCGCTCGCCGCGCACTCTGTTGCAGCCGCGCTCGCATCAGAACAAGGACGATGCCTGGAGTCATTATCTGGCTCACAGCCACAACCTGCTGGCCGAGACCCAGGCCCTGACCCAGCCGGAAGATGTGCGAATTCTGGCCGACTGGCTGCTCGACACCCGCCATCAGGTCTACTGCTTCGGCGGACGCTTCAGCAGTTTGATGGCGACTTACCTGCTCAATCATTTGCGTCTGCTGCGCCCCGGTTGCTTTGCGCTGGAAGACAACGCGCAACTGCCCGACCGCCTGTTCGACCTGCAACGTCAGGACGTGGTGCTGGTGTTCGACTATCGCCGCTACCAGACCCAGGCCTTGCGCGTGGCGAGCGCGGCGAAGAACAACAACGCCCGCGTCGTGCTGTTCACCGACATCTATGCCTCGCCGCTGCGCGAACTGGCCGACATGATCATCAGCGCTCCGGTGGAGTCGGCCTCGCCGTTCGACACCATGGTCCCGGCGCTGGCCCAGGTCGAGGCATTGATTGCCTGCCTGACCCTGCGTTGCCCGGACCTGGCCGATCGCCTGGAAGGCATCGATGCCCTGCGCAACGACTTCGACACCCATTTGCTGGAGGATAAATAAGGATGTTCAGCCTTCCCCATCGCTCGCCGCGGGACCTGCCGTTTGTCACCGACCACACCGCTCTGTTGCTGGTGGACATGCAGCGCGCCTGGCTCGAGCCGCAGTTCGACCCGCACCTCGAAGGCCCGGATGCCGCGTACTTCCTCAACCGCACGCGCTCGCAAGTGGTGCCCAATCAGGTCCGATTGCTCAACGCCTTCCGCGACGCACGACAGAACGTGCTGCACACCCTGATCGAAAGCCTGACCGCCGACGGCCGCGATCGCTCGCTGGATCACAAGCTGTCGGACATGCACCTGCCCAAGGGCAGCCCGCAGGCCCAGGTCATCGCCGAATTGACCCCGAAAGAAAACGAAATCGTGCTGCCCAAGACCTCGTCCGGGGTCTTCAACTCGACCAACATCGACTACGTGCTGCGCAATCTGCAAACCCGTCACCTGATCATCGCCGGCATCGTCACCGACCAGTGCGTGGACATGGCCGTGCGCGACGCCGCCGATCGTGGCTACCTCGTCACCCTGGTGGCGGACGCCTGCGCGACGTACACCGAAGCACGCCACGACGCCTGCCTGAATGCGATCAAGGGCTACTGCTGGATCACCGACACCGACACCGTGCTCGGCCGGTTGCAGGAGATGCAGCCATGAGCGAACGCCTGTCGCCGTTGCCGATGACCACCATCGTCACCACCGACCTGATCGGCGTCACCCGTGGCCGCTCGTTTCCCACCGATGAGCTGGAGCACTATCAGGCCGCCGGTTGTGGCTGGGTGCCGGCCAACAGCGCGTTGACGCCGCAGGACATCATTGCCTCGACCAGTCCGTGGGGCGCTTATGGCGACCTGCGGCTGATTCCCGATCTGGCCAGCCGCGTCACCGTCGGCAACGGCCCGGACGCCGCAGCGCCAGCACTGGATTTCATCCATGGCGACATCCGCGAAACCGATGGCCGACCATGGGCGGCCTGCCCGCGCACCCTGCTGCGCAATGAGGTCGAGCGCTATCGCGATGAGCTTGGCCTGCAGATCAACGCCGCGTTCGAACACGAATTCAACCTGCACGCCGGGTTTGCCGAACATCTGGCCTTCTCGCTCGAAGCCCAGCGCCAAGGTGCGGAATTCGGTGGCTGGTTGCTCAGCGCGCTGCGCGCCGGCGGCGTCGAGCCGGAAATGTTCCTGCCCGAATACGGCAAGCATCAATACGAAATCACCTGCCGTCCGGCCCTTGGCGTGGCGGCGGCGGATCGCGCGGTGAACGTGCGCGAGATTACCCGCGAGATCGCCCGGCAGATGGGCCTGGACTTGAGCTTCGCACCGAAGACTGCCGCCGACGCGGTATGCAACGGCGTGCACCTGCACGTCAGCCTGCTGGACCTGGCCGGTCAGCCGATGCTTTACGACGCCGGCACCAGCAATGGTCTGTCGACCCTGGGTCAGCACTGGGCGGCGGGCGTGCTGCATTACTTGCCGGCGCTGTGCGCGTTCACTGCACCGACGCCGGTGTCGTATGAACGTCTGCAACCGCATCACTGGAGCGCGTCCTACGCCTGTCTGGGCCAGCAAAACCGCGAAGCGGCGCTGCGCATCTGCCCGACTGTCAGCCTGGGCGGCAAACCCGTGGCAGTGCAGTACAACCTGGAATTCCGCGCCTTGGATGCCACCGCCTCGCCGCATCTGGCGATGGCCGTGCTGTTGATTGCCGGGCGTCTGGGCATTGAGCAGCGTCTGGCGCTAAACGCCATCACTGATGAAATACCCGATTCACTCAACGACGAACAACGCAAGGCCCGAGGCATCGTCGCCCTGCCCGCCTCCCTGGCCCAGGCACTGGATTGCCTGCGTCGCAGTGAAGCGCTGATCGAAGCGCTGCCTGGCGTATTGCTCGAAACCTTTTTCGCCCTTAAAACCGAGGAACTGGCGCTGACGGAACAGCTCTCGCCCGCTGACCTGTGTGAGCACTATGCACGCCTGTACTGAATCCGCCGAGCTTGGGTTGTACACCCGACCGGTCTACAACCTGAGCCGTGAAGATTCGACGCACCCGCTGATTCTGGTGTGCGAACACGCCAGTCGCTACATCCCCGAAGCCCTGAACAATCTGGGTCTGGATGACACGGCGGCGCGCGAACACATTGCCTGGGACATCGGCGCCCTGGCGCTGGCCGAGCAATTGTCGGAGCAACTGGGCGCCACGCTGTTGAGCGCCAACTATTCGCGCCTGCTGATCGACCTCAACCGCCCTCGGCATGCGCTCGACAGCATTCCGGCGCAGAGCGAGATCTATCAGGTGCCGGGCAACCGTGAGCTTGACGAGGCCACCCGCGAATACCGTCGCCAGAGCCTGTTCAAGCCGTTTCATACGCGGCTGCAGCAATTGATCGATGCACGTCTGGCCGAAGGTCGGCCGGTGCGGGTGGTGGGGATTCACAGCTTCACCCCGGTGTACTACGGCCAGCCGCGGGAGCTGGAAGTCGGCGTGTTGTTCGGTCAGGCCAGGGCCTATGCCCAGCGGATGCTCGACGGTCTGGAGCGACATCCGTTGAAAGTCGCCGGCAACCAGCCCTACAGGATCGACCCGCTGGGCGACATGACCGTGCCGGTGCACGGCGATGCCCGGGGCCTGGAGTCGGTGTTGATCGAGGTGCGCAACGACCTGCTGCGCAGCCCGGAAGCGGTGACTCGCTGGGCGGATTATCTGGCTCCATTGCTGTAAGGATTGATGTAACCACCGCTGACGCTGTAAACGACGGACCGATATAACAACTAAAACGACCGATTGGCTGACAAGGAGTTGCGCTTCATGGAAATAGAAGAGTTTGGCTACAAACAGGAGTTGAAACGTAGCCTGACACTGACCGATCTGGTGGTGTACGGGATGATCTTCATGATCCCCATCGCCCCGTTCGGCGTGTATGGCTACGTCAATGCCGAGGCACCGGGGATGGTGCCTTTGGCATACATCATCGGCATGGTGGCGATGGTCTTCACCGCGCTGAGCTACGGCAGCATGGCACGAGCCTTTCCGATTGCCGGATCGGTCTATTCCTACGCACAGCGGGGCCTGAATCAACATGTCGGCTTCATCGCCGGCTGGCTGATGCTGCTCGATTACCTGCTGATTCCGCCGCTGCTGTACGTGTACGCGGCGATGGCGCTCAACCACTTGTATCCGGACATCCCGAAGGTCGGCTTCATTCTGGCATTCCTGGTCAGCGCGACTTTCGTCAACCTGCGCGGCATCACCTTTACCGCCCGCATGAACATCCTGTTCCTGCTGGCGCAGCTGGTGGTACTGGGGATTTTCCTGTTCTACGCCTGGAATGCCCTGCACAACGGTGGCGGCAACGGCCAGTTGACCCTGGCGCCGCTGTATCACCCGGAAACCTTCAACTTCGCTCTGCTGATGCAAGCGGTTTCGATTGCGGTGCTGTCGTTCCTCGGCTTCGATGCGATCTCCACCCTTGCCGAAGAGATCAAGGGCGATCCGGGCCGCAGTGTCGGCAAAGCGGCGTTGATCACTCTGGTGGTGATGGGTGTGATTTTCGTCGCACAAACCTGGATCGCCACCGATCTGGCAGCCGGCATGGGCTTCAAATCCGCCGATACCGCGTTCTATGAAATCGCCGAAATCGCTGCCGGCAGCTGGCTGGCGACCCTGACCGGTGTCGCGACCGCTTTGGCCTGGGGCGTGGCGGTAGCGATCACCTCGCAAGCGGCAGTCTCGCGTCTGCTGTTCGGCATGGCCCGCGACGGCAAGCTGCCGAAAGTGCTGGCCAAGGTGCATCCGAAACACAACACACCGTACCTGAGCATCTATCTGGTAGCCGTGCTGTCGCTGGTGATCTGCTACCTGTTCATCAATTCGGTGGACACCCTGACCTCGCTGGTCAACTTCGGCGCCCTGAGCGGCTTCATGCTGCTGCACCTGACCGTGATCAATTACTACTGGCGCCGGCAGAAATCCGCCCAGGTGATCCGTCACCTGATCTGCCCGGTGATCGGCTTCATCATCGTCGCGGCCATCATGTACAACATGGGCGTCGATGCACAGAAACTCGGCCTGATCTGGATCGCACTGGGTCTGGTGTACCTGTTCTTCCTGAACAAGCTCGGCGCCAGTACCGCGCTGCCTGACCCGAGCAATGGCTGACAAGAAAAAGAGCGGCGTCTGACAACAAATCAGGCGACCGCCGCTTTAACGCGTGGAAACCGACAGTGATAGTCAGGTTCGGCGAATGGGCCGAACCTTTTGATACAGGAGTGCATCCATGCTGGTCTTACGTCCAGTCGAGCCAAACGACCTGCCTCAATTGCAACAATTGGCGCGCGACAGCCTGGTGGGCGTCACGTCCCTGCCGGACGACAGCGAACGCCTGGGCGAAAAAATCGCCGCGTCCTGCGCCTCGTTCGACAGCGATGCCGTGGCCCAGGGCCCGGAGAATTACTTCTTCGTGCTGGAAGACATCGACAGCCGCCGACTGGTCGGCTGTTCGGAAATTCTCGCCACCGCAGGTTTCAACGAGCCGTTCTACAGCCTGCGCAACCGCCACTTCACCAGCGCTTCGCGGGAGCTGAACATCGAGCACGGCGTGCCGGCGCTGTCGCTGTGCCACGACCTGAGCGGACACACACTGCTGCGCGGTTTCCACATCGACGCGGCACTGGTGCGCACGCCGTTTTCCGAATTGCTGTCGCGGGCACGGCTGCTGTTCATCGCCGCTCACGCGTCACGTTTTGCCGAAGCAGTGATCACTGAAATCGTCGGCTACAGCGACGAGCAAGGCCATTCACCGTTCTGGGATGCGCTGGGCAAACATTTCTTTGACCTGCCCTACGTCGAGGCCGAGCGACTGTGCGGCTTGCAGAGCCGTACGTTTCTCGCCGAACTGATGCCGCAATATCCGATCTACGTGCCGATGCTGCCGCAGGCGGCGCAGGACTGCATCGGCCGTATCCACCCGGACGGCCAGGAAGCTTTCGACATCCTTGAGCGCGAGGGTTTTGAAACCAACAGCTACATCGATCTGTTCGATGCCGGCCCGACCTTATATGCACGCACCGCGAATATTCGTTCGATCGCCCTTAGCCAGACAGCCAAGGTTCAGGAGGAACCCCTGATCGATGCTCGCGGTCGCTATCTGGTGAGCAACGATGCTCTGCATGGTTTTCGGGCCGTGGTCGCCGAGCTGGATTATCAGCCCGGTCAGCCCCTGGCGCTCAATCCGGCCCTGTGCGCGGCGCTCAACGTCCGCGCTGGCGGCACGATCCGGGTAATCGCCCTGTGAACCGCGCCCCTACCCAACGACAGTGCCCGAACTGGCGCGCAAAAGGAGTTGCAGCATGATTGTCCGTCCGGTCAAAGTCAGCGACCTGCCAGCGTTGATGACGCTGGTGCAACAGGCCGGGCCGGGGTTCACCACCCTGCCCGCCAATGAAGATCGCCTGGCCCACCGGGTACGCTGGGCGCAACGGGCGTTCGCCGAACAGGTCGAGCGGGCCGATGCCGATTATCTGTTCGTGCTTGAAGACGACGAGCAGCGAGTGGTCGGTGTCAGCGCCCTGGCCGGCGCCGTCGGCCTGCGCGAGCCCTGGTACAACTACCGGGTCGGGCTGACCGTCAGCTCGGCACCGGATCTTGGCATCCAGCGGCAGATCCCGACCCTGTTCCTCAACAATGAACTGACCGGCCAATCGGAACTGTGCTCGCTGTTCCTGCGCCACGATCAGCGCCACGGCAGCAATGGACGTCTGCTGTCGCTGGGGCGTTTGCTGTTTGTCGCTGAATTCCCGCACCTGTTCGGCGAAAAGATGATTGCCGAACTGCGTGGCAGCGCCGACGAACAAGGCTGTTCGCCGTTCTGGGACAGTCTGGGCCGGCACTTCTTCCAGATGGATTTCAGTCACGCCGACCACTTGTCCGGGCTGGGCAACAAGGCGTTCATCGCCGAACTGATGCCGCGCCAGCCGCTGTACACCTGCCTGCTCACCGAACAGGCACAGGCCGTGATCGGCCAGGCCCACCCCAACACCGAGCCGGCACTGAAGATTCTCCAGGCCGAGGGTTTCGCCCATAAAGGCTACATCGACATTTTTGACGGCGGCCCGGTCATCGAGGCGCCGATCCGCAGCATCCGCACGGTGCGCGACAGCCTGGAACTGACCCTGAGCATTGGCACGCCGGACGATCAGGCGCCGCTGTGGCTGATCCACAACCGACGCCTGGAAAACTGCCGCATTACCGTCGCAGCGGGACGCCGGATAGGCAGCAGTCTGGTGATCGACCGTCTCACTGCCAAACGCCTGCAATTGCAACCGGGTAATTCGGTGCGGGCGGTGCCGTTACCCAATCAACAGCAGCAGGCGGTGGCGGCCTGAACGGCAACCGTTCCAACCAAGGGCTGCTCCACAATCGCACCAGCAGCCCCGCCCTCCCCCTTCCTCGTTAATCGCAGCGCAAAACCTTGAAGTACTCCCGAAACGGTCAAAGCCAATGGCTTGCACCGGGCGTAAAGCTGTGGGCGAACAGTCAAACAGCCCGAAAACAACCATCCCATTCGTTTCATCATCGACCATTTCAAATAAAAACATAAACAAACATATATAAACACAACTACTCACACCTCAAGGTTTGCGACTTTACATCCAACTGACTAAAGTCACCCCAACTCAACACCAAACTGAAACAGCATGATCACCAAACTATTAACCAACAGTCTCTCGCCATCAGAGCTACTGCAAGAAATCAGAACTTGCAACATGCGAGCGGAAGTCGAGAAACTTGTAAAAACAATCAATAACAAAAACAAAACACCAGAACACATTCTCTACAAGACACGCATTCTCAACATCACCAACTTACACAACAACAACCTGACGCTTTATTGCAACGACATTGGCAATATCAGCATCAAAATCCCCGGCAATAACGCAGCTTCGCCTTATATGTACTCGATTCCGGGCAAGACTTTTTTGTTTTCCATTGACGGTCATTCGTTCGACGTTCAGCACTACCAGATCGACGACAACGGCCTCAAGCATATTGGCAGCGTTACCATAAACGAGGGTAGCCCGTTGTACATCGACGGCACCAAAGAACTGTATGAATGCGCCCCAGACATTGCCTTCGGTGCGATGACCCTGGTGGACAGACGTGCAGACATCAGCGTCTACGATCGACAGACGCTGCAAAAAGTTGCCTGGTTGCCGAACGATCAAAGCGCAGCGCGCTTCCTGGTCGCTCTGGAATTGTTGGAAGTTGCCCAAGACCCGCAACGTCGAAAGGTTGCCGAAGAACTCGTCTATCACAGCCATGCGGCTGTGGCCTGGAATGCTTTCAATGTGATCGCGGAGCAAGACAGACAAGCCGCATTGGCTTATGCGCCAGTGATGAGGCTGTTGCGGAATGACAAGTTGAACAGCTTCCTCGATTACCAACAGGAGTGCGCACAATGAATATCGAGACGTTCATTCAGCGCATGAACACGTACGACACAGAGTGTGACCACAACAAAATAATCGAGGACCTGAAAAGTCTAGCTACGCATAGAACCTTATTAAGCGAATATTTATACCAAGGCATCCAGCAGAATGGCTTCAGCGTTAAACACATGCTTTATAACGCTTATGCCTTCGTGCTGCACTCAAACGAAAAATACACTGTTCGCCTGGGATTCTGGTCACCCGTCAACTCGAAAGAAGAAGGCGATACATTCATCTACGGTCTGAACCATACACACGACTTTGAGATGTATTGCGTCGGTTATGCCGGAGATGGCTACACGACAATCAAACGCGAAATTCTCGATCACACGCCTATCAGTTGCGGAGTACGACCACAACTTGGAGAGGAACACGAACTAAAACTGGCGCCCGGTGAAGTTCTTCATATGAAGCCACTTTATGAGATTCATCGCCAACTGCCGCCGCAACAGATGTCTGCCTCGCTGAGTCTGTTAATTCATGCTCCGCGGGCACAAGAAAGCGAAGAAGCCTGGTGCTTCGACGAAAACTACGTGCCGATCTACCCCGGCATTGCCATGCAGGAAATCGCTTTTTACGAGAAGACGATGTCCCTGTTCAACCACGGTTAGCCATATGCCGACCACACAAATAAAAAAGGAAAATCACATGAGCATGACTCAGTACAACTTCAACGACGTCCCGCTTCTGCGTGCAGACAGCAGCGTCATCAACACTAACCTGAAAACGGATGAGCCCTCGATTCTTTGCTCCCAATTGGTCATTCCGCGTTTCAACGTCGGTAACATCCACGAAATAAAAAAAATCTGGGGCGAGATCCAGAAGGCTTAATTTTTTGCCTTCGCCCAGGAGCGAATCAGGCCGCAGACGGTAAACGTCTGCGGCCTCTTTTGTTTGTCGCCCTGTAAAAATTCGTCATGATCCTTGACCCATTCGCGTGATAGCCTTTTCACCTTCGGCGTTGACACCTTTGCTCAAGCCTTTCCATTCCTTTGTATTGGTGGAACTCGTATGACCAGGCTTTCTCATCAAGATTTGCGCCGTAACTTCCGTCAGCTGCTGGCTTCCGACACCTGCTATCACACAGCCTCGGTGTTCGATCCGATGTCCGCCCGCATTGCCGCTGACCTGGGTTTTGAAGTTGGGATTCTCGGCGGCTCGGTCGCCTCGTTGCAGGTTCTGGGCGCTCCGGACTTTGCCCTGATCACCCTCAGCGAATTCGCTGAGCAGGCCACCCGCATCGGCCGTGTCGCCCAATTGCCGGTGATCGCCGACGCCGACCACGGCTACGGCAACGCCCTGAACGTAATGCGCACCATCGTCGAACTGGAACGCGCCGGTGTCGCCGCGCTGACCATCGAAGATACCCTGCTGCCGGCCCAGTTCGGCCGTAAATCCACCGACCTGATCACCGTCGCCGAAGGCGTCGGCAAGATCCGCGCAGCACTGGAAGCCCGGGTCGATTCGGAAATGGCGATCATCGCGCGGACCAACGCCGGTATCCTGCCGAACCAGGAAATCATCAGCCGCACCAAGCAATACCAGGCAGCAGGCGCCGACGGTATCTGCATGGTTGGCATCCAGGACTTCGATCAACTCGAGCAGATCGCCGAACACCTGACCGTCCCGCTGATGCTGGTGACCTACGGCAACCCGGCGCTGCGCGACGACAAACGCCTGGCCGAACTGGGCGTGCGCGTCACCATCGACGGCCACGGTGCTTACTTCGCGGCGATCAAGGCGACTTACGACAGCCTGCGCGAACAGCGCCAGATCTTCACCCAGGCCTCCGACCTGAGCGCCACCGAACTGACCCACACCTACACCCAGCCTGAGGAATACATCCTCTGGGCCAAGGAATACATGAGCGTCAAAGAGTAACCTCGCACCACGCTACAAAGAGGCAGAGCGGCCCGACGCCATCACGAGTTCACTCGCATGGCGCCCGCCGCGAAACCGCTGCCTGCCGTTACCGTTTCGCCAACTCCATAATCATCCGCGACAACAGATAAATCCGCGGCGCCACGCTCTCCACCTCCGCGTATTCCTCCGGCGTATGAATGTTGCCGCCGACAATCCCGAACCCGTCCAGCGTCGGCGTCCCTACCCCGGCCGACAGGCTCGCATCCGCCGCCCCGCCACTACCTTCTTCGGTCAACTTGCGGCCAATCTCACCGTAGATCCCTTGGGCCATCGCCATCAAGCGATCCGACTCAGCCGTCTGCGGCATCGGCGGCAAACCGCGTTGCAATGAAGTCTTCACCTCCGTGTCAGGAATCAACTTGTCCTGCGACACCCGCGCCAGATCCTTCTCGATCCGGTCAAATTCTTCCGGCACCGCCGCTCGCACGTCAGCCTTGGCCGTGGCCTGATCCGGGATCACGTTGGTGCGGTCGCCAGCCTTGAGCACGGTGAAGTTGATGGTGGTTTTCTTGGCCTCGTCGCCGAGTTTGCCCAGTTGCAGGATCTGATGCGCCGCCTCCATCGCCGCGTTGCGCCCCAGTTCCGGCGCGACGCCGGCGTGGGCAGCCTTGCCTTTGACCTCCACCAGCGCGGTGGCGCTGCCCTTGCGCCACACCACCAGACCATCGGCCGGACGACCCGGTTCGAGGTTGAGGGTGACGTCGTGGAGTTTGGCGGTTTTCTTGATCAGGTCGGTGGCGACGTCCGAGCCGGTTTCTTCGCTGGCATCGAGCAGAAAGGTGATTTGCGCGTAGTCCTTGAAGTCGAGGTTTTTGAGGATTTTCAGCGCATAGATGCCGGCGACGATTCCGCCCTTGTCGTCCATCACACCCGGCCCGTAGGCGCGGCCGTCCTTGATGTGGAACGGTCGCTCGGCGGCGGAGCCTTCCTTGAACACCGTGTCCATGTGCGCCATCAGCAGGATTTTCGCCTTGCCGGTGCCTTTGAGCGTGGCGAGCACATGGTTGGTTTTTTCCGGGATGTTCGGCACCAACTCGATAGTTGCGCCAAGCTTTTTCAGCTCATCGATGGCAATGTCGCTGACTTGCTTGAGCCCCGGTTCATAGCCGGAACCGGAATCGATATTGACCAGCCGTTCGAGCAATTTCAGGGCTTCGGGCTTGTATTGCTCGGCATCGGCCAGCACTTGTTTGTGCGGTTCGGCAAAGACACCGGAGGCTGCAAAAGTGAGGGACAGGCCGGCCAGCAGAGAACGACGGAATTTGAACGTCATGAATCAATCCTTGTTTCGTGTCGGGTACTGAACCGTACCTGACATCCGCCCAAGGCTCTATCCCCGATGCGACACCCGATCTGTTCAAACCGAATCAAATACCTCGCGTCGCGGGTTGTTATCGCTGCAGCAAATCACCCGGTTACGTCCGCCGGCCTTGGCTTCATACAGTGCCTGATCGGCGTCATCGAGCCAGCGCGTCGCGTCGCCGTGAGCCGGGTCGAGCGCCGCCAGACCAATGCTCAGGCTGACTTTCAGCGCCGGATTCTGGTCATACACCAGAAAGGAAAAACGCTCACGCAATGCTTCCATCGCCTGCGCTGCATTGAACAGCGGCAAGTCCGGCAGGATCACGCAGAACTCGTCACCGCCGTAGCGCCCCGCCACATCGGCCATGCGCAGGTTCTGCTTGAGCATCTTGCTCAGTTGACGCAGAACGATATCGCCGGCCACGTGGCCGTAGGTGTCGTTGATCGCCTTGAAGTGGTCGATGTCGATCAGCGCAATCGCCGCACCGGTCTGCTGGCGCTTGCAGCGTTCGAACTGGATTTCCAGTTGATCCTTCCAGGCGCCGTGATTGAGCAGACCGGTGAGGCTATCGGTGCGGCTCAGGGCCAGAAGTTCACGTTTATGCAAGCCAAGGGTGTAGGCCTGGCGAAAGCAGATCCAGCCCAGCGCCAGCGGATACAGCGTCAACAACGGCAGACAGGCATAAAGCTGTGCCGGCGTGGTCATCGGGACGAACGCCGGGGCAAATACCACCAGCCCAACGCCGACACCAAGCAACTGCGCCGCCGCCCCGGCCAGCAGAAAACGCAAGCCGCCGATGGCAACGTTGTTCATCGCCATCATCGAAATGGTCGTGGCACTGGGCAAGGGATTGAAGTGCATGGACGCCACCCAGAAGCCACCGAGAAAAGCATCGATCAACAGATTGCGGTGTTCGGCGTGGTAAGGAACCTTCGCCCGACGAGCCCATTGATAAGCAAGGTGTGGCCAGACCAGGCCGTTGAACAGCATCAGCGCCCAGACCCAGGCGGGTGGATCGAGCGGGTACATCGCGACGCTCACGCACAAAAGCCCCAGGACCAGCCCGAGGATTCGCGATGCATAGAGCCTCCTGGCCAGTGAAAGTCCCTTTCCTCCCGTTCTTCCCATAAGGGCCTCGACCACTCGACGGCACTGCGCAGACCGCAGACCGGATGTGCTGGGAGTCTATCAGGGCAACGTTAAATAGCCATCACCGGCCAGCGGGCCGAATACCCCGTCATCAGCACCACACGGCAGGCAAATGATTGGCTATACATGAAAGGATGAAAATGGAAAAAAGACTCTAAGAAGGAGGCCCATGCAGACCTACCAAGTGTTGATTATCGGCAGCGGTTTTGGCGGCCAATGCGCGGCGGTCAATCTGCTCAAGGCGGGTATCGACGACTTTCGCTTGCTGGAACGCCGGGACTTTTTCGGTGGCACCTGGTGCCAGAACACCTACCCCGGCGCAGCGGTGGATGTGCCGTCGCCGCTGTATTCCTTGTCATTTGCGCCTTATCGCTGGACGCAGATGTTCGCCGAACAGGCCGAACTGCACCGCTACACCGACCATGTAATCGAACGCTTCGGCCTGCGCGACCGGGTGGAACTGGAGGCCAACGTCGAGCGCGTCGAATGGGACGACACCGAAAAGCGCTGGGCCGTACACACTGGCACCAAAGGCATTTTTTATGCGCAGTTCCTGATCAATGCCACCGGGCCGTTGAGCCAACCGGTTGTCCCACACTTCCCCGGTCAGGATCGCTTTCAGGGCAAGACCTTTCATACAAACAATTGGGATCACAGCTACGACTATCACGGTAAACGAGTAGCGATTGTCGGCAGCGGCGCCAGTGCGGCTCAGGTGATTCCGGCGATTGCGCCGAAGGTCGCCCGATTGCACGTGTTTCAGCGCACCGCGCACTGGGTGCTGCCCCGGGCCGACCGTACGTTCGGTCGGTTCCAGCGCTGGCTGCTGGGTCTGAAACCCGCCTACAAACTGCTGCGCTGGATGATCTACTGGCAATTCGAAACCCGGGTCATCGCCTTCAAATACTCGAAACCGGCGATTCACATGGTGCAGCGCCAAGCCCTGAAGTTTCTCAAACGCCAAGTGACTGACCCCGAGTTGCGGAAAAAACTGACACCGGACTTCACCATCGGCTGCAAACGGGTGCTGCTCTCCAGCACCTATTACCCGGCGCTGACCCGGCCCAACGTCACATTGCACAGCCGCGAGCAAGGCATCGCCAGCCTCGACGAAACCGGCATCATCACCACGGACGGCCAGCACATCGACGTCGATCTGATCGTCTGGTCGACCGGTTACGACGCCACCGACGGCGTGATTTCCTACCCGGTCAGCGGAAAAAACGCCGTGCAACTGCGCGACGTGTGGGCGCAATACCCGCGCGCCTACCTCGGCACCAGCCTGCCGGACTTTCCCAACCTGTTTATCGTCACCGGGCCGAACACCGGCATCGGGCATACTTCGGCGCTGTTCATCATCGAATCGCAGATGAACTACATCCTCGACTGTATCCGCACGGTGCAGGCCAAAGGTCTGCGCAGCATCGAAGTTCGCCCCGAAGCAGAACGTACCTACACTCAGATGATTCACCGGGAAATGGAGCGCACGGTCTGGAAAACCGGCGGCTGCCACAGTTGGTATCAAAGCAGGAGCGGTCATGTGATCGCGATGTTTCCCGGCTTCAGTTTCAGCTATCACCGGTTGACCCGGGCGCTGAAACCGGCCGACCACATTCTGTCTTGAACAAGGAAGACCCACGATGCTTTTGTTGTTTGTCGCCCTCGCGGTTTTCGTGGCCTGGAGCTGGTTGAGTTACCCGGCGGTCGGCCACTGGCTCTACGATCTGAGCGCGGCCCTGGAGGCCAGGCTGTACCGGTTACACAAGATCGAAGTGCCGATTGCCGAAATGACCGTGTCGACCTGGCAAGGCGGGCCTTATGAAGCGTCGAGCAGCATCTTGATGCTGCACGGCTACAGCGCCGAAAAGAACCTGTGGCTGCGCTTTGCCCGGCATTTTGTCGGGCAGTATCGGGTGATCATCCCGGACCTGGCCGGCCACGGTGAAACCGGCTTCAAGGCCGGCGGTGGCTACGACATCCCGGTGCAGGCCAAGCGCATGATCCAGTTGCTCGACGTCTGCGGCGTCGAGAAAGTCCACGTGATCGGCAACTCCATGGGCGGCTACATCGCCGCGTGGCTGGCGGCGACCTACCCGGATCGCATCGCTTCGGTAGCGCTGATCGACCCGGCGGGCGTCACTGCGCCCGAGCCCAGCGACATGGAGCGCCACCTGGCCCGTGGGCACAATCCGTTCCTGATCAATTCCCGGGAAGAATTCCGACGTTTCTATGCCATGACCATGGCCTCGCCACCGTGGGTGCCCGGCCTGGTGCTGGACGCCATCGCCCAGCGTTACGAACAATGCCGCGACGAACTGGAAGAGATCTTCCGCGATTTTCGCGCCAGCCCGCCGATGGAGCCGAAACTGCCGGACATCAAATGCCCGGCACTGTTGCTCTGGGGCCGCAAGGACCGGTTGATCGACGTCAGCAGCGTGCCGGTGTGGAGCAAAGGCATCAGCAATTTGCGGGTCGATGTCTGGGATGGCGTCGGCCATATGCCGATGGTCGAGCAACCGTCGAACACGGCACGTCTGTATCGGGAGTTTCTGGGGGAGCATTCGCGCCAGGACAGGTAAACGGTCAGTCGTTGGCAGAATGAAGTCCGTAGGATTCTTCGTTTGCCCGCGTCGGCGAAGGCTGCGATCTTTTCCAACACCTTTTACGTGACCGTGCCAGGAATTTTTTTCATGACCGTGCAGCCTTTCGTCAGCCCCGACCTGATCCGCCAACGCTTTTCCAAAGCGATGTCCGACATGTACCGCGAAGAAGTGCCGCTGTACGGCGCGTTGATGGAACTGGTGGAAGAGACCAACCGCGACGTGCTGGCACGCGAGCCGCAAATCGCCAGTCAACTGCACAGCACTGGCGAAATCGAACGGCTGGACATGGAGCGCCACGGCGCCATCCGCGTCGGCACCGCCACCGAACTGGCCACCCTCTCCCGCCTGTTTGCGGTGATGGGCATGCAACCGGTGGGCTATTACGACCTGACCCCTGCCGGGGTGCCGGTGCACTCCACGGCGTTCCGGGCGGTGCATGAAGATGCGCTGCAGGTCAGTCCGTTCCGGGTGTTCACTTCGTTGCTGCGACTGGTATTGATTGAAGACCCCGAGCTGCGGGCCTTCGCGCAATCGGTGCTGGATAAGCGTTCGATCTTTACGCCATCGGCGCTAAGGTTGATCGAACAGGCCGAATCGGCTGGCGGTCTGAATGAATCCGAGGCCGGGGAATTTGTCCTGCAAGCGCTGGAGACTTTTCGCTGGCACCACAGCGCCACCGTCACTGCCGCGCAATACCAGACGCTCAGCGCCCAGCATCGCTTGATCGCCGATGTCGTGGCCTTCAAGGGCCCGCACATCAACCACCTGACCCCGCGCACACTGGACATCGACGTTGTCCAGGCACAGATGCCGCTGCACGGCATCACGCCCAAAGCGGTGATCGAAGGCCCGCCGCGCCGGCAGCATCCGATCCTGTTGCGTCAGACCAGTTTCAAGGCGCTGGACGAGCCGATCGCCTTCACCGACCAGACACAAACCCGCGGCAGCCACAGCGCCCGCTTCGGCGAAATCGAACAACGTGGCGCAGCGCTGACCCCCAAGGGCCGTGCGTTGTACGACCGCCTGCTGAACGCGGCGCGCGATGAACTGGGCGATTTCCCCAACGAAGCCAACGCCTCACGCTACAACGCCCTTATGACCCAGCATTTCAGCGAATTCCCTGACAGCCTCGAGGGCATGCGCGAGCAGGAACTGGCGTACTTCCGTTATTTCCTGACAGGCAAAGTAGGTCGTCCCGCAGATGTAACGCTGCAAGGATTATTACGCGACGGCTATGTGAAAGCCGAACCGCTGGTGTACGAAGATTTCCTGCCAGTCAGTGCGGCAGGGATTTTTCAGTCGAACCTGGGGGACGCGGCGCAGGCGCACTATGGCGAACATTCCAATCGACAGGCGTTCGAGTTGGCCTTGGGGCGTTCGACCATTGATGAGTTGGGCCTGTATGCCGAAACCCAGCAACGTTCGATCGAGGAATGCCTCACTGCAATTGCCCGCTCCGCGTGAACAGCGGCGATTGGCCATACTGCGCAAGAAGTTGCGCACTTGTTTCGTAAAAATGCTCACCAATTCCGCTGGAGGCCATGTGTTTCAAGGCTTCCAGCCAAGTGCGCAAGAAGTTGCGCAGTACTGCGCAACTTCTTGCGCACTTCGAGCTACCTGGCTGATCAAAAAACGCTCAAAGCCTCGATCCAGAGCGGTCAAGTCCCCGGCTCCCGGGGGCGCACCAAAAGCTGGCACGCTCCAACATCTTTGGGTTTTTAAGAAACCCTAAACTTGGCTCAGCAATCGTTGGTTACATCTTTGATTTCTCGCGGAGTAACTTGTGATGCTGATAATCTTGTTGACTATCAGTCTGACTCCACAAGCACCCACACGAATTGCTTGATTCAGTTGTTAAAGAGCGGTTGGTTAAGATCTTTCGTCTCAACCGAGGCGCGCATTCTACAGCAGCCTCATTTGCTGTCAAGTGATTATTTTCAGAAGCTTTCGAAGATTTCTTCAACAACTTCAACCACTTGCGCTTCCGATCTCTCGTTAGCGGGAGGCGAATTCTACAGCGTTACACGCTGCTGTCAACACCTCTTTTTCTCCGCTTTCGGCCGAGAAGATCGAACCGTTGAAAGCGCCGAAAAAACCAGCATCTCCAACTTCTTCCAGGCCTCGATAAACTGAAGCGACCCGCTTCGAAACTTACTTAACTCATTGAATCTCAAGGAGTTTTCCGTTTCGACTGCGCCGGAAGTGGGGCGAATTATAGAGACTCAGAATCTGCCGTCAACCCTTAATTTCGCTTTTCTTTCAATAACTTGCAGACAGGTCAAAAAACATCCAACTCCCTCTATATAGAAGAAGGATTCAGTATCCCTTCTATATGGAGAGAACCATCAGAGCACTCCATCCTCTTTCATCGCAGCCACTGCTCCAGCCCCAAGACCCAGCACCCGCTGCAAAACCTCCAACGTATGCTCGCCCAACAAAGGAGGCGCATGGCGATACTCGACAGGCGTGCGTGACAACCGGATCGGGCTGGCCACCTGCGGCACCATCCCCGCCAGCGCGTGAGGCAGCTCAATCGCCAACCCGCGAGACTTCACCTGTGGATCCTCAAACACCTGTGACAGATCATTGATCGGTCCACACGGTACACCCGCCTGCTCAAGCTGAGCCACCCACTCGGCAGTAGTCTTGAAAACCGTCGCCTGACGAATCAGCGGAATCAGCACCGCACGGTTCGCCACCCGCAACTTATTAGTCGCGAAACGCGGATCGTCCGCCCACTGCGGCTGCCCGGCCACTTCGGCGAATTTGCGGAACTGCCCGTCATTGCCCACGGTAAGAATGAAGTCGCCATCGGCCGTAGGAAAATCCTGATACGGCACGATGTTCGGATGCGCATTACCCAGCCGCTTTGGCGCAGTGCCCGTCGTCAGGTAGTTCATCGCCTGGTTGGCCAGGCACGCCACCTGAACATCCAGCAGCGCCATATCGATGTGCTGACCGCTACCATCGTGATCACGGTGGGCCAGCGCCGCCAGAATCGCCACGGTCGAATACAGCCCCGTCAGGATATCCGTGAGCGCCACACCCACCTTCACCGGCCCCGCACCCTCATCACCTTCAGGCCGCCCGGTCAGACTCATCAGCCCGCCGAGACCCTGGATCATGAAGTCATAACCCGCGCGCTTGGCATACGGTCCGGTTTGACCAAAACCGGTGATCGAGCAATAAATCAGATCAGGATTGATCGCCTTCAACGACTCGTAATCCAGGCCATAGGCCGCCAGACCACCCACCTTGAAGTTCTCGATCAGGATGTCGGACTTGGCTGCCAGCTCCCGAACCAGCTTCTGACCTTCGGGACGCGTGAAGTCGATCGTCACCGATTGTTTGTTGCGGTTGGCCGACAGGTAATAAGCCGCCTCGCTGGTGTTCTCGCCGTAAGCGTCCTTCAGGAAGGGCGGCCCCCAGGCGCGAGTGTCGTCACCATTACCCGGGCGCTCGACCTTGATCACTTCCGCCCCAAGGTCGGCAAGAATTTGCCCGGCCCATGGGCCGGCCAGCACTCGCGATAAATCCAGTACCCGTAGATGCGACAGCGCGCCCATGGTCGCTCTCCTGTTAATAGAACGCCTGCAGGCCGGTCTGCGCACGACCGAGGATCAGCGCGTGAACGTCGTGAGTACCTTCATAGGTATTCACCACTTCCAGGTTGACCAGGTGACGGGCCACCCCGAACTCATCAGAGATCCCGTTGCCGCCCAACATGTCACGCGCCATGCGGGCGATCTCGAGAGACTTGCCGCAAGAGTTGCGCTTCATGATCGAAGTGATTTCAACCGCAGCAGTGCCCTCATCCTTCATGCGACCCAGACGCAGACAGCCTTGCAGCGCCAGAGTGATCTCGGTCTGCATGTCAGCCAGCTTCTTCTGGATCAACTGAGTGGCAGCCAACGGACGACCGAACTGCTGACGATCCAGGGTGTACTGGCGAGCGGTGTGCCAGCAGAACTCGGCAGCACCCAGCGCCCCCCAGGAGATGCCATAACGTGCGGAGTTGAGGCAGGTGAACGGACCTTTCAGTCCACGCACATCCGGGAAGATGTTCTCTTCCGGCACGAACACATTGTCCATGACAATTTCGCCGGTGATCGAAGCCCGCAGGCCGACCTTGCCGTGAATCGCCGGAGCGCTCAGGCCTTTCCAGCCCTTCTCCAGAACGAAACCACGGATGTCGCCGGCATCGTCTTTGGCCCAGACCACGAACACATCGGCGATCGGGCTGTTGGTGATCCACATCTTGGCGCCGGTCAGGCTGTAGCCGCCTTCCACTTTGCGTGCACGCGTAATCATCGCGCCCGGGTCAGAACCGTGGTTCGGTTCGGTCAGACCGAAGCAGCCGATCCACTC
Source organism: Pseudomonas glycinae (assembly GCF_001594225.2). GTDB lineage: Bacteria > Pseudomonadota > Gammaproteobacteria > Pseudomonadales > Pseudomonadaceae > Aquipseudomonas > Aquipseudomonas glycinae. Next base: position 2,574,318 of record NZ_CP014205.2, read on the forward strand.
CCCGGAAGCCAGTTTCGGCAGGTACTTCTGTTTCTGTGCTTCGGTACCGAATTCGTTGATCGGCACCATCACCAGCGAAGATTGCACGCTCATCATCGAACGGTAGCCAGAGTCGACACGCTCGACCTCACGGGCAATCAGGCCATAGCTGACGTAGTTGAGGCCGCTGCCACCGTACTGCTCGGGGATGGTCGCGCCCAACAGGCCGACCTCACCCATTTCACGGAAGATCGCCGGATCGGTCTTCTCATGGCGGAAGGCTTCGAGAACGCGCGGCGCGAGGCTCTGCTGGGCGAATTGCTCGGCAGTGTCGCGGATCATGCGTTCTTCTTCAGTCAGCTGTTGATCCAGCAGCAGGGGATCGATCCAGTTGAAGCTAGCTTTGCCGCCCATGAGTGAGTCCTCGCAAATCGGGTGAATTAACGTGGCATTGATCCTAGGCCCGCTTCGCCATCCCGGCAAACGAGGTTTTTGCATCCTGTTGTGCTAATTTCTCACTCCGAAACGTCGCGAAACGCCGATTAAGCAATGTATTAGTGAGGTTGACGTACATGCGCCGCAAGATACCCAGCACCACCGCCCTGATCAGCTTCGAAGCCGCCGCCCGACACGAGAGCTTTACCAAGGCCGCCGAAGAGCTTTCCCTCACACAGGGCGCCATTTGTCGACAGATCGCCAGCCTCGAGGACTTCCTCAGCGTCGAACTGTTCCGACGCTCGCGTCGCGGAGTGAAGCTGACCGAAGCGGGGCTTTCCTACAGCCGCCGTGTAGCGACTCAGCTAGATGCCGTTGAGCGCGACACCCTGTCGGTGATGGGTCAGCAAGGCACCAATGTGATCGAGCTCGCCGTGGTGCCCACCTTCGGCACGCAATGGCTGCTGCCAAGACTGAAGGACTTCCAGCTCAAGCATCCGGAGGTGACAGTCAACCTGACCAACCGCACGCGCCCGTTCCTGTTTGCCGACACCGATTTCGACGCGGCGATCTACTTCGGCGACGCCGACTGGTCCGGTACCGAATCCCACAGGTTGATGGGCGAGAATCCGATGCCGGTGTGCAGTCCTGCCCTGCTCGGCAACAAGACGCATCTGACACCCGATGAGATCGCCGATCTGCCGCTGCTCCAGCAAACCACCCGCCCGTACGCCTGGCGACAGTGGTTCAACTCGCAACACCTGAACATTCCCCGCGACATGACAGGTCCGCGCTACGAGCTATTCTCCATGCTGGCCCAGGCCGCCATGCACGACATGGGCATCGCGCTGATCCCACCGTTCCTGATTCAGCGCGAACTGGCCGAGAAACGCCTGGTGATTGCCAACCCGAACGCGCTCTCCAGCATCAAGGCGTATTACCTGATGATTCCGGAGCGAAAGGTCGAATCAGCGTCACTCAAGGCTTTTCGCGACTGGCTGGTGAACCAGGCACACAGCTACAACCCCGAAGAATAAAGGCTTCCAACGATTACTAACCTCGTAGTCAGGAAAATAAAAGCCCTACAGATATAACTATTTGTCGCAAATAGACAGACTGTATCCGAAAGTCGTACAGACGTCCCACAAGCGCCTGCCGACGTGGCTTTGCGCCCTCATTCGCGACTCATTGCGACCTATTCACGTCACCGATGAGAAAATTCTCCAAATTCATCCAGACTCCTTGAAAGGCACGGCCTGCAAGGGATTCAACTGGCCATCTGCGACATTCGGTCACGGGATGACTTGTAGTTAATTTTCCGTCACCCGTCATAATCCCTTGAAGGGCATAAACTTCGCCTGCAAAATGCCGCGCCCCGCCCTGATTTGGCGGGATCGTGCTGATCGGCCGCCCCAGTCGCACCATCCGTAGTGCATGGGTTTACTCAATAAGATCACGCAGGAGATTTGACGTGCACATTGGTGTTCCTCTCGAAACCCAGACCGGTGAAACACGGGTTGCTGCAACCCCGGAAACCATTAAAAAGCTGATCAGCCAAGGTCATAAAGTCACTGTGCAAACCGGCGCCGGCGTTAAAGCCAGCGTTGTCGACAGTGCCTATGAAGCGGCAGGCGCAACCATTGGCAGTGCCAATGACGCGTTTGGCGCCGAGCTGATTCTCAAAGTGGTCGCGCCAAGCGATGCCGAACTGACGCTGATCAAGCGCGGAACGGTGCTGGTGGGCATGCTCAACCCGTTCAACAACGACACCATCGCGAAGATGGCCGAGTGCGGGATTACCGCGTTCGCCCTGGAAGCGGCGCCACGTACCTCCCGGGCCCAGAGCCTCGACGTGCTGTCGTCCCAGGCGAACATTGCCGGCTATAAGGCCGTGCTGCTGGCCGCTCACTACTATCCGCGCTTCATGCCGATGCTGATGACTGCTGCGGGCACCGTGAAAGCGGCGCGCGTGCTGATTCTGGGGGCCGGTGTGGCCGGGTTGCAGGCGATTGCCACGGCGAAACGTCTGGGCGCCGTCATCGAAGCGTCCGACGTACGTCCGGCCGTGAAGGAACAGATCGAATCCCTCGGCGCCAAGTTCGTCGACGTGCCTTACGAGACCGACGAAGAACGCGAATGCGCGGTCGGCGTCGGCGGTTACGCACGCCCGATGCCGGCGAGCTGGATGCAGCGTCAGGCCCAGGCCGTGCACGAGCGCGCCAAGCAGGCTGACATCGTCATCACCACCGCACTGATTCCGGGCCGCAAGGCGCCGACGCTGTTGAGCGCGGACACCGTGGCGCAGATGAAACCCGGCTCGGTGGTTATCGACCTCGCGGCAGCCCAGGGTGGCAACTGCCCGCTGACCGTGGCCGATCAGGTCGTGATCGAGAACGGCGTGACCATCGTCGGCCCGACCAACCTCGCCGGTGAAGTCGCCGCAGACGCCTCGGCGCTGTACGCACGCAACCTGCTGGACTTCCTGAAGCTGGTCTTCACCAAAGAAGGCCAGCTCGAAGTGAACCTCGAAGACGATATCGTCGCCGCGTGCCTGATGTGCCGCGACGGCCAAGTCATCCGCAAAAACGCCTAAGCAGGGATTCAGACGATGGAAGAGCTTATCTCCCCCGGTATCTACAACCTGATCATCTTCGTGCTGGCGATTTATGTCGGTTACCACGTGGTCTGGAACGTTACACCCGCGCTGCATACGCCTTTGATGGCAGTGACCAACGCCATTTCGGCGATCGTGATCGTCGGCGCCATGCTCGCGGCCGCACTGACCGTCACCCCGCTGGGCAAGACCATGGGCACCCTCGCCGTGGCACTGGCCGCGGTCAACGTGTTCGGTGGCTTCCTGGTGACCCGCCGCATGCTTGAGATGTTCAAGAAGAAAGCCCCGAAAGCAAAAGAAGAGGCGCCTAAGTAATGAGCATGAACCTCGTCACGACGCTCTACCTGATCGCGTCGATCTGCTTCATCCAGGCCCTCAAGGGGCTGTCGCACCCGACCACGTCGCGCCGCGGCAACCTGTTCGGCATGCTCGGCATGGCGCTGGCAATCATCACCACTGTCGGCCTCATCTATAAGCTGGGCGCTGAGCTGGCGACCGCAGGCATCGGTTATGTAATTGTCGGCCTGCTGATCGGCGGCACCGCCGGTTCGATCATGGCCAAGCGCGTGGAAATGACCAAGATGCCGGAACTGGTTGCGTTCATGCACAGCATGATCGGCCTGGCAGCGGTGTTCATCGCCATTGCGGCCGTGGTCGAGCCGCAGTCGCTGGGCATCGTCAAGCAACTGGGCGACTCGATCCCGGCGGGTAACCGTCTGGAGCTGTTCCTCGGCGCAGCCATCGGTGCAATCACCTTCTCCGGTTCGGTGATCGCTTTCGGCAAGCTGTCGGGCAAGTACAAGTTCCGCCTGTTCCAGGGCGCACCGGTACAGTTCAGCGGTCAGCACAAGCTGAACGCAGTACTGGGTCTGGCGACGCTGATCCTCGGCGTCACCTTCATGCTGACCGGCAACCTCGCCGCGTTCGCACTGATGCTGGCCCTGGCGTTCGTCATGGGCGTGCTGATCATCATCCCGATCGGCGGCGCCGACATGCCGGTGGTGGTGTCGATGCTCAACAGCTATTCCGGCTGGGCAGCGGCGGGGATCGGCTTCTCGCTGAACAACTCGATGCTGATCATTGCAGGCTCGCTGGTGGGTTCGAGCGGTGCGATCCTCTCGTACATCATGTGCAAGGCGATGAACCGTTCCTTCTTTAATGTACTGCTCGGCGGTTTCGGCAATACAACAGATGCCGGCCCTGCCGGTGAGAAGGAAGCCCGTCCGGTGAAATCCGGTTCGGCTGACGACGCGACTTTCCTACTGACCAACGCCGACACTGTGATCATTGTTCCTGGTTACGGCTTGGCGGTGGCTCGCGCACAGCACGCCTTGAAAGAGCTGACCGAGAAGCTGACCCACCATGGCGTGACCGTGAAGTACGCGATCCACCCGGTGGCCGGTCGGATGCCCGGACACATGAACGTACTGCTGGCCGAGGCCGAAGTGCCGTACGACCAGGTGTTCGAGATGGAAGACATCAACTCCGAGTTCGGCCAGGCCGACGTGGTGCTGGTGCTGGGCGCCAACGACGTGGTCAACCCGGCCGCCAAGAACGATCCGAAATCGCCGATTGCCGGCATGCCGATCCTCGAAGCGTTCAAGGCCAAGACCATCATCGTCAACAAGCGCTCGATGGCCAGCGGCTATGCCGGTCTGGACAACGAACTGTTCTACCTGGACAAGACCATGATGGTGTTCGGCGACGCGAAGAAAGTCATCGAAGACATGGTCAAAGCGGTCGAGTAACCCTCGCCGGCAACACCGAACGCCCCGACTTGTCGGGGCGTTTTTGTTTGCGCAAACCGTCGGACAATTTGCCGCGTTGTTGCAGATCCAGTAACGGTGTTTTACTTGAAACCCGCTAAATAGACGCCTCGTTTGCGACCTTGGTAGCGGGACAGGCGCTCGCGAAATTCACTAGACTGCGCATCCTGCTACTCGCTGCCCGAGAAAATAATCCATGTACCGTGACCGTATTCGCCTGCCTTCGTTGTTGGATAAAGTGATGAGCGCCGCCGACGCCGCTGCGCTGATTGAGGACGGCATGACCGTCGGCATGAGCGGCTTCACCCGCGCTGGCGAAGCCAAGGCCGTGCCCCATGCGCTGGCCGAGCGAGCCAAGGTCACGCCGCTGAAGATCAGCCTGATGACCGGCGCCAGCCTGGGCAACGACCTCGACAAGCAACTGACCGAGGCCGGCGTGCTGTCGCGGCGCATGCCGTTCCAGGTCGACAGCACCTTGCGCAAGGCGATCAACGCCGGCGAAGTGATGTTCATCGACCAGCACCTCTCGGAAACCGTCGAACAACTGCGCAACCAGCAGCTGAAGCTGCCGGACATCGCCGTGATCGAAGCCGTGGCCATCACCGAACAGGGCCATATCGTGCCGACCACTTCGGTGGGCAACTCGGCGAGCTTCGCGATCTTCGCCAAACACGTGATCGTCGAGATCAACCTGGCGCACAACGCCAACCTCGAAGGTCTGCATGACATCTACATTCCGACCTATCGCCCGACCCGCACGCCCATTCCGCTGGTAAAGGTCGACGACCGCATCGGCAGCACTGCGATCCCGATCCCGCCGGAGAAAATCGTCGCCATCGTCATCACCCAACAGTCGGACTCGCCGTCCACCGTGTCATCGCCGGATATCGATACCAAAGCCATCGCCGATCACCTGATCACCTTCCTCAAGCAGGAAGTCGATGCCGGGCGCATGACCAACAAGCTCGGCCCGTTGCAGGCCGGCATCGGCAACATCGCCAACGCGGTGATGTGCGGGCTGATCGATTCGCCGTTCGAAGACTTGACCATGTATTCCGAAGTGCTGCAGGACTCGACCTTTGACCTGATTGATGCGGGCAAGCTGAGCTTCGCCTCGGGCAGCTCGATCACCCTGTCGGAGCGGCGCAACAGCGACGTGTTCGGCAACCTGGAGAAGTACAAGGACAAACTGGTACTGCGCCCGCAAGAGATCTCCAACCACCCGGAAGTGGTGCGGCGCCTGGGTATCATCGGCATCAATACCGCCCTTGAGTTCGACATCTATGGCAACGTCAACTCCACCCATGTCTGCGGCACGCGGATGATGAACGGCATCGGCGGCTCGGGCGACTTCGCGCGCAACGCACACCTGGCGGTGTTCGTGACCAAGTCGATCGCCAAGGGTGGCGCGATTTCCAGCGTGGTGCCGATGGTCAGCCACGTCGACCATACCGAACATGACGTCGACATCCTGGTGACCGAGGTGGGCCTGGCCGACCTTCGCGGCCTGGCGCCACGGGAACGCGCCCGGGTCATCATCGATAATTGCGTGCACCCGGATTACCGCCCGGCGCTGAACGATTACTTCGAAAAAGCCTGTGCGATCGGCGGCCACACCCCGCACATCCTGCGTGACGCCCTGAGCTGGCATATCAATCTGGAAGAAACCGGACGCATGCTGGCGGTGTAATCCGCACAGATTTTCCGCTGGCGCAAACACAGTTTCGTCAGCGGAATTTTGAAAACCGCCATAGCCGTCAAAAACTGTACTGCTGTACCGGTCTTTTCCTACGGCTTTTGCCTACTCTAATCATCGAACTGGGTAAAAATGCACCAAATAAGCGCAGACAGGTACAGTTTGCGCAATTTTGACCCGTACACCCCCTATAAACAGTTAACTGGTCACTCACAATACAGGTGAACTGTATCTAGAGAGTCTCGCCAAACGAGAGGATCATGGGCACCAGTTAAACCACTACCTAATCCCGCCACAAGCGGAAGGATGTCAACCATGGAACGTACACTCAGTTCCGAACTGTTCTTCGAAGACAAAGCTGTAAAAACCCAGGCTTCCCTGCCTCTGCGCGTTATCGCCAACCTGATGTTGTGGCAGCGCCGCATCTCCAGCCGCCATCAACTGGCTCGTCTGGATTCGCGTCTGCTGGCCGATGCCGGTATCAGCGAAGCACAACGCTACGAAGAGCTGAGCAAGCCGTTCTGGCGCTAATCAGCGTCGCTGGCTCTGGTCGCTAGACCCACCGCCAGCAACCCGAATTGAACACACAAGACCCGTCGCGGAAAACCGCGACGGGTCTTGTTGTTTCAGGGCAGAAAAATCTGAATATCCAGCCTGAAACACCAGACAGGTACAGTTTTCTAAAAACAGATTAATAACAAGTACAGTTACGCAAAATGTGTTCAGGCCAGCATCCTGACCACTGTGCGAATCCCGAACGGAAGCCTAAGATCCATGCAGAACGTGGCGAATGCTGTGCGACTGGCGTCTGACCTTCAGACACCGAGCCACCTCTCAATACGGTTTATCCACAGGAGTTCTCCCATGTCCCGTCTTCGCCTGTTCAGCGCTGCCGCCCTGCTGGCCGTCGCTGCCAACGCCAGCGCCACCAGCTTCATCGTGACCACCGACGCCGTGGTTGGCGCACTGAAGTCTTCTTCCGATGCCACCTCCGACGTCACCTCTTCCTTCCGTGATGACAAGATCGTGCTCGCTGCTCGTGACGACGCTGCCAGCTTCGTGGCCAGCGAAGGCGAGATCCGTGGCGTGAAACTGGAGAGCGCACTTGATCACATCCGTCATCAGGCTCCGCAACTGAACGCGACCGACGCACAGTTGGCCCAAGCCATCCTGACGATCTAAGCGACAGAAACATCGCGGGGCACGCCGGTCGTGTCCCGATGTTTCGGCGCTGGCTCTAGTCCGGGCATTGCGCTAGCCTTGGGACTCGCCAACAGTTGCCGAGTCCCATGCGTTTTCTTACAAATCTGCTTATCCCCTCTGTACTGATCACCGCCTGCTGGGCTCCTCTGGCAGACGCCTTCGACATGTCCACACAGAACACTGTGGTCAGCGTCTGGGCCACCGGCATGGTGTCTTCCGCGCCGTTCGACCGTAAACTGATCGTCGCCGCGCACGACGATGCCGCAGCGTTCGTTGCCAGTGACGGCCAGATGCGCGGCGCACAGCTCGAATCCGCCCTGCATTACCTGCGCAAGAGTCGGCCAAAACTTCATGTCAGCGACCTTGAACTGGCACAGGCAATTCTCGTCCAATAGTCATCCCTGTCCTTTCGGAGTCGTTCCATGCGTAGCCCGCTGATTGCTGCCGCCCTTGGCCTGCTGTTGTTGGCCGATATGGCCCAGGCACACACCCTGGTAGCCACCAGTAACATCATCGTCCGCGCCTCCCAGCGCACCATCGATTTCACCTCCGACACCACTACGTCGATTCGCGATTCGAAAATCATCCGCGAAGCCCACGACGACGCTGCCAGTTTCGTGGCCAGCGACGGTGATATCCGTGGTGCAAACCTGGAGGCGGCCTTCAATACCTTGCGCACCCGCGTGCCGGAAGCCCGCGACGCCAGTGATCAGGTACTCGCCGAAGCCATCCTCGCACTGTGAGGTCACTCGGCGCCTGGCTGCTGGCCGGGGCGTTGTTGCTGCTTGGCAACAGCGCCCACGCCGGCCTGCAATTGCGGCTCAAGACCGATGGCTTGAGCCCCGCCCAACAACAGGCCAGCCAGGCGTTGCTCGATGAAGCCATGCAGGTATTGCCGCCGAGCTTCATCGAACGCCTGGACCGGCGCATCGATGTCGGCTGGACCGACGACATGCCCGGCAATGCCTATGGTCAAGCGACGCTCGTCTCCGAGCTGGACCTGAACCGCAAACTGCTCGCCAGCCTCACCGATGGCAGCGCGGCCACTCAAAAAACCAATCGTCCCCACGGCACTGTACGCCGGGAACTGCTGGCCACGGTGCTGCACGAAATCACCCACATTTACGATCGCGCGCGCTTGTGGCCGGCGGCCGAACGCACGCTGATCCAGCGCTGTACCCGCCGCAACAACAGCGCCGGGCTGATCGGCATTCCCGATGAGTGCCGCGGCCAGAACGGTCGCCGCTTCACCCTCAGCGATGATCCACGCCTGCTCGATCTCGCCGGCTGGCAGCAATACGTTGGCCGTCGTGGCGAACGTGAACAGCACAACCGGCAGATCGCTCGCAGCCCCGACCTTTACGAAATCTCCAGCCCGAAGGAGTTTGTCGCGGTCAACATGGAGTATTTCCTCCTCGACCCGAGCTACGCCTGCCGCCGCCCGGCGCTGTATCGCTATTACCAGCAGCACTTCGGCTGGGCACCGCCGGCAAAGGATGAATGCGCCAAAACTTTCGCCTTCCTCAATGCCGGCAACGACTTTGCCAAACAGCCCCTGGGCCAGGTCGATCCGGAACGCGTGTACGCGGTGGATTATCTGTTGGCCGAAGCCAACCAGAACTGGGTCAGCCGTTGGGGCCACAGCATGCTGCGTCTGGTGATCTGCGCACCGGGGCGGCCACGCGGGCCGGACTGCCGACTGGATCTGGACCAGCATCTGGTGCTCTCATACCGCGCCTTCGTCGGCGACGTGCAGTTGTCGAGCTGGGACGGGCTGGTCGGCAAGTACCCGTCGCGTCTATTTGTGTTGCCGCTGGCGCAGGTGATCGACGAATACACCAAGACCGAACTGCGCAGCCTCGCTTCGGTCCCGCTGAATCTCTCGCGCAGCGAAATCGAGGGCGTGGTCGAACACGCCGCCGAAATGCACTGGAGCTACGACGGCAATTACTTCTTCCTCTCCAATAACTGTGCGGTCGAAGGCCTGAAACTGCTACGCAGCGGCAGCAACAACGCCCGGCTCACCGGCCTCGACAGCATCATGCCCAACGGTTTGCTGGAAGTGCTGAAGGGCCGAGGCCTGGCTGACACCAGCGTGCTCGATGATCCGAAAGAGGCGTTGCGCCTGGGTTATCGCTTCGACTCGTTCCGTGATCGATATCAGGCGATGTTCGATGTGTTGAAGAAGCAATTGCCGATCAAGCAGACAACCGTTGAAGAATGGCTTTCGCTGTCCGCTGAAGAGCGTCGCCCATGGTTCGAACGGGCTGACCTGCGCACCAGCGCCGCGCTGTTATTGCTGGAGCAGGCCAGTTTCCGCCGCCAACTGTTGCTGGCTCAGGATGAGGTGAAGCAACGCTACCTCGGCGCCCGGGAGCTGGAGAACGGTGGCATGGACAAGGCCAACGCGACCTTGCAGCAGATCCTCGCCAACAGCGGCTTCCTCAGCCGACCGGCAGAACTGCTCGACTCCCGAGGTTATGGCTTGCCGCAACCGAGCGAGTTCAGCAGGCTTGAAGCGGAAAGCAGCCAGCGCCAGAAACAATTGCTGGCACTGACCAGCGATCTCGATAAGGAAGTACGCGCATTGCTCGAGCCCAAACGAGCGGCCGAGATTGCGGCCAGCGAGGCCAACGTAAAGCAGATCGGCGAGCATCTGCGCAAATTGCACAAGGCCTCGGGCGGACTCGAGTTGCCCTGAAAAACAACGGCCCCGAAAACAAAAGACCGCAGCCTGTGAAGGCTGCGGTCTTTTTTATTGCCTGACGATCAGTACAGAACGCCATCCAGCACTTCGTAAACGATCCCGGTGCCCACCGCGATCAGCACGATGTCACCGCCGGCACGACGCCATTCATAACCCGGGTAATACGGCAGGCGACTCAACGCCCGGTTATCCAGCCGCTCGCCGTAATAGCCATGGGGCAGCGGTCGGCCACGTACCAGATGGATGCCTGGAGGGGGCGGCGCACCGCGAACGAAATAGCCATGATTGTCACGGATCACCTGACGCACCGGGCCGAAGTCCCGAGGCGGCGGGCCGCCGCGATGGTTGCTTTGCCAATCATGGTGATCGCCACCGCGATTGTCGTAGTGGCCCTGTTGCGGGCCGCCGTGGTCGTGATCGTCGCGCGGATCGGCGCTGGCCAGCAGCGGCGTCGCGCTGATCATCAGCACGCCCAGACTGGCAATCAGACGTTTCGGCATTTTCATCGGGTCTTTCCTCACTGCACTGACAGCAAAAAGGGGTTCAGAACGTGGCTCTGAACCCCTCGGTCTTGCTCAATTAGTCTGTGCCGCGAGGCCCTAATTCCTCTGTATCAGGAACTTTACCTTCAGCTGACGCGAGCCTTACGCACGCCTTCGGACAGCGCCGAACACAGGCTCAGCACGCCATCGATGGCCTGGTCCGGTGTGGTCGCGCTGGCGATGTGATCGATCAGTGCTGAACCCACCACCACACCATCGGCCAGACGCGCGATGGACGCGGCTTGCTCCGGCGTGCGGATACCAAAACCGATGCTGATCGGCAGGTCGGTATGACGACGCAGACGCACCACCGCTTCCTCGACGTGTTCCAGCGTCGCCGCACCGGCACCGGTCACACCGGCAACCGACACGTAGTAAACGAAGCCGGAGCTGCCGTTCAAGACTTTTGGCAAACGCGCATCATCGGTGGTCGGGGTGGTCAAACGGATGAAGTCGATGCCTGCCGCCTGGGCCGGGTCGCACAGCTCCGAGTTGTGCTCCGGAGGCATGTCGACCACGATCAGGCCGTCCACGCCCGCCTCTTTGGCTTCGGCGATGAAGCGCTCGACGCCGAACTTGTGGATCGGGTTGAAGTAACCCATCAGCACCAGCGGCGTGTCGCTGTTGTCCTGGCGGAACTCGCGAACCATTTGCAGGGTTTTCGTCAGGTTCTGCTTGGCGCCCAAGGCACGGATGTTCGCCAGCTGAATCGCCGGGCCATCGGCCATCGGGTCGGTGAACGGCATGCCCAGTTCGATCACGTCGGCACCGGCTTTCGGCAGGCCTTTGAGGATCGCCAGCGAAGTGTCGTAGTCCGGGTCGCCAGCCGTGACGAAGGTCACCAGGGCGGCGCGGTTCTGTTCCTTGAGTTCGGCAAAGCGGGTTTGCAGGCGGCTCATCAGTGTTTCTCCTGCTTGGATTGCTCTTGTTGAGAGTGTTCCATGTGGTGCATGACGGTCTGCATGTCTTTGTCGCCGCGGCCGGACAGGTTGACCACCATCAGGTGATCCTTCGGCAGCTTCGGTGCGCGTTTGAATACTTCGGCCAGGGCATGGGCGCTTTCCAGTGCCGGGATGATCCCTTCCAGACGGCAGCACTGGTGGAATGCGGCGAGTGCTTCGTCGTCGGTCACCGAGGTGTACTGGACGCGGCCGATGTCATGCAACCACGCGTGCTCAGGGCCGATGCCCGGATAGTCGAGACCGGCGGAAATCGAGTGGGCGTCGATGATCTGACCATCGTCGTCCTGCAGCAGGAAGGTGCGGTTGCCGTGCAGCACACCCGGTACACCGCCGTTGAGGCTGGCCGCGTGCTTGCCGGTCTCGATGCCGTAACCGGCGGCTTCGACACCGATGATTTCAACGCTCTTGTCGTCGAGGAACGGGTGGAACAGGCCCATGGCGTTGGAACCGCCGCCGATGCACGCCACCAGGCTGTCCGGCAGGCGGCCTTCCTGGGCTTGCAGTTGATCGCGGGTTTCCTTGCCGATCACCGCCTGGAAGTCGCGAACCATGGCCGGGTAAGGGTGCGGACCGGCCACGGTGCCGATCAGGTAGAAAGTGCTGTCGACGTTGGTCACCCAGTCACGCAGCGCTTCGTTCATTGCGTCTTTCAGGGTGCCGGTGCCGGCGACCACCGGGATCACCTCGGCGCCCAGCAGCTTCATGCGGAACACGTTGGCCTGTTGGCGTTCGATGTCAGTGGTGCCCATGTAGATCACGCAGTCCAGACCGAAACGCGCAGCCACGGTGGCGGTGGCCACGCCGTGCATGCCGGCGCCGGTCTCGGCGATGATGCGTTTTTTGCCCATGCGCCGCGCCAGCAGGATCTGGCCGATGCAGTTGTTGATCTTGTGCGCGCCGGTGTGGTTCAGCTCTTCGCGCTTGAGGTAGATCTTGGCGCCACCGCAGAACTCGGTCAGGCGCTCGGCGAAATACAGCGGGCTCGGACGTCCGACATAGTCACGCTGGAAGTAGGCCAATTCTTCTTTGAACGCCGGATCTTCCTTGGCTGCTTCGTATTCGCGGGCCAGGTCGAGGATCAACGGCATCAGGGTTTCGGCAACGTAACGGCCGCCGAACGAGCCAAACAGGCCGTTGGCGTCAGGGCCGTTACGCAGATCGGAGGTGTTCGAAGTCTGGGTCATGGTTCGCTCCAGCGGATTTCACGAGAAGACAATGGCGTCCACTCTACCCCTGACCTTCCAGGCTGAAAACCGATAAGATCGCCACAACCTGTCAGGAAAACTCACAGATATCATGAGCCATGACCTTCCCCCGCTGAACGCCCTGCGCGCCTTCGAAGCCACCGCCCGCCTGAACAGTGTCAGCCAGGCTGCGGAGCAACTGCACGTGACTCACGGTGCGGTCAGCCGCCAGCTCAAGGTGCTGGAAGAGCATCTCGGCGTCAGTCTTTTCGTCAAGGACGGTCGTGGCCTGAAACTCACAGATGCCGGCATTCGCCTGCGCGATGCCAGCGGCGAGGCTTTCGACCGTTTGCGCAGCGTTTGCGCCGACCTCACCCAAAGCACCGCGGACGCGCCGTTCGTGCTTGGTTGCTCCGGTAGCTTGCTGGCGCGCTGGTTCATTCCGCGACTGGGAAGGCTGAATGCCGATCTGCCGGATTTGCGTCTGCACCTGTCAGCCGGTGAAGGCGATCTCGACCCGCGTCGCCCGGGGCTGGATGCATTGCTGCTGTTCGCCGAGCCGCCATGGCCGGCAGACATGCAAGTCTATGAGCTGGCCAGCGAGCGCATCGGCCCGGTCATGAGCCCGCTGTTCAGCGGCTACCAGCGCCTGCAATCAGCACCGCCCATCGCCCTGCTCAACGAGCCCTTGCTGCACACGACTTCACGCCCGCAAGCCTGGCCGAGCTGGGCACAGCAAAGCGGCCTCGACGCCAAGGCGTTGAAACTGGGGCAAGGTTTCGAGCACTTGTATTACTTGCTGGAAGCGGCCGTCGCCGGCTTGGGCGTGGCAATCGCGCCAGAGCCGCTGGTGACCGAAGACTTGAAGGCCGGACGCTTGGTCGCGCCGTGGGATTTCAGTGAAACCCCGGCGCAACTGGCGTTGTGGCTACCCAAGCGCGCCGCAGACGGACGCGCCCGGCAACTGGCGCAGTGGCTCAGAAACGAGCTGCGCCAGGCGGATCACTCGCCGCGCTTGAACAGCAGATAAGCGGCCAGAAGACCCAGCGCACCAACCGCAACACCGGCAGTCGTCCACGGGTGTTCCTGTGCGTAATCGCGGGTGGCGATCCCGGTCTCGCGGGTTTTGACTTTGACTTCTTCGTAGGCATCGCTGAGCAGGCTGCGCGAATGTTTCAGCGCACTTTCGGCATTGCTTTTCAGCGCCTTGAGGGTCTTGCGCGACTCGTCAGAAGCGTCGTCCTTCAGGCTTTCCAACGATTTGAGCAGACTCTCGATCTCCGCTTCCATGCTTTGCAACGAGGCTTTGCGTAACGAGGTGTTGGCCATGGTGGCTCTCCTGCATTGGTGATGAGTGGCGTGTGTTGGTTGGGACTTCAGCGTTTCTGGAAAGTGCAGAAAATCTGAACTTCCTCTCGCCAGGATCGCCGAAATCAACACGGCAAATCGCTGCTAGGCTCAATTGCACACTTCAAGGAGAACACCATGAGTGACCATCACACCTACAAGAAAGTCGAGCTGGTCGGTTCGTCCACCACCAGCATCGAAGACGCGATCAACAATGCGTTGGCGGAGGCCAACAAGAGCATCAAGCATCTGGAATGGTTCGAAGTGACCGAAACCCGCGGCCACATCAAGGACGGCAAGGCGGCGCACTTTCAAGTGACCCTGAAAGTCGGGTTCCGGATTGCCAGCAGCTGAGTTTGGTCTACGCTTCTGAACTTGCGCGCTGGCCGAGTGCCATAGGAATGGCAATGCGCTACGAGGTGAGCGCATCGAGCGAATGGCTCGATGCCCGCCTTAATTAATCCGACCAGGGAGTGCGACCGATGAAGAAGTTGATATTGGCAGTAGGTTTGTTGAGCCTTGCGGGTGGTGCGTTTGCTGCCGGCAAGCCTTGTGAAGAACTGAAGGCAGAAATTGCGGCCAAACTCGATGCCAAGGGCGTTTCTAGGTATTCGCTGGAGATCGTCGATAAAGGTGCTGCAGCTGGCGGCAGGGTCGTCGGCAAGTGCGAGGGCGGCGCGAAGGAAATCGTCTACAAGCGCGACTGATCACGCCGGAAAAACAAAAGCCGACGCAATACGTCGGCTTTTTTTTGAACGGCAATCGGGCTCAGCCCTTCATCACCTGCGCCAGCAGCTCGTAGGAGTGCAGGCGGTCGGCGTGTTCGTACAGGTCGCTGGTGAAGATCAGCTCATCAGCCTGGGTCTGTTCGATCAGCACTTCGAGTTTCGCGCGGATTTTCTGCGGACTGCCGACCATCGCCAGACCGAGGAAATCCCCCACCGCCTCACGCTCGTGGGGCAACCACAGGCCGTCCATGGTTTTTACCGGCGGACGCTGCACCAGACTTTGCCCACGCATCAGCGCGAGGATTCGTTGGTACACCGAGGTCGCCAGGTAGTCGGCCTGTTCATCAGTGTCCGCGGCCACCAGCGGCACGCCGAGCATCACGTACGGCTTATCGAGTACCGCTGACGGCTTGAAGTGATTGCGGTAGACGCGAATCGCCTCGTGCATGAAGCGCGGAGCGAAATGCGAGGCGAAGGCGTAGGGCAAACCGCGCTCGCCGGCCAGTTGCGCACTGAACAGGCTGGAGCCGAGCAGCCAGATCGGTACATTGGTGCCGGTGCCCGGCATCGCGATCACGCGCTGATCAGGGGTGCGCGGCCCGAGAAAGCGCGCCAGTTCAGCCACGTCTTCAGGGAAGTCATCGGCGCTGCCGGAGCGCTCGCGGCGCAGGGCACGGGCAGTCATCTGATCGGAACCCGGTGCACGGCCCAGGCCGAGGTCGATCCGACCCGGATAGAGGCTTTCAAGGGTGCCAAACTGCTCGGCGATCACCAGCGGCGCATGGTTGGGCAGCATCACACCGCCAGAGCCGACCCGGATGGTCGACGTGCCGCCGGCCAGATAGCCCAGCAACACCGAGGTGGCGGAACTGGCGATGCCATCCATGTTGTGGTGCTCGGCGACCCAGAACCGGGTGTAGCCGAACTTTTCGACGTGCTGTGCCAGATCCAGCGAGTTGCGCAGCGACTGGGCCGGGCTGCCGTTCTCGCGCACCGGCACCAGGTCGAGGGTGGAAAACTTTACGTCGGACAGTTGCTTCATAAACCTGCATCTCCGATTGAGGGCGCAGGTGTGTTCTTGGCGAACGCAAACCTGCCCAATTCATAAGCGTGTTCTGTGCAATGAGGGCATATACCCGAGTTTCAATAGCCGATCCGAAATTTCCTACTAAAAAAGTCAACGATTTACTTGGGCTGAACTTTGTTCCGGCGTCTATCCTCAGAAGCCTTGCAGGCAAAAACCACGACGGCGCGGCGTTTCGCGCCCGATTTGAAGGAGGCACACATGGCTATCGTGAAGAAGGCATCCGCGCATTGGGAAGGTGACCTGAAAACCGGCATCGGCTCGATTTCCACCGAAACCGGCGTCCTGCGTGAAGCGCCCTACGGCTTCAAGGCGCGCTTCGAAGGCGGCAAGGGTACCAATCCGGAAGAACTGATCGGCGCTGCCCATGCGGGCTGTTTCTCCATGGCGTTCTCGATGATTCTCGGTGACGCCGGGCTCAAGGCCGACAGCATCGACACCCAGGCCGAGGTCACGCTGGATCAGGTGGACGGCGGCTTTGCAATCACCGCGGTGAAATTGATCCTCAAGGCAAAAATTCCGGGAGCGACCCAGGCGCAGTTCGAGGAGCTGAGCAACAAGGCCAAGGAAGGTTGCCCGGTGTCCAAGGTGCTCAATGCGAAAATCAGCCTCGACGCCTCACTGGTCAGCTGACTGCTTGAGCCGGATCAGAACCCGCCAGGCAAAAATGTGGTCGAATAAGTGACAGCAGCTTTCGCGCATCTTCGTGCGCGCTGCTTCGATGGAGCTTCAACCATGAAACGTTTTGCCTTGGCGGTTATCTGTGGCGTGCTGGCAACGTCGGCCTTCGCAGCGCCCAAAGACTGCGAAGAACTCAAGCAAGAGATTGAAATCAAGATTCAGGCGAATGCCGTGCCCTCCTACACCCTGGAGATAGTCTCCAAAGAGGAGGCTGAGAAACACGACATCGCCATGATCGTCGGCACCTGCGACAACGGCACAAAAAAGGTCATCTATCAGAAGAACGACCGCTGATACGCTTCAGATGATGCAGTAGACTTCGCGATCCTCGGCGACGATTTCCCGCTTGTCGTTATACAGGCGGGCACTCGGGGTGAAGGCCAGAGAACGGCCTTCCAGCCTGTAGCGCTGCCCCGCTTCGAAATGATCGTAGCGGATGGTCAGATAACACAGGCGCTCCACCGGGCCGGTCATCAGGCTGCCACCTCCCCCGAACACTTCAAAATCGAAGCGCACCCGCAACTCGTGGCTGCCGGGCGTTACCTGGAAGAAACGCCCGTCAGTCAGCCGCTGGTTGTCGAGACGCTCGGCCATCAGCAGTTTCCCGCCCGGGGACGGCGTCGAGAACTCGACCCAGGCCATGTTCGAGTCAACGGGGGGCAACGGCGTCTGGCAACCAGCGAGCAGGCCGGCGGCGAGCAACAGCATCAACGTGCGCATGATGAATGTCCGTGAGTTCGGACATCCAGCATAACGCCGATCAGGTTCGCTGGCAGCCTGCCGGCGTGCCCTGGCCCACCACATTGCGTTGTTGATCATAGAGTTTGGCCCACGGGCGGAAACCGATGCTTCCCGCCTGCAACTGATAACGCTGGCCGGCGTTGAAATCCTTGAATTTCACGCTCAACTGACAATCACGCCATAGCGGCTCGGCATCCGGGCCGATGTTGGTCGCCTCGACCGGAAATTGATAACGCACCCTCAGCTCATGGCTGCCGGGCTGCACTTCGAAGTAACGATGATCGACGGAAGCCTTGTTGTCGACTTCCAGCGCCTGCAACGCCGTGTCCTGTTGCCGGGCATCCAGATCGATCCAGGCTTGCGAGGGGTCAGGGGTCGGCATTCCGAATCCGGCACAACCGGCCAGCGTCAGCACGCTTCCTGTCAGTATCAACATGCGCATAGCGGAGCTCCAATGGGCGGGATAGTCTTGGGCAGACTTTCCGGGGGGATTTCTTATTTTGATCAGGCCGCTTCCAAGCCATGGGTTACTTGATCGCGTTTTGCGGATTTTGTTTCCGGGTGTGATGATTTTTTTGCTCAACGGTTGCTCAAGCCTGAGCTATTACGGCCAGCTGGCCAGCGGTCAGCTGCAGCTTTTGCGGGCGCGGGAGCCGGTGGCCAAGGTGATCGCAGACCCGGCTCGCGACGCCAAGCTGCGCACTCACCTGGCCCAATCCCAGAAAGCCCGGGCCTTCGCCAGCGAACACCTGCACCTGCCGGACAACCAAAGCTATCGCCTTTACGCCGATATCGGCCGGCCGTTTGTCGTGTGGAATGTGTTCGCCACCCCGGAGTTTTCCCTGAGCCCGCAGAACCATTGCTTCCCGATTGCCGGTTGCGTGGCCTATCGCGGCTACTACAGCCAGAGCGCGGCGCGGGGCGAAGCTGCGATTCAGCGCCTGCAAGGCATGGACGTGTCGATCGGCGGCGTCGAGGCCTACTCGACCCTCGGCTGGTTCAACGACCCGATCCTCAATTCGATGATGGGCTGGGGCGACGAGCGTCTGGCGACGCTGATCTTCCATGAGCTGGCCCACCAGCGCTTCTATGTGAAAGACGACACCGAGTTCAACGAGTCCTTCGCGACCTTCGTCGAGCAGGAAGGTACGCGGCAGTGGCGAGCATTTCGGGGCTTGCCCCCGGAAAACGACTCGAAGCTCAAGCAGCGGGATCAATTCATTCAGCTGATCCTCGGCACCCGTTCACGCCTCGAAAAACTCTATTCACAACCATTGGCGACAGCGCAGATGCGCGAGCGCAAGGCGGCGGAGTTCGAACGGTTTCGACAGGATTACCGAGCGATGCGCGATGACCAGTGGGCCGGCGACAAACGCTATGACGCCTGGGTCAATGCGCCGTTGAACAATGCACGGTTGTTGCCGTTCGGGCTGTATGACCAGTGGGTGCCGGCGTTTGCGGCGTTGTTCAGGCAGGTCGAAGGGAATTGGGTCAGGTTTTACGCAGAGGTCGAGAAGTTGGGTGGCTTGCCAGTCGTTGAGCGTAAGTCGGCTTTGAAAGTGCTGGCAGGCTCATAAATCTACAGCGGCTTTTTTGGCCCCATCGCGAGCAAGCTCGCTTGTATGTTTAGACTTGAAGGGGTGGGCGGGACTAAAAGCTCGATTCCGACTCTAGCCAGTACGGACCGTGGGAGACTTCTCGTCCCGCCCTTTCTACCTAAAGCGCCGATAAGGAATTCATCGGTAAAACCGACGATAGAGGCAAGCCAGCGCTACGGTAGACCCCGACAAGCTCTTAAACCCTAGCTCCGAGGATTCGTCATGACAATCCTTACCTCGCCAACAGTGATTGGTGTCGATGTGGCCAAGGCCGAAAACGTTATTTATCGCGAAGATCTGGAAATTACCCAGGTCATCAACAATGCCCGCACGTCTGTAGGTCGTTGGCTGAAGACCTTGCCCGCACAAAGCTCGATCGCCCTGGAAGCCACTAATCTCTACCACCTGGACACGGCCGACCTGGCCCATGGTATGGGGCATCGGGTTTACGTCGTGGACCCTTACCGGGTGAGCCATTACCGCGAAAGCATCGGTCAGCGTGCAAAAACCGACCCTTGTGATGCACGTCTTCTGGCGCGTTATCTAACCAGTGAACAGCACCGGCTGCGGGTCTGGAGCCCACCACCACGGCACTACACGGAGTTGAAACGTCTGCTTAACAAGCGTGCGCAGCTGATGAAGGCCCGAGTCAGTATCATGCTGAGCTGGTCAAACGAACCTCTCCTTGAAGATCTTTTGGCCTATGGGTTGGAGCATTTCAAACAGCTTGATCAGGCCATTCAGGAATTACTCCGCAAAGACAGCCAAGAGGCCGGCATTAGCGAAAACATCAGACGCTGCAAAGCGATTGAAGGGATTGGTGAACTCACGGCAACGGGCTTGGCAACTACGTATATGCGAGGTGAGTTCGCCAGCGCCGATGCGTTCATCGCCTTTCTGGGAATGGATTTGAAGGCAAAGGACTCAGGCAAGAAACACAGTCCTCGCCACTTGAGCAAAAAAGGTGACGGAGAATTACGGCGTCTTGCACACAATGCAGCTATGGCAGCTTGTCGGTCCCCTGTTTGGAAACCGTTCTATGAATCCTATCTGGCAAGAGGTCTAGCCAGAACTCAGGCTTTGGTCATCCTCGCCCGTAAGCTTTGCCGGGTGGCATTCGCCCTCATGAAAAATCAGAGCGAATACCAA
This sequence comes from Pseudomonas glycinae, assembly GCF_001594225.2. GTDB lineage: Bacteria > Pseudomonadota > Gammaproteobacteria > Pseudomonadales > Pseudomonadaceae > Aquipseudomonas > Aquipseudomonas glycinae. The sequence goes on from NZ_CP014205.2 coordinate 2,594,734, forward strand.
CCCAATTTAAGGTTGCAGGGTTCCCCTGCAACATAGAATCTCCCACAGTGAAACTCATTCTGGCTGAGCGATCTTGAAGCCTTGAGATTGTGGTTCCAGCCGAATCATCCGCTTCATCTTCCATTCGAATGCCAGCGTCAGGCTCACCGCCGCGCAGGCCAGCCCCAGCGCCAGACCCCACCAGACGCCGGTCGGCCCCCAGTGCAGATGGAACGCCATCAGCCACGCGGCCGGCGCGCCGATCAGCCAGTAGCAACCGAGCCCGATCAGAAACGTGGTCTTGGCATCCTTGAGCCCGCGAATACAGCCCATGGCAATCGTCTGCGTGCCGTCGAACAGCTCGAACCAAGCTGCCACGGCCAGCAGGCTCACGGCCAGACGAATCACCTCGGCAAACGCCGGATCGTCATGGTCGAGGAACAAACCGACCAGCTGATTCGGCAGTAACCAGAACACCATCGCAAACCCCAGCATCACCACCGCGCCGAACGCGATGCCGACCCGTCCCGACGTTCGCGCATCGTTCAATTGCCCGGCGCCGTAATGCTGGCCGACGCGCATGGTGATCGCATAAGACATCCCCGCCGGAACCATGAACGCCACCGAGACGATTTGCAGAGCAATCTGGTGCGCCGCCAGTTGGGTGCTGCCCATGGTGCCCATGCACAGCGCCGCGAAAGCGAACAGCCCGACTTCCACTGCGTAGGTGCCGCCGATCGGCAGGCCCAGGCGCCAGAGCTCTTTCAGGTACTGCCGGTTCGGCCGCGACAGGCCTTCGCGCAACGGGTAGGCGTCATAGGCCGGATGCCGGCGAATATGCCAGGCCAGTGCCAGTGCCATGCAGCTGGCGACAATCGCCGTGACCAGGCCGATACCGGTCAGCCCGAGTTTTGGCAGGCCGAACATGCCGGTGATCAGCGCGTAGTTGAGCAGGAAGTTGGCCACCGTGCCGGCGAGGCTGATAACCATCACGGGTGTTGCCCGGCCGATGGCGCTGGTGAAACCGCGCAAGGCCATGAAGCTCAGGTAGCCGGGCAGGGCGAATGGCAGGGCGATCAGAAACTGCCCGGCGGCGTTGACGTTGGTCTCGGTCTGGCCGAACAGCAACAGCACCGGTTTCAGATTCCACAACAGCAACCCGGCACCGAGCGCCATCAGCCACGCCAGCCACAGCCCGGCCTGAGTCAGGCGGGCGGCGCCGATGATGTCGCCGGCGCCCTGACGAATCGCCACCAGGGTGCCGACCGCCGCGATCACGCCGATGCAGAAAATAGACACGAATGAATAAGTGGCCGCGCCCAGGCCACCGCCGGCCAGCGCTTCGGGACTGAGGCGCGCCATCATCAGGGTATCGGTCAGCACCATCAGCATGTGCGCCAACTGCGAGGCGATCAACGGCCCCGCCAGCCGCAGGATGGCCCAGAGTTCGGTACGCACAGGACGCTGCATGTTTTCACATCCTTTTAAAAGAGGGGGCAAGAGACCGTCGATTCTCAGGGTTTGGCGCAGGTTGCACAAAGGGATAAAAAGGATGGGTGGCATGATTAAAACTCATCCTGCCGCGATTCTGCTAAGTTGACGCAATCCCGCCATTGGAGCGCTGTGCATGTCCCGTCGTCTTCCACCCTTGTATGCCCTGCGCGCATTCGAAGCGGCGGCGCGCCACAGTTCGTTCACCCGGGCGGCTGAAGAATTGTCGATTACCCAGAGTGCGGTGAGCCGGCACATCCGTACGCTCGAAGAGCACTTCGCCTGCCGCTTGTTCCATCGCAGCGGGCGCAACCTGCAACTGACCGAGTCGGCACGCCTGCTGCTGCCGGGCATCCGCGAAGGCTTCGCCGCGCTGGAGCGAGCCTGCAATACCTTGCGTGCGGAAGATGACATCCTGCGCATGAAGGCCCCGTCGACCCTGACCATGCGCTGGTTGCTGGCGCGGCTCAGTCGATTCCGCCATTTGCAGCCCGGCAATGAGGTGCAACTGACCAGTGCGTGGATGGATGTGGATTCGGTGGACTTCAACAACGAGCCCTTCGATTGCGCAGTATTGCTGAGCGACGGGCATTTTCCGCTGGACTGGGAAGCCAGTCTGCTGTTTCCCGAAGAGCTGATTCCGGTCGGCGCGCCGAACCTGCTCAACGATCAGCCCTGGGATGTGGCGCGACTGGCCAGCGCCGAGTTGTTGCACCCGACGCCGGATCGCCGGGACTGGCGTAGCTGGCTGGAGCACATGGGGCTGTCAGATCAGGTGTCGCTCAAGGGCGGGCAGGTTTTCGATACCCTGGAACTGGGCATGATCGCGGCGGCCCGGGGCTATGGGGTGTCCATGGGCGATCTGCTGATGGTGGCCGAGGATGTCGCGCAAGGGCGCCTGAGTCTGCCGTGGCCGACGGCGGTCGCCAGCGGACTGAATTATTACCTGGTGTGGCCAAAGACCCGTCCGGGAGGTGAACGTTTGCGCCGCCTCAGCGACTTCCTGCAAAACGAAGTGCGCGGCATGGCGCTGCCGGCGGTCACGCGCTTGAGCTGAATCGTTCGAGCCTGCACAATGCCGGCCTTTCGCCATAACCCTGTTTTTCGCTCAAGTATTCGGTTTTACCGCCGAATACGTGCATGTGGAACCGTCGTGCCGGTCTCCACGATTCACCCCCCATTAGAAAATTATCCGAGCTGCGATCAAGGAGGATCGGAAGTTCGGCCAGGAGCTGTCCATGTCTCAACCTCGCGCTCGGATCGCCTCGCAGCTGGGCCTCGCGCTCGCCGTGATACTGGCGATAGTCATCAGCGGCAGTACCGTCTTTGCTTTGCGTTCGCTGGATACCGCCAACCTCGCCACCCGTGAAGAACACCTGGCCAGCGAGGCACGCCTGCTCGCCGACCAATTGAGCACCTTCCACGGCACGCTGCGTGAAAGCACCCAGCGCCTGAGCGGGCTGTTCGAGAAGCGCTTCAGTGCAGGTCTGAGCATTCATCCGAGCGAGCCGGTGACCGTGGCCGGCACCCAGACGCCGGGCCTGCACCTAGGCAGCGAAGTGTTGAACAACAACTTCAAGGAAGTCGACGAGTTCAAACAGATGACGGCGGGTGTCGCCACGCTGTTCGTGCGCAGCGGCGAAGACTTCATCCGCGTCAGCACCTCGCTGACCAAACAGGATGGCACCCGCGCCATCGGCACCGTGCTCGATCACGCTCACCCGGCCTATGCGAAATTGATGGCAGGGCAGGGCTACGTCGGTCGCGCTCTGCTGTTCGATCGCTCCTACATGACCCAATACACCCCGGTGCGAGACAGCAGCGGCAAGGTGATTGCGGTGTTGTTCGTCGGCTTCGATTACACCGACGCGCAAAACGCCCAGTTCGACAACCTCAAGCGCTTCCGCATCGGCCAGACCGGCTCGCTGGCGCTGCTGGACGAGAAGAATCAATGGCTGGTCGCGCCGGCGGGCGTGCAGGCGCTCGATCAAGCGATTCCTGTGGTCAACGATTTGGCGAAGGCGCCGGGTAAAGGCCGGTTCTGGAGCGACAAGTCCGAAGACTTCTACAGCATCGCCGTGCCGTTCGAGGGTGGACCGTGGTCGGTGGTGGCAAGCATGCCGAAGACCGAGATCCGCGCGGTGACCTGGAGCGTCGGCACCCAACTGGCCATCGGCAGCCTGCTGGCGATGTTGCTGGCGGTCGGCTCCGTGGTCTGGTTGCTGCGCAGCAAGCTGGCGCCGCTGGGCGATCTGGTGCGTCAGGCCGAAGCCCTGGGCGCCGGTGATCTGAGCGTGCGCCTGAGCGTGTCGAGCAACGACGAGATCGGTCAGCTGGCTCGCGCGTTCAACCAGATGAGTCAGGCACTGTCGACCATGGTCGAGCACATCCGCCGCGCTTCGGAAGAGGTCAACCGCCGGGCTCAAGCGCTGTCCGGTCTGTCCGGTGGCGCGTACGAAGGCATGGAGCAGCAGTCCGGCGAGATCACCAGCATGGCCGGCGCGGTAGAGGAGTTCTCCGCCACCTCGCTGAACATTGCCGACAACATGGGCAACACCCAGCGTCTGGCCCAGGAAAACGCCCAGCAGACTCAGATCGGTCGTACGTCGATGGAAGAGGCGTCTTCCTCGCTGGAGCAGATTGCCGGCGCACTGAACACCACCGCGACCGTGATCAATACGCTCGGTCAGCGCTCCCAGGAAATCGGCGGCATCGTCAGCGTTATCACCTCGATTGCCGAACAGACCAACCTGCTGGCACTCAACGCGGCCATCGAAGCGGCCCGTGCCGGTGAGCAAGGTCGCGGCTTTGCCGTGGTGGCCGACGAGGTGCGCAGCCTGGCCTCGCGTACCCGTCAGGCGACGGATGAAATTTCCAGCATGATTCACAGCATTCAGCAGGAAACCGGTAACGCCATCAGCACCATGGAGCAGGGCAACCTGCTGATGCAGGAAGGCCTGTCGCGTAACGCCAACGTGGCCTCGGCACTTGCGCGCATTGACGAGCAAAGTCGCTCGGCGGGTGAGCAGTTTGCCGCGATCACCACCGCGACTCAGGAGCAGAGCAGCACCGCGACTTTGCTCAGCAGTAACTTGCAGAGCATCGCGATGGCCAACAGCGAGCAGCGCGAAGTGGTGTCGAACCTGGCCATCACCGCCAAGGAGCTGGAAGGCCTGGCAGCCGACCTGCGCCAAGAGGTCGACCGCTTCCGTTGAGGCGTCTCTGAAATAGCGATCGCGAGCAGGCTCGCTCCCACAGGATCTATGTTGGACTTGTGGGAGCGAGCCTGCTTGCGTTTGGGGCCACCACAATCTCGGCACTTACTGAGTCGCCGGCCGATACTGCAACGCTTCGGCCAGATGTTCGCGACTGATATCCGCACGCTTCTCCAGATCCGCCAGTGTCCGCGCGACCTTGAGCAGCCGATGCGCCGAGCGCAGCGACAAGGTCAGTCTTTCGCACGCCGTCTCCAGCCAGGTTTCATCGGCTGTGGATAACTTGCAGTGCTTCTTCAGCCCCGGCAAATCGAGAAACGCATTGGCGCACCCCTGGCGTCTTTGCTGGCGTTCGCGGGCCTCGGCGACCAATGTGGCTGCGCTGGCGCTGTCCTCTCCCGGTTTCACCGCCGGGTTCAACGCTGTCGCTTCCCTCGCCACCGTCAGGTGCAAATCGATCCGATCGAGCAACGGCCCCGATAACTTGTTGCGATAGCGCTGCACCATGTCCGGCGTGCACGAGCACTTGCCGCTGGGCTCGCCAAGATATCCACAAGGGCAGGGATTCATCGCTGCCACCAGCTGGAATCGGGCGGGAAACCGCACCCGTTCCTTGGCCCGTGCGATGACGATGCAGCCGGATTCCAGCGGTTCGCGCAGGACCTCCAGCACCTTGCGGTCAAACTCGGGCAGTTCATCAAGAAACAATACGCCGTGGTGGGCGAGGGTGATTTCGCCGGGTTGCGGTTTTGAGCTGCCTCCGACCAGTGCCGGCCCGGAGGCCGAGTGATGCGGTTGGCGGAACGGGCGCTGCGGCCAGTGAGTCAGCGGCGCCCCGCTGGCGACGGATTGAATCGCCGCCACTTCCAGCGCTTCACTCTCGGCCAGCGGTGGCAGCAAGCCCGGCAAACGACTGGCCAGCAACGTCTTGCCCGTCCCCGGTGGCCCGCTGAACAGCAGATTGTGCGCACCGGCGGCGGCAATCAGCAGTGCCCGCTTGGCGGCCAGTTGGCCTTGTACCTCATTCAAGTCGGGATAGGGTTTGGCGGCATGGATCAGCCCATCAGAGACGTAAGGCTCGACCGGTGTATGCCCGTTGAAATGCGCCACGGCCTCCAGCAGATGATCCACCGCAATCACCCTCAGTCCCGACGCCAGACACGCCTCCTCGGCATTCGCCCGCGGCACCACCAGCGTCCGCCCGGCCTTGCGCGCCGCCAGCGCCGCCGGCAACACCCCGCGCACCGCCCGCACGGCGCCGGATAACGCCAGCTCACCCAGACACTCCACGTCATCGAGCGTCAACGTCGGCACCTGCACACTCGCCGACAGTATCCCCAGCGCAATCGCCAGATCGAACCGCCCGCCATCCTTGGGCAGATCCGCCGGTGCCAGATTCAAGGTGATCCGCCGCGCCGGAAACTGCAGCCCGGAATTGATGATCGCACTGCGCACCCGGTCCTTGCTCTCCTTCACCGCCGCTTCGGGCAGGCCGACCATGGTCAGCGAGGGCAAGCCATTGGCGAGGTGAACTTCAACGGTGACAGCGGGGGCATCCACGCCAATCTGGGCGCGGCTATGGACGATGGCGAGTGACATGGTCTTTCCTTGAGTTGAATCTGGGGCCGCTTCCTGCGGTTTTTTAAGGGTAGTCGGGGAGGAGAGTGTTGGAGGGACGGCTGCCTGGGCAAACCTTCACTGGATGTTGCTGGAGTCGAAATGATTAATCGTCAGGCGTAAAAAAAACCGCCAACCAGGCGGTCTTTTAATTCGGGATTCAGGTTCCGCCACCGGCGAGCCAGCCATCTGGCTCCAATTCTTTGCCATAGGTCGCGGCGACCTTCAAAAAATTCCGCTGACTGGCAGAAATCGTATCGGCCAAACTGGGCCCTTCTACACGAAGCCTGGATGCAAGTAACGGCTGTTTTTTCCGCTTCTTCTGTTTCATAGACACCTCTCGTGTCTGGAGGAATGAATCGATCTTATTGGTCGTCCAGTGGAAAGACAAGGCGGTCGGTTGTGTCGAAATGAAAGCCAAGTTTTTGGTAGTAAGGGATGGCGCCAGAGTCAGGTTCCTGGACCTCAATTTCAGTACATCCCAGTCTCCGTGCGTAGAATTCAGTTGTCAGTAGCGCCATGGGTGCGATCCAGCCTCGCAAGGTGTGGGTTCTGCCAGTTCGTCCCTGCAAAAGGATGATTTTTATGCAGATCGTGCTTTTGCGCGGAGTTGCGTAACACAAGCCGCACAGTTCTCCTTCGTACCAAAAAGCCAGGTCCAGACCCTTTGCGTCTTTGGTTTTCCACTTCAGCACGTCATCCCATGGATAGCTCACGGGCCCGCTCCACTGGTGGTATGCATTGATTGCTACAGGAGTAATTGGCTCAATTCCGAGTGATGTTGCATCCACCCCGGCCGCTAATGCTTCCGGATCCATAGATACGGTTCGGTGTGCAAGTTTGCGGGCTTCAGATTTGAGTGTCTGATTACGGAGCTCGGTACCTTTTCCTTTTCTTCGCATTGTCTGTGTTCTGTTTGGATCAGGCCGCAGAAGGTAGCGAAGGCAGGGATACTCACGTAATCAGGCATGGGGGACAGTCCTTGTAGGACGGTACTTACGTAAGTGAAGGACGTTGGTTTGGACGGATTCAGGATTTTCTGCCCGCCAACAAGCCGCTTGGCTCAAGCTCAGGTCCGCACGTAAGGGCGACTTCAATAAACCTCCGTTGATTGGCTGACATATTTCCAGCCAGTCGGAGTGCTTCAAGGTGTAGTTCAACAATCAGAAGTAGCTTTGTCTTCCTCTCTTTATCCTTCACAGAGACCTCCATCCTGATGGGTGCATTTTCGTTTGCCAATGTAATGACAGGTGTAAGGACTGCATAACCAGGCGTAGACGCTGATTTTTGTAGGGGCATGCCCTAATAGTTGTAGGACGCCAGCGAAAGCGACTCGACGGTCTTGTATCGCAAAGTCGGATGCTCCAGTTTGGCCGCTCAGTGCAGCCTCTGGAGGCGAAAAATGGACCGCAATGGTATGCGCCCGATTCATCCGGGTGAGGTTCTGAATAAGGAATTCATGGAGCCGTTGGGCATGACGGTCATGGACTTGGCCATGCCCACAAACTGGCCTGAAACCGAGATCGAGAAGCTTGTGAAATGCCAACTCAGGATCTGCGCCGATTTGGCAATCAGACTGGCAATTCACCTCAACACCACGCCTGAGTTCTGGATGAATCTTCAGTCGACTTACGATTTACGCAGGGCCCAGCTCCGGCATGCGGGCCTATAGCGATTGCAGCATCCGCGAAGCCCTTTTCCACCAACTGCTCGGCACCGGGTGTTTTCGTTTTTTCCGCTCTACCACCATCTGCGGCACATCCTGCAACCGAATCCACGGCTGGTTATTCCAGTGCAGCAAACTCAACGACATCTCGGGCCAATTCAGCAGGCTTAGCTGTGGGCGTTCGCTTGTGGTGGGGTGCTGGGCGTCGCGCAGGGTGGGGATGACCTGATGGGTGAGCCATTCGCGTAGCGCTCGGTATTCGGGGCAGTAGTGATAGACGAGGAGGGCGTAGATGCCGGATTCGCTGATCAGGAGGGTGTTTTCGATCTGGTTGTGGATCAGGGTTTTGCGGGTTTGGTATTGGTCGGGGTCGAGTTTTCGCAGCATGCGTTCGTTGAGGTAGATGTGCAGCAGGCGGCCTAGGTCGCGGGCGGAGAACCAGGGTTGGTTCTGGATAAGAAGGGCGTGAAGGTGGAGTTTGTGGCGGATGAAGACGTTGGGAATTAAATAGCTTTCGTCCATGACTCGGTTCTCGAATGTGGTGAAGAAAGCTGCCTCTGATCGTCGCCAAACAAAAAGGGTGGCAGCTATGCGCGGATTGGCGAACCGGGACATTCGAAAACCGGCAGACCCGAAGGTCTCCCACGCACAGCCGCCATAATTCGAGGTGGGAGTATTTCCCTCGTTCGAACATCATCGCGCTGCGTCAAATGTTGCCGGGTCGCCAAACCCAGTGCTGAACATTCAGCATTGGGTGAGCTTAGGAATCAGGGCTTCACGGCGCAATCGGACGGCGGGGTTGCAATCTGTAGGATTCTGCCGGAAGTCGATAGCGAATCCTGAATCGCGGGAAGGTCGTTCCGACCTTCATTCGCGGGCAAGCCCGCTCCCACAAGGGACCGCATTCACAAAGACACGAGGTGTTACTCAGCCGGCGGCGTCAGCTTCGCCTCCATTTCCGCCACCTTCGCCTCAAGGCTCTCGAGCCGGGCGCGAGTGCGCGCCAGTACTACCATCTGACTGTCAAACTCTTCGCGGCTCACCAGGTCCAGTTTGCTGAAGGCGCTTTGCAGCAGCATCTTGAACTGGCTTTCGATTTCGGCTTTTGGCAAGGGCGTGTCGCCGCTGAACAGGCGGGAGGCGGTGCCGCTCAGGGCGTCGAGGAAGTCTTTGGGCGCGAGCATGGGATATGTCCTGGAAACTATGGCCGGCAGTGTATCACGCAGTGTCTATAGTCATTGGTGCAGGCACGGATGCACGCTTTTCGCGCAACTGGATGCACGGCCACGCACCGTTGTTGTGCGTATCCCGAGTGCCATTTGGGTGATGGCATCTGCGGCAGCGGCCAAGGGATTGAAATCAGTGGTTTTTGGCGAGATGGCAAGCTTTCTGCTTAGTCACCTTCGACCCATGCACTGATGCAGTCGCTGTGACGAATGCAGTGCGGCAGACGGAGCGGGGAGTTTCGTCTGGAGCGGTTAGCTGGCGTCGACAACGAAGCGTTACAAAGCCAGGCACTGCGCTTAGACTTGAGTCGGGTTTGTTTTCCTGGGGCAAGTCCATCAATTCGGGAGAGAGTTTCATGAAGCTAGTCACTGCCATCATCAAGCCGTTCAAGTTGGACGACGTGCGCGAGTCGCTGTCCGAAATCGGCGTGCAGGGCATTACCGTTACTGAAGTCAAAGGCTTCGGTCGGCAGAAGGGTCACACCGAGCTGTATCGCGGCGCGGAGTATGTGGTCGATTTTCTGCCCAAGGTGAAAATCGACGTTGCCATCGACGACAAGGATCTGGATCGGGTTATCGAGGCGATAACCAAGGCTGCCAACACCGGCAAGATCGGTGACGGCAAGATCTTCGTGGTCAATCTGGAACAGGCGATCCGCATCCGTACCGGCGAAACCGATACCGACGCGATCTAAACGCCGCCACAAACCCAACGCCCCAGGAGAAAACAATATGACTCTGCGTAAATTCGCAGGGCTAGGAGCCCTGTTGTCTATCGTAATGCCCGGCCTGGCCATGGCGGCAGACGAAGTGGCAGCTCCAGTCCTGAACTCCGGCGACACCGCCTGGATGCTCACCTCCACAGCCCTCGTGCTATTCATGACCATTCCCGGCCTCGCGCTGTTCTACGGCGGCATGGTTCGGTCGAAAAACATTCTTTCCGTGATGATGCAGTGCTTCGCCATTACCGGTCTGATCAGCGTCCTGTGGGTCATTTATGGCTACAGCATCGCGTTCGACACCACCGGCATGGAGCAGGGCGTCGTCAACTTCAACTCGTTCGTGGGTGGTTTCGGCAAGGCGTTCCTCGCCGGTGTCACGCCAGCGAGCCTGACCGGCCCGGCGGCGCTGTTCCCCGAGGCGGTCTTCATCACCTTCCAGATGACCTTCGCGATCATCACCCCGGCGCTGATCGTCGGTGCGTTCGCCGAGCGGATGAAGTTCTCCGCGATGCTGATCTTCATGGGCATCTGGTTCACCCTGGTTTATGCACCGATCGCGCACATGGTCTGGTCCGGCAACGGCGGCCTGATGTGGGACTGGGGCGTACTCGACTTCGCCGGCGGCACCGTGGTGCACATCAACGCCGGTGTGGCCGGTCTGATTGCCTGCCTGGTTCTGGGCAAGCGCAAAGGCTTCCCGACCACCCCGATGGCGCCACACAATCTGGGTTACACCCTGATGGGCGCGGCGATGCTGTGGGTTGGCTGGTTCGGCTTCAACGCCGGTTCCGCTGCGGCCGCCAACGGCACCGCCGGCATGGCGATGCTGGTGACCCAGATCGCGACCGCCGCTGCTGCACTGGGCTGGATGTTCGCCGAGTGGATCACCCACGGCAAACCAAGCGCACTGGGTATCGCATCCGGCGTCGTTGCAGGTCTGGTGGCGATCACTCCGGCCGCGGGCACCGTGGGCCCGATGGGCGCCCTGGTCATCGGTCTGGCGGCAGGCGTGGTGTGCTTCTTCTGCGCCACCACCCTGAAACGCAAACTCGGTTATGACGACTCCCTGGATGCCTTCGGCGTGCACGGTATCGGCGGTATCCTTGGCGCGATCCTGACCGGTGTGTTCGCTGCACCGTCGCTGGGTGGCTTCGGCACCGTCACCGACATCGCCGCACAAGTCTGGATTCAGTGCAAAGGCGTCGGCTTCACCGTGATCTACACCGCGATCGTCACCTTCATCATCCTCAAGGTACTGGATGCCGTGATGGGTCTGCGCGTGACCGAGGAAGAAGAATCGGTCGGCCTGGATCTGGCACAACACAACGAGCGCGGCTACAACCTGTAAGCACGCGCCGCAAAAAACTTGCCCGGTTCGCCGGGCATTTTTTTGTCTGGAATTTGTCTCCCCTGATACAGCTGAAAGGATTTTTCGTACTGCTTTGGTCGTGTTTACGACGAGTGTTTTTCTGCGGCCAAAGGCTTACATCATTGAAGGAATATTAGGGCCTTTGTTTTTTTCCAGAGCGCGCTAGAATGCGCCCCGAACGTGCGGAGAACTGTATGTGGCAACAGACTCTGATAACCCTGCGGGCACGGCCCCGGGGCTTTCATCTGGTGACCGACGAGTTGCTCGCCGGCCTGCCTGAACTCAAGGCATGCCGGGTCGGTCTGTTGCATTTGTGGCTGCAGCATACCTCGGCGTCGTTGACCATCAACGAGAACGCCGATCCGGCGGTACGTCGCGACTTCGAACGATTTTTCAATCGTCTGATCCCACAAGGAGCAGACGGCTATGAGCATAACGACGAAGGCCTGGACGACCTCCCGGCGCACTTCAAGGCCAGCGTGCTGGGCTGTCAGATCAGTTTGCCGGTAACGGCGGGCCGACTGGCACTGGGTACCTGGCAAGGCGTTTATCTGGGCGAGCACCGTGATCATGGCGGTGCCCGTAAAGTCCTCGCCACCTTGCACGGTGAAGGGGCATAAACCGTTGGTCACCAATGGTTACCGATTTTTTTCCGGCGACTTTCGACAGTCGCCAAAGCTGGTCTATAACTAATCTGCTTTTCGCAAGTCATGAGGTAGAACATGAGCGACGATGATCTGGAAAACGACGACCTCGAAGTAGGCGACGAAGACGAGGCCGAAGACGGTCTGGAAGCAGCAGCGGAAGACGTTGCTGAAGACGATGGCGGTGACGATACGCCGGCCCCGGCTGCCAAAGGCAAGGCCAAGGCTGCGGTGTCGGTCGACGAGTTGCCGAGCATCGAAGCCAAGAACAAGGAACGCGATGCCCTGGCCAAGGCCATGGAAGAGTTCCTTGCACGCGGCGGCAAGGTGCAGGAAGTGGAGGCCAACGTGGTCGCCGATCCGCCCAAGAAACCGGACAACAAGTACGGCAGCCGCCCTATCTGAGGCGTGTCGCTCGCTTGCTGAAAAAGCCCGCCGTCGCTGCGGGCTTTTTCATGGGCGAAAGAAAGTTAGCCGCGGCTGTTCCAGCGGGCGAGCACCGCGGGCAGATCGTTCAGGCTACGAATCTCGGCATCCGGCAGGCGCTCCGCTTCCCAGACCTTGCCGGCCGGGTTGAACCAGATCGCACGCAATCCCGCTTGCTGCGCCCCGGCGATGTCGTCCCCCGGGTGGTCACCGATATGCACCGCCGCCTCGGCGCTCACGCCACCGCGCTGCAACGCTTCATGGAACAGTCGCACATCCGGCTTGGCGATGCCGATGTCTTCGGCGCACAGCGCAAACTTGAAGTAATCCGCCAGCCCCAACCGACGCACATCGGCGTTGCCGTTGGTGACCACGCCGAGGGCGTAGTGTTTGGCGAGGGTTTCCAGGATCGGCTCGACTTCCGGAAACACTTCGATCTGATGCCGCGCATGCAGAAACACTTCAAAACTCTTGTCTGCCAGATCCGAAGCTTCGCCATGGGCGTACCCGGCTTCCTCCAGCGCATGGAACAGCACTCGTCGGCGCAGCGCGCTGATGCGGTGCTTCAATCCCGGCTCGCTGGCCAGCACCCGCTCGCGGATCGACCACAGATGCTCCACCGGCACCGCGCCCAGATTCGGCGCATGTTCGCTCAGCCATTCGCGCAAAACCGCTTCGGCGCTGACGATCACCGGGGCGGTGTCCCACAGGGTGTCGTCGAGGTCGAAGGTGATCAACTGGATGCTCATGAATCGTCGCCTTTCATGCGTTTGGCCCGTGGATGGGCGCTGTCGTAGACCGCCGCCAGGTGCTGGAAGTCCAGGTGGGTGTAGATCTGGGTGGTCTTGATGTCCGAGTGGCCGAGCAGTTCCTGCACTGCGCGCAGGTCCTGGGAGGATTCGAGCAAATGGCTGGCGAAGGAGTGCCGCAACATGTGCGGGTGCAGGTTCTGCCCCAGTTCGCGCTCGCCGGCGAGTTTGACCCGAACCTGAATCGCGCGCGGGCCGAGGCGTCGGCCTTGCTGGCTGACGAATACCGCGTCGTCTGCCGGGTTGGTTAGCGCCCGCAGTGGTAGCCAGTGCTCCAGTGCTTCACGGGCCTTTTTGCCGACCGGCAACAGGCGTGTCTTGCTGCCTTTGCCGAGCACTTGAACCATGCCGTCCGCCAGATCGAGCTGATCGAGATTGAGCCCGGTCAGCTCTGACAGCCGCAGGCCGGAGGAATAGAACAATTCCAGAATCGCCTGATCGCGCCGGGCCAGAAAGTCGTCCTCGACTGCGCCTTCGAGCAATTGCAGCGCTCGGTCGGTATCGAGGGTTTTCGGCAAGCGGCGCTCGCCTTTGGGCGGTGCCAGGCCGGTGGCCGGATCGTGATCGCAGAGACCTTCACGATTCAGATAGTGATAGAGCCCGCGCACCGCTGAAAGCAGGCGCGCCAGACTGCGCGAGGACTGGCCCTGGGCATGCAGACGGGCGATCAGGCTGCGCAGGCGCTGGATGTCGAGCGCCTGCCAACTGCCAATGTTCTGTTTGATGCACCAGCCGAGGACTTTATCGAGATCGCGGCGGTAGGCCGACAGCGTATGCGGCGACACCTGCCGCTCACTGCGCAGGTGTTCGCAGTAAGCGTCCAGTTGTCGTTCCATGCTCAGCGTACCGAGCGCAGGGAGCTGTTGACCCGTGGCAGCACGCGACCCATGACTTCGGCGATGTAGCTGAGGAACAGCGTGCCGACCGAGCTCTTGTAGTGCTGCGGATCACGGCTGGCGATGGCCAGGATTCCGTGGATGCCCTGATGGCTGACGGCGACCACGGCGGTGGAGCCGATCTGCTTGCGCTGCTCTTCGCCGAACAGGAAGTCCAGTTCATGTTCGCGCAGGCTGCCGCTGACGCTCTTGCCCTCAGTGAGCAATCCGCCGATGGCGGTCTGCGCGTCGGCGTGGGTCACCCAGCGGCCAACCGGGGCCGGGTTGTCGCCGAGCAGGATCAGGCTGACGAAGGGCACCTGGAAATCCTGGCGCAGGCTGTCTTCGACGCTGATCACCACGTCTTCCAGGGTGGCAGCGTCCATCAGTGCAAGGATCAGGCGACGGGTCTTGTCGAACAGGCGATCGTTGTCCCGGGCGACGTCCATCAGGTGCGAGAGGCGATGACGCATCTCGATGTTGCGGTCGCGCAGGATGGCCATCTGGCGCTCGACCAGCGAGACGGTATCGCCGCGCTGATGGGGGATGCGCAGGGACGGCAGCAGTTCTTCATGCTCGACGAAGAAGTCCGGATGAGCCTCCAGGTACGCGGCAACTGCTGCCGCCTCCAGGCTCTCGGACGCTGATTCACCGGACTGTCGGGCGGGTACCTGAGGCTTATCGGTCATGGCTTCTGCTCACTCAAAGACGCACTTGTCCTTCGTATACGCGCACTGCCGGGCCGGTCATCAACACCGGTTGGCCGGGGCCTGCCCACTCTATGGACAGACGCCCGCCCGGCAGGTCGATCAACAGTGGCGAATCCATCCACCCCTGACTGATCGCCGCTACAGCAGCAGCGCAGGCACCGGTGCCGCAGGCCTGGGTTTCCCCGGCGCCGCGCTCCCACACGCGCAGTTGCGCGCGATGGCGGTCGATGACCTGGAGAAAGCCGACATTGACCCGCGCCGGAAAGCGCGGATGGTGTTCGATTTTCGGCCCCAGTTCATGCACCGGTGCAGTGTTGATATCGCTGACCCGCAGCACCGCATGGGGGTTGCCCATGGACACCGCCGCCAGATCGACCGGCGTACCGTCGACATCGACCTGATAACTCAGGGCCTGCTCCGGCGCCTGGAACGGGATGTCCGCCGGCACCAGGCGCGGGGCGCCCATGTTCACGCCGATCTGGCCGTCGTTACGCACGTCCAGTTCGATGATGCCGCCCTTGGTCTCGACGCGGATCTGCCGTTTGGCGGTCAGGCGTTTGTCGAGCACGAAGCGTGCGAAGCAGCGCGCACCGTTGCCGCACTGCTCCACTTCGGAACCGTCGGAGTTGAAGATCCGGTAACGGAAATCCACATCCGGGTTGCTCGGCGCTTCGACGATCAGCAACTGGTCGAAACCGATGCCGGTGTGCCGGTCGCCCCACATTTTCGCGTGCTTGGGCTGAATATGCGCGTGCTGACTGACCAGGTCGAGAACCATGAAGTCGTTGCCCAGGCCATGCATCTTGGTAAAACGCAGCAGCATGGGGTCACTCCGGCAGCAGGCTTTCGCCGGCAAACAGCTCGGCCACGGTTTCGCGGCGACGCACTTCAAAGGCCTGATCGCCATCCACCAGCACTTCGGCGGCGCGGCCGCGGGTGTTGTAGTTGGAGCTCATCACGAAACCGTAGGCGCCGGCCGAATGCACGGCCAGCAGATCGCCTTCTTCCAGCGCCAGTTCGCGATCCTTGGCAAGGAAGTCGCCGGTTTCGCAGATCGGGCCGACCACGTCGTACTTGCGTGCAGCGGTCTCGCGTGGCTTGACCGGGGTCGCGTCCATCCAGGCCTGGTACAGCGCCGGGCGGATCAGGTCGTTCATGGCCGCGTCGACGATGGCGAAGTCTTTGTGCTCGGTGTGCTTGAGGTACTCGACCTGAGTCAGCAGCACGCCGGCGTTGGCGACGATGAAGCGGCCCGGTTCGAACACCAGCGCCAGATCACGACCGACCAGGCGCTCGCGCACAGCCTTGATGTAATCGGCGGCCAATGGCGGCTCTTCATCGCGATAACGCACACCCAGGCCGCCACCGAGATCGATGTGGCGCAGGTGGATACCGCAATCGCCGAGGCGATCGACCAGATCCAGCAGGCGGTCGAGGGCATCGAGGAACGGCGGCAGAGTGGTCAGTTGCGAACCGATGTGGCAGTCGACGCCGACCACTTCCAGGTTCGGCAGGTGCGCGGCACGCACGTACACGTCTTCGGCGTCGGCGATGGCGATGCCGAACTTGTTCTCTTTGAGACCGGTGGAAATGTACGGGTGGGTGCCGGCATCGACGTCCGGGTTCACGCGCAGCGAGATCGGCGCGCGAACGCCCAGTTCGGCGGCGACCACTTGCAGGCGCTCGAGCTCGTCGGTGGATTCGACGTTGAAGCAATGCACGCCGACTTCCAGCGCGCGGCGCATGTCGTCACGGGTTTTGCCGACGCCGGAGAACACGATCTTGTCCGGGCTGCCGCCGGCGGCCAGAACACGTTCCAGCTCGCCACGGGATACGATGTCGAAACCGGCGCCGATACGCGCCAGGACATTCAGGACACCGAGGTTGGAGTTGGCCTTGACCGCGAAGCACACCAGGTGCGGCATGCCGGCCAGCGCATCGGCGTAGGCCAGGTACTGGGCCTCGATGTGCGCGCGGGAGTAGACGTAGGTAGGAGTGCCGAAGCGATCGGCGATGGCGGACAGCGCCACACCTTCCGCGAACAGTTCCCCGCCACGGTAGTTAAAAGCGTCCATGGCGATCCCTTAGTAGACGTCGTGCTTGTGTGCCTTGGAGACAGGCTGCTTTTGCGAAGACTGGGCTTGCTCGGCCGGGTCCTGATCTTCATCGGGCAGGTACAGCGGGCCTTTCTGACCGCAGGCCGAAACGAGACAGGCAACCGCGACGAGCGCAGCAAGGGAAGAGATCAGGCGCTTCATGGCGAAATCCTTGAAAATGCGTTAATTGCGCCGGAGTATACCGGCCACCCGGCAGCTTGCCTATGCGACGGAACTCCCGTCCGGCGGGGCTCGGGCTGCGGCGCGGAAACTATTCCCGCGTGGCGGGTGGATATTTCGTCGCCGGGCAGGGCGCTTGGTCGTTATCCTTTGCAATCGGCTGGCAGCGTCCGTATCTTGCGGCGCTTGAGCCTGATCAGACATTTTTTGAGGTTGCCGCAATGAGTTTGTCCGAAGCCCGTTTCCACGATCTGGTCGATGAAACCCAGGAAAAACTGGAAGACATCTTCGACGACAGCGACCTGGACATCGACATGGAGAACTCGGCCGGTGTGCTGACCGTCAAGTTCGAGAACGGCACCCAGCTGATCTTCAGTCGTCAGGAACCGTTGCGTCAGCTGTGGCTGGCCGCCGTGTCCGGTGGTTTCCACTTCGACTACGACGAAGAAAGCGAACGCTGGATGTGCGACAAGAGCGAAGAGCAGCTGGGCGAAATGCTCGAGCGCATCGTCAAGCAGCAGGCCGGCACCGAATTCGATTTCGAAGGCCTGTGATTTCGTGACTGATACTGCGCCCGTCCGTCCGCCGAAGCCGCTTTACAGCAACGTCAGCCCGGCCGTGCCTTCGCCGTGCACTGGCGTGTGCCGGCTGGATGAGCAGAAGGTCTGCCTCGGTTGCATGCGCCATGTCGAAGACATCCGCGAGTGGCGCTCGGCCGATGACGAGCGCCGCCGGGTGATTTGCGCGCGAGCGGCTCAGCGCCGGCAGCTCGCCGGGGCGTAGCTTGTATATTTTTTGAGCTGTGTTAGTGTCCGGAAACGCCTCAACCCATCGAGGCCTGGTGAAAACCCCGTCTTTTTTGGCGGGGTTTTGCTTTTTTTGTGTGCAGAAGAAAGGAGTCTGCCCGGATCATGACCGCACCTTCCATCACCCTTACCCGTCTGGACGTGCAACGTCTGGAGCGCCTGATCGACAGCCTGGATGACACGCTGCCGGGCGTGATCGCGCTGCAAACCGAACTGGACCGCGCCGATACCCTGGTCGGTCACGATGAAGTACCTGCCGATGTCGTGACGATGAATTCCCGCGTGCACTGTCGTGAAGAAAGCAGTGGCAAGGACTACCACCTGACCCTGGTCTATCCGAAGCACGCCAACGCCGACGAAGGCAAAATCTCGATCCTGGCTCCGGTCGGCAGTGCGCTGCTGGGCCTGAAGGTTGGTCAGCACATCGACTGGCCGGCCCCGGGCGGCAAGACCCTGAAACTGACTTTGCTCGAAGTCGAATCGCAGCCGGCCAACGGCGGTGATTTCCCGGAGTAACCCGCCTCAGACCTGCTCGAGCGCCTCGTTCAGAGAGCGTTCCAGGTCGGCCTTGTAACGCAGATACAGATTGCTTGAACTCTGCCCGTCACCGATCACACCCGACAGGTCCAGGTCGGTGATGTAGCAGCGGTAGCGCTCGCTTTCCCGGCGCTGTCCGACGATCTCCCGGGCGACCACGCTGAACAGCTGGTCGCCATGTTCCAGTTCGCTGAATTCCCGTTGATTGCAATACAGCGTGACCTGCACTTCGCCGGGCGCGGCTTTGCCGACGATCGCCTGCACGTCGTAGAACGGTTTGTTGACCGGCGTCTGCGGTGCGGGGCGCATTTCGACCCGTCGCGCGCGCCCCGGTCCTGATGGCAATAACTGGTAATACAAGATTTCAAGGCTGGCGGCGTGGCCCGAGTCCATCGGCAGCAGCGCTTCGCGCCGGAACTGGATCGATTGCAGGAACCGCTGCAATGGCACCAACAGGCTTTGCTCGTCGTGATAGGGCAGGTGCTGTTGCCACAGCGCATTAAATTCGTCGAGTACGTACAGCTCGGCGGTTTGTTCGGTGATCCGGTAGAACACCTGAATGCATTCGGGCTGGCCCATTGGCAGGATCAACGCCAGATCGTGGTCTTCCAGTGCCATCGGATCCAGGTGCAGCGGGCTGTAGCGCGGCTGTTCCTCGCCCAGGTATTCGAGCAGCGCCGGCAGGGTGGCGAGGGCCACATGGCTGACCTGGCCCGGCACCAGTTCCAGCACGTGGTAATACTGCTGCACCTGGATCAGGTAGCGGTGATTCAGGTCGCTGAGCAACAGGGTCTGCGCGGTGTCGACGATTTCTTCCACCCGGCGCGCAATGAATTGCGCGCGGTTGTGACAGAAACAGCGCACTCGCAGCGATGGTTGTTGCGACCCGCGCGGCAGGTTGTTGAGGTAATCGCGCAGGCAGTCCATCAGGGCATGCGGGCCGTCGAAGCGGTTGACCAGCACTTCGTTCCAGCTGTTGAGCGTGACCTGATCCAGGGTCAGCACCAGATTCTCGCGCACGCCGGCGTAACTCAGCGAATCCGTGCGTTCGGTGGTCATCAGGATGTTCAGGTCGCGGTGATGCTTGAGCGGATCGACCCCGACATTCACCAGCATCAGCACTTCGCTCGGCACGGCGGCACGCAACAGCGGTTCTTCGGCAACGGTCGACAAGGGCAGGGCGATGCTCTGTTGCAGGCTGCCGAGCAGGTTGAACAGCTCGAACTCGCTCAAATCGCTGGTGCCGGGGTGCAGCGCCAGTCGGGTGCTGCTGTCGATCACGCCGTTGCGGTGGCACCAGGTCAGCAGTTCCAGCAACTCGCGGCTGCGCTTGATCGGCGCGAAGTGTTCCCACTCCAGCGCCGTCAGGCTGCCGTTGTACAGGCCCCACTGGGTTTGGCCCGGTTCCTTTTTGTTCGGCGATTGCACCAGGGTCAGGGTGTCTTCCGCCAGATCCGGGGCGATGCCGGGGTTGATGAACTCGACCTTGTCGGCCTTGCGTTCGAACGCTGCGTACAGGCGCCGGCCGAGAACGTTGAGGTCGCGCTTGTTGATCAGGCTGACGGTCTGCTCGCTGCGGGCGAACTGGGTCAGGAAGCGGTAGCTGTAGTTCAGCTCGTTTACCAGCGCCCGGCGCTCGGCGCTGACCTGGCGGACTTTCCACTGGCTGCGGCTGTCGAGCAGCGCCAGTTGCCGCTGATCCCAATGCCATTCGCTGGCCAGTCTTTCCAACAGTGAGCGCTGCCAGCTTTGGGTGCGGGTGTTGCCGGTGAGCTTGCGGTTGACCTTGAGGTACAGCGCCCGGCGTACCAGCTCCAGGCGTTCCGGCTCGTTGCGCGCAGTGAGGTATTCCTCGATCCGGCGGTAGACCACCATATACGGGTCCAGCTCGTCGAGATCCAGCCGGTTGGCAAATACGGCCTGCTTGAAGCGCAGGCTCAGGCACTGCACGTGGGGATGTTCGCTGGCGTAGACCTCGGTCAGCAGCAGCTTGAGCACCGATTTGTAAGGCGATTCGATGCCCTTGAACAGTTGCCACAGCCCGGCGCCGACAAACTCGCCCGGCGGAATGTGCGCCATCGGCCCCAGGTCGAGGGTTTCATCGTTGCGGATGAAACGCTTGGAAATCAGGGTGTGGGTATACGCATCGTAGGCGCGTTCTTCATAGACCGGCACCAGCCACCAGATCGGCGTGCGCCCGGCGAGCCAGATCGCGGTGCGGTAGAACTCGTCCAGCAGCAGGTAATGCTGGGTGGTGCCGCAATCTTCGGAGCTGAGTTGGGTATCGCGCTCGCCTTTGACGAAGCGTTCCGGGTCGATCAGGAAAAAGTGCGCCTCGGCCCCCTGGCTGGCCGCCCAGGTTTCGAGCAACTGGCATTTCTTGCGCAGCTCGGCCAGTTCGCTGTCGCTCAGGTCGGGGGCGTGGCAGACCCACACATCCAAGTCGCTCTGGTCGGCCTGGGCCAGCGTGCCGAGGCTGCCCATCAGGAACAGCCCGTGAATCGGCCGTGGCGGGTTGCTGCCGTGACGCGGCTTATAGGAGAACGAGCGCGTCAGGCGCTGAGCTTCGGCCAGCACATCGGCGTCGGGTTCGTAATTCGACAGCCCGGCCGGCGTACTGCCCGAGACATAGCCGGGCAGCAGCGGATGATTGACGTGGAAAAACAGTGGCAGCAGCGTGAGCACGCTTTGCTGGCGCGTCGACAGACCTTCCAGCGCCCGGTTCAGGCGGCCTTCATTGAGTTTCAGAAAACGTGCACGTAGCTGGCTGAGTACCTTGCGGTCGATGCCTTCGTCCAGGTCGGGGCGGATTTCATGGGTGCGGGTCATGTCGGCTCAAACCGGCGCGCAGGGCTCGGAGGCAAGGGGTCTCGGGTGTCCGGGAGTTTAGCGCCTGAGCGGCAGGAGTTTTAAGCTGAATTTGTTTTTTGACGTCAGATTTCTATCGCGCGGCGATGGGGGACGTTTTCATGGCTGGCCCGCGGAAATCCCGTGGCAGGGGTTTCCGTGGGCAAAGTCGGGAGGATCAGGCGGTTTGCTGCTCTTTGAGAATCGTCAGTACGGTTTGCACGTTTTGTGCGGCATCGCGACCGAGGCTGGTCAGGTAACCGCCATCAGGCTGGTCTGTCAGTTCTTTTTCGAACAGGCGTTGTGCGGCGGCAATGTGCTTCGGGGCAGCGGTCTGATGAATTTTCAGACCTTCCTGGGAACTGTCCAGGTTGAAGAGTGCGAGGACTTCCAGTTCGGCAACCAACTCAGGGGTAAGCGACATAAGGACTCCAGACTTTCTAGGAATTGGACGACAGCGCCCCTAAGGTGAACCTGCCGGCGCGGCCTGTCCAGTGCGCGTGTCAGGGTTTTTGTCCCGGGGTGGATTCCAGTGTAGTCAGGGGGCGGCAGAAGGCCGCGAAGATGGGTGACAAATTGTGTGGGAGCAGGCCTGCTCCCACAGGGCGGGGCTGTTTACTGCTTTTCCGGGGGCAGCTCGGGCAGTGCGCGCAGCGCGGTTTCGTACCACTCGGTATCGAACGCGCGGTCTTCGTCGAGCATCGCGTCGATTTCGTAGGCCAGCACGTGGGCCATCAGATTCAGGATGTCATCACGCTCGTAACCGACCAGCGTCAGCTTGTTGAAGGTTGCCTTGGCCGCTGGCGGGTTGTCACTTTCGATCTGGTTCTCGATCGCTTCGATCAGCGTCGATTCGGTGAACTCTTCTTCATCATTGTCGATGTCAGTCGGCTCGCTCATGGCAGGCTCCTCAAGGAAAGGCGCCAGTTTACCCGCATTCAGCAGCGTGATGCTGCTGGCAGGATTCCCTGGAGCGACCTATAAACAGGCACTGCCCACCCCGCACGGCCTGGAGGCTATGTGATGTTCAAGCTCTATGGATTCTCCGTCAGCAATTACTACAACATGGTCAAGCTGGCGCTGCTGGAAAAAGGCCTGCCGTTCGAAGAGGTCACGTTCTACCCGACGCCAACGCCGGAGTCCCTGGCCATCAGCCCGCGCGGCAAGGTGCCGGTGTTGGGGGCCGAAGGCGGCTATATCAATGAAACGATGGTGATGCTCGAATACCTCGAAAGTGCAGGTAAAGGCGTGCCGCTGCTGCCGACCGAGCCGTTTGCCCGCGCTCAGGTGCTGGCGGTGGCCAAGGAAATCGAGCTGTACATCGAGCTGCCGGCCCGTGCCTGCTATGGCGAGGCGTTTTTCGGCACGGCGCTGCCGGAGGCGATCAAGGAGAAAGCCAAGGCTGAATTACTGCTGGGCTTTGCGGCGCTGGGCCGTCACGGCAAGTTCGCCCCGTATGTGGCGGGCGACAGCCTGAGCATTGCGGATTTGTACTTTCTCTACAGCGTCCCGCTCGCGACAGCGGTGGGGCACAAGCTGTTCGGTCTGGATTTGCTGGCGCAGATGCCGAAGGCCAAGGCACTGCTGGAGCGACTTGAGCAGAATCCGCACGTGCAGAAGATTGCGGCGGACAAGGATGCGGCGATGCCGGCGTTTTTGGCGATGATCGCAGCCAAAAAGTAGAATTTTGTAGCGCTTTGAAACCAGTCATCGCGGGCAAGCCCGCTCCCACAGGGTTTTCGGTTGAAACACAATTGCATGTTCGACACTGAACCCGTGGGAGCTGGCTTGCCAGCGATGTTTTTGGCTTTTAGCGGCTGGCGATCAATGCCTGACCGCGAGCAACGGCTGCCTTGACCTGTGCCGGCGCAGTGCCGCCGATGTGGTCACGGGCATTCACCGAGCCTTCCAGGGTCAGCACGGCAAACACGTCCTGCTCGATCTGGTCGCTGAACTGACGCAGTTCTTCCAGGCTCATTTCCGCCAGATCCTTGCCGGTGTCGACGCCGTACTTCACGGCATGGCCGACGATCTCGTGGCAATCACGGAACGGCAGGCCACGGCGAACCAGGTAGTCGGCCAGGTCGGTGGCGGTGGAGAAACCGCGCAGCGCCGCTTCGCGCATGATCGCGTGCTTGGGCTTGATCGCCGGGATCATGTCGGCAAAGGCACGCAGCGAGTCGCGCAAGGTGTCGGCGGCGTCGAACAGCGGTTCCTTGTCTTCCTGGTTGTCCTTGTTGTAGGCCAGGGGCTGGCCTTTCATCAGGGTCAGCAGGCCCATCAGGGCGCCGAATACTCGACCGGTCTTGCCACGTACCAGCTCGGGCACGTCGGGGTTTTTCTTCTGCGGCATGATCGAGCTGCCGGTGCAGAAACGGTCCGGCAGATCGATGAACTGGAACTGCGCGCTGGTCCACAGCACCAGCTCTTCGGAGAAGCGCGACAGGTGCATCATCGCGATGCTCGCGGCCGAGCAGAATTCGATGGCGAAGTCACGATCGGACACGTTGTCCAGCGAGTTGCCGCCGACGGCGTCGAAGCCCAGCAGTTGCGCGGTGTATTCGCGGTCGATCGGGTAAGTGGTGCCGGCCAGCGCGGCGCTGCCCAGCGGCATGCGGTTGGTGCGCTTGCGGCAGTCGACCAGGCGCTCGTAGTCGCGGCTGAGCATTTCGAACCAGGCCAGCATGTGGTGCCCGAAGGTCACCGGCTGAGCGGTCTGAAGGTGGGTGAAGCCCGGCATGATACTGGCGGCTTCGCGCTCGGCCTGCTCCAGCAGGCCTTTTTGCAGGCGGGTGATTTCGCTCAGGATCAAGTCGATCTCGTCACGCAGCCACAGGCGGATGTCGGTGGCGACCTGGTCGTTGCGGCTGCGGCCGGTGTGCAGCTTCTTGCCGGTGACGCCGATGCGGTCGGTCAGGCGTGCTTCGATGTTCATGTGCACGTCTTCGAGGTCGACGCGCCAGTCGAACTGGCCGGCCTCGATTTCGCCCTGGATGGTCTTCAGGCCATCGATGATGCTGTCGCGCTCGGCATCCGTCAGCACGCCGACCTTGGCCAGCATGGTGGCGTGGGCGATCGAGCCCATGATGTCGTGGCGATACAGGCGCTGGTCGAAAGTGACGGAGGCGGTGAAGCGGGCGACGAAGGCGTCGACGGGTTCACTGAAGCGGCCGCCCCAGGACTGATTGGTCTTGTCAGTGCTCATGAATTCGCTCGTATCGGCTTGAAGAAAGAAGGCGTGAAACGCTGGCGCGGATAATAACAGGGTTGCCAATCCTGTCGCTGACACTGGTCGATACGTTTTTTTCTCATTCGCTCCGTCATGGTCGTCGGCGTCTTCGGGGGATTTGCACAAGGATATTTTCCGATTGAGCAATATCGGCCCGACGAGCGTCTACAGTAGGACATAGGGGTCGGATGGCCACGGATCGGGCAAAGATCCGGCCGCCGGCTATAAGAAGAGAGAGGGGTGGGTGTATTGGCCATTGGCATACCCTGCGTAAAACGCAGTCGGCGACGGGCGTCGGGCGGTACGTTGCAGGTGTCGGCAAATATTGCCGGCCGACGTACGGCACTTTTTGACGCTCGCGCTAGTCTTAGCGTGGATCGCGGTGACGGACGTCACTCCACTTGTCTACGCTATCCTTGTGCGAGACTCACGCAGGAATCCAGCGCAATATGAATGTCCTGATCGTTGATGACGAACCACTGGCCCGCGAGCGACTCAGCCGAATGGTGAGCGAGCTCGAGGGTTACACAGTCCTGGAGCCGAGCGCCACCAATGGCGAAGAGGCGTTGGCACTGATCGACAGCCACAAGCCGGATATCGTACTGCTCGATATCCGCATGCCGGGCCTCGATGGCCTGCAGGTGGCTGCCCGTCTGTGCGAACGCGAAACCCCGCCGGCCGTGGTGTTTTGCGCAGGTCCCGATGAATTTGCCGTGGAAGCCCTGCAGGCCAGCGCCGTGGGCTATGTGGTGAAACCCGTGCGAACCGAACATCTGCAAGACGCCCTGAAGCGGGCCGAACGTCCCAACCGGGCCCAGCTCTCGGCCCTGACCCGTCCTGCCGCCGAAAGCGGTAACGGCCCGCGCAGCCACATCAGCGCCCGTACCCGCAAAGGCATCGAACTGATCCCGCTGGATCAGGTGGTGTACTTCATCGCCGACCACAAATACGTGACCTTGCGTCATGAAGCTGGCGAAGTCCTGCTGGATGAACCGCTCAAGGCGCTGGAAGACGAATTCGGCGAGCGCTTCGTGCGGATTCACCGCAACGCGCTGGTCGCCCGCGACCGCATCGAGCGATTGCAACGGACACCGCTGGGCCACTTCCAGTTGTTCCTCAAGGGCCTCAACGGTGACGCGCTGATTGTCAGCCGCCGACATGTGGCGGGCGTGCGAAAAATGATGCAGGGGCTTTAATCCGCAGGCTCCGGGCGGTTCTTCGTTCCTTTCACCAGGCATCGCAGGCCAGGGAGGCCACGCCGTATCTGATTCAGGTCAAAGTGGATTTGGCTGAGCTGTTATTATCCGCCGTATCTATTCAGTACGGATTGATCCATGTCCTCTCGCGAAATCCGCATCGCCACCCGCAAAAGTGCTCTGGCCCTCTGGCAGGCCGAATACGTCAAAGCCCGTCTGGAAGCCGCCCACCCGGGCCTGCTGGTGACGCTGGTGCCCATGGTCAGTCGCGGCGACAAGCTGCTTGATTCGCCCCTGTCGAAAATCGGCGGCAAGGGCCTGTTCGTCAAGGAGCTGGAAACCGCGCTGCTGGAAAACGAAGCCGACATCGCCGTGCATTCGATGAAAGACGTGCCGATGGATTTCCCCGAAGGCCTCGGTCTGTTCTGCATCTGCGAGCGCGAAGATCCGCGTGACGCGTTTGTCTCCAATACGTATTCCAGCCTCGATGCATTGCCCGCCGGCAGCATCGTCGGCACTTCCAGCCTGCGGCGTCAGGCGCAGTTGCTGACGCGCCGTCCGGATCTCGAAATCCGCTTCCTGCGTGGCAACGTCAATACTCGGCTGGCCAAGCTCGACGCCGGCGAGTACGACGCGATCATCCTCGCGGCAGCGGGCCTGATCCGCCTCGGTTTCGAAGATCGCATCACCTCGGCCATCAGCGTCGACGACAGTCTGCCTGCCGGTGGCCAGGGCGCCGTCGGTATCGAATGCCGCAGCGCCGACACTGAAATCCACGCCTTGCTCGCACCCCTGCATCACGCCGACACCGCTGACCGTGTCACCGCCGAACGGGCGCTCAACAAACACCTGAATGGCGGCTGCCAGGTGCCGATCGCCTGTTACGCCGTGCTCGAAGGCGATCAGTTGTGGCTGCGCGGTCTGGTGGGCGAACCGAGCGGCGGCAAACTGCTCAGCGCACAAGCCCGTGCACCGCGTACGGCAGCCGAGACGCTCGGTGTACAGGTTGCCGAAGACCTGCTCGGCCAGGGCGCTGACGATATTCTCAAGGCAGTCTACGGCGAGGCAGGTCACGAGTGACCGCCTGGCGCCTGCTGCTGACGCGCCCGGCGGAGGACTGCTCGGCGCTCGCTGCCGTGCTGACCGAACAAGGGATTTTCAGCAGCTGTCTGCCGCTTTTGGAAATCACGCCACTACCGGTCTCTGACACAATGCGCGACACGATTGCGCAACTGCCGCGTTACAGCGCGGTGATCGTGGTCAGCAAGCCGGCGGCTCGGATCGCGGTGGATCTGCTCGACGCTCTGCGGCTGGCGACGCCGACCATGCCGTGGTTCAGCGTGGGGGCGGCGACCGCCGCCATCCTTCGCGATCGCGGGCTGGATGTGAGCTTCCCGGACGTGGGCGACGACAGCGAAGCCTTGCTGCAAATGCCGCGTCTGCTGACGGCGGTGGCCGTGCCCGGTTCGCAGGTATTGATCCTGCGCGGGAAGGGCGGACGCGAACTGCTGGCCGAGCGCCTGCGCGCGCTTGGTGCTAGTGTCGAATATCTGGAGTTGTACCGTCGCGACCTGCCGGACTATCCGCCGCAGGAACTGCCCCGCAGGATTGCAGCGGAACGCCTGAACGGGCTGGTGGTCAGCAGTGGACAGGGTTTCGAGCACCTGCGCCAACTGGCCGGCGACAGCTGGCCTGTACTTGCGCAGTTGCCGTTGTTTGTTCCAAGCCCAAGGGTCTCCGAGCAGGCACATGCCGCCGGGGCCCGAACAGTTGTGGATTGTCGCGGCGCCAGTGCTGCGGCCTTGCTGACGGCGTTACGGGAGCATCCCGTGCCCGTTCTCTAATGCAAAGGATGGATACGTGAGCGAAACAGCCTTGCCTAAAGATGACGTTCAACCTGTGATCGATGCACCGGTTGATGCACCGCCACCGGCCGCGGAACCGCGCCGAGGCAACGGATTGGCCATTCTCGCGCTGCTGCTCGGCGCCGCCGGTGTTGCGGTGGGTGGCTGGGGTGTCTGGCAGGTGCGACACCTGCAGGCCAACACGCAAAATCAGTTGAGTCAGGTTCAGGCGTTGAACGATCAGGCCCAGACCCTGAAGCTCAACGAGCAGCGACTGACCGAGCGCCTCGGGCAATTGCCCGGCGCCGATGAACTTGCTGATCGCCAGCGTCTGGTGTCGCAACTTCAGAGCGATCAGCAGCGCCTCAATCAACGTCTGGAAACCGTCCTCGGCGCCAGCCGCAAGGACTGGCGCCTGGCCGAGGCCGAGCACTTGCTGCGCCTGGCCAGCCTGCGTCTTTCCGCCCTGCAGGACATCAGCAGCGCTCAGGCGCTGGTCCAGGGTGCCGATGAAATCCTGCGCGAGCAGAATGATCCCGGCTCGTTCGCCGCCCGCGAGCAAGTGGCGAAAACCCTGGTAGCGCTGCGCAGTACCGAGCAGCCGGATCGCACCGGGCTGTTCCTGCGCCTGGGCGCCTTGCGTGATCAGGTCGTCGGCCTCACCGAACTGGCGCCGGAGTACAAGGATCGCGGCGATTCGCTGCTGGGCCTGACTTCCGATGGCGACGGCGCCAGTCGCTGGGCGCAGTGGTGGGATCAGATCTCGCGCTACATCCGCATCGATTTCAATGCCGACAAAAACGTCCGGCCGCTGCTCGCCGGCCAGAGTCTGAGCCAGGTGCGCCTGGCCCTGAGCCTTTCGCTCGAACAGGCGCAATGGGCCGCGCTCAACGGTCAGGCGCCGGTGTACACCCAGGCTCTGGCAGAAGCGCGTGACGTCCTCACGGGCAACTTCAACCCGGACAACCCGCAGAGCAAAATCATGCTCGAGCAGGTCGCGGAGTTGAGCAAGCAACCGGTTACCGTCAACACGCCGGATCTCGCCGGAACCTTGAGCGCGGTGCAGGCGTACCTGGAGCGCCGTAACGTCAACGCCGAAGAGTCGGTGAAACCCTTCGCCAAGCCGGCCGCCAGCACCGCGCAGGAGGCGACACCATGAAGCGCCTGTATGTGATCGTGTTTCTGGTGATCGCGGCAACGGCGGCGCTGGGCCTGGCGATTGCCGAGCATTCCGGATACGTGCTGGTCGCCTACAAAAGCTTTCGTTATGAATCGAGCCTGTGGGCGACCCTCGCGTTGGTGGCGGTGCTGTGGCTGCTGGTCTGGGGTATCAAGGCGCTGGTCGAGCTGGTGCTGACCTCCGGCGGCGTGGTCAATCCATGGTCGCGCCGCAATCGCAGCCGCCGCGTGCAGGTGGCGATCGAGCACGGTCAGCTTGACCTGGCAGAGGGTCGCTGGGCCAGTGCCCAACGTCATCTTTACCGGGCCGCCGAGGCCGAGCGTCAACCGTTGCTGTATTACCTGGGTGCAGCCCGCGCCGCCAACGAACAAGGCAACTACGAGGAAAGCGATCGCCTGCTGGAGCGCGCCCTCGAGCGTCAGCCGCAGGCCGAGCTGGCGATCGCCCTCAGCCATGCGCAGTTGCAGACCGATCGTGGCGATACCGATGGGGCGCTGGTCACCTTGCAGGCGATGCATGAACGCCATCCGCACAATGCCCAGACCCTGCGCCAGTTGCAGCGCCTGCATCAGCAGCGCGGTGACTGGTCGTCCGTGATCCGGCTGTTGCCGGAGTTGCGCAAGGACAAAGTCCTTCCGCCGGCCGAGCTGACCGAGCTCGAGCGTCGCGCCTGGGGGGAGAACCTGTCCCTGGCGGCCCAGCGTGAAGAAGATGGTGCGGTCGGTTTGCAGTCGCTGAATCGGGCCTGGCAGCAACTGACGTCTGCCCAGCGTCAGGAACCTGCGCTGGTGCTGGCCTACGCCGAGCAGCTGCGCCAGCTAGGTGTACAGGTCGAAGCGGAAGAAGTGCTGCGCACGGCGCTCAAGCGCAAGTACGACAGCCATTTGGCGCGCCTTTATGGTCTGGTGCGAGGCAGCGATCCGGCGCGTCAGTTGCAGACGGCTGAAGGTTGGCTCAAGGATCATCCGGGTGATGCCAGCCTGCTGCTGACACTGGGCCGTTTATGCCTGCAAGCCAGTCTGTGGGGCAAGGCGCGGGACTATCTGGAAAGCAGCCTGCGAGTGCAGCGCAATCCGGAAGCGTGCGCCGAGTTGGCACGTCTGCTGGCTCGACTGGGTGATACCGAGCGCAGCAACCTGCTGTTCCAGGAAGGTCTCGGTATGCTGGATGAACGCCTGCTGGCTGCGCCATTGCCTGTAGCCGTTCGAGCGTGATCAGAAAGGAGGAGCGTGCTCCTCCTTTTTTACCCGGTGACTGAATAGTTACCGGTAAATCTCCTCCTGAGCAAAGTCCTACATCGGACTACACCGAATCCTTCTGCGTCTGTCGGGATTTCCCTACACTTCTGGTGAAGTGTCGTCACTGACCTGCCTTGAAAGCCCAAGGCCCTTTCCTCTACCGTAACTGCCTGTCTTTATTGTTACGGATAAGCCATGTCGTTGGCCTGCTCACGTTCCCTGTTCTTTATGGCTTTCACTGCGGGGATTCTGGCCCTGGGAGCTTCCTATTACCTCGAATACGCAATCGGTCTGGTGCCCTGTAGTCTGTGCCTGGTCCAGCGTCTGTTCATGAGCGCACTCACCGTTTTTTGTGGAGTGGCGGCGATCCATGGACCTCAGCGTTTCGGTCTGTCCATGTATTGGATAACGGTGTTGCTGGGCAGTCTCGGCGGTATGACGGCGGCTTGGCGGCAAGTGTTGTTGCAAGGTGATTCGCTGCAGAGGCTGGCGCATTGCACGCCCGATCCCCAGGAATTGTTCAGCAGCCTGCCGTGGTTATGCGCACTGATGCGTATGTTCAATGACACGGCCGATTGCACGGAATTGTCCTGGACGCTGTTCGATCTGAGCATTCCGGAGTGGAGCCTGCTGTTCTTCGTGGGGATGTCGATCCTTGCCGCTTACCAGTTGCTGCGACAGGTCTGGATGGCTTTGCAGCGACCACTCAGCGGCCAACCGTCGCACCCGGCGCTGGTCAGGGATTAAACACTTGTATGAACTTTCTCTCCTGCGTACCTTGAAGCCATAGGCGTGCGGGCATAATCTGGCCCGCACGTGTCATTGGAATTGTGTTGCTCGATGACGCTCTGCCCGGCCGCCTCTCAAAGCAATAGTCACAAGAAGGGGCGCGGGTGTAGGGCAGCATGACCCACAAGGGAAGAGAGATCGCCATGCTCGAAAGTTGTCAGAATGCTCAGGAACGTTGGGGTGGAGTTCATCTGCTGATCGACCGCTGGCTGCAGGAGCGTGAGGAATTGATCGCTGCCTATGACAGGCTGGGCGCCAAGCCTCAAGCGCTGTCCGAGGATCGAAAGCCCTTGCAGGAATTCTGCGGCGTGCTGGTTGATTATGTCTCGGCCGGCCACTTCGAAATCTACGAACAGCTCACTGGCGAGGCCAAGGCGTTCAACGACAAGCGCGGCCTGGAACTGGCCGAGACGATCTATCCACGGATCGATGTCATTACTGAAAAGCTGCTCGCGTTCAACGACCTTTGCGATGAAGGCAAATGCGTTGCCGAGAAGTTCAAGGAGCTGGGTGGTCTGCTCCACGAACGCTTCGAACTGGAAGACTGCCTGATCGAAGTGCTGCATACCGCACACAAGGAAGAGGATTCGGTTCAGGCCTGAATCGAACCTCGCAAGACATAGAAACGGTGCGCCCCAGGCGCACCGTTTTTTATTGGGCGATCAACTGGTCGCGCCGCGCAATTCCACTTCGAACACCAACGGTGTGAACGGCGCGATCAAGTCACCGGCACCGTCGGCGCCATAAGCCTGATCCGATGGGATCACCAGACGCCACTTCGCACCGACCGGCATGTTCTGCAGCGCGGTGCGCCAGCCGGCGATCACACTGTCGAGATTGAACCACTGCGGCTGGCTGTTCTGATCGAACACGGTGCCGTCGGGCAGTCGACCGATGTACAGCACCTGCACTTTTCCATCCGGGCCGGCCTTCGTGCCATTCCCCGGCGTCAGCTCGGTCAACAGGATGCCGTCGGCCAGCTCCTTCACACCCGGCTTGGCTTTTTCGGCGGTGAGAAAACGTCGCTCGTTTTCCATCGCCGCTTCAGTCGAAGGCATGGCTGCCTGCTCGGCTGTCTGCGATTCGTGATCGGCCAGGATCTGCTCGATGCGTGCCTCGCTCAGCGCCAGCGGCTTGCCTTGATAGGCTTGTTGCAGACCTTCGATCAGCGCCTGGATCTGGAGCTGCGGCACTTCCTGACGCAGTCGTTCACCGAGGCTGGCACCGAGGCTGTAAGCCAGATCGTGGGCATCATTTGCAGTGGTTTTTTCGTCGGCCTGAACCACGGAAAAAATCATGCAGAGGGATAAAAAAAGGTAGCGCGACATGGGCACTCTCCATCCAGAATTGCGGTGGATTATGCCAGCGCGAACGTCTGCAACGGTGAACTGCTTTTGCCAATGCGCAGAAGTTTTTCGCAAGCCTGCAACCGAGTGCTTTCGATACTGTCAACATGCCCTAGCGGCGGTAGCAGCAGAGGTCTAGTATGAGCCGCACTCACGTCAGCCAGGAGGTAAACCATGTCGGCCACCAAGAAGCCTGTAAACACTCCGTTGCATTTACTCCAACAACTCTCGGGCAGCCTGCTCGAGCATCTGGAAAACGCTTGCTCCCAAGCCTTGGCTGATGCTGAAAAACTGCTCGCCAAACTGGAAAAGCAACGCGGCAAGGCGCAAGAAAAACTGCACAAATCCCGCACCAAATTGCAGGACGCAGCAGCGGCCGGTAAAGCCAAGGCGCAGACCAAGGCCAAGGCTGCCGTGAAGGAACTCGAAGATCTGCTCGATGCGCTGAAGGAGCGTCAGTCCGATACTCGCAGCTACATTCTGCAACTCAAGCGCGATGCCCAGGAAAGCCTGAAACTGGCCCAGGGTGTCGGTCGTGTTCAAGAGGCTGTTGGCAAGGCGTTGTCCCTGCGTTCGGCCAAACCTGCAGCGGCGCCTGCGAAAAAAGCGGCCGCCAAACCTGCAGCGAAAACACCGGCCAAAGCGCCTGCGAAAGCCCCAGTGAAAACCGCTGCAAAACCAGCCGCGAAGAAACCCGCAGCAGCCAGCGCTGCCAAACCTGCGGCGAAAACCACAGCGGCCAAACCAGCTGCCGCCAAGCCGGCTGCTGCAAAGCCAGCCGCCAAACCAGCGACGAAAACCGCTGCTGCAAAAGCGGCTCCGGCCAGAACCGCCGCTGCAAAACCTGCTGCCAAGCCAGCCACCAAAGTGGCCGCTAAACCAGCAGCAAAACCAGCCGTTAAAGCCGCCGCTAAACCAGCCGCCAAAACGGCTGCTGCCAAGCCTGCGGCGAAAACCGCTGCCAAACCGGTTGCTGCCAAACCTGCTGCCAAAGCGGCGGCGAAACCAGCCGCCAAGCCTGCGGCAAAAGCGGCAACCAAACCCGCTGCAAAACCGGCTGCCGCCGCGAAGCCTGCAGCAACCGCAGCCAAGCCAGCGACCGCCGCTAAAGCGGCTGCCAAGCCAGCAGCAAAACCAGCTGCAAAACCTGCGGTGAAAAAACCTGCCGCTGCCAAGCCAGCAGCAAAACCAGCTGCAGCGAAACCGGCCACGGCGCCTGCTGCCAAACCTGCCGCACCGGCAACTCCGGCTGCGGCCGCAACGCCTGCACCCGCCACTACCTCGACCACCCCAACCACGCCATCCCCGGCGCCGGTGTCGAGCGTCGCCAGCAACCCTTCCAGCGCTTCCTAAGCGCCGGTCGCCGCGACGCGCAGCACCTGCAGCGCGTCGCGGTTCAGGTTGGCCGCAGGGCCGGCCAGCACTTCCAGCCAGTCACTCGATTCCTTCGAATGACGCTTCCAGCCTTGCGCGGCGCCTTCAAGTCGCGACAGCAGCGCACGCTCCGCCTCCAGCTCCAATCCCTTGATCTGCTCGCGCATCCCCTTGAGCACCGGATCGGTGTCGGCCAGGGTTTTCCACTGCATGCGCAATGCGCGCAACGGTTGCACGACGTCCCGGTCCCAGGGCTCTGTCAGTTCCAGAAGCTGCCGCGCACGTACCTCGTCACAGGTCGCATCGCGTTGTTCCAGCCATAAACCGCACAGCATCAGGCACACGTTGGCCCCCGCCGATTGCAGGCGCAGGCAGGCATCCTCCACGCCGGGACGGGCGTAGACGGCAAGGGCAAAGCTCCACAGGTCAGAGGACATCGTGCTACTCGCGCCAGTTGCGAACGAAGCTGGTAGACTCCGCCGCCATTATGATCCGACTTCAGAACCTGACTTTACAGCGTGGCCCGCAACGTCTGCTAGAAGACGCCGAGCTGACCCTGCACGCCGGCCACAAAGCCGGCCTCATCGGTGCCAACGGTGCCGGCAAATCCAGCCTGTTCGCCTTGCTCCGCGGTGAGTTGCACCCGGACTCGGGTGACTGCCTGTTGCCGGCCGACTGGCGTATCGCCCACATGCGCCAGGAGGTCGACACACTCGAGCGCCTGGCGGTCGATTATGTGCTCGACGGCGACCTGCGTCTGCGCGAAGTACAGCGTGAGCTCGCGGCAGCCGAAGAGGCCCACGACGGCACCGCGCTGGCCCGTCTGCACGCCGAGCTCGACAGCGCCGACGGCTACACCGCCGATGCGCGGGCACGCAAGTTGCTCGCCGGTCTCGGGTTCACCAATGAGCAGATGGATCGTCAGGTAGGAGATTTCTCCGGTGGCTGGCGGATGCGTCTTAACCTTGCGCAGGCTTTGATGTGCCCATCAGACCTGTTGCTGCTCGACGAACCGACCAACCACCTGGATCTCGACGCCATCATCTGGCTCGAAGAGTGGCTGAAAAGTTACCCCGGCACCTTGCTGCTGATTTCTCACGACCGGGACTTCCTTGATGAAGTGGTCGATCACGTGGCCCACGTCGATCAGCGCAAGCTGACGCTCTACCGTGGCGGCTACACCGCGTTCGAACGCGCCCGTGCCGAACGTCTGGCCCAGCAGCAACAGGCCTACGAGAAGCAGCAGGCGCAGCGTGCGCACATGGAAAGCTACATCGCCCGGTTCAAGGCCCAGGCGACCAAGGCCCGTCAGGCTCAGAGCCGGATCAAGGCGCTGGAGCGCATGGAAGAGCTGTCGGCGGCCCACGTCGACTCGCCGTTCGATTTCGTGTTCCGCGAGTCGACCAAGATCTCCAGCCCGCTGATCGATCTGTCCGATGCGCGTCTGGGTTATGGCGAGAAAACCGTTCTGGAGAAGGTCAAGCTGCAATTGACCCCCGGCGCGCGGATCGGCTTGCTCGGCCCCAACGGCGCAGGCAAATCGACCCTGATCAAGAACCTTGCCGGCGAGCTGTCACCGCTGGCCGGGCGCCTGACTCGCGGTGAGAACACCGTGGTCGGCTACTTCGCCCAGCATCAGCTCGACTCGCTGGATGCCAAGGCCAGCCCGTTGCTGCACTTGCAGCGTCTGGCGCCGACCGAGCGCGAGCAGACCCTGCGCGATTTCCTTGGTGGTTTCGACTTCCGTGGCGCACGGATCGACGAGCCTGTGCTGAATTTCTCCGGTGGCGAAAAGGCCCGTCTGGCTCTGGCGTTGATCGCCTGGGAACGGCCGAACCTGTTGTTGCTCGACGAACCGACCAACCACCTCGATCTGGAAATGCGCCTGGCGCTGACCATGGCGTTGCAGGAATTCAGCGGCGCGGTGCTGGTGGTTTCCCACGATCGGCATTTGCTCAAGAGCACCACCGACAACTTCTTCCTGGTCGCAGACGGCAAGGTCGAGGAGTTCGATGGCGACCTCGAGGACTACGCCCGTTGGCTGGTGGAATACCGTCAGCGCAATGCGCCGGTCAGCAACACACCGGTCAACCCGGACAAGACCGACAAGAAGGCCCAGCGTCAAGCCGCTGCTGCGCTGCGTCAGCAACTGGCGCCGCACAAGCGCGAGGCTGACAAGCTCGAAGCCGAGCTCGGCAAGCTGCACGAGAAGCTGGCGAAGGTCGATGCCAGCCTTGGCGACAGCGACCTCTACGAGCCGGCGCGCAAGAACGAATTGCGTGACCTGCTGGCCGAACAGGCCAAGCTGAAAGTCCGCGAAGGCGAACTTGAAGAAGCGTGGATGCAAGCCCTGGAAACCCTGGAAAGCATGCAGGCGGAGCTGGAGGCGTTGTCCTGATGGAAGTCTTCAAACTTCCATTGCCGGCGATGTGGGTCGAGCCGATCTGGCTCGGCGTGCAGATTTTGCTGATCCTGTTGGCCGGCTACTTCGCCCAGCGCGTCGTCGCCCGATTCCTGACTCGCCTGGGCGAGAAGTATCCGTTCCCGCCGCAGTTGCTGATGCCGCTGCGGGGCGGTCTGCGCTGGCTGATCATGGGCAGTGCGCTGATCTTCGTGCTGGAGCGCCTCGGGGTCTCGGCCACAGTGCTGTGGACCGCACTGTCGGGCTTCGTCGCGGTGGCGGCGGTGGCGTTCTTCGCCATGTGGAGTGTGCTGTCGAACCTGCTCTGCGCAATTCTGATCTTCACCGTCGGCCCGTTCCGTCTTGGCGATGTGGTCGAACTGGTCGACACCACCGACAAGCCCGGCGTCAAAGGCCGGGTGGTGGCGATCAATCTGCTCTATACCACCTTGATCGAAGCTGAAGAGCTCGGCACCGGCAGCGCCATGGTGCAAGTACCCAACAGCCTGTTCTTCCAGCGTTCGGTGCGACGCTGGCGCGGCACGGATGTCTTTCCTTCCAGCGGTTTCGAAAAGTGACCGGACGCCGGCCACGTTGGTCGGCGGCCACAACATCCGACAAAAAAACGGTAGTCATCCAGTCCAAACCGCATTAGTTTTGAGGATTGTCACGAGTCCGAGTCGAGGTGTGCGATGGAGCTTCAAACATGGCTGGCGTTTTTTGCCGCCTGCTGGGTGATCAGTCTTTCTCCGGGTGCCGGCGCCATTGCGTCGATGTCCAGCGGCCTGCAGTACGGTTTCTGGCGCGGTTACTGGAATGCCCTGGGCCTGCAGATCGGCCTGGCTATGCAGATTGCCATTGTGGGCGCCGGCGTCGGCGCGATCCTCACCGCTTCGGCCACAGCGTTTCATGCGATCAAATGGTTCGGTGTTGCCTACCTGGTTTACCTCGCGATCAAGCAGTGGCGCGCACAGCCGATGGACATGAGTGACGACGCGGCGGTCCGGCCGATCGGCAAGCCGCTGGCTCTGGTGTTTCGTGGCTTTCTGGTGAACATCAGCAACCCCAAGGCGCTGGTGTTCATGCTGGCGGTGCTGCCGCAGTTCATCAATCCGCATGCGCCGTTATTTATCCAGTACGTGGTGATCGGTGTGACCATGATCGCGGTCGATCTGATCGTCATGGCCGGCTACACCGGTCTGGCGTCGAAGGTGCTGCGTCTGCTGCGCACACCGACACAGCAGCGACGCATGAACCGCACGTTTGCCGGGCTGTTCATCGGCGCCGCGGCGTTCATGGCGACATTGCGCAAAGCGGCCGCATAAAGCGTACAGGCACAAAAAAGGCGACCTTTTCAGGTCGCCTTTTTCGTTTCCGGCGGTTGATCAGCGCAGGATTACCGGCGCGGTATCTCGCGGCAGATTGTTGCGTTGCTGCGGCTCACGCGGCTGCTCGTAGCTTCCACCGCCGAGCTGCATGCTCAGCTGTCCGGCCACGTCTTCGCCCAGCGCCTTCGACACGTCACGCACCACCCGCGGGCGGTTGAGCGAGATCCTGATGTCGCGATGGTTCACCAGTTTGGTGTCCTGCGCTTCACCCATCGCCGTGAAGGCCGAAGTGATTTCGAAGGTCTTGGTGTTGATCAGGCTGAAATCGGCCACCAGCGTCAGGCCCAGTACGGCGGAATAGCTGTCGGTGTTCGCCAGCTCGTTCACGTCCTGGGTGAAGTCGATGTCCGACACGGTGCCGAACAGCACGTAGTCGGCACCCTTGAAGTTGCCGGCCTTGATCCGCTTGATCACGTCGTAGACGTCACCCTTGGACGACGCGGTGTACGGCGTGCCCTGCACCAGCTGGAACATGCCGGTACGCAGGATTTCACCCTTGATGTCGCCGGTGAATTTACGCAGTTCGGTCTGTTCGATATAGCTGGTGGTGGCTTCGAGCTCGTTGTAGCTCGAAGAACCGCTGGAGCTGTAGTAACCCTCACGGTAATTGTTCTGGGCCGAAACGATGTGGATGTACTGCTCCACACGTTCCTGGTACGCCAGATCCGTCACCGCGACTTTCGGGGCCGCTTGCACGCTGAACGCGCAAGCCAGGGCCATCATGCCAATCCATGTGCGCATCGATTAACGCTCCGTGGTTTTGCGGATCTCTTTCTCGTCCATCCACTCGGCCAGACCGCTTTCAACGTCGATCAGTTGCAGGCTGAATTTGTAGAAGACGTCCTTGTAGTCGCTGCTGCGCTTGACGATCGAGCTGATCGAACCTTCAAGACGGTATTTGGCGGCGATCATGTTGCCAGTCTTGGCCACAGTGCTCTTCTTGTACAGGCCGCTCTGGTTTTGCAGCTTGAGCTGGTCGACCTGGCTCTGCATCGCGGTGTTGTCGCTGGCGAAACGGGCGGTGCCGGACTTCATCAGCTGGGTCTTGATGCTGGTGGTGATTTCGCGAGTGTCGATGTATTCGCTGGTCTTGTTCTTCACGTCGTAGACCTGCACTACAGGGCGACCCTGCAGAATGCCGGACTGGGCCAGGGAACGGGTCATCGACTCGGCAATCATCTGCAGGTCGGTGGAACCGAACTCGTTGGTCACGGTTTCAACGGCCTTGGTGTCGCCGTAGCTGATGTTCTTGCTGCCCAGGGTCGGCGAAGTGTTGGCGCAACCGCTGGCCAGCAGGGCGAGGACGGCGATGAAGGAAAAGCGTGCAAACATGGGAATGCTCTCTGAATCGGGAATAGGGTGTCGGGCTTACGGCGTCTTGAGTTCCAGACGGAAATCCACGGCTTTCGGCGTCGGGGCAATGCCCTGGATGAAGCTGGTCTGGGCGCCGTACATCATCTGGCTTTTCCAGACTTCTTCTTCGGCGATCGGGAAACCTTCCGCGCCGAGCCAGGCGAAGCGGTAGTAGAACGTCTTGTTGCTGTTGAGGGTGTTGCTCAGCTGCACGTTGACGGTCATGAAGCCGTTTTCGCGAGCCACGCGCATCGCGCCGACCACGATGTGTTTCTGCGGGCCCATGGCCACGACCTTGCTCGCGGCACTGCCCGGCTCCGGTGGTGGCGGTGTGGCGCAACCGCTCGCCAGCAGGGCGAGGGCGGCGACGGCGATGAGTTTGAAGCGCATGCAAAGACTCCGTTCTTAAGGTTGTTTGAGGCTGGCCACGGCGGTGGCGCCAGCGCTCGGGGTGACGTGGGCGGCGATGCCGGCAGCGAACACCTGATTGCCGACGGCGCGCAGGGTGATCACCTGATAACGCTGGTCGACGGTGACCTTGACCTGAGAGCCACCGACGGCGCTCGGCAGAGTGACTTGGTGCTCACCTTTCTTCAAGCGCAGACGGACCACTTGTGTGGTGTCCGGCAGGGTGCGCCACGTACGGGTATCGGCACCTTCGAGCACAGCTGAAGAAATACCCACCGCCAGACCCGCCAGCGGGTTGGTTTCGTTGATCTTCTTCTGCGCCACACCTTTGGTGATCGCGCGCACGGTGGTGCGCAGGATGATCCCCGGCATGTCATCGCGCAGGGCGCGACGGGACATGGCGGTGGTGCTGTTCAGTGCGGTCAGGTCGACCTGTTGGCCATCGACGCCGATCTGCGCGAACGTCGCGGTGGAGGTGTCAGGCTTGATGATCGGGAACGACAGCGGAGTAATCACTACGTTGTTGGAGATTGGCAGCGGCAACGGCACGCGGATCGAATCGCGGGCCGGCGCCAGACCGCTTTGCACCACGATCAGAATGTCGCTGTCGTCGCTCTTGACCGGCTTGTCGAGATTGACCAGCGCCTGCTCCAGCAGCGGGGTGTTCGGGCGCAACTCGGCAGCCTTGCGGTAGCCCGGCGCAGCGAGGTCTTTCTCGCCCAGGGCTTCATAGACGAAACCGGCCAGGTAATGGCTGAACGCACTCTGGTAGCTGTTTTTCAGACCGACCACTTCCGGTGCGTCGAGGCTGGCCACCGGGTAGCCCTGCAAATCCTTGTATTCGGTCTTGATGCCTTCTTTCTCGGCTTCCTCTTCGCTCTTGAGGTATTCCTTGTCGCGCAGGTCGGCGATCACCGCTTCGCGTTCATGAGTCTTCTTGATCGCGGTGCGGGCGCCGTCGAAATCGTTGACCGCCAGCAGGTTCAGGGCCATCTGCGTGGTCAGCATGACTTTTTCGTAGTCGTAGCCTTCGTAGCGGCGCACCTTGTCATTGACCAGGAAACTGCCGAACTGGGCCAGGTACTTGTCGGTGTCGAGCTTGACCGAGTCTTCCCACTTGCCCACCACCTGGTCGGCGCTGGTCCAGGCATTCTGGCTGCCGGACAGATCGCCCTTGGCGCGCAGCAGTTCACCCTTCTCGAAGTAATAGAGCAGGTCCTTGTCCGGGCCGGTGTTGTTCTTTTCCAGCAGGGTCAGGGCGGCGTCGACGTTGCCGGTAGCCAGTTGCTGGTTGGTCTGGGCCAGTTCGGAATCGTAGTTGCGAAACGCCGAACAGCCGGACAGCAGGGTGACAGCGCTGAGCGCGATCAGAGTGGGAGCGCGGAATGCCATGGGGTACTTCTTCCATGAGTAGCGACAGCCTCGGGTGCGGGTCGGGCTGCTGGGACCGATCGGCAGTGGCGCTGGCCTCCTGCCAATTCCTCATAAAAAGAGGAGCTTTAATACCGCAACGCGATAGCGCGGGCGCGGCATTATAAGCGGGCGATGCTGGCTATGTAATAGCTTTTTAATTGCATGGTTTAGTTGGGTGCCATTACTTATCCGGCAATCTGGCATTGCCGATGACGTTGGCGACATCTCTCAGAACTCGCAGGTTGACCAACTGGTGATCGCGATCGATGCGCAGGATGACCGATGACGCTCCGGGCGCATTGGGTGCATTGAATCGATGATCGCCTTTCTTCAGTCGAATGCGTGCCACCAGTGTCTTGTCGGGGAGCGTGCGCCAGGTTCTGGTGTCGGCCTCCTCAAAGGGGTCGTGCTCGGTGACGACCAGCGAGGCCTTGGCCGGATTGCGTTCGTTTTCCTGGGCCTGGGAAATGGCGGCCATGTTGGCGCGGAACATCGCCCGGGAAATGATCGCCGGCATGTCGTCGCGCAGCGTACGAAACGCCATGTCGGTGACGCTGTTGATCACGGTCAGCGGGCGTTTGCGGCCATCCACCAGGATGTGGTCGAACGCCGGTGTGATGGTGTCCGGCACCAGGATGGGAAACGAGATCGGCGCGGTAATGACCAGATTTTCATTGAGCCGCACCGGGATCGGCACCGTTACCGAGCTGCGGGCCGGCGCCAGACCGCTCTGGACGACGATCAGAACATCGCTTTCATCATCCTTGGCCGGCGGTTTGTCGAGATTGCGCAACGCCTGTTCGAGGAAAGGCATATTCGGGCGCAACTCGATCGCCTGGCGATAACCCGGTGCGGCCAGATCCCGTTCACCCAGCGCTTCATAGGTGAATCCGGCCAGGTAATGGCTGAAAGCACTCTGGTAGCCGTTCTTCAGTTCAATCACCGCCGGCGCATCCAGGGTGGTGACGGGATAGCCCTGCAGATCCTTGTATTGCACGACGATGCCTTGAGCTTTGGCCTGTTCCTCGAGCTCTTCATACTGGCGCTCCCGCTGGCGGGCGATCAGTGCTTCACGTTCGTGGGTCTTCTTGATGTCTGCCCGGGCGCCGTCGAAATCACTTTCACCCAATTGGTTGAGGGCCATCTGTGTGGTCAGCATGACTTTTTCGTAGTCATAGCCTTCGTAGCGACTGAGCTTGTCATTGACCAGCATGGTGCCCATTTCATAGGCAAACCGGTTGAGCAGCTTCATGGGGGTGGAAGGCACGGCTTCTTCGCGCTGGAACACCATCCGGTCGGCGCTGCGCCAGGCTTTCTGGCTCTGCGGGCGGGCGTTGGCGAAGCTGAGAATCGAACCCTTCTCGAAGTAGTAGAGCAGGTCTTTGTCTTCCCACGGGTTGTGCCACTCCAGCACATCCAGGGCGCCCTGATAGTCGCCGAGCATCAACCGGTCATTGGTCTGCTGCATTTCCAGATCGTAATTGCGATAAGCCGCGCAGCCGCTCAGTTGCAGGATCGCGCTGATTAATACCGGGAGCAGCAAGCATTGGCGCATGGAGTGCAGCTCTTCCTTGAACAGAGAGGCGATAGGTGACGGATTATAGGGGCGGGCAATGGCCATGTGCCGGGTATTGGAGAGAAAGCTTGAGGGAATCGCGCTCGAAGTGAACAATATGTAACTTCGCATTTCCACTTGAGACTCATTCATGACTGCCGCGTCCCGATTTCTGGCCTGGCTGGTGTTCCCGTTGTGCGCCCTGAGCAGCTTCAATCTGCTGGCCGACACCGTGGAAGGCGCGCCGCAAGCGCTGCACCTGCTCGATTACATCAGCGCCGATTACCCGCCGACGGTAGAGGCAGGCAAAGTCATCGACGACGGCGAGTACCGCGAGCAGCTGGAGTTCACCCAGGTGCTGCAAGGGTTGATCGCCGGCCTGCCGGCCAAACCGGAGAAAGCGGCGCTGGAACAAGGCGTCAGTGCCTTGCACACCGCGATCACCGCGAAACAGGACGGTGCAGACGTCGCCCGTCAGGCCCGGCAATTGGGGGCGAAACTGGCGGTGGCTTATGAAGTCAGCCAGGCCCCGATCATCACGCCTGATCCGACCCGTGGTGCGCCGCTCTACGCGCAAAACTGCTCGGTGTGCCACGGCGACGCGGGTGCCGGCGACGGCCCGGCGGGCCTCGGCATGACGCCGGCACCGGCCAATCTGCGCGACGCTGCGCGGATGGATCACCTGAGCCTGTATGCGATCTACAGCACCCTCGGCCAGGGCGTCGAAGGCACTGACATGCCAGCCTTCGCCGATCAACTGGACGACCGTCAGCGCTGGGACCTGGCAACCTACATCGCGCAGTTCAGCGCCGATCCGGCCACGGCCAAATCCGACAAGACCTACAACATCGCCGACCTGGCGCGCCAGACCCCGGCCGAAGTGCAGGCTGCCGAAGGCCCTGAAGCCGCCGCGATCTTCCGTGTGCAACGGGCGCAGCCGCCACAGGTCAAGCGCGGCCCTGCGCAATTGCTCGACTACACCGCCGCGACGCTGGACAAGAGCCTGGCGGCGTACCGTGCCGGTGAGCACGATCAAGCCTATGACCTGTCGGTGGCGGCGTATCTGGAAGGCTTCGAACTGGTCGAAAGCTCGCTGGACAACGTCGACGCCAACGTGCGCAAGGACACCGAAAAATCCCTGATGGCCTATCGGCAATCGCTGCAGGACGGCTTGCCGGTGGAGCAGGCCGAGCAGCGTCTGGACGCGGCCAAGGCCAAGCTCAAGGAATCTGCCGGCCTGTTGGGCAGCGACGGTCTGAGTTGGTCGCTGAGCTACATCTCCGGTCTGTTGATTCTGCTGCGCGAAGGTCTGGAAGCGATTCTGGTGCTGGCGGCGATCCTTGCATTCCTGCGCAACACCGGCCAGCAATCGGCGGTGCGCAGCGTCAACGTCGGCTGGGGGCTGGCGTTGCTGGCTGGCCTGGGAACCTGGGCGCTGGCGGCCTATGTGATCGATGTCAGCGGCTCCCAGCGTGAACTGTTGGAAGGCGCCACGGCGCTGTTCGCCAGCGTCATGGTGTTGTGGCTCGGGGTGTGGATGCACGACCGTCGGCACGCGGCAGCCTGGCAGGATTACATCAAGCAGAGTCTGGTTGGCGGAGGCGGCCGCTTCGGGTTTGCGATCCTGGCGTTCTTCTCGGTGTACCGCGAACTGTTCGAAGTGATCCTGTTCTACGAAACCCTGTGGCTGCAGGCCGGTCCCGCCGGGCATAACGCGGTACTTGCTGGTGGTGCGACGGCGCTGGTGCTGCTGTTCGGTCTGGCGTGGGTGATCCTGCGCGGCTCGGCGAAACTGCCGCTGGCGCTGTTCTTCAGCATCAACGCGGCGCTGCTCTGCGCGCTGTCGGTGGTGTTTGCCGGTCATGGTGTGAAGGCGTTG
The DNA here is from genome assembly GCF_001594225.2 of Pseudomonas glycinae. Taxonomy (GTDB): domain Bacteria; phylum Pseudomonadota; class Gammaproteobacteria; order Pseudomonadales; family Pseudomonadaceae; genus Aquipseudomonas; species Aquipseudomonas glycinae. Next base: position 2,638,542 of record NZ_CP014205.2, read on the forward strand.
CAGGAAGCCGGGATCTTCGGCACCCGGCCGGTGGCGTTCTTCGATTTCGACTGGCTGGGGATTCATGCCGACGCCTATTCGCTGACGGCGCAGGCCGTGGCGATTGCGGCGATCATCGTGCTGTATGGCCGCAGTTGGGTGGCTGAAAAGCGCCGAGTGGCGGCTTGAGATGATGCGCGTATGGATCGATGCCGACGCCTGCCCGAAGATGGCCAAGGAACTTGTGGTGAAGTTCGCCCTCAAGCGCCGCTTTGAAGTGGTGCTGGTGGCGGGGCAGCCGCAGAGCAAGCCGGCGCTGGCGATCGTCAAGTTGATCGTGGTACCGAGCGGCCCGGATGCGGCGGACGATTACCTGGTGGAACACGCGGTGCCGGGCGAACTGGTGATCTGCAGCGACATCCCGCTGGCCGACCGGCTGGTGAAGAAGGGTGTGGCGGCGCTGGACCCGCGAGGCAAGGAGTTCGACGCGCAGAACATGGGTGAGCGGCTGGCGACTCGCAACCTGTTCACCGATCTGCGTGAGCAGGGCCAGGTCAGCGGCGGGCCGGCGCCGTTCGGTGACCGCGAGAAGCAGGCGTTTGCCAATGCGCTGGACCGGATCCTCACCAGGCTCACCCGCAAAACCTGAACATTGATCGTTCCCACGTCGAGGCGTCGAACCGTCTGCGTGGGAATGCCTCTCGGGACGCTCCGCGTCCCAGCCTCACCGTCGATGCAAGGCAGACGCGGAGCTCCAAGGCTGCATTCCCACGCGGAGCGTGGGAACGATCGCTATCGCCGGTCAGGCGTCGTTTTCGTGGGTCAGCTCAAGCACCCGATCCACCAGCTTGTTGATCCCCGAAGCCGCCTCGCTGATCGTCTGCGCCAGCATGTACGCCGGGGTGGTCACCAGTTTGCGCGCCTTGTCTTCGACGATATCGGTCACCGCGCAGTCTTCATGGGTGGCGCCCATCTTGTTCATGGCGGCGGCCGTGTCGGCATCGTTGCCGATGGTGCAGGTCACGCCCGGGCCGTAGATCTTCGCGGCCAGTGCCGGCGAGATGCAGATCAGGCCAACAGGCTTGCCCGCTTCGGCAAAGGCTTCGGCCAGCGCCAGCACTTGCGGCTGCACGCTGCAGCCGGCGCCTTCGATGGCGAAGTTCGACAGGTTCTTCGCCGCACCGAAACCGCCAGGCACGATCAGCGCATCGAAGTCCTCGACATCGGCCTCGCGCAGATCCTTGACGTTGCCCCGGGCGATGCGCGCCGATTCCACCAGCACGTTGCGCGACTCGGGCATTTCCTCACCGGTCAGGTGATTGATCACATGCAATTGCGCGATGTTCGGGGCGAAGCACTGTACCTGGGCACCGCGCTGGTCGAGGCGCAACAGGGTGATGACGCTCTCGTGGATCTCGGCGCCGTCGTAAACGCCGCAACCGGACAGGATCACTGCAACTTTTTTGCTCATGGGTTTCTCTCCAGATTCATGGCGCTAAATGTCCTCTAATTTGTCGTTCGTTGCCATAGGATCAAGCCGCGGCTACACCTAGGATCTGTGCTACAGATTCCGACCAGGGCGCGTCATGAACTTCATCCTGTATGCGGTACCGTTTTTCTTCGTATTGATTGCGGTGGAGCTCATCGCCGACCGTTGGCGCGGGGTGAGCAACTATCGCCTGGCCGATGCGGTGAACAGCATCAGCACCGGGGTGTTGTCGACCACCACCGGGCTGTTGACCAAGGGCGTGGGCCTGGTGACCTATGGGTTTGCCCTGGAGCATCTGGCGCTGTTCAGCTTGCCTGCGGACAGCGTCTGGGTCTGGGTGTTTGCCTTTGTCTTCTATGACTTCTGCTATTACTGGCTGCATCGCATGGGCCATGAACGGAACATCCTCTGGGCGGCGCATTCGGTGCATCACCAGAGCGAGGACTACAACCTTTCCACGGCCTTGCGCCAGACCAGCACCGGGTTTCTGCTGAGCTGGATTTTCTACCTGCCGATGGCGGTGCTCGGGGTGCCGTTGCTGGTGTTCGTCAGCGTTGCCGCGCTGAATCTGCTTTATCAGTTCTGGGTTCATACCCGGCACATTCCCAAGCTCGGCTGGTTCGAGTGGTGCTTCGTCACGCCGTCCAATCATCGGGCCCACCATGCACAGAACGCTCTCTACATGGATCGCAACTACGGCGGGGTGTTCATTATTTGGGACCGTCTGTTCGGCTCGTTCCAGGAAGAGGACGACAGCGAGCCGGTGATTTTCGGCGTGACCACACCGCTGGCAAGCTGGAACCCGCTGTGGGCCAACCTGCAGTTCTACGCCCAACTGTGGGACGACGCGCGCCGTGCCGAGCATGTGTGGGACAAGATCCGCATCTGGTTCATGCGCACCGGCTGGCGTCCGGCAGACGTCGCGGCAAAGTACCCGATGAGCAAACCGGACCTGAGTCAGTTCCGCAAATTCGAAGTGCCGCTGAACAGCCGTCAGCAGTGGTACGTGGGGTTGCAGTTTGGCGTCTATGTGGCGCTGGGCAGTTATCTGATGAATCTGGAACACAGTCTGCCCACCCGTGCATTGGTGCTGGGCTGGAGCGCGGTGGCGTTCGGTTTGTTCGTGTTGGGCGTGGCCCTGGAGAATCGACCGTGGGCGGGCAAACTGGAAGTATTGCGGCTGGCATCGAACCTGCCGCTGGCGTGGCTGGCGCCGCTGGTCGGGCTGTGGCCGGCCAGCCCGGGGATATGGGTCGGTCTGCTCTGTTACAGCCTGCTCAGCGGCATCGGACTGTATGGCTGTCGCCAGCGGCTTACTCGGCTGGCGTCTTAGGATCGGCGGCGTTGGTCATTTCGGTTTTGTGCCGTTCGGCCTTGGCCAGCAGCTCGGCCTGTTCTTCCTCGTAAACCTTTTTCGCCAGCCGGGCATTCTTGAACCGGCGGCGCAGCCACAGGCCCAGGCCGAGTATCAACAGCGCGCCCAGTACCCACAACTCATACTTCTTGATGCTGCCGAGCATGCCTTCGAGCACGGCGCCGAAGTGGTAGGCGGCAGCAGCCAGGGCGGTGGCCCAGATCGCGGCGCCGATACCGTTGAGCAGCAGATAACGTCCCGGCGGATAGCCCGAGAGGCCGATCGCCACCGGCATCACCGTGCGCAGGCCGTACACGAAGCGAAAGCTCAAGACCCAGATGTCCGGGTGCTTGCGGATGTGTTCCAGCGCGCGGTCGCCCATCATCTGCCAGCGCGGTTTGCGCGCCAGCAATTTGCGTCCGTGCTTGCGGCCCAGGAAGTACCACAGCTGATCGCCGGCGTAGCTGCCGAAGAACGCCACGACCACCACCAGTTTGATGTCCATGTATTCACGGAACGCGAGGAAGCCCGCGAGCACCAGGATGGTTTCGCCTTCGAAAAACGTCCCGAGAAACAGGGCAAAGTAGCCGAAGTCATGCAGAAATTGTTGGAGCATTGTCTGGGTGCTGGCGAAATGAACGCGCAGCCTAACCCTTCGGACACATTCAGGAAAGTGTCGAAATGTGTCTCGACGTGAACATTTCCTACACGGACAATGGAAAGCGACTACCTGTCGCAGGGGTGCACATAACTGTCATACGACCGTCATAATGGCCATCTATAACTGTCACGCTCGCCCGTTTGCGCGGGCTCAGGAGTCTGCCGTGAGCTTTACCCCAGCCAACCGTCTGTTCCCTGCCACCCGCCTGCGTCGCAATCGCCGTGATGATTTTTCCCGGCGGCTGGTGCGTGAGAATGTGTTGACGGTCGATGACCTGATCCTGCCAGTGTTCGTGCTCGACGGTGAAAATCGCCGCGAAGCTGTGGCTTCGATGCCGGGTGTCGAGCGCCTGACCATCGATCTGCTGCTTGAAGAAGCCGCCAAATGGGTCGAGCTGGGAATTCCGGCGCTGGCGCTGTTCCCGGTCACCCCGCCTGAACTCAAATCCCTCGATGCCGCCGAAGCCTGGAATCCCGAAGGTATCGCCCAGCGCGCCACTCGTGCGCTGCGTGACCGATTCCCCGAACTGGGCGTGATCACCGACGTCGCCCTCGACCCGTTCACCACACACGGTCAGGACGGCATTCTCGATGAAGAAGGCTATGTGCAGAACGACATCACCGTCGATGCACTGGTCAAACAAGCCTTGTCCCACGCTGCTGCGGGCGCCCAGGTGGTTGCCCCGTCGGACATGATGGACGGCCGCATCCAGGCGATCCGCGAAGCGCTGGAGCTGGCCGGTCACGTCAACGTGCGGATCATGGCCTACTCGGCCAAATACGCCAGCGCCTATTACGGCCCGTTCCGCGATGCCGTGGGTTCGGCGGCGAACCTGGGCAAGGCGAACAAGGCCTCCTATCAGATGGACCCGGCCAACAGCGACGAAGCGCTGCACGAAGTGGGTGCGGACTTGTCTGAAGGCGCGGACATGGTCATGGTCAAACCCGGCATGCCGTACCTGGACATTTTGTTCCGGGTAAAAGATGCCTTCAAAGTGCCGACCTTCGTCTATCAGGTCAGCGGCGAATACGCCATGCACATGGCGGCGATCCAGAATGGCTGGTTGAGCGAAGGCGTGATCCTCGAATCCCTGACCGCCTTTAAACGTGCCGGCGCTGATGGCATCCTGACTTACTTTGCTGTCCGTGCCGCTCAATTGTTACGAGAGCAGAAATAGCCCTCCCAGGAACATTCGATGAATACCGAAGGACTCACTGAAGTTGCCGTAAAAGACGCTCAACCCGTGGTCGAGCAGATTACCGAAACCCCGCCGGAACTCGAGCCTGCGCCACCCGCGCAGGCGGCAGAGCCCGTCGTGGCGGTTCCGGCGATCGCGATTCCCGGTCTGGATGACAGCAGCCTGTACATCCACCGGGAATTGTCGCAACTGCAGTTCAACATCCGCGTGCTGGAACAGGCGCTGGACGAGTCCTACCCGTTGCTGGAGCGGCTGAAGTTCCTGCTGATCTTCTCCAGCAACCTCGACGAATTCTTTGAAATCCGCGTCGCCGGCCTCAAGAAGCAAATCACTTTCGCCCGTGAACAGGCCGGCGCCGATGGCCTGCAACCGCATCAGGCCCTGGCCCGCATCAGCGAGCTGGTGCACGGTCATGTCGACCGCCAGTACGCGATCCTCAACGACATCCTGCTCCCAGAGCTGGAAAAGCATCAGGTGCGCTTCATCCGTCGTCGTCACTGGACGACCAAGATCAAAACCTGGGTGCGTCGCTACTTCCGCGACGAAATCGCGCCGATCATCACCCCGATCGGTCTCGACCCGACGCACCCGTTCCCGTTGCTGGTGAACAAAAGCCTGAACTTCATCGTCGAGCTCGAAGGTATCGATGCCTTCGGTCGCGACTCCGGTCTGGCGATCATCCCGGCGCCGCGTCTGTTGCCGCGGATCATCAAGGTGCCGGAAGAAGTCGGCGGCCCCGGCGACAACTATGTGTTCCTGTCGTCGATGATCCACGCCCACGCCGACGATCTGTTCCAGGGCATGAAGGTCAAGGGCTGCTACCAGTTCCGCCTGACCCGGAACGCCGACCTTGCGCTCGATTCCGAAGACGTCGAAGACCTGGCGCGCGCCCTGCGTGGCGAGCTGTTCTCCCGCCGTTACGGTGATGCCGTGCGTCTGGAAGTCGCCGACACCTGCCCGAAACACCTGTCGGACTACCTGCTCAAGCAGTTCAACCTGAGCGAGACCGAGCTGTATCAGGTCAACGGTCCGGTGAACCTGACGCGTCTGTTCAGCATCACCGGCCTGGACAGCCATCCGGAGCTGCAATACACGCCGTTCACGCCGCAGATCCCGAAACTGCTGCAAAACAGCGAAAACATTTTCAGCGTGATCAGCAAGCAGGACATCCTGCTGCTGCACCCGTTCGAGTCGTTCACCCCGGTGGTCGATCTGCTGCGCCAGGCCGCCAAGGATCCGCACGTTCTGGCCGTGCGCCAGACCCTGTACCGCTCCGGCGCCAACTCGGAAATCGTCGATGCGCTGGTGGACGCCGCGCGTAACGGCAAGGAAGTGACGGCGGTCATCGAGCTGCGTGCGCGCTTCGACGAAGAATCCAACCTGCAACTGGCCAGCCGTCTGCAAGCGGCCGGGGCGGTGGTGATCTACGGCGTGGTCGGCTTCAAGACCCACGCCAAGATGATGCTGATCCTGCGCCGCGAGCAGGGCGAGATCGTGCGTTACGCGCACCTCGGCACTGGTAACTACCACGCCGGCAACGCCCGCCTGTACACCGACTACAGCCTGCTGACTTCCGACGACGCCTTGTGCGAAGACGTCGGCAAACTGTTCAGCCAATTGATCGGCATGGGCAAGACGCTGCGCATGAAGAAGCTGCTGCATGCGCCGTTCACCCTGAAGAAGGGCATGCTCGACATGATTACCCGCGAGACGCAATTTGCGCTCGACGGCAAGCCGGCGCACATCATCGCCAAGTTCAACTCGCTGACCGATCCGAAGATCATCCGCGCGCTGTACAAGGCCAGCCAGTCCGGCGTGCGCATCGATCTGGTGGTGCGCGGCATGTGCTGCCTGCGTCCGGGCATCGCCGGGGTATCGCACAACATTCACGTGCGCTCGATCATCGGTCGCTTCCTTGAACACACCCGAGTGTTCTACTTCCTCAACGGTGGCGAGGAGCAGATGTTCCTGTCCAGCGCCGACTGGATGGAGCGTAACCTCGACAAGCGCGTCGAGACCTGCTTCCCGGTGGAAGGCAAGAAGCTGCTGACCCGGGTCAAGAAAGAGCTGGAGCTGTACCTGACCGACAACACCCACAGCTGGAGCCTGCAATCGGACGGCCGCTACATCCGCAACACGCCAACCGGCAACCAGAACCCGCGCAGTGCCCAGGCGACTCTGCTGGAGCGATTGGGCAGCCCGATTCTGCCGGTCAGCAGCTGACCGCAGGTTTCATAGCCATAAAAAAGGCGATCCATCCGGATCGCCTTTTTTGTGCCTGCCCGTTACTCAATGCACGGTCAGAACAATCCCCACCCGCGTCAGCCATTCGGCCTCAAGCCCGAAATCCGCCTGGGTCAGCTGGTTTTCATCCAGCCAGTTCTCCGGGAATTCCACGTCGAGGTGGTTGCCATTGGCATGCAGCGTCACTTGCGGCATCGCCTGGGTGCCACGGATGTGGTGGAACAGGATGGCGAAACGCAGCAGCACGCACAGGCGGATCAGTTTGTCGCCGTCGTCGCCGAACTCGGCGAACTTGTCCTTGGGGATATTGCGGCGGTGGCCGCGCACCAGCAGGGCGAGCATTTGCTGGTCTTCGCGGGAGAACCCGGCGAGGTCCGAGTGCTCAATGAGGTAAGCGCCGTGCTTGTGGTAGTGATAGTGGGCGATGTCGAGCCCGACTTCGTGCACTTTCGCCGCCCAGCCCAGCAGTTCGCGCCAGATGCCGTCTTCCAGTTCCCAGTCCTCTGCCACTTGATCAAAAGCATGCAGGGCTTTGCGCTCGACGCGCGCGGCCTGTTCCAGGTCGACGTGGTAGCGCTCCATCAGCGAGGTCAGGGTGCGTTCGCGCACGTCTTCGTGGTGATGGCGGCCGAGCAGGTCATACAGCACGCCTTCACGCAGCGCGCCTTCGCAGTGATCCATGCGTTGCAGTTCTAGGGCGTCGAAGATCGCTTCGAGAATCGCCAGGCCCGCCGGGAAGATCGCCCGACGATCCGGCTTGATGCCTTCGAAATCGATCTTGTCGACATCGCCGAGCTTGAACAGGCGGCGCTTGAGCCACGCCAGACCTTCGGCATTCACTTCGCCGGTGCCGTGACCGCCGGCCTTGAGCGCCAGGCCGATGGCGCGGATGGTGCCCGAGGAGCCGATGGCTTCATCCCAGGTCAGGCGATGCAGGGCGTGTTCGATGCTCATGATTTCCAGCCGCGCTGCCGTGTAGGCCTGGGCGTAGCGGGCCGGGGTGATTTTGCCGTCCTTGAAATAGCGCTGGGTGAAGCTCACGCAGCCCATTTGCAGGCTTTCGCGCAGCAGCGGTTCGAAACGCTGGCCGATGATGAATTCGGTACTGCCGCCGCCGATGTCGGCGACCAGGCGTTTGCCCGGGGTGTCGGCGAGGGTGTGGGACACGCCGAGGTAGATCAGGCGGGCCTCTTCACGGCCGGAGATGACTTCCACCGGATGGCCGAGGATTTCTTCGGCACGGCGGATGAATTCGCCACGGTTGCGCGCCTCGCGCAGGGCGTTGGTGCCGACGATCCGCACGGCGCCCAGCGGCATGCCGTTGATCAGTTGGGCAAAGCGCTTGAGGCAGTCGAGGCCGCGCTGCATGGATTCTTCGTTGAGCTGGCGCTCATCGTCGATGCCGGCGGCCAGCTGAACTTTTTCTCCGAGCCGTTCGAGAATACGGATTTCGCCGTTCTGGGCCTTGGCCACGACCATATGGAAGCTGTTGGAGCCCAGGTCGATCGCGGCGATCAGGGACAGATTCTTGGCTTGGGATTGCGGCATGGTCAGGGGGTCTCGGTCGATAACCCCGACATCGTGCCACGATCAAACGCTGCCGCCAACGCGCATGGTTCAAACCCTTGATCCTGCGCATAAAAGCCAGGGACCGTTGCGCACTCAACGACGCTGATCGTTCCCACGCTCTGCGTGGGAATGCCTCAACGGACGCTCTGCGTCCGCTTTTGGGACGCGGAGCGTCCCGCGCTGCGTTCCCACGCAGAGCGTGGGAACGATCGGGTAGCAGGCTGTTTCAGGCAGTCGCTTCCACGGTGCCAATGAAATTCGCCAGTTCCGGCGTCTGCGGATCGGCAAACAGCACTTTCGGATCGCCCACCTCGTGCACCTTGCCCTGATGCATGAACACCAGTTTGTCCCCGACCTCCCGGGCGAAGCGCATTTCGTGGGTGACCATGATCAGCGTCATGCCTTCCTTCGCGAGCTGGCGGACCACGCTGAGCACTTCGTTGACCAGCTCCGGATCCAGCGCCGAGGTGATCTCGTCGCACAGCAGCACCTTCGGCGACATCGCCAGCGCCCGGGCAATCGCCACGCGCTGTTGCTGACCGCCGGAGAGACGCTCAGGGAAGGCATCGAACTTCTCACCCAGACCCACACGTTCCAGCATCCGCCGCGCGAGTTCCTGCGCTTTGGCCTTGGGCACTTTCTGTACCACTTGCGGCGCGAGCATCACGTTTTCGCCCACCGTCAGGTGCGGGAACAGGTTGAACTGTTGGAACACCATCCCGACCTTTTGCCGCAGGCTGCGCAGGTCGGCGCGGGCGGCGTCCAGGTATTCGCCGTCGACTTCGATCACGCCGTCGTTGATCGATTCCAGACCGTTGAGGGTGCGCAGCAGGGTGGACTTGCCCGAGCCGCTGCGGCCGATGATCGCCACCACCTGGCCTTCCTCGACGCTCAGGTCGATGCCTTTGAGCACGTGGTGATCGCCGTAGTATTTATGCAGGGCGGAAATTCTAAGCAGAGGCATGCAGTCTCCTTTCCAGGTAGCGCGCACTGAGGGACAGGGGGTAGCAGAGCAGGAAGTAGCCCAGGGCGACGAGGCCGTAGACCATGAACGGTTCGAAAGTGGCGTTGGCGAGCATGCCGCCGGTCTTGGTCAGTTCGGTGAAGCCGATGATCGAGGTCACCGCGGTCCCCTTGACCACTTGCACCGAAAAACCCACGGTCGGCGCTACGGCGATGCGCAGCGCCTGAGGCAGGATCACGTAGCGCAGTTGCTCCAGCGGATTCAGCGCCAGGCTCGACGAAGCTTCCCACTGACCGTGGGGAATCGCCTCGACGCAGCCGCGCCAGATCTCCGCCAGATAAGCACTGGTGAACAGCGTCAGGGCAATCGCCGCCGCCATCCACGGCGAAATCTCCACCCCGGCCAGCGCCACGCCGAAAAACACCAGAAACAGCTGCATCAACAGCGGTGTGCCCTGAAACAGTTCGATCCAGGTGCGGGCGATGCTGCTGGGCAGCGGGTTCTTCGAGATGCGCATGATCAGGATCAGCAACCCGACGATCCCGCCGCCGATGAACGCCACCAGCGACAGCGCCAGCGTCCATTGCAGGCCGGTGAGCAGGTTGCGCAGGATGTCCCAGAACGTGAAGTCGCTCATTGGCTGCTCCTTGCGCTGCTTTTCGAGAGGTAGCGCCGACCGAGCCAGTTCAGCAACTGACGGATCAGCAGCGCCATGCACAGATAAATGAGGGTGGTCAGGGCGTAGGTTTCAAAGGCGCGGAAGTTGCGCGACTGAATGAAGTTGGCGGCGAAGCTCAACTCCTCGGTGGCGATCTGCGAACACACCGCCGAACCGAGCATGACGATGATGATCTGGCTGCTCAGCGCCGGCCACACTTTGCCCAGTGCCGGCAGCAGCACCACGTGGCGGAACGCTTCGAAGCGGCTCATCGCCAACGCCGCCGCTGCTTCCAGCTGCCCGCGCGGAATCGCCTGGATGCCGGCGCGGATGATCTCGGTCGAGTACGCACCGAGGTTGATCACCATCGCCAGTACCGCTGCCTGCCACTCGGAAATCTGCACGCCAAGGGACGGCAGGCCGAAGAAAATGAAGAACAGCTGCACGAGGAACGGCGTGTTGCGGATCAATTCCACATACACACCGAAGATCGCCGAGAACGGGCGGATGTTCCACGCCCGTACCAGCGCCCCGACGATGCCCACGCCAACCCCGAACAGCGCGCCGATGGCCGTCAGCTCAAGGGTGAACAACGCCCCGCGCAGCAGCAGGTCGGTGTTTTCCACCACCGGCAAGAAATCGAACTGATAGGCCATGAAAGTCTCCCGCGTCGCCGATCAGAGGTCGGCCGGCAGCGGCTCTTTGAGCCAGGTCTGCGCATTTTTTTCCAGTGCGCCGTCAGCCTTGGCGGTGGTCAGGATCTCGTTGACCTTGCCCAGCAGCGCCGGCTCGTTCTTGTTCACGCCGACGTAGACCGGCGAATCCTTGAGCTTCACTTTCAGCGCCGGTACGCGTTTGGGGTTCTTTTCGCTGATCGCGACCATCACCACGTTGCCGCTGGCGATCAGGTCGACCTGGCCTGCGAGGTAGGCGGCGATGGTCGAGTTGTTGTCTTCGAAGCGCTTGATGGTCACGCCTTCGGGGGCGACCTTGGTCAGCTCGATGTCTTCGATGGCGCCCCGGGTGACGCTGATGGTCTTGCCCTTGAGGTCGTCGAGGGTGCTGACGGCCGCGTCCGGCGGGCCGAACACAGCGAGATAGAACGGCGCATAGGCGCGGGAGAAATCGATGACCTTCTCGCGCTCGGGGTTCTTGCCGAGGCTGGAAATCACCAGATCGACCTTGCCGGTGGTCAGGAACGGAATGCGGTTGGTGCTGTTGACCGGGGTCAGTTCGAGTTTGACCTTGAGCTGGTCGGCCAGCAGTTTCGCGGTGTCGATATCGAGGCCGCGCGGTTTCATGTCCGGGCCGACCGAGCCGAACGGCGGGAAGTCCTGGGGCACCGCGACTTTCAAGGTGCCGCGCTTGACCACGTCATCCAGACCGTCGGCATGGGCGGGGGCCTGGCTCAGCATCAGACCGGCAAACAGGGCGGCGAGGAGGGCGCTGTAACGCTTCGTCATGGACAATCTCCGGATCGGCGGGAAGTGAATTCTGCGATCGGACAGAGCACGGGCCGTGCCAAAACGCCGATTTCGCTATGCAAAGCCACGGGTTTAGCGGGTTTGTTCGGTCTTACTGGTCTGAACAGTCAGGTCGGGTTTCGCACTGCGATAGCGCATCGGCTTGCGCCGCCGAACCCCGCTGGGGCACGACTTGCCTGATGCCTCGAATAGCATTACAACTGGCCGCACCTTGGCCTGGTCCGTCTGGAAAACCATGAACTCGATCTCCCGCGCCGTACCCGAAGTGGCGCTGCAAGCGATCCGCAAACTGATTACCGAGCAGGGCTTCGGCCCCGGCGATGCGCTGCCTTCGCAACGGGATCTGGCGGTTCAGCTGGGCGTCAGCCGCGCCTCGTTGCGTGAGGCGTTGTCGTCCTTGAGTGCGCTGGGTGTGGTCAGCATCCAGCCGGGTAAAGGTGTGTTCGTGCAGGCGCCTGTGGAATTGCCGCGCGGTGAGGGCGCACCGGCCTGGCCGTTTGCAGCCCAGGCTTCGCCGCTGGAAATCTTTCAGTTGCGATATGCGCTGGAAGGGTTCGCGGCCGGGCTGGCGGCGGTGACGTTGAGCACGTTTGATCTGGATGAACTGGAAGACAACGTCGCGGCCATGCGCGAGCAACTGCGCGCCGGTGACTTCGAGGCAGCGGCGAAACTGGATTTCGAATTCCACCGGCGGATCCTGCTGGCCAGCGGCAATCAGGCGATGCTGAGCATCCTCACCGCCAGCGCCGACATCTTTCTGGAGAGCCAGAAACTACCGTTCATCCGCGCCGAACGGGCCATGGAAACCTGGCAAGAGCATCGCAAGATCCTTCGCGCACTGGCCCGTCGGGCGTCAGCCGCTGCACAGAAAGCCATGCAGGAGCACGTGCGCAACGCGGCCCTGCGCACCGGAATTTCCTTCATCGCCCCCGCCAGCGCGTGACTTGAGCTATACCCAAACTCATCGAGTGCCATAGCAAGACTCAATCATCTGCGGCTTCCTGAACAAGGGAAGGGCGGCTATGATGGGCCACGTTTTTTTGCTTACAACCTGGAGAATTCCATGAGCAGCGATCTGATCAAACACGTTAGCGACGCTAGCTTCGAAGCCGACGTACTCAAGGCCGAAGGCGCTGTCCTGGTCGACTACTGGGCTGAATGGTGCGGCCCTTGCAAAATGATCGCTCCGGTTCTGGACGAGATTGCAGAGACTTACAAAGGCAAGCTGACCGTCGCCAAGCTGAACATCGACGAAAACCAGGAAACCCCTGCCAAGCACGGCGTACGTGGTATTCCGACCCTGATGCTGTTCAAGAACGGCAACGTGGAAGCGACCAAGGTCGGCGCTCTGTCGAAGTCGCAACTGGCTGCTTTCCTCGACGCCAACCTCTAAGCGTCGCGGTAAGGATTGTCCTGAAAAAGCCCCGCAAATTGCGGGGCTTTTTGCGTATTCAGGGCTAGACGCTCCGAAACTCAGGTGGTACATTCGGCCCCGCACTGGTTTCTCCACTGCCCCCTGCTAGCCGTCGCCGACGCACTCCTTTTCGAATAAGTAAGCGATCCTGTCGCCTTCTCCGCGGCGCGGCCTCATTAAGCCAAAAGCTTAATTTCCCCCCCTCCATAAATGATTACGTCATTCCTATATGAATCTGACTGAACTCAAGCAAAAGCCGATTACCGAACTGCTCGAATTGGCCGAACAGATGGGCATAGAAAATATGGCCCGTTCGCGCAAGCAGGACGTGATTTTCTCCCTGCTGAAAAAGCACGCTAAAAGCGGTGAGGAAATCTCCGGTGATGGCGTGCTGGAGATTCTCCAGGACGGCTTCGGCTTCCTGCGCTCCGCTGACGCTTCCTATCTCGCCGGTCCTGACGACATCTATGTCTCGCCGAGCCAGATCCGCCGTTTCAACTTGCGCACCGGTGACACCATCGTTGGCAAGATCCGTCCTCCGAAGGAAGGCGAGCGTTATTTCGCCCTGCTCAAGGTCGACACGATCAACTTCGATCGTCCTGAGAACGCGAAGAACAAGATTCTCTTCGAGAACCTGACCCCGCTGTTCCCGACCGTGCGCATGAAGATGGAAGCTGGCAACGGTTCCACCGAAGACCTGACCGGTCGTGTGATCGACCTGTGCGCCCCGATCGGCAAAGGCCAGCGCGGTCTGATCGTTGCACCGCCGAAAGCCGGTAAAACGATCATGCTGCAGAACATTGCAGCGAACATCGCCCGTAACAATCCTGAAGTTCACCTGATCGTGCTGTTGATCGACGAGCGTCCGGAAGAAGTGACCGAAATGCAGCGCACCGTGCGCGGCGAAGTGGTTGCCTCGACCTTCGACGAGCCGCCGACCCGTCACGTGCAAGTGGCTGAAATGGTGATCGAGAAGGCCAAGCGCCTGGTCGAACACAAAAAGGACGTGGTGATCCTGCTCGACTCCATTACCCGTCTGGCCCGTGCCTACAACACCGTGATCCCGAGCTCCGGCAAGGTGCTGACCGGTGGTGTCGATGCCCACGCCCTGGAGAAACCGAAGCGTTTCTTCGGCGCCGCGCGCAACATCGAAGAAGGCGGCTCGCTGACCATCATCGCCACTGCGCTGGTTGAAACCGGCTCGAAGATGGATGAAGTGATCTACGAAGAGTTCAAGGGCACCGGCAACATGGAGCTGCCACTGGACCGTCGTATCGCCGAGAAGCGTGTGTTCCCGGCCATCAACATCAACAAGTCCGGTACTCGTCGCGAAGAGCTGTTGACTGCCGACGATGAGCTGCAGCGTATGTGGATCCTGCGCAAACTGCTGCACCCGATGGACGAAGTGGCGGCCATCGAGTTCCTGGTCGACAAGCTGAAGACGACCAAGACCAACGACGAGTTCTTCCTGTCGATGAAGCGCAAGTAATACTCTGTTGTTTGAAAAAAGCGCCCCATGAGGGCGCTTTTTTTTCGCGACGGATTATTTGTATCTGGATTGAAATGCACGTGGCTGATAACTTTCGCGCTTTCCAAGGACTCTGTATCCAGAACGAGAAAGGTCATGCACACGTTTGGCAGTCGCCGTGATATCGACGGATTACGAGCTCTGGCGGTTATTCCCGTCGTACTGTTTCATTTTGGATTCAGTACATTCAGTGGCGGCTTTGTCGGGGTTGACGTTTTTTTCGTCATTTCCGGCTTCCTGATCACAACGATTCTATTCCGCGAAATCAGCGCTCAACGTTTCAGCTTCATTGATTTCTGGGCACGCCGTGCCCGCCGCATCATTCCTGCCCTGAGCGTGGTCATGCTGGTGACGCTGGCACTGGGCTGGTTGCTGCTGACGGCCAAGGACTTCGCCGAACTCGGGCGAACAGTGCGCTATCAGTCGCTGTTCATCTCCAACATTCTGTTCATGCGCGAGGACGGCTATTTCCAGCCAGCCTCGGATCTGAAGCCGCTGCTGCATACCTGGTCGCTGGCGGTGGAAGAGCAGTACTACATCTTCTTTCCGCTGTTGATGGCGGTGCTGATCCGCTATTTCCGCCATTGGCGCTGGATGCTGTTCGCCGTGTTGCTGGTGTCGTTCGGCTTGAACATCGCCAACATCGAACACAAGCCGGAATTCACCTTCTTCTCGCTGCCTACCCGGGCCTGGGAGTTGCTCTGCGGTGCGATGCTCGCGGTAATTCCGGCGCCGAAGCAGGCGGTGCGTCCGTGGTTGTATCAGGCCGTGGGGCTGGCCGGCCTGGCGGCAGTGCTGGTCGCGGTGTTCACTTTTGACAAATCCACCGTGTTTCCGGGCTGGGCAGCGTTGTTGCCGGTGCTGGGGACGACGGCGCTGATCTGGTCGGGCGCGCAAGGTGCGAGCCTCACCGGGCGGCTCTTGAGTCTGCGGCCGTTGGTCTGGGTCGGCTTGCTTTCGTATTCGCTCTATCTTTGGCATTGGCCGGTGTTTGTCTACGCCAACGCGATTTCCATCGATGGCATTCAGCCTGTTGAAGCAATCGGCTGGATAGCCTTGGCGCTGGGCCTGGCCTGGCTGAGTCTGCGCTATATCGAGCTGCCGTTTCGCGAAAAACGCTTGCTCGCCTCGCGTAATGCAGTGCTGGCAGGCAGTCTGGCCGCCATCGTTGCACTCGTGGCGACGGGGTCGGCGATCCGTTCCGCCGACGGTGT
This sequence comes from Pseudomonas glycinae, assembly GCF_001594225.2. Lineage (GTDB taxonomy): Bacteria > Pseudomonadota > Gammaproteobacteria > Pseudomonadales > Pseudomonadaceae > Aquipseudomonas > Aquipseudomonas glycinae. Next base: position 2,654,298 of record NZ_CP014205.2, read on the forward strand.
CCCTCAGCGTCTGACCGGTAAAGCGCTGGAGTATGCACAGTCCCGTGAGTGGCGTGCAGGGCAGATGAAATGCATGCTGGTGACTCAGGATAAAGAGCTGGACAAGGCCTGTCTGGTGGGTGGCAACGAGGATGTTCCGGCCACGCAATTGTTCTGGGGCGACAGCCACGCCGCCGCCTTGCTGCCGGCCATCGAGAATAATGCCCGTCGCGAGGGGCGTCCGGTTTGGCTGTACAGCATGAGCGCGTGCCCGCCGATTCTCAGCGACGACCCGCGTCAGCGCTGCAAGGATTTCAACGAACAGACCATGGAACGTGTGCGCAGCCTCGGCATCAAGGATGTGGTGCTGGCGTCCAACTGGAGCCTTTACGTGTATGGCCGCGAAGACGGAGATAAGAAGGTGCTGCTCAATTCGCAAGACGATACCGTCCAGGCCGAGCAACGCATGGCCGCAGCGCTGAAAGCGCGGGTTGCCGCATTGAGGGCGACGGGGGCGCAAGTCTGGCTGTTCAAGGAGGTGCCGCTGCAACGCAAAGGCGCCATCAACCGCTTGACCAGCCTGGCGCGGATCGGAAGGTCCGCCGAAGGGCTGGGTCGTCCGCTTGAGGAACATCTGGCGCGCCAGCATTTCCTCAGCCGCCTGTTCGAATCCATGAGCGCCGCTGATCCGGGTGTGCACGTGATCGATCCAACACCGCTGATGTGCAGCAATGGCGTCTGCAGCATCGAGGTCAACGGCCATTCGCAGTACAAGGATGAGGATCATCTTTCGGACGCGGGGAGCTCCCGGCTGAGCCCGCTGTTTGCGCCTCTGCTGCTGGGGACGAGCCACAATTGAGCGAGGCCTGATGTTGACGGGCTGCTGTTTGCCCGTCAGAGCAGGTAGGATGTACGCCTATTTTGAGGGTGCCATCGTCAATGAAATTCAAGGATCTTCGGGATTTCGTGCAGCAGCTTGAGCAGCGCGGAGAGTTGAAACGCATCCAGATTCCCGTCTCGCCGGTGCTGGAAATGACCGAGGTGTGCGACCGCACGCTGCGGGCCAAGGGCCCGGCGCTGCTGTTCGAAAAACCGACCGGCTACGACATTCCGGTGCTCGGCAACCTGTTCGGCACTCCTGAGCGGGTGGCCATGGGCATGGGCGCCGAGTCGGTCAGCGAACTGCGCGAAATCGGCAAGCTGCTGGCGTTCCTCAAGGAACCGGAACCGCCGAAGGGCTTGAAGGACGCGTGGTCGAAGCTGCCGATCTTCCGCAAGATCATCGCGATGGCGCCGAAAGTCATCAAAGACGCACCGTGCCAGGAAGTGGTCATCGAAGGCGACGACGTCGATCTGGCGATGCTGCCGGTGCAGACTTGCTGGCCGGGCGACGTGGCGCCACTGATCACCTGGGGCCTGACCGTCACCAAAGGCCCGAACAAGGATCGACAGAACCTCGGCATCTACCGTCAGCAAGTGATCGGCCGCAACAAGGTCATCATGCGCTGGCTCAGCCACCGTGGCGGCGCGCTGGATTTCCGTGAGTGGTGCGAGAAGCATCCGGGCCAGCCGTTCCCGGTGTCCGTGGCCCTTGGCGCGGATCCTGCGACCATTCTTGGCGCGGTGACGCCGGTGCCGGACAGCCTCTCCGAATATGCCTTCGCCGGTCTGCTGCGCGACAGCCGCACCGAGTTGGTGAAGTGCCGTGGCAACGACCTGCAAGTGCCGGCGACTGCCGAAATCATCCTCGAAGGCGTGATTCATCCGGGCGAGATGGCCGATGAAGGCCCGTACGGCGACCATACCGGTTACTACAACGAAGTCGACAGCTTCCCGGTGTTCACCGTCGAGCGCATCACCCACCGGATCAAGCCGATCTACCACAGCACCTACACCGGCCGTCCGCCGGATGAGCCGGCGATTCTTGGCGTGGCCTTGAACGAAGTGTTCGTGCCGATCCTGCAGAAGCAATTCCCGGAGATCACCGACTTCTACCTGCCGCCGGAAGGCTGCTCGTACCGCATGGCCGTGGTGACGATGAAGAAGTCGTATCCGGGCCACGCCAAGCGCGTGATGCTGGGTGTCTGGTCGTTTTTGCGACAGTTCATGTACACAAAGTTCGTTATCGTCACCGACGACGATATCAACGCGCGGGACTGGAACGACGTGATCTGGGCCATCACCACGCGCATGGACCCCAAGCGCGACACGGTGATGATTGACAACACGCCGATCGACTACCTCGACTTCGCCTCGCCGGTGTCGGGGCTTGGCTCGAAGATGGGCCTGGACGCCACCCACAAGTGGCCTGGCGAAACCACTCGCGAGTGGGGCCGCGTCATCGTCAAGGATGACGCCGTCACCCAACGGATCGATGCCATCTGGAATCAGTTAGGAATAGATTGATGCGTGTAACCCTGCAGCCCTCCGGAGCGGTGCTCGAGATACAGCCCGGAGAGCGGATCCTCGATGGTGCACGGCGCCTGGGCTACGAATGCCCGCAAAGCTGCCGCAATGGTAACTGCCATGTGTGTGCGGCGCTGCTGGTGGAAGGTCGGGTCGAACAGGCCGGCAAGGTGCACGACCACGGCGAGTTCTACACTTGCATAGCGGAGCCGCTGGAAGACTGCATCGTGCTGTGGGATGGCGTGCTCGCGCTGGGAGAACTGCCGGTGCGCAGCGTGTCGTGTCAGGTCATCGAATGCCGGGACGTCGGTGGCGATACCTTTCGCGTGCGCCTGCGGGCACCGGCCGGCAAGCCGCCGCGCTATCACGCCGGTCAGTATTTGATGATCGAGCGCGAGAACGGCGAGAAATCGGCGTTCTCCATGGCTTCGGCGCCTCACGGCGGGCGCGATCTGGAAATCCATGTGCTGGCGCGCGAATCCAGTGCGCTGAGCCTGATCGATCAGCTCAGGCGCAACCCGATGGTGCGGGTCGAACTGCCGTTCGGCGATACCCACCTGGCGGAACTGCCGGACGGGCCGCTGGTGCTGATCGCCGCTGGTACTGGCATGGGCCAGATCCACAGCCTGATCGAGCATTGCCGGGCCACGGGCTTCAAACACCCGGTGCATCTGTATTGGGGCGTGCGTCGTCCGGAAGATTTTTATGAAATCGAGCATTGGGACGAATGGCTGAAGTTGCCCAATCTTTTCCTGCACAAGGTCGTCAGTGATCAGTGCGGCTGGGAAGGGCGCTGCGGCATGCTGCACGAAGCGGTATGTGAGGATTTCCCTGATCTGAAATCGCTGCACGTCTATGCCAGTGGCTCTCCGGCCATGGTCTACGGCACGCTGGATGCGCTGGTCGAAGCCGGGATGGATGCCCATCAGATGCGTGCGGATGTATTTGCTTACGCACCCCGCTCCTGAGTTCGTTATAACTCTCCATATAGCCGATCGGTATTTATGTAATTACATAAATACCGGTAGGTTATATATCCATCAGGCAATCAATTAAGAACTGTGCCATGGCACTCAAATTGCCTTAAAACATATGTGCCTTATTGTTACAGCGGTGCGTTCTATTAAGTAATTCTTCACCCGCGGGGAGCTGAACGCTATTCGCCATGAGCGCCATTGAAAACGCTTTTCTGAACCTGGCTTACCCTCCGCGGCTCGATCTTGGGCCGCAGCTGACGCACGAACAACTTCTCGCTTCCATGCAATCGACCATGGCACGCCACAAGGGCGGGCCGGTGTGGCTGTTCGCCTACGGTTCGCTGATCTGGCGGCCGGAATGCACAGCCGTCGAGCGGGTGCGCGGGCGCGTGCATGGCTACCATCGTGGCTTGTACCTGTGGTCTCACGAGCATCGCGGCACGCCGGAAATGCCGGGTCTGGTCTTTGGTCTGGATCGTGGCGGTTCGTGCAGCGGCTTCGCCTATCGGTTGCCGGAAGAGAACCTGGACAGCGCGCTGTATGCGTTGTGGAAACGCGAAATGCCGTTCCCGTCCTATCGCCCACACTGGCTCAACTGCCGACTCGAAGATGGCAGCCAGGTTCAGGCCTTGGGATTCGTGTTGGAGCGACACCTGCCCAGCTATGCCGGCAACTTGCCGGATCATGTGCTGAGCCAGGTGTTCGAAAGCGCTTGCGGACGTTACGGCACGACTCGCGATTATGTCGAGCAGACCGCTCACGCCCTGCGCAGCCACGCCATGCCAGACCGGAATCTGGAGGCGCGGCTCAAGCGCTGTAAGTCAAAGGCCGATCAGGCGACTGCTTCGCGGCTCTGACTGGCGACTTGCTTGTGCCACAGGGTCGGGGCCAGGAAGGCCATCGACAGCAGGCAAGCGCCCACCAGCAGCACGAAACCACCATCCCAGCCGAAATGGTCCACGGTGTAGCCCATCGCTGCACTGGCCGCGACCGAACCACCCAGATACCCGAACAGACCGGTGAAGCCTGCGGCAGTGCCGGCGGCTTTCTTCGGCGCCAGTTCCAGCGCTTGCAGGCCGATCAGCATGACCGGGCCGTAGATCAGGAAGCCGATTGAGAACAGCGCGATCATGTCGATGGTCGGGTTGCCGGCCGGGTTCAGCCAGTACACCAGCGTCGCGACGGTCACCAGAGCCATGAACACCATGCCGGTCAGGCCACGATTGCCACGGAAGATCTTGTCCGACATCCAGCCGCACAGCAGCGTGCCCGGAATCCCCGCCCATTCGTAGAAGAAATAGGCCCACGAGGTTTTATCCACGGTGAAACCCTTGGCTTCTTTCAGGTAGGTCGGCGCCCAGTCCAGCACGCCGTAACGCAGCAGGTAGACGAAGACGTTGGCCATGGCGATGTACCAGAGCATTTTGTTGCGCAGCACGTATTTGACGAAGATTTCCTTGGCGCTGAATTCGTCTTCGTGGCTGGCGTCGTAGCCTTCCGGGTAGTCGTTCTTGTACTTCTCGATCGGCGGCAGGCCGACCGATTGCGGGGTGTCGCGCATGGTGACGAAAGCGAATACCGCTACTGCCAGGGCGACGGCAGCCGGGACGTAGAACGCTGCGTGCCAGTCGTTGAACAGGCCCATGCCGATCAGGAACAGCGGGCCGATCAGACCGCCACCGACGTTATGCGCCACGTTCCACACCGACACCACGCCGCCACGTTCCTTCTGCGACCACCAGTGCACCATCGTGCGTCCGCTCGGCGGCCAGCCCATGCCCTGGGCCCAACCGTTGATGAACAGCAGGATGAACATCATGGTCACGCTGGAGGTTGCCCAAGGCGCAAAACCGAAAATGAACATCACCCCGGCCGATACCAGCAGGCCGAACGGCAGGAAGTAACGCGGGTTGGAGCGGTCGGACACCAGGCCCATGAGGAACTTGGAAAGGCCGTACGCGATGGCGATGGCCGACATTGCCAGGCCCAGATCGCCACGGCTGTAGCCTTCGTCGATCAGGTACGGCATGGCCAGCGAGAAGTTCTTGCGCAGCAGGTAGTAACCCGCGTAGCCAAAGAAGATGCCGGCGAAGATCTGCCAACGCAGGCGTCGGTAGGTGCTGTCGATTTTTTCTTCAGGCAATGGAGCCTGATGTGCGGCAGGACGAAAGAAAGCAAACATTCAAGAGCTCCAGATTTCTTGTTTTGACTGCGGATGCGAATGTTACAGTTTCGTTACCGAAAATAGCACCGCTTCCCATCGGCAAAACAGTGGAAAATGTTGGAAGTCGCACGTTCTTTTACGAACCTGTCGCTCTGCTGTAAGAACAGGGCGTTTTCACTACTTGTGAATGTGGACTGGCTTAGACTCGCGATCCGTCGACCGATTGATCAGCAGAGATGAATGATGGCTTTGAAGGTTCGCATGCTCATGCGCCGATTATTGGCGGCGGCGGTTATCGCTGTTGCGGTGCTGGGATTGATTTACGCCGATCACCCGGCCCAGTCCGGTTTGCGCAATGCCACGGTGCTGATCATCCGCCATGCGGAAAAGCCGACTGAGGGATCGGTGCTCAATGCCCGGGGCGAAGAACGGGCTCGCGCCTATGCCGACTACTTCAATCCATTGAAGCTCGATGGCCAGACGCTGATCCCGGAGCGGCTGATCGCCGCCGGCGACAGTCCCGAGAGCTCGCGCTCACGTTTGACCCTGACGCCGCTGGCCGAGCGTCTGAATCTGTCTATCGAGCAGCCTTATATCAACGGCGAGGTGCATGAACTGGTCAAGCTGTTGCGCAAGAGCAATCAGGCGCCGACGGTGCTGATCGCCTGGCACCACGGGCACATCAACAAACTGCTGAAAGCCTTCGGCGGCGACGCAACAGCGCTGATGGGGCAGGGAAAATGGCCGGATGATGTCTTCGACTGGCTGATCGTTCTGCGCTTCGACGACGAGGGTCGGCTGATTCCGTCTCGCAGCCTGAAGGTTCAGGAGCATCTGTTGCCGGGCGACACTGCACAGTCGCCCGGCAGTTGAGGCGAGCCGCGCCTTCAGCGCACCTGCACCACAACCTTACCCACTGCCTTGCGCTGTCCCAGGTCATTGATCGCCTGCGCCGCCTCGCCCAGCGGATAGACCTGCGACACCAGCGGCTTCAGCTTGCCCTCGGCAAACCAGCCGAACAATTGCTGGAAGTTCGCCGCGTTGTCCTGCGGCTGGCGTTGGGCGAAGGAGCCCCAGAACACGCCGAGTACCGCTGCGCCCTTGAGCAAAGCGAGGTTGACCGGCAGTTCGGGAATGCGTCCGCTGGCGAAACCGACTACCAGCAGGCGGCCGTTCCAGGCGATGGCGCGGATGGCCTGGTCGAACAGGTCGCCACCGACCGGGTCGTAGATCACGTCGGCGCCCTGGCCGTCGGTCAGACGCTTGATCTCGTCCTTGAGGCTGGTTTCGCTGTAGTTGATCAGTTCGTCGGCACCGGCAGCCTTGGCCACGGCAAGTTTTTCCGCGCTGCTGGCGGCGGCAATCACCCGGGCGCCCATGGCTTTGCCGATTTCCACGGCGGCCAGACCGACGCCGCCGGAGGCGCCGAGTACCAGCAGGGTTTCACCCGGTTGCAGGTTGCCGCGCTGCTTGAGGGCGTGCATCGACGTGCCGTAGGTCATGCTGAACGCGGCGGCGGTGTTGAAATCCATCGAGGGCGGGATCGGCAGCACGTTATAGCCCGGCACTGCGACCTGCTCGGCGAAGCTGCCCCAGCCGGTCAGGGCCATGACCCGGTCGCCGACTTTCAGGTGACTGACCTTTTCACCCACTTCGCTGACCACGCCGGCGGCCTCGCCACCGGGCGAGAACGGGAAGGGCGGCTTGAACTGGTATTTGCCCTCGATGATCAGCGTGTCCGGGAAGTTGACCCCGGCGGCGTGCACGTCCAGCAGGATTTCGTTCTTCTTGGCGACAGGACTGGCGACGTCTTCCAGCACCAGCAATTCGGCAGGGCCGAAGGCTTTGCACAGCACGGCTTTCATCAGGGCTATTCCTTTGGGAGTGATGGCCGATAAGTGTAGGTGTGGCAGTCAACGGGTCAACGAGCATGCCCGGCCCTGATAGTCCGCCATAAGCTTGTGCTTGCGCGGCGGGTCGTTATGCTAGGCCGCAAACCGGATAAGGAGCGAATTGTGAAAGCGTGGATCATGTTGTTGCTGGCCCTGTCTCTGCCTGTGGCAGCGCTGGCCGAAGAAGCCAAAGAGGGCGAGGCGCCGAAGGTCAACTACATCACCCTGAGCCCGCCGTTCGTGGGCAACTACGGGCTCGATGGCACCCCGAAGCTCAAGGTCTACAAGGCCGACGTGGCACTGCGGGTGACCGGCGAAGAGGCGACCAAACTGGTCAAGGCCAACGAGCCGTTGATCCGTAATCAACTGGTGGCGCTGTTCACTCAGCAGACCACCGATGCGATGGGCAGCATCGAGGGCAAGGAAAAACTGCGTCAGGAAGCCTTGAAGCAGACCCAGCAGGTGATGAATGACGAGACCGGCAAGCCGGTGGTCGAGGATCTGTTGTTCAACAACCTGATCATTCAGTAAACATCGTCGCGGTTGTTCACGACGCCAGGCTCTTGCGAAACCGTGCCAGGGCGATGAAAAAGAACAGTAAACCGATCACGACCAGCGCCAGCAAATCAGGCCACACTACGCTCAGCCCGGCGTCGCGAAACAGGATCGCGGTGCCGAGGCTGACGAAGTGGGTGGACGGTGACCCTTGCATGACCCATTGCAACCACTGCGGCATGCTGTCCAGCGGTGTGCTGCCGCCCGACAACAGCAGCATCGGGATAATTACCGGGATGGCCAGCAGGCCGAACTGCGGTGTCGAACGCGCCAGCGTTGCCAGGAAGATACCCAGCGCGGTGCTGGCGAACAGATAAACGGCCGTGACCAGCAAAAACAGGCTCAATGAGCCGGATAAAGGTACGCCCAACGCACCTTTGACAATCACTTCCAGTGACAGCCAGGTGCATAGCACCACCACCAGCAGATTGCTCCAGACTTTCGCCAGCATGATTTCCAGTGCGGTCAGTGGCAGCACCAGCAAATGATCCAGGGTGCCGTGTTCGCGCTCGCGCAGGAGCGCGGTGCCGGTCAGAATGATCGCCAGAATGGTGATGTTGTTGACGATCTGAATCACGGCCAGAAACCAGCCGCCCTCAAGATTGGTATTGAACAGGGCTCGAGTCGTCAGTTGTACCGCAGACCCGGTCTGCACATCACCCTGGCCTGAATATGCCAATAATTCACGCTGAAATATTCGGCTGATGTAGCCGGCGCCCATGAACGCCTGGCTCATGGCGGTGGCGTCGACGTTGACTTGCAGGGCTGGCTGGCGACCCGCGAGCAGGTCGGTCTGAAAACCGGCGGGGATATTGATGACGAACGTGTATCGGCCACTGTCCATGACTTCATCCAGTTGCTCGTAGGGCAGCGTTACCGGCGTCTGGAATTCCGGAGGCTGCAGCGCCTCAGCCAATTGGCGCGAAAGGGCGCTGTGATCCTCGTCGACAATCGCCACGCTGGCGTTATGCACGCCGATCACTGAACCGGCGGCTGGCATATAGATGGCCACGGTGAAGGCGTAGAACAGGAACAGCAGTAACACGCTGTCATGGCGCAGGCTCGTCAGTTCCTTGAGACCCAATCGCAGGATGTGTACGAGTTTGTGCATCAGGCCTCCTGCTTCTTCAGCATGATCAGGCTCAAGCCGGTGAACCCGATAAAAAAGCCGCCCAGCGCCAGACATTGTGGCCAGAGTTGACGCAGGTCCAGAGCTTTGGTGAACGTTCCTACGGCGATGTCGAGGAAGTGACCGGCCGGAAACAGCAAGCCCATCACGGCGGCGGCTCCTTCCAGCGAAGAACGCGGCACGATCAGACCGGAGAACTGGATGGTCGGCAGGCTGGTGATGATCATGGTGCCGAGGATCGCCGCGATCTGCGTTCGGGTGAACGCTGAAATCAGCAGGCCCATGCTGGTAGTGGCCAGTACATACAGCAGCCCGCCGAACGCAAGGGTCGGCAGGCTGCCCTTGAAGGGCACGCCGAACAGCCAGCGATTCATCGCCACGAGCACGGCGAGGTTGACCAGGCTGACCAGCAGATAGGGTAGTTGTTTGCCCAGCAGAAATTCGAGGCGGGTCAGGGGCGTGGCGTAGAAATTGGTGATCGAGCCCAGCTCTTTCTCGCGCACGATGCCGAGCGCAGTCAGCATCGCCGGAATGAAAGCCAGAATCAGCGCCATCACGCCGGGGCCGATGGCATTGACGCTGACCACATCCTGGTTATAGCGAAAGCGGGTCTGCAGCGTGGCCGGGGCTGGCAGGGTCAATGCCGGGCTGCTTTGTTCGGCAAGTTGCTCAAGATTGGCCAGATGGACGGCCTCGACGTAGTTGCGACTGGTCTCGGCGCGAAAGGGCATGCCGCCATCCAGCCACGCCGCGACTTCCGGTCGATGTCCGGCGTACAGGTCGCGGCCGAATCCGGGCGGGATCTCCAGCGCCAGCTTGATTTCCGAACGTTGCAGCCGGCGATGCAGAGCCTGTGCATCTTCGATGGGCGGCTGTTCGGCGAAATAGCGGGAGCCGCGGAAGGCCTCCAGATAGGCGCGGCTTTGTGGCGTTTGATCCTGGTCATACACGGCGAAGGCCAGGTTCTCTACATCCAGGGAAATCCCGAAGCCAAAAATCACCATCATGAAAATGGCACCCAGCAGTGCAAACGCCATGCGCACTTTGTCGCGGATCAGTTCTTTGCCTTCGCGGCGAGCCACTGCCGTCAGACGACCGAAACTGAAAACCTGCTCCCTGACGGAGCTGGCCGGCGCCTTCGGGGCCGGTGACGGCGCGGGAGGCGGAGCGGTTTCGGCACTACCCTGAGCCTGTTCAAGGCAGGTCACGAACGCCGCCTCCAGGTACTCGCCGCCAAACTGTTGTTGCAGTGCCGTCGGCGTGTCACAGGCCAGCACTTTGCCCGCGTGCATCAGGGAGATGCGGTCGCAACGCTGAGCTTCGTTCATGAAATGGGTGGAAAGGAAAATGGTCACGCCTTGATCACGGGACAGTTCGATCAACAGACGCCAGAAATCGTCTCGCGCCGCGGGATCAACTCCAGAGGTCGGCTCATCCAGAATCAGCACTTCCGGGCTGTGCAAGACCGCGACCGCCAGTGACAGGCGCTGGCGTATTCCCAGAGGCAAGGCCCCGGACGATTGATTGGCGACACCGTGCAGATCGAAGCGTTGAATCAGCGCGTCGATGCGCCGGGCGCTCTCGGTTTTCGGCAAATCGAACAGGCGTGCGTGCAGTTCAAGGTTCTGCCGCACGCTGAGTTCGCCATACAGCGAAAAGCTCTGAGACATGAATCCGACCCGTTTGCGCGTGGCCAGATCCTTCGCATCCACCGGATTGCCCAGCAGCGTTGCGCTACCTTCGCTGGCGGGCATCAGTCCGGTCAGGACTTTCATTGTGGTGGTCTTGCCGCAGCCATTGGAGCCAAGGAAACCGAAAATCTCGCCTCGCCCGATCGCGAAGCTGACGTGGTCCACAGCCGTAAAGTTGCCGAAACGCAACGTCAGGTCGTGAGCTTCGATGGCAATGTCGGTGTTGCCGGTATAAGGCGGGATGTGCAGCGGTTGAGTGGCGTGACGGCTTTCACCCTGAAAATGAGTGAAGGCGTCATCAAGCTTGCCGCTGGGCGTGACAGCAGCCAGTTCGCGGCTCAGACCGGTGGCGATCATCCGGCCGCCGTCGAGCATCAGGCAATGCTCGAATTGTTCAGCTTCCTCCATGTAGGCCGTGGCGACCAGCAGGGTCAGCTGCGGTCGTTGGCGCCGAACATCGTCGATCAACTCCCAGAACTTGCGGCGCGAGAGCGGATCGACGCCGGTGGTCGGCTCGTCGAGGATCAACAGATCCGGTTCGTGAATCAGTGCACAACACAGTCCGAGTTTCTGTTTCATGCCACCGGAGAGTTTGCCGGCCGGTCGATCGGCGAACCTCAGCAGATCAGTGGCGAGCAACAGGTTGTGCAGGCGCTGCGCGCTTTCGTCGGCGGAGAGGCCGAACAAGGTGGCGAAAAATTGCACGTTCTCGCGGATCGACAGTTCCGGGTACAGGTTGCCGCCCAATCCCTGCGGCATGAAAGCGATACGCGCGTACAGCGTGTTGCGGTGGCTGCGATCCTGGATCGGACCGCCAAGCACTTCCAGTTGCCCTTGCTGGAGGGCTTTCACGCCCGCAATCAGCCCCAACAGACTGGATTTGCCCGCTCCGTCAGGGCCAATCAAGCCGCAGCGGGTACCGGCCGGCAGGCTGAACGCGATGCCATCCAGGGCTTGCCGCTCGCCATAGCGGTGAGTGATGGCGTTCGCGTGAACCGCGACGCTGTTCATTGCAGATGGGCCGGCCAGTCGATCGGCGCGGTGCGCACATAGCCCGTGCCGGGCATGCCGGGCTTGGCCTGGGGGACGTCGCCAGGTCGGGTCAGGCGCAGCTTGACGCGAAAGACCAGTTTTTGCCGCTCGTCGCGGGTTTCGACCTCTTTGGGTGTGAATTGCGATTTGGCCGCCACGAAACTGACTTTCGCCGGCAATGCCTGGTCGGGCAGGGCGTCGAGCAGGATCCGCGCTTCATCGCCGACCGCCAGACGCCCGGCGACGGAGGCCGGCAAGTAAAGATTCATGTATTGGTCGCCGGGATCGATCAGCAGCAGGACTCGGCCGCCGGCACCCAGCACTTCGCCGGGTTCGGCCATGCGCAGCTGGATCAGCCCGTCGATCGGCGCGCGCAGACGGCTGTCATCGATCTCGCTGGCCAGTTGCGCAACCTGGGCCTGGGCTGCACCGATGGCCGCGCTGACTGCAGCGACCTGTGCCCGGGCAGCAGTCACAGCAGCGCTAGCGGTGCCGATCCGTGATTGCAGTTGATCGATGACCTGCGCGCTGACAAAACCATGCTTGAACAACGACTGTGAGCGGCCAAGTTCCTGCTGGGCCAGCAGTTGCTCGCTCAGGCGCAACTGTACGTTGGCCTGGGCGGTGGCGAGGTTCTCGCGGGCGCGGATAACCTCGGCTTCGGCCTGATTGCGCTGGGCCTCGAGGGTTCGGGTGTCCATTCGAGCAAGCAGTTGCCCTTTGCTGACCTTGTCGCCTTCATCGACCAAGACCTCGGCGAGACGTCCCGGAGTCTTGCTGGCGATCTGCACTTGCGTGGCCTCGAGTCGCCCGTTTGCGCTGTGAAGCCCCTCGGGAAGGCGGTTGCTCATGGATTTCCAGTAGCCGAAGCCTCCGGCCGCCATCAACAACAGGATGAGGGCGCCGGCGTATAACAGAGAGGAGCGTCGGTACGTTGACATGAGGGCATCCTGCGGCTTGGGCGTTCAGTCTGACGGGTAAAGCGATGGCATCGCTTGATGTCTGTCAAATGATCGGCGACGCAGGCAGCGCTGAGTCATGTCAGTCGCAAGGGGCAACGCCTCTCAGCGCAAACCGAGTACTGCCGCCCACTGCTCGGCCGTCACCGGCATCACCGACAGTCGCGAGCCCTTCTGCACCAGTGGCATCTCGGCCAACGCGGTCTGCTGTTTCAGATAATCCAGCTTCAAGACCCGGCTGAAAGTTTCGACGTGGGCGACATCAATTGCGCTCCAGGCGTTTTTATCCGGGGTGGCTTTCGGGTCGTAGTAATGGCTTTGCGGTTCCAGTGCGGTGGGATCCGGGTACGCGGCTTCGATTATTTTGCCGATTCCGGCAATTCCCGGCTCCGGGCAGCTGGAGTGGTAGAAAAAGAATTCGTCTCCCACCGCCATGGCCCGCAGGAAATTGCGTGCCTGATAGTTGCGAACCCCGTCCCAGCGCGCTTTGCCGAGCTTTTCCAGGCCCTTGATCGAGAGCTCGTCGGGCTCGGATTTCATCAGCCAGTAGGCCATGGTGTGTGCTCCTCAAGCGGTCATTGGGCAGGTTGTCCGGCAATTTTATGACAAACCGACGGTCGGTTGACGTCAGCATTTGCGCAGAGGTTCACGTTGTCGCAAAATGCCGGCCTTTAAAGCTTGACGCTGCTGCACGGCCTACGAATGGAAACCGCTGCTGTCATCGTGATGATGTGCCTTGAGGGGGGCAATCGATGAAACGCAAACCGGATTTGCTGTGGACTTTGGTAATTTTGTTCGGTCTGGGCGTCGTGACCACCGGTTATGCGCAAAGTCTGTGGGCCAACAAGGCCGATGCACCGATTGAAGTGGCGCAACAAGTACAACAGTCGACAGCCTTCAAGCGCTGACACTGCCTTTTCGACGCCGCTGATCCGCGCGGCGTCTATCTCGCGAAATACCACGCCTTGTCTGTCACCGTTCCCTGCAACGGTACATCCCAGCTCGCTTGCGCGAGACGTTCGACTTTCTGACATTCATGGGCCAGGCCCAGCAGCGTCGGCTTGCGCCAGTTCTGTCGTCGGGCCAGATACGCCAGGCTGCGGTCGTAGAATCCGCCGCCCATACCCAGGCGTCCGCCGACATCGTCAAACCCCACCAGTGGCAACAACACCAGATCCAGCGCCCAGACCTTGCGCTGACGCGCCAGATTGGCGCGCGGTTCAAGAATGCGGTAACGGTTGGGTTTGAGTTTTTCGCCGGGGCGGATTTGCTGAAAGACCATTTTGGTCCGTGGCCAGGCACTGAGCACTGGCAGGTAGGTTTTCTTGCCCCGACGCTGGGCGGCGCGCAGCAACAGGCGCGGGTCGATTTCACCGTCGGTGGGCAGGTACAGGGAAATGTGTTTTGCCCGGCGAAAGTGCGGGTCTTGTGCCAGTTGTTTATACAGGCCTTCGGCGGCCTGGCGTTGTTCGCTTCGCGTCAGCGAGCGGCGGGCCTTGCGCAACAGGCGGCGCAGTTGGGGGCGGGGCAGCAACGCGGGTTCGGTCATGGTTCGGCTTCGGCAGGGTGGGACGAAAACGTACGCATAAAAAATCCGATGCCGGCATGCACCGGCATCGGATTCGAATCAGGCTCCCCGGATGAGCCGCTGTCGACTTAGCCCTTGAACCCGAGAGTTCAAGGTGGAGGATGCAGTAGGCTTTAAGGCTTTCCGTCTGGCGGACATGCACACCAGCCCAACGTGCAACCCCCAGGGTAGTGCAAATCGGCTCAGGGACATCGTCAACTGGCAAGCACCCCAGGGAGTGCGGCGAGTATAACTCAAGCGGCCTGGCGAATCAGCCCTTGCTGATGTCCGGATCGTCGGCCAGCACCAGATCGACACGATCGAGCAAGTCACGCACCTGTTCACGGGTCGAACCGCTGGCCTGGATGTCCGGACGCTCTTCTTTGTGCAAGAGATCGTGGGTGATGTTCAGCGCGGCCATCACGGCGATGCGGTCGGCGCCGATGACTTTGCCGCTGCTGCGGATTTCGCGCATCTTGCCGTCCAGGTAGCGGGCGGCGCTGATCAGATTGCTGCGCTCTTCCTGGGGACAGATGATCGAATACTCTTTGTCGAGGATCTGCACGGTAACGCTATTGCTTGAACTCATGAGTCTTGCTCCAGGGCCTTGAGGCGCGAAATCATCGATTCGACCTTACGCCGGGCGATTTCGTTTTTTTCAATGAGGTGCGCGCGTTCCTCGCGCCAGGTCTTTTCCTGAGCATGTAAGAGTGCATTTTGACTCTTTAGTTGCTCGACTCGGGTAATCAGCAGTTCGAGTCTGGCCATCAGCGCTTGCAGGTCGGTGTCTTCCATTGTGTCCACTGATTCGGTCTGATGGGTTTGGCTGGCGGACAGCCTTTAATGGTCTTGGCGAGTCTGTCGATGTAGGATACAAGGCCTTCATTCTAGACATAGCGCCGTCTGGCGCCTAGCTGCCCATGCCCATTCAGAATTCCCCGTACCAAGGCTTCGCCACCCTGCTGAACTCCAGCGGTCACTCCGTTTCGCCTGCCGAACTGCACGGCCTGTTGCTCGGCCGCAGTTGTGCCGGCGCCGGCTTCAATGCCGAAGAGTGGCTGATCGACGCCGCCGAGCTGCTTGAAAGCGAGCCGCAGGACAACGTTCGCAACGCGCTGATCGGCCTGCAGGAAATGGTCAAGAGCGAACTCACCGGCGACGACGTCACCGTGGTTCTGCTGCTGCCGAACGATGACGCACCTCTGGCCGAGCGCGCCGCCGCGCTGGGCGAATGGTGCCAGGGCTTCCTCACCGGTTTCGGCCTGAACTGCCGCGACAGCAGCATGCTGAGCACCGAAGCTACCGAAGTGTTGCAGGATTTGGCAGCGATCTCCCAGGTGCAAGACGCACTGGAAGAGTCCGAAGACGGCGAAAGCGACTATATGGAAGTCATGGAGTACCTGCGAGTAGCGCCGCTGCTGCTGTTCTCCGAAACCAAAAAGGCCGACGTGCCGCCAGCGGCCAAGCCGTCGCTGCACTGATCGCGTGCCAGGGAAAGCCATCTGCCCATGATCCATATCCCAAAAGCGGAATACGCCCGACGCCGCAAGGCGCTGATGGCGCAGATGGAACCCAACAGCATCGCGATCCTGCCGGCCGCCGCGGTCGCCATCCGCAACCGCGATGTCGAGCACGTCTATCGCCAGGACAGCGACTTCCAATACCTCAGCGGTTTCCCAGAGCCACAGGCGGTCATCGTCCTGATGCCCGGTCGCGAGCATGGCGAGTACGTGCTGTTCTGCCGTGAACGCAACGCCGAACGCGAACTCTGGGACGGCCTGCGCGCCGGCCAGGAAGGTGCGATCCGCGATTTCGGCGCCGATGACGCTTTCCCCATCACCGACATCGACGACATTCTGCCGGGCCTGATCGAAGGCCGCGACCGGGTGTATTCGGCCATGGGCAGCAACCCGGAATTCGACCGCCACCTGATGGACTGGATCAACGTGATCCGCTCCAAGGCGCACCTCGGCGCCCAGCCGCCGAACGAATTCGTTGCCCTGGATCACCTGCTGCACGACATGCGCCTGTATAAATCGGCGGCAGAAGTGAAGGTGATGCGCGAAGCAGCGCGGATCTCCGCCCAGGCCCACATCCGGGCGATGCAGGCCAGCCGTGCCGGGCTGTACGAGTACAGCCTCGAAGCCGAACTGGATTACGAGTTCCGCAAGGGCGGAGCGAAAATGCCCGCCTACGGTTCGATCGTCGCCGCTGGGCGCAACAGCTGCATCCTGCATTACCAGCAAAATGACGCGCTGCTCAAGGACGGCGATCTGGTGCTGATCGACGCCGGTTGCGAGATCGACTGCTACGCCAGCGACATCACCCGCACCTGGCCGGTCAACGGCAAGTTCTCGGCCGAGCAGAAAGCGATCTACGAATTGGTATTGGCTTCGCAGGAAGCCGCGTTCGCCGAAATCGCTCCGAACAAACACTGGAACCAGGCGCACGAAGCCACGGTTCGGGTCATCACCGCCGGGCTGGTGAAGCTGGGGTTGTTGCAGGGCGAAGTCGACGAATTGATCTCTACCGAGGCCTACAAAGCGTTTTACATGCACCGCGCCGGCCACTGGCTCGGGATGGATGTGCATGACGTCGGCGAATACAAGGTCGGCGGCGAATGGCGGGTGCTGGAAGTCGGCATGGCGCTGACCGTGGAGCCGGGCATCTACATCGCCCCGGACAATCAGAACGTAGCGAAGAAATGGCGCGGCATTGGCGTGCGCATCGAGGATGACGTGGTAGTGACCAAGAGCGGTTGTGAAATCCTGACCGGCGGCGTGCCGAAAACCGTCGCCGAGATCGAAGCCCTGATGGCGCAAGCACGGACCTGCGCGGCATGAGTCGGGTCAATCTGGCAATCATCGGTGGCGGTCTGGTCGGTGCCAGTCTGGCGTTGGCCTTGCAGGCCGGGGCCAAGGCCCGTGGCTGGAAGATCGTGCTGATCGAACCGTTCGCCCCCGGTGATACGTGGCAGCCAAGCTATGACGCACGTTCGTCGGCGCTGTCCTTCGGCTCCCGACAGATCTATCAACGGCTGGGCGTTTGGCAGGAAATCTCCCGCCGCGCCGAGCCGATCAAGCAGATTCACGTGTCCGACCGTGGTCGTTTTTCCACCGCTCGCCTGTCGGCGATGGAAGAGGGCGTTCCGGCGCTCGGCTATGTCGTTGAAAACGCCTGGCTCGGCCAGTGCCTGTGGCAGCACCTCGACAAAGAGGTGATCAGTTGGCGCTGCCCGGCGGAGGTTTCCCGCATGGAGCCGCTGCCCGACGGCTATCGCCTGACCCTCAACGATGAAACCACGGTCGAGTGCGATCTGGCGGTGCTCGCCGATGGCGGCCGTTCCGGTCTGCGCGAGCAACTGGGCATCAACGTACGCAAGCGTCCGTATAACCAGAGCGCGCTGATCGCCAACATCACGCCGAGCGAAGCGCACAACGGCATGGCCTTCGAGCGCTTCACCGACGAAGGTCCGATGGCGCTGCTGCCGCTGCCGGAAAACCGCTGCGCGCTGGTCTGGACCCGTCTGGGCATGGACGCGCAACGGCTGGCCGACCTGAGCGAACGTGATTTCCTCAGCGAGCTGCAAGGCGTGTTCGGTTACCGCCTCGGCACCCTGAAGCAGGTCGGCGCGCGACATCTGTATCCGCTGTCGCTGGTGGAAGCCGAAGAGCAGGTGCGCTCGCATCTGGCCGTGCTCGGCAACGCCGCCCACAGCCTGCACCCGATTGCCGGGCAGGGTTTCAACCTGTCCCTGCGCGATGCCGATGCGTTGGCCGCCGCGCTGCTGGCCAGCGACAAACCGCTGGGAGATTTCGCCACGCTGCAGGCCTATCGCGAGCGTCAGCGTCTCGATCAGGACCTCACCGTCGGTTTCTCCGATCAGGTTACGCGCCTGTTCGGCAGCACTCAGCCGCTGGTGTCGCTGGGGCGCAACATCGGCCTGCTCGGCCTCGATCTGCTGCCACCGGCCAAACGCTGGTTCGCCCGTCAGGCCATGGGGCTGGGGACGCGGCCGGATGCGTGAGTGGCTGATCAGACGGTTTGGCAAGGCGCGGCTGATGCGCTGGATCATGACGCTCTACCCGCCGTACTTCGGCGCCGGTGTCCGGGTGCAGCACATCAGCGATGACTTTCGTGACATCCGGGTCTCGATGGGCCTGGGCTGGTACAACCGCAATTACGTCGGCACCCAGTTCGGCGGCAGTCTGTATTCGATGGTCGATCCGTTCTTCATGTTGATGCTCATGGAGAACCTCGGCTCGCGCTACATCGTCTGGGACAAGGCCGCCGACATTGATTTCATATCGCCGGGCAAAGGCCCGGTGTTCGCCCGGTTCAACATCGACGACACCCTGCTCGACGAGATCCGTCGGCAGACCGCCAGTGGCGAGAAATACCTGCCGCAGTTGCAGGTCGACATTCATGACGGCGCCGGCAACCTGGTGGCGCGGGTCGGTAAAACCCTTTACGTGCGGCTCAAGCCGCCAGCGAGACAGGCTTAAAGCATGGAAATGCGCGCGGATGTGCTGATTGTCGGAGCCGGAATGGTCGGCAGCGCCCTGGCGCTGGCGTTGCAGGGCAGCGGGCTGGAAGTCCTGCTGCTCGACGGCAGCCCGTTGAGCGTCAAACCCTTCAATGGCGACGCACCGTTCGAGCCACGGGTGAGCGCACTGTCGGCGGCCAGCCAGCGGATCCTCGATCGCCTCGGCGTATGGGACGGCATCGTCAATCGACGCAGCAGCCCTTACACCGACATGCACGTCTGGGACGGCAGCGGCACCGGCCAGATTCATTTCTCGGCCAGCAGCGTGCACGCCGATGTGCTCGGCCACATTGTCGAAAACCGCGTGGTCCAGGATGCCTTGCTCGACCGTCTGCACGATTGCGACCTGGGCCTGCTGGCCAACGCGCGGCTGGAGCAGATGCGTCGTTCCGGTGACGACTGGCTGCTGACCCTGGCCGATGGTCGCACCTTGCGCGCGCCGCTGGTGATTGCGGCGGATGGCGCCAATTCCGCGGTGCGCCGTCTGACCGGCGTCGCCACCCGCGAGTGGGATTACCTGCATCACGCCATCGTCACCAGCGTGCGCAGCAGCAAGCCGCACCGCATGACCGCGTGGCAGCGATTCACCGATCACGGGCCGCTGGCGTTTTTGCCGCTGGAGCGTGACGGTCAGCAGGATTGGTGCTCGATCGTCTGGTCGACCACGCCGAGCGAAGCCGAACGGCTGATGGCGCTGGAGGAAGCGGACTTCTGCCGTGAGCTGGAGCGCGCGTTCGAAGGTTGCCTCGGCGAGGTCATCAGCGCCGACCCGCGCCTGTGTGTGCCGCTGCGTCAGCGTCACGCCAAGCGCTACGTGGCCGAAGGCCTGGCGCTGATCGGTGATGCCGCACACACCATTCACCCGTTGGCGGGGCAGGGTGTGAACCTGGGTTTCCTCGACGCCGCGGTGCTGGCTGAGGTGCTGTTGCAAGCCAACGAACGTGGCGAACGCCTGGCGGACGTAAAAGTCCTGAGCCGCTACGAGCGTCGGCGCATGCCGCACAATCTGGCGCTGATGGCGGCGATGGAAGGCTTCGAGCGGTTGTTCCAGGCTGACCCGCTGCCGCTGCGTTGGTTGCGTAATACCGGACTGAAAATCGTCGAGCAGATGCCCGAGGCCAAGGCGTTGTTTGTGCGTGAAGCATTGGGGCTGACCGGGGACTTGCCGGCCCTGGCCAAGGCCTGACGACGGTCGTGCAACATCTGGTAACTCCTTGGGAAAGTGATCGATTGAGCTCGTAAATGTGAGTCCTTATCATTTGGGCCACTTTTCCCGACCGAGAGACCGCTCCCATGTTGGCATCCAAGCGTGTTCTGACCGCACTGGCCCTGACCCTGATCGGCAGCACTGCCGCCCAGGCCGCCGACGAGGTGGTGGTCTACTCCTCGCGTATCGATGAGCTGATCAAGCCGGTGTTCGATGCCTACACCGCCAAGACCGGGGTGAAGATCAAGTTCATCACCGACAAGGAAGCGCCGCTGATGCAGCGGATCAAGGCCGAAGGCGAGAACGCCACCGCCGACCTGCTTTTGACCGTCGATGCCGGCAACCTCTGGCAGGCCGAGCAGATGGGCATTCTCCAGCCGTTTACCTCGAAAACCATCGACGCCAACATTCCCCTGCAATATCGCTCCTCCAGCCACGCCTGGACCGGCCTGAGCCTGCGCGCGCGGACCATCGCCTATTCCACCGAACGGGTGAAACCGGGCGAACTGACCACCTACGAAGCATTGGCCGACAAGAACTGGGAAGGCCGCCTGTGCCTGCGCACGGCGAAGAAGGTCTACAACCAGTCGCTGACCGCCACCATGATCGAAGTCCACGGTGCCGAAAAAACCGAGAAGATCCTCAAGGGCTGGGTCAACAACCTGTCCACCGACGTGTTCTCCGACGACGTCGCGGTGCTGGAAGCGATCAACGCTGGCCAGTGCGACGTCGGCATCGTCAACACTTACTACTACGGCCGCCTGCACAAGCAGAAGCCGGAACTGCCGGTGAAGCTGTTCTGGCCGAATCAGGCGGATCGTGGTGTACACGTCAACCTGTCGGGCATCGGCCTGACCAAACATGCGCCGCACCCGGAAGCCGCCAAGGCGCTGGTCGAGTGGATGACCACGCCTGAGGCGCAGAAGATCTTTGCCGATGTGAACCAGGAATTCCCGGCGAATCCGGGGGTGAAGCCTTCGGAAGAAGTGGCGGCGTGGGGGCAGTTCGTGGCTGATACGCTGCCGGTTGAAGTGGCGGGCAAGCGTCAGGCTGAAGCGATCCGGATGATGGATCGGGCGGGTTGGAACTGAGTTTTTACATACAACAACATTGATCGTTCCCACGCTCTGCGTGGGAATGCAGTCCCCGACGCTCTGCGTCGCATCATCGACAGCGTGACGCGGAGCGTCACAGAATGTGTGCCCACGCAAAACGTGGGCACAATCATTTGAACGAGACTGTTTCCTTGGCCCACCCCGCCCAACGCCGCTGGTACCCCATCGTCTTCGCCATCGCCGCGTTGGTGCTGCTCCCCCTCAGCGTGCTCCTGCTCTCATGGCAAACCATCGACCACCAGATCTGGTCGCACCTGTGGGAAACCCAGATGCCACGCCTGCTGGGCAACACCCTGACGCTGGTATTCGGCGTCGGTCTCGGTGTGACACTGATCGGCGTAAGCCTCGCCTGGCTCACCAGCCTCTGCGAATTCCCCGGCCGCCGCTGGCTCGACTGGGCACTGATGCTGCCGTTCGCCATCCCGGCCTACGTGCTGGCGTTCGTGTTCGTCGGCCTGCTGGACTTCGCAGGCCCGGTACAAACCCTGCTGCGAGAATGGTTCGGCACTGGCCTGCGCCTGCCGCGAGTGCGCTCCACCGGCGGGGTGATTCTGGTGTTGGTGCTGGTGTTTTATCCCTATGTCTACCTGCTGGCGCGCACCGCATTTCTCGCGCAGGGCAAGGGATTGATGGAAGCTGCACGAGTCCTCGGCCAGTCACCGTGGCAAGCGTTCTGGCGTGTGGCATTGCCGATGGCGCGGCCGGCCATCGGTGCCGGCGTGGCACTCGCACTGATGGAAACCCTGGCGGATTTCGGCGCGGTGTCGGTGTTCAACTTCGACACCTTCACCACTGCGATCTACAAGACCTGGTACGGCTTCTTCAGCCTGCCCAGCGCTGCGCAACTGGCCAGCCTGTTGCTGCTGGTGGTGATGCTGGTGTTGTACGGCGAACGTCGCGCGCGTGGCGCCAATCGGGCAAGCAATGAGCGGCCACGGGTCAAGGCGCTGTATCACCTGCGCGGGCCCAAGGCCTGGGCGGCGACCGGCTGGTGCGGTCTGGTGTTCGCCTGCGCGTTTGTCATTCCGGTGCTGCAACTGGTGGTGTGGTTCTGGCAGCGCGGGCGCTTCGATCTGGATGAGCGCTACGCCGGGCTGATTCTCCATACGCTGTATCTGGGCGGCATGGCCGCGTTGATCACAGTCAGCGTGGCGATGTTGCTGGCCTTCGCCCGGCGTCTGGCGCCGACCCGGACGATCAACTCCTCAGTCGGTCTGGCCAATCTCGGTTATGCCTTGCCGGGCTCGGTGCTGGCGGTGTCGATCATGCTCGCGTTCAGTTATCTGGACCGGGAGCTGGTGATTCCGCTGTCCGGCTGGCTTGGCGGGGCGGGCAAGCCGTTGCTGCTGGGCAGTCTGGCGGCGTTGCTGCTGGCGTATCTGGTGCGGTTCGTGGCCGTGGCCTATGGGCCGCTGGAAAGCAGTCTGGCGCGTATACGGCCTTCTTTGCCTGAAGCGGCACGTAGCCTGGGTGTCAGTGGGCCGCGACTGTTTTTCAAAGTGTATCTGCCGTTGCTGCTGCCCGGCACGCTCAGCGCCGCGCTGCTGGTGTTCGTCGACGTGCTCAAGGAAATGCCCGCCACCCTGCTGATGCGCCCGTTTGGCTGGGACACGCTGGCGGTGCGGATCTTCGAAATGACCAGCGAAGGCGAATGGGCGAGGGCGTCGTTGCCGGCGCTGACGTTAGTGCTGGTCGGTCTGTTGCCGGTCATCGGTTTGATCCGACGCTCGGCGCACAGAAACACTTAGTCGTCAGTCCTGAATCATGCGGCTACAATGCGCGGCATTCGGTGCGGTCCGTCTGACAGACCCTGTCGCTGAAATCGGCTGAAAGCCCTTTTTGACAGGGTTTTCCGATCCGTGCAGCAGCGCCCCGCACCTTCGCCACGCCCGGAAGGAGAAACCCATGGGACAGCGTACGCCTCTGTATGACCTGCATCTCGCCCTTGGCGCGAAGATGGTCGATTTTGGCGGTTGGGACATGCCTCTGCATTACGGCTCGCAGGTCGAGGAACACCATCAGGTGCGTCGCGATTGCGGGGTGTTCGATGTTTCCCACATGACCGTGATCGATGTCACCGGCCCCCAGGCCAAGGCCTGGCTCCAGCATTTGCTGGCCAATGACGTCGAACGCCTGCACAGCCCCGGCCGTGCGTTGTACAGCACCATGCTCAACGAGCGCGGCGGTATCGTCGACGACATGATCGTCTACCGCCTCGAGGACGGTTATCGTCTGGTGGTCAACGCCTCCACCCGCGATCAGGACCTGGCCTGGATGCAGGCACAGTTGGGCAGCTTCGATGTTCAGATGACCGAACGCTCCGAGCTGGCGATGCTCGCCATTCAAGGTCCCCATGCCCGGCACAGGATTGCCGAGCTGGTGACCCAGTCCCGCGCCAACCTGATCCAGATGCTCAAGCCTTTCGAGGGCCACGTCGACGGCGACTGGTTCATTGCGCGCACCGGCTACACCGGTGAGGACGGTCTGGAAATCGCCCTGCCGGCCGATCAGGCCCCCGGGTTCTTCAACGATCTGGTGGGCGCCGGCATTTCCCCCATCGGCCTCGGTGCCCGCGACACGCTGCGGGTCGAGGCCGGCATGAACCTCTACGGTCAGGACATCCACCAGGACGTTTCGCCCCTGGCCTCGAACATGGCCTGGAGCATCGCCTGGGAGCCGGCCACGCGTCGGTTCATCGGTCGCGATGCGCTGGAAGCGGAAAAAACCGCCGGTGTGCAGCACAAACTGGTCGGCCTGGTGCTTGAAGAGCGCGGGGTTTTGCGGGCCCATCAGGTGGTTCGTATCGCTGATGTTGGCGAAGGGGAGATCACCAGTGGTAGTTTCTCTCCTACGCTTAGCAAGTCGATTGCCCTGGCGCGTGTACCGATGGCGACTGCCGACCGCGCCGAAGTGGAAATCCGTGGCAAGTGGTATCCGGTACGCGTGGTCAAACCGACCTTTGTCCGTCACGGCAAAACCTTGATCTAAACCTTTTCCGGCGGGCACGACCGCTGACAATTTCTTGAGGACACCGAGCATGAGCAACATCCCAGCTGAACTGCGTTTTGCCGAAAGTCATGAATGGGCGCGTCTGGAAGCCGACGGCACCGTCACCGTGGGCATCAGCGATCATGCCCAGGAAGCGTTGGGTGATGTGGTGTTTGTCGAGCTGGCAGAAGTGGGCAAGGTGTTCGCCGCCGGTGATACCGCCGGTGTCGTCGAGTCGGTGAAGGCCGCTTCCGACATCTACTCCCCGGTCGGTGGCGAAGTGATTGCCGTCAACGAAGACCTGGCCGGTTCGCCGGAAGAACTGAACAACGATCCGTACGCCGCGTGGATCTTCAAGCTCAAGCCAAGCGACAAGGCCGAGCTGGACAAGCTGCTCGACGCTGCCGCCTACAAGGCTGCCATCGGCGAATAAGCTTCACGCAACACCGCAAAGCCCCGACCCGTCGGGGCTTTTTTCTGCTCGGGACTTTGGCCGTCGGGGTGGCTGCTATGCTGGTTTGACCGTGTTGCATTGACGCCGAGCCGCCAGCCAAGAGAGAGCCCGTCATGTCCCAGTTGCTATCCCTGAGCCAGTTACGCGATCCCCATGCCTTTCTGCGCCGCCACCTCGGCCCCGATGCTGCCGAGCAACAGGCGATGCTGGACAGCCTCGGCCTCGGCAGCCGGGTCGAGCTGATCGAACAGACCGTGCCGCCGGGCATTCGCCTCAACCGCGAGCTGGACCTGCCACCGGCGCTGGACGAGCAGGCAGCGCTGGCCAGACTGCGCGGTTATGCCGAACAGAACCAGGTATGGACCAGCCTGATCGGCATGGGCTACCACGGCACCCTGACCCCGACCGTCATCCTGCGCAACGTGCTGGAAAATCCCGGCTGGTACACCGCCTACACGCCTTACCAACCGGAAATCGCCCAAGGCCGGCTCGAAGCGTTGCTCAACTTTCAGCAACTGACCATTGACCTCACCGGCCTTGAACTGGCCAACGCTTCGCTGCTCGATGAAGCCACCGCCGCGGCAGAAGCCATGGCCTTGGCCAAACGTGTGGCAAAGTCGAAAAGCAATCTGTTCTTCGTCGACGAAAACTGTCATCCCCAGACCATTTCCGTGGTGCAGACCCGCGCCGAAGGCTTCGGCTTCGAGCTGATCGTCGACGCTGTGGATAACTTGAAGCAGCACCAGGTGTTCGGCGCACTGCTGCAATACCCCGACACCCACGGCGAAGTCCGCGACCTGCGGCCGCTGATCGATCACCTGCACGCGCAGCAGGCGCTGGCCTGCGTGGCGGCCGATCTGCTCAGTCTGTTGCTGCTGACCCCGCCGGGCGAACTGGGTGCCGACGTGGTGTTCGGTTCATCCCAGCGCTTCGGCGTGCCGATGGGGTACGGCGGCCCGCACGCGGCGTTTTTCGCCAGCCGCGAGGAATACAAACGGGCGATACCGGGACGGATCATCGGCGTGTCGAAAGATGCCCGTGGCAACGTCGCGCTGCGCATGGCCCTGCAAACCCGCGAGCAGCATATTCGCCGGGAGAAGGCCAATTCGAACATCTGCACCGCCCAGGTGTTGCTGGCCAATATCGCCAGTTTCTACGCGGTCTATCACGGCCCGGAAGGACTGAAACGAATCGCCCAGCGGGTGCACCGGCTGACCTGCATTCTCGCCGCCGGGCTCGAACGCCATGGCATCCAGCGCCTCAACCAACACTTCTTCGACACCCTCACACTGGACGTGGGCGGGGCGCAAACCGCGATCATCGAAAGCGCCCAGGCCGCGCAGATCAACCTGCGCATCCTCGGTCGTGGCCAACTGGGTCTGAGCCTCGACGAGGCCTGTGATGAAAACACCGTGGCCAGACTGTTCGATGTGCTGCTGGGCGCCGATCACGGGTTGAACATCGATGATCTCGACGCCGAAACGCTGGCCTCCGGCATTCCCGACACGCTGCAGCGCAGCACGCCGTACCTGCGTCACCCGGTGTTCAACGCCCACCACAGCGAAACCGAGATGCTGCGCTACCTCAAGCAACTGGAGAACAAGGATCTGGCGCTCAACCAGTCGATGATCCCGCTGGGCTCCTGCACCATGAAACTCAACGCCACCAGCGAGATGATCCCGATCACCTGGCCGCAATTCGCCAACCTGCACCCGTTCGTGCCCCGGGAGCAGGCGGTCGGTTACACGCTGATGATCGAAGAGCTGGAGCGCTGGCTGTGCGCAATCACCGGGTTCGATGCGATCTGCATGCAGCCCAACTCCGGCGCCCAGGGCGAGTACGCCGGGCTGCTGGCGATCCGCAAATACCACGAGAGCCGCCAGCAGGGCGGGCGGGATATCTGCCTGATCCCTTCTTCGGCCCACGGCACCAACCCGGCCTCGGCACAGATGGCCGGGATGCGCGTGGTGATTGTCGAGTGTGACGACGCTGGCAATGTCGATCTGGAGGACTTGAAAGCCAAGGCGTCCGAGGCCGGGGCCAGGCTGTCGTGCCTGATGGCGACCTACCCGTCGACCCACGGCGTGTACGAGGAAGGCATCAGCGAAATCTGCGAAGTTATCCACCAGCACGGCGGCCAGGTTTACATGGACGGCGCCAACCTCAACGCTCAGGTCGGGCTGGCGCGGCCGGCGGACATCGGCGCCGACGTGTCACACATGAACCTGCACAAGACCTTCTGCATTCCCCACGGCGGAGGCGGGCCGGGCATGGGGCCGATTGGCGTGCGTGCGCACCTGGCGCCATTCGTTGCCAACCATCCGGTGATCCCGATCGACGGGCCGCAACCGCAGAACGGAGCGGTCAGCGCCGCGCCATGGGGCAGTGCGAGCATTCTGCCGATCAGCTGGATGTACATCGCGATGATGGGGCCGCAACTGACGGATGCCAGCGAAGTGGCGATCCTCGCGGCGAATTACCTGGCGCAGCACCTGTCCGGTGCGTTCCCTGTTCTGTACACCGGTCGCAACGAGCGGGTCGCCCACGAATGCATTCTGGATCTGCGCCCGCTGAAAGCGCAGACCGGCATCAGCGAAGAGGACGTCGCCAAGCGCCTGATGGATTACGGCTTCCACGCGCCGACCATGTCGTTCCCGGTGCCGGGCACCTTGATGGTCGAGCCGACCGAGAGCGAGTCCAAGGCCGAACTGGATCGCTTCATCGGCGCGATGCTGAGCATTCGCGCAGAAATCACCGAGGTGCAGAACGGCAACTGGCCGGCCGAGGACAACCCGCTCAAACGGGCACCGCATACCCTGGCCGATATAACCGGCGTGTGGGAACGGCCGTACAGCATCGAGCAGGGCATCACGCCGGATGCGCACACCAAGGCGCACAAATATTGGCCGGCGGTGAACCGGGTCGATAACGTCTATGGCGACCGCAACCTGTTCTGTGCCTGTGTGCCGGTTGACGATTACCGCTGATCAGCGGGCAAAAAAATGCCGCTCGTGTGAGCGGCATTTTTGTTTGTCCGGAAGGTTATTCCGACGCCACGGCGTTCTTCGCCAGAATCGCGTTCGCCAGTTCCATGTCGGTGGCCTGCAGGCCCGGGTTGTCGGCGCGGACTTTCTGCATCGCGGCTTCCAGGTACGGGCCACGGATACCGCCGTCGCTGGCGACGAAGCTGCCGGCGTCGTCCTGGGCGGCAACGATCAGTTTGTGATCCTTGAAAGTCAGGTAGGTCGAGCCGGTGGTGGCACCGGACGAAATGACGTTACGCCAAAAGCTGTCGGCCATCGCTGAACCAACAGGGAGGGACAGCAAGGCGAGGGTAGCGACAGCAAGTTTGAGACGCATGTTGGGTGACTCCACTGGTGTTGAATAACCGGTTGGATCGTCGTTTCCCCGATCCGGTTCCGTGAGCACTTATTTCTGCTCGCTCTGTGGTGTCACCCGCAATACTTCTTCAAGGGTTGTCAGCCCGGCCGCGACTTTCTGCGCACCGGACAATCGCAGGCTGCGCATGCCTTCCTTGAACGCCTGCCGGCGGATCGCGGTGAGATCGGTGTCGGGGCTGATCAAGGCCTTGAGGCTGTCGCTCAGTTGCATGATTTCGTAGACCCCGGCCCGCCCGTGATAACCGGTGTCGCGGCACTCCAGACAACCGATGGCCCGTTGCGCATTGCCCGGCAGCGGTGCCTGCCACGGCCGGGTCAGGGTTTGCCAGTCTTCTTCGTCCAGAGTCAGCGGCGCCTTGCAGTGCGGGCAAAGGGTTCGCACCAGTCGTTGCGCCATGACGCCGAGCACGGTGGCCTTGATCAGGTAATGCGGCACGCCGAGTTCCAGCAGTCGGCTGATGGCGCTCGGCGCATCGTTGGTGTGCAGGGTCGAGAGCACCAGGTGTCCGGTCAACGCCGCCTGGATCGCCATTTCGGCCGTTTCCAGATCGCGGATCTCGCCGATCATGATGATGTCCGGGTCCTGCCGCATCAGCGCACGCACGCCGGCGGCGAACGTCAGGTCAATGTTGTGCTGGACCTGCATCTGGTTGAAGGCCGGCTCGACCATCTCGATCGGGTCTTCGATGGTGCAGAGGTTGACCTCCGGAGTCGCCAGTTTTTTCAGCGTGGTGTACAGCGTGGTGGTCTTGCCGGAACCGGTCGGGCCGGTGACCAGGATGATGCCGTTGGGCTGGCGGGTCATGTCCTGCCAGCGCCGCAGGTCGTCGGCAGAAAAGCCGAGCTGATCGAAATCCTTGAGCAGCACTTCCGGGTCGAAGATCCGCATGACCATTTTTTCGCCGAACGCGGTGGGCAGGGTCGACAGCCGCAGCTCGACTTCACCGCCGTCCGGAGTCTTGGTCTTGACCCGGCCGTCCTGGGGTTTGCGTTTCTCGGCGACGTTCATCCGGCCAAGGCTTTTCAGGCGGCTGACGATGGCCATCGTCACCTGCGGCGGGAATTGATAGACGTTGTGCAGCACGCCGTCGATGCGAAAACGCACCGTGCCTTGCTCGCGCCGGGGTTCGATGTGGATATCGCTGGCCCGTTGCTGGAAGGCGTACTGGAACAGCCAGTCGACGATGTTGACGATGTGCGCGTCGTTGGCGTCGGGCTCCTGATCGCTGGCGCCGAGGTTGAGCAACTGTTCGAAGTTGCCGAGGTTGCCGCCCTGCGCATCGGCATTGCTGGCGCCGCTGACCGATTTGGCGAGGCGAAAGAATTCGACGCTGAAACGCTGAATGTCCGCCGGGTTGGCCACCACCCGTTTGATCGGCAGTTTCAGGACGTGAGTCAGATCGGCCTCCCAGCCGCTGACGTAGGGCTGGGCGCTGGCCACGGTGACCGCGTCGCGATCGACCGATACCGCGAGAATCTTGTGGCGCTGGGCGAAGGCATAGGACATCAGCGGCGTGATGGCGGCGACGTTGATCTTCAGCGGGTCGATCCGCAGGTACGGCTGGCCGGCCTGCTGCGCCAGCCACAGGGTCAGGCTTTCCAGGTCGAGGTGTTTGCCCGGACGGCTGAGATCGTCCAGTTGCTGGCTGGCGATGAATTCCAGCGGGTGTTTCTGGCCGTGGGCGGCATGCCGACGCCGGGCGTTGAGCGCTTGCTCCGCCGAGTCCTGGCAGATGAAGCCTTGGGCGACCAGTTCACGCAGTACCTCATTGAGATCCAGCCAGCGATCCTGAGTGGCGAGTTGAACGGACATGCGGGCTCCTTTTGAACGACAGTGCGCAAAGGATAGTCGTGGCCCCGCCGACCGTTGGGCCACTACCCGACGAAGACGTTTCGGTTCTTGTCAGCCGGCCGCCTGCGCCGGTGCATCCCACGCCGCGTCGGGGTTTTGCAGGTTCACCGAGCAGACGCTGATCAGGTTACGAAGTTTTTCCGCGATCACCTGGGCGCGGTGCCAGCTCAGGCCACCCATGATGATGTCGATCGACAGCAGATCGTCCAGCCGCTGGACATTGACCTGCTCCGGCGTGAGGCACTGCAAGGCGAACAGGTTCAGCACCCGCACCAGCAAATCCGGCTCGACCTCGGCCAGGATCTGGTACTGCGCAAGGCAATGGGCGTTGCTGGCGTTCCACACATCGGCACGGGGCGCAGGGGTGTTGACGGCTTCGAGGTGTGGCATGACAGGTCTCCGGAATCAGTGCGGGAATTTTTACATTCGATGCCGGGCATTTCTTGTCTAAGATGAGCTGAACAGGCGATTGAACAGGTTTATCAATTCGCTACTGGGTGATTTTGAGGATTATTTATGCATAGCGATCTGGACAGCTACGACCGGCGCATTCTCGCCCTGCTGCAAGAGGACGCTTCCTTGTCCAGCGCACAGATCGCCGAGCAGGTGGGCCTGTCGCAATCGCCGTGCTGGCGGCGGATTCAGCGGATGAAGGAGGAGGGGATCATTCGGGGTCAGGTGACCTTGCTCGATCGCAAGAAGATCGGTCTGAACACGCAGATCTTCGCCGAGATCAAACTCAACGCCCACGGCCGTTCGAACTTCACTGAGTTCACCGAGGCGATTCGCGGCTTTCCCGAAGTGCTGGAGTGTTACGTGCTGATGGGGGCGGTGGATTTCCTGCTGCGGATCGTCGCGGCGGACATCGAGGCGTATGAGCGGTTCTTCTTCGAGAAGCTGTCGCTGGTGCCGGGGATTCAGGAAGTGAACTCGATTGTGGCGTTGTCGGAGATCAAGTCCACGACCAGTTTGCCGGTACTGCGCTGATCACGCGGGGGATGATCGTTCCCACGCTCCGCGTGGGAATGCCTCAATGGACGCTCTGCGTCCGCTTTGGGACGCGGAGCGTCCCGGGCTGCATTCCCACGCAGAGCGTGGGAACGATCTTTCGCCGGAATTACATGCGCAGCAGCATTTTCCAGGCGCGATTCTGGTACACCGCAATCGCCTGATGCTTGCGTGCATCGAGCAGTTCGTCGGTGATGGTCGGCTCGTTGGCCAGTTGCGCCAGTTTGTTCAGCTCGCCGTACAGACGATCCATTTCCGGGATTTCCAGCACGTTGCGCGCGTGGTGCAACCAGACCTGGATGCGCTCGATGCGCGGCAGTTGCTCGGCCAGATCTTCCGGCTGCTGCTGGTAACGCTGCAATTGAAGCGAAGTGGCTTCTTCGCCCAGCAGGCGCGGCAGCCAGCTTTGCAACTGCGCAGCACCCTGGCGATTGCCACGGGTGTTGCGGTCGGCAGCCCAGGTGCGGGCCAGCAACCAGCGCGAAGCGTTCAGCGAGAACAGGCCCCAGCGCGGATCTTCCAGCTCTTCGAGGAACTGCTCCGGCGCGGCTTTGCGCACGTCTTCGTCTTCGATGCCGACCTGTACCAGCGGACGCCAGTCTTCCAGCAGGGCATCAAGGGCAACGCGCAGGTCGTGGGTCGACGCACGCGGCGCGGCCTGGCCGAGGCTGCTGAGCAGGGCGCGCATTTCCGCGAGGTTCTCGACCCAGTCCTGCAGCAGGCGCCAGTGGCCGTTGAAACGATACTGTTCGGCCAGACGCTGACTACTGCCGAGCAAGTGCCAGGCCAGGGCGGCGAAGGCGTCGTCCAGCGGAGTTTCGGCGGTAATGGCCGGCGCCGGCAGGCTCAGCGAGTAGCTGTTGGCGTCATACAGGCGATAGCCGCGCTCGGCCTTGCTGATGTCGCACGGCATCAGGGCCAGGGTTTCGGCCAGTTCGGCAGCCAGTTCCAGCAGCGCGGCAGGCTCGCCTTCGCGCAGTTCCAGTTCCAGCTCGCAGATTTCTTCTTTCTGTTTGCCGACTACCACGTGGCCCAGATCCAGCGCGGCTTCGATGACCACTTTGGTCTTGCCACGGCCCCAGGCGATTTCGGCGCGTTCGCGGACAAAATCGGTGGTGAAGATCGGCTTCAGGGTTTTCTTGTCCAGCTCGGCGAGGGACTCGGGCCAGCATTCGCCGTCGAGTTTCTTCACGTCGAGCTTGGCTTTGGGCAGGTTCCAGTCGTACTCGTTACGCTCGGACAGGCCGGCGACGCTCTGGCCACGGGTCTTGAGGGTTTGAATCACCTCTTCGCCGTCCTTGCGCAGGCGCAGGGCAACCTTGGCCCGGGCCAGGTCACGCTCAGGCGTGTCGAAGTACTGATTCATCAACTCACGGCGTTCCCAGCCACTTTTGTTGCGTTTTTTCAGGAGAGGGTGCTCGCGCAGGGCGGCGAGGGTTTCGCGGCTGACGCGGAGTTTGATTTCGGTTTCTTTCTGCATGGCCGGAAAATCCAGGATCGGGAGCGCAGCCGGGGGAATGTGTGGCTGCCAAGGCCGTGCAGTGTACAGGACTGAACCTTCCTACGCTTTGCGGCGGTTTATTCTCGGCGCCGGATGGTTCTATGATGAACCTCAATCCGGGAGTTGGAGTCAGCGATGCCTTTGCCGTCCATGCAAGACCAGTTCGCTGCACTGATCGCCGCGCCGTCGGTCAGTTGCACCCAGCCGGGCCTCGACCAGTCCAACCGGGCGGTGATCGATCTGCTCGCCGGATGGCTGGGAGATCTGGGCTTCAGTTGCGACATCCAGCAGGTCAGCCCCGGAAAATTCAATCTGCTCGCCAGTTTCGGCAGCGGCCCCGGCGGGCTGGTGCTGGCCGGGCACAGCGACACGGTGCCGTACGACGATGCGCTGTGGAAAACCGACCCGCTGAAACTCACCGAAGTCGATGGTCGCTGGGTCGGTCTCGGCAGTTGTGACATGAAGGGCTTCTTCGCCCTGATCATCGAAGCCGTGCAACCGCTGCTCGATCAATCGTTCAAGCAGCCGCTGCTGATCCTCGCCACCTGCGATGAAGAAAGTTCGATGTCCGGTGCCCGGGCGCTGGCCGAAGCGGGGCGGCCGCTGGGCCGGGCGGCGGTGATCGGCGAGCCGACCGGGCTCAAGCCGATCCGCATGCACAAGGGCATCATGATGGAGCGCATTGATATCCTCGGGCAGAGCGGCCATTCGTCGGATCCGCGTCTGGGACACAGCGCCCTCGAAGCGATGCACGATGCCATCGGCGAGCTGCGCGGCCTGCGCCTGTTGTGGCAGCGCGAATTCAACAACCCGCAGTTCAGCGTGCCGCAGCCGACCATGAACTTCGGCTGTATCCACGGTGGCGACAACCCCAACCGTATCTGCGGCCAGTGTTCACTGGAGTTCGACCTGCGGCCGTTGCCGGGGATGGACCCGAAAGTCTTGCGCAGCGAGATTCTGCGCAAGCTCAACCCGGTCGCCGAACGGCATAAAGTGAAGATCGATTACGCGCCGCTGTTTCCCGAAGTGCCGCCGTTCGAGCAGGCCGAAGACGCGGAACTGGTGCGAATTGCCGAAAAACTCACCGGCCACACGGCCGAAGCGGTAGCGTTCGGCACCGAAGCGCCTTATCTTCAGCGCCTTGGCTGCGAAACCATCGTGCTCGGCCCTGGCGACATTGCCTGCGCGCACCAGCCGGACGAGTACCTCGAAATGTCACGTTTGCAGCCTACCGTGCATCTATTGCGGCAGTTGATCGAACATTACTGTCTCAAAACTGTATAAATTGCCCACACACCCACCCGTATTCATGAGGAGAGCGCGCGTGTCGCCAAGCCTGTTCCGACGATAACCATCAGCCCGCTGTGCGTTTTCCGTTTCGCCCCTTTTCCGGCTGCTATTTATTACAGGCCCAGGTTCATGCCCGAATACGTCAATTGGCTTCGCCACGCGTCTCCTTATATCAATGCTCACCGCGATTGCACCTTCGTCGTCATGCTTCCGGGCGACGGCGTCGAGCATCCGAATTTCGGCAACATCGTCCATGACATCGTATTGCTGCACAGCCTCGGCGTGCGGCTGGTGCTGGTTCACGGTTCCCGTCCACAGATCGAAACTCGCCTTGCCGCACGCGGCCTGACCCCGCATTACCACCACGGCATGCGCATCACCGATGCCGCGACCCTGGAGTGCGTGATTGATGCGGTCGGCCAGTTGCGCATCGCCATCGAGGCGCGGCTGTCGATGGACATGGCCTCGTCGCCGATGCAGGGCTCGCGTCTGCGGGTGGCCAGCGGCAACCTCGTGACGGCCCGGCCGATCGGTGTGCTGGAAGGTGTCGACTATCACCACACCGGCGAAGTGCGCCGGGTCGACCGCAAAGGCATCAACCGCCTGCTCGACGAGCGCTCCATCGTATTGCTGTCGCCGCTGGGCTATTCGCCGACCGGTGAGATCTTCAACCTGGCCTGCGAAGACGTGGCGACCCGCGCCGCCATCGATCTGGGCGCCGACAAGCTGCTGCTGTTCGGCGCCGACCTCGGTCTGATCGACGAAAACGGCAAACTGGTGCGCGAGCTGCGCCCGCAACAGGTGCCGGCGCATTTGCAGCGTCTGGGCAGCAACTATCAGGCGGAACTGCTGGATGCCGCCGCCGAAGCCTGTCGTGGCGGCGTGGCGCGCAGCCATATCGTCAGTTATGCCGAGGACGGCGCGCTGCTGACCGAACTGTTCACCCGTGACGGTGGCGGCACGCTGGTGGCCCAGGAGCAATTCGAACTGGTGCGCGAGGCGGCGATTGAAGACGTCGGCGGCTTGCTCGACCTGATCAGTCCGCTGGAAGAGCAGGGGATTCTGGTGCGCCGTTCCCGTGAAGTGCTGGAGCGCGAGATCGAACAGTTCAGCGTGGTCGAACGTGAAGGGATGATCATCGCCTGCGCGGCGCTGTATCAGATTGCCGATTCGGATGCCGGCGAGCTGGCGTGTCTGGCGGTGAATCCCGAGTATCGCCATGGCGGTCGCGGCGACGAACTGCTCGAACGCATCGAGACCCGTGCCCGGGCGCAGGGCCTGAAGACTTTGTTCGTCCTCACCACCCGCACTGCCCACTGGTTCCGCGAGCGCGGTTTCGAACCGAGCAGCGTCGAGCGCCTGCCGGCAGCGCGGGCTTCTCTCTATAACTATCAGCGCAATTCGAAGATCTTCGAAAAGTCTCTGTGATATGACGCCCTCATCGCGAGCAAGCTCGCTCCCACAAAGGTTCACTGAACCCGTGTGGGAGCGAGCTTGCTCGCGATAGCGGTTATTCGGCTACAAACTTCGCACTGACATACGGCGAGTAGTCAGGCAAAACGCTTTCGACCTTGCCCTGTTCCTTCAAAAACTTCGCCGTCTCGCCAATCGCCTTCGCCGTGCCGCCGTCCAGCAGCGCCGTGGTCTGTTGCGCCTTGGCGTCCGGGAAGGCCGAACCTGCGAGCAATTCCGGAACGTCGGCAGCATTGGCACCGGTCAGTTTGGCGATTTTCTGCACAGGCACCGAGTCGGCCGTCCAGCTGTCTTTATGGGCCGCGTAATCAGCGAACGAGTCCAAGGTCACTTTGGCGAACTTGGCCACGACTTCAGGATGCTTCTCGGCAAAATCCTTGCGCGCTACCCAGACCTCGAAGGTCGGCGCGCCCCATTGGCCGACCTGCGCGGCGTCGGTCAGGGTCTTGCCGGTCTTGCGGATTTCACCCAGCGCCGGCGACCAGACAAAGGCCCCGTCGATGTCGCCACGTTTCCAGGCGGCTGCGATTTCAGCGGGTTGCAGGTTCACCACTTTGACTTTCGAGGTGTCCAGGCCCCAGTGCTTGAGCGCGCCGAGCAGGCTGTAGTGGGAGGTGGAAACGAAAGGTGTGGCGATGGTCTTGCCGATCAGGTCTTCGGGCTTGTTGATACCGCTGCCGTTACGCACCACCAGCGCTTCAGCGGCATTGATCTGCGCCGAGACGATGAAGGCCACGATCGGCAGATTGCGCGACGCGGCGGCCGCCAACGGGCTCGAGCCGAGGTTGCCGATCTGCACATCACCGGAGGCAATGGCTGTCACAACTTCCGGGCCACTGTTGAACCGGCGCCAGTCGATCTTCTCGCCGATGGTCTTCTCGTATACGCCGTCGGCCTGGGGGACTTTGCTCGGGTCGATACCGGTCTGGTAACCCACGGTGAGGTTGGCGGCCTGGGTTGAAAAAGAAATCAGCGCCGATACACAAACTGTAACAAATTGACTAGATAGTGCGCGTTTGGCCATCATGGCGTCGCCTTTTTGATAGGGATTGACGAATCGGGGTTGCGTCAAAGCTAATCGATCTAAAAAAAGGCTAATAAATACCATTTAGTAATGAGCTTAGTCGCCGATACGCTGTATCCCGGTGAAGATGGCAAATGGCTGGCCATATAGCTGAAAGGTATCAAAAAGAATTAATAAATTCTTTTTGGGTTTATCAGGAAGTCTTTACCCTGCAGGGACCAAATAACTGCGATTAGACCTTGGTCGTAGACATACAAGGTTACGATTGACTTGTCAGTCACGGTCTGGCGCTAATCGCGCATCTTAGGATCCAGGGGCATCAGACCCCGGACCAGGAACACAAGAATTAGAAACGAGAGGAGCGATACATGAACAAGTCCACCTTGGCCCTGGCCGTGGCCGTAGGGGTTATTGCGCAGCAGGCAGGCGCAGCCGGTTTCATCGAAGACAGCAAGGCCACTCTGGGTCTGCGTAACTTCTACATCAACACTGACAACCGTGACAGCGCTGCCAAAACCGCTTCCGGCGTGCAGAACAAAAACGAAGAATGGGGTCAAGGTTTCGATCTGCGCTTCATCTCCGGTTATACCCAAGGCACTGTAGGCTTCGGTATCGACGCCATCGGCCTGCTGGGCGTGCGTCTGGATTCGGGCGGCGGCACCAACGGCGCCACTGCTACCTCTTACGGCGGCACTGTGTTCCCGAGCAAGTCCAACGGCGAAGCGGTGGATAACTTCTCCAGCCTGGGCCTGACTGCCAAAGCCAAGATCTCCCAGACCGAACTGAAGCTGGGTACCCTGCAGCCGAAGAACCCGGTCATCGTGACCAACGACGGTCGTCTGCTGCCTCAAACCTGGCAGGGCGGTCAGATCACTTCCGGCGAGATCAAGGACCTGACTCTGGTCGCTGGTCAAATCGAAGCGGTGAAAGGTCGTAACTCCAGCAACAACGAGAACCTGTCCATTGGCGGTGCGAACGCTCGCGTAGCCAATAGCAACAAGTTCTACTACGCCGGTGGTGACTACAAGATCACCAAGGACCTGACTGCCCAGTACTACTACGGCAACCTGGAAGACTTCTACAAGCAACACTTCCTGGGTCTGGTTCACAACTGGGCAATCGGCCCGGGCGTGCTGAAGTCTGACTTCCGTTACTTCCACAGCAGCGACGATGGCGCCAACAACAACACCGCAGCCTACTTCGGCAACGGTAACTATGTCGGCAACGTCAGCGGCAAAGGCCCGATCGACAACAACCTGTACAGCGGCTTGTTCCTTTACACCGTTGAAGGTCACACCTTCGGTGGTGGCTACCAGGTGTCCAACGGCAGCTCCGACTTCCCTTGGCTGAACCAGGGCGACGGCTCCTCGAACTACACCATCACCGACATGCAGATCCAGAAGTTCGGTCGTGCCGGCGAGAAAACCTGGCAAGCCCGCTACTCGTATGACTTCGCCAAGGTCGGCCTGCCAGGCCTGACTGCCGGTATGGTCTACCTGCGTGGCAGCGACATCGACACCGTGGGTTCCAACCGTCGTGAGAACGGCAATGGCAACTCCGAGTGGGAACGCGACTTCACCATCGGTTATGTGATTCCTGAGGGCCCGGCGAAAAACCTGGGTTTCATGTGGAAAAACGCTACCTGGCGCAACGACATTCCAGGTCAGCGTGACCAGGATGAAAACCGCCTGATCGTCAGCTACTCGATCCCGCTGCTGTAATAGCGCGATCCTGCACTGATGTAAAAAAAAGCCCCGTCCGGCATCGCGCCGGACGGGGCTTTTGCGTTTTCGGGTCCGGCTCACCCCCGTAAGCCTTTCCCGATGTTTCCCTCTTTACAGCAACTCAAGGCCTTCTCGAACCTTGAGGGCGATGTTCGTCGCGATGCTGCGGGGCGTCCAGTGAACAGATGTTTAATATTCAATAAAGATATAAATATCTAGTTATTTATTCTTTTTCAGAAGAATGAATCCCGAGCTACAGTTGAGGTCTCCAACCCCTTATCAGGAGCCGCACCATGAGCCTCAGACTTGGCGACATCGCCCCCGATTTCGAACAGGATTCCAGCGCCGGCAAGATTCGTTTTCACGAATGGCTGGGCGATAGCTGGGGCGTGCTGTTTTCCCACCCGGCGGATTTCACCCCGGTCTGCACCACCGAGCTGGGCTTCACTGCCAAGCTCAAGGACGAGTTCAGCAAGCGCGGCGTGAAAGCCATTGCCCTGTCGGTCGACCCGGTGGACTCGCACCACAAGTGGATCGAGGACATCAACGAAACCCAGAACACCATCGTCAACTTCCCGATCCTGGCCGATGCCGATCGCAAGGTTTCCGATCTGTACGATCTGATCCACCCGAACGCCAACGACACCCTGACCGTGCGTTCGCTGTTCGTGATCGATCCGAACAAGAAGATCCGCCTGACCATCACCTACCCGGCGAGCACCGGGCGCAACTTCCACGAGATTTTGCGGGTGATCGATTCGCTGCAGCTCACCGACAACTACAAGGTGGCCACCCCGGCCAACTGGCAGGACGGCGAAGAAGTGGTGATCGTGCCGTCGCTCAAGGACGAAGACGAAATCAAGCAGCGCTTTCCGAAGGGCTACCGCGCGGTGAAGCCGTACCTGCGCCTGACCCCACAGCCGAACAAGTGATCTGACCGGGCACACCTCGTTGCAGATCGTTCCCACGCAGACGGTTCGACGCCTCGACGTGGGAACGATCATCATTGCTAGGGAGCGATCAGTACGAACACGATGCAGGGTTTCAGGCCGTTTTCACGGCCTGTTTTTTTGCCCGCTGGAAAGGGAAATGCATATCTCCATAAAGAATAACCAAATGAATAAATATGATTTATGGATATATGAATCAGCTGGTAAGGTCACTCACATCGAAGCGAGATCGCAACCCGCGAATCGCCTGTAACGCGCAAGGAATTCTCTGAATGCTGGTCGTCTCACTCGGTGGCAGTCCCAGTCAACGTTCCCGCTCCGGGGTGTTGCTGGAACGCTCGCAGCGCTGGTTGCAGCAGCAAGGGGTGGAAGTGGTGAGTTATCAGGTGCGGGACTTCCCGGCCGAAGACCTGCTCCACGCCCGCTTCGACAGCCCGAAGGTGCTCGACCTGCTGCAACAGATTGAAAACGCCGATGGCCTGCTGATCGCGACGCCGGTGTACAAGGCGTCGTTCTCCGGCGCCCTGAAGACCGTGCTGGATCTGCTGCCCGAGCGTGCGCTGAACCACAAGATCGTTTTGCCGATGGCCACCGGCGGCAGCATCGCCCACATGCTGGTGGTCGATTACGCCCTCAAGCCTGTGCTGTCGGCGTTGAAGGCCCAGGAAATGCTGCAAGGAATTTTTGCCGAGGACAGCCAGATCGCCTACGGCGAAGGCAGTGCCCAGGCGCAGTTGGCGCCGGCGCTGGAGCAGCGGTTGCATGAAGCGCTGGACCAGTTTGTCAGCGCCATGGCCCGCCGGCCCAAGCCGCTGGAGCCCGGGTTGTTGAACGAACGTTTGTTGAGTGCTCGCTGGAGCATTTGAGCCACACCGAAACTTGAAGTACTCACCTTACTCAGCCGCCAACGGCCAAGCAGGTGCAGCCAAAACCCAACAGCAAAAAGGAGAGCGCTATGCGCACTGTATTTTTGCGTCGTGGTCTGGTCGCTCTGTTTGCTGCGGCTGTGTCCTTCGGCGCCATCACTCAAGCTCAAGCCGAGACGCTTCGGATCGGTTATCAGAAATACGGCACGCTGGTGCTGCTCAAAGCCAAGGGCACGCTGGAAAAACGCCTCGCCGCCCAAGGCGTCGACGTGCAATGGACTGAATTCCCCGGCGGCCCGCAACTGCTGGAAGGCCTGAACGTCGGCTCGATCGACTTCGGTGTCACCGGCGAAACCCCGCCGGTCTTCGCCCAGGCGGCCGGTGCCGATCTGCTCTACGTCGCTTACGAACCACCAGCGCCGAACAGCGAAGCGATCCTCGTGCCGAAAGATTCGCCGATCAAATCGGTGGCGGATCTCAAGGGCAAGAAAGTCGCCTTGAACAAAGGCTCCAACGTCCACTACCTGCTGGTGCGTGCGCTGGAAGACGCCGGCCTCAAGTACAGCGACATTCAAACCGTATTCCTGCCGCCGGCCGATGCCCGCGCCGCGTTCGAGCGCGGCAGCGTCGACGCCTGGGTCATCTGGGATCCGTACCAGGCCGCCGCCGAGAAACAACTGCAAGCGCACACCCTGCGTGACGGCAAAGGCATCGTCGATAACCACCAGTTCTACCTGGCGACCAAACCCTACGCACAGAAAAATCCCGAGGTGATCAAGACGCTCGTGGAAGAAGTGCGCGCCGTCGGCGAATGGTCCAAGGCCAATCCTGAAGACGTGACTCAACAGGTGTCGCCGTTGCTCGGCCTGCCGGCAGACATCACCCTGACCTCGGTGAAACGCCAGGGCTACGGCGCGCTGTTCCTGACCCCGGAAGTGGTCGCCGCGCAACAGAAAATCGCCGACACCTTCTACCAGCTCAAGTTGATTCCCAAGCCGTTGAGCATCAAGGACGTGATCTGGACCCCACCGGCCGCTGTGGCCCAAAGCTCGGTCACCCAAGCCCAGTAAATCGAATCCCCAAGGAGACCACTCCATGAGCCTCAACATCTTCTGGTTCCTGCCTACCCACGGCGACGGCCATTACCTTGGCACCGCCGAAGGCGCCCGCGCCGTCGACCACGGCTATCTGCAACAGGTCGCGCAAGCGGCGGATCGACTGGGTTTCGGCGGCGTGCTGATTCCCACCGGCCGTTCCTGCGAGGACTCGTGGCTGGTGGCGGCCTCGCTGATCCCGGTGACCCAGCGTCTGAAGTTCCTTGTCGCCCTGCGCCCCGGGATCATTTCCCCGACGGTGGCAGCGCGTCAGGCAGCAACGCTGGATCGCCTGTCCGGTGGCCGTGCGCTGTTCAACCTGGTGACCGGTGGCGATCCGGAAGAGTTGGCCGGCGACGGTCTGTTCCTCGATCACGAAGCGCGCTATCAGGCCTCGGTGGAATTCACCCGGATCTGGCGCCGCGTGCTGGAAGGTGAAACCGTGGATTATGACGGCGAGCACATCAGCGTGAAGGGCGCCAAATTGCTCTATCCGCCAATCCAGCAACCGCGTCCGCCGCTGTACTTCGGCGGTTCTTCGGAAGCCGCGCAGGATCTGGCCGCCGAACAAGTGGAAATGGTCCTGACCTGGGGCGAGCCGCCGGCGGCCGTTGCCGAGAAAATCGAACAGGTTCGCGCCAAAGCCGCCAAGCTCGGCCGCACCGTGCGCTTCGGCATTCGCCTGCATGTGATCGTGCGGGAAACCAACGCTGAAGCCTGGCAAGCGGCAGATCGCCTGATCTCGCATCTGGACGACGACACCATCAAACGTGCCCAGGCTTCGCTGGCGCGGTTCGATTCGGTCGGCCAGCAACGCATGGCCGCGTTGCACGGTGGCAGCCGCGATAACCTCGAAGTCAGCCCGAACCTGTGGGCCGGCGTCGGTCTGGTACGCGGGGGGGCCGGGACGGCGCTGGTCGGCGACGGCCCGACCGTGGCGGCGCGGGTGAAGGAATACGCGGATCTGGGCATCGACACTTTCATCTTCTCCGGTTATCCACACCTCGAAGAATCGTATCGGGTGGCTGAACTGCTGTTCCCGCACCTCGACGTCGAGCGCCCGGAGTTGCCGAAAAGCGCTGGTTACGTCAGCCCGTTCGGCGAGATGGTGGCCAACGACATTCTCCCCAAAGCCGCGTCCCAGAGCTGAGGCGCTGCCATGAAGAAATTTATCCACAGCTTCGCGCCCTGGGCGTTGCCGGTGTTGTTGCTGGCGGTGTGGCAGTTGTCGGTGTCGGCCGGTTGGCTGTCGACGCGGATTCTGCCGGCGCCGGTGGCGGTGATCGAAACCGGTGTGAGCCTGGTGCGCAGCGGCGAAATCTGGACGCACCTGGCGATCAGCGGCTGGCGCGCCGCGCTGGGCTTCACCATCGGCGGCAGCATCGGTCTGGTACTGGGGTTCATCACCGGCCTGTCGAAGTGGGGCGAACGTTTGCTCGACAGTTCGGTGCAGATGATCCGCAACGTGCCGCACCTGGCGCTGATTCCGCTGGTGATCCTGTGGTTCGGCATCGATGAGTCGGCGAAGATTTTCCTGGTGGCGTTGGGCACTTTGTTCCCGATCTACCTCAACACCTATCACGGCATCCGCAACGTCGATCCGGCGCTGGTGGAGATGGCGCGCAGTTATGGCCTGTCCGGTTTCAGCCTGTTCTGGCAGGTGATTCTGCCGGGTGCGCTGCCTTCGATTCTGGTCGGCGTGCGCTTCGCCCTGGGCTTCATGTGGCTGACGCTGATCGTGGCGGAAACCATCTCCGCGAGCTCCGGCATCGGTTATCTGGCGATGAACGCCCGCGAGTTCCTGCAGACCGACGTGGTGGTGCTGGCGATTCTGATGTACGCGGTGCTCGGCAAACTGGCCGACCTCGCGGCCCGTGGCCTTGAACGTGTTTGGTTGCGCTGGCATCCGGCGTATCAAGTGGCGAAAGGAGGTGCGGCATGACCGCTCAACAACCTCCACGCCTGCTGCGCGGGATTCCGCTGGTGGTGCGCAACCTGCAAAAGACCTTCGGCACGCGACAAGTGCTGCGGGACATCGATCTGCACATTCCGGCGGGGCAATTCGTCGCCGTGGTCGGTCGCAGCGGATGTGGCAAGAGCACATTCCTGCGCTTGCTCGCAGGCCTTGATCAACCTAGTGGCGGCGATTTGCTTGCCGGAGCTGCACCGCTCGGCGATGCGCGGGATGACACCCGGTTGATGTTCCAGGAAGCACGGCTGCTGCCGTGGAAAAAGATCATCGACAACGTCGGTCTCGGCCTCAAGGGCAACTGGCGTGCGCAAGCCTTGCAGGCGCTGGATGCAGTCGGCCTCGCCGATCGCGCCAACGAATGGCCGGCGGCACTGTCCGGCGGGCAGAAGCAGCGCGTGGCGCTGGCCCGGGCGCTGATTCATCAACCGCGTCTGTTGCTGCTGGACGAGCCATTGGGCGCACTGGATGCGCTGACCCGGATCGAGATGCAGCAACTGATCGAACGTCTCTGGCAACAGCATGGTTTCACCGTGTTGCTGGTGACCCACGACGTCAGCGAAGCGGTGGCGGTTGCCGACCGGGTGATTCTGATCGAGGACGGCGAAGTCGGCCTTGACCTGCAAGTGGAGCTGCCGCGCCCTCGGGTCCGTGGCTCCCATCGCCTGGCGGCGCTGGAAACCGAAGTGCTCAACCGTGTGCTGTCCCTGCCCGGCGAACCGCCGGCGCCGGAACCCGTTTCACCCTTGCCTACGCAACTGCGTTGGGCGCAATGAAGCAGCTGCGAGCAGCAAGCTACAAGCTGCAAGTAGAAGCTCAGTGCTTTTGCTTGCAGCTTGAAGCTCGCAACTTGCGGCTTATTTCGACCTCAGGAGAAATATCATGACTATCAAAGCCATCAACGTACGCAACCAGTTCAAAGGCGCGATCAAGGAGATCGTTCTCGGCGACGTGCTGTCGGAAATCGACGTGCAGACCGCTTCCGGCATCGTCACTTCGGTGATCACCACCCGTTCGGTCAAGGAGCTGGAACTGGAGGTCGGCAGCGAAGTGATCGCCTTCGTGAAATCCACCGAGGTGTCCATCGCCAAGTTGTAAGCCTGTGAGTAAAAAACAACCCCGAAGGGTGTGAGCCCTTCGGGGTTTTTCTTTATTGGCACGATCTGGAGTGCGTGGTGCTGCCATCGCTGGCAAGCCAGCTCCCACAATGCTCCTTGGTGGATTCAGGTTCGGCGAGCAACCGATAAACCTGTGGGAGCTGGCTTGCCAGCGATGAGGCCGGTGAGTGCGCTAGAGGATTCTTTTGATCGTTCCCACGCTCCGCGTGGGAATGCCTCTGGGGACGCTCCGCGTCCAGTGACGCGGAGCGTCACGGGCTGCATTCCCACGCAGAGCGTGGGAACGATCATGTCTCAGCGCTTGGGCAGATAGGGCGGCAGATACAGCCCGATATAGGCATCAAACACCCGCATGCCTTCCTCGGCCATGCGCGGGGTGATCTGCCCGTGCTGCTGCACCGAACGGGCGTAGACGCGGTCGCCCAGCTCCATGGCCAGCGCGAACACATCGACGTCATCCGGCAGGCGCGGCAGTTCGAAGTGATGGTCGAACAGCTTGTGCATCAGGTCGCCCAGTTCGAGGTCGTGTTGGCGATCGGCCTGGGTGACTTCGGTGAGGCCGTGCTGCGCGAGGATCAGCTGGCGGGCGGCGGCATCCTCGCCGTAGATCTCCAGCATCCGCTTCTCGACCAGCCGCGACAGGTCGCGCCAGTCGCGCAGGGCATCGTGATCGATCGGCGCTTGCAGGCAGGCGCGGAAGGCTGCGTGCACATCTGCCGTCAGGGCTTCGAGCAGCGCCGGGACACTGGCGAAGAAGTGGTAGACGGAGGAGGGCGGAATCTGTGCGCGCTCGGCCACGCTGTAGATCGACAGGCTCGCCACACCCTCGGCGGCCAGCAGCGTGCGCGCGGCGTCGAGTATCGAATCGATCCGCGCCTGACTGCGGGCACGGGGTTTGCGTGGAGGGGCGAGTCGAGTCATGGAAGTCTCCTGCGAGGGCAGCAGGCATTGTACGAGGCGTCTGATGCCTTGTCTGTACAAGGCCTGC
This sequence comes from Pseudomonas glycinae, assembly GCF_001594225.2. Lineage (GTDB taxonomy): Bacteria > Pseudomonadota > Gammaproteobacteria > Pseudomonadales > Pseudomonadaceae > Aquipseudomonas > Aquipseudomonas glycinae. Next base: position 2,699,217 of record NZ_CP014205.2, read on the forward strand.
TGCCCGGACTGCCCGCCACTGCGGTTTAGCTACCGACGTGCACACTCCGGCCATTGAGTGGCTGAACCGGACGTGCATTCATCGGGTACAAGGCCTGGAAAGCCCGGAGTTGTGCCGACGAGAGCTGCACCACGCTGGAAAGCACCTGCCAGCGCACGCCTTCTGCACATGGAGGTGTCGTCAGAGATCCCATGTAGGCGTAGTAGTGATGCGATGCGGGCAGAAATGCTGCAATGTCGATTGATTCCAGGTTCACGACATCACCTGCGACCGTGGGCATGGCCGCCAGGATCACTTCCAGTGCCGGATTGTGTGCGCCCTCTTCAAACAACAGCGCAACCACCGCGAGTTCACCTGCTGCGTTGCGGTGAACCAGATGCGCGTCCATTGGATAGGTGCGGCCCTGAATGGATTCTTCACTTGGCGTGTGGAAGTGCATTTGCACAAAGCTGTAGTTGCCGGAGGCCAGCGTCAGACTGCCTGAATCCGTCGGTGAAAGCTGGATTGTGTGGCCATTGTTCAGGACTGTCGCGGCGCTTGGCTGATAGGAGAAGACCAGTGGTGCAAGCGCTGTTACGGTCGCGTCGTTGATATCAATAGGCGACTGCACTTTGCCGGACGAACAAAGCGCGTACTCCCCATGCAAATCGCCCCAGTTTTCAGGACCGGTGGGCGCCGTGTAACTCCAGGCGGGGAGATGTCCCGGGCTCGCCCAGGTCGTGGTATACACGCCGGCGATGATCAAAGTGAGCGTCGCGCCCAACAGTTGTTTTTTCAGGGTCATTGTTCTCAGTACTCAGGAAAGTTAGCCGGCCAAGTTGCGGCGTTTCCGAGTGTGAGAGTGCGGTCAGGGCCAATATGTAGGTCGTATCGGAGCAGTCCGTAGGACTGGTCCTTGTTTGTTGCGCCAATATTCAACGGAAAATGCCAGGCAAAAAAAACCGCAGGCTCAATAGCCTGCGGCGTTTTTTGTTACTGCAACCGTTTAAACGGTGTGCAGGTACCAGTTGTACTCAAGGTCGGAGATGGAATGTTCAAACTCTTCCAGCTCGCTTTCCTTACAGGCAACGAAGATATCGATGTATTTCGGATCGATGTACTTGGCCATCACCTCGCTGTCGTCCAGCTCGCGCAGGGCATCGCGCAAGTTGTTCGGCAGGCTCTGCTCGTTCTGCTCGTAGCTGTTGCCTTCGGTCGGAGGCGGCGGCTCGATCTTGTTGGTCAGGCCGTGATGCACGCCCGCCAGCACCGAAGCCATCAGCAGGTACGGGTTGGCGTCGGCGCCGGCTACGCGGTGTTCCAGACGGACCGCGTCGGCGGAGCCGGTCGGTACGCGCAGGGCCACGGTGCGGTTGTCCAGGCCCCAGCTCGGCGAGTTCGGCACGTAGAACTGTGCGCCGAAACGACGGTAGGAGTTGACGTTCGGGCAGAGGAAAGCCATCTGCGCGGGCAGGGTCTCGAGCACACCGCCGATCGCGTGACGCAGCGCGGCGTTCTGCTCGGGATCCTCGCTGGCAAAAATGTTTTTGCCTTCTTTGTCGAGCACCGAAATGTGGACGTGCAGCCCGTTGCCTGCCTGGCCCGGATACGGCTTGGCCATGAAGGTGGTGTCCATTTCATGGTCGTAGGCGATGTTCTTGATCAGACGCTTGAGCAGGACCGCGTAGTCGCATGCCTTGATCGGGTCGGCGACGTGGTGCAGGTTCACTTCGAACTGCGCCGGGGCACTTTCCTTGACGATGGCGTCGGCCGGAATGCCTTGCTCTTTGGCGCCTTCCAGAATGTCCTGGAGGCAGTCGACGTATTCGTCGAGGTCGTCGATCAGGTAAACCTGGGTCGAATGCGGGCGTTTGCCGGAGATCGGCGAGCGCGGCGGCTGAGGGCGGCCGTTCACGTTTTCCTGGTCGATCAGGTAGAACTCGAGTTCGAACGCGGCGCAGATGGTCAGGCCGAGCTCGTCAAACTTTGCGACAACTTGACGGAGCACTTCGCGCGGGTCGGCGAAGAAAGGGTCACCTTCGAGTTCGTGCATGGTCATCAACAGTTGCGCGGTCGGGCGCTTCTGCCATGGCTCGTTGCACAGGGTATCGGGGATTGGATAGCAGATACGGTCGGCGTCGCCGATGTCCAGGCCCAGGCCGGTGCTTTCCACCGTCGAACCATTGATATCCAGAGCAAATAGAGAGGCCGGCAGGTTGATGCCTTTCTCGTAAACCTTGTGGAGGCTGGTGCGTTCGATGCGCTTGCCGCGCACCACACCATTCATATCCGCAATCAGAAGGTCAACGTACAGAACCTCAGGATGTTCCTTAAGGAACGCGTTCGCTTCGTTAAGCTGAACGGCACGCGGGGGTACCGACATGATGCAACACCTTTGTTGTTAAAAATATCAATCATTGATCTTTTCTGGTTTCAGTCAACCCGAACGGCCTGCCGAAGTCAAGCGAGGCCTTTTGTGCCCTGAAAAAGCGCCGCGAGGGCATTTATGGGGCACTTTGGGGCGTTTTTTTATCCGTGGAGGACGTGCCACCCGCAGGCTTGAGCAGGCCGTGTTGTATTTTTTACGGGGGTGTTGTGTAAAAAAATGAACAAGGCTAAGCTCCGATCAAACCCATAACAGCAATAATACCGGGGTGCTTCATGTCTCGCCTGCCGTTAATCGGCGTCACCGACTGCTCCTTGCAGTCCGGTCTGCATGCTTCTCACATCAGTGGCGACACGTCCGTCCGCAGCGTGGCCAGCAAGGCCTGCAACGTTCCTGCGATATCCCGATCCATGGCAGATCGAGCGGCAGCGTCCGATATTCTGGACGTGTGCGAAGGCACCCTCTTCAGCGGTACTCCTTTCAATATAGATCTCTTTCCCGCTCCCGGTCTGCATCGCGCCCGTCGCCGTGCCCGTGATTCTGCACACCCGGGATGTGCACAGGAAATGCAACGCCAGCGTAAAGGGCAGGTAAGCTCCTCCTTCATTGTCTATGCGCGGTGCCGGGCGTAAGCCGGCACTGCGCGCAAGCAAGGCCCTTTAACGCGACGCCAGGTGCGTCAAACATTGCCTGACATCTGTCAGGAGACTCAGCCCAGAGGCATATATGAGTAACAACCTCGACCAGCTCACCGATTGGTTGAAAGACCACAAGATCACAGAAGTCGAATGCATGATCGGCGACTTGACCGGCATCACCCGGGGCAAGATCTCGCCGACCAACAAATTCATCGCCGAAAAAGGCATGCGCCTGCCAGAGAGCGTTCTGTTGCAGACCGTGACCGGCGACTACGTCGAAGACGACATCTATTACGAACTGCTCGACCCGGCCGACATCGACATGATCTGCCGACCCGACCAGAACGCCGTGTACCTGGTGCCCTGGGCCATCGAGCCGACCGCCCAGGTAATCCACGACACCTACGACAAGCAAGGCAACCCGATCGAACTGTCGCCGCGCAACGTCCTCAAGAAAGTCCTGAAACTCTATGCCGACAAGGGCTGGCAGCCAATCGTGGCGCCGGAAATGGAGTTCTACCTGACCAAGCGCAGCGACGACCCGGACTATCCGTTGCAGCCGCCGGTCGGTCGTTCCGGGCGCCCGGAAATCGGTCGCCAATCGTTCTCCATCGAAGCGGCGAACGAATTCGATCCGCTGTTCGAAGACGTCTACGACTGGTGCGAATTGCAGGAGCTGGACCTCGACACGCTGATCCACGAGGACGGCACGGCGCAGATGGAAATCAACTTCCGTCACGGCGATGCCCTGTCGCTGGCCGACCAGATTCTGGTGTTCAAGCGCACCATGCGCGAGGCCGCGCTCAAGCACAACGTGGCGGCGACCTTCATGGCCAAGCCGATGACCGGTGAGCCGGGCAGTGCGATGCACCTGCACCAGAGCATCATCGACATCGAGACCGGCAAGAACGTGTTCTCCAACGACGACGGGACCATGAGCCAGCTGTTCCTGCACCACATCGGTGGCCTGCAGAAACTGATCCCGGAATTGCTGCCGCTGTTCGCACCGAACGTCAACTCGTTCCGCCGCTTCCTGCCGGACACCTCGGCACCGGTGAACGTGGAGTGGGGCGAAGAAAACCGCACCGTGGGCCTGCGCGTCCCGGATGCCGGCCCGCAGAACCGCCGCGTGGAAAACCGCCTGCCGGGAGCCGACGCCAACCCGTACCTGGCGATTGCCGCGAGCCTGCTCTGCGGCTACATCGGCATGGTTGAAGGCATCAACCCGAGCGCGCCGGTCGTGGGCCGTGGTTACGAGCGCCGCAACCTGCGCCTGCCGCTGACCATCGAAGACGCGCTGGAGCGCATGGAAAACAGCGCGACCATCGAGAAGTACCTGGGCAAGACCTTCATCACCGGCTACGTCGCGGTCAAGCGGGCCGAGCATGAAAACTTCAAGCGCGTGATCAGTTCCTGGGAGCGTGAGTACCTGCTCTTCGCCGTCTGATACGCCGGGCGCGGTGGGCAGCCGCCGCGCCTTCACCGATAACAAGGAGAATTGGCATGACCAGCAACAACCCGCAAACCCGTGAGTGGCAAGCCCTCAGCAGCGATCACCACCTGGCTCCGTTCAGCGACTTCAAGCAGCTGAAAGAAAAAGGTCCACGGATCATCACCAACGCCAAGGGCGTGTACCTGTGGGACAGCGAGGGCAACAAGATCCTCGATGGCATGGCGGGTCTGTGGTGTGTGGCGATCGGTTATGGACGCGACGAGCTGGCCGATGCGGCCGCCAAGCAAATGCGCGAACTGCCTTACTACAACCTGTTCTTCCAGACCGCCCACCCGCCAGCACTGGAGTTGGCCAAGGCCATCGCCGACGTGGCGCCAGAAGGCATGAACCACGTGTTCTTCACCGGCTCCGGCTCCGAAGGCAACGACACCATGCTGCGTATGGTTCGCCACTACTGGGCGATCAAGGGCCAGCCGAACAAGAAAGTCATCATCAGCCGCAAGAACGGCTACCACGGCTCCACCGTGGCCGGCGCAAGCCTGGGCGGCATGACTTACATGCACGAGCAGGGCGATTTGCCGATTCCGGGTATCGTCCACATCGCTCAGCCGTACTGGTTTGCCGAAGGCGGCGACATGACCCCGGAAGAGTTCGGGATCTGGGCGGCCAATCAGCTGGAAGAAAAGATTCTGGAAGTCGGCGTGGACAACGTCGGTGCCTTTATTGCCGAGCCGATCCAGGGCGCCGGCGGCGTGATCATTCCGCCCGACACCTACTGGCCGCGCATCAAGGAAATCCTCGCCAAGTACGACATCCTGTTCGTGGCCGATGAAGTGATCTGTGGTTTCGGCCGTACCGGCCAATGGTTCGGCAGCGATTTCTACGACCTCAAGCCACACATGATGACCATCGCCAAAGGCCTGACGTCCGGCTACATCCCGATGGGTGGCCTGATCGTGCGCGACGAAGTGGTGGCGGTACTCAACGAGGGCGGCGATTTCAACCACGGCTTCACCTACTCCGGTCACCCGGTGGCGGCGGCGGTGGGTCTGGAAAACATCCGGATTCTGCGCGAAGAGAAAATCATCGAACGTGCCCATGAAGAAACGGCACCGTATTTGCAGAAACGTCTGCGCGAACTGAACGATCACCCGTTGGTGGGTGAAGTGCGCGGAGTCGGCCTGCTGGGGGCCATCGAGCTGGTGCAGGACAAGGCCACTCGCAAGCGTTACGAAGGCAAGGGTGTGGGCATGATCTGCCGCCAGTTCTGCTTCGACAACGGGCTGATCATGCGTGCCGTGGGCGACACCATGATCATCGCGCCGCCGCTGGTGATCAGTAAGGCGGAGATCGATGAACTGGTTACAAAGGCACGCAAGTGCCTGGACCTGACCCTCAGTGCGTTGCAGGGCTAAGTGCTAGGCTCAGAGCGATGGAGCTGTTGCGCTGTCGCTCTGAGCTGTCAGAAAGGCTGGTCTTTTCTTGAAAGACCGCCTCGGATCTTGCCAGACTAGCCGCGGTTCCAGTTGTCCGGGTTCGGCCGCTGAACAAAGTGGTTCAAAAAAGAAAAATTTGGAGCATTAACGCATGAAGGCATTAGGCAAAAAGCTCGCTGGCAAGACTCTGCTCGCCATGTCCCTGATGGGCGTGATGGCGGGTGCGGTCCAGGCGGACGACAAGGTGTTGCACGTTTACAACTGGTCCGACTACATCGCGCCGGACACGGTTGCCAATTTCGAAAAAGAGACGGGCATCAAGGTCGTCTATGACGTTTTCGACAGCAACGAAACCCTGGAAGCCAAGCTGCTGGCCGGCAAATCCGGTTACGACATCGTGGTGCCTTCCAACAACTTCCTGGCCAAGCAGATCAAGGCCGGCGTTTATCAGGAACTGGACAAGTCCAAGCTGACGAACTGGAAGAACCTCGACGAAGACCTGCTCAAGGCCGTTGGCGACGCCAGCGACCCGGGCAACAAACACGCGTTCCCGTACATGTGGGGTTCGATCGGCATCGGCTACAACCCGGCCAAGGTCAAGGCTGCACTGGGCATCGACAAGATCGATTCCTGGGACATCGTGTTCAAGCCTGAGAACATCGAGAAGCTGAAAAGCTGCGGCGTGAGCTTCCTCGACGCGCCGACCGAAATGATTCCCGCGGCTCTGCACTATCTGGGCAAGCCGACCAACAGCAAGGACAAGGCTGACCTGAAAGCCGCCGAAGACCTGTTCCTCAAGATCCGTCCTTCGGTGGCTTACTTTCACTCCTCGAAGTACATCTCGGACCTGGCCAACGGCAACATCTGCGTAGCGGTTGGCTACTCGGGTGACCTGGAACAATCCAAGACCCGCGCCAAGGAAGCCGGTGACAAGGTCAAACTGGCCTACACCATTCCGAAAGAAGGTGCCGGTACTTTCTACGACATGGTCGCCATTCCCAAGGATGCCGAAAACGTCGAAGCCGCCTACAAGTTCATGAACTACCTGCTCGAGCCGAAAGTGATGGCCGAAATCACCAACGCCGTACGTTTCCCGAACGGCAACAAGGCGGCCACCGCCTTGGTGGACAAGGAAATCACCAGCGATCCGAGCATCTACCCTTCGGCTGAAGTGAAGAAGCAGCTCTACGCGATCAGCGATCTGGACGCGGCCACCCTGCGCCTGATCACTCGCAGCTGGACCAAGATCAAATCCGGTAAATAAGCCGGTTTGAACCAGTCACCGCTGGCCGTCGCCTTCATCTGGGCGGTCAGCGGTGCAATTAAATGACAGAAAGTTTTGCTGGAACGGTTTTTCGAAGGTAAGTTGCGCGCCGGTTTTGTTGCCGGGCAACCGTGACTGTCATGCAGCACGGGGCAACTTGGGCCCAACTAAATCAGAGGACCTCCACTTGCCTATTTTTTCTTCCTTGCGCAATGCACTGCTGGCCGCTGCCGGCCTGACGTTCGCTGTCGGTGCCCAGGCCGCCGGTACGGTGCATATTTATAACTGGTCGGATTACATCGGCGAGACCACTCTGGCCGATTTCCAGAAAGACACCGGGATCAAGCCGGTCTACGACGTGTTTGATTCAAACGAAACCCTGGAAGGCAAGTTGCTCGCCGGACGTACCGGCTACGACGTGGTCGTGCCGTCGAACCACTTCCTCGGCAAGCAGATCAAGGCGGGCGCGTTCCAGAAGCTCGACAAGGCGCAGCTGCCGAACTACTCCAATCTCGATCCAGTGCTGCTCAAGCGCCTGGAGCAGAATGATCCGGGCAACCTGTACGCCGTGCCGTACCTGTGGGGCACCAATGGCATCGGCTACAACGTCGACAAAGTGAAAGCCGTGCTCGGCGTCGACAAGATCGACTCCTGGAGCGTGCTGTTCGAGCCGGAGAACATCAAGAAACTGCACAGCTGTGGCGTGGCGTTCCTCGATTCGGCCGATGAAATGATGCCGACCGTGCTCAACTACATGGGCCTGAATGCCAACAGCACCAATACCAAGGATTACGAGAAGGCCACGGCCAAACTGTTGGCGGTACGTCCGTACGTGACCTACTTCCACTCCTCGAAATACATCGGCGATCTGGCCAACGGCGACATCTGTGTGGCCATCGGTTTTTCCGGCGACATCTTCCAGGCCAAACATCGCGCCGAAGAAGCCAAGAAAGGTGTGAACATCGCCTATTCGATTCCGAAAGAGGGTGGCGCGCTGTGGTTCGACATGCTGGCGATTCCGAAGGATTCGGCCAACGTTAAAGAGGCCCACGCCTTCATCAACTATTTGCTGAAACCTGAGGTGATCGCCCAGGTCAGTGATTACGTCGGTTATGCCAACCCCAATCCGGGTTCGGGCAAGCTGATGGAGCAGTCCATCCGCACCGACGAGTCGGTGTATCCACCGCAGGCTGTGCTCGACAAGACCTACGTGTCGACCGAGCTGCCACCGAACATTCAGCGTTTGATGACCCGCAGCTGGACCAAGGTCAAGTCGGGTAAATAGCTTCAACGTACAAACTATCCTGGGTTCGTCTTGCGTGGGCGAACTGCACTCTTTTTTTCTGGGAGTTTTGTAAATGGCAGTTGCCTCCGGCGCCTATAAGAAAGCCCTCGAGGGCGACCAGACACCGAAACAGGTGCTGGTCAAAATCGACCGGGTCACGAAGAAGTTCGACGAGACGGTTGCCGTGGACGATGTGTCCCTGGAAATCAAGAAGGGCGAGATCTTCGCCCTGCTCGGCGGTTCGGGATCGGGCAAATCCACTCTGCTGCGGATGCTGGCAGGGTTCGAACGGCCCACGGAGGGGCGCATTTTTCTCGACGGCGTCGACATCACCGACATGCCGCCGTACGAGCGACCGATCAACATGATGTTCCAGTCCTACGCCTTGTTCCCGCACATGACCGTGGCGCAGAACATCGCCTTCGGCCTGCAACAGGACAAGATTCCCAAGGCCGAGATCGACGCCCGCGTGGCCGAGATGCTCAAGCTGGTGCAGATGAGCCAGTACGCCAAGCGCAAGCCGCACCAGTTGTCCGGCGGCCAGCGTCAGCGTGTGGCGTTGGCGCGTTCGCTGGCCAAGCGGCCGAAACTGCTGCTGCTCGACGAGCCGATGGGCGCACTGGACAAGAAACTGCGTTCGCAGATGCAGCTGGAACTGGTTGAGATCATCGAGCGCGTGGGCGTGACCTGCGTGATGGTGACCCACGACCAGGAAGAGGCCATGACCATGGCCGAGCGCATCGCGATCATGCACCTGGGCTGGATCGCCCAGATCGGCAGCCCGATCGATATCTACGAAACCCCGACCAGCCGTCTGGTCTGCGAATTCATCGGTAACGTGAACATCTTCGAAGGCGAAGTGATCGACGACGCCGAAGGCCACGCGACCATCACCTGCAAGGACCTCGACCGGCAGATCTACGTCGGCCACGGCATCAGCACCTCGGTGCAGGACAAGTCCGTGACCTACGCGATCCGTCCGGAAAAACTGCTGGTCACCGCCGATCAGCCGACCTGCGAATACAACTGGTCGAGCGGCAAGGTGCATGACATCGCCTACCTCGGCGGCCACTCGGTGTTCTACGTCGAATTGCCAAGCGGCAAGCTGGTGCAGTCGTTCGTGGCCAACGCCGAGCGCCGTGGCGCACGTCCGACCTGGGGCGATCAGGTCTACGTGTGGTGGGAAGATGACAGCGGCGTGGTACTTCGCTCATGAACATGCGCAAATTCAAACGCCGGCTCAATCGAATAATTCCCGGTGGCCGTCAGCTGGTCATCGGGGTTCCGTTCATCTGGCTGTTCCTGTTCTTCATGTTGCCGTTCTTCATCGTCCTGAAGATCAGCTTCGCCGAAGCGGACGTGGCCATTCCGCCGTACACCGAGATCTACACCTACGCCGAGCAGAAGCTGCAATTGCTGCTGAACCTGGGCAACTACGCGATGCTCGGCGACGACGAACTGTACATCGCCGCCTACCTGGGCTCGCTGAAGATGGCGTTTTTCAGCACGCTGCTGTGCCTGTTGATCGGTTATCCGATGGCCTACGCCATCGCCAGCGCCCGCAAAGAGCTGCAAACGGTGCTGGTGCTGCTGATCATGATGCCGACCTGGACCGCGATCCTGATCCGCGTCTATGCGTGGATGGGCATCCTCAGCAACAACGGCCTGCTCAACGGTTTCCTGATGAGCATGGGTTTGATCGACGAGCCGCTGCAGATCCTCAACACCAACCTTGCGGTGTACATCGGCGTCGTCTACTCGTACCTGCCGTTCATGATCCTGCCGCTGTACGCCAACCTGGTGAAGCACGACACCAGCCTGCTGGAGGCCGCGTCCGACCTGGGTTCGAGCACCTTCAACAGCTTCTGGAAAATCACCGTGCCGCTGTCCAAGAACGGCATCATCGCCGGCTGCATGCTGGTGTTCATCCCGGTGGTGGGCGAGTTCGTGATCCCGGAACTGCTCGGCGGTCCGGAAACCCTGATGATCGGTAAAGTGCTCTGGCAAGAGTTCTTCAACAACCGTGACTGGCCGGTGGCGTCCGCCCTGGCGGTGGTGATGCTGGCGATCCTGATCGTGCCGATCATCCTGTTCAACCGCAGTCAGGCCAAGGAAATGGAGGGTAAAGAATGAAGCGCTTCCGTTTCTCCAGCCTGATGCTGGTGCTCGGCCTGTTGTTCATCTACCTGCCGATGCTGATCCTGGTGATCTACTCGTTCAACGCCTCGAAACTGGTAACGGTGTGGGGCGGCTGGTCGGTGAAGTGGTACGTCGGCCTGCTCGACAACTCGCAACTGATGGGTTCGGTGGTGCGCTCGCTGGAAATCGCCTGCTACACCGCGGTTGCCGCGGTGGCGCTGGGGACGCTGGCAGCTTTCGTGCTGACCCGCATCACCCGCTTCAAGGGCCGCACGCTGTTCGGCGGTCTGGTGACCGCGCCGCTGGTCATGCCTGAGGTGATTACCGGTCTGTCGCTGCTGCTGCTGTTCGTGGCGATGGCGCAGATGATCGGCTGGCCACAGGAACGCGGCATCGTCACCATCTGGATCGCGCACACCACGTTCTGTGCGGCGTATGTGGCGGTGGTGGTGTCGGCGCGCCTGCGCGAGCTGGACCTGTCGATCGAAGAAGCAGCGATGGACCTCGGTGCGCGGCCGTGGAAGGTGTTCTTCCTGATCACCATCCCGATGATCGCGCCGTCGCTGGCGGCGGGCGGCATGATGTCGTTCGCCCTGTCGCTGGATGACCTGGTATTGGCGAGCTTCGTCTCTGGCCCAGGGTCGACGACCCTGCCGATGGAAGTGTTCTCGGCGGTGCGCCTGGGCGTGAAGCCGGAGATCAACGCCGTGGCCAGCCTGATTCTGCTGGCGGTGTCGCTGGTGACCTTCCTGGTCTGGTTCTTCAGCCGCCGTGCCGAAGAAGCCCGCAAGAAAGCGATTCAGCAGGCCATCGAAGAAGGCACTGCGGATTCGTGGAAGCAACCGGACGTGCGCCGGGCGCCGACGCCGGAAGCGGCTTAAGCCAGTGAGGTTGATCACAACTCTGTGATCAACCTCACTTCCTGTGGGAGCGGGCTTGCCCGCGATGACGTCATCACAGTCAACTGCAATGTTGAATGTCAGACCGCCACGCGGGCAAGCCCGCTCCCACAGTGTTTTGTGGTGATCAGGAAGTCCACGGAGAACTGCGGATAACTTCAACGAAATTCATCGGCTTGAACCCCGGCACCTGATCCTTCAGCACATCGGTCTTCACATTGCCGAACGTCGTCTGTGGACGATGACGCAAGCCGTCGGCGAACGCGCAGATGATGCATTCCTTGAAGCCCTCGCCCCGTGGATGCGCATGCACCACCGCCTCACGCTGCACCGTAGTGAACGCCGCGTAGTCCATGCCCAGCACGTCCATCTCGACACCCGCCGTCACCAGCGCCACGGTCGGGCGCAGATGCTTCGGCACCCCCGGCGTGGTGTGCAGGGCGATCGACAGCCAGACCTGCTCGATGTCGTCATCGCTCAACCCGTACGGCTTGAGAAACTTGGCGGCTGCGTTGGCACCATCGACTTCGAAGCGCTCGTCATCGCTGCGGTGCCCTTCGACCAGACCCAGGTCGTGGAACATCGCGCCGACGTACAGCAGCTCCGGATCGTAGGCCAGTTGCTGACGCTCACCGCTCAAGGCACCGAACAGGAACACCCGGCGCGAGTGGTGGTAAAGCAGGTCGGATTCGATGTCGCGGATGTATTCGGTGGTGGCCCGGGCGAGGGCGCTGTCGGGGATCCGGATACCGGCGATGGTCGTGGTCATGTTGAGCTTCCTCGTCGAAAACGCCGTCACGGCGCTGATGGGGAAAGTCTGTTCCCGGGGGCCAGACCGGACAATCGATCCATGGCTGCGATTCTTGCCATTGCACCTGCAAATCGTGCCAGCTCGCTTCTGCGGCTAGGATTGGCTAGGGTTGGCGCTGATCCGCCATTCCCCGGGAGCCTTCATTGCCATGAACAGAACCGTCGCCATCGTGGTGTTCCCCGGCGTGCAGGCGCTGGACGTCAGCGGGCCGATGGACGTGTTTGCCGAGGCCAACCGCTTCCTGGCGCCAGAGGATCATTACCGGCTCGAGGTGATTGGCGTCGAGCGCGGGCCGATGGCGTGTTCCAACGGGTTGACCTTGAGTGCGCATCGGCATTTCAGCGAAGTGCAGGAGGCTTATGACTTGCTGCTGGTGGCGGGCGGGCCGCAGTTGCCGTTCCTGAATTTCGGCGAGGCATTCGATGCCTGGCTGCGTGACGCCTGTGGACGGGCGCGGCGATTCGGCTCGATCTGCAACGGTGCGTTCATGCTCGCCCGTGCAGGACTGCTGGACGGGCGCACGGTCACCACCCACTGGAACGACGCCGAGGCGCTGGCGCAGTTGTGCCCGTCGAGCCGGGTCGAGGCCGATCGGTTGTACGTCGAGGACGGCCAGCTCTACACCTCGGCGGGGGTGACGGCGGGGATCGATCTTTCGCTGTACCTGCTGGCGCGTGATCACGGGGCCGAGGTCGCGCTGAGCGTGGCCAAGCGGCTGGTGGTGTTCACCCAGCGCTCGGGCGGGCAGTCGCAGTTCAGCCCGTTCCTCACGCCCCATGCCGAGCCGACGTCGGCGGTGGCGATGGTGCAGCTGTATGTGCTGGCCAATCTCACCGGCGACCTGACCATTGCCGACCTGGCGAACGCTGCGAACATGAGTGCGCGGAATTTCTCCCGGGTGTTTGCGAGGGAGGCGAAAGTCACCCCGGCGGAGTTCGTCGAACGGGCGCGGGTGGATGCGGCGCGGGTGATGCTCGAAAGCACCACGGCGCCGCTGAAGACGGTGGCGTATCAGTGCGGGTTTCGCGATGCGCAACATATGCGCAGCGTGTTCAACCGGCGGCTGGGGGTGACGCCGCAGCAATTCCGGCTGAACTTTGCGGCGATGGTTTGAGTGGCGCTTATTGCGCCGCTCGCGCCGGCAACAGCTTCAAGGTACTGCGTGTATTCGCCGTCACCTCTTCCTCACTGAAATGCGCCTGCACATACATCCCGTCCACATACGCCTCTGCCTGATCGTCATAGTGGCTGTCGAACGGCACGCCGCTCTGGCCCACCGGGTTGATGGTCAGGCTGTGAGCCGGATCAGCGAAGTCCACCAACCGACGGGTCGACGGGCCGTAGGTCACCGGCCATGGTGCAGGGCCGATCTTCGCCGAGAGGTTGTTCGGCACTTCATGTGAGCCCGGTGCGGCGAACGGGCCGACGTTGAAAATGCGATCCAGAGGTTTCTGCTGACCCAGCGGATGACCATGGGTCAGCGTGTGGGCCTTGCCCCATTGCCAGCCGGAAGCGTCGTCGCCGAGGGTCGATTTCAGGTGCGCCATGCTCGCCTGCCACGCGGCGCGTACGACGTCGACGCGGGTTTCCTTGTTCGGCGTGCTGCGGTTGTCCCACCACGGTGAATCGGCATTCGCCGCGAGCCGGGGCAGTGCCGCATCGATCACCCGGGTCGACAGCAGGGTTTCGAAGAAATCATTGCCCAGCTCATCGCGCATTGCCGCGTCGGCGAGGTTGAACAGGAACTGGTTGAACACCGTCGCACTGACCGAATCCAGCGGATAGTCGCCTTGCCATTGGGCCAATTGTTCGATCAGCTTCTGCTCGGCGGGATTGCCCGCCACTTCACGCAGCACCGGCAGCAACGGCGCCAGCAGACGCGGACCGTAACCGGTGGTGGTGCCCAGTTGCAGCTTCTGGTTGGCCTCGTTGTCCCATTTCACGTTCTTGTCGGCGAGCTGGCGGTTGAGCTGCTGGCCACGGTCGGCAAGATTGTAATAGCCGGGAATCTCCATGCCGGTGGGTGACACGGGCTGGAAGTTGGCCGAGACGATATAGCCCCGCGCCGGGTTCTCTTCCTGCGGGTTGGCGCTGAACGGGAAGTAGCCGTCCTTGTCCGCCTGATTGCTGCTGCCGTCGAGAATGAAGCCAGGCTTCACCCCGGCCGGACGCTTGGGCAGCAGCGCCGAGGCCCACCACGCGATATCGCCCTTGGCGTTGGCGTAGACGATGTTCAGCCCCGGTGCCTGCACCTTGGCGGCAGCGGCGCGGGCCTTGGCCAGGGTGTCGGCGCGGTTGAGCTGGTAGAAACCTTCGAGGATCGGGTTCGGTGTTTCCAGGAAGGCCCACCACATCGCAATCGGGGTTTTCCCGGCGGCGCTGCCGAGAGCATCGTTGATGATCGGGCCGTGGGGCGACTGGCGCAGGGTAATGGTCACCGGCGCCTGGCCTTTCACCGCAATCTGTTGCTCGGTGCTGACCATGTCGGTCCACTGGCCGCGATACCAGACCTGATCCGGGTTGTCCGGATTGACCTTCTCGGCGATCAGGTCGAGGTCGTCGTTCTGGAACATGGTCAGGCTCCAGCCGAAATCCAGGTTGTGGCCGAGAAACGCGAACGGCACCAGCGCCTGATGATGACCGTAGAGTTCGAAGCCCGGTGCCGACAGCTGCGCCTCGTACCACACCGACGGCACCGAAAAGCGGATGTGAGGATCGCCCGCCAGCAACGGCTTGGCGCTTTTGCTGCGGCTACCGGCGATCACCCAGGCGTTGCTGCCTTCGAACTGCGGCAGGCCTTTGTCGATCAGCGCCTGTTGGCTGACGCGGGCCAGAGTGTTCAGGTCTTTCCAGTCTTCGGCGGCGAGGGCCGGTGCGCTGCTGGCGTGGCCATTGGCGAGCACGCCCTTGGGCTGCCAGTCGAGGTCGAAGACGTTGAGGTAATCGGCGCCCAGTTGATCGCGTACGTAGGTCAGCAGCGGTTCGGTGCGGAACGCGGCGGCAAAGCTGTAGGCCATGTAGCCGGCGACGCTGATGCTGTCTTCAGCGGTGAACGGCCGCTTGGGGATGCCCAGCACGTCGAACTCGACGGGGGCCGCGTGCGAGTCCTGATATTGATTGATGCCGTCCAGATAGGCTTGCAGGGCCTTCCACGCCGGCGACTGCTTGTCGAGGCCGGCCACGTAACTGGCGGCCCGCTCGCGGATGCGCAGGCTGCGGAACAACTTGTCGGTGTCGAGCAGTTTCGGCCCGAGCACTTCGGCCAGTTCGCCACGGGCTAGGCGGCGCATGGCCTCCATCTGAAACAGGCGATCCTGGGCGTGCACATAGCCGAGGGCGCGATAGAGGTCGGTCTCGTTTTCCGCGCGGATGTGCGGCACGCCGCGCTCGTCGTAACGCACGGTCACCGAGCCTTGCAGGTTGCGCAACTCCACTTGGCCCTGACGCGTCGGTTGCTTGCTGTAGAGGTAACCGCCGACCCCGATGGCGGGAATGACGATCAGCAACGCAAGTACGGTCAGGCCTTTTTTCATGAAAAATCTGCTCCCTGTCGTTCTATTTATATGAAGGCATTGATGGTGCTGATCTAGTTGAAGATCGCAACCGGGATTTCATAACACAGTATTTCTTGAATAGGAAGTTTCCTTCAGGTTTTCGGGAAGTGCACTACAAGTTTGTTGTTGCTGCGTTTAACGGGGCGGGCCTATAAAAGACCTCGAGAAAAAGCAGAGGAATAAAACGAATTTTGCGAATTCGATACATGGAATAACTGACATGGAGAAGTCGTATGAGTGATATTGAAAATTATCTTGGACCTCACAAGCAGACCGGGCCGGGCAGATATGAACTGGCGCCAATACCCGTCAAGGGGGTGACGCCAGTTCGATTGGGACAGGGTGGGTTTTTCTCGGGAAGTTGGGGGTTGAATGAAGGGCCACATAGAGGGACGGGCCAAGGGTCTGGGAAACTTGATCCGTTAACTCCATTCATCTGGAATGATTTGATGCAGGAGCAACAGAATGCTCAGGCATATATTGATCTTGAGTATGCTGGAGTATTCAGCAATATCGGCGCGGCATCAAACAATGAAGTAGAGAGGGCGAGGCAAGCAGCCAGTGCTGGACTTTCTGCGGCTCAGAAGGTCAAGGCTGATCAGGAAATAACCATTCAGGTTATTCATTCAAAGTTGTTGGAGTATCGGGCTCATACCGAGATCGCTTACTCGCTGTATGGACATAATCCATTTTTCCTGATGAAGGATTTGTCCTTCAAGAAGATACGAGACAGTCTGGCATTGCCGGTTCCGGATGTTTCCGTCGCCTATGCGGCCATCGACAGGGCCTATCGCTCGGCAATGGAGCTCCGGCGCCTTTCCTGGGTGATGGCCATTATCGCCAATCAACTTCCGGAACTGGCCGCAAGAAGAAGCCAGGTTGAAGCCGCGACTCAAACCACGAGGGACGCCCAGCAGATTCTTTCTGCCGAAAGGTTATCCGTGGTGAATCTGGAAACGAATATTCGCCTGCATTTCCTGCCGGGTTTTCTGGTTGAAAGAATCGCCGCTGCAGCGGGCTCAACCGGAGGCAGTCTCTCTCAAACACTCACGAATTATAAAATCGCAGCGGACAACATTCGTGCTGTCGAGCAGGCAGCCGTCCGGCCCTATGCAATCGCCAATCCGGCGATCAACGCCCCGTTGAGCAAGCCTGAGCTCGAAGCGCTGAAGAACCTGGTCGACTTGCAGGCCACTACCGATCTGGGCAAGCGCTGGCAGGACTATCACGCTTCACTCCTGCACTCGGAAAGTGCCCGGCATATGGCAGCGGCGGCGGACGCATTTGCCGGTCTGATTGCCCGCGCCCAAGAGGTGGAGCGTCTGCAGGAGCAGATACGCATTGCCCGGGAGCTAGAGGCCCGGCATTTGCAGGAGCAGGCGCGTATAGCCGCGGAGGTTGAAGCCAGGCGTGTTGCCGAGGAACAGGCACGTATTGCCGCCGAAGCAGAGGCAAGGCGCCTTGCCGAGGAACAAGCGCGCATAGCGGCAGAAGCCATTCGCAACGCCCATACCTTCCGCGCGCCAGGTGCCGCTTCGGCGACAGGGCCGTTGTTCATGACTTCAGCTGGAGTCGTGGCAGTTGCCGAGGCTGCTGCGGCCAGTCTGCAAGGGGCCGTTCGCAGCGCCATCGCGGGCTTGGGCAGTCTTGCTGCGAGTGTCGGGGCTGGCGCTGTCGTCGGTGTTTCAGCGTTGGTCTACTCGTCGAAACTGGGCAACGGCGAATTGCCTGACCGTTACGCGTTCACCACGCCGCTGTCGGACCTCGCACCAGATTTCGCACCCGATCTGCACGCCATCGCGGCGGCTGGCGGTACGGTTGACATGCCTTTCCGCGTCAGTACAAAGACCGACGCGAACGGGCAGTCAGAGGTTTTTGTCGTCAAGACTGATGGGCGGAATATTCCGTCGGCCGTCAGGGTGGTGGCGGCCTCCTACGACACCGGACGCAACGTCTACACCGCGACCACCTCCGATGTTCCACCACGCACCCTGACGTGGACCCCGATCGTCAATCCGGGAAACAGCTCGACGACCTCACCGGCCGGGCAGCCGGAGGTGCCTGCCTATACTGGGGCGACGGTAGTCCCGGTCTAGGGACGCCTCGATTCGTTCCCGGGCATTTTCGAAGCCGGATTCGATGACTATGTTCTGGTGTTCCCGCAGGACTCCGGGCTGCCACCGAACTACACGATGTTTCGGGATCGGCGGGAGGATCCGGGTGTCGCATCAGGTGTGGGGCAGGCGGTATCGGGCAACTGGCTCGGAAGCGCATCGCAGGGCGAAGGCGCGCCGGTGCCGGCGCAGATTGCCGATCAGTTGCGAGGGCGGGAGTTCAGGAATTTTCGGGCGTTTCGGGAGGCGTTTTGGAAGGCGGTGGCTGGGGATCCGGAGTTGACGGCTCAGTTTGATCGCAGCGCCCTAGCTAGTATGAAAGACGGCCAATCGCCTTTTGTTAAAGAGAGTGAGCAAGTTGGAAAGCGTGTGAAAATTGAGTTGCATCACAGGAAATATATTTCTGAAGGTGGCGGGGTTTATGAGGTTGACAGCATAGTCGCAATGACTCCACGGAGACATATTGGTATGCATAGAGGGTCAGGTAATGATTAAGTTAATTAACGAAATGTCAGAGTCGGAGTTTCTGAAGTTTGTTACGAGAATTTATGACAACGACTATGAAAGTGAAGAGGAACACATCGATGCTGTTTTCGAGTTTAAGGCCTTGAGTGAGCATCCATCTGGATCGGATCTGATTTTTTATCCGGAGCCAGGAAAAAGTGGACCGGCAGCTGTAGTTGCAGAGGTCAAGGCGTGGCGTGCAGCTAACGGAAAGTCTGGTTTTAAAGAGGTTTGATATTCATAAGTGTGGTTGTGCCCTGGCAGTTTTGCCAGGGGCTTTTTTACAGGATGGTGGTGGCTTGTTAAATATTTCGGACTATACGGAAAGAGAGTTTTTGGATTTTGTAATCTCAATTTGTGATGCTAGTGCTCGAACAGAGGAGGAAGATGTAAAGCTGGTATTGGAATTCAGGCGGTTAACAGAACACCCGGACGGCTCGGATCTTATCTACTACCCAAGAGATGATAGGGATGACAGTCCTGAAGGGATTGTAAAGGAGGTTAAAGAATGGCGCGCTGCTAATAACAAACCGGGATTCAAGGCGGTTTAGTTTTCAAGTGTCAATATGTCTCTGGCGTCTTTGGTTGATGCAGTTTTTATTGTCAGTGCGAAGCCGTTCACTCCCCACTAATCCACGGGCAATAACACCCTACCGCCAACGTATGAGTCGCATTGACCGGACGATCATCACTCAACGCTTGCAGGATCGGTTCGATAAAACTGTTGCTGGAGTTGCACGTCAGGCCTTCGCTGTACGGGCCGAAGTACGCCAGTCTGCCGCTGCGGTCCCAGATCGCCACGGCCGGGCTCGCGGGAATCTGTTCGGAGCCGGGCAACACCGCGATGGTTTTGAGATTGCTGAGGGTGGCGGGCAACTGGCCGTGGCTGCCGGCCTTCTGCACCGCGAAGAATTCCACGCCCTTGGGGCCGAACTGTTCGACCATCTCGGTCAGGTGCTGTTGATTGCCGACGTTGCATGGGCAGGCCGGGTCCCAGAAGTGCACCAGACGGATATTGCCGGGGCCGGCGAGGTCGTCGGGCAGGCGCAGCGGATCGCCGGAAAATACCGCGGTGTGTTCGCTGAAGGCCCGCAGGTAGCGGCCCTGAAACCAGTCGTACGCGGCC
The DNA here is from genome assembly GCF_001594225.2 of Pseudomonas glycinae. GTDB lineage: Bacteria > Pseudomonadota > Gammaproteobacteria > Pseudomonadales > Pseudomonadaceae > Aquipseudomonas > Aquipseudomonas glycinae. The sequence continues at coordinate 2,718,805 of NZ_CP014205.2, forward strand.
CACAGCACGCCGACACACACGATGGCGAGCAGGCTGGCAAACAGTGCGGTGCGGTAGGGCGAACGCATGGTTTTGATTCCTTGGGAGCGCGCTAGCTTGCCATGCTTGCTTCTACAGATGAATATCGCAGGCCGATAAAGTCCGTTTACCGTTCTGGAATTGCCCATGTCTGTTGCCTTCGATCCCGATCATCTGCGTGCGAGCCTCAAGCCTTTGGCCGAGTGGCAGCCGTTGTCCGAGGAGGCGAAGGCGTATCAGCGGTTCTACAAGACCGACTTTCCGGAGCGCGATGTCTGGCGTGGCATGGGTCGGTTTGATATCGATGGTTATGAGCTGGTCAGCCATTGCTGGTGGCCGGCGGAAACGGCCAGGGCCACGCTGTTTCTGGTGCACGGTTTTTATGACCACACCGGCCTGTACCGGCATGTGATCGAGTGGGCACTGGATCAGGGGTTTGCGGTGATTGCCTGCGATCTGCCGGGGCATGGTCTGTCCAGTGGCGAGCGGGCGAGCATCCGCGATTTCTCCGAGTATCAGGATGCGCTGCAAGGCCTGTTCGCCGAGGCGCGTTCGATTGCACTGCCGCAGCCGTGGCATTTGTGCGGGCAAAGCACCGGCGGGGCGATCATTGTCGATCACGTGCTCAATCATGGTGAAAACAGCCCGGCGCAGGGGCAGTTGATTCTGCTGGCGCCGCTGGTGCGACCGCGTGCCTGGGGCTGGTCGCAGTTCAGTTATTACCTGCTCAGGCCATTTGTCAGGGGCATCGCCCGGCGTTTCAGCGAGAACTCCAACGACCCGGATTTCCTGCCGTTCCTGCAGGCCGATCCGTTGCAGCCAAAACGCTTGCCGACCGCGTGGGTCGGGGCGTTGTCACGCTGGATCAACCGGGTCGAATACGCGAAGAAAAGTCCACGCCGGCCACTGATCGTTCAGGGCCAGGCGGACATGACCGTGGACTGGCAGCACAACCTGCAAGTGTTGAAATGGAAGTTCGACCGGCCACAGATTCTGTTGCTGGCCGAGGCGCGGCATCACCTGGCCAATGAAACGGCGGAAATGCGCGAGGAGTATTTCGAGTTCCTGAGCAAGCGGATCAAGGGCCGCAACCCCTAGATCACTGGCTGAGGTTCGAGGTGCTCTGGCCCACGGCCAGGCCGGCGCGGATTGCGGCCAGCGCGGCCTGATAGTAGGCCTTGCCTTCGGTGGATTCGGCAAAGGTCGCGAACTCTTCCAGCTCTTCATCCGACAGGTCGCGATAGACGTAGAGCAGCGTGTTGTTCAGGTCGGCGCCGATCTGATCCATCAGGCGCTGGCGTTGACCGTTCAACATGCCCTGGGCCTGACCGCCGCCTAGCAGGCCGGGGATCATCGAGCTCAGACTGTCCGCCGCCACGCCGGCAATCGCCAGGCTGACTTCGGCACCGGCTTCACGGGCGGGCAGGGCCTGGGCGAGGTGGCCGATGATCAGCAAACGACTGTCGCTGGCCGGCATCTTCGGCAGGCCCTTGGCGTTCTTTGCCAATTGATCGCGGCGGGTCGCCAGCAGCTCGGCGGCGACGATCTTCTTGCCCAGCGGTGATTGAAAGAACGACAGGGCCGGTTGCGGATCGGCGAGGTTCTTGCGCAGCTGCGCTTCGGCCCGTTGATCCACGGCCTGGGGGGCGAAGCGCTGGTTGCTGTTGTTCACCAGCGCCTGAAACACCGCCGGCGGCAGGCTGTTCTGGTAACGCTGCTGCGCGGCACTCAGGGCGTCGTTGAAATGCGCGCGTTGTTCTGGCCAGCCGGCGACCTTGTACAGCTGGTCGTGGCCGTCCGCCCAGGCGGGCAAAACGCAGAACATCAACAGTGAAAAAAGCAAACGGCGCATAAGGACTCCTGTCGGCAGCCGACTATTCTCCGTGCGGTGCCAGTACTTGTCGAGAATTCGTATCAAGCCGCCGCGTGGCTCTGTCGGATTTCTTGCCGCAGGCATACTATGCGCGCCATGCAAATATCCTCTGATCACCCGCTGCTGTTACGTATCGTCGACGACCTGGCCGAGCGCGGCTGGTCGCAGCAGAACATTTTCCTGCCTGCGGATTTGACCCGCGCACTGGCGGCCGAGTGCCGCAAACGTGACGCCGAAGGTGAACTGGCGCCGGCGGGGGTCGGACGTGGCCCGTTTACGGAGATCCGCGAGGGGATTCGTGGCGACCATATCCAATGGATCGACCCCGGTCAGGCCGAGGCCAGCGACCGCTATCTGAACCTGATGGACAGCCTGCGCGAGGCGCTCAACCGGGGCCTGTTCCTGGGGCTTGAAGACTTCGAGTGCCATTTTGCCCTGTACCCGCCGGGTGCGTTCTATCGCAAGCATGTCGACCGTTTTCGCGACGATGACCGGCGCATGGTCTCTGCGGTGATCTACCTCAATGACGGCTGGCTGCCGGAGGATGGCGGGCAACTGCGCATGTACCTGGAGAATGACCGCGTTCATGACGTACAGCCTACGGGCGGTTGTCTGGTGGTGTTTCTCTCCGGTGAAGTGCCTCATGAAGTGTTGCCAGCCAGCCGCGAGCGGCTGTCGCTGACAGGCTGGTTCCGCCGCCGTGGCAACGAGCCGTTCTGATATGCACAGGATTCTGGTCAGTCGTTGCCTGCTGGGCCACCGCGTGCGTTATGACGGTGGAGCCAGCGGGCCGTTCGATCTGCTGGAGCAGTGGACGAACGAAGGCCGGGTAGTGCCGCTGTGCCCGGAAGTCGCCGGTGGTTTGCCGACGCCACGCGCGGCAGCGGAGATTCCGGGCGGGCAGGGCAGCGATGTGCTGGACGGGCTCGCCTCGGTGATCACCACCGAGGGCGAAGACGTCAGTGCGCAGTTTCTCGACGGTGCGCGGCAGGCGTTGGCGCTGGTGCAAAAGCACGGGATTCGGGTGGCGGTGCTCAAAGCCAACAGCCCGTCGTGCGGGAATCTGTTGACCTATGACGGGACGTTCAGTGGGGTGAAGGTGAGTGGCGAAGGTGTCACGGCAGCCTTGCTCAAGCGCCATGGGGTGCAGGTCTTCAGCGAACTCGAACTGCCGCAAGCCGCACAGGCCCTCAGCTTGCTCGACTAGTCACGTTCACTTCAGTTTTCCGTAGCCTGCACGCTCAACCATTTTTTCGACAACGCCTCCAGCCGCCCATCCGCCCTGATCCGCTGCAACGCATTCTCCAGGCTCGCGTGAAACGCCGGATTGCCCTTCTGGAACGGGATCGCCAGTTCAACCGGTGGCCCGATCTTCGGTTTCTCTTCCGTCAGCGTCTGCACCAGCACCATCGGCCGGGGTTGTTCGTCCTTCTTCGCCAGCAATTGCGCATTGACCTGCGTGTAAGGCTCGCTCACGTCGAAACGATCCTTGAGTTCCGGGGTCAGTGCTATGTGGTTGAGCGCGACGTCGTACTTGCCGCTTTCAACGCCCTGGAGCAGATCGGCCTCGTCGGTGACGATGAAGTCGGCGCGCACATCCAGTTCGTTGGCCAGCAGTTGCCCAAGCTCGACCTCGAACCCCGTGAGCGTGTCGCCGTCCTTGAAATTGAAGGGCGGTGTATTAGCCTCAAGGGCAATGCGCAACTCGCCACGGTCGTTGACGTCATCAATCAGTTCGGCGTGAGCCATAGGGCTCAGAAGGGGAAGCAGGCAGATCAGGCCAGGCAGAAAACGCATGGTCACTCCTTTGAAATCGATATCGGCCTGTTTTCCAGGCTCGCTTTGCTATGGTTGTCGAGTGCCTTCGACAACGAATGGTCATGAAGTTGTCATGACCGTGCGGATTTTACGGAAAAACTGGAGAAGAAAATGAAAAGCTTTATGTCACGTGCAGCGTTGGCCGGTGTGCTGATGGGTGTTTCGGTACTGGCCAGTGCGGCCACACCGGCACCGAAGGGCGCCGAAGTGTTCATCGTTTCTCCCGAGGACGGAGCCACGGTTCCGCAGACCTTCACGGTCAAGTTCGGTGTAAAGGACATCGCGCTGGCACCGGCCGGTGATGTCACCAAGAATACCGGTCATCACCACCTGCTGATCGATGCCAAGGAAATCGTCCCGGCCGGTTCCGTGGTGCCAACCGACGCCAACCATATGCACTTCGGCAAGGCGCAGACCCAGGCTGACATCAAACTCGCGCCGGGCAAGCACACCCTGCAGCTGGAGCTGGGTGACAGCGGCCACATGGCGTTCGATCCGCCGATCGTGTCGAAGAAGATCACCGTCAACGTCGAATGACGTTTTCGCGTGCATGAAAAAGGGAGCCCGAAGGCTCCCTTTTTTGTCGCTCAACGCTTGATCAGAACAACACACGGCTACGGATGGTGCCGTTGACGTGTTGCAGCTTCTCTTGCGCCAGTTCCGAGTACTCGGCGTCGACGTCGATCACCACGTAGCCGACCTTCTCGTTGGTCTGCAGGAACTGACCGGAGATGTTGATGCCGTTTTCGGCGAAGACCTTGTTGATCTCGCTCATCACACCCGGGATGTTCTCGTGGATGTGCAGCAGGCGGTGCTTGCCAGGGTGCGCCGGCAGGGCCACTTCCGGGAAGTTCACCGACGATACCGAAGTACCGTTGTCGCTGTACTTGACCAGTTTTTCTGCCACTTCCAGACCGATGTTGGCCTGCGCTTCAGCGGTGGAGCCGCCGATGTGCGGGGTCAGGATCACGTTGTCCAGGCCACGCAGCGGGCTTTCGAACTCTTCGTCGTTGGAGCGCGGCTCGACCGGGAACACGTCGATGGCGGCGCCGATCAGGTGCTTGTCCTTGATCGCAGCGGCCAGGTGATCCAGTTCGACCACGGTGCCGCGTGCAGCGTTGATCAGGATGCCGCCCTTCTTGATGGCGCGGATTTCCTTCTCGCCGATCATCCACTGGGTCGCAGCGGTTTCCGGAACGTGCAGGGTGACGATGTCGGACATGCCCAGCAGCTCGTGCAGGTTGCCGACCTGGGTGGCATTGCCCAGTGGCAGCTTGGTCACGGTGTCGTAGAAGAACACCTGCATGCCCAGACCTTCAGCCAGGACCGACAGCTGAGTACCGATCGAGCCGTAGCCGACGATGCCCAGTTTCTTGCCACGGATCTCGAAGGAGTTGGCTGCGGACTTGATCCAGCCGCCACGGTGGCAGGAAGCGTTTTTCTCAGGGATGCCGCGCAGCAGCAGGATCGCTTCGGCCAGCACCAGCTCGGCCACGGAGCGGGTGTTGGAGTACGGTGCGTTGAACACGGCGATGCCGCGCTCGCGGGCCGCTTCCAGGTCAACCTGGTTGGTGCCGATGCAGAAACAGCCGACCGCGACCAGCTTCTTCGCGTGATCGAAGATCTCTTCGGTCAGCTGGGTGCGTGAGCGAATGCCGATGAAGTGAGCGTCAGCGATCTTTTCCTTGAGCTGGGCTTCCGGCAGGGAGCCTGTCAGGTATTCGATGCTGGTGTAGCCCGCCGCCTTGAGGACGTCGACAGCCGATTGGTGGACGCCTTCGAGAAGAAGGAACTTGATCTTGCTCTTATCGAGAGAAGTCTTGCTCATCTGCGTAAACCTGTATCCCGGAGAAAAATGGCAGGAAATGGTCAACAGACATTGACCTGGACGACAAGAAAGCCGTCACCGCAGAACCGGCCTTGGGCACTGGCCTGCGGGGTCGGTATGCTAGCATAGCCACCCCGCTAATCACTCATTCCTGCGACGTGAAGCGTTCTCAGGATGACCATGAATTGTTCGAGAGTTCCGTCGATGACCAATCCTGCCCTGATTGATGAACTGAAGACCCTGGTCGAGCCTGGCAAAGTCCTGACCGATGCCGACTCCCTGAACGCTTACGGCAAGGACTGGACCAAACACTTCGCCCCGGCGCCCAGCGCCATCGTGTTCCCCAAGACCATTGAGCAGGTGCAGGGCGTCGTCCGCTGGGCCAACGAACATAAAGTGGCGCTGGTGCCGTCGGGCGGGCGCACCGGGCTTTCCGCCGCGGCCGTGGCCGCCAATGGCGAAGTGGTCGTGTCGTTCGACTACATGAATCAGATTCTCGACATCAACCTGACCGACCGCACCGCCGTCTGTCAGCCGGGCGTGGTCACCGAGCAATTGCAGAACGCTGCCGAAGAACATGACTTGTACTACCCGGTCGACTTCGCTTCGGCCGGTTCGAGTCAGATTGGCGGCAATATCGGCACCAATGCCGGCGGGATCAAGGTCATTCGCTACGGCATGACCCGCAATTGGGTGGCAGGCATGAAAGTCGTGACCGGCAAGGGCGATGTGCTGGAACTCAACAAGGATCTGATCAAGAACGCCACCGGTTATGACCTGCGGCAGCTGTTCATCGGCGCCGAAGGCACCCTGGGTTTTGTGGTCGAGGCCACCATGCGCCTGGATCGTGCGCCGAAAAACCTGACCGCAATGGTCCTCGGCACCGCCGATTTCGATTCGATCATGCCGGTACTGCACGCCTTTCAGGGCCGGCTCGACCTGACTGCGTTCGAATTCTTCTCCGACAAGGCCCTGGCCAAGGTCATGGGCCGTGGCGATGTGCCGGCGCCGTTCGAAACCGACTGCCCGTTCTATGCCTTGCTGGAATTCGAGGCGACCACCGAAGAAGTGGCCAACACCGCATTGGAAACCTTCGAACACTGCGTGGAGCAGGGTTGGGTGCTGGACGGCGTGATGAGCCAGAGCGAAACCCAGTTGCAGAATCTGTGGAAGCTGCGCGAGTACATCTCCGAAACCATCTCCCACTGGACACCATACAAGAACGACATCTCGGTCACCGTCTCGAAAGTCCCGGCGTTCCTGCAGGAAATCGACGCGATCGTCGGCGAACATTACCCGGATTTCGAAATCGTCTGGTTCGGCCACATCGGCGACGGCAACCTGCACCTGAACATTCTCAAGCCGGACAACCTGAGCAAGGACGAGTTTTTCGCCAAGTGCGCCACCGTCAACAAGTGGGTGTTCGAAACCGTCGAGAAGTACAACGGTTCGATTTCCGCCGAACACGGCGTGGGCATGACCAAGCGCGACTACCTGACCTACAGCCGCTCGCCGGTGGAAATCGAATACATGAAAGCGGTCAAGGCGGTGTTCGACCCGAACGGCATCATGAACCCGGGCAAGATCTTCGCGGTTTGATTGGCAATCCCTGATGAATCAATGAAGGCAGGAGTCGGTAATGAGCTATCAGCACCAGTATGTCGACGGTACGCGGATTCATTTTCCGCTGGGGAAAGTGGTGTGCATCGGCCGTAACTACGCCGAACACGCCAAGGAACTGGACAACCCGGTGCCTACCGAGCCGTTGCTGTTCATCAAGCCGGGCAGTTGCGTGGTGCCGCTGGAAGGCGGTTTCAGCATTCCGACCGAACGCGGCTCGGTGCATTACGAGGCGGAAATCGCCGTTTTGATCGGCAAGCCGCTGTCGACCAAGCCGAGCCGTGAAGAAGTGCTGGACGCGATCTCCGGTTTCGCCCCGGCGCTGGACCTGACCCTGCGCGACAAGCAGGCCGAGCTCAAGTCCAAGGGCCTGCCGTGGGAAATCGCCAAGTCGTTCGACGGCGCAGCGGTGATTGCGCCGTTCGTGGTCAGCAGCACTTTCGCCGACCTGACCGACATCGGCATCCGCCTGACCATCAACGGCGAAGTTCGCCAGGACGGCAACAGCAGCGCGATGCTCAACCCGATCGTGCCGATGATCCAGCACATGGCCAGCTGCTTCTCGCTGCAGGCCGGTGACGTGATCCTCACCGGCACGCCGGTGGGCGTCGGCCCGCTGAACGTTGGCGATGAGATCGTGCTGGAGCTGCCGGGCGCCAGTCGCTTCACCAGCAGCGTTCGCTGACGGCAACACTGAAATACCTTTGTGGGAGCCAGCCCGCTGGCGATGACGGACTGTCAGTTGATGTTTCATTCGACTGATCCACCGTCATCGCCAGCAGGTCGGCTCCCACATTTGTTTTTGTGTGGTCGCTCGCAAAGGCATAAGGCAATCCGGCCATTTGCCGTTTTTTTCACATTTTGTCCGGATAATTCCGGTCATTCTGGCGTCTGAGCCGGCCTCTTTGTGCTATTACCCGTAGCCTGAATTTTCGGAACGCGTCCTTCGATGTCATCTCAAACTCAGCTCAACCCACCCCGCCGTTCACGCTTCGCCCTGCGCTGGTATTCCTGGCTTTTGTTGGCAGCCGTCGCTGCGTACGGGCTGGCGTTTGCCATGCATTGGGATGACCGTGGCCTGTTGTGGGTTCTGGAGCGTTTCGAAAGTCCGGCCGAGAAACAGGAAAGCGTCTGGCTCCCGGACTACCGGGTGGTCATCGACGCCAAGCTGCTGCCGGGCATGGAAAAGGACGAAGCTTCGGACCTGTCCTATAACCCGCAGACCAAAACCCTGTTTTCGGTGATGGGCAAGAATCCGTTTCTGGTCGAGCTGACCTTGCAGGGTGACGTGCTGCGCAAGATGCCGCTGGTGGGCTGGAGCAATCCGGAAGGCCTGACGGTGATGGAAAACGGCTTGATGGCGATTGTCGATGAGCGCGAGCACCTGCTCTCCATCGTCAAGGTCGATGCCGCGACTCGCGAGCTGAAGCGCGATGATTTCCCGAAATACGACCTGGGCCCGTCCAAGGATCAGAACAAAGCCTTCGAAGCCATCACCTGGGACGCCCGCAACCAGCAACTGCTGCTGGGCGAAGAGCGTCCGCCCGCACTGTTCACCTGGAAAAGCGACGGTAGCCAGACCCTCAAGGGCGACAAGCAGAAACTCGACAGCGACGAACTCGATATTCGCAATCTGTCGGCCCTGGCGATCGACCCGCGCACCGGGCACACCCTGGTGCTGTCTGCCGATTCGCACCTGTTGCTGGAGCTGGACGAGAAGGGCGAACAAGTCAGCTTCATGACCCTGCTCGGCGGTTTCAACGGTTTGAAGAAAACCATTCCCCGCGCCGAAGGCGTGACCATGGACGACTCGGGCACGCTGTACATGGTCAGTGAGCCGAACCTGTTCTACCGCTTCGAAAAGCAGAAGTAACGACTCCTACAGCAATTGCAGATCTGTGGAGTTGTGGCTTGAGGCAAGTGGCCATTAAGCTTCAGTTCAGACAGGCGTGATATTTCATCCGCCTGTTTTGATACCGAGCCTGCCCCGAATGCGTCGACTTGCCCGTCCCAAGCCTCTATTCATCATCCTGTCGGTGATTGCCCTGATCGCGCTGATTGCGATCGGCCAATACATGCGTCTGTTCGAGCGTGCCTGGTTCAACCTGCATGCGCTCTGGCAACCGATGAGCAGTGAGGCCATCGGGCTGGATCAGTATCGGGTGGAGATCGAAGCGAAGGTCATCGACGGGCTGGACGACGATGTCTCGGCGCTGACTTACGATCCGGTGCGCAAAAGCCTGTTCACCGTAACCAACAAGAATGCCGAACTGATCGAGCTGTCGCTGGACGGCACGATCCTGCGCCGTGTCGCCTTGATCGGCTTTGGCGATCCGGAGGCGGTGGAGTTCATCAGTGCCGACACCTACGTGATCACCGACGAGCGCCAGCAGCGGCTGATCAAGATTCGCCTGGAGCACGACACCACGTTCCTTGATGCAGCGGATGCCGAGCAAATGACCCTTGGTGTGCACATGAGCGGCAACAAGGGCTTTGAAGGCCTGGCTTACGACTCGGTGGGCAAACGCCTGTTCGTGGCCAAGGAGCGGGATCCGATGCTGATTTATGAAGTGCACGGTTTCCCGCACTTCAATCCGGAAAAGTCCTACGCAGTGCACGTGATCAACAATCCCAAGCGCGATGCCGGGATGTTCGTGCGCGATCTGTCGAGCCTGCAATACGACGAGCGCAGCGGCCATTTGCTGGCGCTGTCCGATGAGTCAAGGCTGATTTTGGAGCTGGATGTGGACGGGCGCCCGTTGAGCACCATGTCGTTGAACGGTGGCCGGCAGGGCCTGAAGAAAACCGTGCCGCAGGCGGAAGGTATCGCGATGGATGATGACGGGACGTTGTATCTGGTGAGCGAGCCGAATCTGTTCTACGTCTTCAGAAAGCCTGCGCAAAACTAATTCGCACCACAAAACACTGTGGGAGCGAGCTTGCTCGCGACGAGGGAGGATCAGTCGCCAAACAAGTCGAATGACACACCGCTATCGCTGGCAAGCCAGCTCCCACAGGTTTTTCATCTGCCCACAAAAAATGTGAGCAGTTTCGGCTTACTCGGCCTTCAGTGTTTTCACACCTTCGGAAGTACCCAGCAATAACAGATCCGCCGGACGCGCCGCGAACAGACCGTTGGTGACCACGCCGACGATCGCATTGATCTGTGCTTCCAGCTCCACCGGGTTGGTGATCTGCAGGTTGTGCACGTCGAGGATGATGTTGCCGTTGTCGGTCAGCACGCCTTCGCGGTAGACCGGGTCGCCGCCCAGCTTCACCAGCTGGCGAGCCACGTGGCTGCGGGCCATCGGGATCACTTCCACCGGCAGCGGGAACGCGCCCAGCACTGGCACCAGTTTGCTGGCGTCAGCGATGCAGATGAAGGTCTGGGCCACGGCCGCGACGATCTTCTCGCGGGTCAGGGCTGCGCCGCCGCCCTTGATCAGGTTCAGGTGTTCGTCGCTTTCATCGGCGCCGTCGACGTAGAACTCCAGGTTGCTCACGGTGTTCAGCTCATACACCGGAATCCCGTGGCCCTTGAGGCGCGCAGCGGTGGCTTCGGAGCTCGCGACCGCGCCATCGAACGCGCCCTTGTGCTGGGCGAGGGCGTCGATGAAGCAGTTGGCGGTGGAGCCGGTGCCGACGCCGACGATGCTCTTGTCGTCGAGTTTCGGAAGGATGAAGTCGACGGCGGCCTGGGCCACGGCCTGTTTGAGTTGATCCTGGGTCATGCGGGCTCCGGAAGCGGGCAAGGTAAGAACGGAAAGGCCGGCATTATAGCCTCAAGCCGGGCTAAAACCTCTGGATTCGTGTGGTCGTGCGCCCAAAAGGCGGGTTAGACTCGCTGGTCCCGCCCAACCGCCAGTGATGCTTTCCGATGCTCGAACAGTACGTCAAGAAGATCCTCACCTCGCGCGTTTATGACGTTGCCGTAGAAACCCCGCTGCAGAACGCCCGCCAGCTCTCCGAGCGGCTGGGCAACGACATCTGGCTCAAGCGCGAAGACTTGCAGCCGGTGTTCTCGTTCAAGATTCGCGGCGCCTACAACAAGCTGACCCAGTTGAGCGATGAAGAGCGCGCCCGTGGCGTGGTCACCGCGTCGGCGGGCAACCACGCCCAGGGCCTGGCCCTGGCGGCGAAAGTGCTGGGCGTGAAAGCCACCATCGTGATGCCCAAGACCACCCCGGAGATCAAGGTCGAAGGCGTGCGCTCCCGTGGCGGCAAGGTGGTGCTGCACGGCGATTCGTTCCCGGAAGCGCTGGCCTATTCGCTGAAACTGGTCGATGAAAAAGGCTACGTCTACATCCACCCGTACGACGATCCGCACACCATTGCCGGGCAGGGCACCGTGGCGATGGAAATTCTGCGTCAGCATCCGCAGCCGCTGGACGCGATTTTCGTTCCGGTCGGTGGCGGCGGTCTGATCGCCGGCATCGCGGCCTACGTGAAATACCTGCGTCCGGACATCAAGGTCATCGGCGTCGAGCCCGACGACTCCAACTGCCTGCAAGCGGCGATGGCGGCAGGCGAACGAGTGGTGCTGCCGACTGTAGGCATCTTCGCCGACGGCGTCGCGGTGGCGCAGATCGGCCAGCACACCTTCGACATCTGCAAGGATTACGTCGACGAAGTGATCACCGTCAGCACTGACGAGATCTGCGCGGCGATCAAGGACATCTACGACGACACCCGTTCGATCACCGAACCGGCCGGCGCCCTCGGCGTGGCCGGTATCAAGAAGTATGTCGAGCAGCGCGGCGTCAGCGGCCAGACCTTCGTGGCCATCGACTCCGGGGCCAACGTCAACTTTGACCGCTTGCGCCACGTCGCCGAGCGCGCCGAGCTGGGTGAAGGCCGCGAAGCGATCATCGCTGTGACCATTCCGGAGAAGGCCGGCAGCTTCAAGGCCTTCTGCGAGGCCATCGGCAAGCGCCAGATCACCGAATTCAACTACCGCTACAACAATGGCAGCGAAGCGCACATCTTCGTCGGCGTGCAGACTCATCCGGACAACGATCCGCGCAGTGCGCTGCTGGCGAGCCTGACCGAGCAGGGTTTCCCGGTACTCGACCTGACCGACAACGAACTGGCCAAACTGCACATCCGCCACATGGTCGGCGGTCGCGCCGCGCATGTGGTCGATGAAGTGGTGCTGCGCTTCGAGTTCCCGGAGCGTCCGGGCGCGCTGTTCAACTTCCTCAACAAGCTCGGCGGTCGCTGGAACATCTCGATGTTCCACTACCGCAACCACGGCGCAGCAGACGGACGAGTAGTGGCGGGCCTGCAAGTGCCCCACGACGAACGTCATCTGGTGCCCGCAGCCCTTGAGGAAATCGGCTACCCGTACTGGGACGAAAGCGACAACCCGGCCTATCAGCTGTTTCTTGGCTGAACGGCTACGCTGATGGGCAGGCCATAAGGAAATCGGATCATGGAAACGTTAACCGCCCTGAAAGCGGCGCACATGCTGGCGACTGCGGTGCTGTTGCTCGGTGCGCTGGGCTTGGGAATCCGGGTCTGGCGCGCACGGCGCAACGGTGATACGACGGCGGGCAGCCGTACGTTGCAGCGGCCATGGCTGTTTGTCTGGCTGTTGATCGTGTTGGCGCTGGTGAGCATGCCGTTCACTGGCTGGTGGATGGTGCATCTGGTGGGCTGGCCGCTGGGGCAGACGTGGATTCTGGCCTCGAGCGTGCTCTACACCGTGGCGGCGCTGGCGTGGTTCTGGCTGCTGGTGCGCTTGAACCGGTTGCGCAAGACGCCGGGCGGCGTGGGCCGGTTCAGTCTGGGGCTGGCGTTGTTCGGGTTGGTCTGCTTTATCGCGATTGCCGGGTTGATGGGCGCCAAGCCGGTTTAAGGCTTCACACCGAGTCGACCCAATCGCTGGCAAGCCAGCTCCCACAGGGATCTTCAGTGAACACAGACTTTGTGAGCGCTTGAGAACTTGTGGGAGCTGCGGTGCGACGATTCGACTTGCCAGCGATGACGTCATCAGTCGCGCAGACTGATTACCGGCCAGCCACGTTTCTCGGCTTCGGCCCGCAGGTTCGGATCCGGATCGACCGCCACAGGATTCGCCACCTGCTCCAGCAGTGGCAGGTCATTCATCGAGTCGCTGTAGAAATAGCTGCCTTCCAGCGAATGCCCGGTTTCCTCCAGCCAGCGGTTCAGGCGCGTCACCTTGCCTTCGCGAAAGCACGGCACGTCGGTGCTGCGTCCGGTGTAGCGGCCGTCCTGCATTTCGCACTCGGTGGCGATCAGGGTTTCGACGCCCAGGCGCACGGCGATCGGTGCGGTGACGAAGCGGTTGGTGGCAGTGATGATCACCAGTTTGTCGCCGGCATCACGGTGCTTTTTCAGCAGCTCAAGCGCCTTGGGCAGAACGATCGGCTCGATGCAGTCGCGCATGTAATCGTTGTGCCATTGCTCAAGCACGGCCATCTCGGTGCGGCCGAGGATTTCCAGGCAGAAGTTCAGGTAGGCCGCGTTATCCAGTTTGCCGGCCAGGTAATCCTGGTAGAACTCGTCGTTGCGTGTCTTGTAGGCGATCGGGTCGAGGAAGCCGCGCTCGCACAGATAGTCACCCCAGGCGTGATCGCTGTCGCCGCCCAGAAGGGTGTTGTCCAAATCGAATAAAGCCAGGCGCATTGCAGTTACCCGCTGAAAAGTCAGTAAAAAGGTGACCAGAATACGGTCTTTTCACAAGAGTGCACATAAGGTAGGAAGCCTCGTTGCCGCCTTCACAACCTTTGTGGAACAATGCGGCGACATGCGTTTGCGAGGTTGTTGCCGTGATCGACCCCGATGGTTTCCGCCCTAATGTCGGGATCATTCTGACGAATGACGCCGGCCAGGTGCTATGGGCTCGCCGTATCAATCAAGATGCCTGGCAGTTTCCACAAGGGGGAATCAACCCCGAGGAGACGCCCGAAGACGCCTTGTACCGCGAGCTGAACGAAGAAGTTGGCCTGGAACGCGAAGATGTTGAAATTCTCGCCTGTACCCGGGGCTGGTTGCGCTATCGTTTGCCGCAACGTCTGGTGCGAACCCACAGCCAACCGCTGTGCATCGGCCAGAAACAGAAGTGGTTTCTCCTGCGCCTGATCTCCAACGAGCAGCGGGTGCGGATGGATTTGACCGGTAAACCGGAGTTCGATGGCTGGCGCTGGGTCAGTTATTGGTATCCGTTGGGCCAGGTGGTGACATTCAAGCGCGAAGTGTATCGCCGCGCTCTCAAAGAGCTTGCCCCGCGCCTTTTAGCGCGCGACTGACGACGGAGTTCGACCCCGAGCCATGCTCAATACGCTGCGCAAGATCGTCCAGGAAGTTAACTCCGCCAAGGATCTCAAGGCGGCGTTGGGGATTATTGTGTTGCGCGTCAAAGAGGCCATGGGCAGCCAGGTCTGCTCGGTCTACCTGCTTGATCCAGAGACCAACCGCTTCGTGCTGATGGCCACCGAGGGCTTGAACAAGCGCTCGATCGGCAAGGTCAGCATGGCACCCAACGAAGGTCTGGTCGGCCTGGTCGGCACGCGTGAAGAACCCCTGAACCTCGAAAACGCCGCGGATCACCCGCGCTACCGCTACTTCGCCGAGACCGGCGAGGAGCGCTACGCCTCGTTCCTCGGGGCGCCGATCATTCACCACCGCCGCGTCGTCGGCGTGTTGGTCATCCAGCAGAAAGAACGCCGCCAGTTCGATGAGGGTGAAGAAGCCTTCCTCGTGACCATGAGCGCGCAGCTCGCGGGCGTAATCGCTCACGCCGAGGCCACAGGTTCCATCCGTGGTCTGGGCCGTCAGGGCAAGGGCATTCAGGAAGCCAAGTTCGTCGGCGTGCCGGGTTCACCGGGTGCGGCGGTCGGTACCGCGGTGGTCATGTTGCCACCGGCGGATCTGGACGTGGTGCCGGACAAAACCATCACCGACATCGACGCGGAGCTGGCGCTGTTCAAGACCGCCATCGAAGGCGTGCGCGCCGACATGCGTGCGTTGTCGGCCAAACTGGCGACCCAGCTGCGTCCGGAAGAGCGCGCGCTGTTCGACGTCTATCTGATGATGCTCGACGATGCCTCGCTGGGCAGCGAAATCACCAACGTGATCAAGACCGGTCAATGGGCCCAGGGCGCGCTGCGCCAGGTCGTGACCGATCACGTCAATCGCTTCGATTTGATGGACGACGAGTACTTGCGTGAGCGGGCGTCGGACGTCAAGGACCTCGGCCGCCGGCTGCTCGCCTATCTGCAGGAGGAGCGCCAGCAAAACCTGGTCTACCCGGAAAAAACCATTCTGGTCAGCGAAGAACTGACGCCGGCGATGCTCGGCGAGGTGCCGGAAGGCACGCTGGTCGGTCTGGTCTCGGTACTGGGCTCGGGCAACTCCCACGTTGCGATCCTCGCCCGGGCCATGGGTATCCCGACGGTGATGGGCCTGGTCGACCTGCCATACGCCAAGGTTGACGGCATCGACATGATCGTCGATGGCACCAAGGGTGAGGTCTACACCAACCCCAGCGAAGTGCTGCGCAAGCAGTTCACCGAGGTGGTGGAGGAAGAGAAGCAACTGGCGCTGGGTCTCGATACCCTGCGCGACCTGCCGTGCGTGACCCTTGATGGCCACCGCATGCCGCTGTGGGTCAACACCGGCCTGCTGGCGGACGTGGCGCGGGCGCAGAAGCGCGGCGCCGAAGGTGTCGGTCTGTACCGCACCGAAGTGCCGTTCATGATCAACCAGCGCTTCCCGAGCGAGAAGGAACAACTGGCGATCTACCGCGAGCAGCTCGCCGCGTTCCACCCGCAACCGGTGACCATGCGCAGCCTGGACATTGGCGGCGACAAGTCGCTGTCGTACTTCCCGATCAAGGAAGACAACCCGTTCCTCGGCTGGCGCGGGATCCGCGTCACCCTCGACCACCCGGAAATCTTCCTGGTGCAGACCCGCGCGATGCTCAAGGCCAGCGAAGGCCTGAACAACCTGCGGATCCTGCTGCCGATGATCTCCGGCATCCACGAGCTCGAAGAGGCGCTGCACCTGATCCACCGGGCCTGGGGTGAAGTGCGCGACGAAGGCACCGACGTGCCGATGCCGCCGGTGGGCGTGATGATCGAAATTCCGGCGGCGGTTTACCAGACCCGGGAACTGGCGCGGATGGTGGACTTCCTGTCGGTCGGCTCCAACGACCTGACCCAGTACCTGCTGGCGGTGGACCGCAACAACCCACGGGTGGCCGATCTCTACGACTACCTGCACCCGGCGGTGCTGCAAGCCCTGCAAACCGTGGTGCGCGACGCCCATGCCGAAGGCAAGCCGGTGAGCATCTGCGGCGAGATGGCCGGTGACCCGGCGGCAGCGGTGCTGTTGATGGCGATGGGCTTCGACAGCCTGTCGATGAACGCCACCAACCTGCCGAAGGTGAAGTGGATGCTGCGTCAGATCAACCTGAGCAAGGCCAGGGATCTGCTGGCGGAACTGATGACCATCGACAACCCGCAGGTGATCCACAGCTCGCTGCAACTGGCGTTGAAGAATCTTGGGTTGGCGAAGATGGTCAATCCGGCGGCGGTCAAATCCCTCTGAAATTCTGAGGGCCTCATCGCTGGCAAGCCAGCTCCCACAGTTTCCTCCAGTGTTCACAAAATATGTGTCCACCGAGCATCCTGTGGGAGCTGGCTTGCCAGCGATGGCGTCCGTATAGCAACGCCTAAATCAGAATTTCCACTTCCCCCAAGTGCCCGCCATACGGCCCGAAACTGCGCTCCACCATCCGCCGCGTCCCATCAGCCTGCACGATCAACGCCGTACTCGCCCGCGTCCCGTAACTCTGGCTGGCAATAAACACACTCGACAACAACGACTCGGTCGCCAGCCCCACGCCGGTGTCCGGCAGATCGGCAAACGGTGCCGTTTGCGCATCGCTCAATAAAGCCAACAACCGCTCGGGCTGCGGATCATCCAGCACGGCACTCAATGCCGCTTTGGCCTTGAGCAGTTTCGGCCACGGTGTATCCAGCCCGGCGTTGGACAGACCATAGACGCCGGGCTGCAACATCACCGGTTCCGAAGACCGCGCATTGAAGTGCCACAGCTCGTTGGCATTGCCCAGAAGCAGGTTGAAGCCGGCATAGTCCGGCGAACGGGCGACAACGTCGGACAAATAGTCATCGATCGACAGGTTTTCGGTCAGAAATCCCGCCACCAGCTCGCCCCGAGAACGTCGAGCCGGCGGCTGATGCGGATCGCGAATGTTGGTCAGCGCCGCGAAACGACCGTTGGCACCCAGTCCGAGCCAGGTTCCCCCCGCCTCAAGGTCCCGTCCGGCATGAACCTGCGGCGACTCGGGCCATTGCGCCAGCGGCAGGCTGGGCCGGGCGTAGAATTCGTCACGGTTGGCCGCGACGATCAGCGGCTGGGCATGCCCCGGCCGCCAAGCGAAAACAATCAGGCACATAAGGTGGTCCTTGTGTGTTTTTTGCCCACTCTACGCAGACATCGTCCGTGCATCCATCGCCAGTGGAGCCGAAGGGTATCCATCCGTTACCATGCCGCTCCGGTTTTGGGGACGCGCCTTGGGAGGCAGTCATGGAATTTCTGCTCTATCTGGCGCTGGGCGCCTGTGCGGGCGTACTGGCCGGGCTGTTCGGGGTGGGCGGCGGGATCATCATCGTCCCGGTGCTGGTGTTCAGTTTCACCTTGCAGGGCTTCGATCCGTCGATCCTGACCCATCTGGCGGTCGGCACGTCCCTGGCGACGATCATCTTTACCTCGGTCAATGCCGTGCGCGAGCATCATCGACGCGGCGCGGTGCGCTGGCCGATCTTCAAGTGGATGACCGTTGGCATTCTGCTCGGCGCCGGTTTCGGTGCATTGACCGCCGAAGCGATCTCCGGACCCAACCTGCAAAAGATCATCGGTGTGTTCGCCCTGGTGATCGCGGCGCAGCTGGCGCTGGACGTCAAGCCCAAGGCCAGCCGAACGGTGCCGGGTAAACTCGGTCTGACCGTGGCCGGCAGTGTGATCGGCTGGGCATCGGCGATTTTCGGGATTGGCGGCGGCTCGCTGACCGTGCCGTTCCTGACATGGCGCAGCGTGCCGATGCAGCAGGCGGTGGCGACCTCGTCGGCCTGCGGTCTGCCGATTGCTGTGGCCAGTGCAATAAGTTTCATGATTCTGGGCTGGCATGATCCGTTGCTGCCGGCCCATAGTCTCGGTTTTGTGTATTTGCCGGCACTGCTCGGCATTGCGCTGACCAGCATGGTGTTCGCCCGTCTCGGCGCGCGGCTGGCGCACAGGCTGTCGCCGAAGTTGCTGAAACGGCTGTTCGCGGCTTTGCTGTTTTGCGTGGGCCTGAGCTTTCTGTTCTGAGCCGTCGGTTTTGGCAGGTCGCAATCCTGGCTTAATCCTGAGGTGACAGCGTCGCCCGGGAATTTTTGAAGATTTGAATGCTAACGAGGAGTCGCAATGCTGCCTTACCCGCAGATCGATCCGGTGGCCCTGGCCATCGGTCCGCTGAAAATCCACTGGTACGGCCTGATGTACCTGGTCGGCATCGGCGGCGCGTGGCTGCTGGCATCGCGCCGGCTCAACCGTTTCGACCCGACCTGGACCAAGGAAAAGCTGTCCGACCTGGTGTTCTGGCTGTCGATGGGTGTGATTGTCGGCGGGCGTCTGGGCTATGTGCTGTTCTACGACCTGAGCGCTTACCTCGCCAACCCGACACTGATTTTTGAAGTGTGGAAGGGCGGCATGTCGTTCCACGGCGGTTTCATCGGCGTGATGCTGGCCGCGCTGTGGTTCGGCAAGCGTAACGGCAAGTCGTTCTTCCAGCTGATGGACTTCGTGGCGCCGATGGTGCCGATCGGTCTGGGCGCCGGACGCATCGGCAACTTCATCAACGCCGAGCTGTGGGGCAAGGCCACCGACGTGCCGTGGGCCATGGTATTCCCGCCGTTCAGCGACCCGGCGCAACTGCCGCGTCACCCGTCGCAGCTGTATCAGTTCGCGCTGGAAGGCGTGGCGCTGTTCCTGATCCTCTGGCTGTTCTCGCGCAAGCCGCGGCCGACCATGGCGGTTTCGGGCATGTTCGCGCTGTTCTATGGCATCTTCCGTTTCATCGTCGAATTCGTCCGCGTGCCGGACGCGCAACTGGGCTATCTGGCCTGGAACTGGCTGACCATGGGTCAGGTACTCTGTGTACCGATGATCATCGGCGGGCTGTTCCTGATCTGGCTGGCCTACCACCGCGCCCCGGCGGCGCCGGTTGCACCGACAGCTTAAATATTCGAACCCCGGCGACGTCTGCCGGGGCTCAAGGACACAGGTAACTCATGAAGCAATATCTCGATCTGGTGTCGCACGTCATCAACAACGGCACCAAACAGGCCAACCGTACCGGCGTGAACACCATCAGCTTTCCGGGCGCGATGCTGCGCTTCGATCTGCAGGAAGGTTTCCCGGCGATCACCACCCGCAAGATGGCCTTCAAATCGGCCATCGGCGAGATGTGCGGCTTTCTGCGTGGCGTGAACAGCGCCGCCGAATTCCGTGCGCTGGGCTGCAAGGTCTGGGATCAGAACGCCAACGAAAACGCCCAGTGGCTGGCCAATCCGTTCCGTCAGGGCGAAGACGACCTCGGCGAAATCTACGGCGTGCAATGGCGCAAATGGCCGGCGTACAAGCAGATCCCGTTGAGCAACACCGCCGCCATCGAACAAACCCTGAGCAACGGCTACAAGCAGATTGCTCAGGGCGAAGAAGACGGCCAGGCCTACGTGGTGCTGTACAAGGCCATCGATCAGGTGCGCCAGTGCGTCGACACGATCATCAAGGACCCGGGCAGCCGGCGCATCCTGTTCCACGGCTGGAACTGCGCCCAGCTCGATGAAATGGCCTTGCCGCCGTGCCATCTGCTGTACCAGTTCCACCCGAATGTCGAGACCAAAGAGATTTCTCTGACCCTCTACATCCGCTCCAACGACCTGGGCCTGGGCACGCCGTTCAACCTCACCGAAGGCGCCGCGCTGCTAAGCCTGATCGGTCGCCTGACCGGCTACACGCCGCGCTGGTTCACCTATTTCATCGGTGATGCACACGTCTACGAGAACCACCTGGACATGCTCAACGAACAGCTCAAGCGCGAGCCGTTCGCCATGCCGAAGCTGAAGATTTCGGACCGCGTGCCGGAGTTTGCCAAGACCGGTGTTTATCAGCCGGAATGGCTGGAGCTGGTGGAGCCGAGCGACTTCTCCCTGGAAGGCTACGAGCACCATGCGCCGATGACCGCGCCGATGGCGGTCTAGTCGGCAGGATCGTTCCCACGCTCTGCGTGGGAATGAATCCCGTGACGCTCCGCGTCACTTTGGACGCGGAGCGTCCATGGCGGCATTCCCACGCGGAGCATGGGAACGAGCGTCAATCGTTAGTGGCCGTGGCTTCTGCCCACATGGGAATGTTCGACTTCGGTTGCCACAACTCCGCCACTGACTTCCAGCCGCTGCAGGATCCCGCACTGATCCGCCTCCGGCCCTTCGCCACAGCGCTGGCGCAGCTCGAGCAGTTGCGTCTGCAACGCCAGTAACCCATCGATTCGCGCCTTGACGTGCTGGATGTGCTCGTCGATCAGCGCATTCACGCTTTCACATTGATCCTGCGGGCTGTCGCGCAAGGCGAGCAGGCTGCGGATTTCTTCAAGGGTCATGTCGAGGGTGCGGCAGTTGCGGATGAAGGTCAGGCGTTCGGCGTGGGCCTGGGTGTAGACGCGGTAGTTGCCGTCGCTGCGGGCCGGCTCCGGCAGCAGGTTTTCGCGCTCGTAGTAGCGGATGGTTTCCACGGCGCAATCGGTCTGTTTCGCCAGTTCTCCGATCTTCATGACGGCAATCTCCAAAGGGTGCTTGACCCTATAGTGGCTACAGGGTCTTTACTTGGCAACAGGCACCTTCATGGACGCGACCAATGAGCGATTCCCTGCACACCCACAAGCCCGGCGACGGGCACGATCACAGTCACAAACTGCAGCCTGTGCATAAACATGCCCACGGCGGCGATTCCTGCTGCGGGTCGAAAACCGTTGCGCCTGCGCCGGCTCATTCGAGTGAAGACTCGTGCTGTTCGTCGAAAGTCGCCGCACCTTCGCTTGTTCAACTGAGCGAGGCAAAAAGCGCCGACGCCCGGCTGAGCAGCTTCCGCATCGAAGCGATGGACTGCCCGACCGAACAGACCCTGATCCAGAACAAGCTCGGCAAACTGGCCGGGATCCAGCAGCTGGAATTCAACCTGATCAACCGCGTGCTCGGCGTGACCCACAATTTGCCGGACACCGCGCCGATCATCGACGCGATCAAATCCCTCGGCATGCAGGCCGAGCCGCTGGAAGCAGGCGTTGAATCGCCGGTTGCAGCGCCGGTGAAAAAACACTGGTGGCCACTGGCACTGTCCGGCGTTGGTGCGCTCGCTGCCGAAGTAATCCACTTCACCAGCGCCGCCCCGACCTGGGTGGTGGCGATCATCGCGCTGATCTCGATCCTCAGCGGCGGCCTCACCACCTACAAGAAGGGCTGGATCGCCCTGAAGAACCGCAACCTCAACATCAACGCCCTGATGAGTATCGCCGTGACCGGCGCCTTATTGATCGGCCAATGGCCGGAAGCGGCGATGGTGATGTTCCTGTTCACCGTGGCCGAGCTGATCGAAGCGCGCTCGCTGGATCGCGCACGCAACGCCATCAGCGGTTTGATGCAAATGACGCCGGAGCAGGCCACTGTGTTGCAGGCGGACGGCAACTGGGTCGAACTGGATGTGAAAAGCATCGATCTCGGCGCCCGCGTGCGGGTGAAACCCGGTGAGCGTATCGCGCTGGACGGAGAAGTCGTCAGCGGCAGTTCGACCATCGATCAGGCGCCGATCACTGGCGAAAGCCTGCCGGTGGAAAAAACCGTCGGCGACAAAGTGTTCGCCGGCACCATCAATCAGGCCGGTTCGCTGGAATATGCGGTGACCGCCGCGGCGAACAATTCCACTCTGGCGCGAATCATCCACGCCGTGGAGCAGGCGCAAGGCGCGCGAGCGCCGACCCAGCGCTTCGTCGATCAATTCTCGAAAATCTACACCCCGGTGGTCTTCGTCCTGGCGCTGGCCGTGGCGATCATCCCGCCGCTGTTCATGGGGGGCGCGTGGTTCGACTGGATCTACCGTGCGCTGGTGCTGCTGGTGGTCGCTTGCCCGTGTGCGCTGGTGATTTCCACCCCGGTGACCATTGTCAGTGGCCTCGCGGCTGCGGCGCGCAAAGGCATTCTGGTCAAGGGCGGCGTGTACCTGGAGGGCGGTTTCAAACTCGACTATCTGGCCCTCGACAAGACCGGCACCCTCACCCACGGCAAACCGGTGCAGACCGATTACCTGTCCCTCGACCCGACCGCCGACGCCACGGCCCCGGCAATTGCCGCCGCGCTGGCCGGGCGCTCCGATCACCCGGTGTCGCTGGCCATCGCCAACGCTGCTGTGGATAAAGGTTTGGCGGCGCGGGTTGTGGATAACTTCGAAGCGCTGGCCGGCCGCGGGGTAAAAGGCGAGGTCAACGGTCAGGTCTACCACCTGGGTAACCACCGACTGGTGGAAGAACTGGGCCTGTGCTCGCCGCAACTGGAAGAACAGCTGTTCGCGCTGGAGAAACAAGGCAAGTCCGTGGTGTTGCTGCTCGACAGCTCCGGCCCGCTGGCGCTGTTCGCCGTGGCCGACACGGTCAAGGAAACCAGCCGCGAGGCGATCCGCCAACTGCACGACCTGGGCGTGAAAACCCTGATGCTGACCGGCGACAACGTCCACACCGCGCAGGCGATTGCGGCGCAGGTCGGCATCGATCAGGCCAAGGGCGACCTGCTGCCGACCGACAAACTGCAAGCCATCGAAGACCTTTACGCGCAGGGCCGTCGGGTCGGCATGGTCGGCGACGGTATCAACGATGCACCGGCACTGGCTCGGGCGGAGATCGGTTTTGCGATGGCGGCGGCCGGCACCGATACGGCCATCGAAACCGCCGATGTCGCCCTGATGGACGACGATCTGCGCAAGATACCGGCCTTCATCAGCCTGTCGCGCGATACCGCCACTATCTTGAAACAGAACATCGCGCTGGCGCTGGTGATCAAAGCGATCTTTCTTGGGGTAACCTTCGCCGGGCTCGCCACCATGTGGATGGCGGTGTTTGCCGACATGGGCGTAAGCCTGCTGGTGGTGTTCAACGGTTTGCGCCTGTTGCGCAAATAGAGACGAGGGACGGTTGTGCTGAGTGCCGAGCTGAAAGCGTTTTACATGGTGGCCCGCCTGGGCAGCATCACGCTGGCGGCGAAAAAGCTCGGCCTCAGTCAACCGACCGTGACCACCCAGATCCGCAATCTGGAAAGCCAGTATTCGGTAGAGCTGTTCTACCGGGGCGGCCGGCGCCTGAGTGTCAGCGACGAAGGCGCGCGGCTGTTGCCGATGGTCAAAGCCTTGTTGCAGCAGGAAGCCGATATCGAGTTCTTCCTGCGCAACAGCGGCCAGGTGCAGGGCACGCTGCGCATCGCCGCCACCGCGCCGTATTACATCCTCGATCTGGTGAAGACCTTCCGCGAGCGTCTGCCGCAGGTGGAGGTGTCGGTGGAAATCGGCAACTCGCAACACGTGCTCGAAGCGCTGGAGGATTACCGGGTGGATGTCGCGGCGTCGTCGCAATTGCTCGACGATGCCCGGCTGATCCGCCGTGTGCTCGGCAGCGACCCGCTGGTGCTGGCGGTGCATCGCAATCATCCGCTGGCGGCGCACGACCATGTGACGCTGAGCGCGCTGGCCGGACATACCTTGCTGATGCGCGAACCGGGGTCAACCACTCGACGGCTCACCGAAGAGTTGCTGGCCAGTGCCGGGGTCAGTTTTGGCCCGTTGCTGGAAATCGGCAGCCGCGAATCGATCCGCGAAGCGGTGCTGCGCAACATCGGCATCAGCATCATCGCCCGCCAGGAAGTGCCGCACGATCCGCAGTTGCGGGTGCTGACGCTCGAAAATGCGCCGCAGATCCCCGAATACCTTTACTGCCTCAAGGAACGCAAGAACGCCCGGTTGCCGGCGGCGTTTCTCGGACTGGCGCAGGAAATGTCCCCGGCTTAGTGATCGTTCCCACGCTCTGCGTGGGAATGCAGCCCGGGACGCTCCGCGTCCCTTCCAGAGCCGAACGCGGAGCGTCCGTTGAGGCATTCCCACGCAGAGCGTGGGAACGATCTGTGGTGAACCAAAAATCCTGAATACCACTATCGGTCGTTTTTGCCTCACTGCCACATGACCGACGCATTACAACTCTAGGATTCGTCTCATCTGCTTGATGAGGCCTGTCCATGAACCCTGCAATCGCAACTGCCCTGACCAATCCCGGCGCGCCGATGAAAGTGCGCGGCGTGCAGAAGCGTTTCGGCGCTTTCACGGCGCTGGATAACGTCTCCCTCGATGTCGCGGCCGGTGAGCTGGTGTGTCTGCTCGGCCCGTCGGGCTGTGGCAAGACAACATTGTTGCGTTGCATCGCCGGCCTGGAGAAACAGGACAGCGGCGAGTTGTATCTCGGCGAGCGCGACGTTTCCCACCTCGCGCCCCAGGCTCGGGACTACGGCATTCTGTTCCAGTCCTACGCGCTGTTCCCCAATCTGACCGTCGAAGCGAACATTGCCTACGGCCTCGCCGGCAGCGGTCGCGATGAAGTGCGCCGTCGCGTCGGTCAGATGCTGGAACTGGTCGGCCTCACCGGCAGTGAGAAAAAGTACCCGGGCCAGTTATCCGGCGGCCAGCAGCAACGGGTGGCGTTGGCCCGCGCCCTGGCCCCCGCGCCGTCGCTGTTGCTGCTCGACGAACCGATGTCGGCCCTCGATGCCCGGGTTCGCGAGCATCTGTGCACCGAGCTGCGTCAACTGCAACGCAACCTCGGCATCACCACCCTGATGGTCACCCACAATCAGGACGAAGCCATGTTGATGGCCGACCGCATCGCCGTGATGAACAACGGCAAGGTCGAGCAGTACGCCACCCCGCAGGACATCTACAACCGCCCGGCCACGCCGTTCGTGGCCGAGTTCGTCGGCCAGGGCAACTGGTTGCCATTCCAGCGCAGCAGCGACAGCCACGCCAAGGTCGGTGGGATGAACCTGCGCCTGGCCGACGGCAGCGTCCACAGCCCGTCGGGCCGCTTGTTCTGCCGCCCGGAGGCGATCAACGTCAATCCGTTGGTGCATGAGGAAAACCTGTTCCCGGCCAAGGTCCGCGAGATCACCTTCCTCGGCAACCGCTGCCGCATGAGCTTCGAACTCGATCAATTGCCCGGTCACGCCTTGCTCGCTGAACTGGCACCGGAAGCCATGCCGCGCCTCGGCGCCCAGCAGATCATGGTCGCCTTGCCGCCACGCAGCCTGCAGGTGTTTGCCTGATGAACAGCAACCTCGCACTGCCGCTCCCGCACAAGCAGGCGCGGCAGGTGTCCGGGGCCGAGGTCGGCGACCGGATCTTCGTCCTCGGCGGCAAACTCCTGCTGCTGGTGTTGCTCGGTGTGGCGGTGCTGTTGCCATTGCTGGCGATCTTCTGGCGCGGCTTCAGCAGCGAAGCCGGGCAGGGCGGTGGCTGGCTCGCCGCCAAGGAACTGGTGAGCAGCGACAATTTCCACTGGCTGCTCGGCAACAGCCTGAAGGTTTCCCTCAGCGTCGCGGCCATCGTCGTACCGCTGGCCTACCTGTTTGCCTACGCCTTGCAGCGCACGTTGATTCCGGCAAAAGGCATCTGGCGCGGGATCTCCCTGCTGCCGCTGATGGCGCCGTCGATGCTGCCGGGGATTGCGCTGGTCTATCTGTTCGGCAATCAGGGGATGTTGCGCGGGCTGCTGGCGGACAACATCTACGGTTTCTGGGGCATTGTTCTGGGTGAGGTGATCTACACCTTCCCACACGCCTTGATGATTTTGCTGTCAGCCCTGTCGCTGGCGGACGCGCGATTGTTCGACGCTGCGTCGAGCATGGGTGCCAGTCCGGCAAAGGCCTTTCGCAGCATCACCTGGCCCGCGACCCGTCAGGCCGTGTTCGCCGCGTTCTGTCTGGTGTTCACCCTGACCATCACCGATTTCGGTGTACCGGTGGTGGTCGGTGGCGACTATCAAGTGCTGGCGCTGGAAGCCTACAAAGCAGTGGTCGGTCAGCAGCAATTTGGTCGCGGCGCGTTGATCGGCATGGTTCTGCTGCTGCCGGCGCTGTTCAGCTTCGGCGTCGATGCCTGGCTGCGTCGGCGTCACGGCGACGCCATGAGCGGCCGCGCCCAGGTGTTCAAACCGGCGCCATCGAGGAAGCGCGATGCCTTTTATCTCAGCGTGGTCCTGCTGATCAGCGCCGCGTTGCTGCTGGTGTTCGGCATGGCGGTGTTCTCGTCGCTGGTGAAGTTCTGGCCGTACAACCTGTCGCTGTCGCTCAACCACTACCAGTTCAACGAGACCGCCGGCGGTGGCTGGCTGGCCTACGGCAACAGTTTGAAGATGGCGCTGGGCACGGCGTTGATCGGCAGTGTGCTGATCTTCACCGGCGCCTACCTGATGGAAAAGACCCGCAGCCAGCGCGGACTGAATCTGACACTGCGCATGCTCAGTTTCGTACCGATGGCGGTGCCGGGCCTGGTGTTGGGTCTGGGTTACGTCTTCTTTTTCAACCTGACCGGCAACCCGCTGCACGTGCTGTACGGGACCATGACCCTGCTGATCGTCTGCACCATTGCTCACTATTTGACCACCGCGCAGATGACCGCCACCACCGCGCTGCGTCAGCTCGATGCCGAGTTCGAAGCCGCCGCGCTGTCGCTGAAAACACCGCTGTACCGGCATTACCTGCGGGTCACCGTGCCGATCTGCCTGCCGGCGCTGCTGGACATCGTGCGCTACCTGTTCGTATCGGCCATGACCACCGTGTCCGCCGCGATCTTCCTCTACAGCCCCGACACCATCCTCGCGGCGGTGGCGGTGCTGAACATGGACGACGCCGGCAACGTTGGCGGCGCGGCGGCGATGTCGACCCTGATTCTGTTCACCTCGGCGGGCGTGTCCTTGCTGCTGGCGTGGGCTTCGCGCGGCTTGCTGCGCCGTTCCCAGGCCTGGCGGCAAACGGCGCCGGGCCACTGATTCCATCCCGTTCAACTCCCCCTCAACTCAAAAGACAGGAAAACGATCATGTTCAAGCCTATGGCCCTGGCCGCTGCTGTGTTCGCTGCTTTCAGCCTGAATGCCTTCGCGGCAAAAACCGAGTTGACGGTGTACACCGCCCTCGAAGCCGAGCAGTTGAAGTCCTATAAAGAGGCGTTCGAAAAGGCCAACCCGGACGTCGAGATCAAGTGGGTGCGCGACTCCACCGGGATCATCACCGCCAAACTGCTGGCCGAAAAGGATCGCCCGCAGGCTGACGCGGTGTGGGGCTTGGCGGCGTCGAGCCTGGCGATCCTCGATCAGCAAGGCATGCTGCAAAGCTATGCGCCGAAAGATCTGGGCAAGATCGGCGCGAACTACCGCGACGCCGCCAACCCGCCAGCCTGGGTCGGCATGGACGTCTGGGCCGCAACCATTTGCTTCAACACCGTCGAGGCCGAAAAGCAGGGCCTGAGCAAACCGGTGAGCTGGCAGGACCTGACCAAGCCTGAGTACAAAGGCAAGATCGTGATGCCGAACCCGGCCTCGTCCGGCACCGGTTTCCTCGACGTCAGCGCCTGGCTGCAAACCTTCGGCGAGAAGCAGGGCTGGGCTTACATGGACGGCCTGCACCAGAACATCGGCCAGTACGTTCACTCCGGCTCCAAGCCTTGCAAACTGGCGGCAGCGGGCGAGTTCCCGATCGGCATTTCCTTCGAGTACCCGGCCGTTCAGCTCAAGCGTCAGGGCGCGCCGTTGGACATCATCCTGCCGAAGGAAGGCCTGGGCTGGGAGATCGAGGCGACTGCCGTGATCAAAGGCACGCCGCATGAAGAAGCCGCGAAGAAACTGGCCGACTTCTCCGCCAGTGCCCCGGCGATGGACCTGTACAAGGAAAACTTCGCTGTCCTCGCCCAGCCGGGCATCGCCAAGCCGCAGACCGAACTGCCGGCCGACTACGAGCAGCGCCTGATCAAGAACGACTTCGCCTGGGCCTCGAAGAACCGCGACGAGATCCTGACCGAATGGCGCAAGCGCTATGACGGCAAGTCCGAGAAAGTCGCGGCCAAGTAAATCTTCTTACCCGATCGTTCCCTGACGGAGCTTTGATCGTTCCCACGCTCCGCGTGGGAATGCAGCCAAGGACGCTCCGCGTCCTCTGTGACGCAGAGCGTCACGGTATTCATTCCCACGCAGAGCGTGGGAACGATCAACGTGGGAACGATCATTGAGGTAGCTGCATGACACAACACAACGACTTGCTGATCGTCGGCGCCGGCATCCTGGGCCTGTCCCACGCCTATGCCGCCGCCCGGCGCGGTCTCAAGGTCACGGTTTTCGAGCGCACCGCCACGCCGCTCGGCGCTTCGGTGCGCAACTTCGGCCAGGCGCTGGTCACCGGCCAGCCACCGGGCCCGATGCTCGAACTGGCCAAGGCCAGCCGCGACATCTGGGGCCAGTGGGCGCAGCTCGCCGGCCTGCAACTCAAGCGCAACGGCTCGTACCTGTTCGCCCGCACCGAGGCCGAAGAACATTTGCTCGAAGCGTTCTGCGCCGGGCGTGCCGTTGAGCACGACTACCGCGTCGAGCTGCTGCGTGGTGCCGCGTTGCGCGATCTGTACGGCGGCCAGTTCAGCCATCACCGCGCCGCGCTGCACGGAATGGACGATCAACAGCTGTATTCCCGGGAAGCGATTCCGGCGCTGATCGAATACCTGCGTCGCGAACTCAAGGTCGAGTTTCACTTCTCGACGCTGGTGCGCGACGTCGAACCGGGGCGCCTGCACAGTACCGCCGGGATCTTCTCCGCCGAACAGATCATCGTCTGCTCCGGCCACGATTATCAGACCTTGCTGGCCGAGCCGATTGCCGCCCTCGACCCGCAAATCTGCCGCCTGCAAATGCTCCGCGTCCGGCCGCAGATCGACCTGAACTTGCAACACGCCTTGCTCACCGGCCTCAGCTGCGTGCATTACGGCGCCTTCGCTGACTTGCCGGAAGCGGCGGCTGTGCAGGCGCTAATCCTGCGCGAACAACCGCACCTGCAGGCAAACGGCATTCACCTGCTGATCAGCCCGACACCTTATGGCGAGCTGATCATCGGCGATTCGCACCATTACGGCAGCGATCCATCACCGTTCAACGCCGAGCAGGTCGACAACTGGATGCTCGAACTGGCCGAGCACACCCTCGGTTGCAAGGTGCAAGTGGTCGAGCGCTGGCAGGGTGTCTATGGTTCCCGGGGGCCGGGGCCGTTTTCATTCCTGCGTCCGGCGCCGGGGCTGAGTGTGGCGCTGATGCACAGCGGCGTCGGCATGAGCGTCGGCCCGGCCATGGCCGAGCGCAATGTTGCACAGCTATTTGGAGAGCACTGATGTTGAGTCACGAGCAAGTCATCGATCGGGTGTTCGGCCTCTATGAGCGCTTCGGCGCCAGCGACTACATCGGCGAACCGGTGTCGCAGATCGAGCACATGTCCCAGGCAGCGCAACTGGCCATCGCCGAAGGCTTTGACGATGAAGTGGTGCTCGCCGCGTTCTTCCACGACATCGGCCATTTGTGTGCCGAAGGCGCGGAGAACATGGGCGGTTACGGCGTGGTCAGCCACGAACGCCTCGGCGCGGATTACTTGCGTGAGGCCGGCTTCAGCGAGCGCATGGCGCGGCTGGTGGAGTATCACGTCCAGGCCAAGCGCTATCTGACGCTCAGGGATCCGAGCTATTACCACCGCTTGAGCGAAGCCAGCCGCCGCACCCTGGAATATCAGGGCGGGGTGATGACCGAGGCTGAAGCGGATGCGTTCGAGCAGGATCCGTTGTGCGCCGTCAGCCTGCGAATGCGCCAGTGGGATGAACTGGCGAAGGAAATGGCGGTGCCGGTGATGGATCTTGCGTTGTTGAAGGGCAAGGCTTTTACCGTACTGTCCCGCGAGGCGCGCTGAACCTTCTTACGCCAAACCGGGAAACGGTGCATGGCGCGTGTTGCCCCTTCGGCCCAGACTGGTTTTTTGCCGAAGGAGCGCACGGATGCGTTTTATGAAAGTGATTGCCCGGGATCGGTCCGGCAGCGGCGCAGGGGACACTGTCCAGTTGCGCTTTCATCACACCGAACAGGATTGGCGCGAAGCCTCTGCCCGTGAAGTCGCGCAACTGCGCAGCTTCACCCGAACCTATCTGAAATGCGCCTGGTTCAACGCGGCCGACGAGGACACGCGACATCTGCGGATCTTCGCTCTGAACCCCGGCAGCGATGGAACACCGGAATCAGTGAGGCTGCACTTTCACCAGGGCGAAACCATTGCTTACAAGGCCGCCGTCCACGACCTGGATAACGATGGCCGCTTCGAGGTTGTCCTGTGTTCGGACGTCGACAACGACGGGCGCGCCAATCGCACCGATCGCAGCCGGGTGACGGCGCTGGTCAAACAGTTCCTCAAGCTCGGCTGGTTCTAGAGTTCGAGAACCTTGCCGACCAGCTCGTCGATCTGTTCCTGACGCTGTGCCTGATTCAGTTTCGGATGCGAGTTGAGCGACGACCATTGCGGGTGGGCCCGGGCAATGTTCAGCGCCTCCGGCAGCTTGCCCTCGCGCCAGGTCTTGTCCTGCGGCGTCGCCACCTGAATGCTGTCCAGCGCCGCATGGCCTCGGGCGTTCAGCGCTTGCAGCAGTTGCCGCTGACGCAGGGCCAGCAGGCGCAACACGTTGTCGTCGACCGTCAGCTCTCGCTGCCCTTTGATCTTGCCGAGCAGGCGGTTGCCGTAGCTGCGGGCAGTTTGCAGGGCGCCGCCGGCAATGGCACCGGCCAGGGCGGCGGCACCCAGGGTGATGCCGCCGACCAGCAAATCCACACCCGCACCGGCTGCGGCTCCGGCGGCAATCCCGCCGCCGACCCGCACGCCGAGTTGCTTGAGGGTTTCCGGGTTGAACAGGTCATCGCCCCAGCGCCCGTCGAGCAGCGGCAGATCGCTGGCGGCGGCGTCCTGCGGGCGGAAGGCGTAGAGCTTGAGCAGCGCTTCGACGCAGCGTTGTTCCCGCTGGCGCACGGCTTTGCGCAGTTCACTGATGGCCTGTTGTTCCTGTTCGGCGTTGCTCGCCACACTGCGTCGGCACGCGGCGCAGTCGATCAACAGTTCGGCGATCAAGCGCGCGGCGCTTTGCTCGCGGGCGAGGCGTTGGGCCTGTTGATCGGCGATCAGCCGTTCAAGTTGTGGGCGGGCGTTTTCCAGCAACAGTGCGAGGCTTTCATACAGCCGCCGCTCGCCATCTTCGGGCGGGGCGACGCTGTCGAAACGCACCAGCGCATGCAGGCCGAGGCGCGCCAGGGCTTCACGCCAGTCCGGTTCGCGGTGGTTGGCGCTGCTGACGAAATTCAGCACCGGCAGCAGCGGCTTGCCGCAACTGGCCAGCACTTCCAGTTCGTCGCGGTACTTGGCCAGCACCGGTTCGCGGGCGTCAATCACGTACAGGCCGGCATCGGAATCGAGCAGTTGCCGCAGCACCTTGGCTTCCTGTTCGAAACGCTGGCGCGCTTCACTGCCATCGAGAAACCGCGCCAGCCGTGCCGGGCCGTCGAGGCGTTCGCCGGGGCGTTCCAGACGCTCGAGAAAATCCAGCAGGGCGATGGCGTCCTCCAGACCGGGCGTGTCGTAGAGGTCGAGCAACGGTTCGCCATCCACCGACAACCGTGCACCTTCGACATGCCGCGTGGTGCTCGGGCGATGGGAGACTTCGCCGAAGCCGACGTCGCGGGTCAGGGTGCGCAGCAGCGAAGTCTTGCCGACGTTGGTGTGGCCGACCACCGCCAGTTTCAGCGGCGCTTTCCAGGCATCAGTCATGTCCGTGCTCCAGCCAGTTCAACGGGGCGCAATCGGCGAACGGCAGTTCCAGTTGTTGCAACGCCACGTGCCAGTCACCGAGGCGTTCGGCGTCCAGCGCTTGTCCTTGCGGCGCCTGCAACAGCCAGACGCGGGTCGCGGCGGCATTGCGCGCCAGCTCGGCAATCAGCGCCAGGCTGCCGCGATCCGGCGAACGTCGTGGGTCGCAGGCAATCGCAAGGCGCGCCGGCGGGAAGCGGCTGAGTTGTTCGAGCAGTTTGTTGCGCGATTCACGGCTGTCGAGGATGCCGGCGTTGCTGACGTTTTTCGGCAGTGTCGGCGGCCATGAGTGTTGATCGTCGAGTTCGATCGCCACCAGCAACGCCCCGTCGCTGGCGTGTTCGCCGACGGTGCTTTCGACGCGGTGCAATTGCGCAGGCTCGGGGTCGGTGATGCCGAGGCGTTCGCTGGTCGGCATCAGGCGTTCGCGCAGTTGGGCGTAGCCGGGCAGGTTCAGGTCCAGCCGCAACGCCGCTTTGCCGCTGTTCCAGCGCCAGAAGCAAAACAGCGCCAACAGCAGGCGCGGCAGCACGCCGTACACCACCAGCACGCCGACCAGCCAGGTCGCCCAGGCCTGACGGGCGCTTTCGATGTTCAGCGCGGTGTCGCCGCTGGCGCGGATCATGTCCACGGTCGGCACGTTGAAGCCCAGCAGCGCCGGCAATGCGCCGAGGGCCTGGGTCATGTTGATGAACGTGTCGGCGCTGAGAATCGTGGTTTCCCAGACGAAGCCGTAGCGCCGGGTCGCCATCAGTGTCAGCAACAAAACCAGCGCGCTGAACATCGCCAGCAGCCATAGGCCGTTGACCAGCGTGCCGAGCGCCCAGCGATTGAGCTTCTTGCGTTGCAGCATCAACAGCAGGGCCGGCGCCAGTTGGGCAGCCTTGGCATCGCGGGCGAGTTTTTCACTGAGCCACAGCCACAAGCGGCCTAGGGTGGCGCCGTGTTCGCCAGCGAAGATCAGCCCCAGCGACCAGCTCAGCAGCAGAATCAGGTTCAGCCCGAGCAGACTGCCCAGCGCCCAGAACACATTGACCGGCGTCTGGCCCAGTGCAGCGAAGGCCAGCCCTGCGCCGCTCAACACGGCGAAGATCGCCAGCAGCACCAGCGCCAGGCGTGCGCCTTGCAGCCAGTGCTTGAGTGCGGAGGTCAGGCCATCGCGCTCGGCCAGCCACAGGGCGCGGCGTTGAATGCGTCCCGGCAGATCGCCGCCAGCCGCGCGGGCCAGGCGATTGGCTTCCAGATCGTCCAGCGGGCCTGCGTGTTCTTCGCGCAGGCGCACGGTTTCGGTGAGCCAGAGGTTTTGCAGTGAAGTCAGTTCAGTCACGCGGCATCCCGTTGCTTGATTGAGCCGTGAGCATAACCGCTGTGGCGCTTATCGGGGTAAGGGCGGCTCTGGTATCCTCGCCGGCATGACTAAATCACTCCCCCTCAGCCTGATTGCAGCCCTCGGTGAAAACCGTGTGATCGGCGTCGACAACAGCATGCCCTGGCACCTGCCGGGGGACTTCAAATACTTCAAGGCCACGACGCTCGGCAAGCCGATCATCATGGGCCGCAAGACCTGGGATTCGCTGGGTCGTCCGCTGCCGGGCCGCTTGAACATCGTGGTCAGCCGCCAGACCGATCTGGTGCTGGAAGGCGCGGAAGTCTATCCGTCGCTGGAAGCGGCCGTGGTTCGCGCCGAAGCGTGGGCGAAAGAGCAGGGCGTCGATGAGTTGATGCTGATTGGCGGGGCGCAGTTGTATGCGCAGGGGCTGGCGCAGGCGGATCGTCTGTATCTGACCCGTGTGGCACTGAGCCCGGAAGGCGATGCGTGGTTTCCGGAGTTCGATCTGAACCAGTGGAAACTGGTGTCGAACGTGCCGAATCCGGCTGAAGGCGACAAACCGGCTTACAACTTCGAAGTCTGGGAGCGGGTTTAGCTCAATGTGATCGTTCCCACGTCGAGGCGTCGAACCGTCCGCGTGGGAATGCAGCCCGTGACGCTCTGCGTCACTGGACGCGGAGCGTCCCTAGAGGCATTCCCACGCAGGAGCGTGGGAACGATCAGTATCAAGACTTATGCCTGAGCAAGCTCCGCATGCTCATCGGCATCCAGCAGTGCCTTGTCGGTCTGCTGCATCGCCTGGCTGGTAATCGCGCCAGCGGTGATCGAACCGCTCACGTTCAGCGCCGTGCGACCCATGTCGATCAGTGGCTCGACCGAAATCAGCAACGCCACCAGCGAAACCGGCAAGCCCATGGCCGGCAGCACGATCAGCGCGGCGAAGGTCGCACCGCCACCCACGCCCGCCACACCAGCCGAACTCAGGGTCACGATCGCCACCAGCGTCGCGATCCACAGCGGATCCAGCGGGTTGATGCCGACGGTTGGCGCAACCATCACCGCCAACATCGCCGGGTACAGACCGGCGCAGCCGTTCTGGCCGATGGTCGCGCCGAACGAAGCAGCGAAGCTTGCCACCGATTGCGGAATGCCCAGACGACGGGTCTGCGCTTCGATGCTCAGCGGAATGCTCGCTGCGCTGGAGCGGCTGGTGAACGCGAATGTCAGCACCGGCCAGATCTTGCGGAAGAAACGCAGCGGGTTGATCCCGGCCGCCGACACCAGCAGGCCGTGCACCACGAACATCAGGCCGAGACCGAGGTACGACACCACCACGAAACTGCCGAGCTTGATGATGTCCTGCAGGTTGGAACCGGCGACCACTTTGGTCATCAGCGCCAGCACGCCGTAGGGGGTCAGCTTCATCACCAGACGCACCAGGCGCATCACCCAGGCTTGCAGGGTGTCGATGGCGTTGATCACTTTCTGACCTTTCTCGACGTCATCCTTGAGCAGTTGCAGCGCGGCAACCCCCAGGAACGCAGCGAAAATCACCACGCTGATGATCGAGGTCGGCTTGGCCCGGGCCAGGTCGGCGAACGGGTTCTGCGGGATGAACGACAGCAGCAGTTGCGGCACATTCAGGTCGGCGACCTTGCCGGCGTAGTCGGTCTGAATGGTTTGCAGACGGGCCATTTCCTGCGTGCCGGCAACCAGGCCTTCGGCGGTCAGGCCGAACAGGTTGGTCAGGCCGATGCCGATCAGCGCCGCAATCGCGGTGGTGAACAGCAGCGTGCCGATGGTCAGGAAGCTGATCTTGCCCAGCGAAGAAGCGTTGTGCAGACGGGCCACGGCACTGAGGATCGAGGCGAATACCAGCGGGATCACGATCATTTGCAGCAGTTGCACGTAACCGTTGCCGACCAGATCAAACCAGCCGATCGAGGCTTTCAGCACCGGATTGCCGGCGCCGTAAATCGTGTGCAGCGCGACGCCGAGTGCCACGCCCAGCACCAGCGCG
This sequence comes from Pseudomonas glycinae, assembly GCF_001594225.2. Taxonomy (GTDB): domain Bacteria; phylum Pseudomonadota; class Gammaproteobacteria; order Pseudomonadales; family Pseudomonadaceae; genus Aquipseudomonas; species Aquipseudomonas glycinae. The sequence continues at coordinate 2,754,343 of NZ_CP014205.2, forward strand.
AGCAGGACTTTTTTCGCCAGGCTCCACGAGGTGTGACGGGTTTGCGCCAAGCCGAAGAGCAGGGCGAGGAACACCAGCAAGTTGAGAATCAGGGGCAGATTCATGAGAACTCCAGAAAAGACTTTGCCAACAGCCTTCCGGGGCTGTTGCGAACCGGCAAGCCTAACAGCTTGATTTCCAATGATTTAATACCGAAATCAAAGGTTGACCGTCGTTTTTGGAATAAGCGCGTGTCGCTCTCGGGGATGCAGCTGGCGCGAAACGGACGTGGACGGTCGCTGACAGACGAGGACTGTCACACATATTTGTTAGCGTCGAATTCTTTGACCCAGGGAGAAAGCGCCAATGAAGTTCACACCGAAATTTCTGGCTGTCGCACTGACTGTGGGGATGGGCCTGGCCACTCAGGCATTCGCCACCGACCTGAAACACTGGCCGGCCGATCAGGCCAAGGCGCTGGACGCGATGATCGCCGCCAACGCCAACAAGGGTAACTACGCGGTGTTCGACATGGACAACACCAGTTACCGCTACGACCTCGAAGAGTCGTTGCTGCCGTTCATGGAAAACAAGGGTCTGATCACCCGCGACAAGCTCGACCCCTCCCTCAAACTGATGCCGTTCAAGGACACCGCCGACCACAAGGAAAGCCTGTTCAGCTACTACTACCGCCTCTGCGAAGTCGACGACATGGTCTGCTATCCATGGGTCGCGCAGGTGTTTTCCGGCTTCACCCTCAAGGAACTCAAGGGCTACGTCGATGAGCTGATGGCCTCGGGCAAACCGGTGCCGGCGACTTATTACGAAGGTGATGTGGTCAAGAATCTGGATGTGAATCCGCCGAAGATCTTCACTGGCCAGAAAGAGCTGTACAACAAGCTGATGGAGAACGGCATCGAGGTCTACGTGATGACCGCCGCCTCCGAAGAACTGGTGCGCATGGTCGCGGCCGATCCGAAGTACGGCTACAACGTCAAACCGCAGAACGTGATCGGCGTGACCACGTTGCTTAAGAACCGCGAAACCGGCGAGCTGACCACCGCGCGCAAGCAGATCACCGCCGGCAAATATGACGAGAAAGCCAACCTCGGCCTCGAACTGACCCCGTACCTGTGGACCCCGGCGACCTGGATGGCCGGCAAGCACGCGGCAATTCTGACCTACATCGACGAGTGGAAAAAACCGGTACTGGTGGGTGGCGACACGCCGACCAGCGACGGCTACATGCTGTTCCATGATGTAGACGTGGCCAAGGGCGGCATTCACTTGTGGGTCAACCGCAAGGACAAATACATGACCCAGATCCAGGGCATGATGGCCAAACACGCGGCGGCCCAGGCGAAAGAAGGTTTGCCGGTGACGGCGGACAAGAACTGGGTGATCGTCAAACCGGAAGAAATCCAGTAATTGCTACGGTGATCGCTTCCGAGCAGAGCGCGATGATCGTTCCCACGCTCTGCGTGGGAATGCAGCCCGTGACGCTCCGCGTCACTGGACGCAGAGCGTCCCTTGAGGCATTCCCACGCGGGAGCGTGGGAACGATCAAAACCTGAAGGCAAAAAAATGCCCCGCACTTGGCGGGGCATTTTTGTTTCTGCGATTTGACGCTTACAGCCCGTCGAGCATCGCCTTGTTGCGCACCGCACCCTTGTCGGCGCTGGTCGCCAGCAGGGCGTAGGCCTTGAGGGCAGTGGTCACTTTGCGAGGACGCTTCTCGACCGGTTTCCAGCCTTTCTTGTCTTGCTCGACCCGGCGTGCCGCCAGCTCTTCGTCGCTGATCAACAGGTTGATCGAGCGGTTCGGAATGTCGATCAGCACCTTGTCGCCGTCCTGCACCAGGCCGATCGCGCCGCCGGCCGCAGCCTCTGGCGAAGCGTGGCCGATGGACAGACCAGAAGTGCCGCCAGAGAAACGGCCGTCGGTCAGCAGGGCGCAGGCTTTGCCCAGGCCTTTGGATTTCAGGTACGAGGTCGGGTAGAGCATTTCCTGCATGCCCGGGCCGCCTTTCGGGCCTTCGTAGCGAATGATGACGATGTCGCCTTCCTTCACTTCGTCGGCGAGGATGCCGCGCACGGCGCTGTCCTGGCTTTCGAAGATCTTCGCGTTGCCTTCGAACACGTGGATCGACTCGTCGACACCGGCGGTTTTCACCACGCAACCGTCCAGGGCGATGTTGCCGTACAGCACGGCCAGGCCACCTTCTTTCGAATAGGCGTGTTCGAAGCTGCGGATGCAGCCGTTTTCACGGTCGTCGTCCAGGGTTTCCCAGCGGGTCGACTGGCTGAACGCGGTTTGCGTCGGAATACCGGCCGGGCCTGCCTTGAAGAAGTGATGCACGGCTTCATCGTCGGTCTGGGTGATGTCCCACTTGGCGATGGCTTCTTCCATGCTGCGGCTGTGCACGGTCGGCAGGTCGGTGTGCAACAGGCCACCACGGGCCAGCGAACCGAGGATGCTGAAGATGCCGCCGGCGCGGTGCACGTCTTCCATGTGGTACTTCTGGATGTTCGGCGCGACCTTGCACAGTTGCGGCACCTTGCGCGACAGACGATCGATGTCACGCAGGTCGAAGTCGATCTCGGCTTCCTGGGCAGCGGCCAGCAAGTGCAGGATGGTGTTGGTTGAACCGCCCATGGCGATGTCGAGCATCATCGCGTTCTCGAACGCCTTGAAGTTGGCGATGTTGCGCGGCAGTACCGACTCGTCGTTCTCGCCGTAGTAGCGTTTGCACAGTTCGACGATGGTGCGGCCGGCCTGCAGGAACAGTTGCTCGCGATCGCTGTGGGTGGCCAGGGTCGAACCGTTGCCCGGCAATGCAAGGCCAAGGGCTTCGGTCAGGCAGTTCATCGAGTTGGCGGTGAACATGCCGGAGCACGAACCGCAGGTCGGGCAGGCGCTGCGCTCGTACTCGGCAACCTTCTCGTCAGAAGCGCTGGAGTCGGCGGCGATCACCATGGCGTCGACGAGGTCGAGACCGTGGCTGGCCAGTTTGGTCTTGCCGGCTTCCATCGGACCGCCGGAGACGAAGATCACCGGGATGTTCAGGCGCAGCGCGGCCATCAGCATGCCGGGGGTGATCTTGTCGCAGTTCGAGATGCAGACGATGGCGTCGGCGCAGTGGGCGTTCACCATGTACTCGACGGAGTCGGCGATGATCTCGCGGCTCGGCAGCGAATACAGCATGCCGTCGTGGCCCATGGCGATGCCGTCATCCACGGCGATGGTGTTGAATTCTTTTGCAACGCCGCCAGCGCGTTCGATCTCACGGGCAACCAGCTGACCCAGGTCCTTCAGGTGAACGTGGCCCGGTACGAACTGGGTAAAGGAGTTGGCAATGGCGATGATCGGCTTCTTGAAGTCGTCATCCTTCATCCCGGTGGCGCGCCACAGTGCGCGGGCGCCGGCCATGTTGCGGCCGTGGGTGGATGTTTTCGAGCGGTAATCTGGCATGGAGCACTCCGGGCGGCTAATCAGGTATCAAAGGGGAGTGAGCTTCTATTGACGTCTGGAACACTCAGAAATGGCCGTGTGTCCTGATGTTGCCGATGACGTTGCGGGATCGCCGCTGGTCTCAGCCTGAGCTCATAAACCCGCCGGGGATGAATGGCGATGAATCTCGCGATTCTACACCGCTGGCGTCAGGAGGGAATGGCGCAAAACGTTGTTCCAGTGCTGACGAAGCGTGCGGGATGACGACCGGCAGGGTTAATCGCTGTCCGGTTGCCCCACCAGATCGTTGCGACGGCTGATCCGCGCGTTCAACGCCAGTGCCACTCCGCTGAGTATCACGAAGCAGTAGCCCAGCGTGGATTGCAGGTTGGCAGGGCTCAGGCTGATCAACGCACTGATCAAGCCGCCGCAGATGAAGATCAGCGTGCTGCCGGCGGATGCAGACGTGCCAGCATTTTCGGGATACAGGCTCATAGCCCGCGACGTGGCGGCGGGCCGGGCGATGGTGGTGCCAGCGGTGCAGATCAACATCGGGATCAGCACCGTGGTCGGGGTCAGTGCGAAGTTCGATGCCAGGTACAGCATGGTCAGGCCGGCGAACAGGATCAGGCTCAGCCCGACAACAATTTGCTGGCTACCGTTGATGCGTCTGCTCAGTACGCTGGCGAGGATGCCCCCGATCACATACGCGGCGCCGTAGATCAGCAGGATCAGCGAGAAGTCATAAGCAGACAGTTGCAGGCGGTCCATGAAAATCAGCGGCGAAATCACGATGAACGAAAAGTGGCAGGCGAAGGCGAAGGCTGAAATCAGCCAGTAACCGACGAAGTCGAAGTCTCCCAGTACCCGCCGGTAAGCCCTCAGGAAATGGGTGGATGTACCACGGGCTGCCGGTCGGCTGTTGTCCAGAAACCACCATGCCTTGAGTAGCACGATGGCGGACAGTGCGGAGAACACCCAGAAGCTGCCGCGCCAGCCAAGCGCGGCCTGAAGCAAGGTTCCGGCCAATGGAGATACGGAAATGAAGATCCCGGTGGCGGTCACCATCAGAATCCGCAGGCGATCACGTTCCTCGCCTTCGAACAGATCCTGCACCAGCGCCTGTGACAGCACGAAACAGCCGCAACCCAGCGCCTGCACCACCCGAAAAACCAGAAACAGCGAATAATCCGAGGTCATCACGCATCCGAGGGCGCCGAGCATTGATACGCTCATGCCTGCGAGCAGCAGGCCTTTGCGTCCGATCACATCCGACAGGGGCCCGATCAGCAACTGGGCGAAGGCAATCCCGACCGCGAACAGGCTGATCGACAGGGCAATATCCGCCGGAGTGCTGCGAAAGTGCTCAGCCAGTGCCGGAAACGAAGGCAGCAGGACATCCAGCGGAAAGACGCCGAGCAGCACCATCGCCAGCAAAAGGCTGACAGCTCCGCGCCGCTGTCGTTGGGTCACCGCAGATTGTCCGTCATCCATCAATCAGTCCTGCCCTGGCAAAAAGTGTCTGGTTTTGAGGTTCGGCGAAAAATCCGGCTTTCTTCAGCGCGCTCATTGTGGCGAGGCTGCCGGTGCGTGCCCGCTGGCGACTGGCCTGGGCCGTTGTGATCGTGCCGAGAATCTCCATTACCGTGGTGCCTGCAATGTCCGCGCCGCAGAGGCTTTCCCGCAGCCAGTGCTCATCCACTTCGAAGAAGATTTCCAGAATGTCGAGCAAGGTCGTCGCGGTGAACGTTCGCTGCCTTGGGTCCAGGTGCAGCCAGAGATAGTGGAACACTTCGGTGAAATACCGGCTGTGGCGCGCTTCGTCGGTGAGGTGATCGCGCAACATGTCGTTGACGCCGGACACCAGACTGTCGCGGCAGACATCCAGCAGTTCACGGGCAATGATGGTTTCCGAGACGAAACCCAGTAAGAAGCACGCCAGCGGCCTTTGCTGCTGGTCTGTGCGTGCGATCAGCAGGTTCATCCGGGTGATTCGCCTGGGCATGACCGGACGCTTGGTGATGCCGTAGAGGCTGGCGATCTGCTCCGCCACCTGGTTGGAAAACAGGGCGTGGTAGCCCTCGTCGGTGTAGAGCTGGAGCGCGGCGGTTTTCATCGGCGCCGGCACCGCGACGGGCAGCTCGCCGTGGACAATGGTTTCGACGGCGCGATTGACGATCCGGTGTTCGAGCAGCGTGGTGTAGTCGAGAAAATGCACCAGATGCCGGGCCGTGAGCCGATGCAGCATCGAGCGGCCCGCTGCTTCGATGACCGGATGGGCCAGGTACGGTAGAAACGTCGGCGGAAACCAGTGCCGGGTCTCCAGTTGTTCCTGCACGTTGGCCGGCAAACGATAATCGTGGGTGCTGGTGCGGACCGAGGCGCGGGTGTTCCAGTCATTCAGGGAGAATTGAAAGACCGGCTCCCTGGAGAGAGCGCTCATGGCTGGGCCTCACGCAGCAGGTCGCGCATTTCCTGACACATCGCCTGGCCGTCGCTTTCCCCGCAACCGACGAAGAACAAGGGTTGTTCCGCACTGTTTTCGAACTTCAGCAACGTTTCGACCTGATCATCGGAAAACGCACCCGTGAGCCAGGTGTTCATGCCGAGCGCTGTAGCCACCAGTTGAAACGTCTGCGAAAGATGCCCGGCTTCGACGAGCGCCATTCGATAGGCGCGCGAGTGCGGGTATTTCCACCAGAGCCGGTCGAAGCGGGCGGTGATGAACAGCCCCAATGGCAGGTTATTGATGAAGTGCTGGCCCCCCAGCAGATTGCCAGGTGCGGTGTCGGGCAAAGGGTTGATGAAGCTCAGGGCGTGTTCGGTGGGGTGGTAGGCATAAACCCCAGGCGTCAGTCCGTCGACGTTCTGTACAAACACGAACCCGGCGCAGGCATTGAGGCCGCCCCCGGAAGGACTGCTGCGCCGCGCGCCAAGGCCTTCGGCGATGCTGTCGTCGCAGTCGGCTTCGCGCTCTCGCAGGTAACCGAGGGACAGGTAAAGCAAGGTGCCGACATCGTCCAGTGACACGGCGGTGCCGGTGAAGGAGCGGCAGGTCTTTCGCCGGATCAGTGAATTCGACAGGCTGTCGTCATTCAATACCAGCGGTGAGGGCAGGGCGATGAGTGCGTTCGAACCTGTATCCGCAAGGATGTCGTGCGCAGGTGCAGTGGCAAGCACTGTGTTGCAGTGTTCGAGGTATTGCCTGGACCATTCCTGAATGTTTCGGGGCGTGTATTCGCACGGAATATTCCGAGTCCCGATATGGTAGATCCTGGACAGTTCATCCCAGCCCCAGACAGGTGTCGGAACTTTTGAAGAAGTCAGTATTCCCGCATTTAATAACTGTGTGTCTATTATGTTGCTGTTGTCATATAGGTCAGGGTCGTGGATAAGTTGCGCCAGTCGGGAGGAATGTTCCAGATCAAGTTCATGTTGAGTATGGTCTTTGTAATTCCAGACTATCTGGCCGGGCGTTCGTGGCAGTATGAATAAATAAGGATTTATATGCATGTTAGGGCACGCTGCTCTGGATAAGTGCTTTGTCAGAGGCGCTGGGTAGCCGGCTATACCCAGCGCCCACCTTACTTAACGGGCTTTAGGTGCGACCAGAAAAGCCAGGTTTGCGAGGGTGCGGGATTCCAGAGTAATTGCTTTCATGATTGAACTCCTTGTTCATTTTTGCTTCGTGGTTAGTGGGTGTCACCTTCGTGGTGACGACTTAATAATAGTTTGTAATGGATTAATCGCAAGCAAATATTAAGTAGGAATTGTCCAGTAATTTTGTCGGAGTGATCTATGGCTGGAAGTGAGTGTGTAAGTTAAATTCCAATAAATAAAACATGTAAGGAAATATCCTGCACATCGGCAGGACGATAAATGTAGGAAAACAAAGTTCAAGACAAAAAGAAGGGGAGCCCGTGGGCTCCCCTTTCGATAGCTTCAACGCCGTGCGTCTGTCAGCTGTTGGGCAGCAGGCGGCAGGTGATGCTCTTGATGTAGCGGGTTTCCGGGATGGCCGGGTGTACCGGGTGATCCGGGCCTTGGCCACCACGCTCCAGCAGCTGGATGTTGCGGTCCAGGTGACGGGCGCTGGTCAGCAGGATGTTCTGCAGGTCATCTTCCGGCAGGTGCATCGAGCACGAAGCGCTGAACAGGATGCCGTCCTTGTTGAGCAGGCGCATGGCTTGCTCGTTCAGGCGACGGTACGCGCCTTCACCGTTTTTCAGGTCTTTCTTGCGTTTGATGAACGCAGGCGGGTCGGCAACGATCACGTCGAAGCGCTCTTCGCTGGCCTTGAGTTCCTTCAGGGCTTCGAAGACGTCGCCTTCGATGCAGGTCATCTTGTCGGCGAAACCATTCAGTGCAGCGTTGCGCTCAACACCGTCGAGGGCGAAGCCCGAGGCGTCGACGCAGAACACTTCGCTGGCGCCGAATGCGGCCGCCTGCACACCCCAGCCACCGATGTAGCTGTACAGGTCCAGCACGCGTTTGCCTTTGGCGTAAGGAGCCAGGCGGGCGCGGTTCATGCGGTGGTCGTAGAACCAGCCGGTTTTCTGACCTTGAATGACCGGCGCTTCGAATTTCACACCGTTCTCTTCCAGAGCCACCCACTCCGGCACCACGCCGAATACGGTTTCGGTGTAGCGCTCGAGGCCTTCGGCATCGCGGGCGGCGGAGTCGTTCTTGAACAGGATGCCGCTTGGCTTGAGCACTTGGGTCAGCGCCGCGATCACGTCATCTTTATGGGCTTCCATGGTTGCCGAGGCGAGCTGCACCACGAGGATGTCGCCGAAACGATCGACCACCAGGCCTGGCAGCAGGTCGGAATCACCGTAGACCAGACGATAGAACGGCTTGTCGAACAGGCGCTCGCGCAGTGACAGGGCCACGTTGAGCCGATGGACCAGCAGCGACTTGTCCAACGGCAGCTTGATGTCGCGCGACAGCAGGCGGGCGCAGATCAGGTTGTTCGGACTCATGGCGACGATGCCCAGCGGCTTGCCGCCGGCGGCTTCGAGAATCGCCTGGTCGCCGGCCTTGAAGCCGTGCAACGGGGTCGCCGCCACGTCGATTTCGTTGCTGTAGATCCACAGGTGACCGGCGCGCAGGCGACGGTCGGCGTTGGCTTTGAGGCGCAAGCTAGGCAGGGACATGACGTCGCTCCGGAAAAAAGAGCGGGAGTATACCGTGTTGCGCCTTATGCCGGGTTTGGTGTGCGATGAAACGCGGCAGACCTCATCACGAGCAGGCCCGCCCCGTATCCATACGCTTATGCTCTATGCCGACAGCGCGTCGATCAGCGCATTGCTGAACGCCGGAATGTCGTCCGGTTGGCGGCTGCTGATCAGGTGGCCGTCTTTTACTACCTCCTGATCAACCCAGTTCGCCCCCGCATTCACCAGATCGTCCTTGACGGTCTTGTAGCTGGTCATGGTCTTGCCATTGACCAGTCCTGCCGAAATCAGCAGCCAGCTGCCATGGCAGATCACTGCGATCGGTTTGCCGGCGGAGGCACCGGTCTTGACCAGGTGCTGGGCGTCCTGGTCGATGCGGATGGTGTCAGAGTTCTGCACACCGCCCGGGAGCACCACGGCATCGTATTGATCGATGCTTGCGCCCTGGAAGGTCTGGTCGACCTTGAAGTCGTCCGCCGGTTTATCGTGATTCCAGCCTTTGACGCTGCCGGCTTCGGCAGAGAGGATGTCAACCTGCGCTCCTGCCTGCTCAAGTGCCTGTTTGGGGCCGGTCAGTTCGACCTGCTCGAAACCATCGGTTACCAGAAAAGCGACGCGCTTGCCGCTGAGAGAAGTCGCCATCGTTAAGCTCCTGAGTCTGTTGGGAATACTGTCCGAGACAGACGTGAATCTGTTCCGGGCACTACAGATTCCGAAGGCTGGTGGAAAGTGAAAGTTCCTGCGAATTGCCCACTGGTGTGTCGTGCGTCGGTTTTTAGAGGTTAGAATCGCCGCCTGTCCCAGAGTGTGTACTTATGTCCCAAGAGCTGACCACCGAACAGATTCAACAGTCCCTGCAGGGCATCAGTGTGCCCGCGCAGCCGCAGATCATGGTGGATCTGCAAATGGAGCAGTACATGCCCGACCCCGACCTGGAGACGATCGCCAAGCTGATCTCCCAGGATCCTGGCCTGTCCGGCTCGCTGCTGAAAATCGTCAATTCGCCCTATTACGGCCTGAGCAACAAGATCACCTCGATCAAGCGCGCGGTGAATCTGTTGGGCAGTCGCTCGATCATCAATCTGATCAACGCGATGTCGATCAAGGGCGAAATGAACGATGACACCATCGTCACCCTCAACCGTTTCTGGGACACCGCCCAGGACGTGGCCATGACTTGTCTGACCCTGGCCAAGCGCGTCGGCACCGAGGCGAGCGACGAGGCTTATGCCTTGGGTCTTTTCCATGATTGCGGCGTGCCGCTGATGCTTCAGCGTTTCCCCGACTACATGACCACGCTGGAGACGGCCTATGCCAATGCGAGTGCCGAGCGCCGGGTCGTGGACACCGAGAACGATGTCTACAACACCAACCACTCGGTCGTCGGCTATTACACCGCAAAGTCCTGGCGCCTGCCGGAGCATGTCAGCGCGGCCATCGCCAACCATCACAATGCCCTGGCGATCTTCAGCGACGAGACCTCGCGCAACAGTCAGATGAAAAACCTGCTGGCGATCCTGAAAATGGCCGAGCACATCTGCGCGTCCTACCGGGTACTGGGCAACCAGACCGAAGACTTCGAATGGCAGGCCGTCGGGCCGCTGGTGCTCGAGTATATCGGGCTTTCCGATTACGACTTCGAGACGTTGAAGCAGACGATCCGCGAACTTGGCGCGCACTGATTCAAGAAGCTGATGATTCGAGGAACTGATGCCTGAACTGCCGGAAGTCGAAACCACCCGCCGCGGCATTGCTCCGCACCTGGAAGGCCAACGGGTCAGCCGCGTAATCGTGCGTGACCGGCGCTTACGCTGGCCGATTCCCGAAGACCTCGATGTGCGCCTGTCCGGGCAGCGCATCGTGCTGGTCGAGCGGCGCGCCAAGTATCTGCTGATCAACGCCGAAGTCGGCACATTGATCAGCCACTTGGGCATGTCGGGCAACCTGCGGCTGGTTGAGGTCGGGATGCCGGCGGCCAAGCATGAGCATGTCGATATCGAGCTGGAGTCGGGCCTGGCCCTGCGCTACACCGATCCACGGCGCTTCGGGGCGATGCTCTGGAGCACCGACCCGCTCAATCACGAGTTGCTGATCCGCCTGGGTCCGGAGCCGTTGACCGATCTGTTCGATGGCGAGCGGTTGTATCAGCTATCACGCGGGCGCTCGATGGCGGTCAAGCCGTTCATCATGGACAACGCGGTGGTGGTGGGGGTCGGCAACATCTACGCGACCGAGGCGCTGTTCGCCGCCGGAATCGATCCGCGGCGAGAGGCCAAGGGCATTTCCCGGGCGCGGTATCTGAAGCTGGCGATCGAGATCAAACGCATCCTCGCGGCGGCCATTGAGCGCGGCGGCACCACGTTGCGTGATTTCATCGGTGGCGACGGGCAGCCGGGGTATTTCCAGCAGGAACTGTTTGTCTACGGTCGCGGCGGCGAGCACTGCAAGGTCTGCGGCACGGGCCTGCGGGAAATGAAGCTCGGCCAGCGCGCCAGCGTCTGGTGCCCGCGCTGCCAAAGCTGAACAAAGCGTCCGAAAAAGTCCTACGGTCTATAGTGAGTTGTCTCACTGTTCAGCCCGAAGGATCGTGCCATGAAGTCCTTGCAAACCCTCATCGTTGCCCTGCTGCTGTGCTTGAGCCTGACCGTTCAGGCCACGGAAGGCGGCAGCGGTGACCCTCGTTACGCCATCCAGAATCCACCGGCCTACGCCATGCTCGGCGATCTGCTGATTGCCCGACCATTGCTGGTGGTGGCAACGGTGATCGGTGCCGGGGCGTTCGTCGTGTCGTTGCCGTTCACCGCGCTGGGTGGCGGGATTGGCGATGCGGGGGAGGCGCTGGTGGTGGCGCCGGCGAAAGCGGCATTCGTGCGATGCCTGGGCTGCACAGGGGAGGGATTCGAGCAGCGCGAATGACGCGATCGCAGCCGGGAGCTGCGATCGGATTCAGTGGCTCAAGCCTTGCCGGTGATCTTGCGGTACTTCTCCATCAACTGTTCTTCAGTCTCCGGATGGGCTTCGTCCAGTGGAATGCAATCCACCGGACAGACCTGCTGGCACTGCGGCTCGTCGTAGTGGCCGACGCATTGGGTGCACAGGTTCGGGTCGATCACGTAGATCTCTTCGCCTTGGGAGATGGCGGCGTTCGGGCACTCGGGTTCGCAGACGTCGCAGTTGATGCAATCGTCGGTGATGATCAGGGACATGCTAACTCCAGCCGGGGCGGGGAGCCCGGGCGCTATGAATCAATGCGCGCAATTGTGCCGCATTGGCGCCCGTAGTGCACGCGGGCGCCGTTTGAACGGTCGTTACTTCTTGAAGCGCAGGGTCAGGGCGTCGGCCACCGCCGGGTGGACGAACTTGCTGATGTCGCCGCCCAGGGCCGCGATTTCCCGCACCAGGGTCGAGGAAATGAACGAATAACGCTCGGACGGGGTGAGAAACAGGCTCTCCACATCCGGCGCCAACTGGCGGTTCATGTTGGCCAGCTGGAATTCGTATTCGAAGTCCGACACCGCGCGCAGGCCACGCAGGAACACGTTGGCGTTCTGCTCTTTGGCGAAATGCGCCAGCAGCGTCGAGAAGCCGACCACTTCCACGTTCGGCAGGTGTTTGGTGACCTCGCGGGCCAGCTCGACCCGTTGTTCCAGCGGGAACAGCGGATTCTTCTTGGGGCTGGCGGCGACGGCGATGATCACATGGTCGAACAGGCGCGAGGCGCGTTCGACCAGATCGCCATGGCCCTTGGTAATAGGGTCGAAGGTACCTGGGTACAACACTCGGTTCATCGCGTCGTCCTGGCGGGAATCCGTTGGGGAGTCGGATGGTATCGCAGCCGTCCCGGTGGGGAAAGTCGCCTGTTGGGTAAGAAAGCACTATAGACGATCGGAAATTTCGTCTTTTTCACGGGTTTCTCAACCGTTCGCCGAGGGATGTCGCCAGTTGCGCCGTCAGACCATACACCGACAACTGCGGGTTGGCCCCGATGCTGGTGGGGAACAACGAGCCGTCATGAATCGACAGATTGCGCAGTTGATGATGGCGGCCGAGGCTGTCGGTGACGGCGGTTTTCGGGTCCTCGCCCATGGCGCAACCGCCCATGACGTGGGCGCTGCCCAGACGTGTGCGATACAACTCCAGACTCAGGCTGTCGATCAATGAGCGGGCCTCGGCCAGGCTGTTCACGTAGCGCGCATCGGCGTGCATCGGCATCACCGCTTTGGCGCCGCCGGCGAACTGGATCTCGGCCATGCTGTGGAAGGATCGGCGCAGACCCTCCCAGGTGTAAGGCGAGACCTGATAGTCGAGCACCGGCGAGCCGTCACCGCGCAACTCGACGCTGCCGCCCGGGCTGTCCGGGTGAAAACCGTCACGCAGCAGGGCCAGCATCGCGTGGGTGTGCGGCAGGTCCGCCATGTGTTGCGCGCTTTCCTGACCAAAACCACCGAGCAACGTGGCGGCCAGCGCTGGGTGCAGCGGCGGCACTTCGAGTTTGTAGGCCATCGGGCCGGTGGTGCCGTCCTTCCACTGGAAATGGTCCGAGTAGATCGATTGCGGCGCACCGTAAAACGGGTTGATCACCTCGTCGAAACGCCCGGCGGACATGTTCACCAGATGCAGGAAGGTGCGCTTGCCCAGGCGTTTGTGCGGATCCGGTGCGTCCGAACGCATCAGCAGCGCCGGGCTGTTGATCCCGCCGCCGGCCAGCACGTAATGCCGTGCCTTGACGGTGATCGTGCGTCCAGTCGGTTCGACGCAACGTTCGTCCATCGCCACGCATTGCAGGCCGATGACTTTGTCGCCGTTGATCAAAAGCTTTTCGGCCCGGGCCAGATAAAGCAGCTCGCCACCCTTTTCCAAAGTCGCCGGAATGGTCGTGACCATCATCGATTGCTTGGCATTGGTCGGGCAGCCCATGCCGCAATAGCCGAGGTTCCAGCAGCCGCGCACGTTGCGCGGGATCACGTGCCAGCTGTAGCCGAGCTGTTCGCAGCCTTTGCGGATCACGTCGTTGTTGGCGTTGGGCGGCACCATCCACGGAGCGACGCCGAGACGCTGCTCCATTTTTTCGAACCACGGCGCCATGTCGGCGGGGCTGTGGCCTTTGACGTTGTGTTCTTTGGCCCAGTGTTCCAGGGTCGGCTCGGGCGTGCGAAAACTCGAGGTCCAGTTGATCAGCGTGGTGCCGCCGACTGCGCGCCCCTGAAGGATGGTGATCGCGCCGTCCTTGCTCATGCGGCCGATGCCTTCCTGATAGAGGCTGCTGTAGGCCTGGTCTTCCAGCAGTTTGAAATCGCTGCTGGTCTTGAGCGGGCCTTCTTCGATCAGCAGCACTTTATAGCCGGCGGCGCTGAGGATCTCCGCCGTGGTGCCACCGCCGGCACCGCTGCCGATGATGGCCACGTCGGTTTCCAGGGTCAGGTCATCGTTCAGTTGTGCGCCGTTGTAGGTTTTCCAGCCACGGGCAAGGCCTTCGCGAAACGGGTCGGGTACGGGCATCGATCAGGTTCTCTTATTATTGTTTTGCGTGGGTCGCCAGGCTCAAACGGCGGGCGGGCCGGGGTAACCGCAATGGGCCCACGATCCGTTGCGGGTGTACCAAGCCATCATCACCATTTGCAGCAATGAGCTGTGGCCCATGCGCAGCAGGTTCAGCGAGCTGTTTTCCCAACGTTCGAGGAAGTGGCGGATCGCTTCGGGGCTGGCGTTTTCCCAACTGCCCCAGATCCCGGTCAATGGTCCGCGCGTCACTGCCATGCCCAGCACATCGAACAGTTGCCGGGTGAGCTTGAGCATTTCCGGCGACAGGTGATCGAGGCTGTAATCCAGCGACTTCAGGGTGCCATCGACAGCGGCGGGCAGCTTTTCCACAGCAACGGCGCCATCCAGCATCACTGGAATCAGTGCGCGCAGAAACAGCAGATCGCCGCTGCGCAACGTGGCGAACCCGTTGGCTGAAACGCTCGAAGAACAGCCGCTGAGACTGGCACCAAGGCCGGCGGTGGCGAGGAAAGCCGTGGCGCCGAGGCTGAATTTCAGCAGCCCACGGCGCGACAGGGCAGGTGTTTCGGTCAGGCTTGGGTGCATTGTTGTTATTACCCGGCGGTGACGTTAGCGAATGAACAGTTTCTGGATCAGTTTCTGAATGGTTTTGCCGTAGGGCGGGTAGATCAGCTTCGCCGCGTTGAAGCGCTGTTTGACCAGCACGCCCTTGGCCTTGCTGAACGTCAGGAAACCTTCGTGCCCGTGGTAATGGCCCATGCCCGACGGGCCGATGCCGCCGAACGGCATGTCGTCCTGCGCCACATGCAGCAGCGTGTCGTTGAGGCAGACGCCACCGGAATGGGTTTCGCTGAGCACGCGTTTCTGTTCGCGTTTGTCGTAGCCGAAGTAGTAAAGAGCCAGAGGACGTGGCCGCTGATTGATGTAAGCAAATGCCTGATCCAGATCCTGATACGGCACGATCGGCAGCAGCGGGCCGAAGATTTCATCCTGCATCACCGTCATCTCGTCGCTGACATTCAGCAGCAGGCTGTGGGGCATGCGCCGGCCCTGGCCCTGGTCGAACAGCGGAATCAGCAGCGCGCCCTTGCTGGTGGCGTCGCTGAGGTAGCTGTTGAGCCGCGCCAATTGGCGCTCGTTGATGATGGCGGTGTAGTCCGGGTTGTCGGCAAGCGTCGGATAAAACCCGCGCACGGCCTGGCGATAGGCTTCGACGAATCCGCCGACGCGCTCTTCCGGCACCAGCACATAGTCAGGGGCAACGCAGGTCTGCCCGGCGTTGAGGGTCTTGCCGAAGGCGATGCGTTCGGCGGCGTCCTTGAGCGGAACGTTGCGGGAGACGATGGCCGGGGACTTGCCGCCCAGCTCCAGGGTCACCGGCGTCAGGTTCTCTGCCGCTGCCCGCATCACGTGCTTGCCGACGCTGGTGGAACCGGTGAACAACAAGTGGTCGAAACGCATTTTCGAAAACGCCACGCCGACATCAGCCTCGCCGAGCACCACGCACACCAGATCTTCGGGGAAGATCCGCGCCAGCAGTTCCTTGAGCAACAGGCCGGTGGCCGGGGTCGATTCGCTGAGCTTGAGCATCACCCGGTTGCCGGCCGCGAGCGCGCCGGTCAGCGGGCCGATGGCGAGAAACAGCGGATAGTTCCACGGCACGATGACGCCGACCACTCCGAGGGGCTGATACACGACTTTCGCCGACGCCGGCTGGAAAGCCACACCCACTTTGCGTCGCGAAGGTTTCATCCACTGGCTGATGTGCTGGCTGGCGTAGTGAATGCCGTGCAGGCTCGGCATCAGTTCGGCGAGCAGGGTTTCATCGGCGCTGCGGTGGCTGAAGTCGGAGCTGATGGCGTCGATCAGGGCCTGCCGTTCGCTGCTCAGCAAATCGCGCAGGGCCTTGAGCCATTGCTGGCGCTGGGTTGCAGGCGGCATCGGGTTGGCGGCGTAGGCGGCGCGCTGCGCGTTGAACAGCCGGTTGAGCTCTTCCAGCGGCTGTTGCAGCGTTTGCAGGTAGGCAATATCGGCAGTCATTGTCAGCTCCGTAGGTATTGTTATGACGAGCTTTTTAGAGTCAATGCTCTAGAAAGTCAAATGGCTTCCTTGCGCATCCTGGTTTTATCCCGTTCCGGTTAGGTCGTAAGATGCCCCCCAACGCACTCTGAATTAAAGCTCAAGCCATGGCCCCACGGATCAAAACCAGCGAGCGCATCGTGCAGAACAGCCTCGAGCTGTTCAATCAGCAGGGCGAGCGCAGCATCAGCACCAATCACATCGCCGCCCACATGGAGATTTCTCCGGGCAATCTGTACTACCACTTCCCCAACAAGCAGGCGATCATCGCCGTGCTGTTCAGTGAGTACGAAAGCCTGGTGGACAGCTTCCTGCGTCCGCCCCAGGGCCGTGCCGCGACGGTCGAAGACAAGCGCTTCTATCTCAAGGAATTGCTGTCGGCGATGTGGCGCTACCGCTTTCTGCACCGCGATCTCGAACACTTGCTCGACAGCGATCCGGATCTGGCCGCGCGTTATCGCCGCTTCTCCCAGCGCTGCGTAATCCAGGGCGCAGCGATCTACGAAGGCTTTGTCGCTGCCGGGATCCTGAAGATGGACCGAGTGCAGATCGAATCCCTGACCCTCAACGCGTGGATCATCCTCACCTCGTGGGTGCGCTTCCTGTGCACGACCCGGGAGAACTCCAATTACCTCAGTGAACAGGCCATCAAGCGTGGCGTGTATCAGGTGCTGGTGCTGGAAGCGGGGTTTGTCACCGAGCAGGCCCGCGATGAGGTCAACGCCTTGTTCGAAGAGTTCTACGTGCCGCTGGCCCAGGCCCTCGAAGAAAGACCGTAATTCCATTTCCTCACTGGAGTCGTTCGCTATGCCGATTGCGCAACTGATCAGCCCGACCGCACTGGATGCCCGCAAGGCGCAACCGGGGCTGGTGATTCTCGACTGCCGTTTTGCCCTCGAAGACCCGGATTACGGCCAGCGCAGCTACGCCGAGGGGCACATTGCCGGGGCACATTTCGCTGATCTTGAACGCGACCTCAGCGGCCCGGTCATCAAGGGCGTGACCGGCCGCCATCCGCTGCCGGAGCCGGCGGCGCTGATCGAACGCCTGCAAGCATTCGGCATCAACAATGACAGTGACGTGGTTTTGTATGACGACGGCCCGGGCGCCTATGCGGCGCGGGCCTGGTGGTTGCTGGCGTGGCTGGGCAAGCGCGACGGCGTGTTCATTCTCGATGGCGGACTCAAGGCCTGGCATGCGGCGGGATTGCCGTTGAGTCTTGATCCACCGTCAGCGGGCCGGGGCAGCTTCAGCGGCCAGCCGGACATGAGCCTGCTGCTCAGCGCCGAGCAATTGCAGCAGCGCCTCGGTCAGCCGGCCCTGACCCTGCTCGATGCCCGCGCCTTGCCGCGTTTCAAGGGCGAAGTGGAGCCGATCGACCCGGTCGCCGGGCACATTCCCGGCGCGCAATGCGCGGCGTTTACCGACAACCTGGGCAGCGACGGGCGTTTCCTGCCGGCCGATCAGCTCAAACAGCGTTTCGCCGCGAAACTCGGCGAGCGTTCGCCGAGCGATCTGGTGGCTTACTGCGGCTCCGGGGTGACGGCGTGTCACAACCTGTTCGCCCTGTGCCTGGCGGGTTACCCGTTGGGTTCGCTGTATGCCGGATCGTGGAGCGAGTGGATCAACGAGCCGTCGCGCGGTATCGCTACGGGCGAGTAAGCCATCAGCGATCCAGCCGCGCACTGCGATAGGCCGCCGGGCCTACGCCATAAACCTGTTTGAACTGCCGGCTCAGATGGCTCTGGTCGGCAAATCCCAACTGCGTGGCGACTTCCACCGGCAGGCAGCCGCTCTGCAGTAAACCCCGCGCGCAGGCGATCCGCTGCTGCATCAGCCAGCTGTGCGGCGGCATGCCGGTGGCGCGGCGGAAAACCCGGGCGAAGTGGAAAGGCGAGAGATTCACCGCCGCCGCCAGTTCTTCCAGCGAGGGCGGCGCCGCCAGTTGCGCGTGCAGCAACTCCTTGGCCATCGCTACCGCGCGGTGCTCTTTGCCGGGCTTGCCGTTGATCTGCACCGCCGCGTGACGCTGCAACAGCAGCATCATCATTTCTCGCCACACCGTTTGCTGTTGCAACGCGGTGGCGGGGCTTTCCAGCAAGCGATGCAACTGACAGAAACCGTTGACCAGATCCGGATCGCGATACAGCGTCGCAGCGAAGGCCGGCATCGGTGCGGTCGGCAGTTCCAGTTCATTCAACAGCGCGACGATTTGCCCGGTGTCGGGATAAAACGCCCGGTACAGCCAGCCGTCCTCGGTGCCCTTGTGGCCGTTATGCACTTCGTCCGGATTGATCAGCACCAGCGTACCGCTGCCCGCCAGGTGTTCGGCGCCGCGATAACGGTAGCGCTGGGCGCCGGCCATGATCATGCCGATCACATAACCGTCGTGGACGTGCGGGGCGAAACGATGCTCGATGTAGCGCGCGGTCAACAGCTCGACACCGGCCAGAGGCGCGGCTTGCCAGAAACGGATCGACTCGCCCTGATCGTTCATGACTCACTCGCGCCCCGCGTCGGCCAGCCACTGTGGAATCCGTCGTTCCAGGTAATAACCCGGCTGGCGGAGTGTGCCGTCGACGAAGCCGACATGCCCGCCCTTATTCTGCAATTCGAACTGGGTCGTGGCCGACAACTCATTGGCCGAAGGCAGGCTGTGGGGGAACACGAACGGATCGTCCGCCGCCTGAATGATCAGGGTCGGCGTGCGGATCTCGCCGAGAAAGTAACGGCTCGACGCGCGGCGATAGTAATCCTCGGCATCGGCGAAACCGTGCAGAGGCGCCGTCACCCGGCCATCGAAATCCCAGAAGGTGCGCATGTTTTCCAGCGAGCCGAGGGCCGCCAGTGCAGCGAGACCGTCCTCGCGGCCGTCGTGCTGGAACTGGCGCTGCTTGTTCTTGATGTACGCCACCATCTCGCGCATGAAGTGCGCCTGATAGACCTTCGAGAAACCCTGGCCGATACGGTCGGCACATTGATCCAGGCGAAACGGCACCGACACCGCCACCGCACCGAGCACGCCGCTGGCGCTGCCGGTTTCCCCCAGATGCTTGAGCAGCACGTTGCCGCCAAGGGAGTAGCCGACCGCATACAGCGGCGCCAGTGGCCGCTTGGCTTTCAGGTGGCGGAGGGTTTCGGCGAGGTCTTCGCTGGCGCCGGAATGATAGCTGCGCGGCAACAGGTTCGGCTCGCCGGAGCAGCCGCGCCAGTTCAGTGCAACACTGGCCCGGCCTTGTGCGGCGAGCGCTGCCTGGATTCCGGCCACGTAAGGCGAATTGGAAGAACCGGTCAGGCCGTGCAACACCAGCACCAATGGCGCCTCGGCGCTGTGCGGGCCATACCAGTCCAGATCCAGAAAGTCGCCGTCGTCCAGCCACAGCCGTTCGCGCTGGCGATCAAGGTGCACGGTTTTACGCCACAGCGGCCCCCACAGGGTTTGCAGGTGCGGATTGCCGAGGCCGAAGGCGGGGATGAACGTTTTTGACGAAGGGGACACGATTGCTCTCGATGCAGCGCAGCGAGCCTCGGCTGAGACTCGCCGCTTTTTCAGGCCGGTCGGTTAACCGGCGATCACTGCCATACGTTGCCACAACGCGTAGTACACCCGCCCGGATTTCTGCTCGCGGTGCAGGCGCCAGTTGCCCGGCAGGCCGAGGGTCGATGGCGCGGTTTCGCTTTCAGTGTAGATCCACGAATCATCGGCCAGCCATTGGCGCTCTTCCAGCAGCGTGCACACCGCTGGCAGCAGGTTCTGGTTGAACGGGGGGTCGAGGAATACCAGGTCGAACGCGGTCGCGGTCTGGGTTTCCAGGTAGCGCAGCGCATCGGCGGTCTGCACCTGGCCGTTGGTGCAGCGCAGGGTGCCGAGGTGTTCTTTCAGACTGGAGACCGCGACGTGGCTGGCATCCAGCGCCTGGCCCATGGCCGCGCCACGGGACAGCGCTTCGAGAAACAGCGCGCCGCTACCGGCGAACGGGTCGAGTACCTTGGCCCCGGCAACGTAAGGCGCAAGCCAGTTGAACAGGGTTTCACGCACCCGGTCCGGCGTCGGACGCAGGCCCGGCGCATCAGGGAAGCTCAGTTTTCGGCTGCGCCATTCGCCGCCGATGATGCGCAACTGGTTCACCCCGTTGTGCAGTTTTTGTACAGGTTTCTTTGGACTGGCCATTAATGCTCCGGAACCCCGAGCGGCTGCTCGGCAGGTTTATCAGATGGGGCCGGTAACGGCTTTTGCGGCACGGTCGGGCCAGCGCTGACGATGACCAGTTTATCCGTGCTCAAGTGTTTGTTCAGAACGTCGCGAACCTGCTCGACCGTCAGGCTCTGGGACTGACGCATGAAGTCGTCCAGATAGCTCAGCGGCAGGTTGTAGAAACCCATGGCGCCGAGCTGGCCGACGATATCGGCGTTGCTCGCGGTGGACAGCGGGAAGCTGCCGGCCAGTTCGCGCTTGGCGTCGTCCAGTTCTTTCTGGGTCGGGCCGGTCTTGAGGTAGTCGGCGAGCACGTCCTGCACCAGTTTCAGGGTGCCCTCGCTCATTTCCGCGCGGGTCTGCAGATTGATCATGAACGGGCCGCGAGCCTGCATCGGGCTGAAGGCCGAATACACGCCGTAGGTCAGGCCGCGTTTCTCGCGCACTTCGCTCATCAGCCGGGTGCCGAAACCGCCACCGCCGAGGATCTGGTTGCCCATCGACAGCGCGGCGTAGTCCGGGTCGTCGCGGTCGATGCCCAGTTGCGCGATCATCAGGTTGGTCTGCTTCGACGGAAACTCGATGTGGCCGATGCCGGCTTTCGGCTCGGTCGGTTGCTCGACTTTCGCCAGCGCCGGGCCTTTTGGCAGCGCAGCGGACACCTGATTGGCAATCGCCTCGGCTTCGCTGCGGGACAGATCGCCCACCAGCGCAATCACCACGTTGCCGGCGGCATACGCCTTGGCGTGGAACTCACGCAGTTGTGCCAGCGTGATCTTCGGCACGCTTTGCGCATTGCCGTCGCTGGAATGGGCGTACGGGTGATCGCCGTACAGACGCTTCATCAGCTCCAGGCTGGCGAGTTTGCCGGGGTTCTGTTTCTGGTACTCGAAACCGGCGAGCATCTGGTTCTTGATGCGCGCGAAGGAATCGGCCGGGAAGGTCGGTTTGCCCACCACTTCCGAGAACAGTTTCAGCGCCGGCTCGCGTTTGTCGGCAGCGCTCAGACTGCGCAGCGACGCGATGGCCATGTCTTTATAGGCGCCGTTGCCGAAATCCGCGCCCAGGCCTTCGAAACCTTGAGCGATGGCACCGACATCCTTGCCCGCCACACCTTCGTTGAGCATGGCGTTGGTCAGCAGGGCCAGACCTGGCGCGTTGCCGTCCTGGCTGCTGCCGGCGGCAAAGATCAGGCGCATGTCGAACATCGGCAGTTCGCGAGCCTCGACGAACAGCACCTTGGCGCCTTCGGCGGTGTTCCAGGTCTGCACGTCGAGCTTGCGGCTGGCCGGGGCCTTGCCGTCGAGTTCGGCCAGCGATTGCAGCTTCTGGCTGGACTTGGCGTTATCCAGCGCTTCGCTGGCCTTGGTGTTGTCGCTCGGCACCAGATAGAACGCAGCGGAGCCGATGATGGCCACGGCGATCAGGCCGAGCAGCAGACGTGGGGTTTTGCGCTCACTCATGAGTCGTCTCCAGTGGCAGTACGTGGGCGACGCTGAGACGTTCGCGGGTGAAATACAGCTTGGCGGCATTCTGGATGTCTTGCGGGGTGACGCTTTCCAGGTCGGCCAGTTCGGTGTCCATCAGCTTCCACGACAGACCGACGGTTTCCAGCTGGCCGATGGCGGTGGCCTGGCTGGTGATCGAGTCGCGCTCGAAGACCAGACCGGCGATAACCTGCGCACGCACGCGTTCCAGTTCTTCAGCGGACGGCGCGGTGGTTTTCAGCTGTTCCAGCAGTTTCCACAGACCGGCTTCAGCCTGGGCCATGGTCTTTTTCTTCTGGGTGTTCGGCGTGGCCGACAGGGTGAACAGGCTGTCACCGCGGGTGTAGGCGTCGTAACTCGACGAGCCGCCGGACACCAACTCTTCGCCGCGCTCCAGTTGGGTCGGGATGCGACCGCTGTAGCCGCCGTCCAGCAGCGCCGAAATCAGGCGCAAGGCGTTGACCGAGCGTTTGTCTTCGGCGGTGGCGATGCTCGGGACGTTGAAACCGAGCATCAGGCTCGGCAGTTGAGTCTGCACGTGCAGGGTGATCTGGCGTTCACCCGGTTCTGCCAGTTCCAGCGGCTTTTTCGCCGGCGGTACGTCGCGTTTCGCGATTGGCCCGAAGTAGCGCTGAGCAAGGGTCTTCACCTCGTCCGGGGTCACGTCACCGACCACCACCAGCGTGGCGTTGTTCGGCACATACCAGGACTGATACCAGTGACGCAGCTCTTCGACCTTCATCCGCTCAAGGTCGGCCATCCAGCCGATGGTCGGTGTGTGATAACCGCTGGCCGGGTAGGCCATGGCCTTGTAGCGCTCGTAAGCCTTGGCCATCGGCTTGTCGTCGGTGCGCAGGCGGCGCTCTTCCTTGATGACTTCGATTTCCTTGGCGAACTCGTCGGCCGGCAGGCGCAGGTTGGCCATGCGGTCGGCTTCCAGTTCGAAGGCCACGCCCAGACGGTCGCGGGCCAGCACCTGGTAATAAGCGGTGAAATCGTCGCTGGTGAACGCGTTCTCTTCGGCGCCGAGGTCACGCAGGATCAGCGAGGCTTCGCCGGGGCCGACTTTCTCGCTGCCCTTGAACATCATGTGCTCGAGAGCGTGGGACAGACCGGTCTGGCCCGGGGTTTCGTAGCTGGAACCAACCTTGTACCAGACCTGCGACACCACCACCGGCGCGCGATGGTCTTCGCGCACGACAACCTTCAGGCCGTTGTCGAGGGTGAATTCGTGGGTCGGTTGCGGGTCGGCCGCCAGGGCCGAAAGTGGCAGGCAGACTGTGCTGAGCAGCAGGCCTGCGGCGCGGCGGGCTAGAGCATTCATTCGTTTTTAAACCTGTTGGGCTGCCCGCTTGGTCTTAGCGTCGGCGGGCGAGAGGGTGCTAGGATACTGATCCGTTTTACCGGCGACCACGCCTATCCGGTTTTGAAACTTGATCAGGTTGTATGGGTTTGCGGCAGAAGGCTTTGGTTTATCAGCTAAACTTCGCTTTTTCGCCGATTTTGCCGGCCAGTCCTTCATTAAAACGATTCCTTTGAGGTGCCGTTGGTGCCTCGACAAAATGTTGCGCGTGAACAAGCTGGGTGAAACACAGTCTGTTCTGCATCGAATATTTATTTGCCGGGGCGCCCCTGTGGCGCGTCGCTACCGTGAGATAGCCGTCCTCCATGTTTGGTTCCAACGACGACAAGAAGACCCCAGCTGCGGCTGGCGAGAAGAAAAGCCTGTTCGGATGGCTGCGCAAGAAACCGCAGGAACCCGTTGTCGAACAGCCGACTGCCATTCCTGAACCGGCCCCTGCGCCCGCTCCCGTAATAGAAGAAGCGCCGGCACCGGTCGTGCTGCCGATCGCCGAGCCGGTGCTGCAACCGGTGGCCGAGGTCGAGCCTGAAGCGCCGGCTGCCGCCGAGTTGCCGCTGACCCCGGCCAGCGAACCGTGGCTGAGCTTACCGGTGGCGGAAGAGCCGGTGGCGCTGGTTGAAGAGGCCGCGCCGCACGTTACACCGCCGATTCCTGCGCCGGTGGCGTTCACGCCAGAGCCTGTTCAGGCGCCGGTGGTGGACGCTGCTCCTTTCATTCCAGAACCTGTGGTTGCTGCTCCGGTTGCTCCGATTGTCGAAGTGCCCGAGCCTGCACCTGCACCTGCACCTGCACCTGCACCTGCACCTGCACCTGCACCTGCACCTGTCGCCGTAGCGCCAGTGGAATCCCAGGTTGAAACCCAGGTCGAGGCTCCGCGTACCGAGGAAACCAAGGCCGGCTTCTTTGCCCGTCTCAAGCAAGGCCTGTCCAAGACCAGCGCCAGTATCGGCGAAGGCATGGCCAGCCTGTTCCTCGGCAAGAAAGCCATCGATGACGATCTGCTCGACGATCTTGAAACCCGCCTGCTGACGGCCGACGTTGGCGTCGAGGCAACATCGGTGATCATCCAGCGCCTGACCCAGAAGGTCGCACGTAAAGAGCTGGCCGATTCCGACGCCCTGTATAAATCCCTGCAGGCCGAGCTGGCCGCAATGCTCAAACCGGTCGAGCAGCCGCTGAAGATCGCTTCCCGGAACAAGCCGTTCGTGATTCTGGTGGTCGGCGTCAACGGCGCCGGCAAGACCACCACCATCGGCAAACTGGCGAAGAAACTGCAACTGGAAGGCAAGAAAGTCATGCTGGCCGCCGGTGATACCTTCCGTGCTGCGGCTGTCGAGCAGTTGCAGGTCTGGGGCGAACGCAACAAGATTCCGGTGATCGCCCAGCACACGGGCGCGGACTCGGCTTCGGTGATTTTCGATGCCGTGCAGGCCGCCAAGGCTCGTGGCATCGACGTGCTGATCGCCGACACCGCCGGTCGTCTGCACACCAAAGACAACCTGATGGAAGAGCTGAAGAAGGTTCGCCGGGTCATCGGCAAGCTCGACGCCGATGCGCCGCACGAAGTGCTGCTGGTACTCGACGCCGGCACCGGCCAGAACGCCATCAACCAGGCCAAGCAATTCAACCAGACCGTCGAACTGACCGGCCTGGCGCTGACCAAGCTCGACGGGACCGCCAAGGGCGGGGTGATTTTCGCCCTGGCCAAGCAATTCGGCCTGCCGATCCGCTATATCGGCGTCGGTGAAGGCATCGACGATCTGCGTACCTTTGAAGCCGAACCCTTTGTCCAGGCACTGTTTGCCGAGCGGGAGCGTTCATGATTCGTTTCGAACAGGTCGGTAAACGCTACCCGAACGGTCACGTCGGCTTGCATGAGCTGAGCTTTCGAGTCCGTCGCGGCGAGTTCCTGTTTGTCACCGGCCACTCCGGTGCCGGTAAATCCACATTGTTGCGCCTGTTGCTGGCGATGGAGCGTCCGACCAGTGGCAAGCTGCTGCTGGCCGGGCAGGACCTGAGCACCATCAGCAATGCGCAGATTCCGTTCCTGCGTCGGCAGATCGGTGTGGTGTTCCAGAACCATCAACTGTTGTTCGATCGCACGGTGTTCAACAACGTCGCGCTGCCGTTGCAGATTCTCGGGCTGTCCAAGGTCGAAATCGCCAAGCGCGTCGACTCAGCGCTGGAGCGCGTGGCGCTGTCGGACAAGGCCGATCTGTATCCGGGCGACCTGTCCACCGGTCAGCAACAGCGCGTCGGCATTGCCCGGGCCATCGTTCACCGTCCGGCCCTGCTGCTGGCGGACGAACCGACCGGTAACCTCGACCCGCGTCTGGCGGCCGAGATCATGGGCGTGTTCGAAGATATCAACCGTCTGGGCACCAGCGTGCTGATCGCCAGTCACGACCTGGCGCTGATCGCGCGCATGCGCCATCGCATGCTGACCCTGCAACGCGGCCGATTGATCGGCGACGGGGAGGCCGGCGTATGAGTGCAACACGCAGTCCGAAGGTTTCCGAGCGCGTGGCCCCGAAGGCCGCCGATCCGCAACCGCCAAAGAAGAAAAAGCACGACGATGACGACGGCCCGGATTTCGCCACGTTGTTCCGTGCCTGGATCGAAAGCCATCGCGCCAGCTGGATCGACAGCCTGCGCCGTCTCGGCAAGCAGCCGATCGGCAGCTTCTTCACCTGCATGGTGATGGCAGTTGCGCTGAGTCTGCCGATGGGCCTTTCGTTGTTGCTGAACAATGTCGAGCGCCTGGGCGGCTCGTGGCAGCGCGCGGCGCAGATCTCGCTGTACCTGGAGCTCGAGGCGACTCCGGCTCAGGGCGAAGCATTGCGCGACCAGATCAAGGGCATGCCGGGCGTAGCTGATGCTGAATATGTCGGCCGCGATCAGGCGCTGGAAGAGTTCCAGCAGCAGTCCGGCTTGGGCGAAGCCCTGCGCGAGCTGCCGGAAAACCCGCTGCCGGGCGTGGTACTGGTGACGCCGAACGAGGTCGACAAGTCGACCCTGGAAGCATTAAGACAAAAACTTTCCGAGCTGCCCAAGGTACAACAGGCGCAACTTGATCTAGTCTGGGTCGAGCGTCTGGCCGCCATCCTCAAGCTCGGCGACCGTTTCGTGTTCGGTCTGACGGTGTTGCTGGTTTCCGCATTACTTTTGGTGATAGGCAATACCATTCGTCTTCATATTGAAAACCGCCGCACCGAGATAGAAGTGATTAAACTCGTCGGCGGCACCGACAGTTATGTGCGTCGTCCCTTCCTTTATATGGGCGCGCTGTATGGCTTCGGTGCGGGGCTGCTGTCCTGGGGTGTGTTGGCGTTCGGCCTGAACTGGCTGAACGATGCGGTGGTCGGGCTGGCCGGTTTGTACGGCAGTGATTTCGCACTGGCCGGCGTGCCAGTGGCCGACGGTCTGTCGCTCTTGCTTGGCGCGGTGCTGTTGGGTTATATCGGTGCATGGATTGCAGTCGCACGTCATCTCAGGGAGCTGGCGCCGAAGTAGAATCTTTTTTGCGCGTGATTGACCTTTCAGTGGTTAAGGAAACTTTCATTTGAGTTTCCGGTCAATTTTTCGCAATGCTGAAAAGCATGAGTATGTAAGTCGGAGGTTTTTCCGTATGTCCAATTCTTTGCAACCTGCGTATGCATTGGTCCCAGGCGCAAACCTGGAAGCCTACGTGCACACCGTCAACAGCATTCCTTTGCTGACGCCGGAGCAGGAGCGTGAACTGGCCGAGAGTCTCTACTATGAGCAGGATCTGGGGGCGGCTCGGCAGATGGTGCTCGCCCACCTGCGGTTTGTTGTACACATCGCCCGTAGCTATTCCGGCTACGGTCTGGCTCAGGCTGACCTGATCCAGGAAGGCAACGTCGGCCTGATGAAGGCCGTGAAGCGTTTCAACCCGGAAATGGGCGTGCGTCTGGTGTCCTTCGCGGTGCACTGGATCAAGGCCGAGATTCACGAGTTCATCCTGCGCAACTGGCGGATCGTGAAGGTCGCGACCACCAAGGCCCAGCGCAAGCTGTTCTTCAACCTGCGCAGCCAGAAGAAACGTCTGGCCTGGCTGAACAACGAGGAAGTCCACCGTGTGGCGGAAAGTCTCGGCGTCGAGCCGCGTGAAGTGCGTGAGATGGAAAGTCGCCTGACCGGCCATGACATGGCTTTCGACCCGGCTGCGGAAGCGGACGACGACAGTGCTTTCCAGTCGCCGGCCAACTACCTGGAAGACCACCGGTACGACCCGGCGCGTCAACTGGAAGATGCCGACTGGAGCGACAACTCCAATCACAACCTGCACGAAGCGCTGGAAGTGCTGGACGAACGTAGCCGCGACATCCTCTACCAGCGCTGGCTGGCAGAAGAGAAAGCCACGCTGCACGACTTGGCGCAGAAGTACAACGTGTCGGCCGAGCGGATCCGTCAGCTCGAGAAGAGCGCGATGAACAAGCTCAAATTGTCGATTGCCGCATAACCGGTAGTCCGGCAATAAAAAACGCCCCGATCAGTGATGATCGGGGCGTTTTTGTTTGCCTGTCGGAAAGTCATTGGGCCCAGGGCGCGCGGCGCGAATCATTGAGTGTGAGCAAATAGCTGTCGCCACCCAGCTGGCTCATCTGCTGGCGAATCCAGCCGGCGCGGCGCGACACATAAGCGGTCGGATGACTGGCGCTCCAGACCCGGGGATTCGGCAGCACGGCCGCCAGATAACTCGCCTGCTGCCGGGACAATGACTTGGCGGCTACGCCAAAGTGATGCCTTGCCGCCGCTTCGGCACCAAACACGCCGTCATCCCACTCGACGCTGTTCAGGTACACCTCGAGAATCCGCTGCTTGGGCCAGAAAACTTCGATCAGTGCGGTAAACCATGCTTCCAGGCCTTTGCGCAGGTAGCTGCGACCTGACCACAAAAACAGGTTTTTCGATACTTGCTGGCTCAAGGTGCTGGCGCCACGAATCGAGCCGCCGAGTTCGTTGTGGGCCAGTGCCGCCTTGATTGCACGCAGGTCAAACCCCCAGTGCTCGGGGAATTTCTGGTCTTCGCCGGCAATCACCGCGACCTTCAAGTCATCGGAGATCTCGTCCCACGGTTTCCAGGTGCGTTGCAGATCGATCGGCTCGCCGTCGACCCAGGATTCGATCTTGCGCTCGATCATCAGCGCCGTGCCCGGTGGCGGCACGAAGCGAAACACCAGCACCAGCAATACGCTGCCACCCGCGAACCAGAGCAGGGCCTTCGTGAAACGACGGAGAAATAAACGCAGCATAGAGATGGCTTGGCCGAACCGGTTGAGCGGGCCATTATACAGACCCTGCCGATCGAGTCTGACTGGAGTTCTACATGCTGCGTAGCTTTCTGATGCTGGCTGCCTTTTTTGGTTTCACCGGTGTCGGCCTCGGCGCATTCGCCGCCCATGGCTTGAAAAACCGCCTGACACCCGAATACCTGGCGATCTTCCACACCGGCGTCACCTATCAACTCGTGCATGCGCTGGCGCTGTTCGGCGTGGCGCTGCTGGCCACGCAGCTTCAGGGGCGTCTGGTCGCCTGGGCCGGCATCTCGTTCACCATCGGCATCCTGCTGTTCTCCGGCAGCCTGTACCTGTTGACCACCCTCGGCATCGGCAAGCTCGGCATCATCACCCCGTTCGGTGGCCTGGCGTTCCTGATTGGCTGGCTGTGCCTCGGACTCGCCGCCTGGCGCCTGCAGCCAACCGCTTGACGCTTGGTGCTGACCTTTAGGTCATGATCGGGCTAGAATGCCACCCCCTAAAAAGTGATGGCGGCGTTGCGCATGCGCATTCAGTTGAACGGTGAATCCTTTGAACTGCCCGACGGTGAAACCGTTGCGGCCCTGCTGACCCGTCTGGACCTGACCGGACGCCGCGTCGCGGTCGAACTCAATCTGGATATCGTCCCGCGCAG
This sequence comes from Pseudomonas glycinae, assembly GCF_001594225.2. Classification (GTDB taxonomy): domain Bacteria; phylum Pseudomonadota; class Gammaproteobacteria; order Pseudomonadales; family Pseudomonadaceae; genus Aquipseudomonas; species Aquipseudomonas glycinae. The sequence continues at coordinate 2,783,509 of NZ_CP014205.2, forward strand.
CCAGCATGCCGACACCACTTTGAACGACGGCGACAACGTCGAAGTCGTGCACGCCATCGGCGGCGGCTGATCGCCAGGCCTGCATGGGCCGAGAATTCTGCAAGACCCTCACCCCAACAGAGGATTTCCCATGAGCATCGTTCGTAGCGACAAGCCTTTCGTTCTGGCCGGTCGTACTTACCAGTCGCGTTTGCTGGTCGGTACCGGCAAGTACCGTGACATGGAAGAAACCCGCCTGGCCATCGAAGCCTCGGGTGCCGAGATCGTCACCTTCGCGGTGCGCCGCACCAACCTGGGCCAGATCGAAGGCGAGCCGAACCTGCTCGAAGTGCTGTCGCCGGATCGCTACACCTTCCTGCCGAACACCGCCGGCTGCTACGACGCGGTCGAGGCCGTGCGCACCTGCCGCCTGGCCCGTGAGCTACTCGACGGCCACAACCTGGTGAAGCTGGAAGTGCTGGCCGACCAGAAAACCCTGTTCCCCAACGTGATCGAAACCCTCAAGGCCGCCGAAGTACTGGTCAAGGAAGGTTTCGACGTGATGGTTTACACCAGTGATGACCCGATCATCGCCCGGCAACTGGCGGAAATCGGCTGCATCGCGGTGATGCCGCTGGCCGGTCTGATCGGTTCGGGCCTGGGGATCTGCAACCCGTACAACCTGCAGATCATCCTCGAAGAAGCCAAAATTCCGGTGCTGGTGGATGCCGGTGTCGGTACCGCTTCCGACGCCACCATCTCCATGGAACTGGGCTGTGACGCCGTGCTGATGAACTCGGCCATCGCCCATGCTCAGCAGCCGATCATGATGGCCGAAGCCATGAAACACGCGATCGTCGCGGGCCGCCTGGCCTACCTCGCCGGCCGCATGCCGAAAAAACTCTATGCCAGCGCCTCTTCGCCGCTGGATGGTCTGATCAAGTAAGAGCTATTGATGACTGAATCGAACGACACGCCAATCCAGACGGAAGAAGGCGACGAGCGCCAACATCGCCGCATCAAGAGTTTCGTGATGCGCGCCGGGCGCATGACCGAAGGCCAGCAGCGCGGCCTGGATCAGGGCGCGCCGAAGTTCGTCCTGCCGCTGGCCGATGCGCCGGTGGATTTCGACCAGGTGTTCGGCCGTTCCGCGCCGCGTTCGCTGGAGATCGGTTTCGGCATGGGCCACTCGCTGCTGGAAATGGCCGCCGCTGCGCCGGAGCAGGATTTCATCGGTGTCGAGGTTCACCGCCCGGGTGTCGGCGCACTGCTCAACGGCGTGCTGACTCAGGGCCTGACCAACCTGCGGGTCTACGACTGCGACGCGATCGAAGTGCTCAACCGCTGCATCGCCGACAACAGCCTCGATCGCCTGATGCTGTTCTTCCCGGATCCGTGGCACAAGAGCCGTCACCACAAGCGCCGTATCGTTCAGGCGTCTTTCGCTGAGCTGGTGCGCAGCAAGCTGAAGGTTGGCGGCATTCTGCACATGGCCACCGACTGGGAGCCGTACGCCGAATACATGCTGGAAGTGATGAACGTCGCCCCGGGCTATCGCAACCTTGCCGAAGACGGCAAGTGCGTACCCCGCCCGGCCGAACGCCCGATCACCAAGTTCGAACGCCGCGGCGAACGTCTTGGGCATGGCGTTTGGGATCTGAAGTTCGAGAAGCAGTCGTAAGTACTGCGCAGTGATCGTTCCCACGTCGAGGCGTCGAACCGTCTGCGTGGGAATGCCTCGATGGACGCTCCGCGTCCGCTTCAGGGACGCAGAGCGTCCCGGGCTGCATTCCCACGCGGAGCGTGGGAACGAGCACGTGGAGATCAGCGGCGGTCGGCGACCACGCCAATCAACACCAGCACCACCAACAACACCGGCGCCAGGCTGTAGTTGTTGAACTGGCTCAGCCCCTTCACCACCCACGGCGTCGCGTAGATCAGCGCCGCGCCGCTGCCGATCATGCACAGCAGGGCCATCAGCGGCACACGCAGGGCGCCGGCAATGCTACCCAGGCGTTGCTCGACCCAGCCCTTGAAGTCGGCGCCGAACAGCACCAGCAGACAGCCCACCAGCGCCAGCGCGATTTCCGAGAGGTTGCTGCGGCTCCAGCGGGACACGGTGGCGAGCAGGTCGAGTATCAAATCCATGCGGTTTCCTTAAGAGCGGTCAGCTCAGAAATTTCTGCAGCAAGTCGTTGAGGAACAGTTGTCCGCGCTCGGTGGCCGCCAGACGTGACGGTTCGACCTGCAACAGACCGCTTTGTTCGGCCTCGCGCCGGTGTTCGTCGAGGCTCTCCAGCGGCAGGCCGGTGCGCTCCGGGTACAGGCGCGATTCGACGCCGGCGGTCAGGCGCAGGGCGTTCATCAGGAACTCGAACGGCATCTCGTCGTTGGTCAGGGCTTTCTCGCCGGCCTGGAAGCTTTTGGCCGGGTTGAGGTAGTCCTTCGGCAGGCGCGTCTTCCAGGTGCGCACGATGCGCCCGTCCGGATGGCTGAGCTTGCCGTGGGCGCCGGCGCCGATGCCGATGAAGTCGCCGAAGCTCCAGTAATTGAGGTTATGCCGCGCCGGGCGACCCGGTTGGGCGTAGGCCGAAACTTCGTACTGCGCGTAACCGTGCTCGGCCAGCAGTGCCTGTCCGGCCTCTTGAATGTCCCACAGCGTGTCGTCTTCCGGCAGCACCGGCGGCTGGTTCCAGAACACGGTGTTCGGCTCCAGCGTCAGCTGATACCAGGAAATGTGGGTCGGCTTCAGGTCGATCGCCTGGCGCAGGTCGCTCAGGGCATCGTCCAGCGACTGGTCCGGCAGGCCGTGCATCAAGTCGAGGTTGAAGTTATCGAACCCGGCCTGGCGCGCCATGCCGGCGGCGCGTACCGCTTCATCGCCGTTGTGGATACGGCCGAGGGCCTTGAGTTTTTCCTGCTGGAAGCTCTGGATGCCGATCGACAGGCGATTGATCCCCAGTTTGCGGTAGGCGACGAACTTCTCTTGTTCGAAGGTCCCGGGGTTGGCTTCCAGGGTAATTTCGATGTCATCGGCAAACGGGATGCGCTGTTTCACGCCTTCCAGCAAACGGCCCAGGGCTTCGGCACTGAACAGGCTCGGCGTGCCGCCGCCAAAGAAGATCGAACTCAACTCACGGCCATACACCGCGTGCAGATCTTGATCCAGGTCGGCCAGCATCGCGTCGACGTACTCCTGTTCCGGCAGCACCGGGCTGGCGGTGTGGGAGTTGAAGTCGCAATACGGGCATTTGCGCACACACCACGGGATGTGGATGTACAGCGCCAGGGGCGGCAGCGTCGGCAACGGCGCCCGAGACGAGGAGGCGGCGCCGCCGATAATCAGCGACGACGCGGAGGAACTATCGGTCATTTCAAGCCCAGACGCTGGCGCAGCAGATCCATTGCACGGGCGCGGTGGCTGATCTGGTTCTTGTCGCTCGGGCTCAGTTCGGCGCTGGACACATTACGCTCCGGCACCCAGAACAACGGGTCGTAGCCGAAACCGTGCTCACCGCTGGCGGCGGTCAGAATGCGCCCGTGCCACAGGCCTTCGCAGAGGATCGGCAGCGGATCGTCGGCGTGACGCACCAGTGCCAATACGCAGACGAACTGCGCGCCGCGTTCGGCTTCCGGCACGTCCTTCAAGGCGTCGAGCAGTTTGGCGTTGTTCGCCGCATCGCCCTTGCCGTCGGCGTAGCGCGCCGAGTAGATGCCCGGCGCACCGCCAAGGAAATCCACCGCCAGACCCGAGTCGTCGGCCAGCGCCGGCAGACCGGAAATGCGCGCGGCATTGCGGGCCTTGAGGATCGCGTTCTCGACGAACGACAGGCCGGTTTCTTCCGGCTCCACGCTGCTGAATTCGCCGATCGAGCGCAGTTGCACCGAGTCGCCGAGCATGGCCTGGAGTTCCTTGAGTTTGCCGGCGTTATGGCTGGCCAGTACGAGTTGCTTGAGATTGATCATTGGCCAGGGAAAAGCTCTTGGTTGAAATTGAGGGTGTTGATCTTGTCGCCGGTCTGCACCTTGATTTCAAAGGTGCGGGTTTCCTGCTGCTCCACCGGGTACTGGGCGATGTAATAGATCGCGCCCTGTTCGGTGATCTGGCGGAAAGTCAGCGGCACGCTCTGGCTGGTCAGGTCCTTGACGGTGCCGGTGACTTGGGCGATCAGCGGCTTGCCGTCCTTGATCACCGAAACATTGATCACACCCTGGTTCTTGCTGCGGATCAGCTCGGCCGCCTTGGCGATGTCCGGCGTCAGGAAGGTCGAGTTGAAGGTGTTGTAATGCACGGTGACATCACCGAACACTTCCTTGCGTTCGCCCTTGATGGCATCGGCGGCCACGGCCGACAGGCTCAGGCAGGCGGCCAATAGCGCGGTAATCAAGCGTCCCATGTTCGTTCTCCTCGCAATGTCGTGGTTCAGACCGCGATTCTGTGATCCGCAAGCCCCGGGCTGCTGACGCGGTAGATACCGATCTCACCTAACAGATTAGGCCATAGCTTACTGGCCCACCCGTGGCGGTGCTGTTGATCCACGGCAAGCCGATCAATGACCTTCGCCTCACGTTCGCGACAAAGTTCTTCAAAGTCTTCGAAGGTGCAGAAGTGGATGTTCGGCGTGTTGTACCAGGTGTACGGCAGAAATTCCGAAACCGGCATCCGACCCTTGCTCGCCAGGTACCAGCGGCAGCGCCAGTGACCGAAATTCGGGAACGTGATGATGCACTGGCGGCCGACCCGCAGCATTTCGTCGAGGATCTTGTCCGGGTAGTGCACGGCTTGCAGGGCCTGGGTCATCACCACGATATCGAAGCTGTTGCTGGCGAAGTTGCCCAGGCCTTTGTCCAGGTCCTGCTCGATGACGTTGATGCCCTTGGCCACGCACTCGGCGATGTTGTCCGGGTCGTTTTCCAGGCCATAGCCGGTGACCTGCTTGTGGTCGCGCAGCCAGGTCAGCAACTCGCCGTCACCGCAGCCGAGGTCGAGCACGCGGCTGCCGGCGGGGATCCATTCCTGGATGATTTCCAGATCAGCTCTCATGGCTTTCTCACAACGTAATGCGGTTCATGTAATTGCCGAACGCCTGCAAATAACGCGGGATCGGAATCAGGAAGGCGTCGTGGCCTTGCGGCGCGTCGATTTCCAGGTAGCTGACGTCTTTGCGCGCCGCCATCAGCGCATCCACCAGTTCCCGCGAGCGGGCCGGGGAGAAGCGCCAGTCGGTGGTGAACGACATCACGCAGAACTTGGCTTTTGCACCTTCGAAGGTTTTCGCCAGGTTATCGTTGAAGTTCGCTGCCGGATCGAAGTAGTCCAGCGCCTTGGTCATCAACAGATAGGTGTTGGCATCGAAGCGCCCTGAGAACTCTTCGCCCTGATAACGCAGGTAGCTTTCGACCTGGAACTCGACGCTGTGGAAGTCGTAGTTGAGCTTTTCGCTCTTCAGGCCACGGCCGAATTTCTCGCCCATGGAGTCGTCGGACAGGTACGTGATGTGCCCGACCATCCGCGCCAGCATCAGGCCGCGCTTGGGGATCACGCCGTGTTCCTGGAACGAGCCGCCGTGGAATTCCGGGTCGGTGAGGATCGCCTGGCGCGCCACTTCGTTGAAGGCGATGTTCTGCGCCGACAGCTTGGGGGCCGAGGCGATGGCCAGGCAGTGGCGAACGCGATCCGGATACGTGATGGTCCATTGCAGCGCCTGCATGCCGCCCAGGCTGCCACCGATCACCGCCGCCCACTGGCCGATGCCGAGCAGGTCGGCCAGGCGTGCCTGGCTGTGCACCCAGTCTTCCACGGTCAGCACCGGGAAGTCGGCGCCGAACGGCTTGCCGGTTTCCGGATTGAGGCTGCTCGGGCCGGTAGAACCATTGCAACCGCCGAGGTTGTTCAGGCTGACCACGAAGAACTTGTTGGTGTCGATCGGTTTGCCGGGGCCGATGCAGCTGTCCCACCAACCGGGCTTGCGGTCGTCGACGCTGTGATAACCCGCAGCGTGGTGGTGGCCGGACAGGGCGTGGCAGATCAGCACGGCGTTGCTCGCTTGCGCGTTCAGCGTGCCGTAGGTTTCGTAGATCAGGTCATAATCGGCCAGCGAACGGCCGCAGGCCAGGGCCAGCGGTTCGCTGAAGTGCGCCGTTTGCGGCGTCACCAGACCAACAGAATCGGGGGGAAAGGCAGCTGGCATCGACCCTGCTCTCGTTGAAATGAGGCGTAAGTCTAAAGACCGGTGGGGTTAGCGGCAAGCAACGATCAGGCCTGATTTGCGCTCGTTCCCACGCTCCGCGTGGGAACGCCTCATTGGACGCTCCGCGTCCGCTTCGGCGGGGGACGCGGAGCGTCCCGGGATGCATTCCCACGCAGAGCGTGGGAACGATCAGCTGACTAGTCCGGGCAGATCCGGCAACTTCTTCGGCGAGCAGATCTTCACCCGCTTCTGCCGGTTCAGCTCACCACTGAGCAAACTGACCTGGCTTTTGGAAACCCCAAAAGCCTTGGCCAGAAACCCCATCAGGTAGGCATTGGCCTTGCCCTCGACCGGCGGCGCGGTCAGGCGGATTTTCAGGCGATCACCGTGCAGCCCGCAGAAATCATCGCTGCGGGCGGCCGGTTGCAGGTGACATTCCAGAATCAGGTCGTCACCGTCCCAGCGAAACCAGCTCACATCAGCAGGCGCAGGATTTCCGGCATCATCGTCATCGCCGCGAGGTTGTTGATCACCAGCATGTCGATCAGCTTCAGCACGAGGAAGGCGAAGATCGGCGACAGGTCCAGACCGCCGAGGTTCGGCAGGATGCGGCGGAACGGCGCCAGGGCCGGTTCACAGATCTGGTTCACCAGCTCGGCGCCCGGATTGTGGCTGCCAGGTGCGACCCAGGACAGGATGATGCTGATGATCATGGCCCAGAAGAAAATCTTCAGGAACAGCGCCGTCACGCCGATCAGCGACCAGATCAACAGTTGCAGCGGGTTACCGGTGGTGCCGTAGGTCAGCAGCAGGGTCAGCGCCATCAGCGCCAGTTGCACGAGGATCGCCAGCACCAGCGACGACATGTCGAGGCCGAACAGGCTCGGGATGATCCGGCGCAGTGGCTTGAGCAACGGTTGGGTGGCCTTGACCACGAACTGGCACAGCGGGTTGTAGAAGTTCGCCCGCACCAGTTGCAGGACGAAGCGCAGCAGCACGATCAGCAGGTACAGGCTGCCGAGGGTTTGCAGCACGTAGACCGCTGCGGTGTTCAATCCAATCATGTAAGGCTCCTTATTTGCCCAGTTGTTCGGCCATTTCGGCCGAGCGGTGCGCGGCGGCGCCGAGTGCTTTTTCCACCAGGGCTTCGAAGCCGCCGGTCTGGAACGATTTGATCGCAGCTTCCGTGGTGCCGGCCGGCGAGGTCACGCGGCGGCGCAGTTCGGCCGCGTCGACGTCGCTGGACACCGCCATGTGCGCGGCGCCCAGCGCGGTCTGCAAGGTCAGCTGCTCGGCGGTTTCCTTCGGCAGGCCGAGTTTGACGCCGGCGGCGGTCATGGCTTCGATCAGCAGGAAGAAGTACGCCGGGCCGGAACCGGAGACAGCGGTGACCGCGTCCAGTTGCTGCTCTTCGTTCAGCCACAGGGCGATGCCTACGGCGGACAGCAGTTCTTCAGCCTGTTGGCGTTGTTCGGCGCTCACTTTGCCTGTGGCGTACAGGCCGCTCACGCCCTGACGCAGCAGCGCCGGGGTGTTCGGCATGCAGCGCACGATCGGCTGCTCGCCGAGCCAGGCCGTCATGCTGGCGCAGGTGATGCCGGCGGCGATGGAGACCACCAGTTGATTCGGTTTCAGGCTTGGGCGAATCGCTTCGCACACAAGCTTCATGGCTTGTGGCTTGACCGCCAGTACCACCACGTCGGCGCCGTCGATGGCCTGGGCGTTGTCGGCGAAGGTTTCGACGCCATGTTCGGCGCTGACTTTGGCGCGGGTTTCTTCACCCGGATCGCTGGCGCGGATGTGTGCAGCTTCCAGACCCTTGGCCCGCAGGCCGCCGATCAGGCTGGCGGCCATGTTGCCGGCACCGATAAAGGCAATACGTGTGTTGCTCATGTCAGGTCCTTATCTGGAAATGGTCAAGATTGGGAATAGTCGCGGGCGCCGAACAGGGCCGTACCGATACGGACCCAGGTCGCGCCCTGGGCAATGGCCGACTCGAGGTCGTGGCTCATGCCCATGGAAAGTGTGTCGAGCGGCAGATCGAGGCTGGCCTGCAACTTCTGAACGGCGGCGAATGCAGCGTCCTGCTCGGCGCGATCGTCGGTCGGCTCGGGAATCGCCATCAACCCGCGCAGCTTCAGGCGCGGCAGGGCGCTGATGGCCTGGGCCAGGGCTGGCAGATCCTGCGGCGTGCAGCCGGACTTGCTGGCTTCACCGCTGACGTTGACCTGAATGCAGATGTTCAGTGGCGGCAGATCCGCCGGGCGTTGTTCGGACAGGCGTTGGGCGATTTTCAGACGATCCACGGAGTGCACCCAGGCGAAATGCTCGGCAATCGAGCGGGTCTTGTTCGACTGAATGGGGCCGATGAAGTGCCAGATCAAGGGCAGGTCGGCCAGTTCGAGCTGTTTGCTCAAGGCCTCTTGCAGGTAGTTCTCGCCGAAGTCGCGCAGGCCGGCGGCGTACGCTTCGCGCAGGGCTTGTGCCGGTTTGGTCTTGCTCACGGCCAGCAGCTGGACGCTGTTTTCATCGCGCCCGGCGGCTTTGGTCGCTGCCTGGATGCGCGAACTAACCTGGAGAATGTTGTCTGCTATCGTGGACATCAAGAGGCGCCAGCGGTCTGAAGGTTCGCGGCATTCTACTGGAATTGAGGGACGCTATGGATATCACTGAACTGCTGGCCTTCAGCGCCAAACAGGGCGCTTCCGACCTGCACCTGTCGGCCGGTCTGCCGCCGATGATTCGCGTGGATGGCGATGTACGGCGGATCAATCTGCCGGCGCTGGATCACAAGCAAGTGCACGAGCTGATCTACGACATCATGAACGACACCCAGCGGGTGGACTTCGAGAAACATCTGGAAACCGACTTTTCCTTCGAAGTCCCCGGGGTGGCGCGCTTTCGGGTCAATGCCTTCAACCAGAACCGGGGCGCCGGGGCGGTGTTCCGGACCATTCCGTCGAAAGTGCTGACCATGGAAGACCTGGCCATGGGCGACGTCTTTCGCAAGATCACCGATGCGCCGCGCGGGCTGGTGCTGGTGACTGGGCCGACCGGCTCCGGCAAGTCGACGACGCTGGCGGCAATGATCGATTACCTCAACACCCATCGCCATCACCACATCCTGACCATTGAAGACCCGATCGAATTTGTCCACGAATCGCGCAAATGCCTGATCAATCAGCGCGAAGTCCATCGCGATACCCGCAGTTTCGCCACCGCATTGCGTTCGGCGCTGCGTGAGGATCCGGACGTGATCCTGGTGGGCGAGATGCGCGATCTGGAAACCATCCGCCTGGCGCTGACCGCCGCCGAGACCGGGCACCTGGTGTTCGGAACGCTGCACACCACCTCGGCAGCCAAGACCATCGACCGTGTCGTGGACGTGTTCCCCGGGGACGAAAAGTCCATGGTGCGCTCGATGCTCTCGGAATCGTTGCTGGCGGTGGTGTCGCAGACGCTGATCAAGAAGATCGGCGGCGGCCGGGTGGCGGCGCACGAGATCATGCTGGGAACGTCGGCGATCCGTAACCTGATCCGCGAGGACAAGGTGGCGCAGATGTATTCGGCGATACAGACCGGCGGCTCGCTGGGGATGCAGACACTCGACATGTGCCTGAAGGATCTGGTGACCAAGGGCTTGATCAGCCGCGAACATGCACGTGAGAAGGCGCGTACGCCGGATAACTTCTAGGCAAAAAAAATCGCAGCCCGTGGGCTGCGATTTTTTGTTCTGATCGTTCCCACGCTCTGCGTGGGAATGCAGCCCGGGACGCTCTGCGTCCCTGCCGAAGCGGACGCGGAGCGTCCATTGAGGCATTCCCACGCGGACGGTTCGACGCCTCGACGTGGGAACGATCGGTATGGTGTTAGCGCTGAACGACGCGCATCTGCCCCTGTTCTTTCGGCAATACGCGTTTGGCCACCACGTAATGCTTTTCCCAGTACGGCTTGTTCAGTGTGTCGATGCTCACCGCTTTGCCGCGCCGTGGTGCATGGATGAAACGGTCGTTGCCCAGGTAGATGGCAACGTGATTGACCCGACGGCTCTTGATGTTGAAGAAAATCAGGTCGCCCGGCTTCAGGTCCTTGCGTTCGACTTTCTCGCCGTGACCGCTGGCCATGGCGTTCGAGGTGCGTGGCAGGTCGAACGTGGCGTCGTTGAACGCGTATTTCACCAGACCGCTGCAGTCGAAGCCTTTACTCGGGCTGCTGCCGCCCCAACGGTATGGCGTACCGAGGACGTTTACCGCGCGACTGAGGACATTACTGCTTTCCTTGGTCGCCATCGGTGGCACCAACTTGCTGCGGCCGGTGCTGCTCAGCGTGGTGTGCTTGACCTGTTTGCCTTTGTTCGAAGGAGCAGAGGCATGGGATTTAGGGGTGAAACCGTTAACGTTGGGAAGACGTTGCTCACGATTGGTGGCGTGGGCGGCCAGTGGCATTAATAGGCAAATGGTTAGCCATGTCTTGAAAAATGGACGCATTAGGCAGGGCTCTTGGTGTGTTAGCGCGCAACTTTATAACAGCTTTTTTGTCACTTCCGAGGCCGTTGGTCGATTCAATCGGGTGCCAACGGAACCAAATAAGCGGCAAAAAGACGCAATTGTCGGACAGAAGTCCGGTGCTATAAGGCTTTGACGGGACACACGGTAGCATTTGCCATACGTCGGCTACCTGTAAAAAAGTCACAAAGAATTAAAGAATATTTATCTATCGCGTGTATCGAGGTCTTAATGAACGGCTATCAACTGCCCCGTGTGAAGGAAAAAGACACCCATAGCAAGGTGATCGGCTACCTGTTGTGGATTTTCGGTTTCACAGGCTCACACCGCTTCTATTACGGCAAACCGGTGACTGGCACGATCTGGTTTTTCACCTTTGGATTGCTGGGGATCGGCTGGCTGATCGACGTGTTCCTGATCCCGGCGATGGACCGCGAAGCCGACCTGCGTTTCGCGGCGGGCCCAATTGAATACAACGTGGCGTGGATCCTGCTGACCTTCCTCGGCGCGCTCGGCGTGCACCGGATGTATCAGGGCAAGTGGATCAGCGGCCTGCTGTACCTGCTGACCGGCGGGTTGTTCTTTATTGGCGTGCTGTATGACTTCTGGACGCTGAACGATCAGGTGTCGGTGCGTAATGCCGAAGGGCGCGGTGCCTTTCAGTAAGTCATCGCTGGCAAGCCAGCTCCCACATGTTCTGTGTGTAACCTGGGATTTGTGACTGCACAAATCCCTGTGGGAGCGAGCTTGCTCGCGATTGGGGGCAACTCGGTATCAAGCCTGATGGCTGATCCGGCCATCCACCAAGGTGTAACGCACCACACCCGGCAGGCTATGGCCGAGGAACGGGCAGTTCTCGCCCTTCGACAGCCAGGTTTCGCCGGCAACGGTCGAAGCCTTCGGATCGAACAGCACGATATCCGCCGCGCCACCCACCGCCAGTTTGCCCGCCGGCAGGCGCAGGGCTTCGGCCGGGCCGGTGCTCAGGCGGGCCAGCAGGGTCGGCAGGTCCAGCAGACCATCCTCGACCAGCGTCATCGCCAGCGGCAGCAACAGCTCGACGCTGCTGATACCGGGCTCGGTCGCGCCGAACGGTGCCAGTTTGGCATCGCGCTCGTGGGGCTGGTGATGGCTGGAAATCGCCGAGACCACGCCGGACTTCACCGCTTCACGCAGGCCGTCGCGGTCGGCGCGGGTGCGCAGCGGCGGTTGCACGTGATACAGGCTGCTGAAGTCGATCAGCGCTTCGTCCGTCAGGATCAGCTGATACAGGGCGACATCCGCCGTGACTTTCAAGCCACGAGCCTGGGCCTGAGCGATCAGGGCCACGCCGCGAGCGCTGGTCAACTGGCTGAAGTGCGCGCGCACGCCGGTCTGTTCGACCAGCAGCAGATCCCGGGCCAAAGCCACGGTTTCAGCGGTTTCCGGAATGCCCGGCAGGCCGAGGAAGCTAGCGGTGGCGCCTTCGTGGGCCAGGCCGCCGTCGGCCAGGTCGTGATCCTGCGAGTTGAAAATCACCGTCAGGTCGAACGTTGCCGCGTAATCCAGCGCCCGGCACAGGGTGCGGGTGTTGCGGAAGCTTTCCAGGCCGTTGCCGAACGCTACGCAACCGGCGTCGCGCAGGGCCACCAGTTCGGCCAGCTGTTCGCCATCCAGACCTTTGCTCAGCGCGCCGATCGGGAACACTTTGGTGTTGCCGGCCTCGCGGGCGCGGTCGAGGATCAGTTCGGCCACGGCCGAGGTGTCGAGTACCGGTTTGGTTTTCGGCGGGCAGCACAGGCTGGTCACGCCGCCGGCCGCTGCGGCGCGGGTTTCGCTGGCAATGGTGCCTTTGCGGCTGTAGCCCGGCTCGCGCAGGGCGACGTTCAGGTCTACGAGGCCTGGAGCGGCGACAAGGCCTTGGGCATCAATGGTTTCGACGGCGGTGAAGCCGGCCGGTGCCGCGCCGAGGGCGACGATCTTGCAGGCTTCAACGTGAATATCGGTGATTTGATCCAGGCCGCTGCTTGGATCGATGACGCGGGCGCCGAGAATGCTGAGCTTCACTGGGCGTTCTCCTGCTCGAATTGGCGCTGGGCAGTCTGTCCGCTCATGGCCATCGACAGCACGGCCATACGGATCGCGATGCCGTAAGTGACTTGATTGAGGATCACCGAGTGCGGGCCGTCGGCCACCGCCGACTCGATCTCCACGCCGCGGTTGATCGGCCCCGGGTGCATGACGATGCAGTCGGGCTTGGCGCCGGCCAGGCGCGCGGTGGTCAGGCCGAACAGGCGGTAGAACTCGCCTTCGCTCGGCAGCAGGCCGCCGGTCATGCGCTCACGCTGCAGGCGCAGCATGATCACCACGTCGACGTCTTTCAGGCCTTCGGTCATGTCGGTGTAGACCTTCACGCCGTATTGCTCGATGCCGATCGGCAGCAGGGTCTTCGGTGCGATCACGCGGATGTCCGGGCAGCCGAGGGTCTTCAGGGCGAGCATGTTCGAGCGCGCCACCCGCGAGTGCAGGATGTCGCCGACGATAGCCACCGAGAGGTTTTCGAAGCCACCCTTGTGGCGGCGGATGGTCAGCATGTCGAGCATGCCCTGGGTCGGGTGCGCGTGCCGGCCGTCGCCGCCGTTGATGATCGCCACTTGCGGGCAGACATGTTCGGCGATGAAGTGCGCGGCGCCCGAGTCACCGTGGCGCACGACGAACATGTCGGCGGCCATGGCTTCGAGGTTGCGCAGGGTGTCGAGCAGGGTTTCGCCCTTGCTGGCCGACGAAGTCGACACGTTCAGGGTGATCACGTCCGCCGACAGCCGCTGGGCCGCCAGTTCGAAAGTGGTGCGGGTGCGGGTCGAGTTTTCGAAGAACACGTTGCACACGGTCTTGCCGCGCAGCAACGGGACCTTCTTCACGGCCCGGGCACCGACTTCGAGGAACGAGTCGGCGGTGTCGAGGATTTCCGTCAGCAACTCGCGGCGCAGGCCGTCGAGCGAGAGGAAGTGGCGCAGCTGGCCCTGATCATTGAGCTGCAGCGGGCGCTTGGTATCTAGAGGCGTCATCGCGAGGGGGACTCTCAATAGGGCGGATTAAAGGGCAAGGTCTTGTAGTTCGAGGGCCAGCTCCGGCCCGGACAGCTTGACCCGCTCGTGGGCGGCCAGCGACAGGGTCGCGCCGACCACGTTCGGGCGGATCGGCAGTTCGCCGGCGTCCAGGTCCAGCAGGCAGACCAGCGTCACGCTGGCCGGGCGGCCGTAGTCGAACAGTTCGTTCATGGCGGCGCGGATGGTCCGGCCGCTCATCAGTACGTCGTCGATCAGCACCAGATGCTGGCCTTCGATTTCGAAGGGCAGGGCGGACGGGCGCACTTGCGGGTGCAGGCCGTTCTGGCTGAAGTCGTCGCGGTAGAAGGAAACATCCAGCGTGCCCAATGGCGCGTCGCTGCCCAGCTCTGCGAGCAGAGCCTGGGCGACCCAGACGCCGCCGGTGCGGATGCCGATGTAACGCGGTTCGCTGATATCACGCTGGGCAAGGTGCGCCTTGAGGCGGGTCGCCATCTGGCTGATCAGATCGGCGGGATTGGGCAGGCTCATGGTTGCTCCTTCTTGGGGTCGAGCCGGTTCTCGCGAACCGTGGCTCGGGTTGTAACCAAAAGAAAAGCGCCGTAGCGCTTGTCAGGATTCAAATAGTGCGGTGTTTTCGTCGAGCCAGCCTTGCAGCAGCAGGGCGGCGGCGATGGCGTCCACCGGGTTGTCGCGGTAACTGCCTTTCTGTCCGCCGCGCACCAGTCGCTCGCCCTTGGCTTCGAAGGTCGTCAGGCGTTCGTCGTGGGTATAGAAAGGCAGGTTGAAGCGGCCATTGAGGCGACGGGCGAATTTCTCGGCGCGGGCGCACATCTCGCTGGGCGTACCGTCCATGTTCAGCGGCAGGCCGACCACCACGGCGTCGGGTTTCCATTCCTTTATCAGGGCTTCGACCTGATTCCAGTCCGGTACACCGTTCTGCGCCTTCAAGGTGCACAGTTCGCGGGCCTGGCCGGTAATCACCTGGCCGACCGCCACGCCGATCTGTTTGGTGCCGTAGTCGAAGCCGAGGATCAGGCGCAGGGCCATCAGGCGTGTCCTGCCTGGCTGGTCAGCAGGCTGAGGTTGATCCCCAGGTGCCTGGCCGCCGCTTCCAGGCGCAGTTCACTGCTGGTATTGAACAGGATGTCGGCGTCGTACGGGCAGGTCAGCCAGGCGTTGTCGGCCAGTTCGGCCTCCAGTTGCCCGGCTTCCCAGCCGGCGTAGCCGAGAGTGATCACGCTTTTCGCCGGGCCCACGCCGTCGGCGATGGCGAACAGCACGTCCTGCGAGGTGGACAGGGCCAGATCGCCCTCCAGCTCGACGGTAGCCTGGAATGTCTGGCCGGCCGGGTGCAGGACAAAACCGCGATCAGTCTGCACCGGGCCGCCGATGAAGATCGGCACATGCTGGCACAGCGCTGGCGGATCGATGTCCGGGCGCAATTGTTCGAGGATGTCGGCCAGATTCAGCTCTTGCGGTCGGTTGACCACCAGCCCCATGGCGCCATTGGCCGTGTGCTCGACGATGTAGGTCAAGGTGTGGGCAAAGTTCGGGTCGGCCATGTGTGGCATGGCGATCAGGAAGTGATGCTTGAGGTAGCTGGGGCTGACGTTTTTCATGTGCGCTAGTGTGGCGTTCGGGGGGCGAACTGACAAGCTGGAGCGGGCAAAAGATCGGCTCAGTTACTGGACAGCCGGTCGCCCCGGGCGAATTTCCAGGTGCGGATGATTTCCAGTCGGTCGATGTCCGACAGGTCCCCGGTAAACGGTGCGAACGGTGCCGCCAGCCGCACGATGCGTTGCGCCGCTTGATCCAGCAGCGGCTGGCCGGAGGACTCCAGCACCAGCACTTCATACAGCGAGCCGTCGCGGTTGATCGACACCATCAGGCGCAGATTGCCGTAGATCTGCTTGCGCCGGGCTTCGTCGGGGTAATTGAGGTTGCCGATGCGCTCGACCTTCTTGCGCCATTCATCCTTGTACCAGGCGCCCTTGTCGCGCATGGTCGACGCGGCGCTGAGGCGGTGGATACGCGGGCGCTTGGCGTACAGCTGTTGTTCGTTGGCCAGTTCGGCTTCGAGGCTGGCAATGTCGCTGGAGAGCTGCGAGCTGTCGAAGGTCGGGGCGTCGACCGTCGGTTTGGTCTCGGTCTTGGCTTCTTCTTTCTTGGTCGGCGCCTTTTTCGGTTTCGGCGCGACGGTCGTCACTGCTGCTTTGGGTGCGGCTTCCTGCACTTCCGGCTTGGCGGCGGGCGGCGGGGTGACTTTCTTGACTTCGTTTGCCTGGAACGGCGCGACCTCGGTGGTCTTGGGGATCGCCTTCTTGTCGAGGGTACCGCTGCCTTCCTGGTTTTCCTGGGCGAGGAAATCGGCCTTCGCCGGCTTCTTTTCGCTCTTGAAGGTGGCGAGGGTGATTTCCAGGGTTTTGCTGATCTGCTTGGGCTCGACCATGGTGAAACCCACGCCGAGCAGCAGCGCCAGATGGATCAGCGCCGCGAGAAACAGGGTAAATCCGAGGCGATCGACCGGGCGCACGCCTTTATGGGCGAGTTCAGCGGGCAGATCGGACGGAAGTGTCATTCGAGAAAAACCAACATCGCGTTTTTACGGGCTCGGCATGATAACGCAATGTTGGTTTTTAGCTGCAAGCTTGAAGTCTCAAGCGACAAGCTGCACACCACTGGCTTTAAGCTTGCGGCTTGCGGCTCGACGCTTGCAGCTTGCCTTCGATCGCATCCATCAGCAGGCCGCCGATGTCGGTGCCGAAGGCATTGTCGATTTCGCGGATGCAGGTCGGGCTGGTGACGTTGATTTCGGTCAGGTGCTCGCCGATCACGTCCAGGCCGACGAACAGCAGGCCCTTCTCGCGCAAGGTCGGGCCGACCTGGGCGGCGATCCAGCGATCCTTGTCGGTCAACGGACGGGCTTCGCCACGGCCGCCGGCCGCGAGGTTACCACGGGTTTCGCCCTGGGCCGGAATCCGCGCCAGGCAGTAATCCACCGGCTCGCCGTCGATCATCAGGATGCGCTTGTCGCCGTCCTTGATCGCCGGCAGGTAGGCCTGGCCCATGATCTGCTGGGCGCCGAGGGCGGTCAGGGTTTCCAGAATCACCGACAGGTTCGGATCGCCGGCGCGGTGACGGAAGATCGAAGTGCCGCCCATGCCGTCCAGCGGCTTGAGGATCACGTCGCCATGTTTGGCGGCGAACTCACGCAGCACGTCGGCGCGGCGGCTGACCACGGTCGGCGGCGTGCACTGCGGGAACAGCGTGGCGAACAGCTTTTCGTTGCAGTCGCGCAGGCTCTGCGGCTTGTTGACCACCAGCACGCCGGCGGACTCGGCCTGTTCGAGCAGGTAGGTGGAGTAGACGAACTCCATGTCGAACGGCGGATCCTTGCGCATCAGGATCACGTTCAGGTCGCTCAGCGGCGAATCCTGCTCGGTGCCCAGTTCGAACCATTTTTCCGGGTTGGCGAAGACTTTCAGCGGCTTCATCCGCGCCCGTGCCTGGCCTTCACCCTGGTAAAGGTCTTTCTGTTCCATATAGAACAGTTCCCAGCCGCGCTTTTGCGCCGCCAGCAGCATGGCCAGCGAGCTATCCTTTTTATAGGAAATGCTGGCGATAGGGTCCATGACAATCCCGACGCGAACGCTCATTGGGTTTTCCTCGAAAATTGGCTACCGGATCGGTATGAAAAAAGTGCCGCCAGAGTGGCGCCGGGCGGGTTTTCGGTCAAGGAAAAACCCGTCGATAGATTGCATCTGGAGACTGTGCTAAAAAGGCTGCCATGTCGTGCTGGCCCTTGAACATCAAGGGTTTCCAGCCATTACGCATCGCAAAACGGACAAATTGATTCGCAAAGGCGACGGTAGAGCCCCCTTATGGAACAGCAGTCCAGCGCCTTGAAGGTCATGGTGATCGACGACTCGAAAACGATTCGTCGCACCGCCGAGACCCTGTTGAAAAATGCAGGGTGCGAAGTCATCACCGCGATCGACGGTTTTGACGCCCTGGCGAAGATCGCCGACCACCATCCCGGGATCATCTTTGTCGACATCATGATGCCGCGTCTGGATGGTTATCAGACCTGCGCTTTAATCAAGAACAACAACGCGTTCAAGGGCACGCCGGTGATCATGCTGTCGTCCCGGGACGGGCTGTTCGACAAGGCCAAGGGGCGGATTGTCGGTTCCGATCAATTTTTGACCAAGCCTTTCAGCAAGGAAGAACTGCTCGACGCGATTTCGGCCCATGTTCCGGGCTTCGCTGCCGCTTTGCCGCAGTAAGACACGCACAGAGACGCTCGGCCAGCGGGCCCGGTGTCGACAAGAAAAATGGGGAAGACCATGGCACGTATCCTGATCGTCGACGATTCGCCGACCGAAATGTACAAACTCACCGGCATGCTGGAAAAGCACGGGCACGAAGTGCTGAAAGCCGAAAACGGCGCCGACGGCGTGGCCCTGGCCCGTCAGGAAAAACCCGATGCGGTACTGATGGACATCGTCATGCCCGGCCTCAACGGCTTCCAGGCCACCCGTCAGTTGACCAAGGATGCGGAAACCAGCCACATCCCGGTGATCATCATCACCACCAAGGATCAGGAGACCGACAAGGTCTGGGGCACCCGCCAGGGCGCCAGGGACTACCTGACCAAGCCGGTCGACGAAGACACGCTGATCAAGACCCTGAACAACGTGCTGGCCGGTTGATCGCGCCGCCATGAGCGAGTCGCTGACCGCGTTCGAACTGTTGTGGCAGATCGACCAGCGCTGTCGCCTGCTGGCGGCGGACCTGCCGTCGCAACCGGCGCGCCAGGATCGCTGGAGCGGCATCGGCTTTCGTCTGGGCGAGCACTGGTACGTCACGCCGATGGGCGAAGTCAGCGAAGTGCTGCCCGAACTGCGTGTCACTCAGTTGCCGGGCGTCAAGCCTTGGGTCAAAGGCGTGGCCAACCTGCGCGGGCGGCTGCTGCCGGTCATGGACCTGTGCGGATTCTTCGGCCATGAGCTGTCACCGATGCGCAAGCAGCGGCGGGTATTGGTGGTAGAGCATCAGGACGTGTTTGCCGGTGTGCTGGTCGATGAGGTCTTCGGTCTGCAGCACTTCGATCAGGACAGCTTCGAACCCGTCTCGATCCGTAAACGGCAAGGCTCCAAGGGCGAGTTCGTCAAAGGGTATTTCCGGCGCGAGCAGAACTGGCGGGTGTTCAGCCTGTTTGCGCTGGCGCAGTCACCGAGTTTCATGCACGTCGCGGTTTAACAGGCGAGGACCGATGATCAAAGCAAAAACAGGCAAGCCCGCAGAAGGCTCGCGCAGCCGCTCGCAGATCATCGTGCTGTTTATCGCACTGATCGTGTTCATCATGCTGCTGTTCGCCAACTTCGCTTACCTCAACACCCAGGCCAACTACGACAAGCAGTACATCGGCCACGCCGGCGAGCTGCGGGTGCTGTCGCAGCGGATCGCCAAGAACGCCACCGAGGCTGCCGCCGGCAAGGCCGCCGCGTTCAAGCTGCTCAGCGATGCGCGCAATGATTTTGCCCAGCGCTGGGGTTATCTCAAGAAGGGCGACCCGAGCACCGGCCTGCCGCCGGCGCCGTCCGTCGTGCGCCCGGAAATGCGCGCCGTGCAGCTGGACTGGGAACGCCTGCTGAAAAACACCGACGCGATTCTCTCCAGCGAACAGACCGTGCTGTCGCTGCATCAGGTGGCCGCGACCCTGGCCGAAACCGTGCCGCAATTGCAGATCGAATACGAAAAGGTCGTGGAAATCCTCCTGCAACGCGGCGCCCCGGCGGCGCAGGTGGCGATGGCCCAGCGTCAGTCGCTGCTGGCCGAACGGATTCTCGGTGCGGTGAACACCGTGCTCTCGGGCGATGAAAACTCCCAGCAGGCTGCCGACGCGTTTGGTCGCGACGCCGCGCGCTTCGGTCAGGTGCTCAATGGCATGTTGCAAGGCAACCCGGCGCTGAAGATCAGCCAGGTCGAAGACCGCGACGCCCGTGCGCGTCTGAGCGAGATTTCCGAGCTGTTCCAGTTCGTGTCCGGTTCGGTGGATGAAATCCTTGAAACCTCGCCGGAGCTGTTCAAGGTCCGTGAGTCGGCCACCAACATCTTCAGCCTGTCGCAGACCCTGCTCGACGAAGCCTCGCACCTGGCCAGCCGTTTCGAAAACCTGGCAGGCGGGCGCAGCACCGACACCATCGGCGGTTATGTGCTGGGCCTGCTGGCGCTGGCCTCGATCATTCTGATCGGCATGGTCATGGTCCGGGAAACCAACCGTCAACTGCGCGAGACCGCCGAGAAAAACGAGCGCAACCAGAACGCGATCATGCGCCTGCTCGACGAGATCGAAGACCTCGCCGACGGCGACCTGACCGTGACGGCCTCGGTGACCGAAGACTTCACCGGAACCATCGCCGACTCGATCAACTATTCCGTCGACCAGTTGCGTGATCTGGTCGCCACCATCAACCTCACCGCCGGCCAGGTCGCCGCAGCGGTGCAGGAAACCCAGGCCACCGCCATGCACCTGGCCCAGGCCTCGGAGCATCAGGCCCAGCAGATTTCCGAAGCCTCGACCGCGATCAGCGACATGGCCCAATCGATCGATCAGGTGTCGGCCAACGCCGCTGAATCCTCGGCGGTGGCCGAGCGTTCGGTGGAGATCGCCAACAAGGGCAACGAGGTGGTGCACAACACCATCCACGGCATGGACAACATTCGCGAACAGATCCAGGACACCGCCAAGCGCATCAAGCGTCTGGGCGAGTCGTCCCAGGAGATCGGCGACATCGTCAGCCTGATCGATGACATTGCCGACCAGACCAACATCCTCGCCCTCAATGCCGCGATTCAGGCGTCGATGGCCGGTGATGCCGGGCGCGGTTTTGCCGTGGTAGCCGACGAAGTCCAGCGGCTGGCGGAACGTTCGTCCGCCGCGACCCGACAGATCGAAACGCTGGTGCGGGCGATCCAGACCGACACCAACGAAGCCGTGATTTCCATGGAGCAGACCACCACCGAAGTGGTGCGCGGCGCGCGGCTGGCGCAGGATGCCGGTGTGGCCCTGGAAGAAATCGAAGGCGTGTCCAAGACCCTCGCGGCGCTGATCCAGAGCATTTCCAACGCGGCGCAGCAGCAGACGTCTTCGGCCGGGCAGATTTCCCTGACGATGAACGTGATCCAACAGATCACCTCGCAGACCTCGTCCGGCTCCACGGCCACCGCCGAGAGCATCGGCAACCTGGCGAAAATGGCCAGCCAGTTGCGGCGCTCGGTGTCCGGGTTCACCTTGCCGACGACGCCTGCGCCCGTCGCGGACAAGGCGTGAGGCCTGCGGGCGAGTTCATGTCGAGCGGAGTGGTTATGGGTGACCGGCACGACTACGTGGCCCTCGAATGGGTCAAGGGTGAAATAGCCGAGACGCTGAGGCAGGCGCATCAGGCCATCGAAGCCGTGCTCGACGATCCGCAGTCGGTGCCGGGACTGGGCGAGTGCCTGGCCTGCATCCATCAGGTGCACGGCAGCCTGCAGATGGTCGAGTTCTACGGCGCGGCGCTGCTGGCCGAAGAGATGGAACACCTGGTCGAAGCGTTGCAGAACGACCGCGTCAGCCATCGTGACGAAGCGCTGCACTTGTTGCTGCAGGCGCTGGGCCAATTGCCGATCTACCTCGACCGCGTGCAGGGCGCCCGCCGTGACCTGCCGCTGGTGGTGCTGCCGCTGATCAACGACTTGCGCAGTGCCCGGGGCGAAAGCCGGTTGTCGGAAACCAGCCTGTTCAGCCCGCAACTGCCCGAGCTGTCACCCCTGAGTCCGCAAGCGCTGGCCCTGCTTGAACCGGCAGAACTGCCGAATGTGCTGCGCAAATTGCGCCAGATGCTGCAAATGGCGCTGGTCGGACTGCTCCGCGAGCAGGATGACCAGACGCATCTCGCTTATCTGGCCAAAGTCTTTACCCGGCTTGAAGCAATCAGCGGTAACTCGCCGCTGAGCCCGTTGTGGCAGGTCGCCTCGGCGCTGGTCGAAGGCATGCGCGAAGGGCGGATCGCCAACAGCCCGGCGCTGCGCAGTCTGTTCAAGGACGCCGACAAGGAACTCAAGCGCCTGCTCGAACAGGGCATGCCCGGCCTCAACCAGCCGCCACCGCCTGAACTGCTGAAAAGCCTGCTGTTTTATATCGCCAAAGCCGAACATCCCACCGGGCAGATGCTGACCATGAAAGATCGCTACTCCCTGGACGACGCGCTGCCCGACAGCGCGATGGTCGACGAAGAACGCGCCCGCCTGGCCGGCCCCGACCGCGATGCCATGCGCTCGGTGCTCGCAGCGCTGTGCGAAGAGCTGGTGCGGGTCAAGGAACGCCTCGACCTGTTCGTGCGCAGCGACCGTCAGCACGCCTCGGATCTGGACAGCCTGCTGGCGCCGCTGCGGCAGATCGCCGACACCCTGGCGGTGCTCGGTTTCGGCCAGCCGCGCAAGGTCATCATCGATCAACTGGCGGTGGTGCTCAGTCTCGCGCAGGGTCAACGCGAACCGAACGACGCCACGCTGATGGACGTCGCCGGCGCCTTGCTCTACGTCGAAGCAACGCTGGCCGGGATGGTCGGCACAGTCGAGCCGGAGAGCCCGGAAGACTCGCGCCTGCCGACCACCGACCTGACGCAGATCCATCAGATCGTGATCAAGGAAGCGCGCATCTGCCTGCAACAGGCCAAGGACATGATCGTCGACTACATCGACGCCGACTGGGATCGCCAGCAACTGCAAAGCCTGCCGGCGCTGCTGACCCAGGTGCG
Source organism: Pseudomonas glycinae (assembly GCF_001594225.2). Taxonomy (GTDB): domain Bacteria; phylum Pseudomonadota; class Gammaproteobacteria; order Pseudomonadales; family Pseudomonadaceae; genus Aquipseudomonas; species Aquipseudomonas glycinae. The sequence goes on from NZ_CP014205.2 coordinate 2,806,038, forward strand.
CGGCGCACTGGCGATGATTCCGCTGGCGCGTGCGGCAAGCCTGCTCGAAGCCTGCAACGGATTTATCCGCGAACATCTGTTGCTCGATCCTCACGAGCCGGGCTGGCAGCAACTCGACAGCCTCGCCGACGCCATCACCAGCCTCGAGTATTACCTCGAACGCCTGACCGACGACCCGCAGGCACCGAGCGAGCATTTGCTGGATATCGCGCAGAAAAGCCTCGCCAGTCTCGGTTTCTTTCCTGACGAACAGCCCGGCGAGCCGCATGTGCCGGTGCTCGATGATGTTCTCAGCCCCAGCGAAGCGCTGGTGATGCAGGATTTGCAGGAGCTGGACGACCCGCAGATCGTGCAGTCGTTGGCCGAAGTGCTGGCCAGTCCGGTGTCGGCGGTCAACCCGCCGGCACTGACCACGCCGGGCAGCCTGCTGCCGCCACCGGCCGATGAAGAACCGGTGGACGACGAGCTGCGCGAAGTGTTCCTCGAAGAGACCGGGGAAGTGCTCGAAGTACTGAGCGAATACCTGCCGCGCTGGTCTGCCGCGCCCGATGACCGCGCCGCCTTGAGTGAACTGCGCCGCGCCTTCCACACCCTCAAGGGCAGTGGCCGGATGGTGCGCGCGCTGGTCCTCGGCGAGCTGGCCTGGGCGGTGGAAAACCTGCTCAACCGCGTGCTGGAAAACAGTGTCGAACCCGGCCCGGCGGTGCGCCAGTTACTCGCCGACACGCTGCTGCTGTTGCCGGACCTGATCGCCGAATTCGCCACCAATGGCCAGCGTCAGCGCCACGATGTCGATCAACTGGCGGCCCGCGCCCATGCGCTGGCCAAGGGCGACACACCGCTGCCTGCCGAAGACGTGGAAGACGTCGCGGCCCTCGATCCGCTGTTGCTGGAGATTTTCCGCAACGAAGCCGAAACCCACCTCGCCAGCCTCAATCGTTTTCTCGATCAGGCTGCCGAGCATGTGCCGTTGCAGGCCAGCGACGAGTTGCAGCGAGCCCTGCACACCCTCAAGGGCAGCGCCTCGATGGCGGGGGTGTCACCGATTGCCGAACTGGCGGCGCCGCTGGATAAACTGGCCCGGGAATTCAAGGCCCATCAACTGGCGCTGGACCTCGACGAAGTGGAACTGCTGCTCGAAGCCGAGGGCTTGTTCCGCGTCGGTCTGCGTCAGCTCAAACACGATCCACTGGCGCCGATTGTCGGTGCGCAGTCACTGATCAAACGCACCGAAACCCTGCTCGACGAGCGTCTGGAATCGATCCTCAATGCCCCGAGCAGTGCGGTGCGGGTCAAGCGCGATCCGCAACTGATCAACAATTTCCTGGCCCAGGGCATGGACATCCTGCTCGACGCCGAAAACCTTTTGCAGCGCTGGCAGCAGCACCCCGGCGAACGTCAGGAACTCAGCGCGCTGCTGGATGAACTGACCACCCTGGGCGAGGGCGCGCACCTGGCGGATCTGCTGCCGGTGGATGTGCTGTGTGAAGCCTTGCTCGATCTTTACGGCGCGGTCGAAGAAAGCAGCCTGGCGGTCAGCGAGCGGTTTTTCCATGAGGCGCAGCAGGCCCACGAAGCGCTGATCAACATGCTCGACGAACTGGCCGCCGGCCAGGAAATCACCCCGCAACCGCAGCGCATCCGCGCCTTGCACGAACTGCTCGACGAGAGCCTCGATCCGTCGGCCATGGGCCTGATCCATAGCGACGGCAGCCGCACCCCGAGCATCCGCGAACTGGGCAGCGCCACCGCAGAACTGCAACAAAACAGCCTCGACAGCGGGCCGGACGACGAAATCGTCGAGATCTTCCTCGAAGAAGCGGTGGACATTCTCGACAGCGCCGGGCAAGCCTTGCAGCGCTGGTTGAAGGATCCGGAAAACGGCGCACCGCTGTCGTCGCTGCAACGGGATTTGCACACGCTCAAGGGTGGCGCGCGGATGGCTGAGGTGGCGGCGGTCGGCGATCTGGCCCATGAGCTGGAAGGCCTTTACCGAGGGCTGGTGGATCGGCGTTACAGCCACAGCGAAGCCCTCGACCGACTGCTGCGCCAGAGCCACGAGCGTCTGGCGCAATTCCTCGAACAGTTGCACCGGCACCAGCCGCTGGACCCGGCGCAGGACCTGATCGAGGCGATCCGCCGCTTTCGTCAGGACCCGAGTGCTAGTCCCGAAACGTCGTCAGCCCGCGTCACACAGGACGGCCCCGGACACGATCCGGAGCTGCTGGAGATCTTCCTCGAGGAAGGTTTCGACATTATCGAAAACTCCGGCGCCGCGTTGCTGCGCTGGCAGGCCGAACCCGGCAATCGCCAGGAAGTGGAAACCCTGCTGCGTGACCTGCACACCCTAAAGGGCGGCGCGCGGATGGTGGAAATCGGCCCGATCGGCGACCTCGCTCATGAGCTGGAAAACCTGTACGAAAGCCTGTCCGCCGGCACCCTGCAGGGCAGCGCCGAACTGTTCGCGCTGTTGCAGCGCGGCCAGGACCGCTTGGCGCAGATGCTCGACGCCGTGCGCGCCGGCCAGCCGTGCCCACCTGCAGACCGGTTGATCAGCGCGATCCAGAATTTCAGCCATCCGCTGGTTGTGCAGACCCCGGCGCCCGTGCCGCCGGTTGCGGTCAAGGCCGAGCCTGCCGCCCCGGCGCCCGAGGCCGGGGCGGACATGGTCAAGGTCTCCGCCGAGCTGCTGGATGAACTGGTCAACCTTGCCGGCGAAACCTCGATTTTCCGTGGGCGCATCGAGCAGCAGGTCAGCGATGCGCAGACCGCCCTGCACGAGATGGAAACCACCATCGAACGCATGCGCGACCAGTTGCGCCGGCTCGACACCGAAACCCAGGGGCGGATCCTCAGCCGTCAGCAAGTGGATGCCGAGCGCCTCGGCTACGAAGATTTCGACCCGCTGGAAATGGACCGTCATTCCCAGTTGCAGCAACTGTCACGAGCGCTGTTCGAGTCCGCCTCCGACTTGCTGGACTTGAAGGAAACCCTCGACCGGAGCACCCACGACGCCGAGAACCTGTTGCAGCAGCAGGGGCGGATCAACACCGAGTTGCAGGAAGGCCTGATGCGCACGCGCATGGTGCCGTTCGAGCGCATGTTGCCGCGTCTGAAGCGCATCGTCCGCCAGGTCGCCGAGGAGCTGGGCAAGGACGTGGCGTTCAGCGTCGGCAACGCCGAAGGCGAGATGGACCGCAACGTCCTCGAACGCATGGCCGCACCGCTGGAGCACATGCTGCGTAATGCCGTCGACCATGGCCTGGAGTCGGCCGAAGTCCGGTTGGCGGCGGGCAAACCGGCGCAAGGGCAGATCAGCCTCGACCTGTCCCGCGAGGGCGGCGACATCGTGTTCGACATCCGCGACGATGGCGCCGGTGTGCCGCTGGATGCCGTTCGGCGCAAGGCGATCAAGCGCGGCTTGCTGGCGCCGGACGCCGAGATCAGCGACCGCGAGGTGTTGCAGTTCATCCTCCAGCCGGGATTTTCCACCGCCGAGAAAATCACCCAGATTTCCGGGCGCGGCGTGGGCATGGACGTGGTGCACGAAGAAGTCCGGCAACTGGGCGGCACCATGAGCATCGACTCGGTGCCGGGGCAGGGCGTGCATTTCCGCATTCGCCTGCCGTTCACCGTGTCGGTCAACCGTGCGTTGATGGTGCAGTGCGGTGAGGATCAGTATGCGATTCCGCTGAACACCATCGACGGTATCGTCCGCGTGCTGCCGAATGAACTGGAAGGGCATTTCCGTCTCGATCCGCCGAGTTATCAGTACGGCGGCCAGCGTTATGAACTGTGCTACCTGGGCGAGCTGCTGAAAACCGCACCACGGCCGAAACTGTCCGGCCAGAGCCTGCCGGTGCCGGTCTTGCTGGTGCAGTGCAACGACCGGCACATCGCGGTGCAGGTCGACACGATGGCCGGCACCCGCGAGATCGTGGTCAAGAGCCTCGGCCCGCAGTTCGCGTCGGTGCAGGGCGTGTCCGGGGCGACGATTCTCGGCGATGGCCGGGTGGTGCTGATTCTCGACCTGCTGGCGCCGATCCGCGCGATGCAGGCGCGGTTGCCGCAGCGTCCGGCCAGTCACGAAATCGAAAGCGAACCGCACAAGCCGTTGCTGGTGATGGTGGTCGACGATTCGGTGACGGTGCGCAAGGTCACCAGCCGCTTGCTCGAACGCCACGGCATGAACGTGCTGACCGCCAAGGACGGGGTCGATGCGATGTTGCTGCTGGAAGAACACATGCCGGACCTGATGCTGCTCGACATCGAAATGCCGCGCATGGACGGCTTCGAAGTGGCGACCCAGGTGCGCCACGACGAGCGCCTGCAACACCTGCCGATCATCATGATCACCTCGCGCACCGGCCAGAAGCACCGCGACCGCGCGATGGCCATCGGCGTCAACGACTACCTCGGCAAGCCGTACCAGGAATCGGTGCTGCTCGAAAGCATCGCCCTGTGGAGCAAAAAACATGCATGAACGCCGGCACAACCAGCGCACCAGCCAACTCACCGGGCTGCTGCTGCCGCTGGCGGATCGCAACCTGATCCTGCCCAACGTCGCCGTCGCCGAGCTGATCGACTACCAGTCCAGCGCCTTCGATCTCGACACACCGCCGTGGTATCTCGGTCGGGTGACCTGGCGCGAGCGGCAGATTCCGCTGCTGAGTTTCGAGTCGGCGTGCGGCAACAAGATCGTCATCGGCGAGCGGGCACGGATCGTCATCCTCAATGCCCTCGGCGGGCGGCCGGAGTTGAAGTTCATCGCGCTGCTGGTGCAGGGGATTCCGCGCTCGTACAAGCTCGACAGCCAGTTGAGTTATGTCGACGTGCCGCTGTGTGCGCTGGAGCAGGCGGCGGTGCAGGTCGGGGAACAGGTGGCGAAGGTGCCGGATTTGTTGGCATTGGAGAAATTGTTGGTGGATGCCGGACTGGTTCACTGAACCAGGGTCTGCGGCGATCTCACTGGCCTCATCGCTGGCAAGCCAGCTCCCACAAAGTTCTAGGTCGTTCACAAAAACTTCGATCACCACAATCACTGTGGGAGCTGGCTTGCCAGCGATGAGGCCAGCATTCGTTACGCTGAGCGTAACGGTTCGCCACCGCGCTTGATTGATGCCCCTCCATCACACTCCTAAGGTAGCTCCACGACAGCGAACCCCGTGGAGTGAGCATGACAACAACAATATCCCCCGATTCGCGCTGGACGCGGCGGCGTGACGAGAAGCAGCGGCGCCTCGACAAGGTGCGCGGGCTGGCCGACGGTGCGGTGTTGCCCACCGACAGGATCGTCGCGGCGTTTGAGGCGCTGATCCTGCCCGGCGACCGTGTGGTGCTGGAGGGCAACAACCAGAAGCAGGCGGATTTCCTCTCGCGCTCTCTGGCCATGGCCGATCCGGAAAAGCTCCACGACCTGCACATGATCATGCCCAGCGTCGGCCGTTCCGAGCATCTGGACCTGTTCGAACGCGGCATCGCCCGCAAGCTCGATTTCTCCTTCGCCGGCACCCAGAGCCTGCGCATCAGCCAGTTGCTCGAAGACGGTCTGCTGGAAATCGGCGCGATCCACACCTACATCGAACTCTACGCCCGGCTGGTGGTGGATCTGATCCCCAACGTCGTGCTCTCGGCCGGGTTCATGGCCGACCGCGCCGGCAACATCTACACCGGCCCAAGCACCGAAGACACTCCGGCGCTGATCGAACCCGCAGCGTTCAGCGACGGCATCGTCATCGTCCAGGTCAATCAACTGGTGGACGATGTCAGCGAGCTGCCCCGTGTGGACATCCCCGCGTCGTGGGTCGATTTCGTGGTGGTGGCGGACAAACCGTTCTACATCGAGCCGCTGTTCACTCGTGACCCTCGCCACATCAAGCCAGTGCACGTGTTGATGGCGATGATGGCGATCCGCGGAATCTACGAAAAACACAACGTGCAGTCGCTTAACCACGGCATCGGTTTCAACACCGCCGCCATCGAGCTGATCCTGCCGACCTACGGCGAATCCCTCGGCCTCAAGGGCAAGATCTGCCGGAACTGGACGCTCAACCCGCACCCGACGCTGATCCCGGCTATCGAGAGTGGCTGGGTCGAAAGTGTGCATTGCTTCGGCACCGAACTGGGCATGGAAAACTACATCGCCGCCCGTCCCGACGTGTTCTTCACCGGCCGTGACGGCTCGCTGCGTTCCAACCGGATGTTCTGCCAACTGGCCGGGCAATACGCGGTGGACCTGTTCATCGGCGCGACCCTGCAAGTCGATGGCGATGGTCATTCCTCCACCGTCACCCGAGGTCGCCTCGCCGGTTTCGGCGGCGCACCGAACATGGGGCACGACCCACGCGGTCGGCGCCACGGCACTCCAGCCTGGCTCGACATGCGTCATGACGACTCGCAGCAACCGATGCTCGAACGCGGCAAGAAACTCGTGGTGCAGATGGTCGAGACCTTCCAGGAGGGCGGCAAACCGACCTTCGTCGAAACCCTCGACGCGGTGGAGGTGGCGAAGAAAAGCGGCATGCCGCTGGCGCCGATCATGATCTACGGCGACGACGTCACTCACCTGCTCACCGAAGAAGGCATCGCCTACCTGTACAAGGCGCGCTCGCTGGAAGAGCGTCAGGCGATGATCGCTGCGGTGGCCGGCGTCACCGCCATCGGACTGCGGCACAACCCGAAAGACACCGAACGCATGCGCCGTGAAGGCCTGATCGCCTTGCCCGAAGACCTCGGCATCCGTCGCACCGACGCCACCCGCGAATTGCTCGCGGCGAAGAGCGTGGCCGATCTGGTCGAGTGGTCCGGCGGCCTCTACAACCCGCCCGCCAAGTTCAGGAGCTGGTAATGCACGCACTCAACCTGCAACCGAAAACCATCACCCTCGCGGAACGGCTGGCGGATCTGGCCGTGGACGCGCTGATCGACGAGGCCGATCTGTCGCCGAAACCGGCGCTGGTCGACCGGCGCGGCAACGGTGCGCACACCGATCTGCATTTGGGATTGATGCACGCCTCGGCGCTGGCGCTGTGGCCGGCGTTCAAGGAAATGGCCGAAGCCGCGCTTGAGTTCGGCGAAATCTGCTTGCCGCTGCGCGAAGCCATCGGCCGCATCGGCCGGGAAGGCGAGCAAGCGATGCTCGCCACCACCCACGGCGTGAACACCCATCGCGGGGCGATCTGGGCGCTGGGCCTGCTGGTCACGGCGGCTGCGCTGGATACCAAGTCCACCAGCGCTGGCGCCGTTACTCTGCGCGCCGCACGTCTGGCATTGCTCGATGACCGTTATGCGCCGCGCCCGCTGAGTCATGGCGCGCAAGTCGCCCAACGCTACGGCGCTCGCGGTGCCCGGGAAGAAGCGCAACTCGGCTTCCCGTCCGTAGTGCAGCGCGGCCTGCCGCAGCTCAAACGCAGCCGCGCCGCCGGCCATGGCGAACAGAACGCCCGGCTCGATGCGTTGCTCGCAATCATGACCGACCTCGCCGACACCTGCGTCCTCTATCGCGCCGGCGAACAGGGTCTGCACGCCATGCAGCACGGCGCCCAGGCAGTGCTCGACGCCGGCGGCAGCGCCAGCCTCACCGGTCGCCGTCGCCTGCATGAACTGGATCAACAACTCATCGCATTGAATGCCTCGCCCGGTGGCGCCGCCGACTTGCTCGCCGCCAGCTTGCTGCTCGACCGAATCGAGCGCGCCGGCATCCTTCAGGGAGCGTTTTGATGGAAACCTTATCCTTTGAATTCCCCGCCGGGCAGCCGCCACGCGGTCGGGCGCTGGTCGGCTGTGTCGGTTCGGGCGATCTGGAAGTGCTGATCGAACCGGGCCTGGCCGGCAAGCTGACGATCAATGTGCAGACCTCGGTCAACGGTGCGCAGCAGCGCTGGCAGCATCTGTTTGCGCGGATGTTCGACGGCACCAGGCCACCGGCGATGGCCATCGATATCCACGACTTCGGCGCGACCCCGGGCGTGGTGCGTCTGCGTCTGGAACAAGGCTTCGAGGAGATCGGCCATGACTGACACCTCAGCGCTTCTGCACAAACATTCGTTCGTCGAACTCGGCGCACGGCAGCGGGCAAAAGCCTTGCTCGACGCTGGCACCTTTCGCGAACTGCTCGACCCGTTTCAACGCGTCATGTCGCCGTGGCTTGAACGTCAGGGCGTGGTGCCGCAGGCCGATGACGGCGTGGTGATCGCCAAGGGCAGCCTCGACGGTTTACCGGTGGTGATCGCTGCCATCGAAGGCGCGTTTCAGGGCGGCAGCCTCGGTGAAGTCGGCGGCGCAAAAATCGCCGGCGCGCTGGAACTGGCCGCCGAAGATAACCGCAAAGGCATCCCGACCCGCGCCATCCTGCTGCTGGAAACCGGCGGCGTGCGCTTGCAGGAAGCCAACCTCGGCCTGGCGGCGATTGCCGACATCCACGCGGCGATTGTCGACTTGCAGCAGTACCAACCGGTGGTTGGCGTGGTGGCCGGCAGCGTCGGTTGTTTTGGCGGGATGTCGATTGCCGCTGCGCTGTGCAGCTATTTGCTGGTGACCCAGGAAGCGCGCCTCGGTCTGAACGGCCCGCAGGTAATCGAACAGGAAGCCGGGATCGAGGAATACGACTCCCGCGACCGGCCCTTCATCTGGAGCCTGACCGGTGGCGAGCAACGGTTTGCCAGTGGTCTGGTGGACCGTTATGTCGCCGATGACGTGGCGCAGATTCGCCAGCAGGTCGGCGAGTTGCTGCAACAAGGCCTGCCAGCGCAACCGCGCAGTCAACGAGCCGAGTGGTTCCTGCAACGCCTGACGAGCCTGGACACTGACAAGCAAATCGAGCCTTCAGTGGTTCGCGATCTGTATCAAGGAGAGCGCTCATGAGCGGGTATTCCGTGCGCGGTTTGAACTGGTTCAACGCCTTGAGCGCTGGCGCGAATGCGGTTGAAGGTTTGCCGCCATCGCTGAAGGTCGCCGACGGGGCACTCGGGCGTTTTATCGCAGTGGTCGCGGATCCGCAAAACCGTTTCCCTCGCGCTCGCAACGGCGAAGTCGGTTTGCTCGAAGGCTGGGGTCTGGCCAAGGCTGTGGATGACGCGATCACCGCCGACCGTGACAATGCGCAAAAGCGTCCCTTGATCGCCATCGTCGATGTGCCGAGTCAGGCCTACGGTCGCCGCGAAGAAGCCCTCGGCATTCATCAGGCCCTGGCCGGTGCGGCAGATGCTTATGCCCGCGCGCGTCTGGCCGGGCATCCGGTGATTGCGCTGCTGGTGGGCAAGGCCATGTCGGGGGCGTTTCTCGCTCACGGATATCAGGCCAACCGCTTGATCGCCCTGCGTGATCCGGGGGTGATGGTGCATGCGATGGGCAAGGCGTCGGCGGCGCGTGTGACCTTGCGCAGTGTCGAAGAACTGGAAGCCCTGGCGTCCAGTGTGCCGCCGATGGCCTATGACATCGACAGCTACGCCAGCCTCGGATTGCTCTGGGAAACCCTGTCGGTGCAGCAGATCGAACAGCCGACGGCGGAGGATCTGGCGCGGGTCGGTGAATGCCTGAAGCAAGCCATCGGCGATGTTGCTACGACTGACTTGAGCAATCGTCTCGGCGCGAAAAATCGCGAAGCCTCCAGCCGCGTGCGTGAATTGCTGAGGGCGCAGTGGTGAACACTCCTCTGGCCCACGACCTGCTGTGGGGCATGACGCCTGAGCAACTGCCGGCGGATGCGCCGCAGTGGGCGATTGATTCGCTGGCTGCCGGGCAACCGGTGGTGGTGCGGCGGGCGTTGAGTGAAGACGGATGCGTGGCGGTGGGCGTGCGCGGTCGGTTGCGCGAGCAGCGGCTGGCGGCGTTTATGTCTGTGGATTCGATTGCCTGTCGGGTCAGCCCGGAAGCGCTTTGTCAGGTCGAGAGCGCGCGTGATCTGCCGGTCATGCAGGCGCTGCGGCAACTGCGGCCAGTGCTCGACGATTGCGGTTGGATCTGGGGTGTCAGCGGCAGCGTCGGGTTTGAACTGGCCAGTGGATTTACAGCGATGCACGCGGCCAGTGATCTCGATCTGATCCTGCGTACACCGCAACTCATAACCCGTAATCAGGCGCGCAAGTTGGTCGCGGTTTTCGATCAGGCAATCTGCCGGGTCGATCTGCAATTGCAGACGCCGTTCGGTGCCGTCGCCCTGCGCGAATGGGCCGGGAACGCTTCGCGGGTGCTGCTGAAAAACGCCCGTGAAGCCTGTCTGGTGTCTGATCCGTGGAACCCGCAGGAGCAGGCAGCGTGAGCAGTCTGCTGGTGTTTCCCGGCCAGGGCGCGCAGCAGCCCGGCATGCTCCAGCGTTTGCCTCGGCAAACGCTGATCGAGGCCAGCGACAGCCTCGGTGAAGATGTCTTGCAGTTGGATTCCAGCGAAGCGTTGCGCAGCACGCGGGCGGTTCAGCTCTGTCTGTTGATCGCAGGGGTCGCAGCCTCGCGGCGATTGTTGCAGGACGGCCTCACCGCAGATTACGTCGCCGGTCTGTCCATCGGTGCCTACCCGGCAGCGGTGGTCGCCGGAGCGTTGAGCTTCAGTGATGCGTTGCATCTGGTCAGCCTGCGCGGCGAGTTGATGCAGCAGGCTTATCCACAGGGCTTCGGCATGACCGCGATCATCGGCCTGCAATTGTCCACAGTCGAAACGCTGCTGGCGCAGGTGCACAGCGCAGAAACACCGGTGTACCTGGCCAACATCAACGCCGATAACCAGGTGGTGATTGCCGGCAGCGACAAGGCGATGCAAGCGGTCGCCGAGCTGGCGCGCAGTCGTGGTGCCGGGTTGGCGAAACGTCTGGCGGTCAGCGTGCCGTCGCACTGCCCGTTGCTGGATGAGCCTGCGCAAACCCTCGCCGAAGCGTTCACCAGGGTTGAACTGAAATCACCGAAAATCGCTTACCTGAGTGGCAGTCGCGCAAGGCCTGTGATCCAGGTAGAAGCGCTGCGCGACGACCTCGCCTTCAACATGTGCCGCGTGGTGGATTGGCGCGGCACCGTGCAAAGCGCCTATGAGCGCGGCGTACGTCTACAGATCGAACTGCCGCCCGGTGCGGTGCTGACCGGGCTGGCGCGCCGGGTGTTCGAACAGGGGACTGTCACTGCCTTCGACAGTGCCCGGCTCGACACCTTGCAGGCGCTGTTGCGTGAAGAGGAGGGCCGACGACCCTAAATCACCGACTCAGGCTTCGAACAACAAAAACAATTCGACGATGCACTTTGAGGACTACAACAATGATTATTTACGGTGTGGCGCTGCTGGCGATCTGTACGCTGGCAGGGGTGATCATGGGTGACATGCTCGGTGTTCTTCTGGGCGTCAAATCCAACGTCGGCGGGGTCGGCATCGCCATGATCCTGTTGATCTGCGCGCGGTTGTGGATGCAGAAACGCGGCGGCATGACCAAGGATTGCGAGATGGGCGTCGGCTTCTGGGGCGCCATGTACATTCCGGTGGTGGTGGCGATGGCCGCGCAACAGAACGTCGTCACCGCCCTGCACGGCGGCCCGGTGGCGGTGCTGGCGGCGATCGGTTCAGTGCTGGTCTGTGGCTGCACGATTGCCCTGATCAGCCGTACCCACAAGGGCGAACCGTTGCCCGACGAACCGGCGGAAATCTCCCCGGTCGGCACACCGGTAGGAGGTCGCTGATATGTGGGATCTCATTGAAAAAGGTCTGGAACACAACGGTCTGATCACCGCGTTCGCCTTCGTCGGCGTGATCATGTGGGTTTCGGTGATTCTCTCCAAACGCCTGACCTTCGGACGGATTCACGGCTCGGCGATTGCCATCGTCATCGGTCTGGTGCTGGCCTGGGTCGGGGGGACGATGACGGGCGGGCAGAAGGGCCTGGCGGACCTGACGCTGTTCTCCGGCATCGGTCTGATGGGTGGCGCGATGCTGCGGGATTTCGCCATCGTTGCCACGGCGTTTGAGGTGCAGGCGACCGAGGCGAAGAAGGCCGGGATGATCGGCGTGATCGCGCTGCTGCTGGGCACGATCCTGCCGTTCATTGTCGGTGCTTGCATGGCCTACGCGTTCGGTTATCGCGATGCGGTGAGCATGACCACCATCGGCGCCGGTGCGGTGACTTACATCGTCGGGCCAGTCACTGGTGCAGCGATTGGCGCGACGTCGGATGTGATGGCGCTGTCGATTGCCACCGGGTTGATCAAGGCGATTCTGGTGATGGTCGGCACGCCGGTGGCGGCGCGCTGGATGGGCCTGGATAACCCGCGTTCGGCGATGGTGTTTGGCGGGCTGGCCGGGACGGTGAGTGGCGTGACGGCGGGGCTGGCGGCGACGGATCGGCGGTTGGTGCCTTATGGGGCGTTGACGGCGACCTTCCACACTGGGCTTGGCTGCCTGCTTGGGCCTTCGCTGCTGTTCTTCATTGTTCGCGGAATCGTTGGCTAGGTTCTGAAGATCGTTCCCACGCTCTGCGTGGGAATGCAGCCCGGGACGCTCCGCGTCCCAAAAGCGGACGCAGAGCGTCCATTGAGGCATTCCCACGCGGAGCGTGGGAACGATCATCAGCCGCGATCATTGTGAGCCTTGGCGATTGGCATACATCCGACACTCCGCCAGCAACGCCAGCAAATTCGGATCCCGCTCCTTGGCCTTCAAAAACACCACCCCGATGTGCTGCTGCAACCGGTACTTCTCCTGCAACGGAATCAGCTTCACCCGGTTCTCGTACACCGCCGCGATCCTCCCCGGCAGCAATGCATAACCGACCCCGGAGCTGACCATGCTCAGCAGGGTGAAGATGTCGTTGACCTGCATCGCCACCTTCGGCTCGAACCCCGCCTGCCTGAACACCCGAATACCGTCCTGATGGGTGGCGAAGCCTTGGGTGAGGGTGATGAAGGTTTCGTCGCGCACCTCCGCCAGGTCCACTTCGCTGCGTTGGGCGAAGCGCGAATCGGCCGGGGTGGCGAGGAAGATGTCGTCGGAAAACAGCGGAATCTGCTCGCAGTCCGGGTCGTTGACGGTGTCGTCCAGCGACACCAGGATCGCGTCGACTTCCATGTTTTTCAGCTTGTAGAGCAGGTCGATGTTCGAGCCGAGGATCAGGTCGATATTGAGTTCGCTGCGGCGGATCTTCAGGCCCATGATCAGCTGCGGCACGGTTTTCACCGTCAGCGAATACAACGAGCCGAGCTTGAAGCGTTCAGCCGAGAACCCGGCGGCTTCGCGGGTCAGGCGTACGCTTTCGACCACGTCCTGAATCAGCTTCTGCGCCCGCTCCTCGAGCACGTAGGCGCTTTCCAGCGGCGTCAGGTTGCGCCCTTCGTGCTTGAACAGCGGACAGCGCAGGGCGCTTTCCAGCGAATGGATCGCGCGGTGCACGCTGACGTTGCTGGTCTGCAGCTCGGCGGCGGCCCGGGCGAGGTTGCCGGTACGCATGAAGGCGAGGAACACCTCGAGTTTCTTCAGGGTCAATTCTTCGTCGATCAGCATGGCGCGGACTCTTCTTGGTATCGCTCGATTGTGCCCAAATATCAGGACAGGTGCCTGCCCGTGTTGAACGGAAACATTGCGCTTTTACGCTCAAGGCCCGAGCCTTGCGCGCTGCGGTAAATGAAATCGAGGTGTGCGACACATGTATCACGGAGAAAAACTGAACGCCTGGACGCATCTGGTCGGGGCGGTAGCGGCGTTTGTCGGGGGCGTCTGGATGCTGGTGATTGCCAGCCTCGACGGCAGCCCGTGGAAGATCGTCAGCGTGGCGATTTACGCCTTCACCTTGCTGGTGCTCTACAGCGCGTCCACCGTGTACCACAGCGTGCGCGGGCGCAAGAAAGCGATCATGAAGAAGGTCGATCACTTTTCGATCTACTTGCTGATCGCCGGCAGTTACACGCCGTTCTGCCTGGTGACGCTGCGCGGGCCGTGGGGCTGGACGTTGTTCGGGATTGTCTGGGGGTTGGCGCTGATCGGCATCCTGCAGGAGATCAAGCCGCGCTCGGAGGCGCGGATCCTGTCGATCGTGATCTACGCGGTGATGGGCTGGATCGTGCTGGTGGCGGTCAAACCGTTGATCGCGGCGCTGGGCACTGCGGGGTTTGCCTGGCTGGCGTCGGGCGGCGTGCTGTACACCGTGGGGATCATCTTCTTCGCCCTCGACCATCGGTTGCGGCATGCCCACGGGATCTGGCATCTGTTCGTGATCGCCGGGAGCCTGCTGCATTTTGTGGCGATTTTGTTTTACGTCCTTTAGAACAGCCCCAAATCCTGTGGGAACGGGCTTGCCCGCGATGACGGAGTGTCAGTCACTCAGGTGTTGATGGGGCCACCGCAATCGCTGGCAAGCCAGCTCCCACAGGGACCAGGGTTTGCAGTTGTATCTGTGCGCGACTGCTGAATATCTGCAACAGATCGTTGAGGGTATGCGGCGGTGGTTCGGTGGCGCGGGTCACCGCGTAAAGTGTGATCGGCAGCGGCGGGGCGAGAGGGCGGATTACGGTGCTGGTCGGCGAAGCACCGAGTGCCGTGAACGGGTCGATCACCGCCACCCCGGCGCCGGATTCCACCATCGCCCGCGCCAGTGAGTAAGTCTGCACGGCGATCCGCACACGCGGCGGCGGTTCGACCGCTTCGAGATAACTATCGAGGCGCGCGGCCAGCGGGTCGGCACTGGACAGCCCGATCAGCGGCGCTCCCGCCAACGCCATCAGCGGCAACGGCTGACCGGAGTCTTCCTCCGGCCAGTAACCTCTCGGCGCCAATGCCACCAGCACCCCCGAAGCCAATGCCTGGGCCTTCAGCCCCGGATGGTCCGGCAACTGCAACGTCAGGGCCACGTCTACTTCGCGCATCAGCAGGTTCTGCATCAGCTCGCGGCTGTGGGCGCTCGACAGTTCGCAGGCGATGTCCGGAAACTGCGCCGTCCATTGCCGGATCGCCGGCGGCAGCAACGACAGCGCCAGCGCCGGGGTCGCGCCGATCCGCAGGCTGTGGCCGGGTTCGCGGCGCAGGCTCTGGGCCAGACGCCGCACGCCTTGCAGGCTTTCGGTGACCTTGTCGACTTCGCGCTCAAGTTCCAGCGCTTCCGGGGTCGCCTGCAATTTGCCGCGCACCCGCAGAAACAATGGAAAGCCCAATTGCTGCTCGGCGTGTTGCAGCACCTTGGTCACCGCCGGTTGTGAGACGTGCAGCAACTGCGCAGCAGCGCTGACCGAGCCGGTCTGGCGGATGGCCTGGAAAATCTCGATATGACGAAGGCGCATGACGATCCCATAACCTTTGTTTATAGGTTTGGCATCTTTATTCATTGTTCGGCGCCTGTCACCTCACCCTAACCTCGGCCTCGTCTTCAAGAACGATTAAGGACGGACATGGCTCAGCGTGTGTGCATCATCGGCGGCGGCGTGATCGGGCTGGCAACGGCCTGGGCGCTGGTGCGCGACGGCTTCGAGGTGACGGTGGTCGAGGCGCGGCAGTCGCTGGGCAGCGAAACCAGTTTCGCCAACGGCGGCCAGTTGTCCTACCGCTACGTTGCACCGCTGGCCGATGCCGGCGTGCCGTTGCAGGCGATCGGCTGGATGCTGCGCGGCGATTCACCGCTCAAGTTGCGCCCGCGCCTGGATCCGGCGCAGTGGCGCTGGATGGCCTCGTTTCTCGCCGCGTGCCGCACCTCGGTCAACCGTGAAAACGCCGCGCATCTGTTGCGTCTGGCGCTGTTCAGCCAGCGCACCCTGAAACGCTGGCGCGAGGACGACGGACTCGCCGGCTTCAACTGGCGGCGCAACGGCAAACTGGTGAGCTTCCGCCATGCCGCCAGCTTCGACCATGCACGCAAGGGCCTGGCCGATCCACAGCACCAGCAAGTGTTGTCCGCCGCCGAATGTGCGCAGCTGGAACCGGCATTGACCGATGCGCCGTTTGTGGGCGCGATCTACACGCCGGATGAAGAAGTCGGCGACTGTCATGGCTTCTGCCAGCAGTTGGCGGCGCGCTTGAAGGCGTCGGGTCGCTGCGAGTTTCGCCTTGGTCAGGCAGTCACCGGCATTCGCCACAGCCACGGCGCGGTAACGGCCATTGAACTTGGCGACGAAACCCTGCCGGTCGAACAACTGGTGATCGCCGCCGGCCATCGCAGCCCGTTACTCGCGCTGCCCGGCCTGCGCCTGCCGCTGTATCCGCTGAAGGGCTACAGCCTGACCGTGCCGATCGGCAACGAGCACCGGGCGCCGGACGTGAGCATCACCGACTACGACCGCAAGATCGTCTACGCGCGTATCGGCGAACAACTGCGCGTGGCGGCGATGGTCGACATCGTCGGTTTCGACCCGGCGGTGGACCCCGAGCGACTGGCGCTGATCACGCGTCAGGCCCGCGACACCTTTCCCGACGCTGGCAACTACGATGCGGCCGTGGAGTGGGCCGGCATGCGCCCGGCCACCCCCACCGGCGTTCCGCTGCTGGGCGCCACGGCGTATCGCAATCTATGGCTCAACCTCGGCCACGGCGCGCTGGGTTTCACCCTGGCCTGCGGCAGCGGGCAGTTGCTCAGCGAGCTGATTGGCGAGCAGCGCACATCCATTGATCTGCACGGGTTCAATCCCCGTGCGGCGTGACAGTTTCTGCTAAAACACCCCACCCACAACGGAGAATAACAATGCAAAAAATCACGTTGCTCGGCTGCACTCTGGCGCTGGTTTTCGGCGCTCAGGCGCAGGCCAATGAAGTGCCGCTGACCGGTACGCTCGGCAAGATTGCCAGCACCAACAGCATCACCCTGGGTTATCGCGATGCGTCGGTGCCGTTCTCGTATGTGGGCGATCACACCGGGCAGCCGATGGGGTATTCGGTGGAGCTTGCGGGCAAGATCGTCGAGCGCATCAGGCAGCAACTGGCGCTGCCGGAGCTGAAGGTGAAGTACAACCTGGTGACCTCGCAGACGCGGATTCCCCTGGTACAGAACGGCACGGTCGACCTTGAATGCGGCTCCACCGGGGTGACCGCCGAGCGGCAGAAGCAGGTCGCGTTCTCCTACGGTTTCATCTACGTCAAAGGGCAGTTGCTGACCGCCAGGGACAGCGGCATCCACAGCTTCGATGACCTTCGCGGCAAGAACGTGGTGACCACCGCCGGCACCACCAACGAGCGCTATCTGAAGAGCTACAACCTCGACCACAAACTGAACATGTTCGTGATCAGTGCCAAGGATCACGGCGAGGCGTTCCAGATGCTGCAATCGGGACGTGCGGCGGCGTTCTACATGGACGATGCGCTACTTTACGGCGAGCGGGCCAAGGCGCGCGATCCGCACAATTGGGTCGTGGTGGGGGAGGAGCAGTCGCGGGAAATCTACAGCTGCATGGTGCGCAAGGATGATCCGCAATTCCTCGCGCTGGTCAACGGTGTGCTGGCCGACCTGTACAGCTCTGGGGAGATCAACGGGATCTACCGCAAGTGGTTCGAACAGCCGATCCCGCCGAAGGGCCTGAACCTTGAGTTCCCGATGACCAGCGAACTCAAGGCAATCATCGCCAGACCAACCAGTGATCCGGTGCAGTGACGGGTTAGAAGTCACCCCACAGTTGCTGCGCCACCGCCAGTGCCACAACCGGCGCGGTCTCGGTGCGCAGCACGCGCGGGCCGAGGCGGGCGGCGTGGAAACCGTTGGCCTTGGCTTGCTCGACTTCGGTGTCGGACAGGCCGCCTTCGGGGCCGATCAGGAACGCCAGGGTCGATGGTTTGGCATGGCTGACCAGCGGCTCGGCCACCGGGTGCAGCACCAGTTTCAGTTCGGCTTGCGTCTGTTTCAGCCAGTCAGCCAGCAACAGTGGTGGATGAATCACCGGTACTCGCGAACGACCGCATTGCTCGCAAGCGCTGATCGCCACCTGACGCCAGTGCAGCAGGCGTTTGTCGGCGCGTTCGTCCTTGAGGCGGACTTCGCAGCGCTCGCTGAAGATCGGGGTGATTTCGGTCACGCCCAGTTCGGTGGCTTTCTGGATCGCCCAGTCCATCCGCTCGCCCCGGGACAGGCCCTGGCCGAGGTGGATCTGCAGCGGCGATTCGACCTGACCGGCGAACTGCTCGTCGATCTGCACCACCACGCGTTTCTTGCCGACCTCCACCAGCGATCCGCGAAACTCGTGGCCGGAACCGTCGAACAACTGCACCGCATCGCCCTCGGCCATGCGCAGCACGCGGCTGATGTAATGCGCCTGGGCTTCCGGCAGTTCGTGTTCGCCGGTGCTCAGCGGGGCGTCGATAAAGAAGCGGGACAGTCTCATTTCGGGTCTCTCTGATTAGATCGTTCCCACGCTCCGCGTGGGAATGCAGCCCGGGACGCTCTGCGTCCCAAGAGCGGACGCAGAGCGTCCTGTGAGGCGTTCCCACGCAGAGCATGGGAACGAGCCGTCAACTTAAGTGTTTGGATCAGCCCGGATCACGAAACCCGGGATGGAAATCCTTCGGCACTGCCACGCTGACGCTGTCGCGGGTGGCGATGTCGATGCCTTCGCTGGCGACTTCGGCAAGAAAGTCGATCTGCTCCGGGGTGATCACGTACGGCGGCAGGAAATACACCACGCTGCCCAGCGGGCGCAGCAACGCGCCACGCTCCAGCGCATGCTGGAACACCTTCAGACCGCGACGTTCCTGCCACGGATAAGCCTCTTTCGTGGCTTTGTCCTTGACCATCTCGATCGCCAGCACCATGCCGGTCTGACGGACTTCCGAAACATTCGGATGATCCACCAGGTGCGCCGTCGCCGAAGCCATGCGCTGCGCCAGCGCCCGGTTGTTCTCGATCACGTTGTCCTGTTCGAAAATATCCAGGGTCGCCAACGCCGCCGCACACGCCAGCGGGTTGCCGGTGTAGCTGTGGGAATGCAGGAAGGCGCGCAGGGTCGGGTAGTCGTCGTAGAACGCGCTGTACACCTCGTCGGTGGTCAGGCACGCGGCCAACGGCAGATAGCCACCGGTCAGGGCTTTCGACAGACACAGGAAGTCCGGGCGGATGCCGGCCTGTTCGCAGGCGAACATGGTCCCGGTGCGGCCGAAGCCGACGGCGATTTCGTCGTGGATCAGGTGCACGCCGTAACGGTCGCAAGCTTCGCGCAACAGCTTGAGGTACGCCGGGTGGTACATGCGCATGCCGCCCGCGCCCTGGATCAGCGGCTCGACGATCACCGCAGCGACGCTGTCGTGATTCTCGGCCAGCGTCTGCTCCATCGCCGCGAACATATTGCGCGAGTGTTCTTCCCAGCTCATGCCCTGCGGGCGCAGGTAGCAATCCGGGCTCGGCACCTTGATGGTGTCCATCAGCAAGGCTTTGTAGGTTTCGGTGAACAACGGCACGTCACCGACCGCCATCGCCGCCATGGTTTCGCCGTGGTAGCTGTTGGTCAGGGTGACGAAGCGTTTCTTGTTCGGCTGGCCGCGGTTGAGCCAGTAGTGAAAGCTCATTTTCAGCGCGACTTCGATGCAGGACGAGCCGTTATCGGCGTAGAACACTCGGTTCAGACCTTCCGGCGTCATCTTCACCAGTCGCTCGGACAACTCGATTACCGGCTGATGGCTGAAACCGGCCAGAATCACGTGTTCCAGCTGATCGACCTGATCCTTGATGCGCTGGTTGATGCGCGGGTTGGCGTGGCCGAACACGTTGACCCACCAGGAGCTGACCGCGTCCAGATAACGCTTGCCTTCGAAGTCTTCCAGCCAGACGCCTTCACCGCGCTTGATCGGGATCAGCGGCAGCTGTTCGTGGTCTTTCATCTGGGTGCAGGGATGCCACAGCACCGCGAGATCGCGTTGCATCCACTGGTTGTTCAGGCCCATGTTCAGTCTCCTCGAGGCGGCTCGCGTCAGGCGCGGGCAAACAATCGCGCAAGCCTATGCAATGCGTCGCGCCGGAACAACCCATTGTGTCGATTGAGCTACTTTGTATGGGCCGATAGACGTCGCTGGCGGCGTTTTGATGGCTGACGTATTCTTCGCGGTTCTTTGGGTCGTCTGACCCGCAAAACTGCTTTTTCCTACGTGTATTTCCGGAGTTCGCTGAATGTCTGTCGGTTGGCTGCGCGCCTGTGCGCTGGTGGTGTTGGGGCTGTTCAGCGTTACGGCGCTGGCCAAGGATAAAACCGCAATCGTGATCGGCGGCGGCCTGTCGGGCCTGACGGCGGCTTACGAACTGCAGAACAAGGGCTGGCAGGTCACGCTGCTCGAAGCCAAACCGAGCCTGGGCGGTCGTTCGGGCATGGCCACCAGCGAGTGGATCGGCAACGACAAGACTCAACCGGTGCTGAACAAGTACGTTTCGACGTTCAAGCTGAGCACCACGCCGGCGCCTGAATTCGTTCGGACCCCGGGTTACCTGATCGATGGCGAGTATTTCTCCGCCGCCGACCTGACCACCAAACAACCTGCCACGGCCGAAGCGTTGAAGCGCTACGAGAAAACCCGTGACGATCTGGCGCGTTCGATCGACGATCCGCAAAACCCGGCGGCGACCAACACTCTGCACGCCCTCGACCAGATCAACGTCTCGAGCTGGCTCGACAAGCAGAACCTGCCGGCCACCGCGCGTCAGTTGATCAACCAGGATATCCGCACCCACTACGACGAGCCTTCGCGCCTGTCGCTGCTGTACTTTGCGCAGCAGAGCCGGGTGTACCGCGGCGTGTCCGACCGTGACCTGCGCGCTTCGCGTCTGGTCGGTGGCAGCCCGGTGCTGGCCCAGGCCTTCGTCAAGCAGCTGAAAACCATCAAGACCAACTCGCCAGTATCTGCCATCACTCAGGACAAGGACGGCGTAACCGTCAAGGTCGGCAGCGTCGGCTACCAGGCCGATTATGTAGTGCTGGCGGTGCCGTTGCGCGCCCTCAACAAGATCCAGCTGACCCCGGCGCTGGACGCCCAGCACTTGGCTGCGATCAAGGGCACCAACTACGGCTGGCGTGACCAGATCATGCTGAAGTTCAAGACGCCGGTGTGGGAAAGCAAGGCGCGGATGTCCGGCGAGATCTACAGCAACACCGGCCTTGGCATGTTGTGGATCGAGCCGGCCCTGAAGGGTGGCGCCAATGTGGTGATCAACCTGTCCGGCGACAACGCTCGCGTCATGCAGGCCTTCGGCGACAAGCAGATGGTCGATCAGGTGCTGATCCGTCTGCACGCGTTTTATCCACAGGCCCGTGGCGCATTCACCGGTTATGAAATCCGTCGCTACAGCACCGACCCGTCGACCGGCGGTTCCTACCTCGCCTTCGGCCCTGGCCAGATCAGCAAATTCTGGCGCCTGTGGGAGCGTCCGCTGCAGCGCGTAGCGTTTGCCGGCGAACACACCGACACCTTGTACCCGGGCACCCTGGAAGGCGCACTGCGCACCGGCCAGCGCGCGGCCAGTCAGGTTGAAGACCTGGCGGCGGGCAAATCGTTTGAGCCGGTCAAGGTCGGCCCGGCAGCGGCCACCGCCGCAGCAGCGGGTGCGGGCGCGGCAGTAGCGGCGAAGAAAGGCAACTTCTTCACCAACCTGTTCGGCGGTTCGGACGACGACAAGAAACCAGAGCCAGTGAAAGCGCCAGAGCCGGCACCCGCTCCAGCCGCTCCAGCGCCTGCACCGACCCCGGCTCCTGCGCCAGCTCCGGTGGAAGCACCGAAGCCAGCGACCCCGGTGAAAGCCGAGCCGGCGAAAAAAGCGGCAGCCAAGCCAGCAGCGAAGAAACCTGCGGCGAAGGCCGAGGCGAAAAAAGCCCAGGCCAAACCTGCAGCGAAAAAGGCTGAGCCGGCGAAGAAGCCAGCGGCCAAACCGGCGGCAAGCACCGAGACCACAGCGCAGTAAGGCTTTGCGGTGAATGAAAAAGCGCGGCTTTCAGGCCGCGCTTTTTTATGGATCAACCATTTTGGTTAATCTGCCCTAGGTTGGGCTTCAAGCTCCATCGGATAAGAGCCGAGGAGACAGTTCAGCGCTTTTCTTTGTGCTGAGCAGATGGAGCTGATGAAGAAGAATGCTGCTGAGGAGATGCTTTGAGTGCCTCTTGCTTCCAAGAAGGCCATTGCTCAACAGTACGGCGAGATTCCGCTAAATGGTTGAGAAACTCTTCTTTAGTGGGCGTCATTTTGGCTTTCCTCTAGGTACCTTGATAGGAGGGTTGCAGCTATGGTTTCGCGTTCAATGTACTAGCAAGGCAGCATTTGGGTGCGTAATTTAGCATCGGACTCATTCCAGTCAAGAGCCTGACCATCCTCGGATTTTCTGGTTACTGGATAGCCACTACCGAGATTAGTGGAGAATAGGTTGAAAAAGCTTCGTGGGCCAACTCCGATAAACGGTGCAAATACAACGTTGTTGCTTCTCTGATTTAGTGATATGGAATCTGAGTGGAAATCCAGTGCCTTGCTTTTCGGGTATGGCTCAACATATACGACTCTCTTGATTCCAGCCGCAACGATATGCTTTGCGCAATTGTGGCAGGGAAACGTTGTGCAGTATAAGTCGCTGCCTGATGTGCTAATGCCCAATCTTGAGCTTGAAAGAAGTGCCTCCATTTCTGCATGAACAACTCTTCCATATTCGGTGATGTCTTTTATTTTGCTGCCCTTGATCAAGGGCTTTAGTTTTTCTTTGTATTCCTCTGGGATTACTTCAAGAATGCTGTCAATGATCAATTTTTTCTGTGTGGCGTTAGAGTCTTCTCCTCTCATGTAGTCACGCCCATCCTTTGCGTCGACGATTTCCTGGGTAACGTCGTCTACTTCAGGCCAGTACAGCCCTCCGTGTGCTTTTGGTACATCGTTAGCTCCAGTCGAGACGATGCACCTGTCTTTTGTTAGAACCGCACCCACCTGCCGAGAAAGATCAGCAGATCTTAGTGAGGCTGAGAAGGCCATGAACATTGCGTATTCATCGAATGTAGGCGTAACGTAGGGTTTGCCAAAAAGCAGATCAAAAACTCGCCATATCTGTTTTTTCAATGAGTCGGAGTTGCCGTTGTAGTCGATGAAGAAGTCGGATAGGTGATAGGTGTCTTTCGTGTGCTGCCCATAGTCATCACGTTCATCTGCATCTCTGTCGATTAATTTAGAGGCTTGCTCTTCTGGAATCGATTTTTCTTTTGTCAGATAGTCATGTCGTCTTGTGTGGTCAGCGTGGACACCAATCAAGAAAAAACCGTTCGAGTATATTTTTCGTAGTCTTTGTACTTCGGCTGGATTTTTCAGTGAGTTGATAATAAAAGCTTTTCTGCGCAAGGCCTCTTGCTTTCCTCGTAGGAAGTTGATCCTGGCAGCAGCCCCGAGAGCAAGTATTGAGTTGTCTTTACTGTTTTTTCTAAGATTGTTTCCTTCCTCCATAAAGGAACTGATCCTGCCAAATTCATCTGTGCTTGAAAGTGGGGAACCCAATGTAGAGATTATATCTGTAGATATTTTTATACTTTCTGTCGTGTAGTTGAATTTAGACAGGCGTTCGTTTATGAGTCTTGCAATTTCGTTTAAGTTGGTGCCAATCGTCCCAACCAGGCCGATAACCAACTCAGAGTCAGAGTAGGAATCATCGAGAAAATATGCGCCTGTCTCTGTCGAGCTTGTAGATAACTCAGCGAAAGCAGCTTCTACCTCTATCGAGGTTCGTTCGATGTGTGGGTGTTCCGAATCAGTGCCGCTGATCAGCAATCCTTCAACAAGTAGTCTTAATTGTTCGGCGGATCTCGGGTTTCCTTGAAATGTGATACTCCCCGTTGAGGGGAACCAATTCATGATCCCCTTACTATTAGCTCTGAATTGATATTGGTTTGGATTGACGACTCTCCATTCTCCAGCATGCCGGAGAGAGCTTAATTTTTGTTTTAGTTCTTCGAGTTCGCCGTCAAAACGCATCTTTTTTCCCTGTGTTGAATTGCGGTCCGTTAGGCATTGTTCCGGCTTCTGGACGATGGACTTACGTTTGCCTCACCTGAGAGTAGTAGCCACTCTGTCGTAGGTCCAGATGCGAAAGCCCCTTCGAATTTTTGGTTCCGATGGTTAAAACATCGCATAGCTCCAGTCCTGCTATCCCACTCAACTCGCTTTGAGTGCCTAAATGAATTGAGGATATTTCTGGCGAGCGACTACCTCAGAGGGTGGCGGGTTTGTATGATTTTTCTCGCTAAGACGTGTGATTCTGCTATGGGTTAATCTTTCCTTAACGCGACGGTCAGAAGCTCTTGATCGTATTTCTCGATATTTCAAAGCGAAATTTTCCGCTTTAATTCGATAGATAACTCGCTAGTCTTGGTTCGCAGTTCTCACAGGATTTGGGCAATGCAGCTACGTAACTCTTCTTCGCGCTACGGTTGGGTCAGCATCTTCATGCACTGGGGTGTGGCGCTGGCGGTCTTCGGGCTGTTCGCGCTGGGTCTGTGGATGGTGGGGCTGGATTACTACAGCACCTGGCGCAAAGACGCGCCGGATCTGCACAAGAGCATCGGTCTGGTGCTGTTGGCTGTGATGGTGTTGCGGGTGTTGTGGCGCTTTGTCAGCCCACCGCCGCCAACGCTCCAGAGCTACAGCCGCATGACCCGCATCGGCGCCAAGTTCGGCCATGGGTTTCTCTACCTTGCGCTGTTCGCCGTGATGATTGCCGGTTACCTGATTTCCACCGCAGACGGTGTCGGGATTCCGGTGTTTGGCCTGTTTGAAGTTCCTGCACTGGTTTCCGGACTACCGGATCAGGCAGATACCGCCGGTGTGATTCATCTGTACCTGGCATGGGCGCTGGTAATTTTTTCCGGCCTTCATGCGTTGGCAGCATTGAAGCACCACTTTATCGATCGTGATGCGACCCTGACACGAATGCTGGGACGCAAAGCCTGATGTTCAACCTCGACTCCAAAGGAAAACAAAGCATGTTGAAAAAGACTCTGGCCGCTCTGGCAATCGGCTCTGCCGTCCTGTCCGCCAATGTGATGGCCGCTGACTACGTAGTCGACAAAGAAGGCCAGCACGCCTTCGTTGACTTCAAGATCAGCCACCTGGGCTACAGCTACATCACCGGTACCTTCAAGGACATCAGCGGCAAGTTCAGCTTCGACGCCGCCAAGCCTGAAGACAGCAAGATCGAGTTCGACGTGAAGACCGCCAGCGTGTTCACCAACCACGCCGAGCGTGACAAGCACATCTCCAGCAAAGACTTCCTGGACGTGGGCAAATACGCTGATGCCAAGTTCGTCTCCACCAGCGTCAAGTCCACCGGCAAGAACGCCGATGGCAAAGACACTGCCGACGTGACCGGTGACCTGACCCTGCACGGCGTGACCAAGCCTATCGTGGTCAAGGCCACTTTCCTGGGTGAAGGCAAGGATCCATGGGGCGGCTACCGTGCCGGCTTCGAAGGCACTACCAGCATCAAGCGTTCTGATTTCGGCAAGATGATGGACCTGGGTCCACAGTCTGACAAAGTCGACCTGTACATCTCGTTCGAAGGTGTCAAAGCGAAGTAATTTTCGCCGGCCATACAAAAAACGCCCCCGGTCTTGCGATCGGGGGCGTTTTTTATTGCCTGCCGCCACTTTCGTTTCAGCGGCGCACAAAAAATGCCCCGGTTTTCAGGCCGGGGCATTTTTCATTGCAGTCGAAAACTCAGCGATTGCGGGTCAGCAAGGCCGGTTTTTCACCGCGTGGACGGCTTGGCAGTTGATCCAGTTGCTCAGGCGTCGGGAAGCGGTCGGCTTTCGATTCCTTGTGCATGATCTTCGGCCCGCTGCTGCGCGGGTTCTGCACGGCCGGTTCAGCGCGTTGCTGATCATCACGGGCCGGGCGGCGGTTGCGCGAGTTTTCGTCGCGGCGACCCTGGCCGTCACGCGGTGCACCGTTGCGTGGGCCACTGCGTTTGCCTGGCGGCGTGCCGGTGCTCGAGCCGTTGCTGTTACGCGGGCCGTTCTGGCGACCTTGCGACTGACCGCCGCGGGGTGCGCCTGAACCTGCGCCTTGCGCCGGAGCGCCTGGACGACGGTTGCGACCACCGGTCGGAGCCTGCTTCGGCACGTAGTCGACGCGGTTACCGAAGTTATCGATATCGTCGTCGAGGAACTCGTCCGGAGCGCGATCAGCAGCGGCGCGTGGCGGCTGGCTTGGCTGGCGTTGTTCGCGGGCCGGGGTGCCTTCGCGCGGCTTCTGTTGACGGGCTGGACGCTCGCCACGTTCGCCGGCCGGTTTTTCCTTGCCCTTGTCTTTGCCTTTGTCTTTACGACCGCCGCCACCGCCGCCGCCATTAGGGCCGTCACCGCGTGGGCCGCGGGCATTGCGCGGGTTGCGCATGTCCGGACGCTCGCGAACTTCAGGCTTCTCGGCCTCGATGGTACTGGCATCGAAGCCCATCAGGTCGCCGTCGGCGATTTTCTGCTTGGTCATGCGTTCGATGCTTTTCAGCAGTTTTTCTTCGTCCGGTGCGACCAGCGAGATCGCCTCGCCCGAACGACCGGCCCGGCCGGTACGGCCGATACGGTGGACGTAGTCTTCATCGACGTTCGGCAGTTCGAAGTTGACCACGTGTGGCAACTGGTCGATGTCCAGACCGCGTGCCGCGATGTCGGTGGCAACCAGAATGCGCACTTCACCGGCCTTGAAGTCGGCCAGGGCTTTGGTGCGGGCGTTCTGGCTCTTGTTGCCGTGGATCGCCACAGCCGGCAGGCCGTGTTTGTCCAGGTACTCGGCCAGACGGTTGGCGCCGTGCTTGGTGCGGGTGAACACCAGCACCTGTTCCCACGCGCCAGCGGTGATCAGGTGGGCCAGCAGCGCACGCTTGTGGCTGGCCGGCAGACGGAAGACGCGTTGTTCGATGCGCTCGACCGTGGTGTTCGGCGGCGTCACTTCGATGCGTTCCGGGTTGTGCAGCAGTTTGCCGGCAAGATCCGTGATGTCTTTGGAGAAGGTCGCCGAGAACAGCAGGTTCTGGCGCTTGGCCGGCAGACGGGCGAGGACTTTCTTCACGTCGTGGACGAAACCCATGTCGAGCATGCGGTCGGCTTCGTCGAGCACGAGGATTTCGACATGGGACAGATCGACACTGCCCTGGCCGCACAGGTCGAGCAGACGACCGGGGCACGCCACCAGCACGTCAACGCCACGGGACATGGCCTGAACCTGCGGATTCATGCCGACGCCGCCGAAGATGCACGCGCTGACGAATTTCAGGTCACGGGCGTAGATCTTGAAACTGTCGTGAACCTGCGCCGCGAGTTCGCGGGTAGGGGTCAGCACCAGCACGCGCGGTTGGCGCGGGCCGTGACGCTGGGATTTGTCCGGGTGACCGTTGGGGAACAGCCGCTCCAGGATCGGAAGGGCGAAACCGCCGGTTTTACCAGTACCTGTCTGAGCCGCAACCATCAGGTCGCGACCTTGCAACACGGCGGGAATGGCCCGCTGTTGCACCGGAGTAGGCTCGGTATAGCCCGCGTCTTCGATAGCGCGGACCAAAGCCTCGGAGAGACCGAGGGAAGCAAAGGACATGAGTAATCCTGTTTTAGTTAGGGCTTGGCCCAATGGGAGTCTTGCCTGGCGCGAATGGCGTTTAAGAGGACGCAATCCCGTCCGGTCCTGCTGCGGTTCCGAAGGCACGTCCGGAGCGCTCGCGCGGGCTGAAAAGCTGCGCTGTAGCGGGTCAGGAGGCCTGTTACGGTTCCGGGCGTCCGGGCGTGAGCCTGGCGGGAACGCCGGAGTATAACAGAGCAATCACTGCGCGCCGCTTTCCTGCTGCTCAACGGTTTTGCCGCTGGCGGTGGCGGTGCCCAGTGGCGCCGTCAGGGCGGGGGCCGCGCCGTAGCGGGCACTGAGCTCGGTATAGGCCGGTTCGCGCTTGAAACGCTTGAGCTCGGCACCGAAGCGCTGCACCAGCAAATCCATCCCGGCGTTGCGCCGCACGGCCAGAAACTGGCTCTGGCGGCTGATGACGGTCGGGTTCTCAGTGATCTTGTCGCGAATGCCCAGTTCATCGAGCAAATGCTGACCCACGCGGCGATCGGTGATCAGCAGGTCGATGCGCCCGCGCACCAGTTTGCCGAAATTGGCTTCGTGGGTCGGGGCCGGTTCCCGAGTAAACAAGGTCGATTCGCGAAAATCGGGGCTGTACAGATAGCCCGGTGAGGTGCCGATGGTCAGACCCTTGAGGTCTTCGAGGCTGCGAAAAGGGTGCGGGCGGTCGTTGGCATAGAACATCACGAATTCGACGTCCGACAACGGTTCGCTCGGGTAGAGCAGGGTGGCGTCGCGCTCGTCGCTGTGAAAGATGTCCAGTGCGCCGTCGGCCTGGCCGGTTTCGAGCATCGACAGGCAGCGTTTCCACGGCAAAAACTGCCATTCGACTTCGATGCCCAAACGCTTGAACACGATGGCGGTGGTTTCGTAGTCCAGGCCGAGGTTCTTGCCGTCTTGTTCATAGACGTACGGCGCCCACGGTTCGGTGACGATACGCAGCTTCTCGCCCCGAGCGGTAAAGCTCAGGCAAGCAAAAACCAGCACGGCGAATAACTGCGTGATCAAAGGCATGGCTTGAGATTACGACGAGAAACGGCAAAGAGCCAGAAACTGGCCGCAGAAGCTCTGTTTCGGGCGTTAAAAGCAAAAGATCGCAGCGGCGAAAGCGCTGTAGGCACTGTCGTGGCTGCGATCTTCTGGTTCTGCGTTTACGTCTTTTTAGCGCGGCAGCTTCAGGTTGTTCCAGATCGCCAGGCTCGGTTCGGCCTGGTTCATGGAATAGAAGTGCAGGCCGGGCGCGCCGCCTTGCAGCAGGCGTTCGCACATATCGGTGACAACTTGCTCACCAAAGCGCTGAATGCTCTGGCTGTCATCGCCGTAGGCTTCCAGCTGCTTGCGGATCCAGCGCGGGATTTCCGCACCGCAGGCATCGGAGAAGCGCGCGAGTTTGCTGTAGTTGGTGATCGGCATGATCCCCGGCACCACCGGAATGTCCACGCCCAGCGCCTGCAAACGGTCGACGAAGTAGAAGTAGCTGTCGGCGTTGAAGAAGTACTGGGTGATCGCGCTGTCGGCGCCGGCACGGGCCTTGCGCACGAAGTTGGCGAGATCGTCTTCGTAGTTGCGCGCCTGCGGATGCATCTCCGGGTAGGCGGCGACTTCGATGTGGAAATGATTGCCGGTTTCTTCACGAATGAATTCAACCAGTTCATTGGCGTGACGCAGCTCGCCGCTGGTCATGCCCATGCCGGACGGCAGGTCACCGCGCAGGGCGACGATGCGCTTGATGCCGGCAGCCTTGTACTCGTTCAGCAGGCCGCGCAGGTCGTCCTTGCTGTCGCCGACGCACGACAGGTGCGGTGCGGCGGGGATTTTGACTTCGCTCTCCAGCTGCAGAACGGTGTTCAGCGTGCGGTCACGGGTCGAACCGCCCGCGCCGTAGGTGCAGGAAAAGAAGTCAGGGTTGTAGGTGGCCAGCTGACGGGCAGTGGCGAGCAGTTTTTCATGCCCAGCATCGGTCTTGGTCGGGAAGAACTCGAAGCTGTAGCGACGGTCTTGGGACATGGAGGAAGCCTCCAGTTACGAGCGGCAAGCTACAAGCTGCGAGAGAAGCGGTGGTGCGCTGATCTATCGAGCGTGAAACCGGCTGCCTGAAACTGTTTTGAAATAGGGGCAGAGCTTTCAAGCTTCGTACGGCAAGTCCGGCTTTTGACCTTGCTTGCCGCTTGAAGCTTGAAGCTCGCAGCTGCTCTTAGTAGCGGTAAGCGTGCGGCTTGAACGGGCCTTCGACGGTCACGCCGATGTAGTCAGCCTGTTGCTTGGTCAGTTGAGTGACCACGCCGCCGAAGCCGCGAACCATTTCCAGGGCCACTTCTTCGTCGAGTTTCTTCGGCAGTACTTCAACGGTCAGACGCTCGGCTTTCTGGGCTGGCGACAGGTCGGCGTACTTCTGGCCGAACAGGAAGATCTGCGCCAGAACCTGGTTGGCGAACGAACCGTCCATGATGCGGCTTGGGTGACCGGTAGCGTTACCCAGGTTCACCAGACGGCCTTCGGCCAGCAGGATCAGGTAGTCGTCGTTCTGTGGATCGAACGAGCCAGCGCCGGTACGGTGGATCTTGTGTACCTGTGGCTTCACTTCTTCCCATGCCCAGTTCTTGCGCATGAAAGCGGTGTCGATTTCATTGTCGAAGTGACCGATGTTGCAGACAACGGCGCGCTTCTTCAGGGCTTTGAGCATGTTTGCGTCGCAAACGTTGACGTTACCGGTGGTGGTCACGATCAGGTCGATCTTGCCCAGCAGCGCTTTGTCGATGCTCGCTTCGGTGCCGTCGTTGATACCGTCGATGAACGGCGAAACCAGTTCGAAACCGTCCATGCAGGCTTGCATGGCGCAGATCGGGTCGACTTCGGAGACTTTGACGATCATGCCTTCCTGACGCAGGGACTGGGCCGAACCCTTGCCCACGTCACCGTAACCGATGACCAGCGCTTGCTTGCCGGACAGCAGGTGGTCGGTACCACGCTTGATGGCGTCGTTCAGGCTGTGACGGCAGCCGTACTTGTTGTCGTTCTTGGACTTGGTCACCGAGTCGTTGACGTTGATGGCCGGGATTTTCAGCTCGCCCTTGGCCAGCATGTCCAGCAGACGGTGTACGCCGGTGGTGGTTTCTTCGGTCACGCCGTGAACACGGTCCAGGACCTGTGGGTATTTCTTGTGCAGCAGCTCGGTCAGGTCGCCGCCGTCGTCGAGGATCATGTTGGCGTCCCATGGCTGGCCATCTTTCAGGATGGTCTGCTCCAGGCACCACTCGTACTCTTCTTCAGTCTCGCCTTTCCAGGCGAAAACCGGGATGCCGGCAGCGGCGATGGAAGCGGCGGCCTGATCCTGAGTCGAGAAGATGTTGCAGGACGACCAGCGCACTTCGGCACCCAGGGCAACCAGGGTTTCGATCAGCACGGCGGTCTGGATGGTCATGTGGATGCAGCCGAGGATTTTTGCGCCTTTCAAAGGCTGCTCGGAAGCGTACTTGCGGCGCAGACCCATCAGGGCCGGCATTTCCGACTCGGCGATGATGGTTTCGCGACGGCCCCAGGCAGCCAGGGACATGTCGGCAACTTTGTAATCGTTAAAATCTGCAGGCGTGATAACAGCGCTCATGAAGAGCCTCCATTCGTAATGTATGCGAATGGGCGCCGTTGTGCGTTTAGTGTCCGGCCTGAGCCGGTCAACGCCCCATCCGAGCCTGACAGGTTGAACCTGCTGCAGCGCCCCTCGGACAGGTGGCGGGAAAACGGTATCAAGTGAAGGTTACCGTTTTGAAACGGGGGCGATTATAGCCGTCTAGACTGATCTTCCAAAGGGTTTCTGTCGGCCAGATGAAGATCGCCAATCGCGACCATAGTAGATGCCTCATGGAGCATGACCGCTCAGTCTGCCAAGATGGCCCCATCATTCGGCAAGACGCTCAGGAGTGAAGATGAATTTCCACACCCGCAAGTGGGTAAAACCCGAAGACCTCAACCCCAACGGCACCCTGTTCGGCGGCAGCCTGCTGCGCTGGATCGACGAAGAAGCGGCGATCTACGCCATCGTGCAACTGGGCAACCAGCGCGTGGTGACCAAGTACATTTCCGAAATCAACTTCGTCAGCGCCTCGCGCCAGGGCGACATCATCGAACTGGGCATCACCGCCACCGAGTTCGGCCGCACCTCGATCACCCTGACCTGTGAAGTGCGCAACAAGATCACCCGCAAGAGCATCCTGACCGTCGAGAAAATGGTCTTCGTCAACCTCGGCGAAGACGGCTTGCCGGCGCCGCACGGGCGAACCGAGATCAGGTATGTCAAAGACCAGTTCAAGGATGACGTGCCCGTTACCGAGTAATCGCGTCACACCGGCGAACGGAAGCCGAGCGGCGCGTGTCGTAGCCTTATGACCCCGCCACCGGTTTCCCGCCATGACCACACCAACAGACGGCAAGACCCCCGATCTCTCGGCCAAGGAACAACACGAAGTCGAGAAAAACCAGCCGCCCCGCGCGGCGGTTCTGCATGAAATCATCCGCAAACAGGGCGACCAGGAACTGGAGCGCAGCATCGCCGCGCTGTGGTGGTCGGCGCTCGCGGCCGGGCTGACCATGGGCCTGTCGCTGATGGGCATGGGCCTGCTCAACTCGCGTCTGCCCGAGGGCGATGAATTCAAGGTGATCGCCAGTTTCGGCTACTGCGCAGGCTTTCTCGCGGTGATCCTCGCCCGCCAGCAACTGTTTACCGAAAACACCCTGACTGCCGTGCTGCCGGTGATGACCAAGCCGACCCTGGCCAATTTCGGCCGGTTGATCCGGCTGTGGACGGTGGTGCTGTTCGGCAACCTGTGCGGGACGATTCTGGTGGCCTACGTGATGCTCGAACTGCCGATCTTCGACAGCAAGACTGACGTAGCCTTCCTCGAAATCGGCCGCAAGGTCATGGAGAACCATGCGAGTCAGATGTTCGCCAAGGGCATTGTCTCGGGCTGGATGATCGCCACCATGGTCTGGATGATTCCGTCCATGGAGAGCGCGAAGATGTGGATCATCATCCTCATCACCTATCTGATGGCACTGGGCGATTTCACTCACATCGTGGTGGGGTCGGCGGAGGTGTCGTATCTGGTGTTTGCCGGCGAGCTGCCATGGAGTGACTTCTGGGCGGTGTTTGCCGGGCCGACCCTGGCGGGGAACATCATCGGCGGCAGTTTCATCTTCGCCCTGATCAGTCATGCGCAGATCCGCAGTGAAAGCGGAAAGCCGAAAGAGTCTGCGGATCAGGCCGAAAAGCCCGATCCGCAGCAGATCAAGAAATGATCAATGGTGCGCGGGCTCGGCAGCGCTCGCCGGCTCGTCGCGCGTTGCATGTTTGACCAGTTTGCCGATGGTCAGGCCCTGCAACAGGATCGATGACAGCACCACGATGTAGGTGATGCTCAGCAGCAGATCGCGCTCCGGGCCCAACGGCAGGGCCAGGGCCAGTGCCACCGAAACACCGCCGCGCAAACCACCCCAGGTCAGAATCCGGATAGTGCCGCGCGGCACGGTGCGCCAGCGCCGCAGCAAGACGATGGCCGGGGCCACGGTGAGCAGGCGCGACAGCAGAATCGCCAGCGCCAGCAGACTTGCCGCCGCCACGTGCAGCCAGTTGAACGGCAGCAGCAACAGCTCCATCCCGATCAGCGCGAACAGCAGGGCGTTGAGCATGTCGTCGAGCAATTCCCAGAAACCGTCCAGGTATTTGCGGGTCATGTCGTTCATCGCCAGGTTGCGACCGAGGTTGCCGATGATCAGACCGGCGACCACCATCGCGATCGGCGCCGAGACGTGCAGCTCGGTAGCCATCGCCGAACCGCCGATCACCAGCGCCAGGGTCAGCATGACCTCGATCTGGTGCTGCTCGATGCTTTTGATCATCAGGTACACCAGATAACCGATCAGCCCGCCGAACAGCACGCCGCCGATGGCTTCATGGGCAAACAGCATGGCCGTGGCGCCGACGGTCGGGGTTTCGCCCAGTTGCGCGATGCCCAGCAACACGGTGAACACCACCACGGCGGTGCCGTCGTTGAACAGCGATTCGCCGACGATGGTGGTCTTCAGCGGCTTCGAGGCGTTGGCCGTACGCAGCACGCCGAGTACCGCAATCGGGTCGGTCGGGGAAATCAGCGCGCCGAACAACAGGCAGTAAAGGAAGCTCACGTGCCAGCCGAACAGGGCAAAAATGTAGTAGGCGAGGCTGCCGATCACGGCGGTGGCGATCAGTACGCCGAAGGTCGCCAGCAGGCCGATGGGCCAGCGGTAGCTGCGCAGGTCGTTGAGGTTCACGTGCAACGCACCGGCGAACAGCAGGAACGAGAGCATCCAGTTCATCAGCAGATCGCCGAAGTCGATCTGGCCGATCAGTTGCTGTACGCGCTCTTCGAGACCGGGGTAACCGAGCAGGCTCAGGCCTTGCAGCAACAGGGAAAACATCAGTGCGGTAACCATCACGCCGATGGTTGGGGGCAGGCCGATGAAGCGGAAATTCACAAAGGTGAGGAGGGTGGTGAGGCAGATGAAAGCGGCGACGAGTTCAAGCATCCGGGGTCCTTTGGATGGGGGTGGAAAGACATCGCGCCCGTTCATGGACGCAAGGGTTGGATGGACTGACGCCGGGTGGGGACACAATTGTGTCCCCCGGGAAAATCAGCCGGACACATTGACCGCAGCGACACCCCGACGTTGCAGGTAGATGAAAAACAGCGCCGTCAGCACCGTTAGCACGCCCACCAGCGCGCCGGTCCACGGCAAGTCCGCCAGATCCGCGCCGCTGGCTACTACCAGTCCACCGATCCACGCCCCGGCGGCATTGCCGAGGTTGAACGCGCTCTGGTTCAGGGTCGAGCCTAGGTTCGGTGCTTCATGCGCCTGATCGATGATCAGCAGTTGCAGGATCGGGCACAGGGCGAAGGCAAAAATTCCCCACAGCACCAGCGTGATCGCCGCGGGAACCACCGAGCGACTGGTCTGGCTGAACGCCGTCAGAATCACCACCACCGCCAGCGCGACACCCACCAGCGACGGCAGCAGACGACTGTCGGCCAGGCGCCCGCCGAGCATGCTGCCGCCGGTCAGGCCGACGCCGAACAACAGCAGCATCACGGTCACTCCGTGAGGGCTGACGCCGGTGATGTCCTGCAGAATCGGCGCGATGTAGGTGAACACGCTGAACAGACTGGTGGAGGCCAGAACGCTCATGCCCAGCGCCAGCAACACGTTGACCTTGCCCAGCACCTTGAACTCGCTGGCGAGGTTGGCCTTGTCCATCGGGATGTGTTTCGGCAACCACAGCCATTGGGCGAGGGCCGCGATCACACCGATCACCGAGACCGCCCAGAAGGTCGAGCGCCAGCCGGCGTACTGACCGAGCGCAGTGCCCAGCGGTACGCCAAGGACGTTGGCCAGGGTCAGGCCGGTGAACATCATGGCAATCGCCTGCGCCCGTTTGTTCGGCGCGACCAGCCCGGCGGCCACTACCGAACCGATGCCGAAGAACGCGCCGTGGCACAGTGCGGTGACGACCCGCGCCGCCATCAACGTTGCGTAGTTCGGCGCCAGCGCGCACAGCACGTTGCCGAGGATGAACATCAGCGTCATGCCCAGCAGCGTGGCCTTGCGCGGCATGTTGGCGGTACCGATCGCGAGGATCGGCGCACCGAACACCACGCCCAGGGCGTAGCCGGTGATCAACAGGCCCGCATGGGGAATGCTCACCGCAAGGTCGCGGGCGACATCGGGCAGCAGGCCCATGATGACGAATTCAGTGGTGCCGATGCCAAAAGCGGCAACAGCGAGTGCAAGCAAGGCGAGTGGCATGCGCAAGGTCTCTGTCGGTAGTCTTGACGCTTTGATCAGGCATACGCAGGCCGGCGACCGGTCTCGGACGAGAACGGGGCAGGCAGGAATTATTGGAATTTGTCTGTGCGCAACTGAGTGCGGCGTGGTCGCTTGCAGTATAAACAGCTGCTGACACATCGCGAATCAATAATCTGACTAATTGGCTCAGGCTCAACAACAAGAACAAAGGAGTGGCACGTGCTGGCGACAGCTCTGGTGTTGGTGGCGGCGCTGTTGCACGCAGCGTGGAACACGTTGATCAAGTTCAGCGCCGAACGGCTGCTGGTGGTGGCCTGCATGGACAGCGTGGCGCTGTTGTTCGTCGCGCTGGCGTTGCCTTTCATCAGCCTGCCGCCGCCGGAAATCTGGCCGTGGATTCTGGCGTCGGCGGCGTTCGAGCTGCTTTATCGCTATCTGTTGATCCAGGCCTATCGGGTTGGCGACCTGGGGCTGGTCTATCCGTTGATGCGCGGACTGTCGCCGCTGGTGGTACTGGCGCTGACCCTGATCTTCGCCGGCGAGGTGCTGACCACCCAGCAAATCTTCGGGATCCTGCTGATCCCGCTGGGCATGGCTTGCCTGCTCTGGCAGGGCGGCGGCGGGAAACATTTGCCGTGGGCGATGCTGCCGGTAGTGGCGCTGATCGGCTTGTGCATCGGTTGCTACACCTACATCGACGGTCAGGCATTGCGGCGCTGGTCGCATCCGCTGGATTACCTGGTCTGGGTCACGCTGCTCAGTGCCTGGCCATTCCCGTTGCTGGCGGGGGTAGCGAAAAGGCCGGCGTTCAAACTGTTCTGGCGCGAGCAATGGAAGCTGGGGCTGGCGGTCGGGTTCTGCGTGTTGTTCAGCTACGCTCTGGTGCTGTGGGCGATGAAGTTGGGCTCGATTGCCGAAGCGGCGGCGTTGCGTGAAATCAGCGTGATCCTGGTGGTGCTGTTCGGCATGCGTTACCTGAAAGAACCTTTCGGCCGGCCGCGGCTCTTAGCCTGTGGGCTGGTACTGGTCGGCATGCTGGTGATGAAGTTCTGACCGCCCGGCAACTCTAAAACTCGAAAGAAGGACGGTGTTATGACGGTGGCTTTGTGGTGTGTGTTGATCGCGATCTTTCTGCCCTATCTGTGCACCGTCGTGGCCAAGGCCTCGGGTGGTTTCAGACTGCGGGACAATCATGATCCCCGGGACTTTCTGGACAGCGTGGATGGTGTGGCGCGCCGTGCCCATGCGGCGCAGCTGAACAGTTTTGAAGTGACGCCGGCGTTTGCGGCGGCGGTGATCGTCGCGCACCTGGTGGGCACGGCAGAGCTGGTGACGGTCAATGTGCTGGCGGTGCTGTTCATCACCAGTCGCCTGCTCTACATCATTTGCTATCTGGCGGACTGGGCGGCTTTGCGCTCGTTGGTCTGGTTCGTCGGGATGGCGCTGATTGCCAGCTTCTTCTTCGTTTCGGTCTGAACCTGAAAAGATCGCAGGCTGACGAGGCCTGCGATCTTTTGCATTGTACTTACGGCTTGTCGGCCACCTGCGGCACTTGCGGCAACGCCGCGCCTTTCGGCCAGAGCATCCAGATCTGCCCTTGCTGCTTCATGTCGCCGGCCAATTGTCCGGCGGCATCACCGGTGCCCCAGAACAGATCCGCACGAACTTCGCCGGCAATCGCGCCGCCGGTGTCCTGTGCCGCAACCGGGCGTACCAACGGCGTGCCGTCCGGGCGGGTGGTCGACAGCCACAGCAGGCTGCCCAGCGGAATGACCTTGCGGTCCACCGCCGCGCTGTAACCAGCGGTCAGCGGCACATTCAGCGAACCGCGCGGGCCTTCGTTGCTGTCCGGGTTGCGGGTGAAGAACACGTAGCTCGGATTGCTCGCCAGCAGTTCCGGAATGCGCGACGGGTTGGCCTTGGCCCAGTTGCTGATCGCGCCCATGGTCACCTCTTCTTTTTTCAGCTCGCCCTGTTCCACCAGCCAGCGGCCGATCGGTCGGTACGGGTGACCGTTCTGGTCGGCATAGGCGATGCGCAGCTGGCGACCGTCCTCGGTCTGGATCCGCCCCGAACCCTGAATCTGCAGGAATTGCAGGTTCATCGGATCGGTCAGCCACGCCACGACCGGCGCCTTGACGCCCTGGCTCTCGATGGTCGCCGCGTCGTCGTAAGGCTTGAGCACACGACCTTCGAGGCGTCCGCGCAGACGCTTGCCTTTCAGCTCCGGGTAAATGCTGTCCAGCGACACAATGATCATGTCTTCGGGCACGCCATACACCGGCACGTTGGCGGTGGCGGTTTGCGTCAGGCTGCCGGGGTACACCGGTTCGTAGTAGCCGGTGATCAGGCCGTTGGGATTGTCGTTCTCGGCGCGCAGGCCGAACACGTCAAGGTTCTGCTTGAGGAAGGTGCGAATGTCGCCAGCGCTCTGCGGCACGTTGGCAGCTGCCGCGCAGGTCGGGCCCCAGACCGGGTCAGCCTTGAGCCGGGTGCAGGCGCTGCGCCAGGAACCGAAACCGGCGACCAGATCGCTATCGGACACCGCCGGCAGGGCTTCCCAGGTGGCGCTGGAGTAGGTGGCCAGGGCGTGGGTTTTCGGCTTGGCGCTGTCGCCACCGGTGCAGCCGGCGAGGATCGCCAGCAGCGGGAGGGTAGCGATGAGCGGATGACGCCAGGCCTTGAAACGGCTGTTCATGGAGAATTTCCTGTGCCGGTTGCAGAAGTGCTCCATGCGCTCAAGCAACCCTTATTGTTAATAGGGCTATTGGTGTTTGGCGGTGACCCGAGGATACTGGCCGCCGATTTCCGTGACCTGAAGCCACCATGACTCTCAAAAGAATTTCTGTTGTATTGCTGGCCTGTCTGAGCTTGTCCGCCTGTGGCGGTGTCGACCCGAATTCCCCGCTGGGTCAGCGCAAGGCGATCTTCAAGCAGATGCTCAAGACCGGTGAAGACCTGGGTGGCATGTTGCGTGGGCGCATCCCGTTCGACGGAGCGAAATTCGCCGAAGGCGCGGTCAAGCTCGATGCGTTGTCCCATGAGCCGTGGAAACATTTCCCGCAGGTGCGCGAAGAAGATCACACCAGCGCCAAGGATGATGTCTGGCAGAAACAGGCGCGCTTCCAGGAAATGGCCCGCACCCTTGAAGCGGCCACCGGTGAACTGGTGATCGCCAGCAAGGTTCAACCCTACAAAGCCAGTAACCTGGGGCCTGCCGTGCAGAAAGTCGAAGATGCCTGCAGTGCCTGCCATAAAGAGTTTCGCGACCACTGATGTTCAAGGGATCACGGTTTTTGGCTGTGATCCCCGGCTTTCTTACTTGTCGAGTTCGTCCAGCGCGTCCTGCAATTCCTTGCGCGATTCGGCGAGCTTGTTCTTGCGCTTGTCGATCTTCTCCGGATCGCCTTTCTTCATGGCCTTGTCCAGATCAGCCTGACGCTTGCTCACTTCGTGCTTGGCGTCGAGCACCTTGTTTTCGCGTTCTTTCTTCAGGCCGGCGTCGGTGCAGTGCTCGGTGACTTCGCGCAGGGCGGTTTCGAGGCCGGCCTGCTGGTCGGCGTTGCCGCGGGACTTGGCCTGTTCGATCTGGTTGATGATGCCCTGCTTCTTGGCGGCACAACCGGTCAGGCCCGGCGCGTCTTCGTCGGCCATCACGGGGGCGGCGAGGACTGCGCAGAAAGACAGCAGGGCGAGCGGTGCGAGAAATTTCATAAAAGCTCCATGTGCAAAGGCAATCGTATCGGTGAAGCACTGCGCTGTTGGAGCGCTCCGGCGGACATTGGGTTCCCGGTTGGCCGGGGATTGCGCATTCAGAAGCCGTCGACACCGGCGGCTTGCAAGGTTTTACTCAGGGCCAGCACCTGCGGGTCGCGAAAAAAGGCGCTCAATTGCGCCGCACGGCCCGGGCCGATCCCGGCTTCTGCCTGCCATTGTTCGGTATTGCGTTGTGCCAGCGCCTGCCATGAATCGGCAAGTGTTGCCTGACCTGTCGGCGGCAAACCCAGGGCTTTGAGCCACTGCGCAAACGGTCGTTGGCGGGCGCTGTGAAAACTGTGCAGCAGGCGGGCACTGCTGCGCTCGCCGAGACCGGCAATGTTAGCAAGCTCCGGGCCGTCGAGGGTCAACCAATCCAGCAGGCTGTTCAGGCGGCCTGTTTCCAGAAGTTTCTCCCAAGTGCCGCGACCGACATGCGGCAGCGCCAGTCCCTGCTTGCCGCTGAGCCAGGTCAGGCGCGCGAGGAACTGGCTTTCGCAGCCCGGCGTCGGTTGCCAGCAGCTCAGGGCGTGAAAGTCGCTGGCCAGTGGAACATCCAGAACAGCGCGTTCGGTACTGCGCAGTACCACGCTGTCGAGGCGCGGAATCGTCAGCCCGGCCAGGCTGATTGCGACCTGATCGCCGGGGCGGATGTCCAGTTCCTGCCAGCGCCTGAGCGAACTGACGCTGACTCGTTTGATCTGCCGGTCATCGAGCATCACCGGCGACAGCTCGAGCACCGGCGTGATGCGCCCGGTACGGCCGACCTTGAAGTTCACCTTGCGCACATCGGCCAGTGCCTGGGCGAACGGGTATTTCCAGGCGACAGCCCAGTAGGGCGGACGAGCCTGCCAGCGCTCGGCGGGCGGTCGCAGGCTCTGGCGCAGAACCACGCCGTCCGTGGCGAATGGCAATGGCGAGCGATACCAGTGATCGCGCCAGTGTTGCGCGTCGTTCAGGCTGGCGACGGCCTGGGTGTAGGGCTCCGTGGTAGGAAAACCGAATTGTGTCAGGGCCGCGATTCGCTCCGGCAAGTCCTTCGGCCCTTGCGGCCAGTCCCAGACAAACAGCCCGATGCCGGCGGCGTGTTCCGCGTCGAGATCCTTGCGTCCCAGCAGGCCGGCCACGGTGGCGCGGGCGTTGGCGCTGCCGGCACGTGCCTGCATGTGTCCGTTCAAGCGCCAGTAGAGTTCGCCTTGCACCAGCAGATCCTGCGGTTGCGTCAGCTGTTGCGGAATGGCTCCGATCTTTTTGGCCGACGCCGTCCAGTCCTGCCCGCGAACACCATCCCCGCGACTGATCGCCTGATGCAGTCGGCCGTCGCGATAGATCAGGGTCACCGCCACGCCATCGACCTTGGGTTGTACCCAGACGTTTTGGCGGTCGCGCAGCCAGGTGGCGATGTTCGCCGCATCATGAAGTTTGTCCAGGCCGGTGTGCGCGACCGGGTGCGCAACCGGGCCTGATGCACGCACCGGCTCGGGCGGTGAAGGAAGTTTGAAGCACTGGCGCCATTGGTTCAGGCGCAGGCGGGACTGATCGTAGAGCTCATCGGCGATCACCGAGCGGCCTTCGCGATGATAGGCGTCGTCCCAGCGATCGATCTGTTGTTGCAGGGCGGCGACTTCGCTCGATGCCCGGGCGGCGGCCCAGTCGGGGCAGTCGCCAGCGAAGGCGTTGAGGTGGAAAACCGGCAGGAAAAACAAAAACAGGCGCAGTGTGGCAAGCATCGTGAGCGTCCTTGCTCAGGGAGATGCTTGAAGGCTAGGCGAGGATTTGTTGTTGAGAGAGGTGGGTGTTTTGCGAGCTGTTTCCGATCCGGATGTGATGTTGTTGACTCGGGCCTCTTCGCGAGCAAGCTCGCTCCCACAGGGTACGAATGAAAAAGCCCCGCACGGCGAACCGTGCGGGGCTTCTTGTACCACCAGGAAAATTACAGGCCGGCAGCGGAACGCAGAGCGTCGGCGCGGTCGGTTTTTTCCCAGGTGAACGTGGAGAAGGTGTCTTCGCCAACGGTCTTGGTCTGCGGAGCACGGCCGAAGTGGCCGTAGGCTGCGGTTTCCTGGTACATCGGGTGCAGCAGGTCCAGCATGGTGGTGATCGCGTATGGACGCAGGTCGAACACTTCACGGACCAGTTTGATGATCTTGTCATCGCTGATCTTGCCGGTGCCGAAAGTGTTCAGCGAGATCGAGGTAGGCTGGGCCACACCGATCGCGTAGGAAACCTGAATTTCGCAACGCTCGGCCAGGCCGGCCGCCACGATGTTCTTGGCAACATAACGGCCAGCATAGGCCGCCGAACGGTCAACCTTGGATGGATCCTTGCCGGAGAACGCGCCGCCGCCGTGACGGGCCATGCCGCCGTAGCTGTCGACGATGATCTTGCGACCGGTCAGACCGCAGTCACCTACCGGGCCGCCAATGATGAACTGGCCGGTCGGGTTGATGTGGAACTGGGTGTCCTTGCTCAGCAGTTCGGCAGGCAGCACGTGCTTGACGATCAGCTCCATCACGCCTTCGCGCAGGTCGTTGTACGACACTTCCGGGTTGTGCTGGGTCGACAGAACCACGGCGTCGATACCGACAACCTTGCCGCCTTCGTAACGGCAGGTCACTTGCGACTTGGCGTCCGGACGCAGCCAAGGCAGCAGACCCGATTTACGGGCTTCGGCCTGACGCTGTACCAGCTGGTGCGAGAAGGTGATCGGGGCCGGCATCAGCACGTCGGTTTCGTTGCTGGCGTAGCCGAACATCAGGCCCTGGTCGCCGGCGCCCTGATCTTCAGGCTTGGCACGGTCAACACCCTGGTTGATGTCAGGGGACTGCTTGCCGATGATGTTCATCACGCCGCAGGTAGCGCCGTCGAAGCCGACGTCGGAGCTGGTGTAGCCGATGTCGCAGATCACGTCACGAACGATCTGCTCCAGGTCAACCCAGGCGCTGGTGGTCACTTCACCGGCAACGATGGCCACGCCTGTCTTGACCAGGGTTTCCACCGCAACGCGTGCGTGCTTGTCCTGGGCGATGATGGCGTCCAGCACTGCATCGGAAATCTGGTCGGCGATTTTGTCCGGATGTCCTTCAGACACGGACTCGGAGGTGAAGAGGGAGTATTCGCTCATCTCGATGTTTTCCTGAATTTACCGATGGTGAGTGTCGCCAGCCGGTCGCTGAAAATGGCGAACCTGGATCTGGAAACCATTACGTAAGCCTACATAGAGGCTTTCCCCGGGAACGAGTCCCGCAGCGGTGGCCCAACGGGCCAGATCGTCCTGTTCAAACCCCAACCACAGATCACCGCAGGCCTCCCTGGCCCAACTCTGGTTGTGGCTACATAACTCTGTCACGAGCAGGCTACCGCCCGGTTGCAGCAGGCTGGCCATGTGCTTGAGCGCTTCGGCCGGCGCGGCGAAATGGTGCAACACCATGTTCAACACCACGCAATCGGCCTGAAGGCTCACGCCATTCAATGCATCGGCCAATTGCAGGCTGACGTTAGCCAGCTGTTCACGTTCACATACCTGGCGGGCCAGTTCGAGCATCGCCGCACTGTTGTCCAGTGCGGTTACGGTGCCGAAGCGGCGCGCCAGTTCCGGCAGGAATGCACCATCGCCGGGGCCGACTTCAATGGCCGTGGCAGCGCCATTGAAGTTCAGTTTGTCGAGCAGGGCCAGCACGCTTTCACGGTACTGCGGCAGGCCGGCAATCAAATCCTGCTGGGCGCGGAATTTCTCCGCGACCCGGGCGAAAAAGTCCTGGCTGTTGGCC
Source organism: Pseudomonas glycinae (assembly GCF_001594225.2). GTDB lineage: Bacteria > Pseudomonadota > Gammaproteobacteria > Pseudomonadales > Pseudomonadaceae > Aquipseudomonas > Aquipseudomonas glycinae. Next base: position 2,848,871 of record NZ_CP014205.2, read on the forward strand.
GCGCGTTGCCCGTGAACCTGTGCGATCCGGGTTTCCACGTCCGCCGGCAGTGCCAGATTGTCGACTTCTTCTAACAACGCAGCGTGCAACTTGCCGCCCAGCAACTCAGTGTGAGGCAGGGCGCGGCGATAGAACACCGCATTGCCTTCGCGGCGAGTCGCCACCAGATCCGCCTGCGCCAGCACTTTAAGGTGATGGCTCATGCCGGACTGGCCGATACCGAAAATCTGCGCCAGTTCCAGTACGCCGAACGAGTCGTTGGCCAGAGCGCGCAATACATTCAGCCGCAGCGGATCGCCGCCGGCCTTGCACAGGGCCGCCAGCTCGTCGCAATCGTCATGGCGAATGGAAGGCACGCGTAAGTTCATAGGGCTGGCAGTCTAGTGACGGCCGGAAGGCATCGCAAGGTCTATATCAAAAAGTTTTGATATTGCTCGATGGATGGCGTATTCGATTGCACTTCTCACTGCCCGGTTAACTCTACAAACGAACAGCGGAAAGGTTTCACCAACCGAAACCGATGTTATCCATTGGAAAAACGCCTCCGGATGACTATCTGTCATTGCCCCGAGGCGCTCCGGTGAGGGAAAATGCCCTCCTTTTTTCCGTTTCAATCTATTCACACCCAGGAGATCAGCGATGCCTAGCCGTCGTGAGCGTGCCAACGCCATTCGTGCCCTCAGCATGGATGCCGTGCAAAAAGCCAACAGCGGCCATCCCGGTGCCCCCATGGGTATGGCAGATATCGCCGAAGTGCTTTGGCGCGACTACCTCAAGCACAACCCGAGCAATCCATCGTTCGCCGACCGTGACCGCTTCGTGCTGTCCAACGGCCACGGCTCGATGTTGATCTACTCGCTGCTGCACCTGACCGGCTACAACCTGTCGATCGACGACCTCAAGCAATTCCGTCAACTGCACAGCCGCACCCCGGGTCACCCGGAATTCGGTTACACCCCGGGCGTTGAAACCACCACCGGCCCGCTGGGTCAGGGGCTGGCCAACGCCGTGGGCTTCGCCCTGGCAGAAAAAGTCCTGGGCGCGCAGTTCAACCGTCCGGGCCACAACATCGTCGACCACCACACCTATGTGTTCCTGGGTGATGGCTGCATGATGGAAGGCATTTCCCACGAAGTCGCTTCCCTGGCCGGCACGCTGGGCCTGGGCAAGCTGATCGCCTTCTACGATGACAACGGCATCTCCATCGACGGCGAAGTCGAAGGCTGGTTCACCGATGACACGCCGAAGCGTTTCGAATCGTACAACTGGCAAGTGATCCGCAACGTCGACGGTCACGACCCGGAAGAGATCAAGACCGCCATCGAGACCGCTCGCAAGAGCCCGCTGCCGACCCTGATCTGCTGCAAGACCACCATCGGTTTCGGTTCGCCGAACAAGCAAGGCAAGGAAGATTGCCACGGCGCCCCGCTGGGTGACGCGGAAATCGCCCTGACCCGTCAGGCGCTGAACTGGAACCACGGCCCGTTCGAAATCCCGGCCGACATTTATGCCGAGTGGGATGCCAAGGAAAAAGGCCGCGCTGTGGAAGCCGAGTGGGACCAGCGTTTCGCTGCTTACTCCGCCGCGTTCCCGACCGAAGCCAACGAACTGATCCGCCGCCTGAGCGGCGAGCTGCCGGCCGACTTCTCCGAGAAGGCTGACGCTTACATCGCCGACGTTGCTGCCAAAGGCGAAACCATCGCCAGCCGTAAAGCCAGCCAGAACGCCCTGAACGCGTTCGGCCCGCTGCTGCCGGAAGTGCTGGGCGGTTCGGCTGACCTGGCCGGTTCCAACCTGACCCTGTGGAAAGGCTGCAAAGGCGTCAGCGCCGAAGATGCCAGCGGCAACTACATGTACTACGGCGTGCGCGAATTCGGCATGACCGCGATCATGAACGGCGTTGCCCTGCACGGCGGTCTGGTGCCTTACGGCGCGACCTTCCTGATGTTCATGGAATACGCCCGCAACGCCGTGCGCATGTCCGCCCTGATGAAACAGCGCGTGATCCACGTCTACACCCACGACTCCATCGGTCTGGGCGAAGACGGCCCGACGCACCAGCCGATCGAGCAACTGACCAGTCTGCGCAGCACGCCGAACCTCGACACCTGGCGCCCAGCCGATGCCGTTGAATCGGCGGTGGCCTGGAAAAACGCGCTGGAGCGCAAGGACGGCCCGTCGGCGCTGATCTTCTCGCGTCAGAACCTGCAGCACCAGACCCGTGATGCCGGCCAGATCGCCGACATCAGCCGTGGTGGCTACGTGCTGAAGGACTGCGCAGGCGAGCCTGAGCTGATTCTGATCGCCACCGGTTCGGAAGTTGGTCTGGCCGTTCAGGCCTACGACAAACTCACCGAGCAGGGCCGCAAGGTGCGCGTGGTTTCCATGCCATGCACCAGCGCGTTCGACGCTCAGGACGCCAGCTACAAGCAATCGGTCCTGCCGTTGCAGGTCAGCGCACGTATTGCGATCGAAGCGGCTCACGCCGACTTCTGGTTCAAGTACGTGGGTCTGGAAGGTCGCGTGATCGGCATGACCACCTACGGCGAATCGGCTCCGGCCTCGGCACTGTTCGAAGAGTTCGGTTTCACCCTGGAAAACATCCTGGGTCAGGCTGAAGAACTGCTGGAAGACTAAGGCACATCGCGGTGATCTCATGATCACCGCAATCCTTGTGGGAGCTGGCTTGCCAGCGATAGGGCCATCCGCTTCAACATACATGTTGCCTGACCGGACGCTATCGCTGGCAAGCCAGCTCCCACATGTGATGTGTCGCAAATAAGCATTGCGTCTGCCTGCGTATATCGAGAACCCCCATGCCTCAACCGCGTCCCTACAAAGTTGCACTCAACGGCTACGGCCGGATTGGTCGTTGCGTCTTGCGTGCGTTGTTCGAGCGAGGCGAGAAGGCCGGGTTCGAGATTGTCGCGATCAACGATCTGGCCGACATGGCCAGCATCGAATACCTGACACGCTTCGACTCCACCCACGGCCGGTTCCCCGGCGAGGTGAAGGTCGACGGCGATTGTCTGCATATTAATGGCGACTGCGTGAAGGTTTTGCGCAGTGCCACCCCCGAAGGCATCGATTGGGCGTCGCTAGGTGTCGATCTGGTGCTCGAATGCTCCGGCGCTTACCACACTCGCGCAGACGGCCAGCGCTTTATCGACGCCGGCGCGCCACGAGTGCTGTTCTCGCAGCCGATGGCCAGCGAGGCGGATGTCGACGCCACCATCGTCTACGGCGTCAATCAGGATTGCCTGACCGGCGACGAACTGCTGGTGTCCAACGCCTCCTGCACCACCAACTGCGGCGTGCCGCTGTTGCGGCTGCTGGATCAGGCGGTCGGTCTGGATTACGTGTCGATCACCACGATTCACTCGGCGATGAACGATCAGCCGGTGATCGACGCCTATCACCACGAAGACCTGCGCCGCACCCGCTCGGCGTTCCAGTCGGTGATTCCGGTGTCCACCGGTCTGGCGCGTGGTATCGAGCGCCTGCTGCCGGAACTTGCCGGGCGAATTCAGGCCAAAGCCGTACGCGTGCCGACGGTCAACGTGTCCTGCCTCGACATCACGATGCAGACCGCGAGCGACACCGACGCCGGAGAGGTCAACCGGATCCTGCGCGACGCCGCCACCAGCGGCCCGCTCAAAGGTCTGTTGGCCTACACCGAATTGCCTCACGCCAGTTGTGATTTCAACCATGACCCACATTCGGCCATCGTCGATGCCAGTCAGACCCGCGTTTCCGGCCCTCGGCTGGTGAACATCCTGGCCTGGTTCGACAACGAATGGGGTTTTGCCAACCGAATGCTGGATGTTGCAGAACACTATCTGCAAACAGCGACTTCAAAAAAACCGTAGGAAGTGCGACCCATGACCGTGTTGAAGATGTCCGACCTCGATCTGCAAGGTAAGCGCGTATTGATCCGCGAAGACCTCAACGTCCCAGTCAAGGACGGTGTTGTCACCAGCGATGCGCGTATCCTGGCTTCGCTGCCGACCATCAAGCTGGCCTTGGAAAAAGGCGCGGCCGTGATGGTCTGCTCGCACCTGGGTCGTCCGACCGAAGGCGAATTCTCCGCCGAGAACAGCCTCAAGCCTGTCGCCGACTACCTGAGCAAGGCTCTGGGCCGCGAAGTGCCGCTGGTGGCTGACTACCTGGGCGGCGTTGACGTCAAGGCCGGCGACATCGTGCTGTTCGAAAACGTGCGCTTCAACAAGGGCGAGAAAAAGAACGCCGACGAACTGGCCCAGCAATACGCTGCCCTGTGCGACGTGTTCGTGATGGACGCTTTCGGCACCGCGCACCGCGCCGAAGGTTCGACCCACGGCGTGGCCAAGTTCGCCAAGGTCGCTGCTGCCGGCCCGCTGCTGGCTGCTGAGCTGGACGCACTGGGCAAAGCCCTGGGCGCCCCGGCCAAGCCAATGGCTGCCATCGTTGCCGGCTCCAAGGTCTCGACCAAACTCGACGTCCTGAACAGCCTGAGCCAGATCTGCGATCAACTGATCGTCGGCGGCGGCATCGCCAACACCTTCCTCGCGGCGGCCGGTCACCCGGTCGGCAAGTCGCTGTACGAGCCGGACCTGCTGGACACCGCGCGCGCCATCGCCGCCAAGGTCAGCGTGCCGCTGCCGGTGGACGTGGTTGTTGCCAAGGAGTTCGCTGAAAGCGCCGAAGCGACCGTGAAGCTGATCGCTGATGTTGCTGCTGACGACATGATCCTCGACATCGGCCCGCAAACCGCGGCCAACTTCGCCGAACTGCTGAAGTCGTCGAAAACCATCCTGTGGAACGGCCCGGTCGGCGTGTTCGAATTCGACCAGTTCGGCAACGGCACCAAAGTGCTGGCCGAAGCCATCGCCGAAAGCGCGGCGTTCTCGATTGCCGGCGGTGGCGACACCCTGGCGGCCATCGATAAATATGGCGTGGCGGAAAAGATCTCCTACATTTCCACCGGCGGTGGCGCGTTCCTCGAATTCGTCGAAGGCAAGGTGCTGCCGGCCGTTGAAGTCCTGGAAAGCCGGGCCAAGGCCTGAGGCCGCCCGATTGGCCAGGCAAAGGAGTGTTCAGATGGTCAAGTCGTTAGCGCTGTTGTTGCTGACCGGTACATTGGCGGCCTGCGGGAGTAACCCGAAGGCCGAGCCGACACCGGCACCCGGCGAGGCACAGAAAGGCTGCTACCAGGCCGACTGGCAGGCCGAAACCAACCCGGTGCTGAACAAGCGCTCGGGCCCGGACGGTCTGGACAAATACGAGACGCAAACCCCGGCCAAGGAACATGGTTGTCCTTGACCGGTCTGACTCTTTACTCAAGTCCGGCGGCGTGCGCTGCCGGTCGAGGAACACGGATGAAAGGCCTGATCGCCGTTGCGGCACTGGGATTGTTGGGTGGTTGCGCGCAGTGGAACCCGTTCCAGTCGTCCGCCCCTGTCGATAACTGGACCACCTGGACCTGCGACAGCCAGGCCAAGGTGCTTTGGCGCTTCACCGATGCCGCCCGCAAGGAAGTCGATGTGCGCCTGGGCGGTGGCGATCAGGTCTATCGACTGAAAGAAGAGCCGGGCGCCTCGGGCGCGCTGTACAGCGATGACATGCTGGCGTTTCACATCAAAGGTGAGGAAGGCCTGGTTTACTGGGTCGCCACCAATGATCTGATCGGCCGGGGCTGCAAAGCCGAATAAAACAGAATTTGCTGTATCGAATCACCAGGCCGGGCCTCAACCCCCGATCTGCAATCACTTGAATAGCCGCCGCCGCTCCGGCAGGCTGGCACGATTAACGACCCAAACCGGGAGAGAGACACACAATGGCACTTATCAGCATGCGCCAGATGCTGGACCACGCAGCCGAGTTCGGCTACGGCGTTCCAGCCTTCAACGTCAACAACCTTGAGCAGATGCGCGCCATCATGGAAGCCGCTGACAAGACTGACTCCCCGGTGATCGTTCAGGCTTCGGCCGGTGCCCGCAAATACGCCGGCGCCCCGTTCCTGCGTCACCTGATCCTGGCGGCGATCGAAGAATTTCCGCACATCCCGGTGTGCATGCACCAGGACCACGGCACCAGCCCTGACGTCTGCCAACGCTCGATCCAGCTGGGCTTCAGCTCGGTCATGATGGACGGCTCCCTCGGCGAAGACGGCAAGACCCCGACCGACTACGAATACAACGTCCGCGTGACCCAACAAACCGTAGCCATGGCTCACGCCTGCGGCGTTTCGGTTGAAGGCGAGCTGGGCTGCCTGGGTTCGCTGGAAACCGGCATGGCCGGTGAAGAAGACGGCATCGGCGCCGAAGGCGTTCTGGATCACAGCCAGATGCTGACCGACCCGGAAGAAGCGGCTGACTTCGTCAAGAAGACCCAGGTTGATGCCCTGGCCATCGCCATCGGCACCAGCCACGGCGCCTACAAGTTCACCAAGCCACCTACCGGCGACGTGCTGGCAATCGACCGCATCAAGGAAATCCACAAACGCATCCCGAACACCCACCTGGTGATGCACGGTTCCTCGTCGGTGCCACAAGAGTGGCTGGCGATCATCAACCAGTACGGCGGCGACATCAAAGAAACCTACGGCGTACCGGTTGAAGAAATCGTCGAAGGCATCAAGCACGGCGTGCGCAAGGTCAACATCGACACCGACCTGCGTTTGGCGTCCACCGGCGCCATGCGTCGCCTGATGGCCACCAACCCGAGCGAGTTCGACCCACGTAAATTCTTCGGCGAAACCGTGAAGGCCATGCGCGATGTATGTATCGCTCGTTACGAAGCTTTCGGTACTGCCGGCAACGCTTCAAAGATCAAGCCGATCTCGCTGGAAAACATGTATCAGCGTTATCTGAAGGGTGAGTTGAACGCCAAGGTCAATTGAGACTGTATGTTGAGCTGATTGAATAAGAAATCCGCCGAAAGGCGGATTTTTTTTGCCCGGAAGCTGGACCTCGGCGCCGTATGAGCTGTAACTCGTCTGTAAACACGGGTTATTCCATCAATAATTTGGAGCTCAGTAGATCATTTAAAATTTATGAATTCATAAATTATGATGCTCTGCTTTGGACTTGGTGCGGTGGCAAAAAAACTCGACGTATCAAGTACTGTTAAAGGAGTAACGTCTTTTAGATGGTAAACTATGAGTTTTGCCGGAGAACTGGGAGCTGAGGCTATAATTGCTCCCGCTTTAGTATCAACTCCTTTGAAAATCATCTTTTGGTGAATTTTCCCATTATGTTCAAATGTTACTTCTTCGCCTTCTTCCCAAGCCCATGGTTGTTTGGCCATTTTCCTGATCTCCATTCCGAATGTTTTAGTCTTTATTTATTCATGTGAGCGGCTATGGGTGACTGCATATATTTAAGTGCTTGGTTGATGGTTTGAGAAATGATCAATGTGTTATTTGAGTTGCTGGAATTGCCAAGGCTGCTTTCATCAATAATTATCGGACCAAACACGTTTTTTATTGCAACTATAGAGGTGGCTGTGGGAACAGGCGTGGAGATACCGGTGCGCTCGTCTTTCACAATGATTGTCTCATTGACGGTGTCGAAGCCAATAACTTCGCCAGCAACTAGCGTACCGTCCGACAGCCAGACTAATACAAAAGCGCCAACCGAAATAAGCGCTATTGGTATTGGCTGCGTTGTAGGTGCAGCTGTTGGCTGTATAGCAATGTAATTTGTTGATTTGCCTGTAATAATACTGATCATTTGAGTCACCATTGATATTTGATTCGACTGTATTTTGGATCCAGCCGTTTATTAAAGCTCATCACGATGTTCAGGGTTTTTCAGGTCTTTGAAATCAAATCCGATCGGATCGTATTTGATCATGGGGACGGACTGATAAAGTTGCGAAGCCAGCGTTGTGGTGAAGTTTTGCATGACAAGTCCTGTGTGTTAAATGTTTTAGCGCTCAAGGTTTAAGCTGTGTCTTTACCTTGATCTCCAAGATGTCAGTTGAAACTGCTGGCTTGTCCAGATTGGAGGTCGCAACGTGAGAGCTGTTATCAGATTATATTTGCCTTAGTCTATTCCCCCAAAGTTCGACTACTTCAGTGGTTTCGTCAGCTTTGATTGTAGCGGCAAACTCGTAGTTTGGATGAGGATCAAGTCTCGCAGTCATTAACGTTAATTTTTGCCAAATATAGGACTGATTCAGCTCTTTACCTTGGGTGCCACTGACATAAGCTGGATTGGTTTGAGTATCCCAGTCTTTCTCAGTATATTTGCCACCTTGTTGCTGGATGTAGGACGGTATTAAGAGTGGACGTAGATTGGGTTCAGTCCCCCGTTGACCAGGGTTAACTTCACGAATTTCGGCAGAAGTTACAGTCCATGTGATACCTGGCGTGTTGTTATGTTGAGCATCAGTATCATTTCTACTCGATGCACAACAGTCGGACACAATAAGAATTTCGTTGTTCTTATTCGTTTGCAGGATGAGTGCCTGAATATCCTTTGGACGGATCTCTATTAGACTGTCATTTTCATCAACTACTATGATTTTTTCTTTCTGAATTTCTTCAATGGTTCCACTTCGTAGCCTGTTTTTGACAATTGCATTAAAGGCAACATAATTTCGATATAGAACGAGAACATTTTTATTCATTTTCTTTACCTCCCTTTAGCATCTACGATGCGGTATTTCTTCTGGCATTGGAACTGTCACATCTGACAGGTTTTTATACCGGTTCGCTATGTCACCGAGTCCGATCAGTAATAGCTGTGTGAAAACGCAGTCTTCCGTAGAAGCCAGCCTTGATCATCGGGCGTATTGCCGAGGCGATGACTCAGGCCTTGGCGAATCATCAGGGCCGAGTGAACGGTGAGTTGTTTGCTGATATACAGCGGGAATGGGATGCAGGGCGGCTAGTGGCACTGAATGACTCTGTCGGCTAAGTATGAAGCGCGACCCGTATTTGATTCCTGTCGGCTGAGTTGAAACCAGGGTAGAGCCGGGGGCAGATTCATGTAATCGATCAGAAGATAAATAAATCTGTCCCTTCTATTCTTAAATTAGTCCCGCTTTTCTTAGTTTCAGGAAGGTGCATATTTGGTAAGGGTGAAAGTAACGGGCATTTCCGATGTTTCTATTGTTTTTTTTGCGAAAACGGTTACGGTCAGTATTTTTTCAGTCAAAGTTGGCTGCGGGTAGCTGTTCTTCGTAGATGTTGATGAATCATTATTGAATTTTTTGTCCCAGTCGGCGGACGAGATGCCGGCTGGTGGATGGATGACGCGAGTTGCTGGTAAAACCTCAAGGGGTTCTTCATTTACTGTGATCGACTGGACTTTCCACGTTAGTATTGGTCCGAAGTTGGAGTAGGTGGCTTGCCTTGAATCATATTTACCCGGTATACCTGGGATAGTAGAGTTGTCACCAGCAACAAAGAGTTCACCATAATGTAATGAATTCGCCGGGTTTTGGTAATCCAATGTGGAAGCGGGTGGCTTATGGGATAATTGATTTCCAGCACCAAAGTTTCCATTAGAAACAATTGGGAGGTCTATTCTCGTCATAAAACCGCTTAATGTGTTTTGCGTTGGCGGATAAACGTGCTCTGTGTTTGGCTGGTCGATGATTATCGCTTTTATTTGTGATGCGGGGATGTTAACAGCCTGGCCGGTATTCGGGATGATAAGGATAGAGTCAGTGTTTATTTCTGCTATTTTTCCATTCACTAATTTTATTTTATTATCTGATTGTGCTATCAATTGAATGATATTGGATCGAAAGTAGCTCACGCTAATGGTGTCATCGTTAATGCTCATTAGGATTCTCCATTAAAGAACAGAAAAAAGTGACAGATTTTTTTGTTCCGATTTTGATTTCAGAAAAATAAATCTGTCACCTTTGATTCTGGTCACCTTTGATTCTCACCTTTCATGCTGCTGGGGTATTTTTCTTTTGTTGATTTTTTTGTTATTAGCTTAAAACTAAGACAAAAGGATTTTTTAAAGCTCTCATGAGCAAGAAAAAAGGATCCATGAAAGGTGCTTTATCCCAAGTGTATACGCACGAATCGGTTTGTTTTTTGATAATGACAATATTGCTGGTACTGGTAAATTGAGGTTCGAATACTGGGGACGTTTGGGTCGGTGTTGACGAGGCGTGCCTCACATCATTTAGGTCGGGTGGAGAAAAATTTCTAGATGTATCGAAGTTAAATTCGCTTACTATAAAAGCGCGGTCATTAATTTCTTCATAATTTACTTTTTGTATGTCATCAAGGTTTACGATTTTTCTGATGTTATTTTCTGATTCCAACTCTAAAGTTCTTAGTTTGCTGTTGACGGACCTGAGTTTTCCTTTCAGTACTTTAGGTTTTTTGTTGTCTAATGATATCAAGCTGATCTTGCTGTCAAGCATATAAAAAATATAAATCATATTTAGTTTGTTATCTGATTCGCTCATTTTTTCAATCTCCTTGAAGGGTGTTGCGTCAGATTGGATTCTTTTTTCGGCGTCGGCCACAGGGATTACATAAGTCCGTCCCCTTATCTAATGAAGAATGGAGGAGGGCGGACGGTAGTTGCCATGACGTTTACCTTCCATGCTGTTGGGATGTTTTTCTTAAGTTGATTTTTTATTACCTTGCAGCTAATAATAAATCAGATTCTTGCATTGATTGTGCGTGTGAAATAACATCATCAAGGTTAGCTGAAAAGCTTACTGATTCTATAGTTAATAATTCGTTCATGTCGTACCTGACAGTAAGTAAACGTTGGGGTGCTTGAGGTGGTTTTGGCGGGGCGTTCTCAACATCAACTAGGTCGTCCATTAAAGAATCTACGTTTTTATCGGTGCTCAATTTTCTGAACATGAGAGCTTTGAATTTTTCATCAAGGAGCACATATTCTATGCTTTCTAACTTCACGGTCCATGGGGTGTTTGTAGTTTTTAAAGTTAAATCTAAAGTTCCTAGTTCTTTGTCGATGGACTTGATTTTGCCTTCCATTAATTTACGTTTTTGGTCTTCTAATACTATCACGCAGATATTGCTGCCAGGGGTGAAAAAGATTTTTGGCTTGTTACCTGAGTCGTTCATTTTTTCAATCTCCTTGAAGGGTGTTGCATCAGATTGAATTCTTTTTTTGTTGATTGAAACTGTCAGAGTTGACAGTTTTTTATGATTTTTTGATCTGGGCTCTATTCAGTCCGGAAATATCTAACAGGATTGAATTGAGGGTGTTTCACATTTGTTGATAAAAGATGATTCAAACAACAAGTGAGGGTAAACCAAAGAACCCGCCATTGGCGGGTTCTTGGTTTCTCGCTTGCAGATCAGTGATTACATTCTTGGCAGGACATGATCCAGCGTCTGATTTACAGCCAGCTCCGCAATTATCACCACTAGCGATACCCAGTGCGGTTTTGCGGTGGTATGGCGGCAGTATCGCGGCGAAGTGTAATCTGAACGTTTATATCAGGTCACCAGGTAGGTTCTTGAGTTTGAAATGCCTACCTGCTGTCCTGATGAATTGCTGTGAATGCATCTCAAGTCATAGGTGCCTGGCTGCGTAATCAGTTGTTTAATTAGAAGTTCATACCAGTACTGGCTTCCCTTGTAATTGATATAAGAATTTAATAGTGGCAGATCCAGGGTCCGGGTGTGAATGACGGTGGAGCTAAATGTCTGGTCAATAAGTTAAAATGTCAATTTGTCGTTGATTCGCGTATAGAGGGGAAGTATATAAACTAGATTGTAGTAAAGTGGATTCGCGGATGGGGAATTATTTGGTTCTTGTAATATCGGTGAGGTCGCTGGGCGCGATCCTGGTGGTACTGGTGGGCCAGAAGCGATCGCTGTTGTCAGTAATGGTGCAGTCGGGAATGGAATGGCTGGAGGCTGTTCAGTGTAGGTTGTCATTTTGGAACATTCCTTTGTTGTTGAGGGGGCGCAATCAAGATGATATGCATCAAGCGTTTGGCCCGTGTGTAAAGGGATTGATGAGTTAATAGCCCAGTGAGTTCATCTAACTTCTGGAATTGCCCATTGGGTTTTCCATATCGTGTATAAGCGACGTTTTGGGAATCCTTAGGGTGTCTGGATATATTTGTCGATTACCATGAGCCAAAGCTGTATCGGGTCGGTTTCAGATCACTCAGCGCAATCCATATCATGGCTTTTGAAACTCTAACGTTCTCGGACTGATGATATAGACCCGGTTACCTGAGGTGATCGATCCATATAACCAAAACTTACCCACTCCCAGTTTTTCCATTTCTGCTTTCGTCACATATAGGCGCTGACGGGTATTATTGGTTACTACGATATTGTAGATAGAGATATAGGAGGGGATTCCCCTGTCACTTTCAATGTAAAAATCCAGCTGATCACCGCTTTGGCTTTTTGTTGCGTCATCCAACAGAATGCTAAATCCTTGGAATCTTTGAAAAGTGCCGTAGTTCTTGTTGTAGAGTGTGTAGGCAACATTCTTTGTGTCTTTATAGTCAAATCCGAGTATCGGTCCGGCTTTTATCGGTCCGTCAGAGTAGTAGATTTCCGGTGCCGGTGTTGTGATGAAAGTTTGCATGCTAGTAGCCTCCTGCTGGTTCGGAAGTTGTTTTTGGCAGGGGTCCTTAAAAAATACTAACTTCCTTTTTCTCTACATCAACCAAAGCTTTAAATCGTTGGGTTTGAACGATCAAGGGAGCTGCATGGTTGCGTTTTTCGTGGTGAAGATGTAATAAGTATCGTTGGGCTGGTCATACATGTTTCCGTAGAAATCCCAGAGTCCGGGACCAACTATCAACATTTCAACGGGTTTAACATAAAATACCACGGAGGTTGCATTGGCGGTCGTCACCGTGTAACTGTAAGTGTTGTTGGGGAGACCTGTTGTTACGTTGTCAATGTAGAGGGACAAAGCCCCTGCATCTGGTGTGTTGGGGGGGAGTTTCATGCTGATGCCGGATAGGCGCTGGTAAGGTCCATAAGGTAGTCCGTGAATTCGGTAGGCGGCATTATTCTGGTCTTTCATGTTAACCCCGAATGGTGAGTATAACGGGTGATTTTGGGAGTCGCTGTAAAAAAGTTTTACTTCTTGGAGTACGACGTACTTGGCCATGATGCTCTCTCTCTCTCTCGGTTAACAGAAAGTTGTTGGTTTGTGCGTCAACAGAGTGAGTTGTTTTCTGGATTTTTTTAACTGTCATATCTGACAGTTTTTTATATCGATTCTTTATTGCTTTAAAAGCGAATGGATATATGTTGATGCTGGTTATCTTTTGACGGCGTGAATTCTATTGAGATTGGCTGGTATACAAGCTGGGTGGCTCTGTTCGTGTGATGCTCAACGGGTCATTTAGCCATCGTCGGCTCAGTGCTTTTTTACGCGTGCCTCAGAAAGTGCCCCAATCAAGCTGGAGCATTTTTCTGAGGCTTATTCAAAAGAGTTGAATGGATTTACAGTGCAGAAGCGCTTGTTTCGCTTCACTCGGCTGGCATTACTCCTTTGGCTCTACGTGATCCAGCGCCTGATTCACTGCCAGTTCCCCCAGCATCACCAGTTGTGCAATGCCTATCGCGGTCTTGCGGTCGGCGGGGGTGAGGGAGGCGGCGAAGTTGTTGAGCATTTCGCTGGCGGAGCCGAGGGTTTCGCTGGCGTTGGCCAGCAGGGATTCGGTGTTGTAGGCGGGGTTGGCGAAGTACATGCGGTCGGGTTCGTTGACCGTGGCCATGATGCGGGCGCCGGGGCAGAGGTAATGGTCGAGGGCGCGTTCGGCGGCTTCGTTGAGTTTTTTGGGGTCGAGGGAATCGTAGGGGGAGGCCGGGTCTGCGACCGGTGGATGAGGCGTAGATTTAATCATTTGCTCGAAACCTGATTGGAGTGCCTCCGCTCTGGCTACTAATCAAAGTGGAGGCAACTGTACGCAGGTTAGTAGACCGGGGTTTCGAGCAAGCCGGCGCACCCGAAGGTGCCCTGCGCACAGTCGCCATCGAGTGCAGGAATCAAAAATTCCTGACTGACAGATGCTTGTGCACCAAGCTTGAAACCACGGGCTACTAAACCCGATCACTGCGAATCAGTGACCCGAATCAAGTTACCGATGGCCCTCCAGGCGCACAAGCCGGCGGATTCTGGCGTAGTGGTAGGCAGCGACGCAAGCCGTTGTAGGCTTCGGGACGTTACGCGCACTGCCTTTAAACAGCAGCCTTAAACGGTCGCGCGGCTGCTATTTATCGTGATCAATATCCAGCTTGCTGAACGTCACCTGCCCACCCTCACTGGTGTACCCGGTGTTGTCCTGCACATACACGCCAGCCTTGAAATACAGCGGTTTGTTGCGCCACGTCGCGCTGATCTGCGAATCCCACTGATACCCGGCCGCACTCACGCCCAGTGCACCGCCGGGGCTCAGGTGAATGAGGTAGTTGAATTCGCGATTGAGTTTGATCCCGGTGGCGAGGGTGATGACCCGGCTTTCGTCCTGATCCGGATGGGTGCGCAGCTTGATCACCAGGTTGCCGGTCTCGGTTTTTTCTTTGTATTGGTATTCAAGCTTAAGCATCGGCTTCTGGCTTTCATAGGCGTGGATCTGGCCGATGACGATCTTGCCGGAGCTGGGCACCTTGTTGACCGAAAGGGTCGCGCGCAGCAGGTTGTCGGCGTCGGGGTAATACCAGTTGCGCAGCGTTCCATTGCTGTAGGTCTCGCGCAGTTCGGTGCGCGGGTAGATGGCGTTTTCGGTTTTCGAACCGGTCACCGGGGACCAGAAGAACAGGGTGCCGGTGTCGGAATGGAAGTACTGATCCTTGAAGCCGTTCACCAGTTTGGAGGTTTCGACGGTGTAGGGCGGGCTGCCAACGGGAACGCTGAGGTTCCAGGTTGCGAGGTCGATCATGTCGGTTCTTCCACTCTGTTTCTCTTGCACGCGCGTGCCAGAAGCTCTAGCCCGCGCCTCTTGGGGGCGGCCTTTATAAGCGTAGAGGGATTTTTTGTTAACGGCCGTCTGGCGGATGATTGGCGTCAACATCCTGTCGAAATGCCACCTTTCCCGGAATTCGGGCCTTGCAGCCGTGACCGTTAGTCGGCTGATGACCGGTTTGGTTAAATGATGGCTGGATGACAGCTATTGCTTTTACAGATCCCGGACTAGAGTGAAGGCTCAGTGACTGTACGGTTTTCACGAGGAACCGCCCGGAACGCTGATCCGAGATGCCCCGACACGAGATGTCCCGACAAGAGAAGCAGCATGGAATGCGCGCAACCCCAGCCAGGTGAAGGCAGCTCAGTCCTTTTGATCGTTGATGACTACCCTGAAAATCTGATCAGCATGCGCGCATTGCTGCAGCGCCAGGACTGGCAGGTGATTACCGCGGCTTCCGGTTTTGAAGCCCTCAGCCTGCTGCTCGAACACGACGTTGATCTGGTGCTGCTGGATGTGCAGATGCCGGGTATGGACGGCTTCGAAGTCGCGCGCCTGATGCGCGGCAGTCAGCGCACGCGCCTGACCCCCATTATTTTCCTCACCGCCAACGAGCAGTCCCAGGACGCCGTGATCAAGGGTTATGCCAGCGGTGCGGTGGATTATCTGTTCAAACCGTTCGATCCGCAGATTCTCAAGCCAAAAGTCCAGGCGCTGCTCGAACACCAGCGCAATCGTCGGGCCTTGCAGCGCTTGAGCCAGGATCTGGAATCGGCGCGGGCCTTCAATGCTTCGGTGCTGGACAACGCTGCCGAAGGCATTCTGGTGTTGGGCGAGGATGGCTTGATTCGCTTCGCCAACCCGGCGATTTCCCGGCTGCTCAATGCGCCGGTGAAGGAACTGGAAGGGCAGGAGTTTCTCGATTTCCTGCAGAAACCGCACATTCCGCTGTGGGCCGATTCCGAGTTTTATGCCAGTTACAAACGTGGCGAGACGTTGCGCTTACACGACGCGTTGCTGCGTACCGCGCCGGGCCAGCAAGTGCCGGTGGCCTTGTCCTGCGCGCCGCTGCCGAGTGAACAGCACGCGATGGTGGTGACGGTGCTGGACATGTCGGTGGTGCGCCATCTGCATCAGCAGCTGGAATTTCAGGCGGTCACCGATCCGCTGACCGGGCTGCTCAATCGCCGGGGTTTCTACCAGACTGTGGAAAACCTGCTGCTGCGCGGTGAGCGCACGGACAGCAGTTGGGTGTTGATGTACCTCGATCTCGACGGCTTCAAAAGGGTCAACGATTCCCTCGGCCATGATGCCGGGGACCGAGTGTTGCGCTGGGTCTCCGAACAATTGAAAGCCTGCCTGCGACCGTTCGACATTCTGGCGCGGATGGGCGGCGATGAATTCACCGCGCTGCTGGATCTGGAATTCCCCGAGCAAGCGGCGAAGATTGCCGAGAAACTCATTGAGCGGGTGTCGATCTGTCAGCAGATCGAAGGTCTCGATATTGCCCTGGGCGCGAGCATCGGCATCGCCACTTACCCCGATTGCGGCAACAACCTCGACGGTTTGCTGCGTGCCTCGGACATTGCCATGTACGAGGCCAAGCGTGCCGGGCGTCAGCAATATCGCTTCTACGATCATGAAATGAATGGCCGTGCGCGGTCGCGGCTGATGCTGGAAGAGAGTGTGCGCAACGCCATCGAGAATCGCGATTTCAATCTGGTGTATCAGCCGCAGGTGGCGATTGGTGATGGTCGCGTTCGTGGTTTCGAGGCGTTGCTGCGCTGGCAGCACCCGAGCGTCGGCGACGTGCCGCCGGGGTTGTTCCTGCCGTTGCTGGAAGAGGCGACGCTGATCAGCCGCCTCGGCAGCTGGATCTATCATCGCAGCGCCGGGCAGCGTAAGGCGTGGGAGGCCGAATTTTCCAAGGAACTGGTGATCGGTGTGAGCCTGAGCAACACCCAGTTCGGCCTGCCGAATCTGGTCACCGAATTGCGCCAGGTGCTGGAGCGCCAT
The DNA here is from genome assembly GCF_001594225.2 of Pseudomonas glycinae. Classification (GTDB taxonomy): domain Bacteria; phylum Pseudomonadota; class Gammaproteobacteria; order Pseudomonadales; family Pseudomonadaceae; genus Aquipseudomonas; species Aquipseudomonas glycinae. The sequence goes on from NZ_CP014205.2 coordinate 2,865,764, forward strand.
GGTTTGCAGCCGCACCAGATGGAAGTGGAAGTGACTGAAGAGGCGCTGACGATCAACCCGGACGAGACCCGCAAGCAGTTGAAGCTGCTGCGCAATCTCGGGGTGCGGGTGGCGCTGGACGATTTCGGTTCCGGGGCCTGCTCGCTGGCGCATTTGCGCGATCTGGAACTGGACACTCTAAAGCTCGATCGCCACCTGATCGCCCGATTGCCGGACTCGTCCCGTGATGCTTCGCTGGTGCGCACGGTCATCAATCTGTGCAAGGAATACGGCTTGCTGGTGATTGCCGAAGGCGTGGAAACCGTTGAGCAATACCGGTGGCTGCAAGCTCATGGTTGTGAGTACGTACAAGGCTTTCTGGTGGCGCGGCCGTTGGTCGCCGAGGACACCGCACGCTTTACCGAGCCGTTCGACTGGAGCGCGTTGGCCGGTTGAATTCGCTACACTGGCGGCCTTTTCATGACCCGTGCCGCCCCATGACTGCGTTGAAATACCTCCAGGCCTATCCCGCGAATCTGCAGGATCAGGTGCGCCAATTGATCGCTGACAACCGCCTCGGTGATTACCTGAGCCAACGCTATCCGGGCCGCCACGATGTGCAGAGCGACAAGGCGTTGTACGGCTACGCGCTGGACTTGAAGCAGGAATACCTGCGCAACGCCCCGGCCATCGACAAGGTGCTGTTCGACAACCGCCTCGACCTGACCCATCGTGCCCTCGGCCTGCACACCACGGTGTCGCGGGTGCAGGGCGGCAAGCTCAAGGCCAAGAAAGAGATTCGTATCGCCTCGCTGTTCAAGGAGGCCGCGCCTGAGTTTCTGAAGATGATCGTCGTGCATGAACTGGCGCACTTCAAGGAGTCGGATCACAACAAGGCGTTCTATAAGTTATGTGAGCACATGCTGCCGGGCTACCACCAGGTCGAGTTCGACCTGCGGGTGTATCTGACCTGGCGAGACATGCAATAAAAGATCAAACAGCGGAGCGCATGCATGGACGTAAGCAAGACCAAGAGCAGTTTCTACCGGCGCTTGTACGTGGCGTACCTGATCGACAGCGGCCTGGCCAGCAGTGTGCCGGCGCTGACCGAGGTCACCGGCATGCCCCGGCGCACGGCGCAGGACACCATTGCGGCGCTGGCGGATCTGGATATTGTCTGCGAGTTCGAACAGGAAGAGGGCGCGCGCAATCATGCGGGGCGCTATCGGATTCGTGATTGGGGGGCGATTGATCGGGGGTGGATCGAGCGGAATTTGCGGCAGATAAAAGCTGTTCTCGAGTATCCCTGAGTCCTGTGTTGACAGGGCTGGCGCCATCGCTGGCAAGCCAGCTCCCACAGGGATCTTCAGTGAACACAGTCATTGTGAGCGACAGATAAACCTGTGGGAGCTGGCTTGTCGGGCCGCCGCATCGCAGCGATGAGGGTTTCAGGAACGCCGCATCCCGATGTGCGGAATGTCATCCTCCAGATATTCCTCACCCGCCACGACAAACCCGTACCGCCCGTAATACCCCTGCAAATGCGCCTGGGCCGACAGATAGATTGGCACTTCAGGCCAACGCCTCTGCGCCTGTTTCAGCGCCTGTTCCATCATTTCATGCCCCAGTCCTTTGCCACGCCCGGCCGGCGCCGTCAGCACGCGGCCGATCACCACGTCGCCGCCCTGGGATTCCGGGTCCAGCAGGCGCAGGTATGCCACCAGCTGATCACCGTCCCAGCCCATCAAATGGCAGGTGTCACCGTCCAGATCCTGACCGTCCGGATCCAGGTACGCGCAGCGCTGTTCGACCACGAACACTTCCGAGCGCAATTTCAAAATGGCATACAGCTGCTCCAGTCCCAGATCGCTGTGATGTTTGCAGACCCACTCGATTGTCATCTTCCGATTCCTTGAACTACGTCGCCCGATACTAAGCGCCGCGTCGAAATATGTCTGTATGGCTGAGAAATCTGTGACAAAGGCCAAAATGCCATCATTCCAATATCGCGGCCCGCCGTACTTTGTGTAATCTGCTGGGAAGCGCTGTGCGATGGCTTCAATGAGCTAATGTTAGGGCCTGGGATTCGCCGGTAAGGGGCCTTGGGGTTTTGACTGAAAACACGCCGGGCGGCCCGCCCGCTAAGGATTTTCAAGCATGCCGCGATTGCATCGAGCCTTTGCTTTGATCGGATTGCTGTTGCTGGGTCAAAGCGCGGCAGCGGAGAAATTGCGTCTGGTGTTCGACGTCTGGCCGCCCTTTACCGATGACACACTGGTCAACGGTGGGCTGGCGACCGACATCGTCAGCACGGCCCTGGCCCGTGCCGGTTATGCCAGCGGTTATGAGCAGGTGCCGTGGGCGCGGGCGTTGATGGGGGTTGGCGAAGGACGTTACGACGTGCTGGTCAACGCCTGGTACAACGACGAGCGCACGAAGCTGGGCCAGTTTTCCGCCGAGTACCTGCTCAATCGCGTGCGCTTCCTCAAGCGCAAGGACGCACCCATCGAATACAACAACCTGCAGGAGCTGCACACCTATCCGATTGCGGTGGTGCGCGGCTATGCCTATTCGGCGCCGTTCGATGCTGACACCGCGTTGCAGAAAGTCCCTGTGCATAACTTTGCCATGGCCGTGCGCATGCTTGCGGCGGATCGGGTCAAGCTGACCCTGGAAGACGAATACGTCGCCCGCTATTACCTGGCCCGGGAATCACCGAAAGTGCGCAACGCGGTGGAGTTTCTGCCCAAGCCGCTGAGCGAGAACAGCCTGCACATCCTGGTCAGCCTGAAGAACCCGCAGCACGAACAGATCGTGGCCGGGTTCGACAAGGCGATTGCGTCGATGAAGGCCGATGGCAGCTATGACAAGCTGCTCAGGCAGCACGGGATGTAAGGGGCTGATCCAGAATTTGCGGTGTGATTGATTGCCTCATCGCTGGCAAGCCAGCTCCCACAGGTACAGCGGTAGTCCACATATTTTGTGTACCACACCGACACTGTGGGAGCGGGCTTGCCCGCGAAGAGGCCTGTCCGGCCAACTCAATTCTCGGCGGTGTCCTTGATCAGATGCGCCGCCAGCGTGCGCAATGGGCCGAGCTGGCGGCAGATCAGCGCCAGTTGCGTCTGCACCAGCCGCTGGCCTTCGTCGATTTCGTCCGGCATCTGCTCCAGCTCATTGGCCAGCGCTTCTTCCTCATCGCTTTGAATCGCTATCGGCTGTTTGCTCGCCAGACCCTGGGCGATCTCATCGATGCTCGCCGCCAGACTCACCCCGGCGCCGTCGATCAGGTGTTCGCGCACCTCGGCCGGCAACTGGGTTTCGCGGTGTGCGCCAAGGCCTGACAGATAGCTGAGCAAGGTGTGCGACAGCACCAGGAAGCGGAAGCCCACGTCGGCTTCCTTCCGGAAATGCCCCGGCTCCATCAGCATGTTCGCCAGCGTGGTCGACAGTGCCGCGTCGGCGTTGTGCGCGTTGCGCCGGGCCAGGCGATAAGCGAGGTCGTCGCTCTTGCCGGCGGCGTATTGCTGCATGATCTGGCGCAGGTAAATGCTGTTACAGGTGAGGGTGTTGGCCAGCACCTTATTCAGGCGCCGACCCTGCCAGTCCGGCAGGAACAGGAACACCGCGAGCCCGGCGATCAGGCTGCCGAGCAAGGTATCGAACAACCGCGGCACAAACAGACCATAACCATCGCCGACCTGGTTGAAGCAGAACAGCACCATGATCGTGATCGCGGCAGTGGCCACGGTGTAGCGGGTGGTGCGGTTGGTAAAGAACACCACGCCGGCGGCGATGGCGAAGCACGACTGCACCAGCGGATTCGGGAACAGATCGAACAGCGCCCAGGCAATCGTCAGACCGATCGCCGTGCCGAAAATCCGCTGACCGAGTTTGCGCCGGGTGGCGCCGTAGTTCGGCTGGCAGACGAACAGTGTCGTGAGGATGATCCAGTAACCCTGCGACGGGTGAATCAAATGCACCATGCCGTAGCCGATGCTCAACGCCAGCGGCAAGCGCAGGGCGTGACGGAACAGCAGCGAGGTTGGCGTCAGCTGCGTGCGCAAGCGAATCCACACGTCCTTGAAGTTGCGCGGCGAGCGGTCGAGCAGGCTGCTGTCGGTGGCATCGGCCAAGGCGTCGGGGTTGCTGGCGTCGCTGAGCAAGCGGTCGAGGGTGCCGAGGTTGGCCGCCAGTGCGCGCAATGAACGCAGCAGCCCGCGCCAGGCCGGGTTGCTTTGGATGCGCAGGTGTTCGAGGGAGGCGTGCAGGTCGCTCAGGGCTTCGGCGAAACTCGCGTCGTAGATGAATGGCTGGCGCATCTGGATCGATTCGGCCAATGCACGGCAGACCTTGCCTTGCTGGCGCAACAGCCGCTGGCAGCGGAACAAGACATCGCTGTGGAAAAACGCATCGGCCAAGGCGTTGTAGGGGTAGTGGGAAGAGCTGGCGCGTTCGTGGATGTCTTGCGCCAGGAAGTACAGCTTCAGGTAACGGCTGACTTTCGAGCCAGGACGACCGTTGCCGACCCGGTGCAGGATGATTTCCTTGGCGCTGTTCAGGGCTGCGACGACCCGACCATTCTGCTGGGCCAGCTCTAGTCGCCGCGCCTCCACGTCCAGCTGACGGATCGGCTCGAACAGCGAAGATTTCAGCTTCAGGTAATAGCCCAGTTCGCGGAACAACCGCGCCAGACTCTGCTGCACCGGCTGATTGGAAAACATCGCCTGCCACAGCACCGACAGCAGGCCGTACCACGCGGCGCCGGCCACCAGCAGCATCGGCTCGTGCCAGAAATCCGTGACCGCGCCGCCGCGCTGATCCACGCCGATCATGGTGTAGACGGAAAGAATCAGGGTCGCCGAAGCAATCGCACCATAACGCTCGCCGAGCGCCCCAAGCATGGTCAGGCCGAAACTGGCCAATGCCAAAGCGATGACGAACACGATGGGGTAGGGGAACAGCAATTCCACGGACAGCGCCGCAACGCTGAAACACACCAGTGTCACCGCCAGTGCGTTGAGGCGGCCCTGCCAACTGTCGTCGGTCTCGGCCAGGGCGCTGGCGATAATCCCGAGGAATAACGGGATCAGCAGCCCCATTTCATCCTGATACCAGCACAGCGCCATGCTGCCGGTCAGGGCGATGAACACCCGCACGCTGTAGCTGAATTTATCCAGCGCCCACAGGCGCCGCAAAGACTGACGAAACGAGGTCGAGGACATGAAGTGCGAAGGCCTTCCGAGGCGATGCCGCTAAATTGAGCCAGTAATGACGCCGACGCAATGGCGCCGATCACATCTGACAGCAAAAAGTGTTCCTTTGGGTCGTTGTGTCGAACTCAATTTCCAGGTTGGAAAAGAAACTGTGGGAGCTGGCTTGCCAGCGATGAGGCCGGCAGCTCCAACATCACTGTTGAATGTCAGCCCGCTATCGCTGGCAAGTCGAATCGTCGCACCGCAGCTCCCACAGGTTTTTGTATTTAGTGTCGGGTCAGACGTACTGCGCGGCAGCGTAGCCAGAGGCCCATGCCCACTGGAAGTTGAATCCGCCCAGATGCCCGGTGACATCCAGCACTTCGCCGACAAAGTACAGGCCCGGGCTTTTCAGCGATTCCATGGTCTTGGACGAAACTTCGCGGGTGTCGACGCCACCCAGCGTCACTTCGGCAGTGCGGTAGCCTTCGGTGCCGGCCGGGACGACTTTCCAGCTGCCCAGCTTCTCGGCGATGTCCGCCAGTTCGGCATGGGTGTACTGCTTCATCGGTTTGGAGACGAACCAGTTGTCCGCCAGCAGGTTGGCCATTTTCTTGGTGAAGATTTCGCCGAGCAGCGTTTTCAGTTCGCTGTTCGGGCGTTCGGCAGTCTGCTGTTGCAGCCAGCTTGCGGCGTCGTGATCGGGCAGCAAGTTGATCTCGACCGTGTCGCCCGGCTCCCAGAACGAGGAAATCTGCAGAATCGCCGGACCACTGAGGCCACGGTGAGTGAACAGGATGTTCTCGCGAAAGCTCTGGTCGTTGCAGCTGACCAGACAATCCACCGAGGTGCCGGACAGTTCGGTGCACAAATCCTTGAGCTGATCGGTGATGGTGAACGGCACCAGACCGGCGCGGGTCGGCAGCAGGTCGTGGCCGAACTGTTTGGCGACCTGATAACCGAAACCGGTGGCGCCCAACGTCGGGATCGACAGGCCACCGGTGGCGATCACCAGCGACTGGCACTGGATCTGGCCGAGGGTGGTGTCGAGCAGGTAACCGCCCTCGACCTTCTCGATGGTCTGGATCGAGGTGTCGAGGTGCAGGTTGACGCCGACCTGATCGCACTCGTCCAGCAGCATGCCGAGGATGTCGCTGGATTTGTTATCGCAGAACAGTTGGCCGAGCTTCTTCTCGTGATACGGCACGCCGTGCTTGGCGACCATGCCGATGAAATCCCACTGGGTGTAGCGGGCCAGTGCGGATTTGCAGAAGTGCGCGTTCTGCGAGAGGAAATTGCTCGGTTCGGTGTACATGTTGGTGAAGTTGCAGCGCCCACCGCCGGACATCAGGATTTTCTTGCCGGCCTTGTTCGCGTGGTCGAGCAGCAACACCTGACGCCCACGCCCGGCGGCGGTCAGTGCACACATCAACCCTGCGGCGCCAGCGCCAATGATCACGACTTCGGTAGAGCGCAAAACGGTGTCCTCACACAATGACCACGCAGATCGTTCCCACGCTCTGCGTGGGAATGCATCCTGTGACGCTCCGCGTCACGATTTAAAAGCGGACGCAGAGCGTCCATGGCGGCATTCCCACGCGGACGGTTCGACGCCTCGACGTGGGAACGATCATTTAAGCGTTCTTACAAAACCCGGACGCGCAGCGAACGGCCCTTGATCTTGCCGTTGTTCAAACGCTGCAGCGCCTGCATGACCACGGTGCGCTCGACGGCCACATAGGACTGGAAGTCAAAGATCGCGATCTTGCCGACCTGGGCGCCCGGGATGCCGGCTTCGCCGGTCAGTGCGCCGAGAATGTCGCCCGGACGGACTTTGTCCTTACGCCCGCCAGCGATGCACAGCGTGCTCATCGGCGGTTGCAGCGGGGCACCGCCCTGGGACTTGAGGTTGTCCACCTGATCCCAGTTCAGCGGGGTCTTCTGCAGTTGTTCGATGGCTTGCGCGCGGTGCGCTTCGGACGGCGCCACCAGGCTGACCGCGATGCCTTTCTCGCCGGCACGACCGGTACGGCCGACGCGGTGAATGTGGATTTCCGAGTCGCGGGCCAGTTCGACGTTGATCACCATGTCCAGCGCGTCGATGTCCAAACCACGGGCGGCAACGTCGGTGGCAACCAGTACCGAAGTACTGCGGTTGGCGAACATCGCCAACACCTGATCGCGGTCACGCTGTTCCAGATCGCCGTGCAGGCCGACGGCGGAAATGCCTTTGGAGGTCAGGTGATCGACGGTTTCCTGAACCTGCTGCTTGGTGAAGCAGAAGGCCACGGTGGAGGCTGGGCGGAAGTGATGCAGAACCTTGGTCACCGCGCTCATGCGCTCTTCCGGGGAAATCTCGTAGAAGCGCTGCTCGATCTGCGTGTCGTCGTGGAACGCTTCGGCCTTGACCGTTTGCGGATCGCGCATGAACTTCGACGCCAGTTGCTTGATGCCCACCGGGTAGGTGGCCGAGAACAGCAGGGTCTGACGGCGGGCCGGGGTCTGTTCGATGATGTCTTCGATGGCGTCGTAGAAGCCCATGTCGAGCATGCGGTCGGCTTCGTCGAGGATCAGCGTGTTGAGGCCGTCGAGGACCAGCGAACCCTTGCGCAGGTGCTGCTGGATGCGCCCCGGCGTGCCGACGATGATGTGCGCGCCGTGCTCCAGCGAGCCGATCTGCGGGCCGAAGGACACGCCGCCGCACAGGGTCAGGACCTTGATGTTGTCTTCGGCGCGGGCCAGGCGACGGATTTCCTTGGCGACTTGGTCGGCCAGTTCGCGGGTCGGGCAAATTACCAGCGCCTGGCAACCGAAGTAGCGCGGATTGATCGGGTTCAGCAGGCCGATGCCGAACGCGGCGGTCTTGCCGCTGCCGGTCTTGGCCTGGGCGATCAGGTCCATCCCCTTGAGGATCACCGGCAAGCTCTGCGCCTGGATCGGCGTCATCTGGGCATAACCGAGGGAGTCGAGGTTAGCCAGCATGGCGGCGGACAGCGGCAAAGTATTAAAAGCGGTGGCGATGGTGGTCACGGGACTGGCCTGCAAAACAAAATGTCGCGCAGTGTAGCAGCCTCTGGCCACTTTCCTCGAAAGTTCTGGACGAACGCAAAGCCTGTGACGAGGGCCGGTTCCCTCGCCACGCAGACCCCGGTCAATGCTCGATATGTTCTTCCCGGCGTTTGGCGCGCCTTCCGTCCTCTTTCGACAGCTGCGAGAAAATCGTCGCCGCCAGCATCGCCATGATCCCCACGGTCACGAACGTGAGCTGAAATGCGCCCAACACGGTCTCAACGCCGTCGTTGCCGACTTCCGCCGTAAAGCCGCCAAGCAGCGCACCGGCGCACGCCACACCGAGGCTCAGCGACAACTGCGCCACCACCGACAGCAGGCTGTTGCCGCTGCTGGCGCTGGCGTCGTCGAGATCGATCAGGGTCACGGTGTTCATCGCGGTGAATTGCAGCGAGTTGATCGCCCCGAGAACCGCCAGCAGGCACAGCAGCAGCCAGTACGGCGTCTGCTCGCTGACCAGACCCATGCTCGCCAGCATGATTCCCAGAAGCAGGGTGTTGCCGGTCAGCACGATGCGATAGCCCAAGCGCTCGATCAGTGGCCGCGCGCCCCACTTGGCAACCATCGCCGCAGCCGCCAACGGCAGCATGCTCATCCCGGCCTGGGACGGCGAGTAACCCAGCGCCACTTGCAACAGCAACGGCACCAGAAACGGCAGGGCGCCGCTGCCCAGACGGGCGAACAGGTTGCCGAGAATGCCGACCGCGAAGGTGCGGGTCTTGAACAGCGACGGCGCGAACAGCGGGTTTTCAATGTGCCCGGCGCGCAGCCAGTACGCCGCCAGACATGCCATGCCGCCGAACAGCAACAGCATCACCCGCAGGTGCGGCAGGTGCAGTTCGCCGAGGCCTTCCATGGCGATGGTGATCAGCACCATCGCCGCGCCGAACAGCAGGAACCCCAGGCTATCGAAACGCGTACGCTCGGTGCCGCGCAGGTCGGGGATGAATTTCCACACCGCGTAGCAACCGATGACGCCGACCGGCAGGTTGATCAGGAAGATCCAGTGCCACGTCAGGTATTCGACCATCCAGCCGCCCATGGTCGGACCGATCAGCGGGCCGAGCAGGCCGGGAATGGTGATGAAGCCCATGATCCGCACCAGTTCCGAACGCGGGTAGGCGCGCAGCACCACCAGGCGTCCGACCGGCAGCATCAGCGCACCGCCGAGGCCCTGGATCACCCGCGCGCCGATCAGCATGCTCAGGCTGCTCGACAAGGCGCAGAGCAGCGAGCCGAGGCTGAACAGCAGGATCGCGCCGAAGAAGATTTTCTTGGTGCCGAAGCGGTCGGCGATCCAGCCCGAGGCCGGAATCAGCAGGGCCACGGTGAGCATGTAGGCGATGATCACGCCCTGCATGCGCAGCGGGTCCTCGGCCAGATCCCTGGCCATGGCCGGCAGGGCGGTGTTGAGGATGGTCCCGTCGAGGGACTGCATGAAGAAAGCGATGGCGACGACCCATGGCAACCAGCGGGCGGTGATGGCGTCGAGAGGCGGGCGGTTGGGCATGGAACCTCTTGTGGGTTGTTGGATGATCGTTCCCACGTCGAGGCGTCGAACCGTCCGCGTGGGAATGCCGCCATGGACGCTCTGCGTCCGCTGTAAAGTGACGCGGAGCGTCACGGGATGCATTCCCACGCAGAGCGTGGGAACGATCAGGTCCGGGATTTACAGGGTCAGGGTCAATCGGCTCACCAGCGCCCCCGGCAACAGCGCCGACGAGGTATTGCGCTGGCTGTAGGTGCTCGCCGACAGCAGCAGCTCGCGCTCGGCGGTCAACGCTTCCAGCTGCGAACCCAGCAGGCTGTAGGCGCTGTCGTCGAAACGCATGGTGCTGACCGGCGCCTGAATCTCGCCGTTCTCGACCCAGAAGGTGGCAAACCGGGTCATCCCGGTCAGGCGCGCCGCCGGTTGATCGGAGAAGTTCAGGTACCACAGGTTGCTGATATACAGCCCGGTGCCCAACTGCTTGAGGATCTCGGCCTGGGGTAGGTCACCTGCGCCCATGTTCAGCGCGCTCGGCGATTCGCCACCGCCGGCGCCGTTGGCCGTCAGACCGTACTCGGCGGCACTGCGCGAACCGACCAACTGATCACCTGCCTTGCCTTCGATGATCAGCCGCAGATCGCTGCGCGGGTAACCTTCGCCGGAAAACGCCGGGCTCAGCGAGTCGCTGACTTTCTCGTCGAGGGACACCAGCGGGCTGAACGCCTGATCGCCGGCATACAGCTTCTGCAACGGGCTGCTCTTGCTGGCAATCGACTGCGCCGAGAAACCACCCCAGCACAACATGCCCATGATTTCTTCCAGGGCTGCGGGCGCCAGATAGGCGCGGTATTGGCCGGGCGGCAGGGTGCGCAGCGGTCGACCGAGAAACTCGAGTTGTTCGCGGGCCTGCTGGATGCGTCTGGCGAAGTCTTCGCTGTTCCAGTCATGCCCGGCGTAGCTGGCTTTCACCGCTTCACCGTTCTCATGGAACAGACTGAAATCGAAGTTGAAGCTGTTGGCCTGATGCCAGCCGAAAGCGCCGGAAGAGCTGGCAAAACCACGGCTGATCGGCCCTGCGGCATAGAAGCCGACCAGATCCAGGCCTTCGGCCGCCTGGGCGATTTCCGCCACCACCTGCTCGGTGTCCGGCAGCGGATGCTCCTGCACATTCTGGCTCTGCCAGCCGTTGTGGTTGAGCAACAGGTACGGATCCTGCGGCAGCAGCGGCAGGGTTTCGCGCAGTTGTTGCAAACCTTCGGCGAGGCGTTGCAGGTCGGTGGCCTGCTCACCGGACAGGGTAATGTGCAGGTCGGCATGGCGACCGTCGTCGATCAGTTTCAGACCGATACCGGCTTGCTGCACTTGCCCGGCCTGACGCACCCTGGCGTGGTTGAAGCGGACGAAGGCCGACGATTCGGCGTCGTAACTCAGGGTGAACTGTTCCGGCTCGCGCACGGCATCGCGCAGCCAGTTGACCAGCACCTTGAACGCCTCGGACGGGTTCTTGGAAATACTCATCAGGCGTCTCCCCCAAACACATCTACATTACTGAACACGCAGGCCGGCGAAGCGTGGCCGACGCGGATCACCTGGTTAGGTTCGCCCTTGCCGCAGTTCGGCGTGCCCAGCACCTTTGTGGTGCCGGCGTTGCCGACGGCGCGCAGGCTCTTCCAGAAGTGCGCGGAAATGCCCCGGTAGTTTGGATTTTTCACTACACCCTTGAGTTCGCCGTTTTCGATCAACTGGCCCCATTCGCAGCCGAACTGGAATTTGTTGCGTGCATCGTCGATCGACCAGGAACGGTTGGTGCTCATCAGAATGCCGTTTTCGATGCCGCCGATCAGTTGCTCCAGCGGCTGGTTGCCCGGCTCGATGTTGAGGTTGGCCATGCGGTCGATCGGTGGACGGTTCCAGCCGCAGGCGCGGCTGTTGGCGACGCCGTCCAGGCCCGCGCGAAATTGCGACAAGGCACCGCCCAATGGACGGACCAACAGGCCTTCGCGAATCAGGAATTGCTTGCTGGCGGCGGTGCCTTCGTCGTCATGGCCGTAGCTGGCGAGTTCTTCCGGGATGCCCGGATCGAACGTCACGTTGAGCAGTTTCGAGCCGTATTGCAGGCTGCCGAAATCCGCGGCTTTGACGAAACTGGTGCCGGCGTAATTGCGCTCGTCGCCGAGGATGCGGTCGAGCTCCAGCGGGTGGCCGATGGATTCGTGGATCTGCAGCATCATCTGGTCGGGCATCAGCAGCAGGTCGCGCGGGCCTTGTGGCGTATTCGGCGCGAGCAGCAGTTGCAGCGCCTGATCGGCGACTTGCGGGCCGGCACCGATCAGGCCGCAACGGCTGATCACATCGGCGCCGCCCTGCTGGCCGAAGTTCTCGCGACCGAGGCTGCGGGTCTGGCTGTCGTTGCCGTCGTAGGCGGTGACGCTCAGGCCCGGATAGACGAAACGCTGGGCCTGGCGCAATTCGGCGCCGGCGCTGCTCAGGTAGATCTGTTCGACGTGGGTGATGCCGATGCTCACTTCCCAGTTCACCAGGCGCTCATCCTTTGGCACCGAGGCGGATTCCGCGCCGAGCAGCTCGAAGCATTCGCTCAGGGACGGGAAGGGTTGTTCGAGATTGGGTGAAAAGTAGTCGGCGCGGTCGCTGGACACCGGCTGCTTGCTCAAGTCGAGCAGAGCGTGCGGTTTGATCCGCCGGGCCTGTTGTTCGGCACGCTCGAGGGCGGCTTGCAGGCCTTGTTGCGACAGGTCATTGGTCGCGGCGTAGGCTTCGACGCCGTTGACCCGGACGGTGAGCATCGCGCCTTCGTCGCGGCTCAGGCTCGGCGGTTCGGCAACGTTCTTGCGCACCGACAGGTACTGGCCGGATTCGCGTACATACCGCAGGGAAAAAAACTCGGCGCCCGTGCGCAAGGCAGCAAAGCGCTGCTTGAGCTGGGGGTGGAAATCGAACATCAGGGAACCTCCTTGTCATGGGAGCAGCGGCAAAGCGAATTCGGCGGGGAGGGGGAACGATTGGGCGAGGACTAGAGTAGGCCTGCGTGGGGGGGAGTATCAAGCGTAGCGCCTGAGAGGGAAATACATTCTGTGAGTGACCGTCATCGCCGTCAGGCGAAAGGGGCGTACTTGAGCAAGCGTGTCCAAGGGCCCCTGGTCGGCTCTGCGGTAAAACTTCAGTTATTCAAATAGACGAATGCGAGTACGTAAATCAGCAGGCTGGCAAAGAAACCTGGCAGAATTTTTCGGGTTCTGGCCACGACGACAAATGTTCCGACTAACAGCAGCAGTTTCAGCGCATCCAGAATCTGAAACTGTTGCATCAGACTCGGGCCATCAAGCCTGGCAAATGCCGTGTCATAAATGATCACTCCCAACATCGCTTGGGCGCTGTAACTGACGAAGCGGTAAAAAGAACCTTCGGTGCGCGTCAACGCCGTGGTGTTTTTGAAAGCAAACGGTAATGCACGAAATGCAAAAGCCGTGATTGCGGCAAAGCCGATCAGCATCCAGAGAGTCATTGCGAAGCCGTTCCTTGGCGAGTACGGGTGTTTTCAATCATTACGAGCATGCCGCCGATCACAAAGGGCGTAATCAGCAAGTTGTAGTCCTTGAAGAGCAACACCAGCAAAGGGGCACCGATGAAACCCAGCCAGTAGCTGGAGACCTCCATGTAGTGCGGCCAGTGCTTGCCGGCCAGCGCAGTGAACTGAAGTGGCAAGAGCATCGTCATGGCGGCTGCAACGGTCGGTGACGCAAAATCTGCGCCGGCGATAAAGCCGACGTAAGTGCAGATGATCGACAAGGCGAAGATGGGTGCGCCTACGCCAACAAAATACGCGAACGGGAAACTCGTCTTGTGCTTGAAGCGCGTTATGCATGCCGTGAAGATCGAGGGTGTCAGCAGTATCAATGACGCGAGAGTCTTACGCGTCGACGTCTGCTTGAGGTGCGGTGCCAACGTCGCTGAAAGCAAAACAAATCGGGCGTTGAGTGCCAGAATAATCGGGATCAGCAACCATCCGTCGTTGTAGTTTTGTATGAGTAGAAACTGTAACGGTGTCGAAAAAATCAACAGGGTCGTTGCCATCGTCTGACTCAATGTCAGCGCTTGAGCAGCGCCCACCATTCCGATGGATAAATACAGAAAAATGAACGCGATGCCGAAGGTGATAGCGTCGCGCCCTCCCGCCTTGAGCGTTTGCGCGAAGGTGGAGTCGGATGAAGACTGGCAGCCGTTCATCAAGCCGCTCCTCGGACTGCGTGCTTTTCGTCCAGCGAGTAATACTGCTTGCGAGGCCCTTTGCTGCGAAACAACAAGCGCGGCGTAGTGGTCAACGTCGAAGTTGCGGCTTGCAAGCGAACCTCATCGGCGCTGATATTCAGAGTGGGGCGAGCATGCAATATCTTGTTATTGGCAACGATCAGGAATGTGCCGGTCTGCGCCGTGGAGACATTGCACTTGGCAGTGGGCAGCCCTGCGCGGATTTTGTCCAACACCTCTTGACCGCCGTTGAGCGCACGCATTCGCTCGCCGCTGTGAATGTCGATACGGAAATCAAGTGAAAACCGGTAGCCATACAGTTCACTGTATTCAACGACATTTCGAACGCGCTCTTTTGAGCCTTTGACGTTTTTACCTGAAACGAAAATCGCCTGCATGCCAAGTAAGGTTTGAATTTCTTCATCATCAAGTGATAGCAGCAAGTCGGCTGGAAAATAATAGGCGGTCGGCGTGCGAGTAGTGTCCCGGCACACCGTGAGTGCAAGATAGTCAACGTCCAGGCTTTCATACAAGTCATCTGAGTGCGGGGTGATGTCCCCGTAACCATTACCCCATTCCCGATACTTTTCAGCGGAGGGTTTCATGTACAGCGCTTTATGGTCTTCGTATTCGTACTTGATATCAGTCAAGTGGAACAGGTCGGCCAGCGCCTCATGGACGGTGAGGGCCAGTGCGGGGCAGTCGATGCTGAAAATATTTCTGATGCACACCGCGGCAATGCCTTTGTTGGTGCCGACCTGGTCAAAGTAGAGGGTGTCTTCCGGGTGGAGATAATTAATGAATAAATTTGTAAGTTGTATTTTTAGGGTGTGCAGGTTTTGACCCTTGTTCTTTTTCCACCACGACTCGATAACGCCGCTTAAATAGCTGAAGTCCAAAGTGATGGTTTTTTCTTTGGATAATGCATGCCGAAAGAAGCTGGCGGACATATTCTCATTTGCGTAGTTGAATGGCATTGTTCTTCCTTGGTTTGTACTTTGGAGGCGCGCATTCTAGTGTGTTTGATCGAGAGGTAAAGTTGGTAAGTATTGCGAGTTTTGTTCGGCTGAAGTTGCACTTTTAAATAGTAGGGAGGGTTAAATAAAAAACCGCCAGCCTCTGAAAGAGGTGGCGGTTTTTAGTGGCGGTGCCAGTAGGTTGTCAGTGAGCGGCAGGCGTTACATCACGCATCGCCTTGCCTTTCACCGGCGCATCGCCAGCGACATAGTACGGTGCGTTGCTGCGCGGCAACGGCTGGCGGCCACGGATCTTGTCGGCGATTTTCTCGGCGATCATGATCGTCGGCGCGTTCAGGTTGCCGGTGGTGATGATCGGCATGATCGAAGCATCGACCACACGCAGACCCTGCATGCCATGCACGCGGCCTTCGCCATCCACTACTGCCATTTCGTCGGTGCCCATCTTGCACGAGCAGGACGGGTGGAACGCGGTTTCGGCGTGCTCGCGGATGAACTTGTCCAGCTGCTCATCGGTTTGCACTTCGATGCCCGGGCTGATTTCGCGGCCACGGAAGGCGTCCAGTGCAGGCTGTTGCATGATTTCACGGGTCAGGCGGATGCCGTCGCGGAACTCCTGCCAGTCCTGCTCGGTGGCCATGTAGTTGAACAGGATGCTCGGGTGCTGACGCGGATCCTTGGATTTGACCTGGACGCGACCGCGGCTTGGCGAACGCATGGAACCCATATGCGCCTGGAAACCGTGCTCTTTCACACCGTTGCTGCCGTTGTAGTTAATCGCCACCGGCAGGAAGTGATACTGGATGTTCGGCCACTCGAATTCCGGACGGGTACGGATGAAACCACCGGCTTCGAACTGGTTGCTGGCGCCGATGCCGGTGCCGTTGAACAGCCACTCGGCACCGATGGCCGGCTGGTTGTACCAGAGCAGCGACGGGTACAGCGAGACCGGTTGGGTGCAAGCGTATTGCAGGTACAGCTCGAGGTGATCCTGCAGGTTTTCACCGACGCCCGGCAGATCGTGAACCACCGGAATGTCGAGGCTTTCCAGCAGTTTCGCCGGGCCGACGCCGGAGCGTTGCAGCAGTTGCGGCGAAGCGATCGCGCCGGAGCAGACGATGACTTCCTTGCGGGCGCGGGCTTCAACACGTTCTTCAGCGGCACCGACCAGGTAACGCACGCCAACGGCACGCTTGCCTTCGAACAGAACCTTGTCAGTCAGGGCGTGAGTGACGATGGTCAGGGTCGAACGCTTCTTGGCCACGTCCAGGTAACCACGGGCGGTGGAAGCACGGCGGCCGTTCGGCGTCACGGTGCGGTCCATCGGGCCGAAGCCTTCCTGCTGGTAGCCGTTCAAGTCTTCGGTACGCGGGTAACCGGCCTGCACGCCAGCTTCAACCATGGCGTGGAACAGCGGGTTGTTGCCCGCTTTCGGAGTGGTCACGCTGACCGGACCGTCGCCGCCGTGGTAGTCGTTCGGGCCGATGTCGCGGGTTTCCGCTTTGCGGAAATACGGCAGGCAATCGAGGTAGGACCAGTCTTCCAGGCCTGGCAGTTTCGCCCAGCCGTCGTAGTCCATCGCGTTGCCACGGATGTAGCACATGCCGTTGATCAGCGAGGAGCCGCCAAGGCCCTTGCCGCGACCGCATTCCATCCGGCGACCGTCCATGTGTGGCTCCGGATCGGTTTCGTACGCCCAGTTGTAGCGACGGCCTTGCAGTGGGAATGCCAGGGCTGCCGGCATCTGCGTGCGGAAATCGAGACGGTAGTCCGGGCCGCCGGCTTCGAGCAGCAGGACGGTGACGCCTTCGTCTTCAGTCAGACGGGTCGCCAGGGTGTTACCGGCAGAGCCGGCACCGACGATGATGTAATCGAATTCTTGGGACATTGAATGCACCCTCTTTAGATGTGGTCAGATCGGGCCTCGGCGAGTGCTATGCACTCGAATCGCTGGCAAGCCAGCTCCCACAGGGATTGGGAGTTGCCACGGATTTGATGGACGACCCCAAACCTGTGGGAGCGGGCTTGCCCGCGAAGAGGCCCTCGCAGGCAATACGAGACTCGGGTCTTAGAACACCGAGACGTAATCGCCCAGCTCGACCTGTACCGATTTGATGCGAGTGAAGTTGTTCAGCGAGCTGATGCCGTTCTCACGGCCCACGCCCGACTGCTTGTAACCGCCAACCGGCATTTTTGCGTCGGACTCGCCCCAGGCGTTGATCCAGCAGATACCGGCTTCCAGCTGATGAATCACGCGGTGGGCGCGGTTCAGGTCGCGGGTGACGATACCGGCGGCCAGGCCGAAGTCGGTGTCGTTGGCGCGGCGGATCACTTCTTCTTCGGTTTCGTAGCTCAGGATCGCCATCACCGGGCCGAAGATTTCTTCACGGACGATAGTCATGTCGTCGGTGCAGTCGGTGAACACGGTTGGAGCCACGAACGCGCCTTTGGCGAATTCGCCGTCGGTCAGACGCTCGCCACCGCACAGAACGCGGGCGCCTTCTTCTTTACCCTTGGCGATGTAGCCCAGCACGCTTTCCATGTGCGGGAAGCTGACCAGCGGGCCGAAGTTGGTGTTTTCGTCTTCCGGGTTGCCAACGCGGATGCGGGCAACGCGCTCGACGATCTTGGCTTCGAAAGCGGCTTTCAGGTGGCTCGGCACGAACACGCGAGTGCCGTTGGTGCAGACCTGACCGGAGCTGTAGAAGTTGGCCATCATGGCGGTGTCGGCGGCGCGATCCAGGTCGGCGTCGTCGCAGATGATCAGCGGGGACTTGCCGCCCAGTTCCATGGTCACGTCTTTGAGCGACGAAGCCGAAGCGCTGGCCATGACCTTCTTGCCTGTGTCGGTGCCGCCGGTGAAGGAGATCTTCTCGATGCGCGGGTGCTCGGTCAGCCAGGTGCCGACTTCACGGCCGCTGCCGGTCAGTACGTTGAACACGCCGTTCGGAACGCCGGCTTCGGTGTAGATTTCGGCCAGTTTCAGGGTGGTCAGCGAGGTGACTTCGCTTGGCTTGAAGATCATCGCGTTACCGGCCGCCAGGGCTGGAGCGGATTTCCACAGGGCGATCTGAATCGGGTAGTTCCACGCGCCGATACCGGCGACGACGCCCAGCGGCTCGCGACGGGTGTAGACGAAGGAAGTGTCACGCAGCGGGATCTGCTCGCCTTCGATGGCGGGTACCAGGCCTGCGTAGTATTCCAGTACGTCGGCGCCGGTGACGATGTCGACGTATTTGGTTTCGGAGAAGGCTTTACCGGTGTCCAGGGTTTCCAGGGCAGCCAGTTCATCGTTGCGCTCGCGCAGGATGTCGACGGCGCGACGCAGGATGCGCGAACGCTCCATGGCGGTCATCGCGGCCCAGATTTTCTGGCCCTTTTCGGCGCTGACCACAGCGCGCTCGACGTCTTCCTTGGTCGCGCGTTGCACCAGTGCGAGGACTTCACCGTTAGCCGGGTTGATGGCTTCGAAGGTGGCATCGCTGCCGGCGTCGGAGTACGCGCCATCGATGTAGAGTTTTTGCAGTTCGAAACGGGCCATAGTGTCCTCGCAAGTGCATTAGTGGTTGGCGTTGGTCACCGGGTGAGCCATGTAGCTGTGGCATCGCTGGTCGGTGACAGTTCAGGGGCCGAGCGTTTTTTCTGTGCTCTAGCTCACCTGCTTGGCCAATTGGAAATCCATGTATTCGTAAGCGATCTGTTGCGCCTGCGCAGTGTCGAAAGCGTCTCCCGACAGCGCGCCGCGCAACCACAAACCGTCGATCAGAGCTGCCAGTCCACGGGCGGCGGTGCGCGCATCTTCGAGCGGCAACACACGGCGGAACTCGCAGCACAGGTTGGAATACAGACGGTGATCGTTGATCCGCTGCAACCTGTGCAAAGACGGCTGGTGCATGCTGGTGGCCCAGAAGGCCAGCCAGGTTTTCATTGCCGGGCCATTGACCTGGCTGGCGTCGAAGTTGCCTTCGATGATCACCTGCAGATGCGCCCGGGGGCTGCTGTCTGCCAGCGCCTGACGGCGCGCGGTGACGTTCTCGCTGAGGACGCTCATCAGATACCGCATCGTGGCGGCAATCAGGCCGTTCTTGTCCTGAAAATAGTGACTGATGATGCCATTCGAGACACCGGCCAAACGGGCGATCAGCGCAATGCTGGCGTCCCCCATTCCGACCTGATCAACCGCCTGCAAAGTGGCTTCGATCAGTTGTTGGCGGCGGATGGGTTGCATACCGACCTTGGGCATCTTGCACATCTCCTTAGGCCTTCCGACGGACGACAAACGCCGATCGGATTGAGGGCCAGTCTATTTTGTTTTGATTGAACGTTCAATCAACAAAGAATAAGATCTGCGACAAATCGTCGCTGCCTACAGAATTTTCTTACGTGTAAGTGGCGATAAAACCGACATCCGAAAATGCTCGAAACCTGCGCGGGGCAAGGCGCGGTTCGACGTTCGATGGACGTGTTGAATGGGCAAGACGCTCAAGGCCAGGTTTCGGATGAACGTCCAAGCCTCGGCCACGACGGCGATTCGCGGTGCCAACTCTGCAGGTTCGGGCTTTTTTCGGGGTGTCTTTATATCACCCGCCGGTCGGCTGCCAACTAACCGATTGGTCGGGTTCCGTGTTGCCTTGTGTTCTTCTCTCGCACTGCCTGGAGCATTTGTGCCATGAGTTCTGCCTCGCTAATAAAGACCCCGCCCGAGAAGGTGACGGTCAACGGTTGGGTGTTCTACACCTCTACCGCGCTGATTCTGTTGTTGACCGCCATTCTGATCATCGCCCCGCAAGAGGCCGGCAGAATGCTGGGAGTGGCTCAGGCCTGGTTGTCCCGCAGCTTCGGCTGGTACTACATGGTGGTGATCGCCGCTTACCTGGTGTTTGTGGTGGGCCTGGCGTTTTCCTCCTACGGCAAACTCAAACTGGGTAGCAAGGACGACACCCCGGACTTCAGCTACGGCGCCTGGGCCGGGATGCTGTTCTCGTCGGGTATCGGTATTTCGCTGCTGTACTTTGGCGCCTCCGAGCCGCTGGATCACTACTTCAATCCGCCGGAAGGTGCGTCCGCGACCAACATGGCGGCACGTCAGGCGGTTCAGCTGACCTTCCTGCACTGGGGCCTGCACGGCTGGGCGATCTACGCGCTGGTCGGTCTGGCCGTGGCCTATTTCGCTTACCGTCATAACCAGCCGCTGGCCCTGCGTTCGGCGCTGTACCCGCTGGTGGGCGAGCGTTGGGTCAAGGGCGCAGCCGGTCATGCGGTGGACGGCTTCGGCATGTTCGTGACCCTGCTGGGTCTGGTGACCAACCTGGGGATCGGCTCGCTGCAAGTGTCCTCGGGCCTGGAAAACCTGTTCGGCATGGAACACAGCAACACCAATCTGCTGATCGTGATCATCGTGATGAGCACCGTGGCGACCATCGCTGCCGTGTCCGGTGTGGAAAACGGCATCCGTCGTCTGTCCAACCTCAACATCATCCTGTTCAGCGGCCTGCTGATTTTCGTTCTGCTGTTCGGTCCGACCCTGCACTTGCTCAACGGCTTCGTGCAGAACATCGGCGACTACCTCAACGGCGTGGTGCTGAAGACTTTCGACCTGTACGTCTATGAAGGCGACAGCGAGAAATCCGACCGCTGGCTGGGCCTGTGGACGCTGTTCTACTGGGCCTGGTGGATTTCCTGGGCCCCATTCGTCGGCATGTTCATCGCGCGGATTTCCCGTGGTCGTACCGTGCGTGAACTGGTGGCTGGCGTGTTGCTGATTCCGCTGGGTTTCACCTTGGCGTGGCTGTCGATCTTCGGTAACTCGGCGCTGGATCTGGTGATGAACCAGGGCGCGGTGGAACTGGGCAAGACGGCGCTGGAACAGCCGTCGATGGCGATCTATCAGTTGCTGGAACACTACCCGGCGTCGAAAGTCGTGATCGGTGTTTCGATCTTTGTTGGTTTCGTGCTGTTCCTGACCCCGGCCGACTCCGGCGCGGTGATGATGGCGAACCTGTCCTGCAAGGGCGGCAACGTCGACGAAGATGCCCCGCACTGGCTGCGGATCTTCTGGTCGGTCGTGATCACGCTGGTAACCATCGGCCTGCTGTTCGCCGGTAACTTCGAAGCCATGCAGACCATGGTGGTGCTGGCCGGTCTGCCGTTCTCGGTGGTGCTGGTGTGCTTCATGTTCGGCTTGCACAAGGCGATGCGCCAGGACATGCAGATCGAACAGGAGCAGGCGCAACTGGCCGAACGCGGTCGTCGTGGTTTCAGCGAGCGCCTGACCCAGCTGGATCTGCAACCGAGCCAGTCGGTGGTTCAGCGCTTCATGGACAAGCACGTCAGCCCGGCACTGGAAGATGCCGCTGCGCAAATGCGTGCACAGGGTCTGGAAGTGCAGACGCTGCTGGGCAAGTCCAAGCGCTGCATGGGCGTGAGGGTCGAGATGGAAGAGGGCAACCCTTTTGTCTACGAAGTGAGCCTGGACGGCTACCTGGCGACCCCGAGCGAGTCGGTCCAGTCCGATGAAGCGCGCCAGCGTTTCTACCGCGCCGAGGTGTACCTGCACAACGGCAGCCAGGACTACGACCTGATGGGCTTCACACAGGATCAGATCACACGCGATGTGCTCGATCAGTTTGAAAGCCATCGGCAGCTCCTTGGCCGGGTGTATAGCTGAGTTGTAATTCAGGATCGTTCCCACGTCGAGGCGTCGAACCGTCTGCGTGGGAATGCCTCAAGGGACGCTCCGCGTTCCAGCCACGCTGCCGATTTCACGCTTGGCACCAATGGGACGCGGAGCGTCCCGGGCTGCATTCCCACGCAGAGCGTGGGAACGATCAAAACAAAAACGCCGCGATCTCTCGCGGCGTTTTTGCATCTGTACTCTTTACCCCAGGTTCTTGCCGAGCAGTGCGTGATACAGCTCGCTGTCCCCGAGAATCCCCACCACATGGTTGTTGTCGTGAAGCACGAGTTTGTTGCCGGTCTGGTAACGGATCTGCAACGCGTCGCGCATGCCGATGTTCGAGTCCACCAGCGTCGGTTTGCGCTCCAGCCCTTCCACGGCTTGTCCCGGCGCCCAGTTCTGCAGGTTCAGCACCGAACCGTTTTGCCGCGCACCTTTGATGGTGTTGCCTTCGGCCAGATCCAGCCACGAATCGCCGCCCGGATCCAGGCATACCGAACCGTTGATGCGTTTGCAGTTGTCCAGGGTGCGCATCAGGCTGCGACCGCACAGCACGTTCAACGGGTTGGTGTGGGCGACGAAGGTGCGCACGTAATCGTCCGCCGGGTTGAGCACGATCTCTTCCGGCACGCTGTACTGGATGATCCGGCCGTCTTTCATGATCGCGATGCGACTACCCAATTTGAGCGCTTCGTCGAGGTCGTGACTCACGAACACGATGGTCTTGCTCAGCTTGCGTTGCAGTTCCAGCAGTTCATCCTGCAGGCCCTGACGGATCAGCGGGTCGAGGGCGGAAAACGGCTCGTCCATCAGCAGAATGTCGGCGTCCATCGCCAGTGCGCGGGCCAGGCCGACACGCTGCTGCATGCCGCCGGACAGCTCGTTGGGCTTCTTGTTGCGCCACTGGGTCAAGCCCACGAGCTCAAGCTTGTCGTCGACCAGTTTGCGGCGTTCTTTCTCGGGGCGGCCCTGCATTTCCAGACCGAAGCTGATGTTTTCGCGCACGGTCAGCCAGGGCATCAGGGCGAATTTCTGGAACACCATCGCAATGCGCTTGGTGCGCATCATTTTCAGTTCGGCAGGGCTGCAGGACGCGATGTCGATCTGCTTGCCTTCGTGCTCGACGAACAGCTTGCCGCGGCTCACGGTGTTGAGGCCGTTGATGCAGCGCAGCAGGCTGGATTTTCCGGAGCCGGACAGGCCCATCAGTACACAGATCTCGCCCTTCTCGATATCCAGGCTGGCCTTTTCAACGCCGACAATCTGCCCGGTCTTTTTCAGGATCTCGTTACGGGTCATGCCCTGATCCAGCAGCTTGAGCGCCTCGCGTGGATCCCTGGCGAAGATAACGTCAACGTTATCGAAGCGAATAATGCTCATGCGTCACCCCCTACTTTGGCGTCGGGTTGTTTGCAGATACGGTCGAGCATGATCGCCAGCAGTACGATCGCCAGGCCCGCTTCGAAGCCCAGGGCGATATCAGCAGTGTTCAGTGCGTTGACCACCGGTTTGCCGAGTCCGTCGGCGCCCACCAGTGCCGCGATCACCACCATCGACAGCGACAGCATGATGCACTGGGTGATGCCGGCAGCGATGCTCGGCATGGCGTGAGGCAGTTCGATCCGTGAAAGCAGTTGGCGACGCGAGCAGCCGAAGGCCTTGCCGGCGTCCATCAGTTCTTCCGGGACATCGCGGATGCCCAGGTAGGTCAGGCGGATCGGCGCGGCGATGGCGAACACCACCGTCGAGATCAGGCCCGGCACCACGCCCAGCCCGAAGAGGGTCAGGGTAGGAATGAGGTAAACGAAGGTCGGTACGGTCTGCATCAGATCGAGTACCGGCCTCATCAAAGTGTAGAACATCGGTTTGTGCGCGGCGACGATGCCCAGCGGCACGCCGATGACCACGCAGACCAGGGTCGCGAACATGACCTGGGCGAGGGTTTCCATGGTTTCCTGCCAGTACCCCAGGTTGAGGATCAGCAGGAAGGAGGCGACCACGAACGCGGTCAGGCCCCATTTGCGTTGAATGAAGTGGGCCAGCAGGGCGATGAGGCCGATCAGCACCAGCGGGTTGAACCAGGTCAGCGCAAACGTCACGCCGTGGATCATCGTTTCCAGTGTCACGGCGATTGCGTCGAAGGTGTTGGCGCCGTGTTGCGTCAACCATTCAACGAAGCCCGCGATGTACTGGCCTAAAGGGATTTTCTGATCAATCAGCATGGTAGTGAACGTCCGCATGCAAGGAAATAAACAGCCCGGACGGCTTAGGCCGTCCGGCATAAGCGATGCTCTCTAATTTAAGGCTGGTTGAGTTTGGCTTTCACGGCCTCCAGGCCTGGTTTACCGTCAATGGTGGTCACGCCAGCGAGCCAGGTATCGAGCACCTGTGGATTCTTTTTCAGCCAGGCCTTGGCGGCCGCGTCAGGCTTCATCTTGTCGTCCAGGATGTTGCCCATCAGTTCGCTTTCCATGTCGACGGTGAACTCCAGGTTTTTCAGCAGCTGACCAACGTTGCTGCATTCCTCGGCGTAGCCCTTGCGGGTGTTGGTCGCCACGGTGGCGGCGCCGAAATCCGGGCCGAAGAAATCGTCACCACCGGTCAGGTACTGAATCTTGAAGCGCTTGTTCATCGGGTGCGGTGCCCAGCCCAGGAACACCACGGCGGTGTCGCGTTTCTGTGCGCGGTCGACCTGCGACAGCATGCCCGCCTCGCTGGACTCGACGACCTTGAAGCCGGCGTCTTTCAGGCCGAAGGCGTTCTTGTCGATCATGCTCTGGATCAGACGGTTGCCGTCGTTGCCCGGCTCGATCCCGTAGATCTTGCCGTCGAGTTCTTTCTTGAATTTGGCGATGTCGGCGAAGTCGTGCAGGCCCTTGTCATACAAGGCTTGCGGAACGGCGAGGGTGTACTTGGCGCCCTTGAGGTTGGTGCGCACGGTTTCCACGGTGCCGGCGTCGCGGTAGGCCTTGATGTCGTTTTCCATGGTCGGCATCCAGTTGCCGAGGAACACGTCCATGTTCTTGCCGTCGGCCAGCGACTTGTAGGTCACGGGTACGGAAATCATGGTGGTCTTGGTCTTGTAGCCGAGGGCCTGAAGCACGACGGAGGTGGTGGCGGTGGTTGCGGTGATGTCGGTCCAGCCGACATCGGAGAAGTTCACGGTACTGCACTGCGCCGGTTCTGCGGCTTGAGCCAGTAACGGCAGACTCAGCATGGCGGCCAACAACAACGACGGGGAACCTTTCATGAATGGACTCCTTGGTGTTTTTTTTGGCAGTGTTCCGATTGGACCACCGCACTTATGGGTTGCGGTTGGATGGCGTTCTGGAGACAGCTCTACCGCAGCGCCTTGCAATCGAGTCGATACGATCATGTACCAGTGAAAATCTGACGCCTACAGGGTGCGTCGTATCCAGTACAGGGATGGTCGCATCCAGTGTCAGTGACGTCGTTTACAGCTTTTTTCTGCCCTTTCTGGCCATCTGAACCGCATAAAAACGGCGAAAACACGGGCTGAAACCGGCACGGCGTTGGTGGGCATGAGTACGTCGGTGTCAGACGCCGAGCGACCCGGGAAAAGCCTGATGATGCGGGCATTCCGGCGGATCGCAGCTTGAGCGTAGCAGCTCCGCCAGCGGGCGTTTCACGCCCCGGACCGGCACTCTCAGGAGCTCTGCAGCAATGGCTATCAGCGTTTTCGACCTGTTCAAAATCGGCATTGGCCCTTCCAGTTCCCACACCGTCGGGCCCATGCGCGCCGCCGCCCTGTTCGTCGAGTCGTTGCGCGACAAATATCTACTGGAGCAGGTGCGCCGCATCGAGGTGCAGCTGTTCGGCTCGCTGTCGGCCACCGGTGTCGGTCACGGCAGCGACAACGCGGTGATCATGGGCCTGATGGGCGAGTGGCCGGACGCGATCGACCCGTCGCAGATCGGCCCGCGGATTCAGGCCCTGCGCGAAACCCACACGCTGTTGCTCGACGGTCGTTTGTCGGTGCCCTTTATATGGGGCCGGGACATGCGCCTGATCGACGAGAACCTGCCGTTCCATCCCAACGCCATGACCCTGGTTGCCGAAGGCGATCACGGCGAGCTGCATCGCGACACCTACTATTCGGTCGGCGGCGGTTTTGTGGTGGACGAGGCGCAAGCCTCCAGCGGTGTGGTGGATCTGGATCGCACCGAGTTGCCTTACGATTTTTCCAGCGCGGTGGAGTTGCTGGAACTGTGCAAGACCCACAACCTGCGCGTGGCCGAATTGATGATGGCCAACGAAAAGGTCTGGCGCAGCGAAGAGGAAATCCGCGCCGGGCTGATGAAACTCTGGCGGGCGATGCAGGATTGCGTCGAGCAGGGCCTCAAGCACGAAGGCATCCTGCCCGGCGGCCTCAACGTGCGCCGCCGCGCGGCGAAGTTGCACCGCAGCCTTCAGGAATTGAACAAGCCCAACGTGATCGGCTCGACCCTCAGCGCGATGGAGTGGGTCAACCTGTTCGCCTTGGCGGTGAACGAGGAAAACGCCGCCGGCGGGCGCATGGTCACGGCACCCACCAACGGCGCCGCGGGGATCATTCCGGCAGTGCTGCACTACTTCATGAAATTCAGCGAGGCGGTGACCGACGCCAACGTGGTCGATTACTTCCTCGGCGCCGCAGCGGTGGGGATTCTGTGCAAGAAGAACGCCTCGATCTCCGGCGCTGAAGTCGGCTGTCAGGGTGAAGTCGGTTCGGCCTGTGCTATGGCGGCGGCAGGGCTGGCGGAAATCCTCGGCGCGAGTCCTGAGCAGTTGTGCAACGCGGCGGAAATCGGCCTCGAACACAACCTCGGCCTGACCTGCGATCCGGTGGGTGGCCTGGTGCAAGTGCCGTGCATCGAGCGCAATGCGATTGCGGCGGTGAAGGCGATCAACGCGGCACAGATGGCGTTGCGCGGGGACGGTCAGCACTTTATTTCGCTGGACCGGGTGATCCGCACCATGCGCGATACCGGCGCCGACATGCATGACAAATATAAAGAGACATCGCGGGGCGGGTTGGCGGTCAGCGCGGTGGAATGCTGATACCTGGTCGCCCCAATCGCTGGCAAGCCAGCTCCCACAGGGTTTTGAGGTGTTACCAAAATAGCAGCAACACCAAACAAACTGTGGGAGCTGGCTTGCCAGCGATGAGGCCGCGGTTGAATGTTGAGTCAGTAAATCTGAGGTGTGGCCTTCGCGAGCAAGCCCGCTCCCACATTCGATCGCATTCCGGCAGAGGAACCCGCTCAATTGTGGGAGCTGGCTCGCCAGCGATGAGGCCGGACCAGTCAAAACTGCGCGTTAAGTGCACACCGGAATCAAAACGCGCCACCTTTTGGCGCGTCGTTATCAGATAAGAGCCTTTCCCACCTCCAGCGCCTGATTCGAAGGCGCTACCGTCCGTCACCTGTGCCTGCGGTGACACTGTAGGACAATCGTGCGCAGGCCAGTTCCCACAAGTGCTACCGATTTGCTCACACGCTCCGGGGCAGGGCATTCGCGGCCGCTGATGGCACTTCGAATCACCTCTCATCGGAGCGCTTGTATAGACGCGTCGCGACGTCGTTTTCAGGAGTTATTGAACAGCCATTCAATTTTAGGCATGGCAATTGCTCTGTCATAACAAAGCCCGTCTCACGCAAGAGAACGATGGCGATAACAAGAGCCTCCGCCTGAGGCCATCACCCGCTTTGTGTGAGGAGATACCGCGATGACGTCGTTCAACTCCGGGGCTCAACCCCAGAACCGTGCGCCTCAATCCATCGGCTTTCTGCTGCTGGACAATTTCACGCTGATTTCCCTGGCATCCGCAGTCGAACCCCTGCGCATGGCCAACCAGTTGTCCGGTCGCGAGCTGTATCGCTGGACCACCCTCACTGTCGATGGTGGCCAGGTCTGGGCCAGTGACGGTCTGCAGATCACCCCCGACGCCTCCATGCACAAAGCCCCGGCCCTCGACACCGTCATCGTGTGCGGCGGGATCGGCATTCAGCGCACGGTTACCCGTGAACACGTGTCCTGGCTGCAAAGCCAGGCGCGTCAGTCGCGCCGCCTCGGTGCGGTGTGCACCGGCAGTTGGGCCCTGGCCTGCGCCGGCCTGCTCGACGGCTTCGATTGCAGCGTGCATTGGGAATGTCTAGCGGCGATGCAGGAAGCGTTTCCTCGCGTTGCGATGAGCACCCGTCTGTTCACCCTCGACCGCAACCGTTTCACCAGCTCCGGTGGTACCGCACCGCTGGACATGATGCTGCACCTGATCAGCCGCGATCACGGTCGTGAACTGTCAGCCGCGATTTCCGAGATGTTCGTCTACGAACGCATCCGCAACGAACAGGATCACCAGCGCGTGCCGCTCAAGCACATGCTCGGCACCAACCAGCCGAAACTGCAGGAAATCGTCGCGCTGATGGAAGCCAACCTGGAGGAGCCGATCGACCTCGACGAACTGGCGGTGTACGTCGCCGTGTCCCGTCGCCAGCTCGAGCGCCTGTTCCAGAAATACCTGCACTGCTCGCCGTCGCGCTACTACCTCAAGCTGCGCCTGATCCGTGCGCGGCAACTGCTCAAGCAGACGCCGATGTCGATCATCGAAGTGGCGTCGGTCTGCGGGTTTGTGTCGACGCCGCACTTCTCCAAGTGCTACCGCGAATACTTCGGCATTCCGCCGCGTGACGAGCGCGTCGGCTCCAACACCACCCAGCAGGTGGCGATGATGCCGCTGCCGCAGGCCATCGTGATGTCGCCGCTGTCCGGGCCGATGTCGGCGCTGAGTCAGGCACGCAACGAATCCACATTCGCCAGTGTAAGGCTCTGATAAGTATCGTTCCCACGCTCTGCGTGGGAACGCAGCCCGGGACGCTCTGCGTCCCAAAAGGCCGGACGCGGAGCGTCCGTTGAGGCATTCCCACGCAGAGCGTGGGAACGATCAGGTGAGCAACGTCAGGCGCTATGGGTTTGTTGGTATTGCGCCAATGCCGGCAACAATTGTTTGTCGATGGCCTGACGCACTGCAGGCTGGATGCTGGCGCCGCTGGTGTACATGTCCTTGACCATCTTGCGCAGTTCAAAGGCGCGAACGTTATCCAGACCGCGCACCGCATACTCACAGGCCTGCTCGGCAGTTGAACCGCCCGGCACTTGAAAACCCAACGACTTGAGCTGGCCCAACAGGTCTTCCTGATCGATCAAATCGGCATACATCATGACGCGAATCCTTCTTCGGCAACGGAGGTCGTGGCTCGATTCTGGTAGGCATGCCCAGGCACGGCAAGGGCGATTTGTCGCAGTGGCCGCGACGGCTATGAACAGGTCGTTTTCGGCTAACTTGCCGGCAAGGGGAGTGGGCACACTGGCCTCAGCTTGCTTCACGAAGGTTTGGTCACCCTCGCCACGGCAGCTCCTCAACAGTACCCTCGCCCCGATCCTGTCACGGCTTGTATCGGGGCTTTTTTTGCCTGCGAATTACGATGATACGGTCTAGCGCTGCAACACCAGAATCCGCGACAGCAGCTCATCCCGGTCGATGTAGCAGCCCTGAAAATGTCGGGCCCCGGTGGCTGGGTCGAACGCATTGCGTGCGTGCAGGGTGCGGCGGTTGTCGAAGCACCACAGCTCGCCCGGATTGAGCCGCTGCATGACCCGGAAACGTGGCTCGCGGGTCATGGCGATGAAGCGTCGGTAAGCGCGATACAGCAGGGGCATCTGCTCCACGGACGTGTCGAACGCGCCGCGCAGGAAGTTGGCCATGCGGATTTCCGCGACCCGGCCCAACGCGTCCAGGGCGATGATCGGCGCCAGGCAGCGATAGTCGCTGTGGCGGTCCTTGTTGCGAAACTCCACCGGGATCTCGCACAGGGCCTTGAATGATGCGGGATCTTCCTGACGCAACGCTTCGGCAATCGCAAAACCGTCGACGAAAATACTCTCGCCACCCTCGGCGTCGTTCACCAGGCAATGCAGAAATTGCAGCCCCGGTTGCAGCTCGCGGGTCGGCAGGTCGGTGTGCAATGGCAGGTTGAAAGCGGTGTAGGCATTGCTGTCGGCGTCGGCCTTGGATTGCACGTTGAACAGCACGCCGAAGTTGCTCTCGCGGATGAACGAAATGCGCTGGGCGATCAGCTTCAGCGAGCCGGGTTCGGTGGGTACGCCGCGCACTTGAGTCAGGCCGATGTCGCGCACTGCCAGCAACCATTGCAGCAGTGCGGCGTTGTCGTTCATCAGGGCTGCATAGTCGAACACCGGCAACTGCAAATCGCCGCGCCACAGGAAGGGTTTCGGCTTGGCGGCGAGGCGTTCGGCGCGGGATTCATCATCGTAGGCGTGGGCGCGCAACCAGCCGGCATCGAAGCGGCTGAGGTGGTCGTCCTGCCAGTCGATGCGCAGGCAGCCATCGGTGTCGATGTGAACCGCGGATGGCGTCAGGTCGGGAGCCGCATCGATGATCTCGAACACCTGCTCACGCGTGACGCTGTAGACGCACTGCGGACACGGACAGTTGTCACGCAGCCACACGTGGTGGAACGGGCTGACACGCCCGTCGGCCCATTCGATCAGGACGCGATCCGCCAGGTTCTGCACGCCGTTCAGCGCGCTGATCAACGGATAAGTACGGAAATCGGCAACTGCAGCGGCGGTTTGCATGGCGGCTCCTTGTGAGGGACGGATTTACCGGGCTGGGGGCAGGGCGATGACCCGGCCGATGTAAGCGGGAGCGGGCAGATCGGCCTGCTCGGCGACGATGGCTTGCAGACGGCCCAGGGTGTCCGGGGTAAACGGCGCGGAACGTGGCCCGGCCAGATCGACGTGCAGCAGCATCTGTTCGTTGCCGGCCAGCTCCTTGTCACCGCCGGCCAGGTGCAGGCTGTGATAGAGGTGCAGGCGTTTCTGGTCGTGGCCGATGATCTGCGTGCGCACTTCGACTTCGGCGTCGAGCTTCACTTCGTGCAGGTAGTTGAGGTGCAGTTCGAGGGTGAACAGCGAGTGTCCGCTGGCTTCGCGGTTGTTGCTGTCCATGCCGAGGCGATCCATCAGGGCGTCGGTGGCGTAGCTGAAAATCAGCAGATAGAAGGCGTCGCGCAGGTGGCCGTTGTAGTCGACCCAGTCGGGGATGATGCGGGTTTGGTAGGTGGTGAGGGTGGGCATGTTTATCTCCAGACACGAGCGTTCCCACGCTTTGCGTGGGACGCTCAATATGCGATTACTCGCTGAAACTCATTCCATGCTTTTCTTTGGTGGTCTTCACCGCCTCAAGCACCGCCAGCAGGCAATCATCACGATAGCGTTCCAGCGCCGAAATACTGTGCCGGCCCAATTGATCGCTGGTGCCATCCACCACATCGTCGATCAACTTGTCGGTCAGCTCCGGCGCCGGCAGGTATGTCCACGGCAACTGCAACGCCGGGCCGAACTGCGACATGAAGTGGCGCATACCAGCATCGCCACCGGCCAGGGTGTAAGTCAGGAACGTGCCCATGAACGACCAGCGCAGGCCAGCGCCAAAGCGGATCGCATCATCGATTTCACCGGTGGTCGCCACCCCGTCGTTGACCAGGTGCAGCGCCTCGCGCCACAGCGCTTCGAGCAGGCGGTCGGCGATGAAGCCCGGCACTTCCTTGCGCACATGCAGCGGTCGCATGCCGAGGGATTCGTAGACTTTCATCGCGGCCTGCACGGCTTCGGGCGCGGTGTTCTTGCCGCCGACCACTTCCACCAATGGCAGCAGGTAAACCGGGTTGAACGGGTGACCGACCACGCAACGTTCCGGGTGAGTCGAACTCTCGTAGAACTCGCTTGGCAACAGACCCGAGGTGCTGGACCCGATCAGGGCATTCGGCTTGGCTGCCGCACTGATTTTGCTGTGCAGATCCAGTTTCAGTTCGAGGCGTTCCGGGGCGCTTTCCTGGATGAAGTCCGCATCGCGCACGCATTCTTCAATGGTTGCGACAAAGCGCAGGCGATCCTGCGAGGCGCCGGGCGCCAGACCGTTTTTCTCCAGCGCGCCCCAGGCGTTGGCCACGCGTTTGCGCAGCGCCGCTTCGGCACCCGGCGCCGGGTCCCAGGCCACCACGTCGAGGCCGTGGGCGAGGGCGCGGGCGACCCAGCCGCTGCCGATGACGCCGCTGCCCAGTGCTGCGAAGGTTTTGATTTCGGTGATAAAGCTCATGGTCATGTCCTAAAGAGTTCGCAGAACCCTGTGGGAGCGGGCTTGCCCGCGATAGCGTCGGTACTACCGAAAAAATCTGTCGGTAGAAAAAACCTCATCGCGGGCAAGCCCGCTCCCACAGGATCAGAGGTGAATTCGAATCAGCCGCGCTGGGTCAGGCCCATCTTCTTGCGACCTTCAGCCGGGGTCAGCACGCGGGCGCCGAGGCGGCTGAGGATCTCTGTGGCGCGTTCGACCAGTTGGCCGTTGGTCGCCAGCACACCTTTGTCCAGCCACAGGTTGTCTTCCAGACCGACCCGCACGTTGCCGCCGAGCAGCACCGCTTGCGCGGCCATCGGCATCTGCATCCGGCCGATGCCGAACCCGGCCCACACCGCGTCGGCAGGCAGGTTGTCGACCATGGCTTTCATGGTGGTGGTGTCGGCCGGCGCGCCCCACGGGATGCCCAGGCACAGCTGGAACAGCGGATTGTCGAGCAGGCCTTCCTTGATCATCTGTTTGGCGAACCACAGGTGGCCGGTGTCGAAAATCTCCAGCTCCGCCTTCACGCCCAGCTCGGTGATGCGCTTGGCACCGGCGCGCAGTTGGGCCGGGGTGGAGACGTAAATGGTGTCGCCGTCGCCGAAGTTCAGGGTGCCGCAATCCAGGGTGCAGATTTCCGGCAGCAGTTCTTCGACGTGGGCCAGACGGGTCAGCGGGCCGACCAGGTCGGTGTTCGGGCCGAACTCCATCGGGTTCTCGCCCGGGCCGATTTCCAGGTCGCCACCCATGCCGGCGGTGAGGTTGACGATGATGTCGACGTCGGCTTCGCGGATACGCTCCATGACTTCGCGGTACAGCGCCACGTCGCGGCTGAACTTGCCGGTCTGCGGGTCACGAACGTGACAGTGCACGACCGTGGCGCCGGCCTTGGCTGCTTCTACTGCGGCAGCGGCGATCTGTTTCGGGGTGACCGGCACGTGTGGGCTTTTGGCGGTCGTGTCGCCAGCACCGGTGAGTGCGCAGGTGATGATGACGTCGTGATTCATGGTGCGTTTTCCTTCAGGCGTGATGGGTCTGTTCGCAGCCCGTGGCAGGCTGCGAAGTGGTTCGTTCGTTGCGGTTTATTTGCTGGTGAGCTGGAGGTTTTCAGCCGCCGGTTTGCCATCGAAGGTGGTGACGCCTTCGAGCCAGCGCTGTTTGTCCTGCGGGTGATCCTTGAGCCATTGTTTGGCTGATTCGAAAGCGTCCTTGTGATCGAGCAGCGGCTGCATCATCCGGCTCTCGTCTTCGGCGGTGAACGTCAGGTTGCTCAGCAGGCGGCTGACGTTCGGGCATTGTTCGGCGTATTTCGGCGCAGTGACGGTCCACACGGTGGCCATACCTTCGTTCGGGCCGAGGGCGTCATCGCTGCCGGTCAGATAAGTCATCTGCACGTTGACGTTCATCGGGTGCGGTGCCCAGCCGAAGAACACCACGGCTTCCTTGCGGCGGACGGCGCGATCGACGGCGGCGAGCATGCCGGCCTCGCTGGATTCCACGAGCTGGAACTTGCCGAGGCCAAACTGGTTCTTGGCGATCATCGCCTTGATCTGGGTGTTGGCGCCCGAGCCAGGCTCGATGCCGTAGATCTTGCCGCCCAACTCTTTTTCAAACTTGGCGATGTCGGCGAAGGTTTTCAGGCCCTTGTCCGCCAGATAGGTCGGCACGGCGAGGGTGGCGCGGGCGTCCTTGAGACTTGGCGCTTCAAGCACCTTGACCTGGTTGGCCTCGACGAACGGGGTGATGGTCTGGGTCATCAGCGGGTTCCAGTAGCCGAGGAACAGGTCCAGACGCTGGTCGCGGATCCCGGCAAAGACGATCTGCTGGGAGGCGCTGGTCTGTTTGGTGCTGTAGCCGAGGCCGTCGAGCAGAACCTGGGCCATGGCGCTGGTGGCGATCACGTCGGTCCAGTTCACCACGCCCATGCGCACGTTCTGACACGATGGGGAATCGGCCGCCATGACACTGGCGCTTAAAAACGCGGTACCGCTGAGTGCGAGAACACAGCTGCTGATCAGTCGTTTCATGTCGGGTTCCTCGGCAGGTCGTTATTGTGGGGCCCGGCATCTGTCGTGCCGGTGATGCTCAAATTACGCAGCAATGCCCCCGCAAAAACGCACTGCGGCGACCAGCTCTTGCACTGCAGCGACCTGTGCTCTTGAATGCCGCCGACAACTGGCGTATCAACGTTGCACGCTACCCGCGATTCGAGTGCGCGCCATGTCCCAGGATTTCTACTTTCTGTTGATGCCGGGTTTTTCCGCCATCGGTTTCATCTCTGCGATCGAACCGCTGCGGGTGGCCAACCGCTTTCGCGGCGAGCTGTACCGCTGGCACGTCTTGAGTGCCGATGGCGGGGCGGTGCTGGCGAGCAACGGGATGTCGGTCAACGCCGATGCGGCGCTGGAGCCGCTGAAGAAAGGGGCGACGCTGCTGGTGGTCGCCGGTTTCGAGCCGCTGAAATTCGCCACCCCGGCGCTGGAGCACTGGCTGCGACGGCTGGACAACGAAGGCGTGACCCTCGGCGCCATCGACACCGGCAGTTTCGTCCTCGCCGAGGCCGGCTTGCTCGATGGTCATCGCCTGACCCTGCACTGGGAGGCCATCGACGCCTTCAAGGAATCTTATCCACAGCTCAGCGTCACCCAGGAGTTGTTCGA
This sequence comes from Pseudomonas glycinae, assembly GCF_001594225.2. Classification (GTDB taxonomy): domain Bacteria; phylum Pseudomonadota; class Gammaproteobacteria; order Pseudomonadales; family Pseudomonadaceae; genus Aquipseudomonas; species Aquipseudomonas glycinae. Next base: position 2,900,276 of record NZ_CP014205.2, read on the forward strand.
GATCGACCGTCGGCGCATCACTTCTGCCGGCGGCACCGCGTCCATCGACCTGATGCTCGACCTGATTGCCCAGGCCCACGGCCCGCAACTGGCGATCCAGGTCAGCGAGCAGTTTGTATTGGGGCGGATTCGTCCGCGCAAGGACCACCAGCGCATGGAAGTTGCCACGCGTTACGGCATCAGCAACAAGAAGCTGGTGCATGTAATTGGCGAGATGGAACAGCACAGCGAACCGCCGCTGACCACTTTGGAACTGGCGGAATCGATCAAGGTGACTCGCCGACAACTGGAGCGGTTGTTCCGTCTGCACCTGAACGACACACCGAGCAATTTCTATCTGCGCCTAAGACTGGAAAAGGCCCGACAGCTGCTGCGCCAGACCGACATGAGCGTGCTGGAAGTCAGCATTGCCTGCGGATTTGAATCACCGTCGTATTTCACTCGCAGCTACCGGGCGAAGTTTGCCCGGTGTCCACGGGAGGACCGGCGACGGGAGGCCGTTTGACGGACGATTATAGTTAATTATACTTCCAGGTATAAATTACAGTCGTTTGAATAATTGAGTGTAAAACCATGTCCCGAAACAACGGCTTCGTTTTCCGCCGCCCCGCTCTGGCCCGCAGCGTTGCCGATGGTCTGGTGGGTGCAGGTCTGCAGGATTTCACCTCCGGCCTGTTTCTGGCAGCGCCGCGTCGCACCGGCAAAAGTACCTTTCTGCGCGAGGATCTGATCCCGGAATGCCAGGCCCGAGGCTGGCTGACGGTTTACGTCGACCTGTGGGCCGACAAGGAAAAAGACCCTGCTGACCTGATCGCCAGTGCCATTGCAGGCGCGTTGGTCCCCTTCGAAAAGGGCATTCGCAAACTGGCGAAGAATATCGGCATCGAAAAACTCAGCTTTGTGCGCACCTTGTCCTGGGATTTCACCAAGCCGCAACTGCCGGTCGGCGCGACCCTGACGCAAGCACTGGAACTGCTCCACAGCGCCGCCGAAAAATCCGTAGTGCTGGTGATCGATGAGGCCCAGCACGCGCTCACCACCGCCGCAGGCATCAACGCGATGTTTGCCCTGAAGGCTGCACGGGATCAGCTCAACCAGGGACGGGAAGGCGAGGGCAGCGGTTTGCATCTGGTGTTCACCGGTTCCAATCGCGACAAACTCGCGCACCTGGTGCTGGGCAAGAGCCAACCGTTCTTCGGCTCGAGCATCACGCCCTTTCCGCTGCTGGGGAAAGAGTTCACCCAGGCGTACACCTTGCACCTCAACGCCCATCTGGCCGAGACCAACCAGTTCAGCGCGGCTGATATCGACGACGCCTTTGAATTGGTGGGGCGACGCCCGGAAATGTTGCGCACCATCATCGGCGAAGTCGCGCTGGAGCTGGGCGAGGCCAGCAATCTGGGGCAACTGCTGCAAAGCCGTGCCGAATTGTTGCGCGCAGGCGTATGGACCGAGTTCGAGAGCGCGTGGAACGCTCTGACAATTCCTCAGCGCGCCGTGCTGGAGGTGATGGTGGAGCGCTCACAGAACAACGAGCCCTTTGCACCGTTCACTGACAGCACGCTCATGGCGGTCGGCAAGGCACTGGAAAACATGGGCAGCGACGTGGTGCCGGGCACCCAGACCATTCAGGCCTGCATCGATGCCCTGCGCGACAAGGAACTGGTGTGGAAGTCGAGCCGTGGTGGCTATGCGCTGGAAGACAAGTCCTTCGGCGACTGGCTGAGCGCACGTAAAGCGCGCTAGCTACTTCTTCACCAATGCCGAGCACGCTGCCTTGTAGGCTTCATGCTGATACTTGTTCAGCGTGCCTGGCAGCTCGAAATTGTGCTTCTTGGCCTGGGCATTGATCGTCTGCGGTGACAGCAGCGTCACCTCGCAACCGTCCAGCAACTGAAACACGCCCTCGATCTTGAACGTGGTCGGCCCACCGGCGAATTCACCCTTCTTGCTGCGTTTCTTGATCGCGATGCGATCGATGGAGTTCTCGCGCACGAACGACGCCACCTGAGCGGCGAACAGCTTCACGTTGGCCGCCTCGTCGTCATCGTCCAGCGCGATTTTCTTGGTGTTCAACGCGACATGGCTCAGCACCGAACCGTCGAGGGACGCCACGGCGATGATCGCTTCACTGCCTTTGATTTCGATACCGCAGATGTTCATGTGAATCCCCTGATTGGCTGAAGAGGTGCAGCTTACAGCTCAAGCTGGTTGGCGGTGATGCCAAATGCCGCTGCAATCTTCGCGCAAGTAGCCTTGCACCGGCGCTCGGTTAGGGCAACGCCGAATTTCCGTTTGTCGGATACAGCCCGCTACCTGTTATTTCTGACAGTAGATCCTTATCGACATTGCTTCGAAGATTGATGCGAGGGCCATCACCGGCTCTGAACCCAAGAACAACTGTTCCGGCAAAGGAGTCGCACAATGATCGTCAGGAAAGAAATTCGCTCGCACACAGCCTTCGAGCGGGCCGCATTCATCAACTGTCTGCTCACCCTCAAGCGTAATGGGGGGTACGACAAATATGTGCACTGGCATCACCAAGTGATGAAACCCACTGTGCATCCTTGGGAACCGCAAGATCCTGAGTATCGAAACGGAGCCCACCTCGGCCCGGCATTTCTGCCATGGCATCGAGAAATGTTGATGCAGTTCGAGGCGGACTTGCGTGCGATTGATCCTCAAGTGACTCTGCCGTATTGGGACTGGACTCAGGACACGTTTGATCCGACAAACTCACCCGTCTGGAGTGATGAATGGATGGGCGGTAATGGCAGCCCAGGTGATCATGATCGAGTACAGAACGGGCCTTTTGCTCACCAGTACGGAAACTGGCCGGTTCCGGCCTACCCGGAAAACGGTGAGACGGAACCTGGTCTCAAGCGTCAGTTCGGCGTTCTTGTGACCTCGCTTCCGACGTCTGCAGACGTAGACATGGCGATGCGAGAGTGGTTGTACGACACGCCGCCTTACGATTCCGGCCCATACACCAGGGGATTTCGCAATCGACTGGAGGGGTGGATCACGCAACGAGGTGATCCTCAGGTCACAACCCCGGGTTCGCAGCTGCACAACCGTGTCCATCTGTGGATAGGGGGCAACATGTTGGCCATGACCTCCCCTGAAGATCCGGTGTTCTTCCTGCACCACTGCAATATCGACAGGATCTGGGCGAATTGGCAGGCACAAATGGCGCTGGACAATCCGCAATGGGCTCCGCATTACACGCCGATCAGTGGTGGGCCACCCGGTCATAACCTTGATGACACGCTGGCGCCATGGACGAGAACCGTCAGACACGTCATGGACATCCGCGCGTTGGGTTATGAATACGCGCCCATCCCGTCGTTGCAGAAGCGTCCCTTCAAGTCGCCTTTCATGGCGTCATGAGAATGGGGTGTCATCGTTCCTGCCCGATTCGTGCGGGAACGCTCCTCACTCCTGCCCGATCGACTCCAAAAACTCCGACCGCTCGTCACTCATCCGCGCCACGCAATCATTCTGCGCAATCTTGAACGCTTTGCTGCCGTCCGTCGCCGGGAAGGCTTCAACGGCGCAGTCGGCGTCGCGGGTTTTCAGCCATTGTTGCTGGGCGGCCTTGATTTTGGCGGTGATGTCGGCCAGTTGCGCCGGGTTCTTGCCGTAGGTGGTCTGCATGCGCTCGTTCAGGCTGGCGTAGTTGTCCTTGAGCAGGTCCTCGGCGGTGGTGCGGCTGTAGGTCGAGCATTCCAGGGTCTGGATGTCGTTTTCCACCGCGTCGCACGGGTTGTTGTCGGACTCTTCGGCGGCGTGTACGCCGGTCGCAATCAGGGCCAGGGCCAGGAAGATCGATTTCATTGATGTCGCCGCTCTAATCCAGTGGTGTTTCCGGGATGCGGCAGATTCTGGCTCAAGCTCGCGGGCTTGAACAGGTGGCCGGTCGGACCGGTTGGCGACCCTTTGTCGCGGATTGACGCTTTCGGCAATTCCCCTGTCGTTTTTGCACCCGGCTGGTCGCGCACCGAGGCATATGCTGGCCCCAAAGCGCCGGCAGACGATTCGGCGCATGAATCGCCAATAAGGGGACGCCTGATGAGCCCAGCCGAATTACACGCCGACAGCATCGTTATCGACGGTCTGATCATTGCCAAATGGAACCGCGAGCTGTTCGAAGACATGCGCAAGGGCGGTCTGACGGCGGCCAACTGCACCGTGTCGGTGTGGGAGGGCTTTCAGGCCACGGTCAACAACATCGCCGCCAGCCAGAAACTGATTCGTGAAAACAGCGACCTGGTGATCCCCGTCCGCACCACCGCCGACATCCGCAAGGCCAAGGAGCAGGGCAAGACCGGCATCCTCTTCGGCTTCCAGAACGCCCATGCGTTCGAAGACCAGATCGGTTATGTCGAGGTGTTCAAGCAGCTCGGCGTCGGCATCGTGCAGATGTGCTACAACACCCAGAACCTGGTGGGCACCGGTTGCTACGAACGTGACGGCGGCCTGTCGGGTTTCGGTCGCGAAATCGTCGCCGAGATGAACCGTGTCGGCGTCATGTGCGACCTGTCCCACGTCGGCTCCAAGACCTCCGAAGAAGTCATCCTCGAATCGAAAAAACCGGTCTGCTATTCCCACTGCCTGCCGTCGGGGCTGAAAGAGCACCCGCGCAACAAGTCCGATGAAGAGCTGAAGTTCATCGCTGACCACGGCGGTTTCGTCGGCGTGACCATGTTCGCGCCGTTCCTGGCCAAGGGCATCGATTCGACCATCGACGACTACGCCGAAGCCATCGAATACACCATGAACATCGTCGGCGAAGACGCCATCGGCATTGGCACCGACTTCACCCAGGGTCACGGCCAGGACTTCTTCGAATACCTGACCCACGACAAGGGCTACGCCCGCCGTCTGACCAACTTCGGCAAGATCATCAACCCGCTGGGCATCCGCACCGTCGGCGAGTTCCCGAACCTGACCGAAACCCTGCTCAAGCGCGGCCACTCCGAGCGCGTGGTACGCAAGATCATGGGCGAAAACTGGGTCAACGTCTTGAAAGACGTTTGGGGCGAGTAAGCCGCCGCTTCCCGAATACTTTCCCCCGGCCGTCCGCGCCGGGGGCAACACCAAAATTTTTCTGGAGTTAAGTTTCCATGGCCAAGATCGCCCCGCAATTGCCAATCGAAGTCGACAGCGAGACCGGTGTCTGGACCTCCGACGCCCTGCCGATGCTGTACGTGCCGCGCCATTTCTTCGTCAACAACCACATGGGCATCGAGGAAGTGCTGGGCGCTGACGCCTATGCCGAAATCCTCTACAAGGCCGGCTACAAATCCGCCTGGCACTGGTGTGAAAAAGAAGCCGAGTGCCACGGTCTGGAAGGCGTCGCGGTGTTCGAACACTACATGAAGCGCCTGTCGCAGCGCGGCTGGGGCCTGTTCAAGATCCAGGACATCGACCTCGACAAAGGCACCGCCAGCGTCAAGCTCGAACACTCGGCGTTCGTCTACGTCTACGGCAAGGTCGGGCGCAAGGTCGACTACATGTTCACCGGGTGGTTTGCCGGTGCCATGGACCAGATCCTCGCCGCTCGCGGCAGCAAGATCCGCACCGTGGCCGAGCAGGTCTACGGTGGCTCCGAAGAAGGCCACGACGACGGCCTGTTCACCGTCAAGCCGTTGTAAGTCGAGGAACCCGCCATGGCTTTCGAAGCAATGTTCCAGCCAATTCAAATTGGCAAACTGACCATCCGCAACCGCGTGCTCAGCACCGCGCACGCCGAGGTCTACGCGACCGACGGCGGCATGACCACCGAGCGGTACGTCAAATATTACGAAGAGAAAGCCAAGGGCGGCATCGGCCTGGCGATCTGTGGCGGTTCGTCCGTGGTGGCGATCGACAGCCCGCAGCAATGGTGGAGTTCGGTGAACCTGTCCACCGACCGGATCATCCCGCACTTCCAGAATCTCGCCGACGCCATGCACAAGCACGGCGCCAAGATCATGATCCAGATTACCCACATGGGTCGTCGCTCCCGTTGGGACGGTTTCCACTGGCCGACCCTGATGTCGCCGTCGGGCATCCGTGAACCGGTGCACCGCGCCACCTGCAAGACCATCGAGCCGGAAGAAATCTGGCGGGTGATCGGCAACTACGCGCAAGCCGCGCGCCGCGCCAAGGCCGGTGGCCTGGACGGCGTCGAACTGTCGGCCGTGCACCAGCACATGATCGACCAGTTCTGGAGCCCGCGCGTCAACAAGCGGACCGACGAATGGGGCGGCACTTTCGAGGGCCGCATGAAGTTCGGTCTGGAAGTCCTGAAAGCCGTACGCGCCGAGGTAGGTGACGACTTCTGCGTCGGCATGCGCATCTGCGGTGACGAGTTCCACCCGGACGGTCTGTCCCACGAAGACATGAAGCAGATCGCCAAATATTACGACGACACCGGCATGCTCGATTTCATCGGCGTCGTCGGCTCGGGTTGCGACACGCACAACACCCTGGCCAACGTGATTCCGAACATGAGTTATCCGCCGGAGCCGTTCCTGCACCTGGCGGCCGGGATCAAGGAAGTGGTCAAGGTTCCGGTGCTGCACGCGCAGAACATCAAGGACCCGAATCAGGCTACGCGGATTCTCGAGGGCGGTTACGTCGACATGGTCGGCATGACCCGCGCCCACATCGCCGACCCGCACCTGATCGCCAAGATCAAAATGGGTCAGATCGACCAGATCAAACAATGTGTCGGCGCCAACTACTGCATCGACCGTCAGTACCAGGGTCTGGACGTGCTGTGCATCCAGAACGCCGCGACCTCCCGTGAATACATGGGCGTGCCGCACATCATCGAGAAATCCACCGGGCCGAAACGCAAGGTGGTGATCGTCGGTGCCGGCCCGGCGGGGATGGAAGCTGCCCGTGTGGCGGCCGAACGTGGCCACGACGTGACCCTGTTCGAGAAGAAAGAATTCATCGGCGGCCAGATCACTACGGCCTCGAAAGCGCCGCAGCGTGACCAGATCGCCGGTATCACCCGCTGGTTCCAGCTGGAGCTGGCGCGGCTGAAAGTCGATCTGCGACTGGGCACTGCGGCGGACGCCGACACCATCATGGACCTGCGTCCGGACATCGTGGTGCTGGCCGTTGGCGGGCATCCGTACCTGGAGCAGAACGAACACTGGGGCGCCGCCGAAGGGCTGGTGGTCAGCAGTTGGGACGTGCTCGACGGCAAGGTCGCGCCGGGCAAGAACGTGCTGGTCTACGACACCATCTGCGAGTTCACCGGGATGTCGGTGGCCGACTTCCTCGCCGACAAGGGCAGCCAGGTCGAGATCGTCACCGACGACATCAAACCGGGCGTGGCCATCGGCGGTACGTCGTTCCCGACCTACTACCGCAGCATGTACCCGAAAGAAGTGATCATGACCGGCGACATGATGCTGGAGAAGGTCTACCGCGAAGGCGACAAACTCGTCGCCGTGCTGGAGAACGAATACACCGGCGCCAAAGAGGAGCGGGTGGTGGATCAGGTGGTCGTCGAGAACGGCGTGCGCCCGGACGAAGAAATCTACTACGCCCTCAAGGACGGCTCGCGCAACAAGGGCCAGATCGACGTCGAGGCGCTGTTCGCGATCCAGCCGCAACCTTCGCTGAGCAGCACCGGCGACGGTTACCTGCTGTTCCGCATCGGTGACTGCGTGGCGCAGCGTAATACCCACGCCGCCATCTACGACGCCCTGCGGTTGTGCAAAGACTTCTAAACGCTGATGGACTGATCGTTCCCACGTCGAGGCGTCGAACCGTCCGCGTGGGAATGCAGCCCGGGACGCTCCGCGTCCCAAAGCGGACGCAGAGCGTCCATTGAGGCATTCCCACGCAGAGCGTGGGAACGATCGTCACGTGTTTCTCCAGGCTGTACTGGTGGGAGCTTCACCATGTTGAACACCCTTCTTCCAATCCTGTTGTTCGCAGCCTTGGCCCTTGCGGTGCTGGGGGCGTTGCGACGGGTAGCCATGTGGCGTCGGGGCCGGGCCTCGAAGGTCGATCTGATCGGCGGCCTGTTCGCCATGCCCAAGCGTTACATGGTCGATCTGCACCACGTGGTGGCGCGGGACAAATACATCGCCAACACCCACGTCGCCACGGCGGGCGGTGCGGTGGCGTCGATCGTGCTGGCGATTCTGGTGCACGGTTTCGGCCTGCATAACCGGATCCTCGGCTACGCGTTGCTGCTGATGACGGCGGTGATGTTCGTCGGGGCGATCTTCGTTTATCGGCGCCGGCTCAACCCGCCGGCGCGGCTGTCGAAAGGCCCGTGGATGCGCCTGCCGAAAAGCCTGCTGGCGTTCTCGGCCTCGTTCTTCCTGGTGACCTTGCCCGTGGCCGGAATCCTGCCGGAGAACTTCGGCGGCTGGGTGCTCGCAGCAATTCTCGGGATCGGTGTGCTGTGGGGCGTGTCCGAGTTGTTCTTCGGCATGACCTGGGGCGGGCCGATGAAACACGCCTTCGCCGGTGCCCTGCACCTGGCCTGGCACCGTCGCGCCGAACGTTTTGGTGGCGGCCGTTCCACCGGTTTGAAACCGCTGGACCTGAATGATCCGAGCGCGCCGCTGGGCGTGGAGAAACCCAAGGATTTCACCTGGAACCAGTTGCTCGGTTTCGACGCCTGCGTGCAGTGCGGCAAGTGCGAAGCCGCGTGCCCGGCGTTCGCCGCCGGCCAGCCGTTGAACCCGAAAAAGCTGATTCAGGACATGGTCGTCGGCCTCGCCGGCGGCACCGATGCCCAGTTCGCCGGCAGCCCGTATCCGGGCAAACCGGTGGGCGAACACAGCGGCAATCCGCATCAACCGATCGTCAACGGTCTGGTCGATGCCGAAACCCTGTGGTCGTGCACCACTTGCCGCGCCTGCGTCGAGGAATGCCCGATGATGATCGAGCACGTCGATGCCATCGTCGACATGCGCCGACACTTGACCCTGGAAAAAGGCGCGACCCCGAACAAGGGCGCCGAAGTCCTGGAAAACCTGATCGCCACCGACAACCCTGGCGGTTTTGCCCCGGGCGGACGGATGAACTGGGCGGCGGACCTGAACCTCAACCTGCTCAGCGAGAAGAAGTCCACCGACGTGCTGTTCTGGGTCGGCGATGGCGCTTTCGACATGCGCAACCAGCGCACTCTGCGGGCGTTCGTCAAAGTGCTGAAAGCGGCCAAGGTCGACTTCGCGGTGCTGGGTCTGGAAGAGCGCGACAGCGGCGACGTGGCCCGACGTCTGGGTGACGAAGCGACTTTCCAGCTGCTCGCCAAGCGCAATATCCAGACCCTGGCCAAATACAGCTTCAACCGCATCGTTACCTGCGATCCGCACAGTTTTCATGTGCTGAAAAACGAGTACGGCGCGTTCGACGGCAACTACCTCGTACAGCACCACAGCACTTACCTGGCGGAAATCATCCAGGCCGGCGCGCTGAACCTCGGTCAGCACAAAGGCAACAGCGTGACCTACCACGATCCGTGCTACCTCGGCCGCTACAACGGCGAGTACGAGGCGCCGCGTGAAGTGCTGCGTGCGCTCGGCATCGAGATCAAGGAGATGCAACGTTCCGGCTTCCGTTCGCGCTGCTGCGGCGGCGGTGGCGGGGCGCCGATCACTGACATTCCGGGCAAGCAGCGGATCCCCGACATGCGCATGGAAGACATTCGCGAGACCGGCGCTGAGCTGGTGGCCGTGGGTTGTCCACAGTGCACGGCGATGCTCGAAGGCGTGGTCGAACCGCGTCCGCTGATCAAGGACATTGCCGAACTGGTGGCCGACGCGCTGCTCGAAGACGCCGCGCCGAACAAGCCTGCCACCCCGGCCAAACGTGAACCTGCGGAGGCCCACTGATGAGCGACATTATCCGCCGCGACCCCCGCGCCGAATGGATCGCACGCAACCGTCTGCACCCGCTGCACGCGGCCATGCAACCGACGCAACACAGCTGGATGGGGCCCAATGGGATCATCCGCAAGAATCCGCACGGCATCGGTTTCATCGGGCCGAACGGCATCAAGCGCATCGACCGCAGCGGCGCCCAGCAGGGCGGGGCGGTCAAACGCTCGGCCGCGGTGGAAGTGCAACTGCCGCTGCATCAGGTGCCGGCCCCGGCGTTTTACATCAGCGTGGTGCCGGACATGGTCGGCGGCCGCTTGAGCAGCCACGACCGCGACTTGCTTGGCCTGGCCCATCAACTGGCCGGCAGCGACGGCGCGGTGCTGGCGGTGGTGTTCGGTGAGCATAAGGAAAACGCTTTCGCCACGGCGGGCGTTGACCGCTTGCTGGTGCTGGAAGGCGAAGCGTTCAGCGGTTATGCACCGGAGCAACGGATCCAGGGCCTGCGGGCTGTGGATAACCAGTTCAACCCGCGTCACTGGCTGCTGCCGGACAGCCGCAGTGGCGGCGGCGAACTCGGTCGGCGCTTTGCTGCCGCACTGGGTGAACGCCCGGCGACACGGGTGTGGCAGGTCAAGGATCAGGAGTGCATCGGCCGCGCCGGTGCCGGTCTGCAGGATCTGGCCCGCCCGGTGGCGCGGTTGATTCTGGCTTCAGCCGAATGCGCGGAACCGGTCAGCGAAACCCGTCACGAAGCGCTGCCGGTGGAGTTATCCACACCCGTCGCACGCAGCCTGTCGCGGATCGAGGATCTGGGCGCCGTGGCGGTGGACCCGGCGGCGATTCCGATGGCCGAAGCCGAATTCATCTTCTCCGGCGGCAACGGGGTCAAGGACTGGGAGCTTTTCCACAAGACCGCCGCCGCCCTCGGCGCTACCGAAGGCGCTTCGCGGGTGGCGGTGGACGATGGCTTCATGGCCCGCGACCGTCAGGTCGGCGCGTCCGGCACCTGGGTCACCGCGCGAGTTTACGTGGCCGTGGGGATTTCCGGGGCGATCCAGCACCTGCAAGGCATCGGTGCCTGCGACAAGGTAGTGGCGATCAACCTCGATCCGGGCTGCGACATGATCAAGCGTGCCGACCTGTCGGTGATCGGTGAGAGCGCGGAAATTCTTCAGGCCTTGATCGCGGCGGTAGAGGCTTACCGCAACGAAGCCAAGCGCGATGCGGCTTAAGGAACGGTTATGAGCACAAAGATCATCAGTCTGGTTTCAATCGGCGCCCACCCGACCTCCGGCCGCCCGCGTCGCGCCGATCAGGACGCCCGCGCGGTGGAGCTCGGCCTGCAACTGGCGGGGGACAACCTGCAAGTGCTGCACGCCGGCGACATCGCGGAACCGGCGCTGCGCGCCTATCTGGGCATGGGGCTTGCGCAGATGCACGTGCTGGAACAACCGGCCGGCGCCGATGCGTTGCCGGCATTGACCGAGTATCTGCGTGATGCTGGTGCCCAGGTCGTGTTGACCGGCAGCCAGGCGGAAACCGGCGAGGGTTCGGGGATGCTGCCGTTCCTGCTGGCCGAAGGGCTGGGCTGGCCATTGGTGGTGGGGCTGGCGCAAGTCGAGTCGATCAACGACGGTTCGGCGCTGGTGCTGCAAGCGTTGCCCCGTGGGCAGCGCCGCCGGTTGAAGGTGCGCCTGCCGTTTCTGGCGACTGTGGATAACGCTGCGCCCAAGCCTCGGCAGAGTGCTTACGGGCCTGCGCGGCGTGGCGCTCTTCAAGCTAAAGACGTGGAAGTGGTGGATGACGAATTGCTCGCGGTGGCGACTCTGCAACCGGCCAAGCCACGGCCGAAACGATTGAAGGTGATCAAGGCCAAGAGCGGGGCGGACCGGATGAAGGCGGCGACGGCCAAGGCTAGCGGCGGTGGTGGGCAAGTCCTGAAAGGCGTGACGGCGCAGGCCGGTGCTGAAGCCATTCTCAAACTGCTGATCGAAGAAGGTGTTGTCCGCTGAAACCTTTGCTGACCCTCTCCCTTCGGGAGAGGGTGCTTTACCCACAATCCCTGTTGGCGGATCTGTGGATAACGTGTTCGCCCCTCCCTGTACCCCACGGCAATCAAGCTCTCCAGCCCTCAGGTCAAAAAACAACCAGTCTAACTCGCGGTTTTTTCTGAGGTTTTCCCCCAGAACAACGCCCAGACTTGCCCCCAATCTCTGTTGGCGCTTCTGTGGATAAGATGTTCGCTATCCGCCAAGAGCCCTATAAACCGCGGCTTACAAGGATCTGATCAAAAAACGTCCAATTCAACCTTTTAACCCGCCAATCCCCAAACAAACCCCGATTTATCAACGCCCTCAGCGCTTTTCCACAGCACTCGCCAAGTTACCCCCGAACTCTGTTGGCGCTTCTGTGGATAAGGTGTTCGCCATCCTCTGCAAGCCAGGTAATCCGTGCTATGTAGAGGATTGATCAAAAAACGATCAATCGCTAATGGAAACCCTGCATCTGGATAAGTCACCAATTTTCTTCACAAAACCCCGATTATTGTTCCAGTTCATCCACAGTTGTCCCCATTAGCTGTGGGTGTCTGTGTGGATAACTTGTTCGCCAAACCCTGCAGCCCCCGGCGGGCTTAGTCCAAATCGCAATTGATCAGATTTCATACAGTTCTAAGAGCCCGCCTTGACTTCGATCCGGTGCCTGTCTTCACTGCAATGGCACAAGGACAGCTGTCACTTATCCACATCTGGTTCAGGGAGAACGCGTGATGGATACCCAGCCACACCGCTTACCCCTCAGTCCCTGCACGCTCCGCGCGCTGCCGGCACCTTCGCCGCGCAAGCGCACGTTGCGTCGTGGCGTCAATCAGCACGCCCGTCTGTAGCACCTGATTCCTGCCCAAACCGTTGTACTGCCGTCGGGATTTCCCGGAGGCCAGGTGCCCGTTCGCCCATTGATTGCAGGCAACCGCAGAGTTGCCCCATCTGCCTGAGAGAGGAACCCCCTCATGACACGGATCGCAACGCCCATCAGCGAAATCAAGGAACACTACGACGTGATCGTCATCGGCTCCGGGTATGGCGGCGGCATTGCCGCGTCGCGCCTGGCCCGGGCCGGTAAAAAGGTCTGTCTGCTGGAACGCGGCCGGGAAATCCAGCCCGGCGAATACCCCAACACCATGATCGCCGCGACCGAAGAGTTGCAGGTGCACGACCCGGACGGCCACCTCGGCTCGCGCACCGGGTTGTTCGACCTGCACGTCAACGCCCAGCAGAACGTGGTGGTCGGCTGCGGCCTCGGCGGTACGTCGCTGATCAATGCCAACGTTTCTCTGGAGCCAACCGTCGATGTGTTCCAGGATCCGCGCTGGCCACTGGCCGTGCGCGAGGACCGTGACGGTTTGCTCAAGGCGGGTTACGCCAAGGCCCGGGAGATGCTCAAGCCCAATCCCTACCCGAGCACCTCGCCGAATCTGCCGAAGCTTGATGCCAACAAAAAATCCGCAGACTTCCTCAAGCAAGGCGCGCACTTCTACAAGCCGCCGATCAACGTGACCTTCGACAAACTGCCCAACAACCTCAACCACGTCGGCGTCGAGCAACTGCCGTGCAACCACTGCGGCGACTGCGTCTCGGGCTGTAACAACAAGGCCAAGAACACCACGCTGATGAACTATCTGCCGGACGCCACTAACCACGGCGCAGAGATTTTCTGCCAGGCCCAGGTGCGGCATCTGGAGCGCGACGGCAACGGCTGGATCGTGCATTTCCAATACCTGGACAGCGGCCGCGAGAAGTTCGACGCCCCGACCTTGTTCGTGAAGGCCGACATCGTCGTGGTTTCTGCCGGCACCCTCGGTTCCACCGAGATTTTGCTGCGCTCACGGGACAAAGGTCTGGTGATGTCCGGCCAGCTCGGCGAGAACATGAGCGGCAACGGCGACATCCTCGGCTTTGGCCATAACTGCGAGCAGACCATCAACGGCATCGGTTTCGGCGCGCATTCGGCCAAGGAGCTGCAACCGGTCGGCCCGTGCATCACCTCGATCATCGACATGCGCACCGAGGGTGACCGCAGCAGTCGTATGGTCATCGAGGAAGGTTCGATCCCTGGCGCCCTTGGCCGGCCGATGGTGCCGGCGATGGCCGGGTTCGCCGAGATGATCGGCAAGCCCACCGACGACAGCTTCAGCGGCAAGGTGAAGTACAAAGAGCGCGAAGCCGAAAGCTTCCTGCGCGGCCCGTATCACGGGGCGCTGCACAACCTGCAGACCTACCTGATCATGAGCCACGACAGCGGTCAGGGACGCATGGTTCTCGACAGCAAGGATCAACTGCGCATCGACTGGCCGGGCGTCGGCGAGCAGGAAAACTTCAAGATCGGCAACGAACGGCTGTACCAGAGCACCAAGGCCCTGGGCGGGATCTGGGTCGAGAATCCGATCTGGACCAAACTGCTCAAGCACAGCATCGTCTCGGTGCATCCGCTGGGCGGTTGCGTGATGGGCGAAGACGCCGCGCAAGGCGTGGTCAACCACAAGGGCCAGGTGTTCAGTGGTGCGACCGGCACCGATGTCTACGCCAACCTCTACGTGACCGACGGCGCGGTGATCCCGACGTCACTGGCAGTCAATCCGCTGCTGACCATCTCCGCCGTGAGCGAGCGCAACATGGGCCTGCTGGCGGCCGACCGTGGCTGGACGATCGACTACACGCTGCCGTCGGCGCCGCGCAAGCAGACCGCGTCGCCGACCCTTGGCGTGCAGTTCACTGAAACCATGAAAGGCTACTTCTCCCGCGCCTTCACCGCCGCGCAAAGTACCGACCTGAAGGTTTACGAGGCGGCCGCCAAACGTGGCGAGGCGGACAACTCGCCAATCGATTTCACCCTGACCATCACCGCCAACGACCTCAACCGGATGATCAAGGAGCCGGAACACGCCGCGACCATCGTCGGCACGGTGATCGCTCCGGCGCTGTCGCCGGAACCGCTGACCGCCAGCAACGGCGTGTTCAACCTGTTCGAGCAATTCGAGCAGCAGGTCGATACGCGTCACATGAAGTACGACATGAAACTGACCGCCGAAGACGGCAACGACTATTTCTTCAGCGCCTTCAAGACCGTGCCGGAAGACAACGGCGTGCTGAATATCTGGCACGACACCAGCACCCTCTACGTCACGCTGTATCGTGGGCCGGACAAGACCGGCGAGGTGATCGGCTCCGGAGTGATGCACATCAAACCGACCGACTTCGCCAAGCAGATGACCACCATGAAAGTCCTCAACGCGCGCAACGAGCGTGAGCGGATCGAAGGGCTGGCGCGGTTCGGCAAGTTCTTCGCCGGAATTCTCTGGGAGAGTTATGGCGGGGTGTTTGCCGGTGACAAATACTTCAACCCCGACGCGCCGCCACGGCTGAAACGGCCGCTGGATGCGCCGGCGCCGGCCGTGCATTTCTTTTCCACCGAAGATGGCGTGCAGTTGCGCCTGACCCGTTATCAGGCCGGCAGCAAAGGCCCGGTAATGCTGGTGCATGGTCTGGGTGTGGGCTCGAATATCTTCTCGACCGACACGATCCAGACCAACCTGCTGGAGTTTCTGTGCAAGCACGACTACGACGTGTGGCTGCTGGATTTCCGGGTGAGCATCCTGCTGCCGGCAAGCAAGAAGGAATGGAACGGCGACCAGATCGCCCAGTACGACTTCAAGGCCGCCATAGCACAGATCCAGCAGGAAACCAAAGCCAAAGACGTGCAGTGCGTGGTGCATTGCTACGGCGCGACCACGTTCTTCATGTCGCTGCTCGCTGGTTTGCAGGGCGTGCGTTCGGTGGTCTGCTCGCAGATTGCCGCCGACACGGTGGTCGCGACCGCAACGGGGTTGAAGGCCGGGCTGCACCTGCCGGGGATGCTCGATGCGATCGGCATCAAATCGATGACCGCTTACGCCGACAGCAAGGAGAACTGGTTCAACCGGCTCTACGACAAGGCGCTCAACGGCTACGCGCGGATCGAAGCCCAGGGCTATTGCACCAACCCGGTGTGCCACCGCATCACCTTCATGTACGCCTCGCTGTATCGCCACGACACCCTCAATGAAACGCTGCATGACAACCTGCACGAACTGTTCGGCGAGTCGAACATAGAGACCTTCGAGCACCTGGCGCTGATCGTGCGCAAAGGGCATCTGGTGGATTTCAAAGGGCGCGATGTGTACATGCCGCACTTTGATCGGCTGACCATGCCGATCTGCTTCATCAGCGGTGCCGACAACCAGTGTTATCTGCCGGAAAGCACGCTCAAGACCTATCAGCGGGTTTGCGAGAAGCACGGGCCGGAACGCTACAGCCGGCATGTGGTGCCGGGTTACGGCCACATCGATTGCATGTTCGGCAAGAACGCGGTGGTCGATGTGTATCCGATCATCCTTGAACACCTGGAGAAAACAGCCCTCGGATAGCCCCCGATCGTGTCGATCGTTCCCACGCTCTGCGTGGGAACGCCGCCATGGACGCTCTGCGTCCGTTTTTGTGACGCGGAGCGTCACGAGATGCATTCCCCCGCGGACGGTTCGACGCTTCGACGGGGGAACGATCTGGGGAACTGATATGGACAGCTACATCCGCTGGTTTCAACGCTTCATCTGGCTCGGCATTGCGATGAACATGGTGTTCGCGATCCCGGCGCTGTTCGCGCCGGGGTTGCTGACATCGGTGGTCGGCCTGCCGCCGCAGCTCTCCGACCCGTGGCTGGAAAACGCCGGGATGCTGCTGGTGGGCATCAGCGTGTTCTACATGCCGTCGGGCTTCAATGCGCCACGCTACGTGGTGCATTCCTGGCTGTGCGTGCTGACGCGGCTGATCGCCGTGGCGTTCTGGATTTACCTGATCAACACCAGTAGTCAGGGTTCGGTGTTCGTGCCGATGCTGATGGGCGACCTGAGCTTTTTCCTGATCCTCGGCATCCTGCTGTACCTCGGCACCACCCCTGAAAACCGACCACTGGCCCTGCTGTGTGACGGCTGGCGCGAGTGGCGGGCGGCGTGGGCGCGGCAGTGGCAGAGTCACGCGTTCAAGGTCGGCACGCTGGTCGTGGTGGCTTTGCTGGCGTTCATCGGTTACCAGACCTGGTATCAGATGCTGCGCGTGGTGCCGGAGCAGGATTACGCCTCCGACGAAGATCACTACAAATACGCCGCGATTGGCCTGGGTATCGAGGCGCGGATTCCGTATTACCTGTTCTCCGTGCTGCCGCAGATGTGCCCGGAAAAACTGCCGAAACCCGGTGGCTGGGAAGTCTTCGGTTTCCTGTTCGAGAACGGCAAGGACCTGCCGATCGGCATGGCCAAGCGGCAGATCGGATACCCGACCGTCGAGCCGAACTGCGCGCTGTGCCACACCGGCTCCTACCGGGCGAATGCCAGCGACGTTGCAGTCAACGTGCCGAGTGCACCGGCCAACACCCTGCAACTGCAGGCCTTCCAGTGGTTCGCCTACGATTGCGCCAGCGATCCGAAATTCACCACCGACGCGGTGATGGCGGCGATCAACAGCAAATTCCAGCTGGGCTTTTTCGAGAAGCTCTACAACCGCTACCTGATCATCCCGATGGCCAAGACCGCGCTGCTCAAACAGAAGCAGGCCTACGCCTGGCAGAAGCTGCGCCCGCAACAGGGACCGGGCCGTACCGACACCTTCAACCCGACGAAAATGGTGGTGTTCGGCTTCCCGGATGACTCGACCATCGGCACCGTCGACCTGCCACAGGTGTGGAACCAGAAACCCCGGGAATCGATGTACCTGCACTGGGACGGCAATAACAACAAGATTCACGAGCGCAACTATGCCGCTGCGATGGCCGTAGGCGCGACGCCGGAATCGGTGCTGCCGCCGAGTTTCAACCGGGTGACCAACTGGCTGCTCGGGCACAAGGCGCCGGCGTGGCCATGGGCACTGGATCAGGCCAAAGTCGCCCAGGGCAAACCGATCTGGGAAACCAATTGCGCCAGTTGTCATGATTTCGGGCGTACCGACACCGGGCAGGTGACCACCAACATCGACCAGCTCGGCACCGATCCGCATCGGCTGAACTCGTTCACCACCGGGCTGGTGGCGGCGTTCCACACCTTCAAGAAACCGCCGTTCGATTTCGGCGCCTACCGCAAGACCCAGAGCTACAGCAACACGCCCACCGACGGCATCTGGCTGCGCGCACCTTACCTGCACAACGGTTCGGTACCGACCCTGTGGGACTTGCTGCAACCGCCGGAAAAACGTCCGCAGGTGTTCATCACCGGCTCCGATGTCTACGACCCGGTCAACGTCGGCTTCGTGACCAGCGGCGCCCAGGCCAAGGCCTCGGCGGACTTCACCTACGACACGCGCCTGGAAGGCAACCACAACAGCGGTCACCTGTACGGCACGACGCTGTCGGACGACGACAAGCGTGCACTGATCGAATTCATGAAAACCCTGTGAACCCTTACGGATAGAGGATTTCGCCATGTCAGCGGTCGGGCATCTGAAACACGAATACGACAAGGTCAAGCTGCGCCTGCACGGTTTGTTCACGCGCATCGAAATGGCCTGGATGAAGCTCATCAGCGAGCTGGAGCCGCAGGAGTTTCAAGCCATCATCAAATTGCTCCAGCGCGGTCATGATCAGGCGCAATACGTGCTCAAGCACGGCGAGCTGCCGGACGACGAGCCGGCGGTGCCGTGGGAACTGTCCCACGGCTTGTCGATCCTGCGCATCGGCAACGCGACGCCGTTGCCGCAATCGCCCGATCAATTGCAGACCAAGGTGCTCAAGGACGGCACGCTGCTGGGCTGCCGCAAATGGGAGCTGCTGGATCTGTTGTGGAGCGAGGCGCTGCTGAAGTGGATCGAGAACCTGCGCCATCACGCGACTTTCGGCACCGATCCGGCGCTGGTGACCATGGAGCGCGAAGTGACGCTGGCAATTGCCGGCGACTGGGGCACCGGGCCGTTCAACAGCCATGCGCCAGCGGTGTCGGTGGCCAACCAGATGCAACTGGCCAATGCCGATTTCACCATTCACCTGGGGGATGTCTATTACGCCGGCACTCACTCCCAGGAAGACACCGACATGGCCGGCTGGCCGATGGGCACCCACGGCTCGTTCACCCTCAATTCCAACCACGAGATGTACAGCGGCGCCCACGGTTACTTCAAGGAACTGGCGGCGCGTTTTCCGGGGCAGCAGGGCACCAGCTACTTCGCCCTGATCAACGATGACTGGCTGATTGTCGGGCTGGACACGGCGTACGCCTCGGACGTCATGAACCTGTACATGGACGGCACGTTGAACAAGCCGCAGATCGAATGGATGAAGGGCCTGCCGAAACGCAAGAAACTCATGGTGCTCAGCCACCATCAGGGCTTCGACATCACCGGGCACCACAAGACTGCGCTGTATCAACCGGTGTGCGATGCGCTGGGGCGTGAGCCGGATTATTGGTATTGGGGCCATTTGCACAACGGCATTGTCTATGCGCCGCAGGGTGGACTGCATGCGCGCTGCGCCGGGCACGGAGCGATTCCCTATGGCACCACCAGCGAGCTGAACGGGCATTCGCGGGTGTTGTTTTCGGAGACGCAGGATGCGAACGATCCGGACTATCCGCTGCGGGTGTTGAACGGGTACGCGAAGATTAGGTTGGTGGGGGAGGAGATTTTCGAGGAGTTTATCGGGGAGGATGGCTCGGTAAGGTGGTCATCGCAATGATGCGGTTGCTATAAGGACGCCATGATCGTTCCCACGCTCCGCGTGGGAATGCCTCAATGGACGCTCTGCGTCCGCTTTTGGGACGCAGAGCGTCCCCGGCTGCATTCCCACGCAGAGCGTGGGAACGATCGGTCAGATGCAATCAGCCTTGGACAGGCACGCCTTTGAGGTACGGCGCAGGCTCGGCGCCGAGGTTGCTCAGCATCCGCTCGCTGTACCAGTCCACGAAGTTGACCACGCCGAACTCATAGGTCTTGGAGTACGGGCCCGGCTGGTAGGCGGTGGAGTTGATCCCGCGCTGGTTCTCTTCGGCCAGGCGACGGTCCTGATCGTTGGTCGCGTCCCACACCTGGCGCATGCGTTCGACGTCGTAGTCCACGCCTTCGACCGCATCCTTGTGCACCAGCCATTTGGTGGTGACCATGGTTTCCTGGGCGCTGATCGGCCACACGGTGAACACGATGATGTGGTCGCCCATGCAGTGGTTCCACGAGTGCGGCAGGTGCAGGATGCGCATCGAGCCCAGGTCCGGGTTCTTGATCCGGCCCATCAGCTTGGCGCAGCCCTGTTTGCCGTCCATGGTCATCGACACGGTGCCCTTGAGCAGCGGCATGCGCACGATGCGGTTGCGCAGGCCGAAACTGGCGTGGGCGTAAGGGATCTTTTCGGCTTCCCACGCGGCAGCGGAGGCGGCGACGTGATCCTTGAACGCCTGATCGGCACGCGGGTCGGTGACGTCGTCCCATTCCAGCAGGGTTTTCAACAGTTCCGGGTGAGAACCGCTGCAGTGGTAGCACTCGCGGTTGTTTTCCAGCACCAGTTTCCAGTTGGCCTTTTCCATCAAGGTGGTTTGCACCGCCACCTTGGTGTTTTCCATGTCGTACGGTTCCATGTAGTGGTTCAGCGTCGACAGGAAGTCATCGATGGCCGGCGGGTTCTCCGCCAGGCTGATGAAGATGTAACCGCCGGCGGTCTTCACGTTCACCGGTTTGAGACCGTACTGCTTCATGTCGAAGTCGGCGCCCATTTCGGTGCCGGCGAACAGCAGGCGACCGTCCAGCTCATACGTCCACTGGTGGTAGTGGCAGACCAGTTTGGCGACCTTGCCCTTGTCGCTGGTGCACAGGCGCGAGCCACGGTGGCGGCAGACGTTGTGGAACGCGTGCACAACGCCCTCGGCGCCACGAATGACGATGATCGGGTTCTTGCCGATCTGCAGGGTGATGTAGTTGCCCTTTGCCGGAATCTCGCAGGTCATGCCGGCGATCAACCACTCCTTCTGGAAGATCTCCTGCATGTCGATATCGAACAGGCGCTCGTCACTGTAGAACGGTTGCGGCAGCGAATAGGTGCGCTCGCGCTCCTGGAGCATTTGTGCGGTGGCCTTGCGTGCGGGTTCCAGCGGGTCGCCCAGGCTGATTTTTGCGGTGTCCATCGATGAATTCCTCAAGGCCATCTGCGTGGCCGCGAAAGTGGCTGATCAGGGTTGCAGCGCAAGGTGTAAAGAATCTGTTTGTGTTGGGGGCGAGTGTGGGGCCGGCGCTGCCCGGAACCTTATCCATGGGCGACATGGTGCAATCTGTTCCCGACGCGCAACCCCCGGTGGTTGGGGGCTGGTCGCGATAAGTATGTGAATGTCGCGGATAGGTAAACGGGCCGTCTGCGCTATACGCAGAATCGCCACATGAAGGCCGACAGTCGGCCGTGGAGAACAGCATGTCGAACAGCTTCCTGAATCCGGTCACCACCCAGACCTGGGCCAATGGCCGACACATCGTCCGTTGCGTCAAAGTCATCCAGGAAACCTGGGATGTGCGCACCTTCTGTTTCATGGCCGACCAGCCGATCCTGTTCTTCTTCAAGCCCGGACAGTTCGTGACTCTGGAGCTGGAAATCGAAGGCCAGCCGATCATGCGTTCGTACACCATCTCCAGCTCGCCGTCGGTGCCGTACAGCTTTTCGGTGACCATCAAGCGGGTGCCGGGGGGCAAGGTGTCCAACTGGCTGCACGACACCCTGCATGAAGGCCAGGAACTGGCGGTACACGGCCCGGTCGGGCTGTTCAACGCCATCGATTTCCCGAGCCCGAAAGTGCTGTACCTGAGCGGTGGTGTCGGCATCACACCAGTGATGTCCATGGCGCGCTGGTTCTACGACACCAACGGCAACGTCGACATGACGTTCATCCACAGTGCCCGCTCGCCGAAAGACATCATTTACCACCGCGAGCTGGAACACATGGCGTCGCGGATCGACAACTTCAGCCTGCACCTGATCTGTGAGAAACACGGACTTGGCGAGCCGTGGGCCGGCTATCGCGGCTACCTCAACCACAAGATGCTCGAACTGATGGTGCCGGACTTCCTCGAGCGCGAAGTCTTCTGCTGCGGCCCGACGCCGTACATGACCGCGGTCAAGCGCCTGCTGGAAAACGCCGGCTACGACATGAAGCGCTATCACGAGGAATCCTTCGGCGCCACGCCGCCGGAAGCTCGTGCCGACGCGGTGGAACAGGCCGAGCAGGCAGCGGAAGCACCGGAAGTCCCGGCGGCGGATCTGCACCTGGTGGAGTTCACCTCTTCGGACAAGAGCATCCGTGTCGCGCCGGGCGAGACCGTGCATGCGGCGGCTGCCAAGGTCGGCCTGATGATCCCGAAAGCCTGCGGCATGGGGATCTGCGGGACGTGCAAGGTGCTGAAGCTGGGCGGCGAGGTGGAGATGGATCACAACGGCGGGATCACCGAGGACGACGAGGCGGAGGGGTACATTCTTTCTTGCTGCAGTGTGCCGAAGGGGGATGTTCGGATCGAGTATTGAGGTTAGTTTGCAGGCCTTCTTGTGATCTCCCATAGGGGAAATCACAAGAAGGCATTAGTTGCTGTTTTTAAATGACTTCGAATACGGCGAGAAGCCCAAAGAATACAAACATGAAGCCTGAAATTCGCTGATATTTATACAGTGTCAGCAGCGTGCGTTTAAAATCTGGTGGAAAATTTATTATATCGGTTGCACTCAATTTTCCTTGGTAAATGTAGACTTCCGGGCGTTTCAGGAAACCAAAAATTTCTCCCATCATGTAGATCCGCCCATGTATCCCGCCATGCCATAGCATGATGAGGCCGCTTAATATTGAGCTGTTCTGAAGGCTGCTGATAATTAGCTCTATTTTTGTTTTTGCGATATATAGCGATATGCAGTTTATTATTATGAGTGTGGCGAAATTTATGATGTTTAGAATAATGAATGCTTCTCTTGCAGTTGCATAACTCATCGGATTTTCTCGTAAATCAATTCACCGGCGATTTCGCCGCCTTTTTCGCCCACAGAGCCGATCGTAAAAGATCCGGCTCCCGCAACCAGTACCCCACACAGCACCCCAGCGATACCTGCGGTCGATACCCCGATTGCTACGCAAATGGTGGAGGCCGCGCTTGCACCCACAGCAGAACCGACAGCTCCACCCAGAAAACTTCCGGCTTCAGTGTATTTCACCTTTTTGCATGCCTCGGCACTGCCGTTCGTACAGACATCTTGAACCTTCATTGCCGAGGCTCCGCCACCCACGGCCGTACCAATCCAGCCACCGTATTTGATGTATTGCGAGGCTTTCACTACGCCTTGAATGTGAGTGGAGTACCCGGGCGTCTGGCCGATGCCGCCAGCCTTTCTCCAACGGTGCACCCGGTGAGGATGCTCAATACCTAAAGCGATTTTAAGGTTTGGGTAATCAGGGAGGCCGATGGCTCTCTTGGTCAATCCGGTGAGCTGTCCGTCCAGCCGTTGAAGTAATCCGGCGCGGCGCTTTTTGAATGCCTTTGAATTCAGGCTGCCATTGGCCTTGATCGTGCTGGTATGCAATTCCTCAATATCTTTCAAAGCGGCTTTTATGCCATCCAGATGGTTAGCGGCCATAGCGGTACCAACCCCAATAACTTTCGACCCATCTGAAAGCGTCCGTCTGATGACCTCATAGTGCTGGGCAAAAAAGTCCGCTTCCTCCACCGTCAACGGCGCCAGCGCCATGCTGACGATGTGCGCGGTTTCCATCAGCAGTGATTCTTCATAGGTGCATTGCTGATTGTCCGGGTCGCTCAGGACAATCAGCGTTCCGGCTTTCACCACGTCGTCCAGCTGATTGAGGCTTTTGAATTTGGCGATGACATTCGGGTTGGGCGACGGAAACAGTTGCGCCTGCAGTTTCTCGGCGGACAGACTTTTGGGCACGATGTAGAACCCAGGCTCCTCCGGTGCCGGCAATTCCTGGGGCCAGTGTTCGCGGGGGAAAAATCGCAAGTCGTTGACTGGATGCACAGATGAGAGCGGGGCTGAGTTCAGGCGCGTCACTCTCAGATTCTGCTGGCGAACGGCCCGCAGTAAACGTTGCGGATCGGGGGTTGCTGCGGCATGTGGAAGCATCGACAAGTGTGGTGTCCTGGCCGCGCCGGTGAGCGTGCCGTGTCTGTTCTGCTGCAGGGCTCGGGACTGGATCAACAGGTTTCGTTGTTCCTGCGCAAGCGCATTGATCCCTTGCTGCGGCGTCAGGCGTCCGTCCGCTACCTCCTCGGTAATTTGCTTGGCGAAGTACGCGACTTGTTGATGGAATTGCACACGTGCAATGCCAAATGCCAGATGACGGTTTCCGATGGTCAGTGCCTGTCCAAGCAGGTTGCCGGCGGCGTCCTGCACATCGCACAGATCATGCTGCCGTGAACTCAACCCGCTTCGCCCCACGAGGTATAGCCAGTGGTGCCTGCAATGTGGTGTACCCAACTGATGCCGCGGTAACGAATGGCCAGTTGTTCTTGAGGCTGGGCATCATTTTGCAGAATCACGTGCGGTACATCCTGCGACAGTTCAGCGAGAACCGCCCCGTCGAGGGTGATCGAATAGAATTTTTCCTGCTGCCCCTGGGGCGAAGTGCGGTAGAGGCTGATCGTGCAGTCCAGTTCTTCGCTGGTCGAATGCGCCTGAGCCAGCAGTGGGGAAGATTTGTCGACCGCTTTGGTGATGATGACCGGCCGGTGGACGGGTTTTCCGAGATTGGCGTCGCGGCGCATTTCATGGCTCAGGGCGAACACCATGATTTCATCGGTATGGGCCGTCTGGTATTTGTTGCCGACCGATTCCGGCGTCGAACATCCGGCTGAAATAAGGCCTTGGGTCTTGCCGGTGATGGTCATGTAGGCAGGGTTCGCCATAGTCTGCGCTCCTCGAAAATGGAGTCGGCAGTCTATGGCGAGGCCTGTTTGGTTTATGTAGGCCCTGGCGTAGGTCGTTTCTGAAAATGCTCAGTCGATAAACAGGTCTGTCATCAACTTCGCATCACTCCCCGGATCAAAGCGGTAATGATCGAACTCGGTCACGCCGCTCTCCTGCAAAATCTCCTCATCAATCAGCAACCGCCCGGTAATCCGCCGTGCGCTGCTACTCAAAATCACATGCGCCGCATCCGCCATGATCTGCGGTGTCCGCGCATGCTTGAACGACTCCCGATTGCCCAGCTGAAATTCGATGGCCGCCGTGGCGATCATGGTCTGCGGCCACAGCGAATTGACGCTGATCCCGTAGTTGGCGAATTCCTCGCTCATCCCGACCGTCAGCATGCTCATGCCGTACTTGGTCACGGTGTAGGGGCTGTACTGGGCGAACCACTTACTGGCCAGATTCAGCGGCGGTGACAGGTTAAGGATGTGCCCGGAGGATTTCTTCAGGTAGGGCAGGGCCGCCTGGCTGCACAGCAAAACCGCGCGGGTGTTGATCTGGTGCATCAGGTCGAAACGCTTGAGCTCGATGTGCTGCACACCGGTCAACTTGATCGCCCCGGCGTTATTCACCAGTGCATCGATCCCACCGAAATGCTCATTGGCCTGAGCCAGCGCCTGTCGCACCGCCTCCTCATCCCGCACATCCAGTTGCAGCGCCAAGGCCTTGCCGCCGGCCGCTTCGACTTCAGCGGCGACGCTGTGGATGGTGCCGGGCAACTTGGCGTGCGGCTCGGCGCTCTTGGCCGCGATCACGATATTGGCCCCGTCCCGCGCGGCCCGCAGCGCAATCTCGCGCCCGATGCCACGGCTGGCGCCAGTGATGAACAGGGTTTTGTCTTTCAGCGACATGCGGATGCTCCTGCTTATTGTTATGTGAGCGATGGCTCGACAGACAATGTAGACCAAGCAGTGAAGGTAACGCGGTCTCAGATCGTTCCCACGCTCCGCGTGGGAATGCAGCCGTTGACGCTCCGCGTCATGACGGTGCCTGGCGTTGCATCGGCGGTGCGGCAGGAACGCGGAGCGTCCCGGGAGGCATTCCCACGCAGAGCGTGGGAACGATCAGGAAGCGATCTGCGTGTGGGATATCAGGGGCTTCAGTACCAGCGCTGAACCTCGATCAACCCATCCAGCCCTGCATAGTTTCGGGCGCTCGAATACCGCCAGTGCTCCGGCAGCTCCACATAACCACGCTTTACCGGGTTGTTGTGGATGTAATCGAGTTTCTGACGCATGACTTCTTCGCTGTAGACCATCTCCGCGTGAGCACCTTCCTGCCACATCTGATACACCCGATCTTCCTTGTGTGCCCGTTTGCTGAAGCGAAGGCGCTTCAATGCTCTTTCTGCACCCCTGTTTTGCAGGTCATCGATGATCTGTCGGGCTGTGAAGGATTTGAACTGGCTCAGGCATTTGCTCAGGTCAGGCGCCTGGGCGACGAAGTGCAGGTGGTTTTCCAGGATCACGTAGCCGTAGAGCTTCAGTTGCTGGTGGGTTTGTTGATAGCGCCAACAGTTGAGCAGGTGGTCGACGAGGTAAGGGCGGACGAACAGTGGCAGCCACTCCACCAGCGTGCAGGTCAGGAAGTGAGGCTTTTCGGGTTCGGTGATGGTGTAGCGGCTTCGGCCCATGGGATTCATCCTTGAATCTTGCGGTGCTGTTGAGAGGAACGCGGAGCGTCCCCGGATGCATTCCCACGCGGAGCGTGGGAACGAGAAGAGTGGGGTCGATAAAGTGATCTCGCTAGCAGAGACGTCTGTAGTGAAGGTGGGAAAAGTCAACATAGAGTCGGCGTTTGATCGTTCCCACGCTCTGCGTGGGAATGCAGCCCTCGACGCTCCGCGTCATGACGGTGGCAGGTGTTGCATCGGCGGTGCGGCAGGAACGCGGAGCGTCCCGGGAGGCATTCCCACGCGGAGCGTGGGAACGATCAAGGAGGAGGCGATCAGGCCGACATGACGTCGCGGATGTCGCGTGCCAGTTCGCGTACGCGTTCTTCCTCGGTGTCCCACGAGCACATGAAGCGGGCGCCGCCCTTGCCGATGAAGGTGTAGAAGCGCCAGCCGCGAGCGGTCAGGGCGGCGATGGCCGGTTCCGAGAGTTGCAGGAACACGCCGTTGGCCTGGACCGGGAACATCAGTTCCACGCCCGGGATGTCGCTGACCAGTTCAGCCAGCAGTTGCGCGCAGTGGTTGGCGTGGCGGGCGTATTTGAGCCAGGCGTCGTTTTCCAGGATGCCGACCCACGGCGCCGACAGGAAGCGCATCTTCGAAGCCAGTTGCCCGGCCTGTTTGCAGCGGTAGTCGAAGTCTTCGGCCAGTTTGTGGTTGAAGAACAGGATGGCTTCACCCACCGCCATGCCGTTTTTCGTGCCGCCGAAGCACAACACGTCGACGCCGGCCTTCCAGGTCAGGTCCGCGGGTGAGCAGCCGAGGAATGCGCAGGCGTTGGAGAACCTCGCGCCGTCCATGTGCAGGTTCAGGCCCAGTTCCTTGCAGGTGTCGCTGATGGCGCGGACTTCTTCCGGGGTGTAGACACTGCCGACCTCGGTGGCCTGGGTCAGCGTCACCACGCGCGGTTTCGGGTAGTGGATGTCCTGACGCTTGAGGGCGACTTCGCGGATCGAGGCCGGGGTGATCTTGCCGTTTTCAGTGCCGGCGATCAGCAGTTTCGAACCGTTGGAGAAAAATTCCGGTGCGCCGCATTCGTCGGTTTCGACGTGGGCGGTTTCCGAGCAGATCACGCTGTGGTAACTCTGGCACAGCGACGACAGCGCCAGCGAGTTGGCGGCGGTGCCGTTGAAGGCGAAGAACACTTCGCAATCGGTCTCGAACAGCTTGCGGAAATCATCCGAGGCGCGGGCTGTCCATTCATCGTCGCCATAGGCGCGCTGGTGGCCGTGGTTGGCCTGTTCCATGGCAGCCCAGGCTTCAGGGCAGATACCGGAGTAGTTGTCGCTGGCGAATTGTTGGCTCTTGTCGGTCATGGCCGGCTTCCGTGATCGGTGCGCTTGTGGCGCTCCGTTGGTCAATGAGGGTGCGCACTTTACCGAAGATCATCCGGGGAGCACACGGGATGTCGCTGTCAGAACTTTACAAGGATGCGAGCCGATTATGCACCTGAGCCAGCGTGACGGCGCACTCGATCTGCTCAAGTGGCTGGCGCTGCTGAGCATGCTGCTCGATCACCTGCGATATGTCGGGATCAGCGCCGATTGGCTGTATGTGCCGGGGCGGCTGGCGTTCCCGTGGTTCTGCCTGGCGATGGCGGCGAATCTGGCGCGGGACGGCACGCGCAAGACCGAATGGCGCTATCTGGGCTGGTTGCTGCTGTTTAGCCTGCTCAGCGAGATTCCCTACCGTTTGTACATTCCCGAGCCCGACACCTTGAACGTGATGCCCACGCTGGCGCTGGGTTTGCTGGTGGCGCGGGGCTGGCAGGATCAGGCACTGGTTTCGCGATTGCTGGCTGTCGGCGCCTTGCTGGTGGCCGCGTTGTTCCCGGAGCGACTGATGTTCGGTCTGTTCGGCGTCCTGCTGCCACTGGCGACGTTGCTGGTGTTTCGCAAACCCTGGTATTTCAGCCTGTTGCCGGGCCTGCTGTGTCTGGCCGCGAATCAATGGCGGGTGCTCTACGAATCCGCGCAGTTCGGCAACATGGTCGCCATCCTCGGGATTGCGACCTGCCTGATCGCGCCACTGCTCGGAATGTTCCTGTTGCGACATGGGCGACATCTTCAGCCACCTCCGATGCACCGCTGGGCGTATGCCCTCTATCCCGCGCATTTCCTGCTGCTGCTCGCCGTCCGCAAACTCTTCACATAACCCTGTGGGAGCTGGCTCGCCAGCGATAGCGGTGGGTCAGCCACCATCAATGTCGGATTGCCGCCGCCATCGCTGGCAAGCCAGCTCCCACAAGGTTTTCCGGTGTTTTCGAGATCGAGTCTGGCAATGGCATTTCGGGCCATGTCGTAAACGCACCTTTGCGTGGCGTCCGTAGGCATTTGACCTCCCTGCGCCGGCCATACCATCGCATCAAAGGGCACTGGCTGAGCGCCGTGCCTTACCGAGACGAATGGCGCACAGATGCCGCTGGGAGAGACGCGATGTTCAGCAAGCAAGACCAGATCCAGGGTTACGACGATGCACTGCTGGCGGCGATGAATGCCGAGGAGCAACGTCAGGAAGATCACATCGAGCTGATCGCGTCGGAGAACTACACCAGCAAACGCGTCATGCAAGCGCAAGGCAGCGGCCTGACCAACAAATACGCCGAAGGCTATCCGGGCAAGCGCTACTACGGTGGCTGCGAGCACGTCGACAAGGTCGAAGCGCTGGCCATCGAACGCGCCAAGCAACTGTTCGGCGCCGATTACGCCAACGTCCAGCCGCACTCCGGTTCTTCGGCCAACAGCGCCGTGTACCTCGCGCTGCTGCAAGCGGGCGACACCATTCTGGGCATGAGCCTGGCCCACGGTGGTCACCTGACCCACGGCGCCAAGGTTTCGTCCTCGGGCAAGCTGTACAACGCCGTGCAGTACGGCATCGACACCAAGACCGGCCTGATCGATTACGACGAAGTCGAGCGTCTGGCTGTCGAGTGCAAACCGAAGATGATCGTCGCCGGTTTCTCGGCCTACTCGAAAACCCTCGACTTCCCGCGCTTCCGTCAGATCGCCGACAAGGTTGGCGCCCTGCTGTTCGTCGACATGGCGCACGTCGCCGGTCTGGTGGCCGCCGGTCTGTACCCGAACCCGCTGCCTTACGCCGACGTGGTCACCACCACGACGCACAAGACCCTGCGCGGTCCACGTGGCGGCCTGATCCTGGCCAAGGCCAACGAAGAAATCGAGAAGAAGCTCAACGCGGCGGTATTCCCCGGCGCCCAGGGCGGCCCGCTGATGCACGTCATCGCCGGCAAGGCCGTGTGCTTCAAGGAAGCGCTGGAGCCTGGCTTCAAGGCCTATCAGCAACAAGTGATCGACAACGCCCAGGCGATGGCGAGCGTATTTATCAAACGTGGCTACGATGTAGTGTCCGGCGGCACCGACAATCACCTGTTTCTGGTCAGCCTGATCCGTCAGGGCCTCACCGGTAAGGACGCCGACGCCGCCCTCGGTCGCGCTCACATCACCGTCAACAAGAACGCCGTACCGAACGACCCGCAGTCGCCGTTCGTGACCTCCGGCCTGCGCATCGGCACCCCGGCGGTGACCACCCGCGGCTTCAAGGTGACCCAGTGCGTGACGCTGGCCGGCTGGATCTGCGACATCCTCGACAACCTCGGCGATGCCGATGTCGAGGCCAACGTCGCCCAGCAGGTTTCGGCCCTGTGCGCTGACTTCCCGGTTTATCGCTGAGCGTTCTGGAGTACATGACTATGCAACGCTATTCGGGCTTCGGCCTCTTCAAACACTCCCTCAGCCACCACGAAAACTGGCAGCGCATGTGGCGCACGCCGACCCCGAAAAAGGTCTACGACGTGGTCATCGTCGGCGGCGGCGGGCACGGTCTGGCGACGGCCTACTATCTGGCCAAAGAACACGGCATCACCAACGTGGCCGTGGTCGAAAAGGGCTGGCTGGGCGGCGGTAACACCGCGCGCAACACCACCATCGTTCGCTCCAACTACCTGTGGGACGAGTCGGCGCACCTGTACGAACACGCGATGAAACTGTGGGAAGGCCTGTCTCAGGACCTGAACTACAACGTGATGTTCTCCCAGCGCGGCGTCTACAACCTGTGCCACACCCTGCAGGACATCCGTGATTCCGAGCGTCGGGTCAGCGCCAACCGCCTCAACGGCGTGGACGGCGAACTGCTCAACGCCAAGCAGGTCGCGGACGAAATTCCGTACCTCGACTGCTCGAAAAACACCCGCTACCCGGTGATGGGCGCAACCGTTCAGCGTCGCGGTGGCGTGGCCCGTCACGATGCCGTGGCCTGGGGCTTTGCCCGTGCCGCCGACGCCCTCGGCGTGGACCTGATCCAGCAGACCGAAGTGATCGGTTTCCGCAAGGAAAACGGTGTGTGCATCGGTGTTGAAACCAACAAGGGCTTCATCGGCGCCAAACGCGTCGGTGTGGTCACCGCCGGTAACTCCGGGCACATGGCCAAGCTGGCCGGTTTCCGTCTGCCGATCGAATCCCACCCGCTGCAAGCGCTGGTGTCCGAGCCGATCAAACCGATTATCGACAGCGTGATCATGTCCAACGCCGTGCACGGCTACATCAGCCAGTCCGACAAGGGCGACCTGGTGATCGGCGCCGGTATCGACGGCTACAACGGCTACGGCCAGCGCGGTTCGTACCCGGTGATCGAGCACACCATTCAGGCCATCGTCGAGATGTTCCCGGTGCTGTCGCGAGTGCGCATGAACCGTCAGTGGGGCGGCATCGTCGACACCACGCCGGATGCGTGCCCGATCATTTCGAAAACCCCGGTCCCGAACATGTTCTTCAACTGCGGTTGGGGCACCGGTGGCTTCAAGGCCACACCTGGCTCGGGCAACGTGTTTGCCGCGAGTCTGGCCAAGGGTGAAATGCACCCGCTGGCCGCACCTTTCTCCATCGACCGTTTCCACAACGGTGCGTTGATCGATGAACACGGCGCTGCGGCTGTCGCCCACTAACAGGAGAAATCCCCATGTTGCATATCTTCTGTCCTCACTGCGGCGAACTGCGCTCCGAAGAGGAATTCCACGCATCCGGTCAGGCGCACATTCCGCGTCCGCTGGATCCGAACAGCTGCACCGACGAGGAGTGGGGCGACTACATGTTCTTCCGCGACAACCCTCGCGGTCTGCACCACGAGTTGTGGGATCACGTCGCCGGTTGCCGCCAGTACTTCAACGTCACCCGCGACACCGTGACCTACGAGATTCTCGAAACCTACAAGATCGGCACCAAGCCGCAATTCACCGACAAGGCTGACACTGCGAAAACAGCCACGACGGCGCTGGGAGAGAAGGTATGAGCCAGACCAATCGCCTGTCCAACGGTGGACGGATCGACCGCAACAAAGTGCTGAGCTTCACCTTCAACGGCCAGACCTACAAAGGTTTTGAAGGCGACTCGCTGGCCGCAGCCCTGCTGGCCAACGGCGTCGACATCATTGGCCGCAGCTTCAAGTATTCGCGTCCGCGCGGCATATTCGCCGCCGGCGCCGAAGAGCCGAACGCGGTGTTGCAGATCGGTGCGACCGAAGCGACCCTGATCCCTAACGTGCGCGCCACGCAACAGGCGTTGTACCAGGGCCTGGTCGCCACCAGCACCAACGGCTGGCCGAGCGTCAACAACGACATGATGGGGATTCTCGGCAAGGTCGGCGGCAAGCTGATGCCGCCGGGTTTCTACTACAAAACCTTCATGTACCCGCAATCGTTCTGGATGACTTACGAGAAGTACATTCGCAAGGCCGCCGGTCTTGGTCGTTCGCCGACCGAAGTCGATCCGGACACCTACGACTACATGAACCAGCACTGCGACGTGTTGATCGTCGGCGCCGGCCCAGCCGGTCTGGCCGCAGCACTGGCTGCTGCCCGCAGCGGTGCCCGGGTGATCATCGCCGATGAACAGGAAGAGTTCGGCGGCAGCCTGCTCGATTCCCGCGAAAGCCTCGACGGCAAGCCTGCGATGGAATGGGTGGCCGGCGTCATCGCTGAATTGAAGAGCACTCCGGACGTGCTGCTGTTGCCGCGCGCCACGGTCAACGGCTACCACGACCACAACTTCCTGACCATTCACGAACGCCTCACCGATCACCTCGGTGACCGCGCGCCGATCGGCCAGGTGCGTCAGCGCATTCACCGCGTCCGCGCCAAGCGCGTGGTGCTGGCGACCGGCGCTCACGAGCGTCCGCTGGTCTACGGCAACAACGACGTGCCGGGCAACATGCTGGCTGGTGCGGTGTCGACTTACGTGCGCCGTTACGGCGTGGCACCGGGCAAGAAACTGGTGCTGTCGACCAACAACGATCACGCCTACCGCGTGGCGCTGGACTGGCTCGACGCCAGCCTGCAAGTCGTCGCCATCGCCGACGCCCGCAGCAATCCGCGTGGCGCACTGGTTGAAGAGGCGCGCGCCAAAGGCATTCGCATCCTCACCGGCAGCGCCGTGATCGAGGCCCGTGGCAGCAAGCACGTCACCGCTGCCCGCGTGGCGGCGATCGATGTCAAAGGCCACAAGGTCACCAGCCCCGGCGAATGGCTCGACTGCGACCTGATCGCCAGCTCCGGCGGTTACAGCCCGGTGGTTCACCTGGCGTCGCACCTCGGCGGCAAGCCGATCTGGCGCGAAGATATCCTCGGTTTCGTACCGGGCGAAGCACCGCAGAAACGCGTGTGCGTCGGTGGCATCAACGGCGTCTACGGTCTCGGCGACTCCCTGGCTGACGGTTTTGAAGGCGGTGTGCGCGCTGCGTCCGAAGCCGGTTTCCAGACCGTTGAAGCCGTGTTGCCGAAAGCCCTGAGCCGTCTCGAAGAACCAACCCTGGCGCTGTTCCAGGTACCGCACGAGAAAGGCACTTCCCGGGCGCCGAAGCAGTTCGTCGACCTGCAGAACGACGTCACCGCCGCCGCCATCGAACTGGCGACCCGCGAAGGTTTCGAGTCGGTCGAACACGTCAAACGCTACACCGCGCTGGGCTTCGGCACCGATCAGGGCAAGCTCGGCAACGTCAACGGTCTGGCGATTGCCGCCCGTTCGCTGAACGTGACCATCCCGCAGATGGGCACCACGATGTTCCGTCCGAACTACACGCCGGTGACGTTTGGCGCGGTAGCCGGCCGTCACTGCGGGCACATCTTCGAACCTGTACGTTACACCGCACTGCATCAATGGCACCTGAAAAACGGCGCCGAGTTCGAAGACGTCGGTCAGTGGAAACGTCCGTGGTACTTCCCGAAAAACGGCGAAGACATGCATGCCGCCGTCAAACGCGAATGCAAGGCCGTGCGCGACAGCGTCGGTCTGCTGGACGCTTCGACCCTGGGCAAGATCGACATCCAGGGCCCGGACGCCCGCGAGTTCCTCAACCGCGTGTACACCAACGCCTGGACCAAGCTCGACGTGGGCAAGGCCCGTTACGGCCTGATGTGCAAGGAAGACGGCATGGTCTTCGACGACGGTGTGACGGCGTGTCTGGCCGACAACCATTTCGTCATGACCACCACCACCGGCGGCGCGGCTCGCGTACTGCAGTGGCTGGAGCTGTACCACCAGACCGAATGGCCGGACCTGAAGGTGTACTTCACCTCTGTCACCGACCACTGGGCGACCATGACCCTGTCCGGCCCGAACAGCCGCAAGCTGCTCAGCGCCGTGACCGACATCGACCTGGCCAATGAAGCGTTTCCGTTCATGACCTGGAAAGAAGGTCTGGTCGGCGGTGTGCCGGCGCGGGTGTTCCGCATCTCGTTCACCGGTGAGCTGTCGTACGAAGTCAACGTCCAGGCCGACTACGCGATGGGCGTGCTGGAAAAAATCGTCGAGGCGGGCAAGCAGTACAACCTGACCCCGTACGGCACTGAAACCATGCACGTCTTGAGGGCGGAGAAGGGCTTCATCATCGTCGGCCAGGACACCGACGGCTCGATGACCCCGGACGACCTGAACATGGGCTGGTGCGTCGGTCGCACCAAGCCGTTCTCGTGGATCGGCCAGCGCGGCATGAACCGTGAAGACTGCGTGCGTGACCAGCGTAAACAACTGGTGGGCCTGAAGCCGATCGATCCGAACGTCTGGCTGCCGGAAGGTGCACAGCTGGTGTTCAACACCAAGCAGTCGATCCCGATGACCATGGTCGGCCACGTGACCTCCAGCTATGCGCACAACTCCCTCGGCTATTCGTTTGCCATGGGTGTGGTGAAGGGCGGTCTCAAGCGCATGGGCGAGCGGGTGTTCGCACCGCTGGCGGATGGCAGCGTGATCGAGGCGGAAATCGTTTCTTCGGTGTTCTTCGATCCGAAAGGCGATCGCCAGAACATTTGACACTGATCGTTCCCACGCTTTGCGTGGGAATGCATCCCGGGACGCTCCGCGTCCCAAGAGCGGACGCAGAGCGTCCATGGCGGCATTCCCACGCAGAGCGTGGGAACGATCAAACAAAAGAATAGGTGCTTTATGACCGCAGCCAACGTTTACCAACAACGCCCGACCACCGGGGCCAAGGCCGAGTCGTCGCTGCATCATGCCGACCTCGCCAGCCTGGTCGGCAAGGGCCGCAAGAACGCCGGCGTGACCGTGCGCGAGAAGAAACTCCTCGGCCATCTGACCATCCGTGGCGACGGCCACGATGCCGCATTCGCTGCCGGTGTGCACAAGGCGCTGGGCATCGAATTGCCGGGTGCCCTGAGCGTGATCGTCAAAGGTGAAACCAGCCTGCAATGGATGGGCCCGGACGAGTGGCTGCTGATCGTGCCGAGCGGTGAAGAGTTCGCTGCCGAGCAGAAACTGCGCGAAGCGCTGGGCGATCTGCACATCGCAATCGTCAACGTCAGCGGCGGCCAGCAGTTGCTCGAACTGAGCGGCCCGAACGTGCGTCAGGTGCTGATGAAATCCACCAGCTACGACGTGCACCCGAACAACTTCCCGGTCGGCAAGGCGGTCGGCACGGTGTTCGCCAAGTCGCAGTTGATGATCCGCCACACCGCCGAAGACACCTGGGAGCTGCTGATTCGCCGCAGCTTCTCGGATTACTGGTGGTTGTGGTTGCAGGATGCGTCCGCCGAATACGGCCTTAGCGTTCAGGCCTGATCAGGAGAAAACGATGAGCCGCGCCCCGGATACATGGATTCTGACCGCCGACTGCCCCAGCGTTCTCGGCACCGTGGACGCGGTGACGCGTTTTCTGTTCGAGCAAGGTTGCTACGTGACCGAGCATCACTCGTTCGATGACCGGCTCTCGGGCCGGTTCTTCATTCGGGTGGAGTTCCGTCAGCCCGACGGTTTTGACGAGCAGTCCTTCCGCGCCGGCCTCGCCGAACGCGGTCAGGCGTTCGGCATGATCTTCGAGCTGACCGCGCCGAACTACCGGCCAAAAGTGGTGATCATGGTCTCCAAGGCCGATCACTGCCTCAACGACTTGCTCTATCGCCAGCGCATCGGCCAGTTGTCGATGGACGTGGCGGCGGTGGTGTCCAACCATCCGGACCTCAAGCCGCTGGCCGACTGGCACCAGATTCCCTACTACCATTTCCCCCTCGACCCCAACGACAAACCGGCCCAGGAGCGGCAGGTGTGGCAGGTGATCGAAGAGGCCGGCGCTGAACTGGTGATCCTCGCCCGCTACATGCAGGTGCTGTCGCCGGAGCTGTGCCGCAAGCTCGATGGCAAGGCGATCAACATTCACCACTCGCTGCTGCCGGGCTTCAAGGGCGCAAAGCCGTATCACCAGGCCTACAACAAGGGCGTGAAACTGGTCGGCGCCACCGCGCACTACATCAACAACGACCTGGACGAGGGGCCGATCATCGCCCAGGGCGTCGAGGCGGTGGATCACAGTCACTACCCCGAGGACCTGATCGCCAAGGGCCGCGACATCGAAGGCCTGACCCTGGCCCGGGCTGTCGGGTATCACATCGAAAGAAGGGTTTTCTTGAACGCCAACAGAACCGTCGTTCTTTAGATCGCTTTCGCGAGCAAGCCCGCTCCCACAGGGTTTTGTGTCGTTCACAAAATTTGAATCCAACCAGAACCCCTGTGGGAGCTGGCTTGCCAGCGATGAGGCCATAACAGGCAACACAAGCATCAGCATCTGTACCCGAGCACTTAACGCGCTGCCTGCCTGGGCGGCGCGGTTCCATAAAAACAACAGCGAGGTGAAAGCATGTCTGGCAATCGTGGTGTGGTGTATCTCGGCGCTGGCAAGGTCGAAGTACAGAAAATCGACTATCCGAAAATGCAGGATCCGCGCGGCAGGAAGATCGAGCACGGTGTCATCCTGCGTGTGGTTTCAACCAACATTTGCGGCTCCGACCAGCACATGGTGCGCGGCCGTACCACCGCTCAGGTCGGTCTGGTGCTGGGACACGAGATCACCGGTGAAGTGATCGAGAAGGGCAGCGACGTCGAAAGCCTGAAAATCGGCGATCTGGTGTCCGTTCCGTTCAACGTGGCTTGCGGGCGCTGCCGTTCCTGCAAGGAGCAACACACCGGCGTCTGCCTGACCGTCAACCCGGCCCGTGCCGGTGGTGCCTACGGTTACGTCGACATGGGCGACTGGACCGGCGGCCAGGCCGAGTACGTGCTGGTGCCGTACGCCGACTTCAACCTGCTGAAACTGCCGGACCGCGACAAGGCCATGGAGAAAATCCGTGACCTGACCTGCCTCTCCGACATTCTGCCGACCGGTTACCACGGCGCCGTTACCGCTGGCGTTGGTCCGGGCAGCACCGTTTACATTGCCGGCGCTGGCCCGGTCGGTCTGGCCGCTGCCGCCTCCGCCCGTTTGCTCGGCGCCGCGGTGGTGATCGTCGGCGACGTCAACACCATCCGCCTGGCCCACGCCAAGGCCCAGGGTTTCGAAATCGTCGACCTGTCGAAAGACACCCCGCTGCACGAACAGATCGCCGCGCTGCTGGGCGAGCCTGAAGTGGATTGTGCAGTGGACTGCGTGGGCTTCGAAGCCCGTGGTCATGGTCACGACGGCGTCAAATCCGAAGCCCCGGCCACCGTCCTCAACTCGCTGATGGGCGTGGTGCGCGTCGCCGGCAAGATCGGTATTCCGGGCCTGTACGTGACTGAAGATCCGGGTGCTGTCGATGCCGCCGCGAAAATGGGCAGCCTGAGCATCCGCTTCGGCCTCGGCTGGGCCAAATCCCACAGCTTCCACACCGGTCAGACCCCGGTGATGAAGTACAACCGTCAGCTGATGCAGGCGATCATGTGGGACCGCATCAACATCGCCGAAGTGGTGGGCGTGCAGGTCATCAGCCTCGACCAGGCGCCGGAAGGTTACGGCGAGTTCGATGCCGGCGTGCCGAAGAAGTTTGTGATTGATCCGCACAAGTTGTTCAGTGCGGCGTAAGGCTGTGATCAACTGAAAAGGGCGACAGTGATGTCGCCCTTTTCAGTTGTTTTGATGCATATTTTCACAGGACTTCAGCTTGCTTTGAGTTTCAAGTAGGGCACGGCGGTTTCACCATTCTCTACAACTGTTTCTCCACCATAACTGCAGATCGATCCGTCGTAGCTTTCAGCCTTCAGCTTGTACTTGGAAGCTAAATAGTCATCGTTGGTGGCCATAGTTACACCTTCCCAAGTCTTCCCATTTGCGGTCGCTGTGTATTTGTAGCCCTCATTGAAAGGGGCTGGGATATTGGGATCCGAACTTGTATAGGGCGAAGATTTGATCTCGCTCACTTTTGGGCAAATGCTTACGTCTGATGCGAAAGCATTACTCGTAAATGCTCCGAAAACGATAATAGCCATGCCGATGGTCTTGAACATGATCACACTCCCGTGCGTGGTTGGAATAATGATGTTGCCTTACTCGGAAATTGCCGATAACTGTAATAAATGACAGTTTTTTATTTGATTTCTGAATAAGCCAGATTTTTTTTATCGCGCAATTGATATTTGGGCGAGCGCTTCGGAACATGAGTGCGGCTGTCGGGTCAAAGTCGCAGTTTGATCGCCCGTCAGCGGGCGGCCTTCACGCCACAAGAGGATGTCTGAATGAAGATTTCACGCGGTTTTGCCCTGGCATCGCTCCTGACCCTGGCGGCAGGGCCGGTGTTTGCCGGTTTCAGTTTGAATGACGTGGCCGGTGCGGTATCGGGGATGCAGGGCGGGGACAAGGCCGCCGCCGCGGCACCGACCTCGGAAACCGCCGGTCTGTTGAGTGCCTTGAGCGCGCTGAACGTCACGCCGCAGCAAGCGGTCGGCGGCACCAGTGCGATGTTGGGACTGGCGAAGAACCAGCTGAGCAACACGGACTATTCCGAGCTGGCCAAGGAAGTGCCGGGCATCGACAAGCTGTCGGGCGGCGCTGGCAATCTGGCGGCGCTGAGCGGTTTGCTCGGCTCGTCGGGCAAGTCCGCCGGGCTGGAAAATGCGCTGGGCAACGTCAAGGACACCAATGACCTGAACAACGCCTTCGGTGCGCTGGGCATGGACAGCGGGATGGTCGGCCAGTTTGCCCCGATCCTGCTGCAATACCTCGGTCAGCAGGGTGTCGGCGGCTCGTTGCTGCAAAGTCTGGGCAGCATCTGGGGCACCGGCACCAACGGTTGACTCAGCGGCGCTCGCCCTTGAGTTCGGCGATGCGCTGATCCTTGAGGGTCCAGAGCTGGTTGACCCAGTTCTGGACCTTCTCGCGAAACGCCGGATCGTTTTCGTAATCGCCCTGCCACAGGGCCGGATCCAGCTCGCGGGTCTGGATGTCGACGATCACGCGCGGCACGTTGCCGCTGATCAGGTCCCAGAACCCCGGAATCTTCTGCTGTGGATAAACCACGGTCACGTCGAGAATCGCGTCCAGCTGTTCGCCCATCGCCGCCAGTACGAACGCCACGCCGCCGGCCTTGGGCTTGAGCAGATGGCTGAACGGTGACTGCTGCTGAGTGCTTTTGGCGGCGGTGTAACGGGTGCCTTCCAGATAATTCACCACCGTCACCGGCTGGCGCTTGAACAGCTCGCACGCGGCTTTGGTGATTTCCAGATCCTTGCCGGCCAACTCGGGGTTCTTCGCGAGGAACGCCTTGGTGTAGCGCTTCATGAACGGGTAGTCCAGCGCCCACCAGGCCAGGCCCAGGAACGGCACCCAGATCAGCTCTTTCTTGAGGAAGAACTTGAAGAATGGCGTGCGCCGGTTGAGGGTCTGGATCAGCGCCGGGATATCGACCCAGGATTGATGGTTGCTGATCACCAGGTAGGAAGTGTCGCTGCGCAAGTCTTCGCCGCCGCGAATGTCCCATTGCGTGGGGATGCACAGGCGGAAGATCAGCTTGTCGATTTCCGCCCAGGTTTCGGCGATCCACATCACCGCCCACGAAGCGTAGTCGCGAAAGCGCCCCGGCAGGATCAGCTTGAGCAGGGCGAACACCATCAGCGGGCCGAACAGCACGAGGGTGTTGGACAACAGCAGCAGGGTGACGAAACAGCCGGTGAGCAGGCGGCGCATAAGCAACTCTTGGAAAACGGATGGGCGCGCCATGATAAGTGGCTTCGGCCGGCAGGCCAAATCCGCCGGTGACGAATGTTTCACCTGTGGGGCGTTAGTCTGATCGTTCCCACGCTCTGCGTGGGAACGCCGCCGGGGACGCTCTGCGTCCCTGTGACGCGGAGCGTCACCTGGTGCATTCCCACGCGGAGCGTGGGAACGATCAAGTAAACAACGGTCTAAAATCTCGCGTCTGACGCCCCCATTTCCCAAGGAAGCCCCTTACGTGAAATCCCTCCTTGCACTGCTTTCCCTCGTCGCCCTGCCGGTCCTGGCAGCCGAGCCGACCCTTTACGGACGCTATGAATACATCGCACTGCCGGAAATCGGCGGCGAAGTGCTCAAGGCCAAGATGGACACCGGCGCACTGACTGCCTCGCTGTCGGCCAAGGACATCGAGACGTTCAAGCGCGACGGCGAAGACTGGGTGCGTTTCCGTCTGGCCACCAAGGACGCCAGCAACAAGGTGTACGAACACAAGGTTGCGCGGATCAGCAAGATCAAGAGTCGCTCGGATGAAGAAGACGAGGGCGAAAGCACCGAAGTGGCCAAGCGCCCGGTAGTCGATCTGGAGCTGTGCCTGGGCGACGTCAAGCGTACCGTGGAGGTCAACCTGACCGACCGCAGCAACTTCAACTACCCGTTGCTGATCGGTGCCAAGGCCCTGCGCGAGTTCGGCGCGGCGGTGAACCCGGCGCGGCGCTTCACGGCGGACAAGCCGGACTGCTGAAACAAGTGGTCTCATTGACGTAACGCCGGGCTTGGGGCACCGTTCGCGCACTTAACCCACAGGCTCGGACGCCATGCCTCATATCCTGATTGTCGAAGACGAAGCGGCGATTGCCGACACGCTGATTTTTGCCTTGCAGGGCGAGGGCTTCACCACGACCTGGCTGAGCCTGGGCGCAGCGGCGCTGGAACATCAGCGCCAGACCCCGGCGGATCTGATCATCCTCGACATCGGTTTGCCGGACATCAGTGGCTTCGAAACCTGCAAGCAACTGCGTCGCTTCAGTGAAGTGCCGGTGCTGTTTCTCAGTGCGCGCAATGCCGAGATTGACCGGGTGGTGGGCCTGGAAATCGGCGCCGACGATTACGTGGTCAAGCCGTTCAGCCCACGGGAAGTGGCGGCGCGGGTCCGGGCGATTCTCAAGCGCATGGCGCCACGCCCGGCCATCGAGGCGTCCTCGGCGCTGTTTCGCATCGATCCCGAACGTGTACAGATCAGCTATCGCGGCCAGCCCCTGAGCCTGACCCGCCACGAATTCCGTCTTCTGCAATGCCTGCTCGAGCAACCCGAGCGGGTATTCAGCCGCGAGCAACTGCTCGATGCGTTGGGCGTAGCGGCGGACGCCGGGTACGAGCGCAGCATCGACAGCCATATCAAAAGCGTGCGCGCCAAATTGCGTCTGGTGCGTGCCG
This sequence comes from Pseudomonas glycinae, assembly GCF_001594225.2. Taxonomy (GTDB): domain Bacteria; phylum Pseudomonadota; class Gammaproteobacteria; order Pseudomonadales; family Pseudomonadaceae; genus Aquipseudomonas; species Aquipseudomonas glycinae. The sequence continues at coordinate 2,941,715 of NZ_CP014205.2, forward strand.
AAGCCGAGCCGATCCAGACCCACCGCGGCCTCGGCTACAGCTACAGTCCGGGGCACAGCTGATGTCGCTGGGGCTGCGGATTTTCCTGGTGTACGTCCTGTTCATCGGCCTGACCGGGTATTTCGTGCTCAACACGGTGATGGAAGAAATCCGCCCCGGCGTGCGCCAGTCCACCGAAGAAACCCTGGTCGATACCGCCAACCTGATGGCAGAAATCCTGCGGGACGATTTCAAGGCCGGCACCCTCAACCAGAATCGCTGGCCGCAGCTGCTCCGCGCCTATGGCGAACGCCAGCCGAAGGCGACGATCTGGGGCCTGGCGAAAAACCAGGTCAACCACCGGATCTACGTTACCGACGCCAAGGGCATCGTGGTGCTGGACTCCAGCGGTGTTGCGGTCGGTCAGGACTACTCGCGCTGGAACGACGTCTACCTGACCCTGCGCGGTGAATACGGCGCACGCTCCAGCCGCAGTGACCCGAATGACCCGAACTCCTCGGTGATGCATGTCGGCGCGCCGATCCGCGACAACGGCGCGATCATCGGCGTGGTCACCGTGGCCAAACCCAACAGTTCACTGCAACCCTATGTCGATCGCACCGAACGTCGCTTGCTCGGTTACGGCGCCGGATTGATCGGCCTCGGCCTGTTGCTTGGCGCCGTGCTGTCGTGGTGGCTCAGTCGCGCGCTGCACCGCTTGACCGTGTACGCCCAGGCCGTGAGCGAGGGCCGTCGGGTGGCGGTGCCGCACTATCGCGGCGGCGAGCTGGAGCAGTTGGCGACCGCCGTGGAACAGATGCGCACCCAGCTCGAAGGCAAGGCCTACGTCGAGCGCTATGTGCACACCCTGACCCATGAATTGAAGAGCCCCCTGGCCGCCATTCGTGGTGCCGCCGAGTTGTTGCAGGACGAGATGTCGGCGGATCAGCGATTGCGTTTTGTCGGCAACATCGACAGTGAAAGTGCCCGGATGCAACAGTTGATCGAGCGCCTGCTCAATCTTGCTCAGGTCGAACAGCGGCAGGGTCTTGAGGAACGCGTCGCAGTGCCATTGGCGGCGCTGGTGGATGAGCTGTTACAGGCTCAAATGGCACGCATCGAAGGCCGGCAACTGCGGATCGAGCAAACCATCGCGCCGGATCTGGCGTTGATAGGCGAGCCGTTTCTGTTGCGTCAGGCGCTGGGCAATCTGCTGGAGAACGCATTGGATTTCACCCCGTCGCACGGTCTACTGCGGTTTGACGCCAGGAAAATCGGTGAGCGGGTCGAGCTTCGCCTGTTCAACGAAACCACGCCGATTCCCGACTACGCCTTGCCGCGCTTGAGCGAGCGCTTCTACTCCCTGCCACGCCCGGACAGCGGACGTAAAAGCACTGGTCTCGGGCTCAATTTTGTCGAAGAGGTGGTCAAGTTGCACGGTGGTTCGATGCGCATCGGCAACGTCGAAGCCGGGGTGGAAGTCGTCCTGCTGTTGTAGTCTCCACACAAACTCCACATTCCTCCCACAAAACCCCCACATCCCCTTCGCAGACTCTGCCCATCGAAACAGGGAGAGTCCCATGAACAAAAGTCTGACGATAAAACTCGGGGCCATTGCCCTGCTGATCCTGGTATTGCTGGTACCGCTGCTGATGATCGACGGCATCATCGACGATCGCCAGCAACTGCGTGACGGTGTGCTCGAAGACATCGCCAGAAGCTCAAGCTACAGCCAGCAACTCAGCGGGCCGGTGATGGTTGTGCCGTATCGCAAGGTGGTGCGCACCTGGAAGACCAAAGAGAAGAGCGACGAGCGTTATCAGGAAATCGGTGAAGAACGTGGACGGCTGTATTTCCTGCCGGAGCGTTTTGAACTCGACGGCCAGGTACAGACCGAGCTGCGTGCGCGTGGCATTTACGAGGCGCGGCTGTTCCATGCCGATAACCGTATCAGCGGGCATTTCTCGCTGCCGGCGCAGTTGGGGATCAAGGAGGATTTTGCCGATTACGCCTTCGATGCGCCGTTTCTGGCAGTCGGTATCAGTGATATTCGCGGGATCGAAAATGCCCTGAAGCTGGAACTGGGGGCGCAACGCCTGGACTTCGTGCCCGGTACTCAAGTCGGCTGGCTGGGCGAGGGGGTGCGAGTGACGCTGCCGGCGCTGGACACCAGCAAGACCACGGAACTGGCCTTCGGCTTCGACCTGCGTCTGCAAGGCACCGGTTCGTTGCAAGTGCTGCCGGTGGGCAAGACCAGTCGGGTGAACCTCGCTGCCAACTGGCCGCACCCAAGCTTCATCGGCAACTTTCTGCCGGCCAAACGCGAGATCAACGATCAGGGTTTCACCGCCGATTGGCAGACCTCGTTTTTCTCCACCAATTTGCAGGAGGCGATGAGCCGTTGTGTGTCGGGCAACGATTGCGAGGCGTTCAACGGGCGCAGTTTCGGCGTGAGCTTCATCGATCCGGTGGATCAGTATCTGAAGAGTGACCGGGCGATCAAATATGCGCTGCTGTTCATCGTCCTGACGTTCGCCGGTTTCTTCCTGTTCGAAGTGCTGAAAAGCCTGGCGGTGCACCCGGTGCAATACGCGTTGGTGGGTGTGGCGCTGGCGTTCTTTTATCTGTTGCTGCTGTCGTTGTCGGAGCACATCGGGTTTGCCCTGGCGTATCTGTTGTCGGCCAGCGGTTGCGTGCTGTTGATCGGTTTCTATGTCTGCCACGTGCTGCGCAGCGTGCGGCATGGCTTGAGTTTTTCGGCGGGGCTGGCGGCGTTGTACGGCTTGCTCTACGGCTTGCTGAGCGCCGAGGATTACGCGCTGCTGATGGGTTCGCTGCTGCTGTTCGGTCTGCTCGGTGTGTTCATGGTGCTGACCCGCAATCTGGACTGGTACGGGATCGGGCAGAAACCGGCCAAACCGCTGCAATTCGATATCGGAGCGGTGCAATGAGCCGGTTTGTGGGATTGCGTGAGGAGCAGCGGGAGGCCGAGGTGTTGATGACGCTGATCTTTGCCTCGTTGCCTCCCGCCCGGTGCGTCAAGCCTTCGGCATGGTCGCAATCATCGACGGCCGCTGGCTCACTTCAAAGAACCAGTTGGCCAGTTGCGGATTGGCGTCACGCCAGCCCAGATCCGGGAAGCGCAGGTCGAGATAACCCAGTGCACAGGCCACGCTGATCGCGGCGACGTCGAAGTGGCAGGTCAGTTCGGCAATCGCGTCGCGCTCCAGCAAGGCGAGGGCGCGGCGGATCTTCTCGCGCTGGGCTTCGAGCCACTCGTCCCAGTGTTTTTCCGGGGCGCGCAGCACTTGCTCGTAACGCACCATGACCGAGGCGTCCATGATCCCGTCGGCCATCGAGGCCAGGGTCAGGCGCCGCCAGCGGGCCGAGCCGTCGCGGGGGATCAGCGGGTTGCCGACGTGCTGGTGGTCGAGGTAATCGAGGATCACCCGGCTGTCATGGATGACATTGCCGTCGGCCAGGCGCAGGGCCGGGATCTTGCCCAGCGGGTTGTCTGCGTTGAGGGTGGCGTCCGGGCTGACAGGGCTGAGCACGCAGTCCTGCAGCGCGACGCGATCCTGCTGGCCGGTCTCGTGCAGCAGCACCATGACTTTGCGCACGAACGGGGACAGGGTGTTGTGGAACAGGGTCATGCTGGGAGCGGACATCGGCAGGGTCTCGGTCAGGGGCAATGACGGGCAGCATAGCGCGTTGCCCGTCAGGCTCAAGCCGTTCAGCGGCGTTGCAGCAATCCGCGCAGGGCAATGACTGCCGGAATGCCCAGACCAATCCAGCTCAGGCCATCCCAGATCCCGTCGCCCAGCAACGCCGCGAACAGGCCCGCCGCACTCAGCAGCGCGATCACCAGCGGTGTGCTGAAGACCTTCCAGAAATTCGACTGACGCGGCTTCATGCAGAGGCCTGCGCCGGTTCCAGCATCGGTTTCGCGGCCTTGCGTCGTACCACCCACAAGTACACGCCGCTGGCGAGGACGATGATGGTCAGCACGTCCAATGTGGCCCAGAGGATTTTCATCGGCATGCCGCCGTAGTCACCGAAGTGCAGCGGCTGCGACATGCCCATGGCGTCCATGTACCACGGTCGCTCTGCGACCGCTGTCACTTGCAGGGTGCTGGCGTCGATCAGCACCGGGGTCAGCAGGTGCGAGGTCAGGTGGGTGCCGCCCTTCATGAACACCGAGTAATGGTGCTCGCTGGAGAAACGGGTGCCGGGGAAGGCGATGAAGTCCGGTTTCATGCCCGGTGCGACTTCGTTGGCGATATCCAGCAGTCGCGTGGCCGGGGCGAGGTGGATCAGCGGCGGGACATCGCGGTAGGGCGCGATCATGGCGTTGAGCGAATCGTTGCGCCATGCAGCGATGATCAGATCGGCGCAGGCGCTGATCACCCCGGTCACGCCGACCACCAGCGCCCAGGTCAGGGTGACCACGCCGATCAGGTTATGCAGGTCGAGCCAGCGCAGGCGGGTGGACTTGTCCTGGCGCACGGTGCCGAACGCCAAGCGGCGCATGAACGGCAGGTACAACACCGTGCCGGACACGATCGCGACCACGAACAGCAAGCCCATGAACGCCAGCAGCAATTTGCCCGGCAGCCCGGCGAACATGTCGACGTGCAGGCGCAGGATGAACAGCATCAGCCCACCGTTGGCCGAAGGCATTTCCAGGGCTTCGCCGGTACGCGCGTCGAGCATGAAGGTGTGCGAGGAATTGGGCTCGGTGCCGGCGGTCCTGGCCATGATCGTCAGCACGGCATTCGGCTCGTCGTCTTCGAAGCCGAAGTACTGCACGACCTCGCCGGGGCGATGCTTTTCCGCCGCTTCGACCAGTTGCGCCAGGTTCAGATGCGGCGTGTCCGCCGGCATCACCCGCAACTCGGGCGCATCGCCCAGCAGGTGGTCGATCTCGTGATGGAAAATCAGCGGCAGGCCGGTCAGGGCCAGCAGCAGCAAAAACACGGTGCAGATCAGGCTGGTCCAGGTGTGGACCAAGGACCAGCGGCGAATTGTTTTACTTTTCATTTCATGACCTTCAAAAACACCCAAGCCGTCCACGAGGGACGGCCTGGTTGCAGGGCCTGTTCAGCTCAGGCGCTTACCACTTGTAAGTGGCGCTGGCGACGACACTGCGCTGGTCGCCGTAGTAGCAGTAGAAGCTGTCGCAAGTGGAGATGTAGTCCTTGTCCAGCAAGTTGGTGGCGTTGAGTGCCAGCGACGCGCCTTTGAGGCTGTTGTCCAGACGGCCGAGGTCGTAATGCACGGCGGCGTCGAACACGGTGTACGCGTCCGCCTTGCCCAGCCAGGTATTGGCTTTGTCGCCGTAGGTGTTGCCGGTGTAGCGCGCGCCGGCGCCGATGCCGAAGCCGTCGAGCACGCCGCTGTGCCAGGTGTAATCGGCCCACAGCGAGGCTTGCTGATTCGGCATCAGTTGCAGGCGGTTGCCCTTGTCGGCGCCGTTCTGCACTTCGGACTTGGCCAGGGTGTACGCGGCGATGACCTTCAGGTTGTCGGTGACGTCGGAGACGGCTTCCAGCTCAAGGCCTTTGACCTTCACTTCGCCGGTCTGGCTGGTGATCGATACGCCGTTGACGAACGAGCTGACCGAGACGTTTTTCTGGGTCAGGTCATACACGGCTGCCGTCAGCAGGGTCTTGCTGCCTGGTGGCTGGTACTTGATGCCCAGTTCCCACTGCTTGCCTTCGGTCGGTTTGAGCGATTCGGTCGACGAGGCGTCGGCGCCGGTGGTCGGCTGGAACGATTCGGCGTAGGACAGGTACGGCACGAAACCGGAATCGAACACGTAGCTGATCGCCGCGTTACCGCTGAACGCCTTGTCACGCTGGGTGTTGGTGGCGTCGCCCTTGTTGATGAATTGAGTGCTGGTGTGCACCCAGTCTTCCCGGCCGCCGAGGGTCAGGCGCCATTGGTCCAGGGCCATCTGGTCCTGAACGTAGAGGCCGGTCTGGTAGGTCTTCTGGTTGTAGTCATAGAACGCGGTGGAGCGCGCCGGACGCACGATCGGCTGACCATGGATCGGATTGTTCACGTTGATCTCCGGCGCGCTGCCGAAGATCGAGGTGTAGTTGGTGTTGCTGCGCTGGTGATCCAGCCCCAGCAGCAGGGTGTGGCGGATGTCGCCGGTGGCGAAGTCGGCCTGGAAGTTGTTGTCCACGGCGAACTGGCTGATGTCTTCGTCGACGATGGTGGTGGTACGGCCGACGTTGCCGTCATTGTCCACTTGAGTGAACGGGTAGGAGCCGACGGTGATGCCCTGGAACGACAGATCCGACTTGGTGTAGCGCAGGTTCTGCTTGAACTGCCACACATCGTTCAGGCGATGTTCGAAGGCATAGCCCAGCGCGTAATAGGTGCGGTCGTAGTATTCCCAGTCCGGATCGCCCAGGTTCTTGTGATGGGAAACCTTGCCGAACGGCATGTCGATCTTGGTGCCCTGCACCGGCAGGAACTGGCTGGTGATGCCGGTATCGTCGCGGGTGAACTGGGTCAGCAGGGTGAATCTGGTGTCGTCGTCGATGTTCCAGGTCAGGCTCGGCGCGATGTTGTAGCGCTTGTTGTCGACGTGGTCGATCTGCGTGCCGCTGTCACGTACCACACCGCTGAGGCCGTAGAGAAACTGGCCGGCGTCATCGATCTTGCCGGTGCTGGCGAAGTTGATCTGGCGGTGGTTGTCGCTGCCGTATTGCAGCTGGATTTCGCTGCTCTGCACATCGCTCGGGCGACGGCTGACCATGTCCAGCAGGCCGCCCGGCGGGGTCTGGCCGTAGACGGACGAGGCCGGGCCGCGCAGCAGGGCGAGGCGATCGAGGTTCCAGGTTTCCTGTTTCGGGTTGGCGTACACGCCTTTTGGCAGGGGCAGGCCGTCGAGGAACTGAGTCGGTTCGAAACCGCGTACGCGCAACCAGTCGGCGCGGGTGTCGCTGCCGTAGCTGCTGGCGGTGATGCCCGGCATGTAGCGCACGGCGTCATCGAGGCTGTGCACGCCGCGGTCTTCCATTTGCTGGCGTGTGGCGACCGAAATCGAACGCGGTGCTTCGACCAGCGCGGTGTCGGTCTTGGTGCCGGCGGCGGTGCGGGTGGCGGTGTAGCCTTCGACCGGGCCCCAGGCGCTTTCGAAGTTTTCCACGCCGATCACCGAGGTTTCCGGCAGAGCCATCGCGCCCTCCGGCACGGCGACCAGGGTGTAGGTGCCGGTGCTGCCCTGTTCCAGTTGCAGACCGGTGCCGCGCAGGGCCGCGCGCAGAGCGCCGGCCGCGTCATATTGGCCGTTGACCGGCGCCGAGGTCTTGCCCGCTGCCAGCGACGGGTTCAGCGACAGCGTGAGGCCGCCCTGGCTGGCGATCTGGTTCAGGGTGGTCGACAACGGAGCCGCCGGCAGGTTGTAGGCGCGTACGCTCGACGCCTGTTCAGCGGCGATCAGTTGGCTGCTGGCCAGCGGGGTGCAGAGGGCAATGGCGACCGCCAGCAAACTGGGGCGCAACAAGGTGTCTAGCGAACGGGACATACGGCGGCTCCTGAATGGAAATATTTCTCAATTGCCTGTGTGCCGGACGAGATTCGAAAAGTGATAGGGCTGGATGAAAATAATTTCGATTAACGAGCGACATGGCTGCGCAAGTCAGCAGAAAGTCCGTTTTCAGGGGGGCAGGTGGCCTGTCGCGGACAGGCAGCAGCGAATGTCAGGGCTTCGGATCCGCCTTGGCCACGGTCACCCACCATGGCGTGTGCTGTTCGATCTGCACCGGCAAAGTCGGCAGCAGGGCGTTCAGCGCCTTGTCGGTGTCGTGCAGCGGGAAGCTGCCGGTGATGCGCAGGTCGGCGACTTCCGGCGCGATGCCCAGATGGCCGCGACGATAACGACCAAGTTCATGCACCAGGTCTTCCAGGCGCGCGTTGTCCACCACCAGCATGCCGCGGGTCCAGGCATCGGCGCCGGGGTTGAGCGCCACCACCGAATCCAGACCGTTGTGGCGGATCAGCACTTGCTGGCCTTCGCGCAGAATCTGTTCCTGCGGATCGGATTGCGGATGCGCCGCCACCGCCGACTGCAACACGCTCAGGCGCGTGCCGGCGTCTTCGCGCTTGACCAGGAACCGCGTGCCCAGGGCGCGCATGCTGCCCTCGGCGGTTTCGACGATGAACGGCCGTGCATCGCCGTGACCGGTTTCGACGAGGATTTCGCCTTCCTGCAACACGATCAGGCGTTGCTTGTCATCGAAGCGGACATCTACGGCGCTGTGGGTATTGAGGTTGAGCACGGTGCCGTCGGTCAGGCGCACGGTGCGCTGTTCGCCGGTGGATGTGCGTTGATCCGCGAGCCAGTAGTCCAGCGGCAGATAACGTTCACCGGCAAACAGCGCCAGCCCAACCACCGCCACGACACTGGCCAATCCGCTGCCCAGCTTGCGCACCCGGCGGCGGATGCCTTCGCGCGATTGCAGCAACGCGCTGCGTGCCGGGCCCTTGGCCACGCTGAAACGCTGGTCGAGCATGCCCAGCTGGCGCCAGGCGCGGGCGTGTTCTTCGTTGGCCGCGTGCCATTTGGCGAACTCTTCGCGCTCCAGCGGCGTGCTGGAATCGAGGGTCAATTGCCAGGCAATCGCCGCGTCCAGCACATGGGCCGGGACCGGTCTAGAACTGGCCGGGCTCATGTCGGCTCACCGTACAGCGCGATGTAGCACTGGCGGATGCCCTGGGCCAGGTACTGACGCACGCGGGGGACCGACACGCCGAGTTTGTCGGCGATTTCGGCGTGGGTCAGGCCGTCGAGGCGGTTATAGAGGAAAGCGGCGCGGGCCTTGGTCGACAGCTTGCCGAGCATGCGGTCGATGGCCTTGAGGTCTTCGAGTATCAGTTGCTGTTCTTCGACCGAGGGCTGCTCGCCCTCGGGGATCAGCATCAGTTCGGTCAGATACGCCTGTTCCAGCGCCGCCCGGCGGAAGTAGTCGAACAACAAGCCTTTGGCAATGGCCACCAGAAACGCCCGGGGTTCGCGCGGTGTCAGCAGTTCGTCGCGGCCGAGCAGGCGGACGAAAGTGTCCTGGCTCAGGTCTTCGGCCCGTTGCGGGCAAGCCACGTTACGCCGCAGCCAAGCCAGCAGCCAGCCGCGGTGGTCGCGATACAACGCACCGACGAGCTCACTGTGAGGGCTTGGGGCTGAAGACACGACGACACCGACTGGGAAGTGTTAACTAACGAGAATTGTTCGCGATTGTGGCAGAGGTGGGAATGGTTAGCAATTGGCCACCGGTCGGGTTGTCGGGCGACAACCCGGATTCAGAACGAATGCGTCTGCTGGCGGCGCTTCCACTGACTCAGGCGTTGCTGCAGATTCAGCGGACTGTGGATCTGCTGCTGGCGCGCCCGACTGAACAGGATCAGCGCCAGTTCCGCGGTGGCCAGAGCATCGGCGCTCGCATGGTGGCGCTCGAACACTTCGAGCTTGAACCAGTCGATCCACTCGTCCAGCCCCGCCTCGCGAATATGTGCCTGCGGGCAAACCAGCGGGGCGATCTGCGCCACATCGAGAAACACCGTCTGCAACTTGTGCCCGAGATGTTCCTTCAGTGCGCGGCCGAGCATGTGCTGGTCGAACGAAGCGTGAAACGCCAGCACCGGGCTGTCGCCGATAAACTCCAGCAACTCGACCAAAGCTTCGGTGGGCTCGCTGCCGGCGGCAATCGCGCTCGGTGCCAAGCCGTGAATCAACACGCTCGGGCCGAGTTTCAACTCGTGACATTGCAGGGTGCGTTCGAATTGCTGACTGAAGTCGATCGCACCGTCCTCGATCACCACCGCGCCGATCGACAGCACCCGATCCTTGCTCAGGTTCAGCCCGGTGGTTTCCAGATCCAGCACTACCCAGCGTTGCTCGCGCAGGCTGCACTCGCGCAGTTCGCCGATGGCCGGCAGTTTCGTCAGGCGCTGTTGCAGGTCGTCCGGCACAACGGGGCTGGCCGGACGCAGCCACGAGAACAGGCTCATAGCTGATACCGCAGGGTCAGGCTGCTTTGCAGGCGCTGGGCCTGGCGCAGGGATTCACGCAGGATGCGCCGGTCCAGATGATTGAGGCTGTCGGGATCGACCCGGTTCGAATACGGCAGGTTTTCCCGGGTCTGCAATTGATGCTGCTGCATGCGCGTCTGCTGAATGAAGTGGTACGCCTCTTCGTACGCGGCGCCATCCAGCCGGTCGATGACTTCTTTATCCACCAGTTGGCGGAAGCGTTCGAGGGTGTTGTTGGCGTCGATGCCGTTGGCCAGTGCCAGCAGGCGCGCACCGTCGACAAACGGGGTCAGGCCCTGGATTTTCAGGTCCAGCGTGGCTTTCTCGCCGTTCTTGCGGGTCAGCACGAACTCACGGAAACGTCCCACTGGCGGGCGGTTGCGCAAGGCGTTCTCGGCCATCATCCGCTGGAACAAACGATTGTCGCCGACCTGATCGAGAATCCCCCGGCGCAATTGTTCGCAACCCTGCTCGTCGCCCCAGACCACGCGCAGGTCGAAATAGATGCTGGAGCCCAACAGGTTCTCCGGCGTCGCCTCGCGAATGAACGCGGAAAACCGTCGGGCCCATTCGGCACGGGACAGGCACAGCTGCGGATTGCCGGCCATGACGTTGCCCTTGCACAGGGTGAAACCGCATTGCGCCAGGCTGGTATTGATCTGCTGGGCGATGGGCAGCAGCTTGCCGCGAATCTCCGCCGCATGGGCCGCATCCCGCGCATCGAACAGAATGCCGTTGTCCTGATCGGTGTGCAGCGTCTGCTCGCGCCGGCCTTCGCTGCCGAAGCACAGCCAGCTGAACGGCACACCGGGATCGCCTTTTTCGGCGAGGGTCAGTTCGATCACCCGGCACACGGTGTGATCGTTGAGCAGGGTGATGATGTGGGTGATCTGGGTCGACGAGGCGCCGTGAGCCAGCATGCGCTCCACCAGTTGGCCGATCTCGCCGCGCAGGGTCACCAGTTGTTCGACCCGCTGGGCGCTGCGAATGGTCCGCGCCAGGTGCACCAGATCCACCCGCTGCAGCGAGAACAGATCCCGCTCGGAGACCACGCCGCACAGGCGCCGATCCTTGACCAGACAGACGTGGGCGATGTGCCGTTCGGTCATGGCAATCGCCGCGTCGAAGGCGCTGTGATCCGGCGACAGATAGAACGGCGAGCGGGTCATGTGACGGTCGATCGGCTCGCTGAAATCGTCAACCCCTTCAGCCACCACATGGCGCAGGTCGCGCAGGGTGAAAATCCCCAGCGGCGCCTTGTGCTCATCCACCGCGACGATGCTGCCGACCTGTTGTTCGTGCATCAGCTTCACCGCTTCGCGCAGTGGGGTGGAAGAGCTGCAGGTCACCGGATGGCGCATGGCCAATTCGCCGAGACGGGTATTCAGCGAATACTGGGTGCCGAGGGTTTCCACGGCTTTTTGCTGGACTTGCTGGTTGACCTGATCGAGCAGGCTGCTGACCCCGCGCAGGGCGAAGTCGCGGAAGGTGCTGGAGAGGGCGAACAGCTTGATGAACGCCAGTTTGTTCAGTTGCAGGCAGAAGGTGTCTTCACCGGCCAGATGCTCGGTCCGGGTCGCCCGTTCGCCGAGCAGCGCGGCGAGGGGAAAACACTCGCCGGTGGTGATTTCAAAGGTGGTTTCGGTGCCGCCCTTGGCCGTGTGCGGACGCTCGCCGACTACCCGGCCCTGCTTGACGATGTAGAAGTGTTCGACCGGCCCGTCGGCGGGTTTGATGATGCTCTCGCCCTGACCGTAGAAGCGCAGCTGGCATTGCTCCACCAGATAGGCCAGGTGAGCGTGTTCCATTTGATTGAAAGGGGGGAAGCGCTGGAGGAATTGCAAAGTGCCCTGAATGTTCTGCAACACCGCGGTTTTCCCTGCCTGGGTGAAGGCGTCCGCTTTACTCATAACCATTACCGCAGTCTTTTTCGAATTGTTGTTGTCGGATCGTTGCAGCCATGGTCGGCCCCATCGCGCGGGGTGCCCATTGGACGTAAGTCTAGGTTGGGCATGCCGTTGGGTAGTTTTCGGATATGCCCTACAAAATCAGTCGGAAATTCTTCGGTTCGCCCCTTGGAAAAAAATCCGACGAAGTGCACATTGAAGCTCTGCCCAGCGATGTCTGACCACTGTGCCAGGGGATCGAATTGAAAACGTAGAGAACGCCATGTCCGACCACGATATTTTGAGCGACGCCGAGCGCGAAGCGCTCAGCGCTGTAATGCTCGAACCCGATCTGCCACCGCAGCGTGTATTGATCGTCGATGACGACAAGGATGCGCGGGAGCTGTTGTCGGAGATTCTCGGGTTGGATGGCATTCGTTGCATGACCGCGGCCAGCGGCGAGTCCGCGCTGAAAATGCTCGAGGAAAGGCCCTCCATCGGCCTGGTGATCACCGATCTGCGGATGGGCAATGTCGATGGGCTGGACCTGATTCGTCAGGTGCGTGAATCGGTGCGGGCGGCGATGCCGATCATCATTGTCTCGGGCGATGCCGACGTGAAGGATGCGATTGCGGCGATGCATTTGAGCGTGGTGGATTTTTTGCTCAAGCCGATTGATACCGCCAAATTGCTTGGACTGGTCAGGCATGAGTTGGGAATGAACGCTTAACCAGAGATTCCATTCATCGGAAACTAAGCTTTACCTGTCAAATATGACAGTAGACGAAAGCCGGTCTTGAGTATCCAATTATTGATGCTTCATATAATCAATATGACACCCCATTAACTCTGGATCAGGTAATTGTCATGGATAGTAAAGTTGAATTTGAAAAGGCTCGTAAGAATATTATTAACGTAAAAGAAAGTAAGACTTTGCCGCTGGCAACATATTTTACAGGTGGCGCGTCTTTTAAAGTTGATATCAACGGAGTTGAACACTCATTCGAAACGAAAGAAGTCACGACTGACTGGTTAGGAGGAGCCGATCACGTTGAGATACAAGGAAGTGAAAGGGAGCAGGTTTCGTTGATGTTTCATTCTAAGCTGAAGGATGGTTTTCATCATTTTAACAATGTGCAGGACGCTTTCATTGGTTACGTTGATAAGAGTGGGATTATCCAGCCTTATGTTTGGCATGGTTCTGCCTATGTAGCTGTTAGTGACGACGGAAAAACAAAATACGGCGTTATCGACGTTACTTTTATTCAGGGTGTCGGTGAAGATAAAATACGTGTTCGCGGTGGTTTCTTCTGCCATCTGAATTAATAGCTCTAAAAATGAAGCCCTGATCAAAAGATCAGGGCTTTTTCATGTCCGGCATCAGCGCAGGTTACAGGCCGTTGGCTGCCTTGAACTCGCGACGACGACGGTGCAGGACCGGCTCGGTGTAGCCGTTCGGCTGTTTGGTGCCCTCGATCACCAGTTCGACCGCCGCCTGGAAGGCGATGTTGCTGTCGAAGTTCGGGGCCAGCGGACGGTACAGCGGGTCGTTGGCGTTCTGACGGTCCACCACCGGCGCCATGCGCTTGAGGCTTTCCATCACTTGCGCCTCGGTCACCACGCCGTGGCGCAGCCAGTTGGCGATGTGCTGGCTGGAGATACGCAGCGTCGCACGGTCTTCCATCAGGCCGATGTCGTTGATGTCCGGCACTTTCGAGCAACCCACGCCCTGGTCGATCCAGCGCACCACGTAACCGAGAATGCCCTGGGCGTTGTTGTCCAGTTCGTTCTTGATCTGCTCCGGGGTCCAGTTCGGGTTGACCGCCAGCGGGATGGTCAGGATGTCATCGACCGAAGCGCGGGCACGTTTGGCCAGCTCGGCCTGACGGGCGAACACGTCGACCTTGTGGTAGTGCAGCGCGTGCAGCGCAGCAGCGGTCGGCGACGGAACCCAGGCAGTGTTGGCGCCGGCCAGCGGGTGAGCGATTTTCTGTTCGAGCATCGCTGCCATCAGGTCGGGCATCGCCCACATGCCTTTACCGATTTGCGCACGACCTTGCAGGCCGGTGCTCAGGCCGATATCGACGTTCCAGTTCTCGTAGGCACCGATCCACTTCTCGGCCTTCATGTCAGCCTTGCGCACCATCGGGCCGGCTTCCATGGAGGTGTGAATTTCGTCGCCGGTGCGGTCGAGGAAACCGGTGTTGATGAACACCACGCGCTCGCTGGCCGCCTGGATGCAGGCCTTGAGGTTGACCGTGGTACGGCGTTCCTCGTCCATGATCCCGACTTTCAGGGTGTTGCGCGCAAGGCCCAGCACGCCTTCGATGCGGCCGAACAGCTCGTTGGTGAACGCCGCTTCTTCCGGGCCGTGCATCTTCGGTTTGACGATGTAGACCGAACCGGTGCGGGTGTTCTTGCGTGAAGTGTTGCCGTTCAGGTTGTGCATCGCTGCGAGGCAAGTCACCAGACCGTCGAGGATACCTTCCGGCACTTCGTTGCCGTGCTTGTCGAGGATCGCGTCGATGGTCATCAGGTGACCGACGTTACGCACGAACAACAGCGAGCGGCCGTGCAGGGTCAATTCGCTGCCGTCGACCTTGGTGTAGGTGCGATCCGGGTTCATGGTACGGGTGAAGGTCTGGCCGCCCTTGGACACGGATTCCGCCAGGTCGCCCTTCATCAGGCCGAGCCAGTTGCGGTAGATCACCACCTTGTCGTCGGCATCGACAGCCGCCACGGAGTCTTCGCAGTCCATGATGGTGGTCAGCGCTGCTTCCATCAGGATGTCTTTGACGCCGGCGGCATCGGTCTGGCCGACCGGGGTGCTGGCGTCGATCTGGATTTCGAAATGCAGGCCGTTGTTTTTCAGCAGGATCGCAATCGGCGCATTGGCATCGCCCTGGAAGCCGATCAGCTGTGCGTCGTTGCGCAGGCCGCTGGTGCTGCCGCCCTTGAGGGTGACGACCAGTTTGCCGTCAGCGATCTTGTAGCCGGTGGAATCGACGTGGGAGCCGGTCGCCAATGGCGCTGCTTCGTCGAGGAACGCACGGGCGAAGGCGATGACTTTGTCGCCACGCACCTTGTTGTAGCCTTTGCCTTTTTCCGCGCCGCCGGCTTCGCTGATGGCGTCGGTGCCATACAGGGCGTCGTACAGCGAGCCCCAGCGGGCGTTCGAGGCGTTGAGGGCGAAGCGGGCGTTCATCACCGGGACCACGAGTTGCGGGCCGGCGGTACGGGCGATTTCGTCATCGACGTTTTGCGTCGTTGCCTGGAAATCAGCCGCTTCTGGCAGCAGATAACCGATCTCTTGCAGGAAGGCTTTATAGGCCACGGCGTCGTGCGGCTGACCGGCACGGCTCTGGTGCCAGCCATCGATACGAGCCTGGAAGTCATCGCGTTTGGCGAGTAGGGCTTTGTTCTTTGGCGCCAGGTCGTGAATGACCTTGTCGGCACCTTCCCAGAATTTTTCGGCGGTGAGGCCGGTACCGGGAATGGCTTCGTTGTTCACGAAGTCGAACAGGACTTTGGCGACCTGCAGGCCACCGACTTGAACGTGTTCAGTCATTGCTTGCCTCACTCTGCTCAGCTATTTCGCTTTTCAGCTCTTCAATTTAACAATGAAGCCTCTGGCCATTTAAACCACAAACCCCTCGACCAGTACATGCCATCGCTGGCGGCTGGGCTGGGACCAATCAACGGCTCGGGGGCCTTGCTGACGGGGCTTTCAGGGTTGCGAACGTGCCTTGGGCAGACATCGATCCAGCGTTATGTAGTGCGCGCTGCGGCATACTACATGATGAGTTGCGGTTGTGAAAATCAGACTAATTACGTCGTTCTGCGACCCCATGACGCATTGCGGTCACGGCGCGGAACGGGATGTTCTCAAAAAACCAATGGATTGTTCCAGTTAAATATAAAAAGTTGTACACGATTTGTGACTTCGAGCGTCTGAGGCGTCTGTGGAACGCTTGCCTATACTTGCTCTTCTATAACAAAAGTCATGACAAGAGGGCTGCGCCATGGATCACCTCGTACTCACCGTCTTCGCACCGGACAAGCCCGGGCAGGTCGAGCGCATCGCCCAATGCATCGCCGAGCACGGCGGCAACTGGCTGGAAAGCCGCATGTCACGGATGGCCGGGCAGTTCGCCGGGATCCTGCGGGTGGGCGTGCCGGCGGAGGCTTACGACGAATTAGTCGATGCCTTACAAGCACTGTCGGCACAGGGCATTCGCGTGCTGGTGGCCGAAAGCGGTATCGAACAGGCCTGCACCTGGAAACCGATCGCCATGGAACTGGTGGGCAATGATCGTCCGGGGATAGTGCGTGACATCACCCGGCTGCTGAGCGAGCAGGGCGTGAACCTCGAACGGCTGGTGACCGAAGTACGTCCGGCACCGATGAGCAGTGAACCGTTGTTCCACGCCGAAGCGATTCTCGCCGTGCCGCTGACTTTGTCGCTGGACGTGCTGCAATCGCGCCTGGAAACCCTGGCCGATGACTTGATGGTGGAACTGGTGCTGCGCACCGACCTGTGAAGACGGATCGGGTTATCCAGTTTAAACGTGCACCTGCCTGTGGATAACCTGTAGAGACTGAGCGCCAGGCCACGTCCGCCGTGGCTTGCCGAAGATTGATCAAAAAACCGCCAGCATTCAGTGACTTGCGCACAAACGGCGGGGATCACGCTGTGGATAACCTTGGGAAGGAACGATACAGGCCACGAGAACCGTGGCCTGTGAAGGTTTGTGCGTTTTTTGATCAGCTGCGCCGGCGCAGACTCATCCATGCATCGACGCTGTACACCGCCAGACCGGCCCAGATAAACATGAAGGCGATCAGGGTGCTGGATGACAAGTGCTCGCCGAACAGCAGCACGGCTTGCAGAAGCACCAGCGTCGGCGCCAGGTATTGCAGGAAACCGAGGGTGGTGTAGGGCAGATGTCGTGCGGCCGCGTTGAAGCACACCAGCGGCACCAGCGTCACCGGACCGGCCGCCACCAGCCACCAGGCTTCGGAAGTGGTCCAGAACTCGGCCTGGGCACTGGTCGCGGTCGGATTGAACAGCAGCCACGCGAGAGCGATCGGCACCAGCATCCAGGTTTCCACCACCAGCCCCGGCAGCGCCTTGACCGGCGCCTGCTTGCGGATCAGCCCGTAGAAACCGAAGGTCAGCGCCAGCACCAGCGACACCCACGGCAGGCTGCCGACCTGCCACACCTGCTGCGCCACACCGATAGCCGCCAGACCGACCGCCAGCCACTGCATGCGGCGCAAGCGTTCGCCAAGGATCAGCATGCCCAGCAGCACGTTCACCAGCGGGTTGATGTAATAACCGAGGCTCGCCTCCAGCATCCGGCCGTTGTTCACCGACCACACGTAAGTCAGCCAGTTGGCCGCGATCAAGGTGCCGCTGAGCGCAAGAATCGCCAGGCGTTTCGGGTTGTCGCGCAGTTCCTGCCACCAGCCGGGATGCTTCCACACCATCAACAGCAGCGCGCCGAACAGCGCCGACCACAGCACTCGATGAATGATGATTTCCACCGCCGGCACTTCGGCGATGGCTTTGAAGTAGAGCGGGAACAGTCCCCAGATGATGTAGGCACTCAGGCCCAGAATGTACCCGCGACGCGGGTTGGCGGCTTGCATGCAGAATCCTTGCTTAGGCAGCTAACAAAGCAGCGATTGTACGGGCAGTTGTATAGACGTGTCGTGTCAGAAAAGCTTCAACGGCTCTTCGTTCAGCGCCGATAGTTGCTCACGCAACGCCAGCACCTGATCGCCCCAATACCGCTCGCTGCCGAACCACGGAAAGCTGCGGGGGAACGCCGGATCGTCCCAGCGTCGGGCCAGCCACGCGCTGTAATGCATCAGGCGCAAGGCGCGTAGCGGTTCGATCAGCGCCAGTTCGCGCGGGTCGAAGTCATGGAATTCGTTGTAGCCGTCCATCAATTCCGACAGCTGCCCGAGACAATCCTGACGATCGCCGGCGAGCATCATCCAGATGTCCTGCACTGCCGGGCCCATGCGGCAGTCGTCGAGGTCGACGATGTGGAACATCTCGTCGCGGCACATCATGTTGCCGGGGTGGCAGTCGCCATGCATGCGGATGTTCTGGTGCGGCGTGCTGGCGTAGACGTCTTCCACACGCTTGAGCAGGTCGCGGGCGACAGACTCGTAGGCCGGCAGCAGGCTCCTGGGAATGAAGTTGCCTTCCAGCAAAGTGGTCAGCGAGTCATGGCCGAAGTTCTTCACCGCCAGCGCTTCGCGGTGCTCGAACGGTTTGGTCCCGCCGACCGCGTGCATGCGCCCGAGCAATTGGCCGAGGCGATACAACTGATCGAGATTGCCCGGCTCCGGCGCCCGACCACCGCGACGGGGAAACAGGGTGAAACGAAATCCGGCGTGTTCGTGCAGGGTTTCGCCGTTGTGGATCAATGGCGCCACCACCGGGATCTCGACGTCGGCCAGTTCGAAGGTGAACTGGTGTTCTTCGAGAATGGCTTCGTTGGTCCAGCGCTGTGGGCGATAGAACTTGGCGATCAGCGGTTCCGAGTCTTCGATGCCGACCTGATAGACGCGGTTTTCGTAACTGTTGAGCGCCAGAATGCGCGCGTCGCTCAGGAAGCCGATGCTTTCGACGGCATCGAGCACGAGGTCTGGGGTGAGGGTTTCAAACGGGTGGGCCATGCTGACTCCTGCGCGCAGCAGGCTGCCGCGTCCGGCTCAGCATGGTAGCGCAGACGGGCTGTCTTGAGTGGGATCGTTCCCGTGCAGCGCACGGGAACGATCAGAGCGTCGCCCGATCAGGCGCCGACGATCCCGCCATCTTCACGGGTAATCGCCATCACCGATGAGCGTGGCTTGCCGTTCGGCAGGTGCTCGGGGAAGGTCGAACCGCCGTTCTCGCCCGGATGCTGAATCCCGACGAACAGGGTTTTCTGATCCGGCGAGAAGCTGATCCCGGTGACTTCACACCCGATCGGCCCGACCATGAACCGGCGAATCTCACCGGTCGCAGGATCGGCGCAGAGCATCTGGTTGTTACCCATCCCGGCGAAATCACCGGCGTTGCTCGAATCTCCGTCGGTGAGGATCCACAACCGTCCGGCCTTGTCGAAGCCGAGGCCGTCGGGGCTGTTGAACATGTTCTGCGGGGTGATATTCGAAGAGCCGCCTTTCGGCGTACCGGCGTGGACGCTCGGGTTGCCGGCGACCACGAACAAATCCCAGGCGAAGGTCTTCGACGCGTGATCGTCGCGGTCGGTGCGCCAGCGCAGGATCTGCCCGTAGACGTTCTTCTCGCGGGGGTTCGGCCCGCCCACCGGTTGCCCGTCTTCGCCGCGTTTGGCGTTGTTGGTCAGGGTGCAATAAACCTGGCCGTCTTTCGGGCTGACCACGATCCATTCCGGACGGTCCATGCGCGTGGCGCCGACCACACTGGCGGCGAGACGTGCGTGAATCAGCACTTCGGCCTGATCGGCGAAACCACTGCTGGCGTCGATGCCGTTCTTGCCGTGGGTCAGTTCGATCCACTGGCCCTGGCCTTTCGGGTGATCCGGATTGCCGTCGCCGGCATCGAACCTGGCGACGTACAGCGTGCCGTGATCGAGGATGTCGCGGTTGGCTTTGGCGTTGCGGTGATTGATCTTGTCGCGGCTGACGAATTTGTAGATGAACTCGCCGCGTTCGTCGTCGCCCATGTACACCACGGCGCGACCGTCGTCGGTCTCGGCCAGTGCGGCGTTTTCATGTTTGAAGCGGCCCAGCGCGGTGCGTTTGACCGGGGTCGATTGCGGGTCGAACGGGTCGATCTCCACGACCCAGCCGTGACGGTTGAGCTCGTTGGGGTTCTTCGCCATGTCGAAGCGCGGGTCGAACAGGTGCCAGTTGATCTCGCGGCTGGCGGCCGACACGCCGTAGCGTTTCTGCGCCGGGTCGAATTGTTGCTGGGCGTTGCTGCTGCCGAAGCAGTCGGTGAAGTTCTCTTCGCAAGTCAGATAAGTGCCCCACGGCGTCTTGCCGTTGGCGCAGTTCTGGAAGGTGCCGAGGACTTTCTTGCCATGCTTGTCGGCGCTGGTTTTCATCAGCTCGTGGCCGGCAGCCGGGCCGCTGATACGCAGCGGCGAGTTGCCGTGGATGCGCCGGTTGTAGCGCGAACCCTGGACGAACTGCCACTGGCCGTTCTTGCGCTGCACTTCGATCACTGACACGCCTTCGCAGGCCAGGGCCTTGCGCACGTCCTCGGCCGATTGCGGCATGCCGCCGTGCGGATAGAGGTAGCGGTAGTTGGTGTATTCGTTGTTGATCGCCATCAACGCACGGTTTTTCTCGCCCGGGAATTCGAACAGGCTCATGCCGTCGTTGTTGTCGCCGAATTGCACTTCCTGTGCAGCCGCGGTGCCATTGCCGCTCGGGTCGAAGGCCGGGCCGTTCTTGTGCAGCGGTTGACCCCAGCTGATCAGCACCGACGACTTGTAGCCCTTGGGCAGGCTGATGGTGTCGGTGGTGGCCGCCGGAATGCTGTCGAAGCCGAGCAGACGGCTGTTGCCGGCGCTGACACTGGCGGCCAGCACGCTGCGGCTCAGCAGGTTGCCGCCGAGGAACATCGCCGCGCCGCACAGCGCGCCGGCGCTGATGAAACCGCGACGGCTCAGGCCGACCATTTTTTCCAGGTCTGTGGATTGGTTTTCTTCTAATAGGCTCACATCAGGCTCCCTGCATGGTTTTGGCAGCCACCTTAATGCGGGTCGATGACGCTTTCGTTGCAGCGCTGTTTAGAGCGGTGTTCCCAGCAGCACATTCGACGGGGAAAACTGCACCTGCACCGCTTGCTCGACCGTCAGGCCCCGGGTGCGCAAGTCCAGCGGTTCGGCCAGCGCACACAGGGTCTGGCCGTTGGGCAGGGCGATGCGCACTTCGCTCGGGCCGTCTTCGGCGTCGAGAATCGCCTCGATCCGGCCGCTCAACAGATTGTGGCCGACGGCAGGTGTGGCCTGTGGAGCGAGCAGTTCGAGCCAGCCGGCCTTGATCAGTGCCACCACTTCGGTGCCCGGTTGCAGCTCCAGGTGAACGGTGCTGTCGTGGGTGATCTGCGCGTCGATCGACAGGCCTTCGGCCAGTTCGAGGCGGATCAGGTCGTTGCGGCCCTGGCCTTCGATCAGCACGACTTTGCCGTGCAGTTGATTGCGCGCGCTGGTCCTGAGCATCAGCCGACCGAGCAGGTCCAGATCGCTGGCGTCCTCGGCCGCTTCCAGCACCTGGGCCTGCAAGGCTTGCAGCTTTTGATACAGGCGCAGCACTCGCTCGCCCTCGCTCGAGAGTCTGGCGCCACCGCCGCCCTTGCCGCCGACCGCGCGCTCGACCAGAGGCTTTTGCGCAAGGTTGTTCAGCTCATCGATGGCATCCCACGCCGCCTTGTAACTCAGGCCGGCGCTTTTTGCGGCGCGGGTGATCGAACCCTGTTCGGCGATGTGTTGCAGCAAGGCGATGCGCTGCGGACGGCGGACGATGTGCTGGGACAACAGAGAGGGCAGGGCCATGGCGGACGCTTTGTGCTGAAGGGTTGAGGGAGGACGTTGGCGGCTCGAAGCGTATCCGTCAAGCCGCGTCGCCGGGTTTTGGCGTGCGGGCCAGGCAGTACACATCCACCCGCGCGGCGCCGGCGTCCATCAGCAAACGGGCCAGTGCCTGAGCGGTGGCGCCGGTGGTCAGCACGTCGTCGACCAGGGCCAGGTGCCGGCCTTGCACCTGGGCATCGGGGCTCAAGGCGAAGGCGTGACGCAGATTGCGTTTACGCGCCTTGGCGTTGAGGGCCTGCTGGGCGTCGGTATCCTGCACGCGCAAAAGGCTGTGCTCCTCGCAAGGCAGGTCGAGTGACTTGCCCAGCCACTGCGCGAGCATCGCCGCTTGGTTGAAGCCGCGCTGGCGCAAGCGTTTCGGCGCAAGCGGCACCGGCAGCAGGGCGTCCGGGCGCGGCAGGTCTTCTTCGAAGCGATGTTGCAGGAATTGGCCAAGAACGTCGGCGAGCAAGTGGCCAAGCGGCCATTTGCCGTTGTGCTTGAAACGGGTGATCAGCGTGTCCACCGGAAAGCTGTAAGTCCAGGGCACGGCCACCGTTTCAAAGGCCGGCGGTTCCTGCAGGCAGCCGCCACAGGTCAGGCCGTAGGCGGGCAAGGGCAGGGCGCAGTTCAGGCATTGATCGCCCAGCCACGGCAAATCGGTTTCACAAGCGCTACAGATCGGGATTTGCGCGTCTGCCGGTTCGTCACACAACAAGCAGCGTTGTTTGTTTTTTAACCAGATGTAAACCGGTCTCTCGTAGTCTGGTTGACAGCGCATGACTCTTCCTTAAATATGCCGAACATCCGTGTCGTGCCTGTGGGTATTCCGTTTCCCCAGGCGCCAGCCAAGCATAACCAAGGAAACGCCCATGAGCGCCAGCACCACTGCCACCCTGCGTCACGACTGGACTTTGGCTGAAGTCAAAGCACTGTTCGTTCAGCCATTCAACGACTTGCTGTTCCAGGCGCAGACGGTGCACCGCGCGCATTTCGACGCCAACCGCGTCCAGGTTTCCACCCTGCTGTCGATCAAGACCGGTGCCTGCCCGGAAGATTGCAAATATTGTCCGCAGTCCGGTCACTACAACACCGGGCTGGAAAAAGAGAAGCTGATGGAAGTGCAGAAAGTCCTCGAAGAGGCTGCACGCGCCAAGGCCATCGGTTCGACCCGTTTCTGCATGGGCGCGGCGTGGAAGCACCCGTCGGCCAAGGACATGCCCTATGTGCTGAAGATGGTCGAAGGCGTGAAGGCCATGGGCCTGGAAACCTGCATGACCCTCGGTCGTCTCGATCAGGATCAGACCGAAGCACTGGCCAAGGCCGGGCTCGACTACTACAACCACAACCTCGACACCTCGCCGGAGTTCTACGGCAGCATCATCACCACCCGCACCTATGCCGAGCGTCTGCAGACCCTGGCCTATGTGCGCGATGCGGGGATGAAGATCTGCTCCGGCGGCATCCTCGGTATGGGCGAGTCCCTCGATGACCGCGCGAACCTGCTGATCCAGTTGGCCAACCTGCCGGAGCACCCGGAATCGGTGCCGATCAACATGCTGGTGAAAGTCGCCGGCACGCCGCTGGAAAACGCTGACGACGTCGATCCGTTCGACTTCATCCGCATGCTCGCCGTGGCGCGGATCCTGATGCCGCAATCCCACGTGCGCCTGTCCGCCGGCCGCGAAGCGATGAACGAGCAGATGCAGGCCCTGGCGTTCTTCGCCGGCGCCAACTCGATCTTCTACGGCGACAAACTGCTGACCACCGCCAACCCGCAGGCCGACAAGGACATGCAGTTGTTCGCACGTCTGGGCATTCAGCCGGAAGCCCGCGAAGAGCACGCCGACGAAGTGCATCAGGCTGCCATCGAGCAGGCGCTGGTGGAGCAGAAGAGCAGCGAGCAGTTCTACAACGCGGCGGTCTGAAACTCGCCCCGATTTGCTGAAGCAACACTCCTGTGGGAGCTGGCTTGCCAGCGATAGCGGACTGACAGTCGACACTGATGTTGAATGTGGCGCCGCCATCGCTGGCAAGCCAGCTCCCACAAGATCGGTGTCCATCCTGATTCATGTGATTTGACAGTTCGAGGCTTGCATGTCTTTCGATCTCGCCGCACGCCTTGCTGCCCGTCGTGCCGACAATCTCTATCGCCAGCGACCGCTGCTTGAAAGCCCGCAAGGGCCGCAAGTGGTGGTCGACGGTCAGCCGCTGCTGGCGTTCTGCAACAACGATTACCTGGGCCTGGCCAATCATCCGCAAGTGATCGAAGCCTGGCGCGCCGGTGCCTCGAAGTGGGGCGTCGGCGGCGGTGCCTCGCATCTGGTGATCGGCCACAGCGGCCCGCATCACGAATTGGAAGAAGCTCTGGCAGACCTCACCGGAAGGCCACGTGCGCTGCTATTCACCACCGGTTACATGGCCAACCTCGGCGCGGTCACCGCATTGGTCGGGCAGGGCGATACGGTGCTCGAAGATCGGCTCAACCATGCCTCGTTGCTGGATGCCGGATTGTTGTCCGGCGCGCGCTTCAATCGTTATCTGCACAACGACGCTGACAGCCTCGCCAAGCGTCTGGAGAAAGCCACCGGCAATACGCTGGTGGTCACTGACGGCGTGTTCAGCATGGACGGCGATCTCGCCGATCTGCCGGCGCTGGCCCGGGAAACCAGGGCCAAAGGCGCTTGGCTGATGGTCGATGACGCCCACGGTTTCGGCCCGCTGGGGGCAAACGGTGGCGGGATCGTCGAGCATTTCGGTTTGAGCCAGGAAGATGTGCCGGTGCTGGTCGGCACGCTCGGCAAAGCGTTCGGCACGGCGGGTGCGTTCGTGGCAGGCAGTGAAGAACTGATCGAAAGCCTGATCCAGTTCGCCCGCCCGTACATCTACACCACCAGCCAGCCACCGGCGCTGGCCTGCGCAACCTTGAAGAGTCTGGAGTTGCTGCGCAGCGAACACTGGCGTCGCGAGCATTTGCAGACGCTGATCCGCCAGTTCCGCCATGGCGCCGAACAGATCGGTCTGGAACTGATGGACAGCTTCACGCCGATCCAGCCGATCCTGATCGGCGATGCCGGTCGCGCCGTGCGTCTGTCGCAGATGCTGCGCGAGCGTGGACTGATGGTCACCGCAATCCGGCCGCCGACCGTGCCTGCCGGCAGCGCGCGGCTGCGGGTGACGCTGACCGCCGTCCACAGCGAGGCACAGGTGCGGCTATTGTTAGAAGGACTGGCCGATTGCTTTGCGCAACTCAAGTCGGAGCCAAGCCATGCGTGATCGCCTGATTCTGCTGCCGGGTTGGGGGCTCGGCGTTTCGCCGCTGGAGCCGCTGGCCGCTGCGTTGCGCGGACTCGACGAACACCTGCAGGTCGACATCGAGCCGTTACCGGAGCTGGACTCCAGCGATCTGCAGGACTGGCTCGACGAACTCGATGAGCGCATCCCCGAAGATGCCTGGCTCGGCGGCTGGTCGCTGGGCGGCATGCTCGCGTCCGAGCTGGCGGCGCGGCGTGGCGAACATTGCTGCGGCTTGCTGACCCTGGCGAGTAATCCTTCGTTTGTCGCCCATGAGCAGTGGCCGAGCGCGATGCCCGGCGAGACCTTCGATGCGTTCCTGGCCGGCTGCAGCGCCGACCCGCGCACGACCCTCAAGCGATTCTCTCTGTTATGCGCCCAGGGCGCGCAAGACGCGCGCGGCTTGTCGCGGCTGTTGCTCGGCGGCGCGCCGAATACCTCGCCAGCCGCGTTGATGGCCGGTCTGGAATTGTTGGCGCAGATCGATACACGCGAAGCCTTGCAGGCGTTTCGTGGTCCGCAATTGCATCTGTTTGGCGGGCTGGACGGGCTGGTGCCGGCGGAAGCCGCGGGCGAGTTGTTCGCGTTGCTGGCGGATGTCGAGGTCGGCCTGATCGAGCAGGCCAGCCATGCGTTTCTTCTGGAAGACCCCCACGGTGTGGCGGGTGCGATCCAGGCGTTTTTGAGTGAGTGCGGTGATGACTGATTTGTCTGTTGCGGCGTTGCCCGGCGGCTTGCCTGACAAGCGCCAGGTCGCGGCTTCTTTTTCTCGCGCAGCGGCCAGCTATGACAGCGTCGCCGAGTTGCAGCGCGATGTCGGTACACAGTTGATGAATCGCTTGCCGGTGGATTTTCGGCCGGCACGCTGGCTGGATCTGGGCTGTGGCACCGGCTATTTCACTCGGGCGCTGGCCGAGCGATTTGGTGAGGGGCTGGCACTGGATATCGCCGAGGGCATGCTCCGTCACGCGCGGCCGTTGGGTGGGGCCACGCACTTTATTGCTGGCGATGCCGAACGTTTACCGTTGCAGGATTCGACGTGTGATCTGATCTTCTCCAGCCTCGCCGTGCAGTGGTGCGCAGACTTCGAAGCGGTGCTCGGCGAAGCGTTTCGGGTGCTGAAGCCGGGGGGGATTTTCGCGTTTGCTAGTCTTTGTGCAGGGACGCTGTACGAGTTGCGCGACAGCTGGCGTCAGGTCGATGGTCTGGTGCACGTCAACCGCTTCCGCGAATTCGCCCGCTACGAGCAATTGTGCGCGGCCAGTGGTTTGCGCAGTGTTTGTCTGGAGAACCGGCTGCATGTGCTGCATTACCCGGATGTGCGCAGCCTGACCCATGAACTCAAGGCCTTGGGCGCGCATAACCTGAACCCTGGCCGGCCGGGTGGGTTGACCGGACGGGCGCGGATTCTGGGGCTGGTCGAAGCCTACGAGCAGTTCCGTCAGCCGCAGGGCTTGCCGGCGACTTATCAGGTGGTCTACGCCGTGTTGGAGAAACCCTTATGAGCGCAGCCTATTTCATCACCGGAACCGACACTGACGTTGGCAAGACCACCGTCGCCGCCGGGTTGCTGCACGCTGCGCGGTCGGCGGGGCTGAGTACGGCGGCGGGCAAACCGGTAGCGTCCGGTTGCGTAGTGACGCCCAGAGGTTTACGCAATTCCGATGCGCTGGCGTTGCAGGCCGAATGCTCGTTGCCGCTGACGTATCAACAGGTCAATCCGGTGGCGTTCGAGCCAGCGATCGCGCCGCATCTGGCAGCGCGTGAGGCGGGTGTGGCGCTGACCGTGCAATCGTTGCTGGGGCCGATGCGCGAGATTCTGGCCATGAACGCCGACTTCACGCTGATCGAAGGCGCAGGCGGCTGGCGGGTTCCGTTGGCGGATCAGGACAATCTGTCGGATCTGGCGATTGCGCTGAAGCTGCCGGTGATTCTGGTGGTCGGTGTGCGTCTGGGTTGCATCAGCCACGCGCTGTTGACCGCCGAGGCGATTGCCCGAGACGGGCTGCAATTGGCCGGATGGGTGGCGAACATCATTGATCCGAAGACGTCGCGGCTCGAAGAAAACCTCGCGACACTGGCCGAGCGGATTCCGGCACCCTGCCTGGGGCGGGTGCCGAAACTCAAGGCCGTCAGCGCCGAAGCGGTCGCCGATCACTTGCAACTGGATCTGCTCGACTGATTTTGGCTATGATAAGGCACTGTGCCATTAGTGTTTTTGACGGGTGTTTTTCTGACGCCTCTGATTCAATGGCACCCATTGATCCTTCCCAAGGATGAGAGCTCCCATGGAAATCTCTGGAAACACAGCTTTTTATGCAGGTCTGAGCACCATTCAGACCGGGCAGAACCGCGTCGATCAGGCCGCCAGCCAGATCGCCAACAACGCCATCGAGCGTTCGGTTACCAGCCAGTCTTCCGAAGCCCAGATCGATCGCCTGCGCAGTGTGGATCGCAGCCAGCAAATGGATCCGGGCAGCGCCATGGCCGAGATGGCCCAAGGCAAGTTTCAAGTGGAGCTGGGCACGAAAGTCGCGAAGGCTTCCGATGAAATGCTCGGTACGATCATCGATACGTTCGCCTGATTTTTTGATCCGAGCTTTGCCAGACGCCGCGACTGTTCGCGGCGTTTTTCGTTGTAAGTCCTTCTCCCTCAACTAATCTTTTTTCAGTGCACATGGCCCGGTCGGGTGCATGTCGCGCTGCTGTGTCCGGCGTTCGGAAAATGTGATGACGAATGGCAAAAGAACGACGCTTGACAAGATTTCGGCGTAAACGTATGTTTCAAACAACTGTTTGACCGTCACAACAAATCAATGCGGTCGTTCATTCCCGGTTACATCAGCAGAGGTTTATCGCTATGCCTGACTACAAGGCCCCCTTGCGTGATATTCGCTTCGTTCGTGACGAATTGCTCGGCTACGAAGCGCACTATCAGAGCCTTCCAGCGTGCGCAGAAGCAACGCCGGACATGGTTGACGCCATTCTCGAAGAGGGCGCCAAGTTTTGTGAGCAGGTGCTGGCACCGCTGAACCGCGTGGGTGACACCGAAGGCTGCACCTGGAGCGAGTCCGGCGTGAAAACCCCGACCGGCTTCAAAGAGGCCTACAAGCAATTCGTCGAAGGCGGCTGGCCAAGCCTGGCCCATGACGTCGAGCACGGCGGTCAGGGTCTGCCTGAGTCGCTGGGTCTGGCTGTCAGCGAGATGGTCGGCGAAGCCAACTGGTCGTGGGGCATGTACCCGGGCCTGTCGCACGGCGCGATGAACACCATCTCCGAGCACGGCACCCCAGAGCAGCAGGAAGCCTATCTGACCAAACTGGTCTCCGGCGAATGGACCGGCACCATGTGCCTGACCGAGCCGCACTGCGGCACCGACCTGGGCATGCTGCGTACCAAGGCCGAACCTCAGGCCGACGGTTCCTACAAAGTTTCCGGCACCAAGATCTTCATCTCGGCCGGTGAACACGACATGGCCGACAACATCGTCCACATCGTACTGGCCCGCCTGCCGGACGCACCGGCCGGCACCAAAGGCATTTCCCTGTTCATCGTTCCGAAGTTCCTGCCGAACGCCGACGGCACCGTCGGTACGCGTAACGCCGTGACCTGTGGTTCGATCGAACACAAGATGGGCATCCACGGCAACGCGACCTGCGTGATGAACTTCGACGGCGCGACCGGTTTCCTGATCGGTCCGGCGAACAAAGGCCTGAACTGCATGTTCACCTTCATGAACACCGCACGTCTGGGTACCGCGCTGCAAGGTCTGGCCCACGCCGAAATCGGTTTCCAGGGCGGCCTGAAGTACGCTCGCGATCGCCTGCAAATGCGTTCCCTGACTGGCCCGAAAGCGCCGGACAAGGCCGCTGACCCGATCATCGTTCACCCGGACGTACGCCGCATGCTGTTGACCATGAAGGCATTCGCCGAAGGCAACCGTGCGATGGTGTACTTCACCGCCAAACAGGTCGACATCGTCAAATACGGCGTGGACGAAGAAGAGAAGAAGAAAGCCGACGCACTGCTGGCCTTCATGACTCCGATCGCCAAAGCGTTCATGACCGAAGTCGGTTTCGAATCCGCCAACCACGGCGTACAGATCTACGGCGGCCACGGCTTCATCGCCGAGTGGGGCATGGAGCAGAACGTCCGCGACAGCCGCATCTCGATGCTGTACGAAGGCACCACCGGCATCCAGGCACTCGACCTGCTGGGCCGTAAAGTGCTGATGACTCAAGGCGAGGCTCTGAAAGGCTTCACCAAGATCGTCCACAAGTTCTGCCAGAACAACGAAGGCAACGAAGCCGTCAAAGAGTTCGTCGCACCTTTGGCTGCACTGAACAAAGAGTGGGGCGAGCTGACCATGAAGGTCGGTATGGCTGCCATGAAAGATCGCGAAGAAGTCGGCGCGGCCTCGGTGGACTACCTGATGTACTCCGGTTACGCCTGCCTGGCCTACTTCTGGGCTGACATGGCGCGTCTGGCTGCCGAAAAACTGGCTGCCGGCACCACCGATGAGGCGTTCTACACCGCCAAGCTGCAAACCGCGCGCTTCTACTTCCAGCGCATCCTGCCGCGTACCCGTACGCACGTGGCCACCATGCTGTCGGGCGCCAACAACCTGATGGACATGAAAGAAGAAGACTTCGCACTGGGCTACTAAGCCTCAACGCAGTCTTTTGAAAAACCGCTGCTCCTTCGGGGGCAGCGGTTTTTTTGTGCCCGGATTTCCCCAATCCCGGGGCTGATTCCCCAGCATTGATGAGGGCGCTGCTCAGCCGACCCCTTGCGATTATTGATTCAAAATGTTTCCAGAAGAGTGGCCAATTAATTGCACTGCCCGATTTACCGGTGCTAACCAGAACTGCCTGCTCAAAGAAGCAAGACGCCCGGCACTTAACAACAACAGTCAGGGTGAAGCCTATGAACATCAGTCGACTCGCTCGTTTGACCTTCTGGTTACCCATCGCGCTGTCAGTCCACAGCGCCTGGGCCGCCGACCCCGCCGTGGTCGATCCTCCCGTGCCGGAGGTGCCTTCGCTGCAATCGTTGCGCGGGATGGTGCCCCCCGATCCGTCCGGAACCGAAGGCGGGCGCAAGGTCGACCTGATGACCGACTACGTGCTCAATCGCCAGGCTGCGATCCTGCTGGGCAAGGCGCTGTTCTGGGACATGGAGATCGGCAGCGATGGGTCCACGGCCTGCGCGTCCTGCCACTACCACGCCGGCGTCGACCACCGCATCACCAACCAGCTCAACCCCGGCCAGGCGCATACCAACGCCAACGTCGCGTCGATCTTCAACAAACCGTTCGTAGCCTCGGACATTCCCGGTGACGTGGCGTCCTACGCGACATTGTCCGGTGGCAAGGGTGGCCCGAACTACACGCTGAAGAAAACCGACTTCCCGACCCACGTGCTGAGCAATCCGCTGGAGCGCAACTCGCCCATCGTGTACTCGACGGACGATGTGGTCGGCTCGCAAGGCGTGTTCGACGCCAACTTCGTCAAACCCAATCAGGCGCGTTTCGACAAATGTACTCAGCAGCCGGACGGTATTTTCCAGGTCGGCGGCATCAACGTTCGCCGCAGCACGGGGCGCAATGCGCCGTCGGTGATCAACGCCGCGTTCAACGTGCGCAACTTCTGGGACGGTCGGGCCAACAACGTGTTCAACGGCTTCTCGCCGTTCGGTAATCGCGACCCGGATGCCGGGATCTACGTGACCAGCGAACGCAGCACGGTCGCGACCAAAGTGCGGCTCGCGCTCAACGATGCGTCTGCCGCCTCGCAAGCCGTCGGCCCACCCGGCAGCCCGGTGGAAATGTCCTGCGGTGGCCGCACTTTTGCCGACATTGGTCGCAGGATGCTCGACACGTTGATGCTCAAGCAGCAGCGGATCTCGTCCACGGATTCGGTACTGGCTCCGGTGTCCGGCGCACGGCGGCCGACCTATCGCGAGCTGATCAAGAACGCCTTCCAGCCCCGGCTGTGGAACGCCACGCAAAACGTTCTGGTGGGCGGCGTGCCGTACACCCAGATGGAGGCCAACTTCCCGCTGTTTTTCGGCCTGGCGATCCAGATGTATGAGGCCACGCTGGTGTCCGATCAGGCGCCGATCGATGCTTACCTGCAGGGCGATCACACGGCAATGAACGCGCAACAGGTGGAGGGCATGAACCTGTTTCTCGGCAAGGGCAAATGCGTCAATTGCCACGGCGGACCGGAGCTGACCAACGCCGCCAGCCGCTTGCTGATGCACCCGCGCGAACGCATCGAGCGGATGGTGATGGCCGACAACCTGACCACCCTTTACGACAACGGCTTCTACAACACCGGTGTGCGCCCGACCTCGGAAGACCTGGCCCTCGGCGGCGCGGATGCCTGGGGCAATCCATGGTCGTTCACCCGGCAGTACAACAGCGTGTTGCAGGGCGGCCGGTCGGTGGATCCGCTGGACGTCGATGTCTGCACGTTCGAGGCACCGTTGAGTGCGGCGATTCCGTGCGATGCCACGCTCAAACCGAATGTCGGCTTCCGCGATTCGGTCGACGGCGCGTTCAAGACTCCGACCCTGCGCAACATCGCTCTGACCGGGCCATACTTCCACAACGGCAGCCGCTCGACGCTCAAGCAGGTGATGGAGTTCTATAACCGTGGCGGTGACCGGCGTGGTGAAGATGCCAACAACACCAGCGGCTTTGAGCATCCGGCGGTGAATCAGCACAACACCTCCAACCTCGATCCGGACATGACGGCGCTGAACCTGACGCCCGATGAAATCGACGCGCTGGTGAAATTCATGGAGGTCGGCCTGACCGATCCGCGCGTGGCCTGGGAGCGCGCGCCGTTCGATCATCCGTCGCTGGTGATCCCGCAGGGCCACATCGGCGATGAGAATGCCGTGACTCAACGCCCGGCCAGTCCGAAGGTCACGACTCGCCAGGCGATGGACGCATCGCTCAATCTCAAGCCTTACGGTGCTGAAGGCCGGCCGGCAGCAGAGGGGCCATTGCAGCCGTTCTACAACGATCTCTGAGCATAAAAACACACCATGGCCATCAAGAATGATGGCCATGGTGGCCGTCTAGCGGCCATTGCGCAAAAAACCTTACTGAATTACTCAGCAACTGCCGATTTCGGCCGTTAAAGAGACAGCCTGTGATCTGGATCACATTGTGTGTGCTTAACTGGCCACATTGCAGGCACAATGCCATCTCTTTGCTATGACGGGTCGGAGCTTTTTCCCTTGCCGCGTTCTTCCGCTGTACGTTTCAGTCATTTTCTACCTTCACTGCTGTTGTTGCTCGCGGGGTTGGCGGCTGCGTACGTCAAAGACCTCAACGTATTCTTCACCTCACTGTTTAACGTGCTGCCGACCTTGGTGTTGCTGTTGGGCGGCTCGTACTGTGCGGTTTACCGACGCCAGCGCGAGCTGTTCCTGATGGTCACGGTGTACATCGCCTACTTCCTGCTCGACACTCAGACTGACTATTACCGCGACAACGGCAAGGTGCGCGAAGATGCGGCCGTGGTGTTCCACTTGGTCTGTCTGTTGCTGCCGTTGCTGTTCGGTCTGTTCGCCGCATGGCAGGAACGCACGCATCTGTTTCAGGACATGGTTGCGCGCTTCGCCGTGCTGCTGGCCTTTGGCAGCGTGGCGCTGGGGCTCGAGCAAAGCTACCCGCAGGCGTTGCTGATGTGGCTTTCCGAGATCCGCTGGCCGGCGCTGCACGGCGCATGGATGAGCCTGATCCAGTTGTCGTATCCGGTGTTCATCTCGGCGTTCCTGCTGCTGGCCTGGCAATACTGGCGCAACCCGCGTCCTCTGCACGCGGCGCAACTGGTGGGGTTGCTCGGGGTGTTCTGGATGCTGCCGAAAACTTTCATCCTGCCGTTCACCCTGAACATCATGTGCAGCCAGGTGATGTTGATGATTGCGGCGGCGGTGGCGCACGAGGCGTATCAAATGGCCTTCCGCGACGAACTTACCGGTTTGCCGGGCCGCCGCGCACTCAACGAGCGCATGCAGCGTCTGGGTCGCAACTATGTGCTGGCGATGAGCGACGTCGATCATTTCAAGAAATTCAACGACACCCACGGCCACGACGTGGGGGATCAGGTGTTGCGTCTGGTCGCCAGCAAGCTGTCCAAAATCAGCGGCGGCGGTAGGGCGTATCGCTACGGTGGCGAGGAATTCGCCCTGGTGTTTGCGGGCAAGACCCTCGAAGAGTGCATGCCGCACCTGGAAGTCATCCGCGAGTCGATTGCGTCCTACAACATTCAGCTGCGCAATCAGGAAAGTCGCCCGCAGGATGATCAGCAGGGCCGTCAGCGCCGCTCGGGTTCGGGGGCGTCCAGCGTGTCGGTCACGGTCAGCATCGGCGTGGCCGAACGCCTGGAACAGCGCACCCCGGAAGAGGTGCTGAAATCCGCCGACCAGGCGCTCTACAGCGCCAAGGGCGCAGGCCGAAACTGCGTGATGGCGTTCGGTCAGAACCGCCGTGGCGCGGTGCGCATGGACAGCGCCGCAGGTTGAGTGATGACGGCGCATTCAGCGTCTGGACAGTGATTGTGGGGCAGGGTGGCCGGCAGTAGGTTGAAGCAATCTGCTGAAGGAGAAGCCACCATGCCCGAGTACAAAGCTCCGTTGCGCGATATGCGCTTTCTGATCGACCACGTCTTTGACTTCCACACTCAGTACGCGGCCCTCGGCGCCCACGACGCCAGCCCGGACATGATCAACGCGATCCTCGACGAAGGCGCGAAGTTCTGTGAGAACGTTCTGGCGCCGCTCAA
This sequence comes from Pseudomonas glycinae, assembly GCF_001594225.2. Lineage (GTDB taxonomy): Bacteria > Pseudomonadota > Gammaproteobacteria > Pseudomonadales > Pseudomonadaceae > Aquipseudomonas > Aquipseudomonas glycinae. Next base: position 2,975,279 of record NZ_CP014205.2, read on the forward strand.
TCGCAGCGGCGACGAAGAGGGCTGCCATTTCGACAATGGCGTGGTGACAACGCCTACAGGCTTCAAGCAAGCCTTCGCACAATACGTGGAAGGCGGCTGGCACGGTCTGGCGGCAGATCCGGCTTACGGCGGCCAGGGCCTGCCGAGTTCGCTGGGGCTGGTGATCAGCGAAATGGTCGCCTCCAGCAACACCTCGTGGGGCATGTACCCGGGCCTGACCCATGGCGCCATGTCGGCGATCCACGCCCACGGCACCGACGAGCAGAAAAACACCTATCTGCGCAAACTTACTGCGGGCCAGTGGACCGGCACCATGTGCCTGACCGAAGCCCATTGCGGCACCGACCTGGGCATTATCAAGACCCGCGCGGTGCCTCAGGCCGACGGCAGTTATGCAGTGACCGGCAGCAAGATTTTCATCTCCGCCGGCGAGCACGACATGAGTGACAACATCATTCATCTGGTGCTGGCCAAACTGCCGGACGCACCGGCCGGGACCAAGGGGATTTCGCTGTTCATCGTGCCGAAATTTCTCCCGGACGCCTCCAGTGAGGCGGGTAAGCGCAACGGTGTTTCCTGCGGCTCGATCGAGCACAAAATGGGCATCAAGGCCTCGGCCACCTGCGTGCTGAACTTCGACGAAGCCAAAGGCTTCCTGATCGGCGAGCCGAACAAGGGCCTGAATTGCATGTTCACCATGATGAACCACGCGCGTCTCGGCACCGGGATGCAGGGCCTGTGTCTGGGCGAAGCGAGTTTCCAGGGCGCAATCAAATACGCCAACGACCGCCTGCAGATGCGCGCCCTGACCGGCGCCAAAGCACCGGAAAAACCGGCGGATCCGATCATCGTCCACCCGGACGTGCGACGCATGCTGCTGACCATGAAAGCCTTCAACGAAGGCAACCGTGCGCTGACCTATTTCACCGCGCAGATGCTCGATGTCGCGCACCTGAGCCCGGACGCCGAGGCGCGTCAGGAGGCCGAAGACCTGTTGGCGTTCCTGACTCCGATCTGCAAGGCGTTCATGACCGACACCGGCCTGGAGGTGACCAACCTCGGCATGCAAGTGTTCGGCGGCCATGGATTTATCCGCGAGTGGGGTATGGAGCAACTGGTTCGCGATTGCCGCATTGCACCGATCTACGAAGGCACCAACGGCATTCAGGCGCTGGATCTGCTCGGGCGCAAAGTGCTCGGCAGCCAGGGCAAACTGCTGCGCAACTTCACCAAAATCGTTCACAAGTTCTGTGCTGCCAATGCCGGTCATGCGCAACTGGGCGGGTTTGTCGCGCAACTCGATGACCTCAATCAGCAATGGGGCGAGCTGACCATGAAGGTCGGTATGGCCGCGATGAAGAACCCGGATGAAGTCGGCGCGGCTTCGGTGGATTACCTGATGTACAGCGGTTACATCGTTCTCGGCTACCTGTGGCTGCGCATGGCGCTGGTCGCTCAGACTCAGCTGGAGTCGGGGGAGGGTGATGGCGATTTCTGTCAGGGCAAACTGGCGACGTGCGAGTTTTACTTCAAGCGGTTGCTCCCGCGCACCGCTGCGCATCGTGCGGCGATCGAGGCGGGTAGCGATTGCCTGATGAAACTGCCGGCGCAGTTGTTCTCGCTGTAACACGCCACTGTTAAACAAAAGAGCCCGCTGATTGCGGGCTTCTTTATGGTTGATTGCTTGTGACTAAAAATAACAAATCAGTCACCGCCTGACCCTATGTGTCGCAAAAGTTGTTGGGTTACACTCCAGCTCAACGAAAACACCCTTCCACGAATCACCTGTTTAGATCTTTGCGAGGTTTGCCATGGCTGACTACAAAGCGCCGCTGCGCGATATGCGCTTCGTCCTCAATGAAGTGTTCGAAGTCGCCAAACTCTGGGCCGAACTGCCGGCCCTGGCCGAGACGGTGGACGCGGAAACCGTTGAGGCCATTCTCGAAGAGGCCGGCAAGGTCACCAGCAAAAGCATTGCGCCCCTGAGCCGTGCCGCCGATGAAGAAGGCTGCCACTGGGCCGACGGTGCCGTCACTACGCCGGCCGGTTTCCCACAGGCTTATCAGACGTATGCCGAAGGCGGCTGGGTCGGTGTTGGCGGTGATCCGGCCTACGGCGGCATGGGCATGCCAAAAGCCGTCTCGGCCCAGGTCGAAGAGATGGTCAACTCCGCCAGCCTGTCCTTCGGTCTGTACCCGATGCTGACCGCCGGCGCTTGCCTGTCGATCAACGCCCACGCCAGCGAAGAGCTGAAAGCCGCTTACCTGCCGAACATGTACGCCGGTGTCTGGGCCGGTTCCATGTGCCTGACCGAGCCACACGCCGGCACCGACCTGGGCATCATTCGCACCAAGGCCGAACCTCAGGCCGACGGTTCCTACAAGGTCAGCGGCACCAAGATCTTCATCACCGGCGGTGAGCACGACCTGACCGAAAACATCATCCACCTGGTACTGGCCAAACTGCCGGACGCACCAGCGGGGCCGAAAGGCATTTCACTGTTCCTGGTGCCGAAGTTCATGGTCAATGCCGATGGCAGCCTGGGCGCGCGCAACCCGGCGAACTGCGGTTCGATCGAACACAAGATGGGCATCCAGGCTTCGGCTACGTGCGTGATGAACTTCGACGAAGCCGTGGGTTACCTGGTCGGCGAGCCAAACAAGGGCCTGGCCGCGATGTTCACCATGATGAACTACGAGCGTCTGGGGGTCGGCATCCAGGGCCTGGCCACCGGCGAGCGCTCGTACCAGAACGCCATCGAATACGCCCGCGACCGCCTGCAAAGCCGTTCGCCGACCGGCGCGCAGAACAAGGACAAGGTCGCTGACCCGATCATCGTTCACCCGGACGTGCGTCGCATGCTGCTGACCATGAAAGCCTCGAACGAAGGCGGCCGTGCGTTCTCCACCTACGTGGCGATGCAACTCGATACCGCCAAATTCAGTGAAGACGCCGCCACCCGCAAGCGTGCAGAGGATCTGGTGGCCTTGCTGACGCCAGTGGCCAAGGCGTTCCTGACCGATCTGGGTCTGGAAACCACCGTCCACGGCCAGCAGATCTTCGGCGGCCACGGCTACATCCGTGAGTGGGGCCAGGAGCAACTGGTGCGTGACGTGCGCATCACCCAGATCTACGAAGGCACCAACGGCATTCAGGCGCTGGACCTTGTGGGGCGCAAGATCGTCGGCAGCGGCGGCGCGTTCTACAAGCTGTTCGCCGACGAGATCCGCCATTTCACTGCGACCGCCAGTGCCGATCTGGGCGAGTTCACCAAGCCGCTGAATGATGCTGTCGACACCCTCGACGAGCTGACCTCGTGGTTGCTGGACCGGGCGAAAACCAACCCGAACGAAATCGGCGCGGCATCGGTCGAGTACCTGCAAGTATTCGGCTACACCGCTTACGCGTACATGTGGGCGCTGATGGCCAAGGCGTCGCTGGGCAAAGAAGCGCAGGACGATTTCTACGCGAGCAAACTCGGCACGGCGCGGTTCTATTTCGCCCGTCTGCTGCCGCGGATTCACTCGTTGAGCGCGTCGGTCAAGGCTGGAAGCGAGTCGCTGTTCCTGCTGGACGCTGCGCAGTTCTGATGATGTAACGTCATGTAAGCGATCGCTTACATGACGTGCTGCTGTTCTCCCATAGGCGTGGATTGGATCCAGAGCTAATCTACTTTCCATGGACGTCGCGCAGGAAGCGCAAAGCAACAACACGGACACGTAGGATTCTGCCAGGGTGGCGGAGTGAAATGGATGTCAGGGAAACAGTCTGCAAAGCCCCGCTTCGGCGGGGTTTTCTTATGCCCGCAGAAAAGTTTTCAGCTCAGCGCGTCCAGCGGCGGCGCACCTTTCAGCGGTTTGTCCTCACGCTGCATCACCTCTTCCAGCAACGTTCGCAGCAAGGCCAATGGCGCCTGCTGGCGTTGCACATCGCGACACACCAGCCCGACCTTCAACGGCACACGTGGCTCACTTAACGGTTTCCACAGCAGATCCTGATCGTCGTATTCCTTTTGCGAGCGGCCGGGCAGCACCGTCGCCAGGCGGGTATGCGGCAAGCTGTCGAGAATCCCCACCATGTTGTTCAGCTCGGCCTGCACTTGCGGGCGACGCCCGAGGCTGGCCAGTTGGGCCTGCCAGATCTGACGGATCTGAAATTCTTCGCCCAGTAGGAGCATCGGCAATTCGGCAGCTTGGCTCATCGAGACTTTCTTGAATTCCCGCAGCGGATGATCCGCCGGGATGACCAGTGTCAGTTCATCTTCGTACAACATCACGCCGTGCAGCCCCGGCTGGCGTGGCGGTAGATAGCTGATGCCGATGTCCAGCGAGCCGTTGAGCAACCGCCGTTCGATCTCAAGGCCCGTCAGTTCATAAATCTGCACCACTAGATGCGGCTGGGCCTTGCGCACTCTCTCCAGCATTTGCGGCACCAGGCTGGTGTGCACGGTTTGCAGCACGCCGATCGCCAATGTGCGCAGAGCCTGCCCTTTGAAGTTACCCAACGCCTCGCGTGCACGCTGCATGCCGTCGAGCAGTGGCAATGCGTGGTTGTACAAGGTATGGGCGGCAAGGGTCGGCAGCAGGCGTTTGCTGCTGCGCTCGAACAGGGTGACGTCGAGGTTTTGTTCCAGGTGGCGAATCTGCTGGGACAGCGCGGGTTGAGAGATCGACAGACGCTCGGCGGCGCGTCCGACATGACCTTCTTCGTAGACCGCGACGAAATAACGCAGTTGTTTGAAATCCATAAGTAAAACTTATCGAAAATGCTGGGAAATCGAAATGGCTCGACGCCGTGAACCGGCCTAGTCTAACCGCATTCACAAGGCTTACAGGGCCGGAAAGCGCAATGACCAGCGTTTGTTTTGAAAGTGTTTGCATAGGCAGTTCAAAAAACCTCGATCGAGGTTTTTTTCAATGAATCTGTTCAGTTTGCGGCGCCAGACGCCGAGCCTCGATGACCTGGCTTTTGAAACCCGTGAATTGGATGCCGCTGATGGCTTGAATGCCGAGCGCCTGATGCCCAGCGTCGAGCGTCCGCAGCAGGTATTCGTTCGCGGCCAGGGTTCCTGGCTGTGGGACAGCAATGACCGCGCCTACCTGGACTTTTCCCAGGCCGGCGGTGCCAACAGCCTTGGCCACAGTCCTTCGGCGCTGGTCAAGGCTATCGCCAGCCAGGCCCAGGCCCTGATCAATCCCGGTTTCAATCTGTACAACCGCGGCATGCTCAGCCTTGCCGAACGTCTTTGTGCGAGCACTGGCAGTGATCAGGCCTATCTGCTCAACAGCGGTAGCGAGGCCTGTGAGGCAGCGATCAAACTGGCGCGCAAATGGGGCCAGCTGCATCGCGGCGGCGCCTCGCGGATCATTGTCGCCAGACAAGGCTGTCACGGACGTAGTCTGGCGACGATTTCGGCGTCGGACAGTTGCAACCTGCACAACCGCTTCGCACCGTTGCTGCCGGGTTTCGATCTGGTGCCGTTCAATGACCTGCCGGCACTGCATGCGGCGGTGGATGCGCAGACCGTGGCCATCATGCTCGAGCCGGTCCAGAGCGATGCCGGGGTGATCCCGGCGACCGAGCATTACCTCAAGGGTGTCGAACGTTTGTGCCGGGAGTTGGGGATTCTGCTGATTCTCGACGAGGTTCAGACCGGCATCGGCCGCTGTGGCACCTTGCTCGCCGAACAGTCCTACGGGGTGCGCGCCGATATCGTCGTGCTCGGCAAGGGCCTCGGCGGTGGCGTGCCTCTGGCGGCGCTGCTGGCACGAGGCAAGGCCTGCTGTTTCGAGCCCGGCGAATTGGGCGGTACTCATCACGGCAACGCGCTGATGACCGCCGCAGGCCTGGTGGTGCTCGACAGTGTGCAGGATCGCGCCTTTCTCGAACAGATCCGGGACAACGGCCAGCATCTGCGCGAAGGGCTCGCCCGTCTGGCCCATCGCTATGAGCATGGAGAGTTACGCGGGCAGGGCCTGTTCTGGGGACTGAGCCTGTCGGAAGACTCCGCCGAAGCCGTCGTTAAAGCCGCGCTTCACGAAGGCTTGCTGCTCAACGCCCCACAAGCCAACTGCCTGCGCTTCACCCCGGCGCTCACTGTCAGCAAGGCCAACATCGACGAAATGCTTTTGCGCCTGGCCCGTGCCTTTTCCCGAGTACGCACCGCGCAACTGCAATGCCGCAAAGGAATTGCCGTCTGAGCTGAAGTTTCCCACCCGAATTCAAGAACCGTCTCGCGGTATAACGCACGCCCCACGCCTGATTCTTTTGGCGTGGGGCGTTTTTTTGTGGCCGGGTAATGGCAATCAGATGGCGAGATTGCGGTTTGCACTGAACCCTGACAAACGGCACAGGTCGATTAGCTTGTATGGCTCAGGTGAGCCAACCCCCAATCAGGAGCTGCCCCATGGACTTTATCCGCATCATCATTGCCATTCTGTTGCCGCCACTGGGTGTATTTCTGCAGGTCGGGTTCGGCGGCGCGTTCTGGCTGAACATTCTGCTGACGTTGTGCGGTTACATCCCGGGGATCGTGCATGCGGTGTACATCATCGCCAAACGCTGAGTCTCAGTCCGTCAAACCCATCACTCGCCGGTAGAACCGCCATTCCTGCTCCAGCGCATGGGCCTGGTTGGCGGCCCGGCGGAAGCCGTGGCGTTCGTCGGTGTAGTAATGCGCCTCGACCTCAATGCCGTTTTGCTCCAGAGCCGCGACCATGTCGCGGGTCTGTTGCGGCACGACGACGGCGTCCAGTTCACCCTGAAAGAAAATCACGGGTACGCGGATGTTGCCTGCGTGCAGCAACGGCGTGCGGGCGGCGTAGCGTTCGGCGTCCTTCTCTGGGTCGCCGATCAGCCAGTCCAGGTAATCGCCTTCGAACTTGTGTGTTGCGCGGGCCAGGGCCACCGGGTCGCTGACGCCGTACAGGCTGGCGCCGGCGCGAAATACCTGATGGAACGCCAGGGCACATAGCGTCGTGTAACCACCGGCGCTGCCGCCACGGATGAATGCACGTTCGCCGTCGATCATGCCGCGATCATTAAGGTAGGCCACGACCGCACACGCGTCCTCGACGTCCACCGCGCCCCAACTCAGATGCAGCGCCTGCCGATACTCCCGGCCATAACCGCTGCTGCCTCGGTAGTTGAGATCGGCGACGGCGAAGCCTCGTTGTGTCCAGTACTGAATGCGCGGGTCGAGCATCGGGTAGCAGGCTGATGTCGGGCCGCCGTGGATGAACACCACCAGCGGCGGTTTCGCATCGCCATTCGTGGCCGGGTAAAAGAAACCGTGTGCTTCACCCGAATCACTGGGGTAGCGCAGGGTTTGCGGTCGGCTGATGCGCTCGGCTGGCAGCGGTGCAACACCGCCGGCCAGGACGTTCACTTCGCCCGAGTCGCGATCGATGGCGATCACCGCTGAAGGGCTGATCGGTGAGGCGGCAATGCAGTAGACAAATTGATCATCGACAGCCAGATGCCGGAAGCGACTGTAGTCGCCGGTGAAGTCTTCGCCGTTGAGCGCCAGACGACCGAAACCGCCTTCGCTCCAGCTCGCCAGAAAGCTTTCGCCGGTGGGCAGCCAGGTGCAGCCGCCAAGTTGCCATGGGGCTGGAGCGTGATCGGCTTCGGCGCTAGCTAACGGTTGCAAACCGTTTGCCGACTCGACCCACGGTTGCCAATAACCACCACGATCGGTCAGACAGCCCAGTCGGCCATTGGCATCGAAACGCGGTTGCTGGATCGACTCTTCAAGGGTTTCACCCGCCACACAGCGTGGGACGGAAAACCCGCTATCCGAGCGCGCGGCGAGCATCAGTCGTGTGGATGTCCACGGCTGATGCGGACGGCTCCACTCGATCCACGCCAGGCGCTGGCCGTCCGGACTGATGATCGGCGATGCATAAAAATCCGCGCCTTCAATCAGCCTATGACGCTCGCCATTCGCCAGATCGATAGCCACCAGCCGATGGCGATCACCGTTCTCTTCAACGGACAGCACCTGCCCGTCGGCGTAGTTCAGATCGCCATAACGACACTCGCCAGACGTCAAGGCCACGGGCTCGCCGTCCAGCGTCTGGCGATACAGCTGTTGATCCGCCTCGTTGACGAAAACCACCCCGTCAGGCGTCAGGCAAAACGCCCCACCGCCATATTCGTACACCCGGCTGCGCACACTGAAACCCGCAGGCGTCAGACATTTCGCCACACCATCGCGCCAGTGCCAGATCCGGCACGCGGCGTCTGTCGGGCGATATTCATTCCAGAACAAACCACGGGCGCCGAGCTGCAATTCGGCGAAGTCCACGCCGGCGGCAACCGCAGCGGTGGCGCTGAAAGGCTCAGCCTTTGGCGATGAGGCGCGAGTTTCGTTCATTGCGAAAGGCCAGTTGTTCGATGGTCTGGGTGGCGTGCTCGGCTTCTTCGCGGGCCTTGAGAATCACGCCGTGATGTTCTGACTTGCTGCACACCGGGTCGGCATTGCTGGCATCGCCGGTAAGCATGAAGGCCTGGCAGCGGCAGCCGCCGAAATCCTGCTCTTTTTCGTCGCAGGAGCGGCACGGCTCTGGCATCCAGTCATAGCCGCGAAAGCGGTTGAAGCCGAACGAGTCGTACCAGATGTGCTGCATGCTGTGGTCGCGCACATTGGGAAATTGTACCGGCAGCTGTCGGGCGCCATGACAGGGCAGGGCGGTGCCGTCCGGTGTGACCGTCAGAAACAGACTGCCCCAGCCGTTCATGCAGGCTTTCGGGCGCTCTTCGTAATAGTCCGGGGTGACGAAAATCAGCTTGCACGGATGCCCTTCGGCTTCCAGTTTGGCGCGGTATTCGTTGGTGATGCGTTCGGCGCGAACCAGTTGTTCCTTGGTCGGCAACAGGCCGACACGATTGAGCTGCGCCCAGCCGTAGAACTGGCAGGTGGCGAGTTCGACGAAGTCGGCCTCCAGCGCAATACACAGTTCGATGATGCGGTCGATCTTGTCGATGTTGTGCCGATGAGTGACGAAGTTCAGCACCATCGGATAGCCGTGAGCCTTCACGGCGCGGGCCATTTCCAGTTTCTGCGCGAAGGCCTTTTTCGAGCCGGCGAGCAGGTTGTTCACTTGCTCGTCGCTGGCCTGGAAGCTGATCTGGATGTGATCGAGCCCGGCCTTCTTGAAGTCGCTGATCTTCTGCTCGGTCAGGCCGATGCCGGAGGTGATCAGGTTGGTGTAGAAACCCAACTGGCGCGCTTCACGGATCAGCTCGGCGAGGTCCTGGCGCACCAGCGGCTCGCCCCCGGAGAATCCCAGTTGCGCCGCGCCCATCTCCCGCGCCTCGCGAAATACCTTGATCCACTGCTCGGTGCTCAGCTCTTTGCCCTGCTCGGCGAAATCCAGCGGATTGGAGCAGTACGGGCATTGCAGCGGGCAGCGGTAAGTCAGCTCGGCGAGCAGCCACAGCGGCAGGCCGACCTCAGGCTTGGGCGGCAGATCAGTCAAGGGTGATCCAGTGCTGCGCACGGGCAACCTCCATGAATTGCTCGATGTCGTCACCGAGCTCGGGCACGCCGGGGAACTGTCTGTCGAGTTCGGCAATGATCGCCGCGACATCCCGCTCACCGTCGATCAGGCCGCCGATCAATGCGGCACTTTCATTGAGCTTGATCATGCCTTCCGGGTACAGCAGCACGTGGCCTTTCTGTGCCGGTTCGTACTGAAAACGGTAGCCGGGACGCCAGGTCGGGGTCTTGCTGCGGTCGAAACTCATAAGGCGATTCCTTTATGCCAGACCCGTTGATCGGTGACGCTGTGATACGGCGGGCGGTTCAGTTCGTAGGCCATGCTCATGGCATCGAGCATGCTCCAAAGGATGTCCAGTTTGAACTGGAGAATTTCCAGCATGCGTTCCTGGCCTTCGCGGGTCTTGTAGTGCTCCAGCGTGATCGCCAGACCATGCTCGACATCGCGCCGGGCCTGGCCGAGACGGGTGCGGAAATATTCGTAGCCGGCCGGGTCGATCCACGGGTAATGCTGCGGCCAGCTGTCGAGCCGCGACTGGTGGATCTGGGGCGCGAACAGCTCGGTCAGCGAGCTGCTGGCGGCCTCCTGCCAACTGGCGCGGCGGGCGAAGTTGACGTAGGCGTCGACGGCGAAACGCACGCCGGGCAGCACCAGTTCCTGGGAGCGCAATTGATCCGGATCGAGACCGACGGCCTGGCCGAGGCGCAGCCAGGCTTCGATGCCGCCATCTTCACCGGGGGCGCCGTCGTGGTCGAGCAGGCGCTGAATCCACTCGCGGCGGATCTCGCGATCCGGGCAGTTGGCGAGGATCGCCGCGTCTTTCAGGGGGATGTTCACCTGATAGTAGAAGCGGTTGGCGACCCAGCCCTGGATCTGCTCACGGGTGGCCCGGCCTTCATACATCGCCACGTGATACGGGTGATGAATGTGGTAATAGGCGCCCTTGGCGCGCAGGGCCGCCTCGAATTCGGTGGGGGACAGCGGGGTGTCGGTCATTGCGGTTCTCCGGGCATTCGTTACAGGACGATGCTCATGCCGTCATACGCCACTTCAACATTGCGCCGAACCAGTTCCGCGCGCTCTGGGGAGTCTTCGTCGAGAATCGGGTTGGTGTTGTTGATGTGGATGAGCACCTTGCGCTGCTCGGGAAGCTGTTCCAGCACTTCGAGCATGCCGCCGGGGCCATTCTGCGCCAGGTGGCCCATTTCGCGGCCGGTGCGGGTGCCGACGCCACGGCGCTGCATTTCGTCGTCGTCCCACATCGTCCCGTCCACCAGCACGCAGTCGCTGCCGGCCATGATTTCCAGCAGCGGCGCGTCGACCTTGCCCAGGCCCGGGGCGTAGAACAGTTTGCCGCCGGTGCTGAGGTCTTCGACGATCAGGCCGATGTTGTCGCCCGGGTGCGGGTCGAAGCGGTGCGGCGAGTAAGGCGGTGCGGCGCTGCGCAGAGGCAGCGGGGTGAAGCGCAGGTTCGGGCACGCGGCGACGGTGAAGCTCTGGTCGAGTTCGATGCGGTTCCAGTCCAGCCCGCCGTTCCAGTGCTTGAGCATGGTGAACAGCGGGAAACCGGTGCTCAGGTCTTCGTGGACCATGTCGGTGCACCAGACCTGATGCGGGCAACCTTCGCGCAGGCTGAGCAGACCGGTGGTGTGGTCGATCTGGCTGTCCATCAGGATGATCGCGCTGATGCCGGTGTCACGCAGGGCACGGCCCGGTTGCATCGGGGCGAAGCTCTGAAGCTGCGCGCGGATGTCCGGGGAGGCGTTGCACAGTACCCAGTTCACGCCGTCATCGGAGATGGCAATGGACGATTGGGTGCGGGCCTGGGCATTCAGGCTGCCGTCGCGAAAACCGGCGCAATTGACGCAGTTGCAGTTCCACTGCGGAAAACCGCCACCGGCGGCCGAACCCAGAATCTGGACGAACATGAACGCTCCATCATTTCAACGCTGAAAATAAAACGCCCCGGCGAGCCGAGGCGTTGCACTGCAGTGTTCTGCTTGAGGCAGGACTCAGCGGCTGGCGAAGTACATGGTGACTTCGAAGCCGATGCGCAGGTCGGTGTAAGCAGGTTTAGTCCAAGCCATCGGGTGACTCCTTTTTCAGGTGGGTGAGATAGCGCTATCCATAGGTATAGTCCACGGCAGCGCGGGGATGTTCCAAATAGTTAGGTGGCTATGTTACTCAAAATTTCAGGGGCTTTGCCCGTGAATCTTTGAGAAAGCTCCTTGCAGCCCCGGTAATGATCATTTAGCCGCGTGCCAGGGCGCGCCCGGCGAAGGGCTGTTGGCCAGACCGTGCCAGCCGCCCTCGGCGCGGATCAGACGTTGTGCGGCGGCCAGCAACGCCGGGCGATCCAGTTGAGCGATTGCGCTGCGTAATTGCAGCAGATAATCCGACGAGTGGCCGGCGAGGCGGGCCTGCCACAGGAGTTCGGCCGCATCTTTGCCGGACAGGACGTTGTCATCGAACTGATCGGCAAGCGTCTGGCGTTGCTGAGTGAGGCTGGCGGCATCCAGCTGTTCGACAAGGGCTGGCAGGCCATCGAGAAACTGCTGAATGTGGTCGAGCAATTGCGCGGCGGTGGCCGTGGGCGATTGCACACCGAACAGCAATCCGCTCTGGCCATGAATCTGGCGCAACCCGCTGAACACCGCATAACCCAGTTGCCGTTCGACTCGCAGGCGTTGGTAGAACGGCGTCTGGCACAGGTGGGCGAGCATGCGCCACGCGGCTTCATCGGCGATTTCGTGGCTGGCGGTCGGGCAGAACAGCAACAAGGCGTGTTCGCTGGAGTCGCTGTCGATCTGATTCCACTGGAGCCCGGCGTTGATGACAGAAGGTGCGGGAATTTGATTGTCCGGGATGCCGGGAATGCGGCTCAGGGCCAGACCCATGGCTGACTGGGTTTGTGGGCTGAGCCCCAAGGCCAGGCCGTCCCAGCGGGAAGTTGTCCACAGGTGCGCGGCGTCATCGGATTCGCCTACCGCTGTCAGGCACTTTTCGGGCAATGCCTTGAGCAGTTGGCGGATCGGTATCAGCGCAGGTTGCGGCTCGCCTTTCGCGGAGTCGGCGCCCACTTGAGTCAGGGATTTCAGCGCGTGCTCCAGCACAACGGGCAGCGTGTCCTGCAGGCCGGTGAGATTCAGCAGCCACTGATTACCCGTGGCGTTGAAGGACAATTCGACCCCGGCCTGACGCGCGTCGTCGGAAACCTCCCGCAGACTGCGTTGCAGTTTCGCTTGCAGCTCGGCCGTGGCCGCTGCTTCCGTCTGCCAGCGAACATACACCGCACCTTCGTCACCGTTATCCGGCAGCGCCTGGCTGAATTGCATTGGCGAGCGTTCGCGACGGCTGCGCGAGCGATCCTGAGCGAACGTGCGCAGACCTCGGTGGGCGCTGGTCTGGCCGCGGATCAGGCCGGCGTTGGCCAGCGGTTCGGCTGCGCGCAGGAACGGATTGGCAGCGGGTAGATGCCAGTGGCTGCTGAAGTTATCCACAGTGCCGATTTTGCCGAGAATCACTTTCAGCGCCGCAACGGCCGAATCGCAGAGGCCATTTTCAAGTCGTTCGCTGTCGATTCGCGCCAGCTGCAACGCGCCGCTGACCTGCTGCTGCCGTTCAAGCAGCATTGCATACTCCTGACGCAACGCCGGCCAGTCCTGCTGCGCTGCGAAGAAGCTCAACCAGTCGAGAAACTGTGCGCGGAGAGCGTCGAGTGACCCGGATGCCCCAGTGAACTGAATATGTAGCAAAGCCTGCCCAGCAAATTGATAGGGTACACAGGCCTGTAAGCCTTCCGCGAATCCCTGCTGTTGCAAGTGAGCGAGCAGCCCACCGGGCTTGGCACTGTTCAACCAGTGACAAAGAAACGCCAGCGCCTCGGCCGACGACTTCGGCAAACCCTCCAACGCAAACAGCAGATTGCCGTTCCGTTCGCCGACCTGTTGATAACTTGCCTGTGGAGTGTCCATCAAGCGAACGGGGGCTGCCTGTGAAGTTTTATCCCCAGCCGTCAGCGCGGCGGCAAACTGCTCCGCCAGCGCTCGCAGTTCTTCCACACTCTGCGGCCCGACCAGACTCAGGATCATCTGCCCGGTGCGGTAAAACTGCTGATGGAAATCTCTCAACGCCTGCTGAAAATCCGCTTGTTCAACCGGCAGGCTGTCGCGGTTTCCAGCGTGAAAGCCGCGCAAAGGATGCGCTGCCGACAATCCCTCGAACAGCGCCTCTTTCTGCTGAGCCGCAGCATCCTGCGACCACGCGACAAACTCCGCCTGTAACACTTCTCGCTCCCGCACCTGATCGTCCGGATTCATACGCGGATGGGCGAGCATGTCCGATAGGCGCTCCAGCCCAGCGCGGAAGGACGCAGGCGGTAACTCAAAGAAGAAATCGGTGGTGCGCTCGCGGGTGCTGGCATTCACTTGACCGCCGTGACTTTGCACGTAAGCCATCAGCCCTTGGCTTGCAGGAAAATGCTCAGTGCCGAGGAACAGCAAATGCTCAAGGAAGTGCGCCAGCCCCGGCCACGCCAACGGCACGTCATGACTGCCGGCAGCCACCCGCAACGCGGCGGCGCTGCGCTTCACTCCGGGCACGTGACGCAGGGTCACGCGCAAGCCGTTGGCCAGGGTTTCGGTGTGGGGGCGGGGGTGAGTCGGCGCAGGCATGGGCACTTCCAGAACAGTGAAGTGCCAATGCTAGCGGATTAGCGCTTGTTGAGCGCGTCGTAAAGTTCGGGGCGGCGGTCGTTGAAGTAGCGGTTGGCGCTGCGCGAGTCGGCCATCAACTGGCGATCCAGCTCACCGACGATCAGTGCTTCGTCTAGTCCGGCCTGGGCGATGCGGCTGCCATCCGGCGCGGCGATGCTGCTTTGCCCGCAGTAATGGATATCGCCTTCGTGGCCGCAATAGTTGGCGTATGCCACGTAGCACTGGTTTTCAAAGGCGCGAGAGCGCACGGAAACGTCGGCGATGAAATCGAAAGGAATCATGTTGGCTGTCGGCACCAGAATCAGCTCGGCGCCTTCAAGGGCCAGGCGCCGGGCGTTTTCCGGGAACTCCAGGTCGTAGCAGATCAGGAAACCCAGCTTCCAGCCGTTGAGCTCGACGATGGGGAACTCACCATCGCCGGGACTGAACATCGAACGATCCAGATCGCCGAAAAGATGCGTCTTGCGGTAATTGCACAGGCGCTCGCCGCTCGAGTCGATCAACTGCACAGCGTTGTAGATCTGTCCTTCGGCGGTGCGCTCCGGGTAACCATAAAGGATCGCCAGGCCGGCAGCCTTGGCGATCCGTCCGACTTGCTGGGCCCACTCACCGTTGTAGACCTCGGCCAATGTCGCGACCGCCTCCTTGCCGATGTTGTAGCCGGTCAGGAACATCTCCGGCACCACCAGCAGGTCGGCGCCTTTGGCTTCCATCGCCAGTTGGTGCAGGCGCTGAAGGTTGGCGGCGGGTTCCAGTGGCAGCGGTGGACATTGGTAAAGGGCTACACGCATTGAAGATTCCTCTTACTCGGGCAGGGCGATCGGGCCGATGTCGTTGAACACATCACCCGGGCCAGGGTTCTCTTTATGTGTGGACCCGCCGAAGTGCTTCATGATTCCCCAGACTGCGTTAAGCGACGTCTGCACCGCGCCTTCCACCCAGGCCGGCGTCCACGATACGTCGTCGCCGGCGATGAAAATGCCGCGCTGCTCCGGCGGCATGTCGTCCTGCATGAAGTGCGC
Source organism: Pseudomonas glycinae (assembly GCF_001594225.2). Lineage (GTDB taxonomy): Bacteria > Pseudomonadota > Gammaproteobacteria > Pseudomonadales > Pseudomonadaceae > Aquipseudomonas > Aquipseudomonas glycinae. The sequence continues at coordinate 2,990,519 of NZ_CP014205.2, forward strand.
GTACATGCGCTGGTTGTAGCGATAGTGGCCGGGCAGGGCGCCCTTGAACGCACCGAGGAAGTGCGGGTCGGCTTCCCACGACACGGTGATCGGATCGCCGATGATCCGCGCGGCGATGTCGACCTTCGGGTAGATCTTCTTCAACGCATCCAGCGCCAGTTTCACGCGTTTTTCCACCGGGTGCGGGAGCATCTTCAGTGCATCGCTCATCCACGAGTACGAAAGGCAGATCACACCGGGTTTGTCGTCGCCGTTGTCGAACAGATAGGTGCCGCGGGTCAGGCGATCGGTGAGGGTCATGCTCATCAGGTCGCGGCCGGTTTCCGGGTCCTTGTCCTTCCAGAACGGGCGGTCGACCATCACGAAGGTCTTCGATGATTGCATGTAGCGCGTGCGGTCCAGGGCCATCCACATCTTTTGCGAAAACAGGGTTTCGTCGCATTCGATCTGGGTGGTCAGCAGCCAGCTCTGGCAGGTGGTCAGTACGGCGGCGTATTCGCGGGTGTCGCCATTGTTGTCGGTGACCGCGAAACGTCCGTCAGGCGCGTGGGCGATTTTCTTTACCCCGGAGCGCGGGGCACCGTGATGCAGCGATTTCAGGCTGGTGCCTGCCGGCCAGTGTACGCAGCGCTCCGGCGCATGACGCCAGATGCCTTGCGGTACTTGTTCGACGCCGCCGACCACCAGGTGCTGGTGATCGTCGCAGTTGGTCATCACCACGCGGAAGATTTCCAGCATCGAGTTGGGGAAGTCCGAGTCCCAGCCGCCGGTACCGAAACCAACCTGGCCGAACACTTCGCGGTGATGGAACGACAGTTTGGCGAAGGCTTTCGACGTGGCGACGAAGTCGTAGAAGGTGCGGTCGTCCCACAGAGGAACCAGCGTGTTCCACAGCTCTTTCAGGCGCGGCACGTCACGGTCGCGGATCGCCTGCTGGATATCGGCGAACTGTGAGCCGGCCTCCAGAGCGTCAGCCCAGGCGTCAGCCACTTCCTGGAACAGTGCAGGAAGATCCTTCAGGCTCTGTGCGTAATGGGTTTTTCCTTCCAGGTCGATCACGGTGCTGCCGGAGGCCGGGGTCAGCGGGTTGGGGAAGGGCTTGGTCTCGAGGCCGAGTTTGTCGACGTAGTGATAGAACGCGGTGGAGGACACCGGGAAACGCATGCCGCCGAGCTCGGCGACGATGCCGTCGGTGCCGTTGAATGCTTGCGAACGCAGACGACCGCCAAGCTTCGAGGCCTCATAAACGACCGGCTTCAAGCCGAGTTTCATCAGCTCATACGCCGCCACCAGACCCGCAATGCCGGCCCCGACGATGGCCACTTCGGCTCCGTGGTTGTGCTCGGGAATGCTGCCGAGACCGGCCGGGTGTTCGATCCAGTCGTCGAAGGCGAAAGGAAAGTCCGGGCCGAAAATGGTGATCGGTTTCTTACCGTCTGCAGGATGACGATTGTTCTTGTTCATGGCTGACCTTGCTGGCGACCCGACGCTGGAGGCGCGTCTGAGTATAGGAAAAGATGCCAGCCATTCTAGGGAGCGTAGAACACGTTAATAAGACGCAATGTGTCGTCGTTTTGAGTGTATGTGCTGCAATCTGACGATTTTATTGGTCAGACTGGATGGCCGCGATCAATCTTGCTGCTGAGAATGATCGAGGTCGTGGTTTTCTCCACACCGTCTACGCTGCCGATCTGATCCAGAAGTTGATCAAGCTGCTCCGGCGAATCGGTCCGCAGCCACGCCACATAATCGAATTCGCCACTCACCGCGCACAATTGCTGCACCTGAGCCATTGCGCTCAAACGGCGCAACACCTCTTTGCCGGAGCGTGGCTGCACCTTGATCCCGACGTAAGCCTGCAATCCGCCGTCCACCACGCGCTGGCCCAGACGCACGCCGTAGCCGGTGATGACTTTGGCCTTTTCCAGCCGCGCCAGTCGTGAAGTCACGGTCGTGCGGGCGATCCCCAATTGTCTGGCCAGCATCGCCACGCTTTCACGGGCGTTGATTTGCAGAGCAGCGATCAGCTGGCGGTCGATTTCATCGAGCACGGGTGGGCGGATGTCGGGCAAGGGCAGGCTCCAGCGGTACGGATCAATGTGGCTGCATGTTACAGGCTCGTACGGCGAGGCGCTTGTGAGCGCTGATTGAGCGGCGGGGGATCAGGCAGCCACCGGATCGGGGATTTAACTGAAACAAAAGAACAGACAAATGATTTGACTTGCCTGCTGCCTTTATCAAAAATGGCCTCAAGAGCGCGAAATCTGCTGCCTTGCAGGGCCTCAGCAGACGTAGGTACCTCAGCGATGCTGCAACATCGGTGTAAGGTGAGACCTCTTCATCCCATTTCCTGAGGATGCCAATATCAGGATTCAAATATTCAAGGGGAGCCAACAGGCTCCTCTTTTTGTTTGTCCTGAAGAATGTATCTCTTGTAGAGAAGTTCGCCCTGACGGTGCTTGTTCATCGCTCTTGCCGGAGCATGCATGAAGTTCCACAGGACGTGTCCGTGCCTGACATCTACCACGACGAGCATGTCATTTTTTGCCTCATAGGCGTTGATGAAAGCCATGCGGTATCCGCCGTTGTCGTACAGCACTCTCCATATTTCAAACGGCCCCGTCAGCGTGTCAATCGCATGCCGAACGTAGCGCTCTCGTGAGTCAGCACGTTTTTCGACGATGTGGGCGAGTTTGTCCCTCATGACCGCAACGTTTCTGATCGGTGTGAGGATAGTGACTGCGAGTAATGCCTCATCGATGAATCCGAAATGAGTCAGGAGAATTCTGAGGGCTCCTTGCGCATCGTCTGCCCTTTTCACTTCATCAATTGCGGCCGAGCGAAGCTCCCTGGCCAGTGTTCGCAGGTCGGGCAAAGCTAAGTCGATCCATGTTTGTTGGCCACCTGATTCTTTTATAAGTGGCGCAGCATTCACGAGCATGAAAGTAATCCCTGGCGAACAGCGGCGCCCGGAGATTACTCGTTCGGAGAAAAGGCCAACAAGGCCGAAAACTGAGTGAAAACACAGCTTGGGAAATAACCTACAGACCTCGCGGTAGTCTTCCGAGTATGGCGCTTGTAACGACCGTAATCGCCAAACGACAGGCGAAAAAAAGCCGCACATAAGCGCGGCTTTTTCATGTTTGGTGGGCCCACACGGACTTGAACCGTGGACCAAAGGATTATGAGTCCTCTGCTCTAACCAACTGAGCTATAGGCCCTCAGTAGGCCGCGGATTATAGCGACGGTTTCTCGGCTGTGCTATCCGAAAAATCCGATACGGATATGCGAAGAAACGTCGCGGCGAATTCCTCGGGCGGCAGCGGCAGGCTGACGATGTAGCCCTGGATCTGTTCACAGCCTTCGGCGGCGAGGAATTGTTGCTGGGCCTGGGTTTCCACGCCTTCGGCGATCACGGTGAATTGCATGCTGCGGCCCAGGGCAATGATGGCGCGCACGATTGCCGCGTCGTGCGGGTCGTCGGGCAGTCCGCGGACGAAAGACTGGTCGATCTTGAGGATGTCCAGTGGCAGGCGTTTGAGATAACTCAGCGAGGAATAACCGGTGCCGAAGTCGTCGATGGCCAGTTGCACGCCCAGGTGTTTGAGCTGGTGCAGCACCGCCAGGGCTTCTTCAGCCTGGCTCATGATGAAGTTTTCGGTAATTTCCAGTTGCAGTAATTCCGGTTGCAGGCGGTTGTCCTTGAGCAGTTGCTCGATGCGTCCCAGCAGGTTCGGCTGGCGCAGTTGTGCGCCGGCGAGGTTCACCGACAGCGGGCCGAGGGATTCATAGATCTGGCCCCACTCGAACATCTGCCGGCAGGCGGTTTCCAGCACCCAGTCGCCGATTTGCAGAATCATGCCGTTCTCTTCCGCCAGCGGGATGAAGTGCTCCGGTGGCACATCGCCGAAGTTCGGGTGGCGCCAGCGGATCAGAGCTTCGGCGCCAACCAGGCTGTGATCGTCGAGGCTGATTTTCGGTTGGTAATAGAGATACAACTCTTCGCGTTCGATGGCCCGGCGAAGTTCGTGCTCCAGTGCTACCCGTTCGCTGGCCTGGGCGGTGAGGTCGCGGGTGTAGCTTTCGACCCGGTTGCGACCCTTGGCCTTGGAGCGGTACATCGCCGCGTCCGCATTTTTGATCAGGGTCGCGACATCGCAGCCGTCGCGTGGGTAAAGGCTGGTGCCGATGCTGGCGCTGATGAAAAACTCATGCTCGCCGGCCTGGAATGGCGCGCCAAAGCAGTTCAGCAATTTGGTGGCGATGTTGTCGGCATCGCCGGGTTGTTGCAGGCCGGGCAGCAGAATAATGAACTCGTCGCCCCCCAGCCGCGCCACGGTGTCGATATCACGCAGTTGTTCCTTGAGGCGCACGGCGATGCCCTTGAGCAGCAAATCACCGACCGGGTGACCGAGGCTGTCATTGATGTGCTTGAAGCGGTCGAGATCGAGGAACAGCACCGCGCCCTGGCCGCCGTTTTCCTGCTGGCTGTTGAGTGCCATCAACAGACGGCTTTCGAACAGCGTGCGGTTCGGCAGGCCGGTGAGCGGGTCGTGATGCGCCTGGTAGTCGAGTTTGGCCTGGGCGTGCTTGAGGCTGGAGATATCGGCAAATACTGCGACGAAGTGGGTGATGAACTTGTCGCGGTTGCGCACGGCGCTGATGGTCAGCCAGCTCGGGTACAGTTCGCCGTTCTTGCGCCGGTTGGAGATTTCGCCCTGCCAATGGCCTTCGTCGGTCAATTGATGCCACATCGCCGCATAAAACGCGCTGTCGTGCAGACCGGATGCAAGGAGGCGCGGAGTATGACCGAGCGCTTCACTTTCGCTGTAACCGGTGATTTCGGTGAACGCCCGGTTTACGGCACTGATGTGTTGCTGGGTGTCGGTGATCAACACGCCTTCGGCGGTACTTTCGAACACGGTTGCGGCCTGTTGCAGTTTTTCCTGCATCAGGTGGCGTTCGGTGATGTCCCGGGCGATGGTCAGCATGCAGTCTTCTTCACCGATCGGTAGCGGACGGCTGGACACCTCGCAGAGGCGGATCTGCCCGTCGCTGCGGCGGATATGGCAGCTGAAGTCGCGAACGAACCCGTCGCGGTGCAGCAGGTCGAGCATTTGCTTGCGTTCGTTGAGGTTGACCCAGATGCCCAGGTCCAGCGCCGAGCGATCCACCGACATGGCGCTGTTGAAACCGGTGATACGACTGAAACCTTCGTTGACCTCCAGCAGCAGACCATCGCTCTGGCGCGACAGCAGCAGACCGTCAGGCGAGGCGTGGAAGGCCTTGGCGAACTTCTCTTCGGAGGTTTGCAGTTGCTGCTGGGTTTCCTTGAGCTGGGTAATGTCGCGCACCACCACGACCAGCGCCGGCGTGGTGTCGAGCTCGAAGGGTTCAGCGGAAATCAGCCCGGTGAACACCTGACCATTGTTGCGGCGAAAGGGCATCTCCAGGTTGCGAATGCTGCCGGCTTGCAGGCGCTGAAGGAGGCCCGGGCCGACTCCGGGAATGCCCCAGATGTTGAGTTCGGTGGCGGTCTGGCCAATCACCTCTTCGGCCTTGAGCCCGATCTGTTCCTCAAAAGCCTCGTTAACCTCCAGCAGGCAGCCGTCCGAGAGCCGGGCGATGACCAGGATGTCCGGGCATTGCTGGAATACCGACGCGAACTTCTGTTCCGACAGGCGCAGCGCCTCTTCAGTGCGTTTGGTTTCACTGATGTCGATCATCAGACCGCGCATCACCGGCTCGTGGCCGTGTTCGATCAGGCTGACGATGTCGCGCACCCACAGGCAGCGGCCGTCAGCGGTGATCACCCGGTAATCGAGGCTGTGGTCGCGTCCAGCCAAGACTTCGTGATCGCAGAAACTCTGGGCGCGGGTCAGATCGGCCGGGTGAATGATGTTGCGCCAGAAGCCCGGAATCAGCCAATGAGACAGCGGATAGCCGAGCAGGTCTTCGGCGTGGGGCGACACATAGCTGTAGGTGAAATCGCTGATCCGCGCTTCCCAGGCGATGGCCGAAAGACTCTCCACCAGTCCGCGATAATGGTATTCGCTGCTGCGCAGCTCCTGTTCGAGGTCGATGCGTCGGGCAATTTCCGAGCTCAGACGACGGTTGATGCGGATCACCACCGCCAGCACGATGACCAGAAGCGAGAGGCCCGGTAACCCGTAAATCAGCAGATCCGACCAGAATGTCCGGTGATCGAGGACGTTGCCGACCCAATGCTCCTGAATGCTGCTGATTTCTTCCGGGGACATGTCGGCCAGCACCTTGTCCAGAATCCCCACCAGCATTTTGTTGTCCCGAGGAACGCCCATCGCCAGTTGGTAGCGATAAGGGGTTTCGCCACTGACATACAAACCATCCAGTTTGAGCTGGCGCAGGCTCCAGACACTGGAGGCCAGGTCGCCAACCACTGCGTCCACTTCATCGGTGGCCAGGGCCTGTAACGCGGAGCTGACATTGGGCATTGCCACCAGGTTCAGGTCGGGGTGATGGGTGCGCAGCAGCTCATGGGGGGCGTAGTTTTCCACTACGGCGATTTTCAGACCGTAAAGCTCCTCGAGCTTGCGCGGTTGCGGGCCGCCGACGTGGGCGAGGATGACGATCGGAAAGTCGAGGTAAGGGCGGGTAAATGAGAGGTAGCTTTGGCGTTCCGGGGTAGACATGATCCCCGGCAGCAGGTCGATCGTGCCGTTTTTCGCCTGTTCGAGCACGACCGTCCAGCTCACCGGCTCGATGGGCGTGAGTTTGATCGCCAGGCGTTGGCGAATCACATCGATATAGTCCGCAGCCAGGCCCTGATAGCGGCTCTGATCGTCGCGGAACTCGAAGGGTGGCCACGACGCATCGACACCCAGGCGCAGGTCCGGGTGAGCCGCCAGCCAGCTACGTTCTTCATCGTTCAGAGTCAGCGCGTCAGCCGTTGCGGTCCAGATCATCAGTGGCAGCAAAAAAAGCACGGACGCCAGTCTGGGCATAACGGTCTCGTTATGGCTCGGGGGAATGTTTCGAGTGTAGACGGGCTGTGCGCGGGGGAGGGCGGAGCTGGGTATTTAATCTGCCGTAAAAACAAAACCCCCGGCCTGGGCCGGGGGTTCTGGTATCACTCGTCGAGGAAGGAGCGCAGATGCTCGCTTCGCGTCGGGTGGCGCAGCTTGCGCAGCGCCTTGGCTTCGATCTGACGGATCCGCTCACGGGTCACGTCAAACTGTTTGCCGACTTCTTCGAGCGTATGGTCGGTGTTCATGTCGATACCGAAACGCATGCGCAGTACCTTGGCTTCACGGGCAGTAAGGCCGGACAGCACTTCGCGGGTCGCTTCTTTCAGGCTCTCGACAGTGGCGACATCGATTGGCGACTGCATGGTCGAGTCTTCGATGAAGTCACCCAGATGAGAGTCTTCGTCATCACCGATCGGGGTTTCCATGGAGATCGGCTCTTTGGCGATCTTCAATACCTTGCGGATCTTGTCCTCAGGCATTTCCATGCGTTCACCCAGCTCTTCCGGGGTCGGTTCGCGACCCATTTCCTGCAGCATCTGCCGGGAAATACGGTTGAGCTTGTTGATCGTCTCGATCATGTGCACCGGAATACGGATGGTGCGGGCCTGGTCGGCGATCGAGCGAGTGATCGCCTGACGGATCCACCAGGTGGCATAAGTCGAGAACTTGTAACCACGACGGTATTCGAACTTGTCCACCGCTTTCATCAGACCGATGTTGCCTTCCTGGATCAGGTCGAGGAATTGCAGGCCACGGTTGGTGTACTTCTTGGCGATGGAGATCACCAGGCGCAAGTTTGCTTCAACCATCTCTTTCTTCGCACGGCGGGCTTTCGCCTCACCGATCGACATGCGACGGTTAATGTCCTTGATCTCGGCGATGGTCAGGCCGGTCTCGGTTTCCAGCGCAGTCAGCTTCTGCTGGCAACGGATGATGTCCGGTTGCACGCGGGCGATGGCTTCGGCGTACTTGCTCTTGCCTTTGGCAAGGGCGTCGGACCAGCTTTCGTCGACTTCGTTGCCCGGGAACTGGCGCAGGAAGTCGGCACGAGGCATACGAGCATCTCGTACGCACAGTTGCATGATCGCACGCTCTTGCTGACGCAGACGATCCAGGGCGCTGCGAACACGCTCGACCAAGGCTTCGAATTGCTTCGGCACCAGTTTGATCGGCATGAACAGCTCGGCCAGCGCCAACAGTTCGGCAATCGCCGCCTTGTTGTGACGACCGTGCTTTTTCAGGGCCTTGCGGGTGATTTCCATCTGATCGGCGACAGCACCGAAGCGCTGTGCGGCAATGACCGGATCCGGACCGCTTTCGGCTTCTTCTTCGTCATCGGAAGCTTCGGCATCGTCATCGTCGTCGGATTCTTCGGCTTTCGCCGCTTTCGCGTCGATCGGCGGCGGCACTTCGGCGGCAGGCGGCGCAATGCCGTCATCCGGGTCGATGTAACCGCTCAGAACGTCGGACAGGCGACCACCTTCTGTGGTGACGCGAGTGTACTCGGAGAGAATATGGTCAACCGTGCCGGGGAAGTGCGCGATGGCGCTCATCACTTCACGGATGCCTTCTTCGATACGTTTGGCGATTTCGATTTCGCCTTCACGAGTCAGAAGCTCGACCGTACCCATTTCACGCATGTACATGCGCACCGGGTCAGTGGTGCGACCGATATCGGTCTCCACCGCCGCCAACGCAGCGGCTGCTTCTTCCGCAGCGGCCTCGTCGGTATCGGCGTCGGCCAGCATAAGGGCGTCCGCATCCGGAGCACTCTCGTGTACGGGGATCCCCATGTCGTTAATCATGCGGATGATGTCTTCCACCTGCTCCGGATCTGAAATATCCTCGGGCAGGTGGTCGTTGACCTCGGCGTAAGTCAGATACTTCTGCTCACGACCCAGTTTGATCAACTCAATAATACGAGACTGCTGTTGCGCTTTTCCGGACATAACACCCTATCCACTGAAGGTCTTGGCGGGCAAAAAACAAGCCGAGGATTATACCTGAGCTATGACCTCACGCGCCAGTTGAGGTCGGGTTTGATGCGGAAACATTGCGACTTAAAAGGTCGCGCAGTTGATTTTTCTCTTCGGCGCTCAGTTCGCTTTGACGCGCTTTCCTGAGCAGTTGTTCCAGATTTCGCTCGCGTTGGCGGGCTGACAAGCTAGTAATGGTGTCGAAAAACTGTTGTTCAAGGTTGTCTCCGTCAATCAGCCATTCCTTTTCCGCCAGCGCCTTGAGCAGGCGACCCTGTTCGGTTCCGTGCCATCGCGCGATCAACTGAAATGAGTTTAGCTTGGGATTCTTCTGTACGGCTTCGAGCAGTGCCACCAGCAGTTGTGCGTTGGTCTGGTTCTCGTCCGCGAAGTGCCCGGCGTCCTCGACTTTTTCCGCCAGTTGCGGGTGATGCAGCAAGGTTCTCAGGGCGGCCAGGGTCGGTGGTTCGACGGCGGCCGGCACGCGTGGGGCACGTGGTTGGTCGCGATCACCCCCGCGCTTGCCATTCTTGTCCCACGGTTTTTTGTCCCATTTCTTGCCGCCGGCACCGGGTTTCTTCGGCGTCCACTCCTGCTGCGGCACATACATTTCCTGTGCCTGCGGCTGATGGTAGTCGCTGTAGTCCGGCATGGCGTCGTAATCAATGCCCGGGTCGTAGGCCGGCGGCGCTTCCTGCGGTGCGCTCTGGGCCAGCTGGCTGACGCTCTCGCTGCTCAGGCCGGTGATCTCGGTCAGGCGCTGACGCATCAGGATGCGCAGGTTGGCGCCGGGTACCTTGTCGATCAGCGGTGCTGCGAGCGTGGCCATGTGGGCCTTGCCCTCCAGCGAGCGCGGGTCGGCTTCTTCGGTCAGTTGCTGGAAGAAGTAGTCCGCCAGCGGCTGCGCGTGCTGATTGATCCGGGCGCGGAAGGCGTCAGTGCCCTCGGCGCGAATCAATGTGTCCGGGTCTTCGCCTTCGGGCAGAAACAGAAAGCGTGCACGGCGTCCGTCCTGCAGGCTGGGCAGTGTTGCTTCCAGTGCGCGCCAGGCAGCATTGCGGCCGGCCTGATCGCCGTCGAAGCAGAACAGCACGCTCGGCACGACGCGAAACAGGCGCTTGAGGTGTTCTTCGCTGGTGGCGGTGCCCAGTGTCGCGACGGCATTGCGCAGGCCTTGCTGGGCCAGGGCAATGACGTCCATATAGCCCTCGACGACGATGATTTCGTCGAGGTTGCGATTGTTCTTGCGTGCCTCATACAGGCCGTAGAGTTCCTGGCCTTTATGGAACACCGGAGTTTCCGGCGAGTTCAGGTACTTTGGCTTGTCATCGCCGAGTACTCGGCCGCCGAAGGCGATGATCCGTCCGCGGGTGTCGCGGATCGGGAACATCACGCGATCGCGGAAGCGGTCATAGCGTTTTCCGGTTTCAGCGTTTTCGATCAGCAGGCCGGCCTCGATCATGGCTTTCTGCTGCAAGGTGTCGCTGCTCAGGTGTTTGAGCAGGTTGTCCCAGCCCGGTGGTGCGAATCCGAGACCGAAGTCGCGGGCGATCTCGCCGGTCAGGCCGCGACCCTTGAGGTAATCCACCGCTGCCTTGCGTGCCGGATGGCTTTTGAGCGCCTGTCGATAAAAGTCGGCGGCGGCGGTGAGCAGCGGGTACAGCGGTGAGTCGGTCGGCTGGCGCGGTTTGTTCGAGCGGCCGCCTTCTTCACGCGGCACTTCCATGCCGGCGGCTTTGGCCAGGTCTTCGACAGCCTGGGGGAAGTCCAGGTTGTCGTGATCCATGAGAAAGCCAAGGGCGTTGCCACCGGCGCCGCAGCCGAAGCAGTAGTAGAACTGCTTGTCGGGGCTGACGCTGAACGACGGGGTTTTCTCTTTATGAAAGGGGCAGCAGGCGGTGTAGTTTTTGCCGGCCTTCTTCAGTTGCACGCGCGAGCTGACCACGTCGACGATGTCGGTGCGGTTCAGAAGGTCGTCAATGAAGCTCTGGGGAATCAGCCCGGCCATGGCGTTCTCGTCTGTGCTGTAAGGGATCCGTTGCGAAAGGCAGCCGGACGCGGGTCATTGAGTGATGCGCGCACATTGGGCGGCTCGACCGGTGTCGTTTGCGTAATCGCTGTCGGGAAGTGTATCTGCCGAAAATCCACTGACGTTAGTGTTCATCAGTCTTCGACTATTCGAAAATGTTGCGCTGAATCCGCTGGCGGCCGGCGATCGGCCTCGGATAGCTCATGAAGCGGGCACGCAAGCAGGTGCCTTGGGCTGATCGTCGTAAGAGGAATCAGTGGGTGTGCTCGTCAGTAGCCTTGAAAGGCTCGTCAGAAAAGACGTGCACCGCTGGCAAAAGAGCCAGGCCTGACGCGGTGAAGCGGGTTTGTCTCGGTCGCATCTGCGGCTTCGACGGTGAAGCATCAAGCGTTTTACGCAAATGCCATTAGCCCGGCTGAGGGCCGGGCTTGGCAGAAGCTTGCTACGATCGTCTATGTATTAGTACAGACGAACGGCGCGGCGCTGTTCGCGCTGAACTTTCTTGGCGTGACGCTTAACAGCAGCAGCTGCCTTGCGCTTACGCTCAGAAGTTGGCTTCTCGTAAAATTCGCGGCTACGAACTTCAGCCAGTACACCGGCTTTTTCGCAGGAGCGCTTGAAACGACGCAGAGCTACGTCGAAGGGTTCGTTCTCTTTAACTTTGACGGCTGGCATCCAGAGCTACCTTCATTCATTACCGGGGTCAACATCCTCGCGGCAAAAGAGCACTTGAAGACGTCGGTTTTTAAGGGTTGCGGATGTTAACCCCTCATCGCTCGGAATGCAAAGCCTCTGATCGAAAACCGCTGGTCGGGGCATCACGCGGCGACTATTATGCGCGCCTTCGAATTCAGCCTAAACAAGGCGCAAACCCATGCTAGTACTGGGATTAGAAACTTCCTGCGACGAAACCGGCGTCGCTTTGTACGACAGCGAGCGCGGACTGCTGGCCGACGCGCTGTTCAGTCAGATCGACCTGCACCGCGTCTATGGCGGCGTTGTGCCGGAGCTCGCATCGCGCGACCACGTAAAGCGCATGCTGCCCCTGATTCGTCAGGTGCTGGCCGAGGCCGACTGCGTGCCGACCGAAATCGACGCCATCGCCTACACCGCAGGTCCCGGCCTGGTCGGGGCGCTGCTGGTGGGTGCTTCGTGTGCCCAGGCGCTGGCGTTTGCCTGGGGCATTCCGGCGCTCGGCGTGCACCACATGGAAGGCCATTTGCTGGCGCCGATGCTGGAGCCAAAACCGCCGGAATTTCCGTTCGTCGCTTTGTTGGTGTCCGGTGGTCATACGCAGCTGGTTCAGGTCGATGGCATCGGCCAATACAGCCTGCTCGGCGAGACGCTGGATGATGCCGCGGGCGAAGCCTTCGACAAGACTGCAAAAATGATGGGCCTGAATTATCCGGGCGGTCCGGAAATCGCCAAGCTGGCAGAGAAGGGCGTCGCAGGACGTTTCACCTTCCCGCGTCCGATGTGTGATCGCCCGGGCCTGGATTTCAGCTTCAGCGGCTTGAAGACCTTCGCTCTCAACACCTGGCAGCAGTGCGTCAGCGCCGGGGACGACAGCGAGCAAGCCCGTTGCGACATCGCGCTGGCGTTCCAGCAGGCCGTGGTGGAGACTTTGACCATCAAGTGCAAGCGTGCCCTCAAACAGGCGGGCATGAAGCGGCTGGTAATCGCCGGCGGCGTCAGTGCCAACAAGGCGCTGCGGGTTTCGCTGGAGAAAATGCTCGGCGACATGAAGGGCGATGTGTTTTATGCCCGTCCCGAGTTTTGCACCGATAACGGCGCAATGATCGCGTTTGCCGGCTGCCAGCGGTTGCAGGCCGGCCAGCAGGAGAGCCTGGCGATCAGTGTGCAGGCGCGCTGGCCGATGGAGCAATTGTCGGCGCTGTGATGAGCGGCGCTCACGGGCGGTATTTAAAAATGCCGTTCGCGCCCGGCGAACAGGTCGCGTAGATTGCCCCGGTGGCGCCAGACGATCAGCAGTGTCAGCGTGCTCATCGGCAACAGGGCCGCCGGTTCCTGCCATGCCAGCAACGGCAGGGTCAGCGGAGTGGCGATCAACGCCGCCAGCGAACTGGTGCGGGTCAGGTAAAACGTCAGCAGCCAGGCGCACACGGCCAGCAGCGCGGCGGGTGGATACAGGCCCAGCAGCATGCCGGCCGCCGTGGCGACGCCCTTGCCACCGCGAAAGCGAAAGTACAAAGGGAACAGGTGACCGATCACGGCGCAGACGCCGATCCACGCCTGATCCTGTAGCGAGAGGCCCATTGCCGAAGCGATCAGCACCGGCAGCAGGCCTTTGCACAGATCACCCAGCAGGGTCAGGATCGCGAGTTTGCGTCCGGCCAGGCGCAGCATGTTGGTGGCGCCGGCATTACCCGAGCCACTCATTCGCGGATCCGGATTTCCGGTCAGGCGGCTGAGCAAAATGGCGAAGGACAGAGAGCCGAGCAGGTAGGCGAGGATCGCCAGTAACCAAAACATGCTAACTATTCCGGGCGAGGACGCCCTGATTCTAACGGCGCATTGCGCCCTTGTCGTGCAGCGGAGAAAAGTGCTTGGACAGAGTGTTTATCGAGGGCCTGGAAGTCGACACCGTGATCGGTGCCTACGACTGGGAGCGCGGCATCCGACAGTGCCTGCGTCTTGATTTGAGCTTCGCCTGGGACAATCGCCCGGCCGCTGCCGGTGACGACCTGACCCTGGCGCTCGATTACGCCAGTGTGTCCACACGGATCCAGGCCTTTGCGGAGCAATCCCGGTATCAACTGGTCGAGACCTTCGCCGAGCGTCTGGTTGAGGTGCTGATGAGCGAATTCAAGATCACCTGGGTGCGCCTGAAGCTGACCAAGCCAGGTGCCGTACCGGCCGCCAAGGGTGGTGTGGGTGTGGAGATCGAGCGCGGATGCCGCTGACCCAGGTCTATCTCGGGCTCGGCAGCAATATCGAGCGCGAAACCCATTTGCAGGCCGGTCTGGATGCCTTGTCCACGTTTCTCGTGGATATCCGCTGTTCGCCTGTATTCGAAAGTCAGCCGGTGGGGATCAAGAGCGGGCCGTTCTTCAACTTCGTGGTGTCGGCTCTTACGGATCTGCCGTTGATCGAGCTGGATCGCCGCCTGAAGTTCATTGAAGCGGACAATGGCCGCTATGCGCCGGATCGCAAGGGCTTGCCGCTGGATATCGACGTGTTGCTGTATGGCGATCTGACCGGCAACTTCGACGGACTGATCCTGCCCCGCGCGGAGATCCTGAAGAATGCCTTTGTATTGTGGCCGCTGTCGCTGATTGCGCCGGATCGGGTGCATCCCGGTGCAGGAAAAAGCTTTGCCACATTGTGGGCCGAAGCACAGATCGATCAGGTGCTGGCACCGGTCGGATTTGAGTGGCGCGGTACTCAGCTCACGCCTTCAGATCTGTCTTGAACAGTTTGATCCGCCCTTGCGAGGGCGGATCGGGTGTTTTCAAGGCACCGCCGATTCCTTGTAAGCCTTCAACGCCTTGAGCCGTTCGCGCTTGAGCGCCTCGCCCAGTTCCGGGCCTTTGAATCCTTTCTCCAGCAACGGCTGCACGGCCACACTGCGGGCCACATTGGCCGCGCCGCGCAGGTAATCCGCCTGTGGATAACTGCGCTGCTCAAGCCCTTTGCGGCCTCGGGCGTCCATCTCGCACGCGACGATGAATTCTTCGAAACGCTGCGGCCGACGGTAAACGTCAAAGCTTTGCAGCAACTCAAGCAAGGTCGAAGCCTTCAGTTCTAGAGCACGATGTCCGTGGGTGTGATACTGGCCAACCAGCAAGGCCAGCTCCTGACAGTCCTTCGGTGCCTTGAAGCGCTCGTTGACCGCTTTGATCAACTTCAGGCCTTTGTGCTCATGGGCGATGTGCCGTGGCCATTCCTCTTCTGGAGTAAGGCCTTTGCCGAGGTCGTGCAGCAGGCAGGCCCAACGCACGGTCAGCGGTTGTTTGTGCAGGGCTGACTGCTCAAGCACGCTCAGGGTGTGAAGGCCGCTGTCGATTTCCGGGTGATGGGCTTCCGGTTGCGGTACGCCGAACAAGGCATCGACCTCTGGCATCAGCACCTTCAAGGCGCCGCAATCGCGCAGTACCTGAATGAACACCTGGGGCTGATCTTCCATAAGCGCGCGGGAAATCTCTTTCCAGCTGCGTTCGGCCGTAAGGGCTTGCAATTCGCCCGATGCGCTGAGCTGACGCATCAGCTCCAGGGTCTCGGGCGCTACCTTGAAACCCAGCTCCGCGTAACGGGCGGCAAAGCGCGCAACACGCAGAACCCGGAGCGGATCCTCGGCAAACGCGGGGGAAACGTGACGCAGAATCCGCTCTTCGAGATCGCGCTGGCCGTGGTAGGGATCGGTCAGGTTTTGCTGATCATCCTCGGCCATGGCGTTGATCGTAAGGTCGCGGCGGATCAGGTCTTCTTCAAGCGTGACCTCGGGGCTGGCGTGAAAGGTGAAACCACCATAACCACGACCGCTCTTGCGCTCGGTGCGGGCGAGGGCGTACTCCTCGCCACTTTTCGGGTGAAGAAACACCGGGAAATCCGCACCGACCGGGCGAAATCCCTTGGCGAGCATTTCTTCTGTAGTCGCGCCGACCACCACCCAATCGATATCGGTGACCGCTTTGCCCAGCAGGCGATCACGTACCGCACCGCCGACCTTGTAAATCTGCATAAAAAACCTCCGTTGGCCCGACAGGATAACCCTTGCGCCGGACTTTCGGAGGCCTGAACGGGATCAAAGATGAATGACGGCCAGGTCGAGTCGACCGTAATCCCCCTCGCTGTGTTCGCTGCGGGGCGGAACATGATGGGTCTTCATGATCTGGTCGCCCTGCAGGGTTTCCAGATGAATGTCGAAGCCCCACAGCCGGTGCAGGTGTTTAAGAACCTCCTCGGTGGAATCGCCCAGCGGTTTGCGGTCATGTTGCTGGTGGCGCAGGGTCAGCGAGCGGTCGCCGCGGCGGTCGATGCTGTAGATCTGCACGTTCGGTTCGCGGTTGCCCAGGTTGTACTGCGCGGCCAGGGTCTCGCGGATGATCCGGTAACCGCCCTCGTCATGGATTGCGGGCACCAGCAGATCGTCCTTCTGATCGTCATCGAGGATGCTGAACAGCTTCAGGTCACGGATCACCTTGGGTGACAGGTACTGCAGGATGAAGCTCTCATCCTTGAAGCTGCTCATGGCGAACTTGATGGTCGACAGCCAGTCGCTGCCGGCGATTTCCGGGAACCAGCGGCGGTCTTCTTCCGTGGGCTCTTCGCACATGCGGCGGATGTCGCGATACATCGCAAAACCCAGCGCATACGGGTTGATACCGTTGTAGTAAGGGCTGTCGAACCCCGGCTGGAACACCACGCTGGTGTGGGACGTCAGGAACTCCATCATGAAGCCGTCCGTCACCAGGCCTTCGTCGTACAGGTCGTTCATCAGCGTGTAGTGCCAGAACGTCGCCCAGCCTTCGTTCATCACCTGAGTCTGGCGCTGCGGATAGAAATACTGGGCGATCTTGCGCACGATCCGCACGATCTCGCGCTGCCAGGGTTCCAGCAGCGGGGCGTGTTTCTCGATGAAATACAGGATGTTTTCCTGCGGCTCGGCCGGGAAGCGCGCGTTGTCCTTGTCGCTGTACTTGTCCGCGCCTTTGGGAATCGTGCGCCACAGGTCGTTGATCTGCTTCTGCAGGTGTTCTTCGCGATCCTTCTGCCGACGCCGCTCCTCTTCGGCGGAAATCGGGTACGGACGTTTGTAGCGGTCGACACCGTAGTTCATCAGGGCGTGGCAGGAATCGAGCAGATCCTCCACGGCATCGATCCCGTGGCGCTCCTCGCACTGCATGATGTACTGCTTGGCGAATACCAGGTAATCGATGATCGAACTGGCGTCGGTCCAGGTGCGGAACAGATAGTTGCCCTTGAAGAAGCTGTTGTGGCCGTAGCATGCATGCGCGACCACCAGTGCCTGCATGCAGATGGTGTTTTCCTCCATCAGGTAGGCGATGCACGGATCCGAGTTGATCACGATCTCGTACGCCAGCCCCATCTGCCCGCGACTGTAGGATTTCTCGGTGCTGAGGAAGTGCTTGCCGTAGGACCAGTGGTGATAGCCCAGCGGCATGCCGACCGACGCGTAGGCGTCCATCATCTGCTCGGCGGTAATCACTTCGATCTGGTTGGGGTAGGTATCCAAAGCATAACGGGCCGCGATACGGGCGATTTCACGGTCGTACGTCTGGATCAGCTCGAAAGTCCATTCCGAGCCGATGGAAATGGGTTGGCGCTTCTGCTCTTTGGCGGTCTTGGCGGTCATGTCACTAACCTGCGCTGGAAGAGTTCACGGAAGACCGGATAGATATCCCCGGCCGAGACCAGTTGTTGCTGGGCAAAAGTGTCGGAAAAAGCTTCGGCGATGCGTTCGTACTCGTACCACAAGGCCTGATGTTCGCGCGGGGTGATCTCCACGTAAGTGTAGTACTGCACGAACGGCATGATCTGGTTGATCAGGATGTCGCGGCAGATCGGTGAGTCGTCGTTCCAGTTGTCGCCGTCGGAAGCCTGGGCGGCGTAGATGTTCCACTCGTTGCTCGGGTAGCGCTCGGCCATGATCTCCTGCATCAGCTTGAGTGCACTGGAAACGATGGTGCCGCCGGTCTCGCGGGAATAGAAAAACTCCTCTTCGTCCACTTCCCGGGCGCTGGTGTGGTGGCGGATGAACACCACATCGATCTTGTCGTAGTTCCGTTTGAGGAACAGGTACAGCAGGATGAAGAAACGCTTGGCGATGTCCTTGGTTGCCTGGGTCATGGAGCCGGAAACGTCCATCAGGCAGAACATCACGGCTTTGGAGCTTGGATTGGGTTGCTTGACCAGCAGGTTGTATTTCAAATCGAACGTATCGAGAAACGGCACGCGATGGATACGCGCACTGAGTCGCTCGATTTCTGCTTCAAGATCCTGAATATCGCCGAAGTTGTCCGGTTCTTCGCGTTTGAGTCGCGCCAGCTCCTCTTTGACCTCGCGCAATTTGGCGCGGCTGCTGCCCGATAACGCAATGCGTCGCGCATGAGCCGAACGCAGGGTGCGGATGATGTTGATCCGCGACGGATTGCCCTCGTTGCTGATCCCGGCGCGCACGGTCTTGAAGGTATCGGTGCCGGTCAGGTTGCGCTTGACCAGGTTGGGCAGTTCGAGGTCCTCGAACATGAATTCGAGGAATTCTTCCTGGGTGATCTGGAAAACGAATTCGTCCATGCCTTCGCCGGAGTTGCCGGCCTTGCCCGGCCCACGGCCTCCGCCACCTCCCGGCGGACGCGCGATGTGTTCGCCAGCGGTGAATTCCTTGTTGCCGGGATGAACCACGGTCTGCTTGCCGCCGCGACCATGGTGAAGCACCGGTTCGTCGATATCGCGACCGGGAATGCTGATCTGCTCGCCGTGCTCCATATCGGTGATGGAACGCCGGCTGACCGCCTCTTCGACAGCCTTCTTGATGTGGTCACGGTAACGCCGCAGGAAGCGCTGACGGTTCACCGTGCTTTTGTTCTTGCCATTGAGACGTCGGTCGATCACATAGCTCATGACTGCTCCTTAGAAGCTGTCCTGCAAAGGGGCGAGCGGTCATGCAGCATTGAACCGAATGCCAAGGGACGTACACGCTCCCCCAAGCGCTTTGGGTGCTGCCTGAACCTCGCTACCGCCTTTCGAACACCTTCCAGAGGCCTGTGTAGCAGAAAATGCGTGCACAGGCCTCGGGCTGACGACAACCGGTCTGACCGGTCGCGGTTTACTGTGATTTTCTGACCCGCAGATACCACTCGGAGAGCAGTCGTACCTGTTTGTCGGTGTAGCCGCGTTCGACCATTCGCGTAACGAAGTCGTTGTGTTTCTGCTGATCCTCTTTGCTGGCCTTGGCGTTGAAGCTGATGACTGGCAGCAGGTCCTCGGTGTTCGAGAACATTTTCTTCTCGATGACCACCCGCAGTTTTTCGTAGCTGAGCCAAGTCGGGTTCTTGCCGTTGTTGTTGGCCCGGGCGCGCAACACGAAGTTGACGATTTCGTTGCGGAAATCCTTCGGATTGCTGATGCCGGCCGGTTTCTCGATCTTTTCCAGCTCCTCGTTGAGGGCGACGCGATTGAGGATCTCGCCGGTTTCCGGATCGCGGTATTCCTGATCCTGAATCCAGAAGTCCGCATACAGCACGTAGCGGTCGAAGATGTTCTGGCCGTACTCGCTGTAAGACTCGAGGTAGGCGGTCTGGATCTCCTTGCCGATGAATTCGATATAACGCGGCGCCAGGTACTCTTTCAGGTAACGCAGATAGCGCTCGCGGGTTTCGGCCTGGAACTGTTCCTGTTCGATCTGCTGTTCCAGCACATAGAGCAGGTGTACCGGGTTGGCGGCAATTTCGTGCGGATCGAAGTTGAAGACCTTGGACAGAATCTTGAAAGCGAACCGGGTCGACAGACCGTTCATGCCTTCGTCGACGCCCGCCGCGTCGCGGTATTCCTGGATCGACTTGGCCTTCGGATCGGTGTCCTTGAGGTTTTCGCCGTCATACACGCGCATCTTCGAATAGATGTTGGAGTTTTCCGGCTCCTTCAGGCGTGACAGCACGGTGAACTGCGCCAGCATCTTCAGGGTATCCGGCGCGCAATGGGCCTTGGCCAGGGAGCTGTTGAACAACAGCTTGTCGTAGATCTTCACCTCGTCGCTGACCCGCAGGCAGTACGGCACCTTGACGATATAGATCCGGTCGATGAAGGCTTCGTTGTTCTTGTTGTTGCGGAAGGTGTGCCACTCCGATTCGTTGGAGTGAGCCAGCAGAATCCCGGTGAACGGAATCGCACCGAGGCCTTCGGTACTGTTGTAGTTGCCTTCCTGGGTCGCAGTCAGCAATGGGTGCAGCACCTTGATCGGTGCCTTGAACATTTCGACGAATTCCATCAAGCCCTGGTTGGCCCGGCACAGCGCACCGGAGTAGCTGTAGGCGTCGGCGTCGTTCTGCGGGAACTCTTCGAGTTTGCGGATATCGACCTTGCCCACCAGCGCGGAGATGTCCTGGTTGTTTTCGTCACCCGGTTCGGTCTTGGCCACGGCGATCTGGTTGAGGATCGACGGGTACAGCTTGACCACGCGGAACTGGCTGATGTCGCCGCCGAATTCGGCCAGGCGCTTGGTGGCCCATGGCGACATGATGGTGTTCAGGTAGCGCCGTGGAATGCCAAAGTCTTCTTCGAGGATCGCGCCATCTTCGGTGGCGTTGAACAGACCCAGTGGCGATTCGAATACCGGCGAGCCCTTGATGGCATAGAAGGGCACTTTTTCCATCAGTTGTTTCAGCTTCTCGGCCAGGGACGATTTACCGCCGCCGACAGGGCCGAGCAAGTAGAGGATCTGTTTCTTTTCTTCCAGGCCTTGGGCGGCATGGCGGAAATACGACACGATCTGGTCGATGCATTCTTCCATCCCGTGGAAGTCTTCAAAGGCCGGATAGCGGCGGATCACCTTGTTGGAAAAGATGCGCGACAGCCTCGAATTGGTCGAGGTGTCGAGCAGTTCCGGTTCGCCGATGGCCATTAACAGACGCTCGGCGGCGGAAACGTAGGCACTGCGATCCTTTTTGCACAGTTCCAGGTACTCCTGCAGGGAGAATTCTTCCTGGCGTGTGGACTCGAAGCGTTGTTGGAAGTGGCTAAAGATACTCATGACGTCACCTCGCTCGATACGTGGAGCCGACGCCGGATCACTCAGTCGATGCTGGCAGCAGCCGCGATGGCAGCTGTTGTTTACCCCCCAGAACCCTTCCGCGATCGACAATCGCGAAAGTCACTCCCGATGACCCGTGCGCCGGTGTACCGGCTCTCCCCTGTTTTGGATGGCCTGGGCTTAAGGATAGTTGGGAATTCGGGAGGTAAAGGCGAGATACGTAATTAGTTGTGGCAGACCGTTCGTCTGCCACCGCGCGAGCCCACGGGAGCCGGGGCTTGCGCGTTACAAAAAAATTATTCGGCGGTGCCTTGCGCGGTTTCCGAAGGAAAAGTCGTACGCCACAGTTCGAAGCCGCCGTCCATGCTGTAGACGTCGGAAAAGCCCTGGCTCACGAGATACGCGGCGGCACCCTGGCTCGAGTTGCCGTGGTAGCAGACCACGACGGTGGGGGCATCGAGGTCGGCGCCCTGGATGAAAGCATGCAGGGAATGATTGTCCAGATGCTTCGAGCCGCTGATGTGCAGTGCGGCAAATGTTGCCGGGTCACGGACGTCGACGACCACGGCGCCTTGCTCGCGCAGGGCCTGGGCCTGTTCCGGGGGGATACGTTTGAATTCGCTCATGGCGGGCTCCTGTGGCTCGGCTGAAAACGCAGTCTAGCGCGGGGCGCTGACGGGAGAGGATTCGGTGATCAGTGGTGCGACGGTGGGCAGTACGGCCCCATGTTCGTCGCATTTGCATGAAAGTCGTTCGCCGCTGTCGACATTCATCAGGGTCAGGCTTCCGCCCCAGACGCAACCGGTGTCGAGGGCTGCAATACCCGGCTCGTGGACGATGCCTTCCAGTGCCGCCCAGTGGCCGAAAATGATCCGCAGGCCACGGGTCTTGCGTTCCTTGTGCTGGAACCAGGGTTTGTAGCCCGGTGGCGCGGTGTCGAGGCCTTCCTTGCTCTTGAGGTCGAGCTTGCCTTCGGCGGTGCAGAAACGCATGCGGGTGAAATAATTGGTGATTACCCGCAGGCGTGTCACGCCTTTGAGGTCGCTGTCCCATTTCGCCGGCTCGTTGCCGTACATACCGTCGAGGAAGGGTGGAAGCAGGTTGTCATCACGCAACGCGGCCTCGACTTCGGCGGCGTATTTGAGCGCTTTGCGCAGCGACCATTGCGGCGGGATGCCCGCGTGCACCATGGCCACTTCACGTTGTTCGTCGTAGTGCATGAGTTTCTGCTGGCGCAGCCACTCCATCAGTTCGGCGCAGTCGGGCGCTTCAAGAATTTCACGCAGCGTGTCGGACTTCTTCATGCGCTCGATGTTCTTCGCCGCTGCCAGCAAGTGCAGGTCATGGTTGCCGAGCACGCAGACCAGCGAGTCGCGCATGCCATAAAGAAAGCGCAGGGTTTCCAGTGACTGCGGGCCTCGGTTGACCAGATCGCCGACCAGCCACAGGCGATCCAGGGTCGGGTCGAACGCGACCTGCTTGAGCAGGCACTTGAGCGGTTCGAGGCAGCCTTGCAGGTCGCCGACGGCATACGTCGCCATCAGTGCAGGGCTCCGGGAACGGCGAGGCGGAAGGGCTTGATGATCGCATCGAAATGCTTGCCGTCGTCGGCGACCATTTCGTAAGTGCCTTGCATGGTGCCGACCTTGGTAGTCATGACCGTGCCGCTGCTGTAGGTGTGGCTTTTTCCAGCGCCGATCAACGGTTGCTGGCCGACCACGCCGGCGCCGCGCACTTCTTCGACATGCCCGTCGCCATCGGTGATGACCCAGTGGCGCGACATCAGGCGGGCCGGCTGCTCGCCATTGTTCTGCACGGTGATGGTGTAGGCGAAGGCAAAGCGCTCGTGCTCGGGTTGCGATTGGTCTGCCAGATAGTGGGTAACGACACTGACATCGACCTGGTAGCGAGGATCGGACATGCAAAAGGCCTTAAAAACGAAGCGGGACGCGGGGCGTAGCTGATTGGGATTCAGTCTAGGCAAGTATCGGGCAGTAGACCAGAGTTGGCATCCTGCCCGATAGCGATCATTGCCGGTCAGTCGGCTTCAGGTGCTTTCGCCGGCTGTTCGGCGAGCTTGTCGGCCAGACGTACGAACGCGGCCAGATCGAGTTGCTCGGGGCGCAGGCTGCCATCGACGCCGGCGGCTTCGATTTCGGCATTGCTCAGCAACTGCTTGAGGGTGTTGCGCAGGGTCTTGCGGCGCTGGTTGAAGGCTTCACGCACCACACGCTCGAGCAGGCGATGATCCTTGGCCGGATGCGGCAGCACCGCGTGCGGTACCAGGCGGACGATCGCCGAGTCGACTTTCGGCGGCGGATTGAATGCGCCCGGGCCGACGTTGAACAGGTGCTCGACCCGGCAGTGGTACTGAACCATGATCGACAGACGGCCCCAGTCACCGCCACCGGGACCGGCGGCCAGACGCTCGACCACTTCCTTCTGCAGCATGAAGTGCATGTCGCGAATGATGCCGGCGTTGTTCAGCAGGTGGAAAATCAGCGGCGTGGAGATGTTGTACGGCAGGTTGCCGACCACGCGCAGGCTATTCGGCGCAGCGTTCAGGGTATTGAAGTCGAACTTCAGCGCATCGCCCTGATGCAGATTGAAGTTGCTCTTGCCGGCAAACTGCTGGTTGAGGATCGGGATCAGGTCCTTGTCCAGCTCCACCACATCCAGCTCTGCCCCTGAGTTGAGGATGCCGGCGGTCAGTGCGCCCTGGCCCGGCCCGATTTCCAGCATGCGGTCGCCGGCCTTGGCATTGATGGAGCGCAGGATGCGGTCGATGACGCCGGCATCGTGCAGGAAGTTCTGGCCAAAGCGTTTGCGCGCCTTGTGTTGGTATTGCTCGGTCATAAACGGGTCTCGGCCATCTGGTAGGCGGTTTCCAGGGCGACTTGCAGGCTGCCGGTGTCGATCCTGCCGCTGCCGGCCAGATCCAGGGCGGTGCCATGGTCGACCGAGGTGCGGATGATCGGCAGGCCCAGGGTCACGTTGACTGCAGCGCCGAAGCCTTTGTACTTCAGCACGGGCAGACCCTGGTCGTGGTACATCGCCAGCACTGCGTCACAGTGCTCCAGATATTTGGGGGTAAACAGAGTGTCGGCAGGCAGCGGGCCACGAAGGTCCATGCCCTCGCCGCGCAGGCGCTCCAATGTGGGTTCGATGATGTCGATTTCTTCATGGCCCAGGTGTCCGCCTTCGCCGGCGTGCGGGTTGAGTCCGCAGACCAGGATACGCGGTTGGGCGATGCCGAATTTTTGTTGCAGGTCGGCGCGCAGAATCCGCGTGACCCGTTCCAGGCGCTCCGGCGTGATCGCATCGGCAATGTCGCGCAAGGGCAGGTGAGTGGTGACCAGCGCCACGCGCAAACCGCGGGTGGCGAGCATCATCACCACTTGGGCGGTGTGGGTCAGGTCGGCGAGAAACTCGGTGTGACCGGAAAACGCGATGCCCGATTCGTTGATCACGCCTTTGTGCACAGGCGCGGTGATCATCCCGGCGAAGTCGCCGTTCAGACAGCCATTGCCGGCTCGGGTCAGGGTTTCGAGGACGAATGCGGCGTTGGCCTTGTCCAGTTGCCCGGCGACCACGGGGGCGCTGAGCGGGGTGTCCCAGACGTACAGGCTGTTGGCGGGCGCGGGAGCGTCCGGCCAGTTGTCAGGCGCAACTTCCAGCAAGCTGACAGCCAGCCCCAGCTGCGCGGCCCGCTCTTGGAGCAGGTCGCGGCTGGTGATGGCAATCAGGGGGTGTGGCTGGGCTTGCGAGGCGAGCAGCAGGCACAGGTCGGGACCGATGCCGGCCGGTTCGCCGGGTGTCAGCGCGAAACGCTTGGGTTTCACTGCGCTGCCTGGTCTGCACCAGGGAGTTTGATCTCTACGTACGCTTCGTCACGGATCTGACGCAGCCAGGTTTGCAGCTCTTCGTCGTATTTGCGGTTACGCAGTACGGTCATCGCTTGCTGCTCACGGGCCTGTTCGGTGCTGTCGGTGGCGCGACGGCCAAGGACTTCCAGAACGTGCCAGCCGTACTGGGTCTGGAACGGCTTGGACAGCTGACCCTGCGGGGACTTGGCCATCACGGCGCGGAATTCCGGTACCAGTGCGTTCGGGTCGATCCAGTTCAGGTCGCCGCCGTTGAGCGCAGAGCCCGGGTCTTCCGAATACTTCTTGGCCAGTTCGGCGAAATCTTCACCGGCTTCGATGCGGTTATAGAGCGACTGAGCCAGTTCCTTGGTCTTGGCTTCGTCGCGAACCGGACTCGGCTTGACCAGGATGTGGCGCACATGCACTTCGTCGCGCATCTGGCTTTCGCCACCACGCTTTTCCAGCAGCTTCAGGATGATGAAACCGCCCGGAGTGCGTGCCGGTGGAGTGATGTCGCCCGGTGTCATGCTGCTCAGTTCACGGTCGAATGGCGGGGGCAGTTGAGCAGCTTTGCGCCAGCCCATGTCGCCGCCTTCCAGCGCGTTGTCACTGGCAGAGTTGGCCACGGCCATTTGGCCGAAGTCAGCGCCTTGCTTGAGCTGCTGGTAAACCTCCATCGCCTTGCGTGCAGCACTCTGAATCGCTTCGGAGTTGGCGCTTTCCGGGGTCGGAATCAGGATGTTGGCCAGGTGCAGTTCTTCGGACAGTTGCATCTTGCCCAGGTCGGAGGCGAGGAAGTTCTTCACTTCCTGTTCCGAGACCTGAATACGTTCGGCCACACGACGCTGGCGTACACGGCTGATGATCATTTCGCGGCGGATCTGCTCGCGAGCGTCTTCATAGGAGAGGCCGTCACGGGACAGGGCGATGCGGAACTGCTCCGGGGTCATGTTGTTGCGCTGGGCAATGGTGCCCACAGCCTGGTTCAGTTCCTCATCGGTGATACGGATGCCGGAACGTTCGCCGATCTGCAATTGCAGGTTTTCGACGATCAGGCGTTCGAGCACCTGTTGATCCAGTACGCCCGGAGGCGGCAGACCGCCGCCACGCTTGGCGATGGTTTGCTGAACTTCGTGGACGCGTTGATCCAGCTGGCTCTGCATGACCACGTCGTTGTCGACGATGGCCACAACCTTATCGATGGACTGCACCGCGGCGTTGGCCGCGGTACCCAGGAACAGCGCGCCCAGCATCAGCGGGCGCAGACAATCAGAAAGCTTGGTCTTCACGTTGACGATAACCTTGGATGCCTTTGTCGAGGAAGCTCTCTACCTTGGCGCCAGTGAGGCCGCCGAGTCCCTTCAGAACAATTTGGAGGAAGACGCCGTGGTCGCCTTTTTCGTTTTCCGGGGCGTTCTGACTGAATTCGTCATAGCTGACCCAGTAACGGTTGATCAGGCGCAGTTTCCAGCAGCAGTTGTCATATTCGAAACCACCGAAGGCTTCCAGCGTGCGATTGCGGTTGTAGTCGTACTGCCAGCGGCTGATCGCGCTCCACTGCGGAACGATCGGCCAGATGACCGAGAAGTCATGCTGCTGGATCTTGTAGTAGTCCTTCACGTAGCCAGGCTGGCCAGGGGTGCCGTAATCACCACCGCCCACCGACCATTTACCGGTGTTCTGGTCGTAACGAACCTGGTCGTTGCGATAGCGATAACCGACGTTGACCACCTTGTTCGGGTTGTCTTCAGGCTGGTAATGGAACATCGCGCTGCCGGAACGCGGGCTGCGGCTGTCCGGATCCCAGTTGTAATCGGCAGTGGTGCGCCAGTCGCGGTTCCAGCGGTATTCATATTCCAGTGCGTAAGGCGAAACATTGGAATGCGCGTCGTCGCGGGTCTTTGGATCAATGCCCGGCAACTGGACTTCGCGATCCTTGAAGTAGAGAGCCTGGCCGATGCTGATGCGTTGACGCTCGAAACCGTCTTCCTCGATCCAGCGGTTGGTGACACCCAGCGACAGCTTGTTTTCATCGCCGACACGGTCGGAGCCGGAGAACCGGTTGTCACGGAAAAGCGATGCGTAGTTGAAGGTGTACTCACCGGTATCGAACACCGGAATGTCTTCCTGGTTTTCCTCAGGTACATAGAGGTAGAACAGGCGTGGTTCCAGGGTCTGGCGATAGTTCTTGCCGAACCAGGAGGTGTCGCGGTCGAAATACAGGCCGCTGTCGACACTGAAGATCGGGACGCCGCGGTTCTGGTTACGGCTGTAACTACCGTTGATGAAGTCGGTACCCGTTGCAGCGGCGAAGGCCTGCTGTTGGGCGATCTGGTTCTTGCCGGTACCGTCCAGATCGAGGTCGTACTGGGTGTACTGATATTTCAGAGATGGCTTCAGGAAGCCATATGTCCAGTCCAGAGGCAGGCTGACACCTGGTTTGAGGTTCAAACGGTTACCGTTGGCGCGAGCCAGACCGGTTACGTTGTTGTCCAGACGCAGTTCGGATGTGCCGTCTTCGTTGATGAAATTGCCATTTTTCAGATCGCGTTCGAAACGTACGATTTCGGTCTCGTAATCGAAGTCCAGGCCTTGCGGGTGATACGGCAGCTGACCATTGAAGGTGATCTGCGGCAGACGGTCATAAGGTGTGATGTTCGATACGGTCGCCAGCTGGTACGCCTGGGCGTTCAAGCGGGCGGTGTAGCTGTCGCCACGATAGGTGACCGAGCCCTGCTGGTTCACGTAGTCGGCGCTTTTCACGCCGATCTGGTCGGTCTGCAGATCCTGGAAGTAATAAGGATCGCTGATCTTGGTGTAGTCCACCTGGGTGAACACGCGGGAGTCGAGACCACCCTTGTGTTGCCAGTTGTACATGTAGCGAGTCTTGTCGTAGTCGGTCTGGCCCTTGCGTTCGTCGTCCTCGTCGTTGAGGTACGCCGCGCCGAACTGGCCTTCGCTCGACTTGGTCAGGTAGCGGAACTCGCCTTCCATCAGCATGCCGCGCTTGCTCATGTAGCGCGGATACAACGTGGCATCGTAGTTCGGTGCCAGGTTGAAGTAGTACGGGGTGACCAGCATGAAGCCGGTGTCGCTGCCGGAGCCGATGGTCGGCGGCAGGAAACCCGACTGACGACGATCGTCGATCGGGAAGTAGATGTACGGCGTGTACAGAACCGGAATGTCCTTGACCCGCAGCGTCACGTTGGTCGCGGTACCGAAACCGGTGGCAGGGTTCAGGGTGATGTTGTTGCCCTTGAGCTGCCAGGCGTTGCTGTTCGGTTCGCACGTGGTGTACGTGCCGTCCTTCAGACGGATGATCGCGTTTTCGGCACGCTTGGCGTACAGCGCGTTACCGCGGATGCGCGACTTGTGCATCACGTATTCGGCGTTGTCGACCTTGGCTTCGCCAGTGTCCAGCTGCACATCGGCGTGGTCGCCGACGATCAGCGCGCCGTTGTCGCGAATGCGCACGTTGCCCGCCAGTTCGCCACGGCTTTCGGCCTGATACAGGTTGGCCTCGTCGGCTTCGACCTGCATGCTGCCCTGACGCATGACCACGTCACCGGCCAGACTCGCGACCTGCGAATCCTGCTGATAACGCGATGCCTTGGCACCGATGAAGGTCGGGGCGTCACTTTTATTCGTCTTGTCATTCATGCCAGGACGAATCGGTTCGATATAGGAACCAGAGCAGTAAGGACCGGTCTCGGCCAGTTGGGCGGCGGTGAGCTTCTCGCGCGGAACCCAGTCGAGGTGACTGTAGTCTTCGCTACGGGATTTCAGGCCACGGCCCTTGGACTCGGTAACCAGTACCGGCTTGGGCCCGGACTCCGCAGTGGAGCCGCTCTCGGCCGGGACTTCGCCAGCGGCGCTGACGGCACTGCCGTCATGCACGGGACGCGGCGGCAAGGCAGCGGCCGGCGTCTTCGGTGAGCAGGCCCAGCCACCCGTTGCCGAGGCGGCGCAGTCATACTGCTCGGCGGCAACAACGAATGAACTGGCCAGAGGTTGCATAGCCAGCAGACTGCCGGTTACCAACAACGGAAATTTTTTACGAAACGCGGGGGATTTCAATGCCATCTTATTAGTCCGGGCTTCCTGCGTGCCATCTGCCCGCGGTGTGGGCCGCACGCCTCTCGATGGTCTGAAAAAGATGCTGGATAATAAAGCATGACCCGCTTGACGGCTAGCGCCGTCGGAGACCCTTGCAATGCCTGATCAAGATGTACGCTTGCAACACCTGAAAGTTTGGCTCGATGAACAGTTGGCAACCCTTTTTGCAGATCAGGGCTGGGGAGCCGTACCCCCGGCCACGTTGACCGCAGCCAGCAGCGACGCGAGTTTCCGCCGGTATTTCCGCTGGGAAGGCGCCGGTCGCAGTTTCGTCGTGATGGACGCGCCGCCACCTCAGGAAAACTGCAAACCGTTCGTGGATATCGCCTTTTTGCTGGCGAAATCCGGTATCAACGTGCCGAAAATTTATGCCGAGGACCTCGAACGCGGGTTTCTTTTGCTCAATGACCTGGGCAACAAGACCTATCTGGACGTGATCGACAGCGAAAATGCCGACGCGTTATTCAGCGATGCCTTGCAAGCGCTGCTGGCTTTTCAGCAGCTGCCGATGGTGGCACCGCTGCCTAGCTATGACGTCGCCTTGTTACGCCGCGAGCTGGAGCTGTTCCCCGAGTGGTACGTAAAACGCGAATTGGGCGTCGAGTTCGATGCCACTCAACAGCAGCAGTGGCAAAAGGTCAGTGAACTGCTGATCGACAGCGCCCTGGCCCAGCCGAAAGTACTGGTGCACCGCGACTACATGCCGCGCAACCTGATGCTCAGCGAGCCGAATCCCGGCGTGCTGGATTTCCAGGACGCTGTGTACGGCCCGGTGACCTACGACGTGACCTGCCTGTTCAAGGACGCCTTCCTCAGCTGGCCTGAACAGCGTGTGCGCGGCTGGCTGGAAAGCTACTGGCAGCAGGCGTCGGCACTGAACATCCCGGTGCAGCCGGACTTCGAAGAGTTTCTGCGCGCCAGCGATCTGATGGGCGTGCAGCGCCATCTGAAAGTCATCGGCATCTTCGCCCGCATCTGCCATCGCGACGGCAAGCCGCGTTACCTCGGTGATGTGCCGCGTTTCTTCTCTTATATAGAAGCGGTCATCGCTCGCCGTCCCGAGCTGGCGGATCTGCAGGCACTGCTCGCCAGCCTGCGTGGTGGAGTGACGGCATGAAGGCAATGATTCTGGCGGCCGGCAAAGGCGAGCGCATGCGCCCGCTGACCCTGACCACCCCCAAACCGCTGGTGCAAGCCGGTGGCGTGCCGCTGATTGAATACCACCTGCGCGCCCTGGCCGGCGCCGGTTTCGATGAGATCGTGATCAACCATGCCTGGCTCGGACAGCAGATCGAAGATCATCTGGGCGATGGTTCGCGGTTCGGCGTGTCGATCCAGTACTCGCCGGAGGGTGAGCCACTGGAGACCGGCGGCGGCATTTTCCGCGCCTTGCCGCTGTTGGGCGACGACGCGTTTCTGGTGGTCAACGGTGACATCTGGACCGATTACGACTTCAGCGTGCTGCATCAGCCGATCACCGGCCTGGCGCATCTGGTGCTGGCGGACAACCCGGCCCATCACCCGACAGGGGATTTCACCCTGACCGACGGCCAGGTGCGTGATGGCCAGGCCGACGCGGCGACCCTGACCTACAGCGGCATCGCCGTACTGCATCCGCAGTTGTTCGACGGCTGCACCGACGGTGCCTTCAAACTGGCGCCGCTGTTGCGTAAAGCCATGGCGGACGGGCAGGTGACCGGCGAGCGGTTGAAAGGTCACTGGGTCGATGTCGGTACGCACGAGCGTCTGGCCGAAGCTGAAGCCTTGATAGAAGCGAGTCGCTGATATGTTGTGGCCAGGGACTCTGATTGGAGCCGGAGCGGGTTTTGCTATCGCCAGCATTCCGGGGGCCATGCTTGGGGCTTTGTTGGGGCAGGCGCTGGATCGGCGCCTGCATTTGCAGAGCTGGGGGCATTTGCGGGAAAAACTCGGCGGCCGGCCGATGCTGCGCAACGACGAATTGTTGTTCGTGTTGCTCGGGCGCCTGGCCAAGAGCGACGGGCGGGTCACGGATGGTCACATCCAGCAGGCGCGGCAGGAGATGCGCTCGCTGGAAATGAGCGAACCGGCACAGCGCCGGGCGATTGCCGCGTTCAATCGCGGCAAGTCCGGCAACGACAATCTGCGCGGTTATCTGCGTCGCTTGAGCACTCAACCCCACGCGGCCGAAGGCGTGTTGCGCGCCTGCTGGCGAATGGTCTGGGCCGATGGCCGGGCCGGCGTCAGCGAGCGAGAATTGCTGGCGCAGTGGGGCAAGTGGCTGGGCTGGACGACCCATCAGATCCAGGCGCTGGCGGCGGACTACGAGCCGCACAAGCGTCCGATCGTCAGCGCGGCGGTGAGCTATCAGGAGGCGATGCGCCTGCTCGGTGTCTCAGCCACCAGCGAACCGGCGCAGATCAAACGTGCCTATCGACGCCTGCTCAGCCGGCATCACCCGGACAAGGTCGCCGGGACGGGTGCCACGCCGGCGCAGGTGCGTGAGGCCACCGAGAGGACCCGCGAATTGCACAATGCCTACACGTTGATTCGCGAACGGCGGGATTTTCGTTAGGCATAAAAAATCGCAGCGTCGGGCTGCGATTTTTTTGTCTGCGTTTTGACGGTCCGGACTTTTAGTCCGGGCTCTGCGGATTCAGCCAGCCACGCACCCGGCGGAACAATTGCTCCTGTTCGGCCTTGTTGTCCGGCAAGGCCTTGAGTGCGACCTGACTGAACGCGGACGTCTTCAGTCGCTTGCTCGCCTGCATGCGCTCCAGTGCCGCGTTGCGGTCCAGCGGTTTATCCATGTAGAAAATATCCGCGGTCGGCAGTTTCAGGGTCGGTGTCAGTTCCACCAGTTCCGGTTTGGCCTTGGCCGGGGTCTGCGCGGCCACCAGCATCAGCTTCTCGACCTGCGAGCTCTGTCTCTCGCTCATGTAGCGAGCGGCCCAGTAAGCGCCGGTGCCATGGCCGAGGACGACGATACTGCGCGCGCTCTGTTGTTCGGCGTAGGCCAGCGCGGCGTCGATGCGGGCGAAAATTCGCTCGGCGTCGGCCTTGGACTGTTCCTCGGTGGATTCAGCAACGACCTTGTCGGCCACATCGGCTTCGCCACCGGCGGCTTGTTCGATCGGCTCGGCGGTGGTCGAATCCTTGCTGCCCGGGTCGGCGGCTTTTGGTGCGGCGGGGGTTTCGGCCACGCGCGGTGCAATGGCATCGCTTTGCAGATCGGGCAGGGTGATACTCAGGCTGCTCCACTCGACGTCCGGCAACTTGCGGCGCAACGGGCCGATCGCCTGGGGCCAGTCGGCGGTTTCGCCGGCACCGGGGATGAGGATTACCGCGCCTTTGGGTTCGGCGGTGTTGGCCGGTTTCCACAGGGCGAGGAAGGTGTCGCTGCCGGCTTGCAGTTGCTGTTGTTCCTGGGCCGGAACCTTGCGTTCGAGTGCCGCGGCTTCTTCCTGACTACGCTCAAGCAGTGGCTGGCGTTCGACCGGTTTTTCTTCGGCGGCTTTTTCTGCGGCGGGGGCAAGTGCCGGATCCGCGGCTTCGACGGAAAACGCACAAGGCAGGATCAGCGACAGGCACAATGCTGGCATTGCCAGGCGATAGACAGGGGGCATCGGTTATTCCAGGCCAGAAGTTATCCCGGCAGCCTAATGGGTTGGTCAGAATTTGTCAGTATATGAGACTTCAATGATGCGTTTTTGCTGCCTGTGGGTTATCGGCTGTCTGGCGTTTCCCTTGATGGGCTGGGCGGCGCCTGCGCCACCGAGTCACCTCGCGCGGTTGTCGGCGAGCGAACAACAGTGGCTCGCACAGCACAACGAATTGCGTGTCGGTCTGGTGCTGCAGGCGCCGTACGCGCAATACGACCGGCGCTTGCAGCGGCTGTCGGGGGCCAACGTCGAAGTGATGAAAGCGTTGGCGAGGGCGCTGAATGTCGAGCTGAACTGGCGCAACTTTCAGGATCTGGCCCAACTCGAGGCCGCTGCCCGGGACGGCGAAATCGACATCGCACCGGGCCTGACCCAAACCCCGGGCGGCCTGCGTCTGTGGCAGTTTTCCGACCCGTACATGCGCGTGCCGCAACTGGTGGTCAGCGACCAGAAGGGCAGCGCGACCGTGGAGCTGGAAAAACTCGACAGCCAGACCCGAGTCGCCGTGCGCATGCCCGGCGTCACCGCCGATTACCTGCGCAGCAACTATCCCCACCTGAATCTGCAAGGCGTGCCGATGGAGCGTCAGGCGCTGCAACTGTTGCTGAGTCAGCAGGCGTCCTACGCGGTGGTCGATGAGGCGCAGCTCGGTCGGCTGTCGGTGGAACCGGAGTTTGCCGGGCTGGTGGTGGTCGGTGACATCGGTTTGCCGCAACTGCTGCGCATCGGCACCCGTCGTGACTGGCCGGAGCTGGCCGGAATCGTCGAGAACGCCCTGCGCGCAATCCCGGCCAAGGATCTGGAGCGCCTGCATGCGCAATGGCTGCAACCCAAATATCCACGGCTCTCCGAATCACCGGGCTTCTGGCAGAACCTGAGTCTTTTGTTCGCGGTGCTGCTGCTCAGTTGCGTGGCCATCGTGTTCTGGCAACGCCGCCAGCAACGCAGTCTTGAGCAACGCTTGTTCGACGCCCGCGAAGACATCGCCCTGCGCGCCGCCAGCGAAGAGGCCCTGCGTCTGACCCAGTTTTCCATCGATCAGAGCACCGTCGGCATTCTCTGGGTCAACTGGGACAGCCATGTGCGCTACGCCAACCGTGCGGCAGAAAACATGCTCGGTTATCCACAGGGCGCCATCATCGACCGGCCGTTGATCGACTTCGAACCGGGCCTGCACATGGATCGCTGGCTCAATCTGTGGAAACGCGCGCGGGCCAGCGAAGAAGGTCCGCTGAGTTTTGAAACCAACTGTGTGCGCGCCGATGGCAGTGTGCTGCCGGCCGACGTGTCGCTGAGCTTCCTGCGGTTTCGCGATGGCGAGTACCTGGTGGTTTACCTCACCGATGTCACCGAACGCCGTCGTGCCCTGGCCGCGTTGCAGGAAAGCGAGGCGCGGCTGCAAGGCATCGCGGCCAATGTGCCGGGGTTGGTGTTCCGTCTCGAGCGCGCACCGGTGACCGGGCAAATCGACTTTGCCTACATCAGCGAGGGCAGCGAAAGTCTGGTCGGCTACGCGCCGGCCGCCATCGCCCATCGCGACATGGGCCTGCGCAGTCTGGTGCATCCGGATGACCGGGCCGGCTATCACCAGACCCAGGATCAGGCGCTGGACACCGACAGCGATTGGTCGTGGCAGGGCCGGATTGTTACGCGCCAGGGCGAGCAGCGCTGGGCCGAGATCAAGGCCATCACCCGTCAACTGGAGGGCGGCTCCTATGTCTGGGACGGCATTGTCTGGGACATCACCGAAAGTAAACGCATCGAACTGGAGCTGGCGGCCTCCCGTGAACAATTGCGCGAATTGTCGGCGCATCTTGAAAGCGTGCGGGAAGAGGAAAAGGCGCGCATTGCCCGCGAGGTTCACGATGAGCTGGGGCAGATGCTGACGGTGCTGAAACTGGAGACGTCGATGTGCGAACTGGCCTACGCGCAACTCGACCCTGGCCTGAACGAGCGGCTGAACAGCATGAAGCGCCTGATCGCCCAGTTGTTCCAGTTGGTGCGCGATGTGGCGACGGCGTTGCGCCCGCCGATTCTCGATGCCGGGATCGCCTCGGCCATCGAGTGGCAGGCGCGGCGGTTCGAGGCGCGCACGCAGATTCCGTGTCTGGTGCAGGTGCCGGACAACCTTGCACCGCTTAGCGACGCCAAGGCCATCGGCCTGTTCCGCATTCTTCAGGAAGCGCTGACCAACGTCATGCGCCATGCCCAGGCGCATACTGTAGAACTGACGCTGGCGCAGGAAGGCGACGAATTGTGTCTGACGGTCAGCGATGATGGCGTAGGATTTGTCGCCGCTGCGGGCAGGCCGACATCCTTTGGGCTGGTGGGCATGCGCGAGCGGGTGTTGATCATGGGCGGGCGGTTGATGCTTGAAAGTGAACCGGGGGATGGCACTCGTCTGGTGGTGTGGGTACCGGTGGATGAGGTCTGATGATTTTGCGGTGTCTGGACTGACGCCTTCGTGGGTAAGTCGAATCGTCGCACCGCAGCTCCCACAGGGATTTGTGTTTGCCTGAATCTGGAGAAGAAAAGTGATCCGTGTACTGGTAGCCGAAGACCACACCATCGTTCGCGAAGGCATCAAGCAATTGATCGGCCTGGCCAAGGATCTGCAAGTGGTGGGGGAGGCGAGCAATGGCGAGCAGTTGCTGGAAACTCTGCGCAACGTGCCCTGTGAAGTAGTGCTGCTGGATATCTCGATGCCTGGCGTCAACGGGCTCGAAGCGATTCCGCGGATCCGCGCGCTGAACCATCCTCCGGCGATTCTGGTGCTGTCGATGCATGACGAAGCACAGATGGCCGCCCGGGCGCTGAAGGTCGGCGCCGCCGGTTATGCGACCAAGGACAGCGATCCGGCGCTGCTGCTGACGGCCATTCGCAAAGTGGCGGCAGGCGGGCGCTACATCGACCCGGAGCTGGCCGACCGAATGGTGTTCGAAGTCGGCCTGACCGATGCGCGGCCGCTGCACTCGTTGCTGTCGGAGCGCGAGTTCTCGGTGTTCGAACGGCTGGCGCAAGGCGCCAACGTTAACGACATCGCCCAGCAATTGGCCCTGAGCAGCAAGACCATCAGCACCCACAAGGCGCGGCTGATGCAGAAGCTCAACATCACTTCGCTCGCCGAGCTGGTGAAGTACGCGATGGAACACAAGCTCCTCTGAACCACACCTCTATCCACTGTGGGAGCGAGCTTGCTCGCGAAGAGGCCGTGTCAGACAGAAAAGATGGCGACTGACACATCGCTTTCGCGAGCAAGCTCGCTCCCACAGGTTTCTTCATTGATCCTGCGATATTGGGCATATCTGTCAGCGACACGCGCTTTTGCTTGTTCTTGCGGCTTGCAGCTCAACATTCGCCACTGCTCTGTCTATTAGCGCCATCCTTGTAGGGCAATCCCTACCCCCGGCCTTCCATCCGGCTGAGGCGATTCTCTCCTGCGCCCCGATTTGCGGGACTGCAAGCAGCCACTAGGCTTAATCCCACAGCAGTCATCAATAACAAAGGTGTGGGTATGAGCCAGGTCGAATCAAACGCAGGGGCCAGTGATGTGCTGGTCAGCTTTCGTGGAGTGCAGAAGAGCTACGACGGCGAGAACCTGATCGTCAAAGACCTCAACCTGGACATCCGCAAGGGCGAATTCCTCACCTTGCTCGGGCCGTCCGGCTCCGGCAAGACCACCAGCCTGATGATGCTCGCCGGTTTTGAAACCCCGACCGCCGGTGAAATCCTCCTGGCCGGGCGGGCGATCAATAACGTGCCGCCGCACAAGCGTGACATCGGCATGGTGTTCCAGAACTACGCGTTGTTCCCGCACATGACCGTCGCCGAGAACCTCGCGTTTCCGCTGACCGTGCGCGGCCTGAACAAGAGCGACGTCAGCGACAAGGTCAAGAAAGTCCTGAGCATGGTCCAGCTTGATGCGTTCGCATCGCGTTATCCGGCGCAATTGTCCGGCGGTCAGCAACAACGTGTGGCTTTGGCCCGCGCGCTGGTGTTCGAACCGCAGCTGGTGCTGATGGACGAACCGCTCGGCGCTCTCGACAAGCAACTGCGCGAACACATGCAGATGGAAATCAAACACCTGCACCAGCGCCTTGGCGTAACCGTGGTCTACGTGACCCACGACCAGGGCGAAGCCCTGACCATGTCTGACCGCGTTGCCGTGTTCCATCAGGGCGAAATCCAGCAGATCGCCCCGCCGCGCACCCTCTACGAAGAACCGAAAAACACCTTCGTCGCCAACTTCATCGGCGAGAACAACCGCCTCAACGGTCGCCTGCTCAGCCAGAACGGCGAGCGCTGCGTGGTCGAGCTGGGGCGCGGGGAAAAGGTCGAGGCGCTGGCGGTCAACATCGGCCAGACCGGCGAACCGGTCACCCTGTCGATCCGCCCCGAGCGCGTCAGCCTCAACGGTTCGAGCGACCAATGCGTCAACCGCTTCTCCGGGCGGGTGGCCGAATTCATCTATCTGGGCGACCACGTCCGGGTGCGCCTGGAAGTCTGTGGCAAGACCGACTTCTTCGTGAAACAACCGATTGCCGAGCTCGATCCAGCGCTCGCGGTCGGTGACGTGGTTCCGCTTGGCTGGCAGGTCGAGCACGTTCGCGCGCTCGATCCTCTTCTAGAGGCGCACTGAAACGCCCCGCAATACCAACACCAACCCTGCACGTGGAGAGAACAATAAATGTTGAGATCCCTGAAGTTCACAGCCCTGACCCTGGGCCTGATGGGTGCGGCAAGCGCAATGGCCGCTGGGCCGGATCTGACCGTGGTGTCGTTTGGCGGGGCGAACAAGGCGGCGCAAGTCAAAGCCTTCTACGCGCCTTGGGAAGCAGCGGGCAACGGCAAGATCGTCGCCGGCGAGTACAACGGTGAGATGGCCAAGGTCAAAGCCATGGTCGACACCAAAAGCGTGTCCTGGGATCTGGTAGAGGTTGAATCGCCGGAGCTGTCCCGTGGCTGCGACGAAGACATGTTCGAACAACTCGATCCTGCGCTGTTCGGCAAATCCGAAGACTACGTCAAAGGCGCGATCCAGCCATGCGGCGTGGGCTTCTTCGTGTGGTCGACCGTGCTGGCCTACAACGCCGACAAACTGAAAACCGCACCGACCAGCTGGGCGGATTTCTGGGACACCAAAAAATTCCCGGGCAAACGTGGCCTGCGCAAAGGCGCCAAGTACACCCTCGAATTCGCACTGATGGCCGACGGCGTTGCGCCGAAAGACGTCTACAAGGAACTGGCCAGCAAGAACGGCCAGGATCGCGCGTTCAAGAAACTGGATGAGCTGAAACCGAACATCCAGTGGTGGGAAGCCGGCGCCCAGCCGCCGCAATACCTCGCTTCCGGTGACGTGGTCATGAGCTCGGCCTACAACGGTCGTATCGCTGCCGTGCAGAAAGAATCCAACCTGAAGGTGGTGTGGAACGGCGGTATCTACGACTTCGACGCCTGGGCCATTCCGAAAGGCCTGGACGCCAAGCGTGCTGAAGCGGCGAAGAAATTCATCGCGTTCTCGGTACAGCCGCAACAGCAGAAGACCTACTCGGAAAACATCGCCTATGGCCCGGCCAACTCTCAGGCAGTGCCTTTGCTGGACAAGGCGATCCTGAAAGACATGCCGACCACCCCGGAAAACATCGCCAACCAGGTGCAGATCGACGTCAGCTTCTGGGCTGACAACGGCGAGCAACTGGAGCAGCGCTTCAATTCCTGGGCTGCGAAGTAACCACGTCACACGGGCCGACGGCTACCGGATGATCGTTCCCACGCTCTGCGTGGGAATGCCGCCCGGGACGCTCCGCGTCCCTGTGACGCAGAGCGTCACTGAATGCGTTCCCACGCAGAGCGTGGGAACGATCAGTACCCCAAGTTCGAGGCGGTATTCGCCGCTTTTGTAACGATCAAAGATTTGCGGAGTACGTCATGGCCATCGCCGTTCCCCTGAACGAGGGCAACAGCCCCACCTTGAAGCAGCGGCTCAAGCACGCCGAGCGGGTCAACCGCTGGAAGGCCCAGGCGCTGATCGCGCCGCTGGTGCTGTTTCTGTTGCTGGTGTTCCTGGTGCCGATCGTGGCGCTGCTCTATAAAAGCGTCGGCAACCCGGAAGTGGTTGGCGGCATGCCGCGCACCGTAACCGCGATTGCTGCGTGGGACGGCCGAGGCCTGCCCGCCGAACCGGTCTATAAAGCCGCCAGCGAAGACCTCGCCGAAGCGCGGAAAAACCAGACCCTGGGCGATCTGTCCAAGCGCCTGAACATGGAGTTGGCCGGCTACCGCAGCCTGCTGACCAAAACCGCCCGCTCGCTGCCATTCGCCAGCGAACCGGCCTCTTATAAAGAAGCGCTGGAGGGCCTCGACGAGCGTTGGGGCGATCCGGCCTACTGGCAAGCGGTGAAGCGCAACACCAGCAGCATCACCCCGTTCTATCTGCTGGCGGCGGTGGATCATCGCATCGACGACCTCGGCGAAATTGCTCCGGCGACCCCGGATCAGGCGATCTACCTCGACATCTTCGCCCGGACCTTCTGGATGGGCCTGATCATCACCGTGATCTGCCTGGTGCTGGCCTATCCGCTGGCGTACCTGCTGGCCAATCTGCCTTCGCGTCAAAGCAACCTGCTGATGATTCTGGTGCTGCTGCCGTTCTGGACCTCGATTCTGGTGCGAGTCGCCGCGTGGATCGTGTTGCTGCAATCCGGCGGATTGATCAACAGCGCATTGATAGCGATGGGCATCATCGATAAACCGCTGGAGCTGGTGTTCAACCGCACCGGGGTTTACATCTCGATGGTGCACATCCTGCTGCCGTTCATGATCCTGCCGATCTACAGCGTGATGAAAGGCATCTCGCCGACCTACATGCGTGCTGCGATTTCCCTGGGTTGCCATCCGTTCGCCAGTTTCTGGCGGGTGTACTTCCCGCAGACCTACGCCGGTGTCGGCGCCGGTTGCCTGTTGGTGTTCATCCTCGCCATTGGCTACTACATCACCCCGGCGCTGCTGGGCAGCCCGAACGATCAGATGGTCAGCTACTTCGTCGCGTTCTACACCAACACCAGCATCAACTGGGGCATGGCCACCGCACTGGGCGGGCTGTTGCTGCTGGCGACCGTGGTGCTTTATCTGATCTACAGCTGGCTGGTGGGCGCCAGTCGCCTGCGCCTGAGCTAAGGGGAATTTGAAATGCTGAGTCCTTATATGTCGCCCGTCGAGCGGGTGTGGTTCTACAGCTTGCGGATCCTCTGCGGCTTGATCCTGTTGTTTCTGATCCTGCCGGTGCTGGTGATCGTGCCGCTGTCGTTCAACTCGGGCAGTTTTCTGGTGTACCCGCTGCAAGGCTTTTCGCTGCACTGGTATCAGGATTTCTTCGCTTCGGCGGAATGGATGCGTTCGTTGAAGAACAGCATCATCGTCGCCCCGGCGGCGACGGTACTGGCAATGGTGTTCGGCACGCTGGCGGCCATCGGTCTGACTCGTGGCGACTTCCCCGGCAAGCCGCTGGTGATGGCGCTGGTGATTTCGCCGATGGTGGTGCCGGTGGTGATCATCGGTGTGGCCAGTTACCTGTTCTTTGCGCCGCTGGGCCTGGGCAACAGTTTCTTCTCGCTGATCGTGGTGCACGCGGTGCTGGGTGTGCCGTTCGTGATCATCACGGTGTCGGCGACACTGCAGGGGTTCAACCATAATCTGGTGCGGGCGGCGGCCAGCCTTGGTGCTTCGCCACTGACCACGTTCCGTCGGGTGACCTTGCCGCTGATTGCACCGGGGGTGATTTCCGGTGCGCTGTTTGCCTTTGCGACCTCGTTCGATGAGGTGGTGGTGACGCTGTTTCTCGCAGGTCCCGAGCAGGCGACGTTGCCACGGCAGATGTTCAGCGGGATTCGCGAGAACCTGAGCCCGACGATTGCGGCGGCTGCGACGTTGTTGATTGCCTTCTCGGTGATTCTGTTGCTGACGCTGGAGTGGTTGCGTGGGCGGAGTGAGAAGCTGCGCACCGCTCAGGTCTGAACCCAGCTCGATATTGTTCCCTCGCTCCTCGTTCCAGCTCCCGAATGGAACGCGGAGCGTCCCGGGCTGCATTCCCACGCGGAGCGTGGGAACGATCAGTGTGCGGGTTGCCATTCATGCGCTGAATGACAGACAACCCGAATTCCCCAGCTACGCTTGTGCTCAGCTCCCACATCTATAAGAGGCTGCGCACGATGAGTCTTTCCTCGTTCAAGATTGCTCACAAACTGATCACCGGCGCCGGGGCCATCGAGCAACTGGCGGCCGAGCTCACGCGGCTGGATATCGACAACCCGCTGATTGTCACCGATGCCGCGCTGGTCAAGTCCGGCACGGTGGGGCTGGCGCTGGCACAGATCGGCGAGCGCGAGTACGAAATTTTCGACCGCGTGTTGCCCGATCCGGAAATCGCCATCGTCGAGGACTGCATGCGTGTCTACCGCGAAGGCGGGCATGACGGGCTGATAGGCCTCGGTGGCGGCAGTGCCATCGACATCGCCAAGAGCGTTGCGGCGTACGCCGGTTATCACGGCGCACTGGAGGATCTGTTCGGCGTCGATCAGGTGCCGCGCAAGGGCCCGCCGCTGATCGCCATTCCGACCACCGCCGGCACGGGTTCCGAAGTGACCAACGTGGCGATTCTTTCGGACAAGGTCGCCCAACTGAAGAAAGGCATCGTCAGCGATTACCTGTTGCCGGACGTGGCGCTGGTCAGTCCGCAGATGACCCTGACCTGCCCGCGCAGTGTCACCGCCGCCAGTGGCGTCGATGCGCTGGTGCATGCCATCGAATCCTATCTGTCACTGAATGCCTCGCCGATCACCGATTCGCTGGCCATCGGCGCAATCAAGTTGATCGCCCGGTCATTGCCCAAGGCCTACGCCAACCCGTCCAACCTGCAAGCCCGGGAAGACATGGCTACCGCCAGCCTGATGGCCGGCATGGCGTTCGGTAATGCCG
The DNA here is from genome assembly GCF_001594225.2 of Pseudomonas glycinae. Taxonomy (GTDB): domain Bacteria; phylum Pseudomonadota; class Gammaproteobacteria; order Pseudomonadales; family Pseudomonadaceae; genus Aquipseudomonas; species Aquipseudomonas glycinae. Next base: position 3,031,860 of record NZ_CP014205.2, read on the forward strand.
GGGTCGGCGCGGTGCATGCGCTGGCGTATCCGCTGGGCGGGCGATTCAACATTGCTCACGGCGTCAGCAATGCGTTGCTGCTGCCGTATGTCATGACCTGGAACAAGATGGCCTGCGTCGAGCGGATGCAGGATATTGCCGAAGCCATGGGAGTGAAGACCGCTCATCTGAGTCTCAATGAAGCCGCCGATAGCGCCGTCGCGGCGATGACCGAACTGTGCGCGGCGGTGGAAATCCCGCTGGGTCTGCGCAGTTTCGGCGTGCCCGAAGAAGCGATCCCGGCCATGGCCGTGGAGGCCGCGGGAATCGAGCGCCTGATGCGCAACAACCCGCGCAAGCTCAGCGCCGCCGACATCGAGAAGATCTACCGGGCGGCGTACTGAGAACCCGCCGGTCATCGGTCATGGCACAACCCAATCATCGCGGTCACGGTGCGCGCGCGGAAACTTGAGGTATACAATGCGCGCCATCGTGATTTAGCTCAGAAAAGGTGCGTCATGCAGCCCTTCGTTATTGCTCCGTCGATTCTTTCCGCCGACTTCGCCCGCCTGGGCGAGGAAGTGGACAACGTTCTGGCCGCCGGTGCCGACTTCGTTCACTTCGATGTCATGGACAACCACTACGTGCCGAACCTGACCATCGGCCCGATGGTCTGCGCAGCGCTGCGCAAGTACGGCATCACCGCGCCGATCGACGCGCACCTGATGGTCAGCCCGGTGGATCGCATCGTCGGCGACTTCATCGAGGCCGGGGCCACCTACATCACCTTCCACCCGGAAGCCACGCTGCACGTCGATCGTTCGCTGCAACTGATCCGTGAAGGCGGCTGCAAATCCGGCCTGGTGTTCAACCCGGCGACCCCGCTGGACGTGCTCAAGTACGTGATCGACAAGGTCGACATGGTCTTGCTGATGAGCGTCAACCCGGGCTTCGGCGGGCAGAAATTCATCCCCGGCACCCTCGACAAGCTGCGTGAAGCCCGCGCGATCATCGATGCCTCGGGCCGTGACATCCGCCTGGAAATCGACGGCGGCGTCAACGTCAACAACATCCGCGAAATCGCCGCTGCCGGTGCCGACACCTTTGTCGCCGGTTCGGCGATCTTCAATGCGCCGAACTATCAGGAAGTCATCGACAAGATGCGTTCCGAACTGGCGCTGGCTCGCCCATGAGCGGTTTTGAGCAGCTGTTCCCGGGGCAACTGCCGCGGTTGGTGATGTTCGATCTGGATGGCACGCTGATCGATTCGGTACCCGACCTGGCGGCGGCGGTGGATAACATGCTGCTCTCCCTCGGGCGCAAGCCTGCCGGTATCGAGTCGGTGCGCGAGTGGGTCGGCAACGGTGCGCCGGTGCTGGTGCGCCGCGCCTTGGCCGGCGGCATCGACCATTCCTCCGTGGATGACGTCGAAGCCGAGCACGCGCTGGAAGTTTTCATGGAGGCCTACGGCGCCAGCCATGAGCTGACCGTGGTCTATCCCGGCGTGCGCGACACCCTGAAATGGCTGCACAAGCAGGGCGTGGCCATGGCGCTGATCACCAACAAGCCGGAGCGCTTCGTCGCGCCGCTGCTGGATCAGATGAAGATCGGCCGCTACTTCAAGTGGATCATCGGCGGCGATACCCTGCCGCAGAAGAAGCCTGACCCGGCGGCGCTGTTCTTCGTCATGAAGATGTCCGGCATTCCCGCCTCGCAATCGCTGTTCGTCGGCGATTCGCGCAGCGACGTGCTGGCGGCGAAAGCGGCGGGGGTCAAATGTGTCGGGCTGAGTTATGGCTACAACCATGGCCGACCGATTGCCGAGGAATCCCCGGCGCTGGTGATCGACGATCTGCGCAAGCTAATTCCCGGTTGCCTGGATACGGCCGCTGAGATAACGTTGCCCGACGCTGCTCAATCCCCTTCTGGAAACGCCATCGTGGTGGTCACCCGCAAACTCTGGATGAAAGTCATCAAGGCCCTGGCCCGCTGGCGTTGGCGCGCCTGACTTGTTCCTGGCCGGCCTGCCGGCGCGTTTGCACACCTGACTGATTTGCACCTCACACCACGAGGCACCCTATGATCCGCGAAGAATTCCTGCGTCTGGCCGCTGACGGCTACAACCGCATCCCGCTGGCCTGCGAAACCCTGGCAGACTTCGACACCCCGCTGTCGATCTACCTGAAACTGGCCGACCAGCCCAACTCCTACTTGCTCGAATCGGTGCAGGGCGGCGAGAAATGGGGCCGTTACTCGATCATCGGCCTGCCGTGCCGCACCGTGCTGCGGGTTCATGATCATCACGTCAGCATCACCGTCGATGGCGTCGAGACCGAAAGCCACGATGTCGAAGACCCGCTGGCCTTCGTCGAAGCCTTCAGGGCCCGCTACAACGTGCCGACCATTGCCGGTCTGCCGCGCTTCAACGGCGGTCTGGTGGGTTACTTCGGTTACGACTGTGTGCGTTATGTAGAGAAGCGCCTTGGCAAATGCCCGAATCCGGATCCGCTGGGCGTGCCGGACATTCTGCTGATGGTCTCCGATGCGGTGGTGGTGTTCGACAACCTCGCCGGCAAGATGCACGCGATTGTGCTGGCCGATCCGGCGCAGGCCGATGCCTACGAGCAGGGCCAGGCGCAATTGCAGCAACTGCTGGGAAAACTGCGTCAGCCGATCACCCCGCGCCGTGGCCTGGATTTCAGCAAGCAGCAGGCAGCCGAGCCGGTGTTCCGCTCCAGTTTTACCCAGGACGACTACGAAAAAGCCGTCGACACCATCAAGGAATACATCCTCGCCGGTGACTGCATGCAGGTCGTGCCGTCCCAGCGTATGTCGATCGACTTCAAGGCGGCGCCGATCGATCTGTACCGTGCGCTGCGTTGCTTCAACCCGACGCCGTACATGTACTTCTTCAACTTCGGCGATTTCCACGTCGTCGGCAGTTCACCGGAAGTGCTGGTACGGGTCGAAGACAACCTGATCACCGTGCGCCCGATTGCCGGCACCCGTCCTCGCGGGGCTACCGAAGAAGCGGACGTGGCGCTGGAAGAAGACCTGCTGTCCGACGACAAGGAGATCGCCGAGCACCTGATGCTGATCGACCTCGGTCGCAACGACACCGGGCGCGTATCGGAAATCGGCTCGGTGAAACTTACCGAGAAGATGGTCATCGAGCGTTATTCCAACGTGATGCACATCGTGTCCAACGTCACCGGCCAGTTGAAGGCCGGGCTGACGGCGATGGACGCACTGCGGGCGATCCTGCCGGCGGGCACCTTGTCCGGCGCACCGAAGATCCGCGCGATGGAAATCATCGACGAGCTGGAGCCGGTCAAGCGTGGTGTGTACGGCGGCGCGGTCGGATACTTCGCCTGGAACGGCAACATGGACACCGCGATTGCGATCCGCACAGCGGTGATCAAGAACGGCGAACTGCATGTGCAGGCCGGTGGCGGCATCGTCGCCGACTCGGTGCCGGCGCTGGAGTGGGAAGAAACCATCAACAAGCGCCGGGCGATGTTCCGCGCTGTTGCGCTGGCCGAGCAAACCCCGGACTGAGTCATTGATGATTCAGCCTAAAAAAACGCGGCGCCTGTGAAGGCGCCGCGTTTTTTTTGCCTGCGAATCAGAAGTCGAGCGCTACGCCGACGTTGATCCCTTGCTGGGTGAAGTCGTCATCCTTGCGGATGTCGTAGCTGGCACGTAATGCCAGATCCTTGGTGAGGTTGTGGCTCACGCCCAGGTTCAGGCGGTTCAGGTTGGTCTGAGGGGTATAGCCGGCCAGGGTGTAGCGGTTGTTCGGCAGGCTGTTGAGGTTCATCGTCACATGCTGGGTGTCGTCGTTGTACTCGCGCTCGTGGGCCAGTTCGCCGAACACCTGGGTCTGCGAGGTGATCTGGTACTTGCCCTGGATCCCGAGGCCGAGGCGCCGGGAGATGCGCGACTGGTCATCGAACGTCAGCGCGGTGGAGTCGGCGCCGTTTTCCGAGTAACCATCGACTTCAACCTTGGCGAAATCGGCGCTGACGAACGGCGACAGGTGCCATGGGCTGCTTGCCACTGGCGCAATGTCGTAACCCACGCGTCCGCTGAAGGCCAGAACATAGCCGTCGGTATCGCCTTTCTCGCCGCGTTCGTTGATCCCCAGCTGGAATTTGCGTTTGAGGCTGTCGTAATCCAGATGCCCGGCGGTCACGGCGGCGTCACCCCACCAGCGGTTCTGCTGGTACTGGGCGAACGCGGTGCCCAGATAAGTGTTCAGCTTGTAGTCCGAGTCGTTGTCGCCGGCCTCGAGTTTCTGGTTGTAGAAACCGGCCGCCACGCCCACGCGCCAGGCGTCGTTGAGACGGTAGCTGCCGCCGATGTTCAGGTTATAACCATTGCCGTCGGCGCTGGCGCCGCTGCGCTGGCTGTCGAAGTCCTGATGCTGGCCACCACCGGCGACAATCGCCCGCCATTGGCCAACGGCCTGCCAGTTTTCCCAATCCGCCAACCACTGGTTGCGCAGTTCATCCTGATGCGAGCGCAAGGTGCCTTGGGCCATTTGTGGCAACAGGGTCGCTTCCCATGGCGCGGCCAGCAGCGAGTAGGCGTAATCGGCAATCAGGCGCTGCCCGGCTTCGGTCGGGTGGACGGCATCGTTGTAGATCAGCTTTGTCGGGTCCGGGGTGGCGCTGTTGATGCCATACCGGGCGTTCTCGGTGCAGCTGTTGCCGCTGAAGCAGGTGCCGACCAGGTTCTGATCGGTCGCCAGACCAAATTGCGCCGGATTAGCGAATGCCTCTTTGAGCAGGACCGGCACGTTCAGCGGAATCACGTTGGCATTGACGCTCTGCAACTGGCTGACCAGTTCGGAGTTGAACTGGGCGCTGAGTTGCGAGGTAAAGGCCTGCAACGGCGATCCGTTGATGGCCGGGGTCAGGCCGATGTCCGGCAACAGCCAGACCATGATGTAGCGGGCGCCGGCACCTTGCAGTGTGCGTACGCTGTCGACCAGTCGATCGGCGGCGGCATTCGCCTGAGGCAGGCTGGTGACGCGGCCCTGGAGGAAGTCGTTGCCGCCTCCGGTCAGGTAATACAAGGCATTCGGGTCGGCGCGGAAACCGTTCGACGGCAGATAACCGGCGCGGGTGCGTTCGCCGGTGGCGGACTGGCTGGTGATCGAGTCGAGAATCTGGTCGGTGCGGTAGCCGCCGACAGCCCAGTTGTTACCGTCCGGCTGGCCTTGGCCGGCACGAACTGCCGAGGACGAGGAGGCGGTTTGATCCGGCGTGAAGCCGAGTCGGCCACCGAGCAGTTGCGTCGAGTTCAGCGAGCGGAGTTCACCGCTGCCGTCCAGGTACACCGGACCGGTGCGGTTGGTGTAGCGCTGCGTGGCGCCGGCCGGGCCGCCGCTGTCGGTGAAAGTCCCCGCATCGCTCAGGCTGTCGCCGAAGACCACGAAATTCGAATAAGGATTGGGTGCGGCGTTCGCCTGGGCGCAGGCCATCGCGAGCAGGCATCCGGCGAGCGGTACAAACAACGTTTGTTTGATCATGAGCAAGTCCGTTTATTTATTGTTGTAGTGAACGAAACGACAGTACCAAAAACTTCCGGCGATTTGCCATCGGTCGTCAACCCTCCCATTGTTTTATCCCCCACGGCCCCGGCCATATTGCACGCTCCGCCCAGCTAAGTTACTGTGCCGAAACGTATGAACGAGACCTTCCCCGTGTTGATCACCAGCAAACTTCTGGATCAAGTCATCAAGGCACACGCCCGCTGGCGTTGGCGCGCCTGAATCTTTTCTGCCGGCCCTGCCGGATCTGTATCGCTTTGCCTTCCTTGCCCGTTTGAAATGCCGCTGTGCCGATGCGACCTGCGCGTCTGACCGTGTGCAGCGCCTGGCAAGTCATCCGAAGGCTGTCTTCAAGTCAGAATTCAAGAGGTTCGAAACGCCATGTTGCTGATGATCGACAACTACGACTCCTTTACTTACAACGTTGTGCAATACCTCGGCGAGCTGGGTGCCGAGGTCAAAGTGGTGCGCAACGACGAACTGACCATCGCCGAAATCGAAGCGCTCAACCCTGAGCGGATCGTCGTATCCCCGGGCCCGTGCACACCGACCGAAGCCGGCATCTCCATCGAAGCCATCAAGCACTTCGCCGGCAAACTGCCGATCCTCGGTGTCTGCCTCGGTCACCAGTCCATCGGCCAGGCTTTTGGCGGCGATGTTGTCCGTGCCCGGCAAGTGATGCACGGTAAGACTAGCCCGGTATTCCACGAGGACAAGGGTGTGTTTGCCGGTCTGAACCGTCCGCTGACCGTCACCCGCTATCATTCCCTGATCGTTAAACACGAAACGTTGCCCGATTGCCTGGAGCTGACGGCGTGGACCCAGCTCGATGACGGTTCGGTCGACGAAATCATGGGCCTGCGTCACAAGACCCTGAATATCGAGGGCGTACAGTTCCACCCGGAATCGATCCTCACCGAACAGGGCCATGAACTGTTCGCCAACTTCCTCAAACAAACCGGCGGCACGCGCTAAGGACTTTCCATGAATATCAAGACAGCCCTGAGCCGTATCGTCGATCACCTCGACCTCAGCACCGATGAAATGCGCGACGTGATGCGCGAAATCATGACCGGCCAATGCACTGACGCGCAGATCGGCGCGTTCATGATGGCCATGCGCATGAAGAGCGAGAGCATCGACGAGATCGTCGGCGCCGTGTCGGTGATGCGCGAACTGGCGGACAAGGTCGAACTCAAGACCCTCGACGGCGTGGTCGATGTGGTCGGCACCGGCGGTGACGGGGCGAATATTTTCAACGTGTCGACCGCGTCTTCCTTCGTGGTCGCTGCGGCCGGTTGCACCGTGGCCAAGCACGGTAACCGTGCCGTATCGGGCAAGAGCGGCAGTGCCGACCTGCTGGAAGCCGCCGGCATTTACCTCAACCTGACCCCGGTTCAGGTGGCGCGCTGCATCGATAACGTGGGCATCGGTTTCATGTTTGCCCAGACTCACCACAAAGCCATGAAGTACGCCGCCGGCCCGCGCCGCGATCTCGGCCTGCGTACCCTGTTCAACATGCTCGGCCCGCTTACGAATCCGGCCGGTGTGAAACATCAGGTGGTGGGCGTGTTCACCCCGGCGCTGTGCCGGCCGTTGGCTGAAGTCTTGCAGCGTCTGGGAAGCAAGCACGTGCTGGTGGTGCATTCGAAGGACGGTCTGGACGAGTTCAGTCTGGCGGCGCCGACCTTTGTCGCCGAGCTGAAGGACGATCAGATCACCGAATACTGGGTCGAGCCGGAAGATCTGGGCATGAAGAGCCAGAGCCTGCACGGTCTGTCGGTCGAAGGCCCGGAAGCCTCGCTGGCGCTGATCCGCGATGCGCTGGGCAAGCGCAAGACCGAGAACGGTCAGAAGGCTGCCGAAATGATCGTGCTCAATGCCGGTGCGGCGCTGTACGCAGCCGACCTGGCGACAAGTCTGAAAGAGGGCGTGGCACTGGCCCACGACGCTCTGCACACCGGTCTTGCTCGGGAAAAACTCGAGGAGTTGGGTGCCTTTACCGCGGTATTCAAAGTGGAGAATGAGGGATGAGTGTACCGACGGTTCTGGAAAAAATTCTGGCCCGCAAGGTTCAGGAAGTCGCCGAGCGTAGCGCTCGCGTCAGCCTGAGCGAGCTGGAAAGTCTGGCCAAGGCGGCCGATGCACCCCGTGGTTTTGCCCAGGCATTGCTGGCGCAGGCCAAGAAGAAACAACCGGCAGTGATCGCCGAAATCAAGAAGGCGTCGCCGAGCAAGGGCGTGATCCGCGAGAACTTTGTTCCTGCCGACATCGCCAAAAGTTACGAGAAAGGTGGGGCGACCTGCCTGTCGGTGCTGACCGACATCGACTACTTCCAGGGCGCCGATGCCTACCTGCAACAGGCCCGCGCGGCCTGCTCGCTGCCGGTGATCCGCAAGGACTTCATGATCGATCCGTACCAGATCGTCGAGGCCCGTGCCTTGGGCGCCGATTGCGTGCTGCTGATCGTCTCCGCGCTGGATGACGTGAAAATGGCCGAACTGGCGTCGGTGGCCAAAGACGTTGGCCTCGATGTGCTGGTGGAAGTGCACGACGGCGATGAGCTGGAGCGCGCGTTGAAAACCCTCGACACGCCGCTGGTCGGGGTCAACAACCGCAACCTGCACACCTTTGACGTGAGCCTGGAAACCACCCTCGACCTGCTGCCGCGCATCCCGCGCGATCGTCTGGTCATCACCGAGAGCGGGATCCTCAACCGTGCCGATGTCGAGCTTATGGAAATCAGCGACGTTTACGCGTTCCTGGTCGGCGAAGCGTTCATGCGCGCCGAAAACCCGGGCATCGAACTGCAACGTCTGTTCTTCCCTGAGCGCGGCGTACCGGTGAGCGGTTCGACCCTCGACTGATCGAGTCTTCGCAGGCGCCCGTCCCCCTGTGGGAGCGGGCTTGCCCGCGAAGGCGGCATAAGATTCACCTCAGACTCAACGTCCTATGGAAACCTTATGATCCCCACGTCCCTGACCATCGAAGCCGGTCTGCAAGCCGAACAGGATTTGCTGGCCTCGGTCTGCGCGGGTGATGCCGAATTCGGCTTGTTGTTCTGGCAGCCCAGCGACCGCGCCTTGGTCATGCCGCGCCGTTTGAACCGCTTGCCCGGATTCGATCACGCCTGTGAAGTCTCCGCTGCTGCCGGCTGGCCGGTGTTGCTGCGTGAAACCGGCGGCGAACCTGTTCCGCAGTCGGCTTCGACCATCAACATTGCACTGGTCTACGCACCGCCTCGCAGCGAAGGCGATCTGAACCGTATCGAAACCGGTTACCGGCGTCTGTGTGATCCGATCTGTGAGTTGCTGGATGAGTTGGGTGGCACTTCGTCGCTGGGGGAAATCGACGGTGCGTTCTGCGACGGTCGCTTCAACGTCAATCTCGACGGTCGCAAGATGGTCGGCACCGCTCAGCGCTGGCGCCAGAGTCAGGGTGGTCAGCGTCCGGTGGGGTTGGTGCACGGGGCGATGCTGGTGGATGACGAACGTGAGTCGATGGTCGCGGCGGTCAACCGCTTCAACGAAGCGTGTGGTCTGGAGCAGCGGGTACGCGCTGCCAGCCACATCGCTTTGCATGAGAAATTCCCGGCGCCCCATGCACTGGCGCGTCTCGATGAACTCTTTCGTTTGATGCTGGCGCAGATCTACGCCGGCTGAGTTTTGGCACTCAGCGAGTGCCGAAGACCACCATGGTCTTGCCTTTCACATCCACCAGGTTGCGTTCCTCAAGATCCTTGAGCACGCGACCGACCATCTCTCGCGAACAACCGACAATCCGGCCGATTTCCTGACGGGTCACCTTGATCTGCATGCCGTCCGGGTGAGTCATGGCATCCGGTTGTTTGCACAGCTCCAGCAGGCAGCGAGCGACACGGCCGGTGACGTCGAAGAATGCCAGGTCGCCAACCTTGCGCGTGGTGTTGCGCAGGCGTTGTGCGATTTGTCCGCTGAGCACGTAAAGAATGTCTGGATCCTGCTGCGACAATTCGCGGAACTTGGCGTAGCTGATTTCCGCGACTTCGCATTCGACCTTGGCCCGCACCCAGGCGCTGCGCTGCTGTTCTTGGCCGGCCTCTTCGAAAAGGCCCAGCTCGCCGAAGAAGTCCCCGGCATTCAGGTACGCGATGATCATCTCGCGGCCGTCGTCGTCCTCGATCAGGATCGTGACCGAACCGCGGATGATGAAGTACAGCGTGTCGGAGCGATCCCCGGCGCAGATGATGTTGCTCTTGGCCGCGTGACGCCGGCGTTGGCAATGCATCAGCAGCTTGTCGAGGTTCTTGATTTTGGGTGTGGGGGTAATACCAACCATGGTTGTATCCCGAAAAGACTGCACGGTTATATTTGGTTTTTATATGAGGCGCTGAGACGGTCGCTACACAGTCTGGCGAAGGCGCCAGTGAATTGGCGCCAGCTTACCAGACACTTCGTCGAAATTTCGAGAAATCACCTACGTTAAAGGTGCATCCGTCCTAGGAACGTGCTCGCTGTCCGGGCAGGGCCCTGTGCTAAGCTGGCGACCCTTTTTTCTACAGTGGAGTCTTGGCGATGAAGGCACGCATCCAATGGGCTGGCGAAGCCATGTTCCTCGGCGAATCCGGCAGCGGTCATGTCGTGGTCATGGACGGTCCGCCGGACGCCGGTGGTCGTAACCTGGGTGTCCGCCCGATGGAAATGCTCCTGCTGGGCGTCGGCGGTTGCAGCAATTTCGACGTGGTCAGCATTTTGAAGAAGTCCCGTCAGGCCGTTGAAAGCTGCGAAGCCTTTCTGGAAGCCGAGCGCGCGACCGAAGATCCGAAAGTGTTCACCAAGATCCACATGCACTTTGTGGTCAAGGGCCGTGGCCTGAAAGAAGCCCAGGTCAAACGCGCCATCGAGCTGTCTGCAGAGAAGTATTGCTCGGCCTCGATCATGCTCGGCGCCGCCGGTGTAGCGATCACCCACGACTATGAAATCGTCGAACTCGGCTGAGCCGACATTCAACTATCATAAAAGCAGTGCAGACTCTGGCGATCCCCCGCTGACGTCTGCATAATGCGCCACTTTTTTCAGGGCCGTGATCAGTCAACCGACGGGTCATCCGCCTGAACAGATAACCAAAATCGCCATCGCGAAGAGGTGTTAACCGTCCTACGCAGGTGCGTTGTTCGCACTTGACGGGCATGCTTGATCACGCGGCCGTGCCGCATACATAGAGAGTTTTTAACGGTGAAAAGCAAACTCAAGCTCCACGGGTTCAATAACCTGACAAAGACCTTGAGCTTCAACATCTATGACATCTGCTACGCGGAAACCCCGCAAGACCAGCAGGCTTACGTCGAGTACATCAATCAAGAGTACAACGCCGAACGCCTGACGCAGATCCTCACGGAAGTTGTCGAAATCATTGGTGCCAACATTCTGAACATTGCGAGTCAGAACTATGAGCCTCAGGGTGCCAGCGTCACGATTCTGATCTCGGAAGAGCCGGTGACCCCGACCGAAAGCCAGATCGAAGAGTCCCCGGGCCCGTTGCCCGAAATCATCCTGGCCCACCTCGACAAGAGCCACATCACGGTGCACACCTACCCGGAAATTCATCCGGACGCCGGTATTGCGACCTTCCGTGTGGACATCGATGTGTCGACCTGTGGTGTCATTTCACCGCTTAAAGCGCTCAATTTCCTCATTCACCAGTTCGACTCGGACATCGTGACCGTGGATTACCGTGTGCGCGGCTTCACCCGTGACGTTGAAGGCAACAAGCACTTCATCGACCACGAGATCAACTCGATTCAGAACTACCTTTCCGATGACACTCGCGACGCGTACCAGATGACTGACGTGAACGTTTATCAGGAAAACCTGTTCCACACCAAAATGCTGCTGAAGAACTTCGAACTGGACAACTACCTGTTCGGCGATGCCACCAGCAACCTGTCGGCTGAGCAACGCGCTCAGGTGACCGAGCGTGTGAAACACGAAATGCTGGAAATCTTCTACGCGCGCAATATGCCGAGCTAAGAAATCCGGGCACAAAAAAGGCGACTGCTTCGCGGCAGTCGCCTTTTTTGCGGGCGTTTTTCAGATCCGGTAAGTGCTCTTGGTCATCACTTTGGCCAGCAGACTCATGCCGAATTTCACCGGCGCCGGGAAGCGGAAACCGCCGGCCTCCAGTGCACTTTCCGCGTGATGTTCTTCATCGATACGCATCTGTTCCAGAATCGCCCGGGATTTTTCATCCTCGGCCGGCAGTTGTTCCAGATGTTCGTTCAGATGCTTGCAAACCTGATGCTCGGTGGCGGCGACAAACCCGAGGCTGACCTTGTCGCTGATCAGTCCGGCGACTGCGCCGATCCCGAACGACATGCCGTAGAAAAGCGGATTGAGCACGCTGGTGTGGCTGCCCAACTGGTGAATGCGCTGTTCGCACCAGACCAGATGATCGATCTCTTCTTCGGCCGCATGTTCCATGGCCTCACGCACTTGCGGCAGCTTGGCGGTCAGCGCCTGGCCCTGATACAGCGCCTGGGCACAGACTTCGCCGGTATGGTTGATGCGCATCAGGCCGGCGACGTGGCGGGTGTCTTCATCGCTCATTTGCACATCAGGCTGCACGATCGCCGGTGACGGACGGTACGGCTGGCCGCTGAAGGGCAGCAGGGTACGCATCGCAGCATCGGCTTGCAGCAGAAGACGATCAATGGGCGAGTAGTGACGTTGGGTAGTCATGCTGACCTCCGGGAAGAATCTCGGCGGCCAGTTTAACCGAATCGGCCGGGGAAGGTTTGCGCTGGGTCATGTGGGAGCAGGGCGCTCCCACCGAGCCTGCAGTTCAATCAGCCCGGAGGCCAGTTCATCTGGCGTTGGCCGAGCACGTGCATGTGAATGTGGTAGACCGTCTGTCCGCCCATTTCATTGCAGTTCATCACCACCCGGAAGCCTTCCTCGCAACCCAGCTCCAGCGCCAGACGCTGGGCGGTGAACAGGATGTGCCCGGCCAGTGCCTTGTCGTCTTCGGTCAGGTCGTTGAGGGTGCGCACCGGTTTCTTCGGGATCACCAGAAAATGCACCGGTGCCTGTGGGGCGATGTCGTGGAACGCCAGAACCTGGTCGTCCTCGTAGATGATCTTCGCCGGGATTTCCCGGTTGATGATCTTGGTGAACAGAGTATCCACAGCTGTTTTCTCCGTTGTTTGGGCTGGCCTGAGTGTACTCATAGGGGGATAAGCCCGCCCAGTGTTTTGCCGTAGGGCTTTTCAGCGCGGGCAGTAAGCCTTGTTGACCATGCCGACAATCGTGCGATTGAGCCAGCGCGAACCGAGCCGAGGTAGAAAGGCGAACCAGCGGTTTCGGCGTCCGGGAATGATAATCGCGCGGTTTTTCTCCAGGGCGCGCACGGTATACAGCGCAACCTCCTCGGGACTCATCAGCAGTTTGCTGGCGTTGAGCTTGTCGTTGTTCAGTTGCGCGGTGCGAAAGAACGCGGTGCGGGTCGGGCCGGGGCAGAGCACCGACACCTTGACCGCGCACTTCTTCAGTTCCACCCGCAGTGCTTCCGAGAAGTGCAACACGTACGCCTTGCTGGCGTAGTAGGTGCTCATCCAGGGCCCGGGGTTGAAGGCCGCCACCGACGCGACATTGAGAATCTGCCCGCCACCCTGCAACGCCATGCTGTTGCCGATGGCATGGCAGAGCCGGGTGAGGGCGAGGATGTTCACTTCGATCAGATCCTGTTCGGTCATCCAGTCCTGGGCCAGGAACGGGCCGCAAGTACCGATGCCGGCACAGTTGACCAGCAGATCGATCTGCCGGTCGCCTTCTTCAAGCTCCAGCAGGAAACCGGACAGGCGCAGCGGTTCGCCAAGGTCACAGGCGCGGAACAGCACCTCAACGCCAAAGCGCTGGGTCAGTTCAATCGCAATGCTTTCCAGCTGATCACGCTGGCGAGCCACCAGAATCAGGCTGCGGCCACGGCGTGCCAGGGCTTCGGCCATGGCCAGGCCGATGCCGCTGGAGGCGCCGGTGATCAGAGCGTAACGGGTCATGCAAATCTCCATCGCAACAGCGCCGCGCCGTGGACGCAGGTGTCACGGCGGGGAGCGTTGTTCATTCTTTCGCAGAGTCTACAGGGGCGAGGGCGGCTTCGGCTGCATCGTCTGCCGAATTCGCGGCGGGTTCGACTTCGACATCAATTTCATCGGTGGTCACCGAACCACTCTCGTAGCTGCTTTCAAGGCTGCTTTCATACTCCTGCTGGATGGCGGTGATCCCGCCCAGCATGCCACCCACAAAAAACAGCCCTATAAACACTATCCACAGAGAGCACAGTACTTTGACCGCCGTGCTGTTTGGCGGAGGTGGTGGGCCATAGCGGTTGGCCCCGGTGTTGCCCGGTACGACCATGATTACCAGCGGGAAGAAACTGCCCACGAACGGCACCAGCGTCAGCAGCCAGAGCCACCCGGACCAGCCGATATCGTGCAGGCGCTGAATGCTGAACAGGATGCCGACGATCGCGAAGGCCAGGAACAGGAAGAAGGCGAGGAGACCGCCGATGATCAGCCCCGTCGTCGAGTCGGCGCTGACCAGGCCCAGGCCGATCAGCGCGAACACGCTGACGATTGGCAGGGTTACCAGGCTCAACACCATCGACCAAGCCAGGTAACGCAAACGGCCGATCCGGCCCTCGACGCTGAACGGCTTTAGCGGCGCGAACGCCGGCAGGCTTTCACCGACAGCGGCGCGAGGTGGCGCATAAGGCGAGTCAGGTTCCGTCACAGCGGCACTTTGCTCGTGGACATCCGAAAGATTCAGTTCGATGGGCGTTTCTGTTTCGATCCGGGCATCGATCCCGGTCTTGCCCAGCGCTTGCAGATAAGTCTGCGCATCGCTGTGCGACAGATCACGCTTGAGCGCGACGGTGCGGCCACTGAACAGGCGCTCGATGGCGGCGACATCGCTTTTGAACAGGTCGGCCAGGTTGAGCTTGGCCGTGGTGATATCGACGCCGGGCTGGAGCGCGCCGTCGAAAACGATCTTGTAACGGGGTTCGCTCATGGCCGAGGCATCCTTGTCGCGAGATAAGTTGAGTGATTGCAGTCTGTCAGTGCCAGACCAGTCCTCTGGCAGCGACTGGCCGGATTTGTTCAGCGTGGCCAGCGTTTGGGTAACTGTGCTGCGTGTTGCAGGGCCTGGCGATACTCCGCATCAAGACGCGCCACCAGTTGATCCACGCTTGGCAGATCGTCGATCTGACCTACGCCCTGACCCGCCGACCACACGGTTTTCCAGGCCTTGGCTTCGTCGTTGATCGGCTTGAGCTTGTCGCCGAAGTTCACTTCACCCTTGCCCTGCAGGGCTGCCATGTCGAAACCGGCGGCCTCCAGGCTTTGGCGCATGAAGCTGGCCGGAACACCGGACACGGCAGGAGTATGAATGATGTCGGCGGCTTTGGCAGTCAGCAGCATCTGCTTGTAGGCGTCAGGCGCATGACTTTCAGTGGTGCCGATAAATCGCGTGCCGAAGTAGGCCAGATCCGCGCCGAGCAGTTGTGCGGCGAGAATCTCATGCCCATGGTTCAAACATCCTGCAAGCAACAGGGTCTTGTCGAAGAACTCGCGGATCTCGGCAATCAGCGAAAACGGGCTCCAGGTTCCGGCGTGCCCACCGGCACCGGCTGCGACGGCGATCAAACCGTCGACACCTGCTTCGGCGGCTTTCTCGGCATGGCGGCGGGTTGTTACGTCGTGGAAGACCAGGCCACCGTAACTGTGCACCGCATCCACCAGCTCTTTGACGGCCCCCAGGCTGGTAATGACGATGGGGACTTTGTGTTCGACGCAGATGTTCAGGTCAGCCTGCAGGCGTGGGTTGCTGTGGTGGACGATCAGGTTCACCGCGTACGGCGCCGGGTTCTCCAATGTCGCCAGGCCTGCTTCGATCTGCTCCAGCCAGGCCTTGAACCCGCTGCTTTCGCGTTGGTTCAGCGCCGGGAAGCTGCCAACCACGCCGTTGCGGCAGCACGCCAGCACCAGTTCAGGATTGGAAATCAGGAACATCGGTGCCGCCACCACAGGCAGGCGCAGACGTTGTTCGAGCAGAGCGGGCAGCGACATCGGAAGTACCCCGGAAAGTTGTATTTGTTGAAGTTAGAACGGCTTGACCACGACCAGAATTACGATAGCCAGCAATAGCAGAACCGGCACTTCATTGAACCAGCGATAAAAGACATGGCTGCGGGTGTTCTCGCCACGGGCAAAACGTTTTACCTGCGCGCCGCACATGTGGTGGTAGCCGATCAACAGCACGACCAGGGTCAGTTTGGCGTGGATCCAGCCACCGCTGCTGAAGATGCTCGGGTTCAGATAGATCAGCCAGCCACCGAAGATCAGCGCGGCGATCATTGCCGGGCCCATGATGCCGCGATAGAGCTTGCGCTCCATGATGCTGAAGCGTTCCTTGCTGATCGTGTCTTCACTTTGCGCGTGATAAACGAACAGTCGCGGAAGATAGAAGAGGCCGGCAAACCAGCACACGATGCTGACGATATGCAGCGCTTTGATCCACAGATAGAGCATTTTGGGTTATTCCCTGATTCACGGTAGGCCCGATAGTAGAGGCTTGAGCGTCCGCACGTCACCTTGGCGGTTGTCGCAGGGGCGCGCGGCCCCTATTATCGACGGCTTTCCAGTGGGTTCGTTGAGGGCAGGTTTATGGTCAAGGTCGGTATCGTCGGCGGCACGGGTTACACCGGTGTCGAACTGCTGCGTCTGTTGGCACAGCATCCGCAGGCAGAAGTGGTGGTCATCACTTCCCGATCCGAGGCCGGTCTGGCCGTGGCTGATATGTACCCGAACCTGCGCGGTCACTACGACGGTCTGGCATTCAGCGTGCCTGACATCAAGACCCTGGGCGCTTGCGACGTGGTGTTCTTCGCCACTCCGCACGGCGTTGCCCACGCACTGGCCGGCGAGTTGCTGGCGGCCGGCACCAAGGTCATCGACCTGTCGGCAGACTTCCGTCTGCAGGACGCTGATGAATGGGCCAAGTGGTACGGTCAGCCGCACGGCGCGCCGGAGCTGCTGGACGAAGCGGTTTACGGCTTGCCGGAAGTCAATCGTGAGCAGATCAGGAAAGCACGTCTGATCGCGGTGCCGGGTTGCTATCCGACCGCGACACAGCTGGGTTTCCTGCCGTTGCTTGAGGCGGGCATTGCCGACGCTTCGCACCTGATCGCCGACTGCAAGTCCGGTGTCAGCGGTGCCGGTCGTGGTGCTGCCGTAGGCTCGCTGTACTCCGAGACGTCGGAAAGCATGAAGGCTTATGCGGTGAAAGGTCACCGCCATCTGCCGGAAATTCGTCAGGGGCTGCGTCGTGCGGCGGGCAAGGATGTCGGTCTGACTTTCGTGCCGCACCTGACGCCGATGATCCGTGGCATTCACTCCACGCTCTACGCGACCGTGGTGGATCGTTCGGTGGATCTGCAGGCGTTGTTCGAGAAGCGTTATGCCAATGAGCCGTTCGTCGACGTGATGCCGGCTGGTAGCCATCCAGAAACCCGTAGTGTGCGTGGCGCCAACGTCTGCCGCATCGCGGTTCACCGCCCGCAGGATGGTGATCTGGTGGTAGTGCTCTCGGTGATCGACAACTTGGTCAAGGGCGCGTCGGGCCAGGCGGTGCAGAACATGAACATTCTGTTCGGGCTGGATGAGCGTTTGGGTCTGTCCCACGCCGGCATGCTGCCGTAACGACTGATCTTGCTTGGCAAAAAGGCCCGTTTGACGGGCCTTTTTGCATTCTGGTCGGCTGATCAGCTTTATTGATATACCGTAACAATAGTTGACCGATTTTCTAGGACAAGCGGATAATGCGCGTCATCACGCATTATGGCGGCGTAACGCCGGGAGAAAGTCAGCATGAGCGTCGAATCCTTCACCCCCACGGCTTTGCAATTCACTCAAGGTGCCGCGCACAAGGTGAAGAGCCTGGTCGATGAAGAGGGGAATGATCGCTTGAAGCTGCGCGTATTCGTTACGGGCGGCGGTTGTTCAGGGTTTCAGTACGGCTTCACCTTCGATGAAGATGTGGCCGAGGACGACACCATCGTCGAGCGCGAAGGCGTCAGTCTGGTGGTCGATCCGATGAGCTTCCAGTACCTGGCAGGTGCCGAGGTGGATTATCAGGAAGGTCTGGAAGGTTCGCGTTTCGTGATCAAGAACCCGAATGCCACCACCACTTGTGGTTGCGGCTCCTCGTTCTCGATCTGAACGCGCTTCACCGAACACAATAAAACGCCGCAGAACCTCACGGTTCTGCGGCGTTTTGTTATCTGCGATTTGTCAGTTGGGGTAGATGGCACCGAGTACGCGCAGGCCTTTGGCGCCGGTGACGCTCGGGCGATTGGCGGCGATCCCTTCAAGGCAGCAATGGGCCAGCCAGGCGAAGGCCATGGCCTCGACCCAGTCCGGATCGACACCGTGGGTCGCGGTGCTGGCGACCTTGGCATTCGGCAGCAGCCCGGCCAGGCGTTTCATTAGTGTGGCGTTGTGGGCGCCGCCCCCGCAGACCAGAAGCTCTTCGGTATTCGATTGAGCGCCTTGCAGCGATTCGACGATGGTCAGCGCCGTCAGTTCGAGCAATGTCGCCTGTACGTTTTCGGGTGCGAAACCTGGCAGACGCGACAGTTGCTGCTCCAGCCAGGGCAGGTTGAAGACTTCGCGGCCGGTGCTCTTCGGGCCTTGGGTCACGAAAAACGGATCGCTGAGCAGAGCTTTCAGCAGGGTCGGCTCGACCTTGCCGCTGGCTGCCCACTGCCCGTTGCGGTCGTAGTTCTCGCCCCGTTGCTGATGAATCCAGGCGTCCATCAGCACATTCCCCGGCCCACAGTCGAAACCGGCTACAGGCTTGTTCGGCTCAATCAGACTGAGATTACTGAAACCGCCGACATTCAGGACTGCACGGTTACCGGTACGCTCTTCGAACAACGCTTCATGAAAGGCCGGAACCAAAGGAGCGCCCTGGCCGCCGGCGGCTACATCGCGGCTGCGGAAGTCACTGACGACTGTAATGCCGGTCAGCTCGGTCAGCAGGGCAGGGTTGCCGATCTGTACCGTGAAACCACGCGCCGGTTCATGGCGAATGGTCTGGCCGTGGCTGCCGATCGCGCGAATGGCTTCAGGCTTGAGCTGTTGCTGTTCCAGAAGGGTATGGATCCCTCGTGCGGCGAGCTTCACCCAGTTCTGCTGGGCAATCGCCGAGCGGGCGATCTCGTCAGGGCCGCTGGCGCACAAGCCAAGCATCTCGGCGCGCAGGGTGTCAGGCATAGGGATGTAGTGCGTGGCGACCAGATTGATCGCCGAGGATTGCTCAATCAGGGCGATGTCCAACCCATCGAGACTGGTGCCGGACATCACGCCGATATACAGAGCCATGGCTTAACGTTTGCTCGAAGCCAGCATGGTGGCTTTTTCCTGATCCATGCGAGCCATCAGTGGCTGGCTCTGCGCCAAGAAGCGAGCACGTTCGGATTTGGCGATCGGGTCGGCCATCGGCAGTTTCTGACCCAATGGATCGACGTGAACGCCGTTGACCTGGAATTCATAGTGCAGGTGCGGTCCGGTGGACAGGCCGGTGGTGCCGATGTAACCGATCACCTGGCCCTGTTTCACGGTGCCGCCAGTCTTCACGCCCTTGGCGAAGCCCTGCATGTGGCCATACAGCGTGCGGTAAGTGTTGCCGTGCTGGATGATCACGGTGTTGCCGTAACCGCCGCGGCGGCCGGCCAGCAGCACTTTGCCGTCGCCGGCAGCCTTGATCGGCGTACCACGTGGGGCGGCGTAATCGACGCCTTTGTGGGCGCGGATCTTGTTGAGGATCGGGTGTTTGCGGCCCATGGAGAATTTCGAGCTGATGCGGGCGAAGTCCACCGGTGTACGGATGAACGCCTTGCGCATGCTGTTGCCATCAGCAGTGTAGTAGCTGCTGTTGCCCTGTTTGTTGGTGTAACGCACGGCGGTGTAAGTCTTGCCGCGGTTGGTGAAGCGGGCTGACAGGATCGGGCCGTTGCCAACCGCTTTGCCATTCACCACTTTCTGTTCGTAGATCACATCGAATTCGTCGCCCTGGCGGATATCCTGGGCGAAGTCGACGTCGTAGCCAAAGACACTGGCCATGTCCATGGTCAGGCTGTGGGACAGGCCTGCGCGGGCGGCGGACTGCGACAGCGAGCTGTTGATCACACCGTGCACATAAGCGGTGCGAACAGTGGGTTTGGCGGTAACGCGGTTGAACACATAACCCTTGTCGTTCTTGGTCAGGGTGATGGTTTCAACGTCGCTGACCTTGCTGTGCAGGTTGGTCAGCTGGCCTTGTGGGTTCAATTCGAATTCGAGTTTCTGGCCATGTTTGAGCTGGCTGAATTGCTTGGCCTGTTTATCGCTGGCCAGCACTTCATGGACGGCCGCGGCCGGCAGGCCGACTTTCTCGAACAGTGTAGAAAGCGTATCGCCCTTGGAGACGATCACTTCCCTGTGATTCGGGGCCTTCTTTTCTTCGACTACCGGTGTCGGCGCTGGTGCGGCCTGGGCGGTTTCCTGCGGTTCTTCGGTGCTGTTTTCGATCTGCGCGAAAGGGGAGGCTACGGATTCGTTTGTGGCTTGAGCCGCGTCGGCAGCGTCTTGATCTTGTGTCAGTTGTTCAACAGGACTTTCCAGTTCAAGGCTCAGCGTTGTCTTTTTGGCTTCAACATCACTGGATGGAAACACCAGGAGCGCCAGACTGAGAAGGGCGGCGATCCCACTTGCGGCGAGCAGGTGGGTCTTCGGGTAAAGCGGTGGCGCTTTAGACGGTTCAGTGGTCATAAGTAATTTGACTTTGAAAAAGATGAATTGGAAAAGATGAATGACATGATGAAGATGAAATAACTGTATAAAATATAACCAAATCATCTTTGAAGCAAGTCTGCGGGCGCCATGTCCGTGGATTGGTGTCCGTGCGCCGGGCAAAACTTGTATTTGGTGCACGATCTTGTATGGTTGGTTCCCTTTGAATCTGAGCCTTGCGGGTCTGTTATGAAGTCGGTTGAAGAGCAGCTAGCGCTGATTAAACGTGGTGCGGAAGAACTTTTGGTCGAGTCCGAGCTGATCGAAAAGCTCAAGCGTGGCCAGCCGCTGCGAATCAAGGCCGGCTTCGATCCAACTGCGCCGGATCTGCACCTTGGCCACACTGTGCTTATTAATAAGCTGCGCCAGTTCCAGGAGCTGGGGCATCAGGTGATCTTCCTTATTGGTGATTTCACCGGAATGATCGGTGATCCGAGCGGCAAGAGTGCCACGCGGCCTCCGTTGACCCGTGAGCAGGTTCTGGAAAACGCCGAGACCTACAAGACTCAGGTTTTCAAGATTCTTGATCCGGCGAAAACCGAAGTCGCGTTCAACTCCACCTGGATGGATCAGATGGGGCCTGCGGACTTTATTCGTCTGACTTCGCAGTACACCGTTGCTCGTATGCTCGAGCGTGATGACTTCGATAAGCGCTACACCACCAATCAGCCGATTGCCATTCACGAATTTCTCTATCCGCTGGTTCAGGGTTATGACTCTGTCGCGTTGCGCGCTGACGTTGAGCTGGGTGGTACCGATCAGAAGTTCAACCTGCTGATGGGGCGTGAGCTGCAGCGTGGTTATGGTCAGGAAGCACAGTGCATCCTGACGATGCCGTTGCTTGAAGGTCTGGATGGTGTGAAGAAGATGTCCAAGTCGCTGGGCAACTACGTCGGTATCCAGGAAGCGCCGGGTGTCATGTACAGCAAGCTGGTTTCGATTCCCGACGCGTTGATGTGGCGCTACTTCGAGCTGCTAAGCTTCCGTTCGATGGATGAGATCAATGCGTTCCGTGCCGACGTAGAGGCGGGAGCTAATCCTCGCGATATCAAGATCAAGCTGGCCGAAGAGGTTGTTGCGCGCTTCCATGGTGAAGAGGCTGCGGCCAATGCTCACCGTGGTGCGGGTAATCGTATGAAGGATGGTGAGTTGCCGGATGATCTGCCAGAGGTCGAACTGACTGCTGCCGAGGATATGCCGATTGCTGCTGTCCTTAATAAAGCGGGGCTGGTGAAGAACTCTGCCGCTGCTCGTGATCTGCTGGCTTCCGGCGGGGTACGTATAGATGGCGAGGTTGTTGATCGCTCCTTTATATACGTACTGGGTGCGACTCACGTTTGTCAGGCCGGCAAGAAGGCTTTTGCACGAATTACGCTGAAATCCGGATAAAGTTGAAATAAGGGGTTGACGGCGAATTCTGGATGTCTATAATTCGCCCCACTTCCGGCGCAGTCGAAACGGAAAACTCCTTGAGATTCAATGAGTTAAGTAGGTTTCGAAGCGGGTCGCTTCAGTTTATCGAGGCCTGGAAGGAGTTGGAAATGCCGGTCTGTTTGGCGCTTTCAACGGTTCGATCTTCTCGGTCGAAAGCGGAGAAAAAGAGGTGTTGACAGCAGCGTGTAACGCTGTAGAATTCGCCTCCCGCTAACGAGAGATCGGAAGCGCAAGTGGTTGAAGTTGTTGAAGAAATCTTCGAAAACTTCTGAAAATAATCACTTGACAGCAAATGAGGCTGCTGTAGAATGCGCGCCTCGGTTGAGACGAAAGATCTTAACCAACCGCTCTTTAACAACTGAATCAAGCAATTCGTGTGGGTGCTTGTGGAGTCAGACTGATAGTCAACAAGATTATCAGCATCACAAGTTACTCCGCGAGAAATCAAAGATGTAACCAACGATTGCTGAGCCAAGTTTAGGGTTTCTTAAAAACCCAAAGATGTTTGAACTGAAGAGTTTGATCATGGCTCAGATTGAACGCTGGCGGCAGGCCTAACACATGCAAGTCGAGCGGATGAAGGGAGCTTGCTCCTGAATTCAGCGGCGGACGGGTGAGTAATGCCTAGGAATCTGCCTGGTAGTGGGGGACAACGTTTCGAAAGGAACGCTAATACCGCATACGTCCTACGGGAGAAAGCAGGGGACCTTCGGGCCTTGCGCTATCAGATGAGCCTAGGTCGGATTAGCTAGTTGGTGAGGTAATGGCTCACCAAGGCGACGATCCGTAACTGGTCTGAGAGGATGATCAGTCACACTGGAACTGAGACACGGTCCAGACTCCTACGGGAGGCAGCAGTGGGGAATATTGGACAATGGGCGAAAGCCTGATCCAGCCATGCCGCGTGTGTGAAGAAGGTCTTCGGATTGTAAAGCACTTTAAGTTGGGAGGAAGGGTTGTAGATTAATACTCTGCAATTTTGACGTTACCGACAGAATAAGCACCGGCTAACTCTGTGCCAGCAGCCGCGGTAATACAGAGGGTGCAAGCGTTAATCGGAATTACTGGGCGTAAAGCGCGCGTAGGTGGTTCGTTAAGTTGGATGTGAAATCCCCGGGCTCAACCTGGGAACTGCATCCAAAACTGGCGAGCTAGAGTATGGTAGAGGGTGGTGGAATTTCCTGTGTAGCGGTGAAATGCGTAGATATAGGAAGGAACACCAGTGGCGAAGGCGACCACCTGGACTGATACTGACACTGAGGTGCGAAAGCGTGGGGAGCAAACAGGATTAGATACCCTGGTAGTCCACGCCGTAAACGATGTCAACTAGCCGTTGGGAGCCTTGAGCTCTTAGTGGCGCAGCTAACGCATTAAGTTGACCGCCTGGGGAGTACGGCCGCAAGGTTAAAACTCAAATGAATTGACGGGGGCCCGCACAAGCGGTGGAGCATGTGGTTTAATTCGAAGCAACGCGAAGAACCTTACCAGGCCTTGACATCCAATGAACTTTCCAGAGATGGATTGGTGCCTTCGGGAACATTGAGACAGGTGCTGCATGGCTGTCGTCAGCTCGTGTCGTGAGATGTTGGGTTAAGTCCCGTAACGAGCGCAACCCTTGTCCTTAGTTACCAGCACGTTATGGTGGGCACTCTAAGGAGACTGCCGGTGACAAACCGGAGGAAGGTGGGGATGACGTCAAGTCATCATGGCCCTTACGGCCTGGGCTACACACGTGCTACAATGGTCGGTACAAAGGGTTGCCAAGCCGCGAGGTGGAGCTAATCCCATAAAACCGATCGTAGTCCGGATCGCAGTCTGCAACTCGACTGCGTGAAGTCGGAATCGCTAGTAATCGCGAATCAGAATGTCGCGGTGAATACGTTCCCGGGCCTTGTACACACCGCCCGTCACACCATGGGAGTGGGTTGCACCAGAAGTAGCTAGTCTAACCTTCGGGAGGACGGTTACCACGGTGTGATTCATGACTGGGGTGAAGTCGTAACAAGGTAGCCGTAGGGGAACCTGCGGCTGGATCACCTCCTTAATCGACGACATCAGCTGCTCCATAAGTTCCCACACGAATTGCTTGATTCATTGAAGAAGACGAAAGAAGCAGCCCGAAATTGGGTCTGTAGCTCAGTTGGTTAGAGCGCACCCCTGATAAGGGTGAGGTCGGCAGTTCGAATCTGCCCAGACCCACCAATTTTGTGTGGGAAACGCCTGTAGAAATACGGGGCCATAGCTCAGCTGGGAGAGCGCCTGCCTTGCACGCAGGAGGTCAGCGGTTCGATCCCGCTTGGCTCCACCACTACTGCTTCTGAAGTAAAAGCTTAGAAATGAGCATTCCATCGTTGATGGTGAATGTTGATTTCTAGTCTTTTGACTGGTTCGTTCTTTAAAAATTTGGGTATGTGATAGAAAGATAGACTGAACGTTACTTTCACTGGTAACGGATCAGGCTAAGGTAAAATTTGTGAGTTCTCTTAGTTGAGAAATTCGAATTTTCGGCGAATGTCGTCTTCACAGTATAACCAGATTGCTTGGGGTTATATGGTCAAGTGAAGAAGCGCATACGGTGGATGCCTTGGCAGTCAGAGGCGATGAAAGACGTGGTAGCTAGCGAAAAGCTTCGGGGAGTCGGCAAACAGACTTTGATCCGGAGATGTCTGAATGGGGGAACCCAGCCATCACAAGATGGTTCTCTTGTACTGAATACATAGGTGCAAGAGGCGAACCCGGGGAACTGAAAGATCTCAGTACCCTGAGGAAAAGAAATCAACCGAGATTCCCTTAGTAGTGGCGAGCGAACGGGGACTAGCCCTTAAGTGGCTTTGAGATTAGCGGAACGCTCTGGAAAGTGCGGCCATAGTGGGTGATAGCCCTGTACGCGAAAGTCTCTTAGTCATGAAATCGAGTAGGACGGAGCACGAGAAACTTTGTCTGAATATGGGGGGACCATCCTCCAAGGCTAAATACTACTGACTGACCGATAGTGAACTAGTACCGTGAGGGAAAGGCGAAAAGAACCCCGGAGAGGGGAGTGAAATAGATCCTGAAACCGTATGCGTACAAGCAGTGGGAGCAGACTTTGTTCTGTGACTGCGTACCTTTTGTATAATGGGTCAGCGACTTATTTTCAGTGGCGAGCTTAACCGAATAGGGGAGGCGTAGCGAAAGCGAGTCTTAATAGGGCGTCTAGTCGCTGGGAATAGACCCGAAACCGGGCGATCTATCCATGGGCAGGTTGAAGGTTAGGTAACACTGACTGGAGGACCGAACCGACTACCGTTGAAAAGTTAGCGGATGACCTGTGGATCGGAGTGAAAGGCTAATCAAGCTCGGAGATAGCTGGTTCTCCTCGAAAGCTATTTAGGTAGCGCCTCATGTATCACTGTAGGGGGTAGAGCACTGTTTCGGCTAGGGGGTCATCCCGACTTACCAAACCGATGCAAACTCCGAATACCTACAAGTGCCGAGCATGGGAGACACACGGCGGGTGCTAACGTCCGTCGTGAAAAGGGAAACAACCCAGACCGTCAGCTAAGGTCCCAAAGTTATGGTTAAGTGGGAAACGATGTGGGAAGGCTTAGACAGCTAGGAGGTTGGCTTAGAAGCAGCCACCCTTTAAAGAAAGCGTAATAGCTCACTAGTCGAGTCGGCCTGCGCGGAAGATGTAACGGGGCTCAAACCATACACCGAAGCTACGGGTATCACGCAAGTGATGCGGTAGAGGAGCGTTCTGTAAGCCTGTGAAGGTGAGTTGAGAAGCTTGCTGGAGGTATCAGAAGTGCGAATGCTGACATGAGTAACGACAATGGGTGTGAAAAACACCCACGCCGAAAGACCAAGGTTTCCTGCGCAACGTTAATCGACGCAGGGTTAGTCGGTCCCTAAGGCGAGGCTGAAAAGCGTAGTCGATGGAAAACAGGTTAATATTCCTGTACTTCTGGTTATTGCGATGGAGGGACGGAGAAGGCTAGGCCAGCTTGGCGTTGGTTGTCCAAGTTTAAGGTGGTAGGCTGAAATCTTAGGTAAATCCGGGGTTTCAAGGCCGAGAGCTGATGACGAGTTGCCTTTAGGCGACGAAGTGGTTGATGCCATGCTTCCAAGAAAAGCTTCTAAGCTTCAGATAACCAGGAACCGTACCCCAAACCGACACAGGTGGTTGGGTAGAGAATACCAAGGCGCTTGAGAGAACTCGGGTGAAGGAACTAGGCAAAATGGCACCGTAACTTCGGGAGAAGGTGCGCCGGTGAGGGTGAAGCACTTGCTGCGTAAGCCCACGCCGGTCGAAGATACCAGGCCGCTGCGACTGTTTATTAAAAACACAGCACTCTGCAAACACGAAAGTGGACGTATAGGGTGTGACGCCTGCCCGGTGCCGGAAGGTTAATTGATGGGGTTAGCTAACGCGAAGCTCTTGATCGAAGCCCCGGTAAACGGCGGCCGTAACTATAACGGTCCTAAGGTAGCGAAATTCCTTGTCGGGTAAGTTCCGACCTGCACGAATGGCGTAACGATGGCGGCGCTGTCTCCACCCGAGACTCAGTGAAATTGAAATCGCTGTGAAGATGCAGTGTATCCGCGGCTAGACGGAAAGACCCCGTGAACCTTTACTATAGCTTTGCACTGGACTTTGAATTTGCTTGTGTAGGATAGGTGGGAGGCTTTGAAGCGTGGACGCCAGTTCGCGTGGAGCCATCCTTGAAATACCACCCTGGCAACTTTGAGGTTCTAACTCAGGTCCGTTATCCGGATCGAGGACAGTGTATGGTGGGTAGTTTGACTGGGGCGGTCTCCTCCTAAAGAGTAACGGAGGAGTACGAAGGTGCGCTCAGACCGGTCGGAAATCGGTCGTAGAGTATAAAGGCAAAAGCGCGCTTGACTGCGAGACAGACACGTCGAGCAGGTACGAAAGTAGGTCTTAGTGATCCGGTGGTTCTGTATGGAAGGGCCATCGCTCAACGGATAAAAGGTACTCCGGGGATAACAGGCTGATACCGCCCAAGAGTTCATATCGACGGCGGTGTTTGGCACCTCGATGTCGGCTCATCACATCCTGGGGCTGAAGCCGGTCCCAAGGGTATGGCTGTTCGCCATTTAAAGTGGTACGCGAGCTGGGTTTAGAACGTCGTGAGACAGTTCGGTCCCTATCTGCCGTGGACGTTTGAGATTTGAGAGGGGCTGCTCCTAGTACGAGAGGACCGGAGTGGACGAACCTCTGGTGTTCCGGTTGTCACGCCAGTGGCATTGCCGGGTAGCTATGTTCGGGCAAGATAACCGCTGAAAGCATCTAAGCGGGAAACTTGCCTCAAGATGAGATCTCACTGGAACCTTGAGTTCCCTGAAGGGCCGTCGAAGACTACGACGTTGATAGGTTGGGTGTGTAAGCGCTGTGAGGCGTTGAGCTAACCAATACTAATTGCCCGTGAGGCTTGACCATATAACACCCAAGCAATCTGTAGACTCGAAAGAGACCAGATTGCGGTGTGTGAAGACGCAATGAACCGAAAGTTCGACGCTCACAAGACACCGACAGCTGTCACATATCCAATTTGCTGAAGCGAGGCCATCTGGTCGCGAGTCAGTACCCGAATTTCTTGACGACCATAGAGCGTTGGAACCACCTGATCCCATCCCGAACTCAGAAGTGAAACGATGCATCGCCGATGGTAGTGTGGGGTTTCCCCATGTGAGAGTAGGTCATCGTCAAGATTAAATTCCGAAACCCCAATTGCGAAAGCGGTTGGGGTTTTGTTTTGTCCGCAGGAAAGTGCCTGGAGAAACCTCCAGCCGTCTCGACCGGAACCATTGGGGAAATCCTTCTGAAATGACCGCCTGGTTTTTGGTATGGTGCAGCTCGTTTTTTAACGGACTGATGTCATGCCCAAGGATCGGCGCTCATTTTTTGTCAAAGAGTGGCTGCAGAAATGCCTGAACCCATCCCTATCAAGGACCACGAAAAAGAGACGCGGCTGGTCAACAAACGCCTGATCGCCTGTGCCTTGTTCGTCTTCGCCATCAGTTGTGCCCTGGTGGTGCGCCTGTACATCCTGCAAGTCGTCGAGTTCGATTACCACTCGACCATCTCCGAAAACAATCGCGTCCATGTCCTGCCGATCCCGCCGACACGCGGCCTGATTTACGATCGCAACGGCGTGTTGCTGGCTGATAATCGTCCCAGCTACAACCTGACCATCACCCGCGAACGGGCGACTGACGTCAATCAAGAGCTGGATGAAGTCATCAACCTCCTGCACCTGCCCGCCGAAGACCGCGCAGTCTTTGACAAAGCCATGAAGCAGTCGCGTCATCCGTTTACACCCGTAACGCTGTTCTATGAGCTGACCGAAGAACAGATCGCCGTGCTGGCAGTTAACGAGTTCCGTCTACCGGGCCTGGATGTCGAGCCACAATTCGTTCGTAACTACCCGTTGGGTGCGCACTTCGCACACTCGATCGGTTACGTTGGCCGTATCAACGAAAAAGAATCCAAAACCCTCGACTCCGTCGAATACCGTGGCACCCAATCCATCGGCAAGACGGGTATCGAACGCTTCTATGAGCCACAGCTGCACGGCCACGTCGGTTACGAGGAGGTAGAGACCAACGCACAAGGTCGAGTACTACGGGTTCTGAAACACACCGATCCGATACCAGGCAAAAACATAGTTCTAAGTCTCGACGTCAAACTTCAGGAGGCCGCGGAAGCTGCATTGGGCGACCGCCGCGGCTCAGTGGTTGCGCTGGATCCATCGACCGGCGAAGTGCTGGCCATGGTCAGCAATCCGAGCTTCGACCCTAACCTGTTCGTGACTGGTATCAGCTCCAAGGAATATTCCGCGCTGCGAGACTCCATCGACCGACCGCTGTTCAACCGAGTACTGCGCGGTCTGTACGCTCCCGGTTCAACGATCAAACCAGAGGTGGCGATTGCCGGACTCGACACCGGCGTGGTCACGCCACAAACCCGAGTCTTCGATCCGGGCTACTACCAACTACCGGATTTCGACCACAAGTATCGCAACTGGAACCACAGCGGCGACGGTTGGGTAGACATGGATGCAGCGATCATGCGGTCCAACGACACCTACTTCTACGACCTGGCGCACAAGCTCGGCATCGATCGCCTTCACGACTACATGGCGATGTTCGGCCTTGGCGAGAAAGTCTCGCTCGACATGTTCGAGGAGTCACCGGGCTTGATGCCGTCCCAGGCGTGGAAGCGCGCCACCCGGCGTCAGGCCTGGTTCCCCGGCGAAACCGTGATCCTCGGTATCGGCCAGGGCTACATGCAGGTCACGCCGCTGCAACTGGCTCAAGCCACCGCACTGATCGCCAACAAGGGCGTCTGGAACCGTCCGCACCTGGCCAAGACCGTGGATGGTGTGGCACCGGTGGACGAGCACCCGATGCCGAACATCCTGCTCAAGGATCCGCGGGACTGGGAGCAGGTCAACCACGGCATGCAGATGGTGATGCACGATGCCCGAGGCATTGCTCGTGCGGCAGCGGCCGGTGCGCAATACCGCATCGCCGGCAAGAGTGGTACGGCGCAGGTGGTGGCGATCAAACAGGGTGAGCGTTACAACCGCGAGAAAACCCTCGAGCGACATCGTGACAACGCCCTGTTTGTCGGGTTTGCCCCGGCCGAGCATCCGAAAATCGCGATCTCGGTGATGATCGAAAACGGCGAGGCCGGTGGCCGAGTTGCAGGTCCGGTGGTGCGGCAGATCATGGACGCCTGGCTACTCGACCAGGACGGTCACCTCAAGCCGCAATACGCGGCGCCGACCAAAGCGCCGGGCGATCCTCACGTGTAACCCGCTAAAGCTTCACAGCACAGGCTCACGCAAGCTGAGCATGTGCTGGAAGCTGTCGAGGAATACCGTTTCCGCCTGAGTCATCTTCTGCTCGCGGTTCCACAGCAGCTGAATATCGAAATCCACCACCCCGTCCTCCGGCGGCAAGCGCCACAGCAAACCCTGTTCGACATCCCGTCGCACCAAGTGAATCGGCAAGCAACCAATCCCGAACCCTGCACAGATCAGGCGGTAAATCTCTTCGAAACTGGTGGAGGAGGCGACGATCTTGCCGGTAAACCCCTGCTGGTCACGAAACAGCGTCAATGGCGAAAGATTGCCGCCGAGCTGATCGCTGGTGAAGCTGACGAAGTTCTCCGCCGCGAGCTGTTCCAGCGTCAGATTCTGTTGTCCGAACAGTCGATGCCGTTGCCCGCAAAAGTAGGCGTAGCGCTCTCGGAACAGTACCCGCTGCTCCAGCCGAGGCTGTGGTAGACGGCAAAGTCCGACGCCGACCGTAGCGGTCTTCTGCAGCAATGAACTGATGATGTTCGAGCTGCCCATCACCTCGACTTCCAGCTCGATTTTCGGGTGAGTTTCGTGGAAATCCGCAAGAAACTCGTCGTAATGCCGCGCCTGCACGCCACTGACGGTGAGGATACGGATCTTGCCCACTACGTCATCATGGCGATTCTCGACCACGGTGCCCAGACGGGAAATATCGCCGTAGATATCCGCCGCAATCCGCAGGACTTCCTCCCCGGTTTCCGTCAGATCAAAACGCCGACCGCTCCGGGCAATCAACACACAATCCAGTTGTTCCTCGAGACGTTTCAACGCCTGGCTGACTGCCGACTGGGTGATGTGCAATCGCGCAGCGGCGCGGCTCATGCTGCCTTCCTGACCGATCACCAGATAGGTGCGCAACAGGTTCCAGTCGAGCCGGTCATTGAGAAAACGTCGGCCGATCCAGGGATTGGCGGAGGAGGTCATGTAGTAGTCACGCTAATAGTAAAGATAAGTTTTTGAAAATTGACTAATCCTGTCACGGAAGCGATAAAGCCCACAAGCGCCACAGAGCGCGACCGTCAGCCGCTTCGACACCTGCCCAAAACTATAAATACACAGGGGTTCTTGCATGCACACCACCGCTCAGCCGCGTCGCGCCGCGGCCGCTGCCTTCATTGGCACGACCATCGAGTTCTACGATTTCTATATCTACGCCACCGCCGCCGCACTGGTGCTCGGGCAAGTGTTCTTTCCCAGCAGCGACCCGGTGACCAGCACCCTCGCCGCATTCGGCAGTTTCGCCGTCGGCTTCATCGCCCGCCCGATGGCCGGGATGGTGTTCGGACATCTGGGTGATCGTCTGGGTCGCAAGAAAATGCTGTTGGTGACCATGGCGCTGATGGGCCTCGCCACCGCCGGCATCGGTCTGCTACCGAGCTACGCCAGCGTCGGCATCTGGGCGCCGATCGGGTTGATCGTATTACGCCTGATCCAGGGCATCTCCGTCGGCGGCGAGTGGGGCGGGGCGGTGTTGATGGCCAGCGAACACGCCCCGGCCAAACGCAAAACCTTTTACGCCTCGTTCGCCCAGCTCGGCAGCCCGGCGGGTTTGCTGCTGGCGTTGATCGCGTTTCGACTGGTGACGTCGCTGTCGCCGGAAGACTTCCTCGCCTGGGGCTGGCGTCTGCCGTTTCTAGCCAGCGGCGTGCTGATGATGGTCGGTCTGATGATCCGTTCCGGGGTGCATGAGTCGCCGGAATTCGCCAAGGCCAGGGACAACAACGAGACGGCGAAGTACCCGGTGAAAGACGTGATCCGTCAGTGCTGGCGGCAGATCCTGTTCGCGGCCGCCGCCGTTACCATCGGCTCGGCCGGGTTCTTCTTCACCAACACGTTCATGATCACCTACGTCACCCAATATCAGGGCATCCCAAGGGCGACCATTCTCGACTGCCTGTTCCTGGTGACGATCATTCAATTGCTCTCGCAACCGTTGTCGGCGCTGCTCGCCGAGCGCATCGGCGAAGGGCGATTCCTGATGCTGGTGGCGTTGCTGTGCACGGTCACGCCGTACCCGATGTTCTTGCTGGTTGGCACTCAGAACATTCTGTTGATGACCCTCGGCATCGCCGTCGCGGTGGTGATTCTCTCGGCCCTGTACGCGGTGATCGCCGGGTACATGACCCAAGCCTTCCCGGTGCATCTGCGCTATTCGGGCATCTCCATCGCTTACCAACTGAGCTGCGCAGTAGCCGGCGGCACCACGCCGCTGATCGGCACGCTGCTGGCCAGCAAGTTCTCCGGGCAGTGGCTGCCATTGGCGGTGTTCTTCACGTTACTGTCGGCCCTGTCTCTGATCGGTGTCTGTGGCCTCGCACGTCTGCGGGCCAACCCGGTCACCCTTCATACCAACAAAGAGGTGTATTCGTGAGTAAGCCCGCCCACATTGACCCGATCGAATGGCAAGCCCGTTGCGAGCTCGCCGCGCTGTACCGCCTGATCGCGCACTTTCGCATGACCGACCTGATCGACACCCACATCACCCTGCGGATTCCGGGGCCGGAGCATCATTTCCTGATCAACCGCTACGGCGTGATTTTCGACCGCATGCGTGCCTCCGATCTGGTGCGTATCGATCAGGACGGGCGCATCGTCGACCCTGAATACGCCGGGCATCGGGTCAACGCCGCCGGTTTCGTGATCCATTCGGCGATCCACATGGCGCGGCCGGATCTGAACTGCGTGATTCACACCCACACCGCTGCCGGCATGGCCGTCGCTGCACAGAAACAAGGCCTGCTGCCGATCAGTCAGCACGCGCTGAAGTTCTACGGAAAACTCGCTTACCACACCTACGAAGGCATCGCCTTGTCGCTGGACGAGCGCGAGCGGTTGATCGCCGACCTCGGCCCGCATCGGGCGATGATCCTGCGCAATCACGGTTTGCTGGTCGGTGGCTCCGGGGTGGCCCAGGCGTTCCAGGAAATCCACTTTCTGGAGCGTGCCTGCCAGGCTCAGGTGCAGGCGCTGGCCGGCGGTTGCGAGCTGCATTTCCCGTCGCCGGAAGTCTGTGCCCACACCGCCGAACAGTTCGACCGCGATGAACAGGACAACATCATCGACCTGGCCTGGCAGGCCGCACTGACCCTGATCGAATCCCAGCGCGAGTCCTACCTGTCATGAACACCGTTGCGCTGATGTCCCGCGACACGCTGTTGCTCAAACAATTGCAGGAAGCCTTTGCCCGCCGTGCACCGCAGCTTTCGGCGGTGCTGGCCGACGATCCCCAAGCGGCGAATGCGCAGATCGCGGCGTGCTGGTTTCCGCTGCCGGACAGCCTCGCCGCGTTGCCCAATCTGCAAGTGATTCACTCGGTCGCCGCCGGCATCGATCATCTGGAGCACGATCCGTCATGTCCGGATCTGCCGGTGTGCCGGGTGGTTGATCCCGGGCATCGCCAAGGCATGACCGAGTTCGTGCGCTGGGCGGTGATTCACTTTCATCGCGGCTTCGATCAAGTGCTGGAGCAACAGCGCCAACAGCATTGGGAGCGACCGCTGCAACGCCCGGCCCATGAGTTCCGGATCGGTGTGATGGGCCTCGGCTCGCTCGGCAGCGCGATTGCGCTAGACCTGGCCAGCGCCGGTTATGACGTGCGTGGCTGGGCGCGCCGCAAAAAGGATTTACCGGGCGTGCAGACCTTCGCCGGCACTGAAACCTTCAATCCATTTCTCGACGGCGTGGAGTTGCTGATCAATCTGTTGCCGCTCACCCACGAGACGCGCGGCATTCTCAATCGCCAGACCTTTGACCGGCTGGCCAACGGCGCGGCACTGGTCAACGTCGGTCGCGGTGGGCATCTGAACATCGAGGATCTGCAACAGGCACTGGCTCGTGGAAAACTGCGCGGTGCGCTGCTCGATGTCTTCGAACAGGAGCCGTTACCCGCCGATCATCCACTGTGGAAAACCCCGGGCGTGACCATCACCCCGCACATGGCTTCGGCGGCCTCCCACGATTGCATCGCCGAGCAGATCGCCGAGAACTTCCGCCGTCTGAATGCCGGTGAGCCTTTGCTCAACAGCGCGGATCGACTGCTCGGTTACTGATCCGCCAGACAGGCCTGCAAACGTTCGATGAACAGCGTCTCGGCGCGGCTCATGCGCTGCTCGCGGTTCCACAACAGATGAATGTCGACATCGGCAATCCCTTCGTGGGGCGGCAGGCGCCAGAGCAATCCGGCCTCGACGTCCGCCGCCACCACGTGCTCCGGCAAACAACCGATACCGAACCCGGCGATCACCAGTCGCCGCACCTCTTCCAGGCTTGGCGAGGAGGCAACGATGCGCCCGCTGAAGCCTTGCTGATCGCGAAAAATCGTCAGCGGCGAGAGCATGCCGCCAATCTGGTCGCTGGTGAAACTGACGAAGTTCTCCCGCTGCAGATCGCCTTCGCCGATGTCCTGTCGGCCAAACAGCGCGTGGTGCTTGCCACAGAAAAACGCATAGCGCTGCCGCAGGAACAGACGCTGTTCAAGTCGCGGTTGCGGGCGGCGATTGAGGCTCAGGCCGAGGGTCGCGGTTTTCTCCTGAAGGGCACTGACGATGTCCGAACTGCGCATCACATCGACCTCCAGATCCACCCGTGGATACTGCCGATGAAAGTCAGCGAGGAAGTCATCGAAGCGCTCGGAGAAGATCCGGCTGATGATCAGCAGTCGCACCTTGCCGATCACCTCGTCGGCCGGTTGCTCCAGCAGGCTGCTGACCTGGGACATCTGCCCGTAGATCTCGCCGGCCAGTTCGAAGATCTGCTCGCCGACTTCGGTGAGGGCAAATCGTGGGCCGCGTCGGGCGATCAACTGGCGACCCAGTTGCTCCTCAAGACGCTTGAGCGCCTGGCTCACCGCCGGTTGCGTCAGATGCAGACGCGCGGCGGCACGGCTGATGCTCAGCTCCTGGCCGATCACCCGGAAGGTGCGCAGCAGGTTCCAGTCGAGGCGGTCGTTGAGCAGGCGTTGCACATCGCGTTCGGCCATGGCGGCTCTCGATTATAAGAAGAAGTAATACTCGGAATAATAAATAGAAAATTGACTAATCATAGCCCCGGGACGATAAATCACCCCACGACAGGCGCCGCCAGAGCGCCTCGGATTCAGCGTTTTCCTCCTGCCAAAAAAACAATCAAAGGAGCCCGACCCATGAAGCCCCACGCTTCGAACCAGCCGCGCCGTGCGGCGGCCGCAGCCTTCATCGGCACCATGATCGAGTGGTACGACTTTTACATCTACGCCACCGCCGCTGCGCTGGTGTTCGGCGCGCTGTTCTTTCCCTCCGACGATCCGCTGTTCAGCACCATGGCCGCATTCGGCACCTTCGCGGTGGGCTTCTTTGCCCGGCCATTGGGCGGGATCATTTTCGGTCATATCGGCGACCGTATCGGCCGCAAGAAATCACTGATCATCACGCTGTTGATGATGGGCGTGGTCACGGTGTGCATCGGTCTGCTGCCGACCTACGCGCAGATCGGCGCGACGGCGCCGGTGCTGCTGATTCTGCTGCGCATCGTCCAGGGCATCGCCGTCGGCGGCGAGTGGGGCGGGGCGGTGTTGATGGCTGGCGAGCACGCGCCGAAGGGCCGGCGCAATTTCTTCGCGTCGTTCGCGCAACTGGGAAGCCCGGCGGGTTTGATCCTGTCGCTGCTGGCCTTCAGCGCGGTGACCCGTTTGCCGGAAGAAGACCTGATGAGCTGGGGCTGGCGTCTGCCGTTTCTCGCCAGTGCGCTGTTGCTGCTGGTGGGCCTGGCGATTCGCTTGGGCGTGAACGAGTCACCGGAATTCCTCGCCAGCCGCGAGCAGGCCAGCAAGCAGATCAAGAATGAACAGGCACCAGTGATGGAAGTGTTGCGCACCGCGTGGCGTCCGCTGTTGCTGTGCATCGGTGCCAACACGCTGGGCATCGCCGGGGTGTATTTCACCAACACCTTCATGATCGCCTACACCACTCAGCAACTGGCGCTGCCGCGCTCGCTGATTCTCGAATGCCTGTTCTTCGTCGCGATTATCCAGTTCTGCATCCAGCCGCTGGCTGCATGGACTGCCGAGAAGATCGGCGCGACGCGTTTCCTGTGCCTGGTGTCGCTGCTGGCGATGGCCTCGCCGTATCCGATGTTCGTGCTGGTCAGCTCGGCCCAGGCGCCGCTGATTATCCTCGGCATCGCGCTGGCGGTGGTGTGCATGGCCTCGTTCTACGCGGTGATTGCCGGCTACGTCAGCGGCATGTTCGAGACCCGCGTGCGCTACACCGCGATCTCGCTGGCCTATCAGATTTGCGGCGCGGTGGCCGGTGGGCTGACGCCGCTGATCGGCACCATGCTGGCGCACAAATTCACCGGGCAGTGGTGGCCGATGGCGGTGTTCTACAGCCTGATCGCCGGCATTTCGCTGGTCTGCGTGCTGTCCCTCGCCCGTCGCCACGCCAGTGCCCATCGCGCGGAAATGGCCCGTGGCTGACCCGGAATTTCAGGAGAACCTCATGTTGAAAATCAATGGCGAACGCCTGTGGGCGAGCCTGATGGCCATGGCCGAAATCGGTGCGACAGCCCGAGGCGGCAGCTGCCGTCTGGCATTGAGCGACGAAGACAAGGCCGGTCGCGAACTGTTCGCCCACTGGTGCCGCGAAGCCGGCATGACCCTGAGCGTGGACGCCATCGGCAACCTGTTCGCCCGTCGCGCCGGCACCGATCCGGACGCCGCGCCGGTGATGATGGGCAGCCACCTCGACACCCAGCCTGAAGGCGGGCGTTTCGATGGCGTCTACGGTGTACTCGCCGGTCTGGAAGTGGTGCGTTGCCTAAACGACCTCAACATCCAGACCCGCAAACCGCTGGAAGTGGCGGTGTGGACCAACGAAGAAGGCGCGCGCTTCACCCCGGCCATGTTCGGCTCGGCAGTGTTCACCGGGATCATGGATCTGAATGCCGCGCTGGCGGTGCGCGATATCAATGGCATCAGCGTTGCCGAGGCGTTGCAGCGTACCGGTTACGCCGGTGATCGCCCTTTGGGCGGCGCGGTGGACGCGTATTTTGAAGCGCACATCGAGCAAGGCCCGATCCTCGAGGACAACGCCAAAAGCATCGGCGTAGTCACGGGCGGTCAGGCGATCCGCTGGCTCGATGTGCGCGTGGAAGGTATGGCCGCCCACGCCGGCACCACGCCGATGCCGCTGCGCAAAGACGCGCTGTACGGTGTGGCGCGGATGATTCAGGCAATCGAAGGTCTGGCCGCAGATTTTGCCCCCGAAGGCCTGACCACGGTCGGCGAGTTGAGCATCAACAAATCCTCGCGCAACACCATTCCGGGGCTGGTGAATTTCACCGTCGATCTGCGTCATCACCGCGACGACGCCATTGCCGCCATGGAACAACAAGTCCGCGCCCGCTTGCAGGCGATCGCCGATGGCCGAGGCCTGAACCTGACGATCACCCCGCACTGGATCAGCCCGGCCACACCGTTCGATGCCGAATGTGTGGCGGCCGTGCAAGAGGCGGTGGACGCGCTGGGCTACGCTCAGCAGTCGATTGTCAGCGGCGCCGGGCATGACGCGATTCACCTCGCGCGCTACTGCCCGACGGCGATGGTGTTCATCCCGTGCGTTGGCGGCCTGAGTCACAACGAAGCCGAAGACGTGTTGCCCGAAGACGTGAAACAGGGCACCGATGTATTGCTCAACGCCGTACTGGCCCGTGCCGGTCGAATCGAACAGGGAGCCTGAACCATGCGCAGTTTTTTCCACCCCGAACAATTGCTCCACCATCCACGCAGCTATTACTCGCGCGGGCAGATGCGTACGCCGCAAGAAGTTCCCGAGCGTGCGCAGCGTCTGGTGCAGGCCGCCCACGGTCTGGGCTTCAGTGTCGAGCAGCCCGCCGATGCCGGTCTCGCACCGTTGCTGGCGGTGCATGGCGCGCCGTATCTGACCTTTCTTCAGGAAGCGCACGCACGCTGGAAAGAAATCCCGGAAGACTGGGGCGATGAAGTGATGTCGAACATCTTCGTCCGCGAGCCCAACGCCTTGCGCGGCATCCTCGCTCAGGCGGCGCGGTATCTGGCGGACGGCAGTTGCCCGGTCGGCGAGCAGACCTGGCGCTCGGCGTACTGGTCGGCGCAAAGCGCAGTGGCCGGGGCTCAGGCGCTGATCGACGGCGAGCCGGCAGCCTACGCCTTGTGCCGTCCACCGGGACATCATGCCCGGGCCGAAGCGGCGGGCGGTTTCTGCTACGTGAACAACGCGGCGGTGGCGGCGCAGGTGCTGCGCGCCAAGTTTGAAAAAGTCGCGGTGCTCGACACCGACATGCACCACGGCCAGGGCATTCAGGAGATTTTCTACGACCGCGATGACGTGCTCTACGTCTCGGTGCATGGCGATCCGACCAACTTCTATCCAGGCGTCGCCGGGTTCGCCGATGAGCGTGGCAGCGGCGCGGGGGAGGGCTTCAACCTCAACCTGCCGATGGCTCATGGTTCAAGCGAAGCGGATTTCCTTGGGCAACTGGACGTCGCATTGAACGCGGTGCGCGAGTTCGGCGCCGAGGTGCTGGTGCTGTCGCTGGGCTTCGACATCTATGAGCTTGACCCGCAAAGCAAGGTCGCCGTGACCCGCGAAGGTTTTGCAGCACTGGGCCAGCGAGTTCGCAGCCTGGGCCTGCCATGCCTGATCGTGCAGGAAGGCGGCTATCACCTGGAAAGTCTCGAAGACAATGCCCGAGCGTTTTTCGTGAATGGCGAGGTGTGGCAGATCTGAAATTGATGTGATCCGACAGGTCGCCATCGCTGACAAGCCAGCTCCCACAGGGATTTGTGCAGTTGCAGTTTTTTGTGATCGACACAAAACCTGTGGGAGCTGGCTTGCCAGCGATGAGGCCTTCAAAAACTCTGGAAAATCAGGCCCCAGGCACCGGGCAGCTCATGTCCCCTTCCTCACATTTCAAGTACTGCTTGAGCGCCTCGGTTCGCGTCTTTGTCACCGAGGCGATGCAATTGTTGTAGATCAACGGATAAACACTCCCGCCTGCCACCCCGGATGCCGAAAACTTGCACTCGGCATCACGAAAGCCGATCCACGCCCGTTGCGCGCTCACCAGCAGTTTCTTGCCATCAGGGTTGTCCTTCAACCGGGCGGTAATCTGCTGATAAACCGCGTTCAACTCCTTGTCCGCCGCCTTGTTTTCCTGCGCGGCACATTGATTCATCGTCGCCTGATCGCTGGCATTGGCGCAGTCCACGGCAGCGTGAGCAACGGAAGTGAAAAGAAAAGGCGTCAGGGCCAGAAGCAGGCGTGGGGACATGAGTCATCTCGCTTTGATGAATGAACGTGCCGGGCAGTTTAGCGACTTCGTTGCGCTAAGAAGGTGTGCGATGTCTCGATGCGTTGAGCAAGCGCTCGGCAGTCGCGGCGATTTCTTCTCCGTCATGCAGCTTTTCCAGCCACCCGGACGGGATTCCCTGCACACCATAATGGGCGCCGGCCAACTGGCCGACGATGGCGGCCGTGGTGTCTGCGTCATCGCCCAGATTGGCCGCTCGCAGGACGGCTGCGGCAAAACTGTCGGTGTGGTGGAAGCACCATAACGCCGCTTCCAGAGATTCAATGCAGTAGCCACTGCCGCGAATTTCGCGCTCGGTCTTGTGCAGGTAGTGACCCCGGGCGATCGCCGCCACCTTGGGTTGGCTGAAGACTGTTTGCGCCAGAGTGCGCAGATCCGCTTTCGATGCACCTTCCAGGGCCTTGCCGAGCAGTTCGGCAAACAGCTGGCAGCATTCGATGGCCTCGGGCGCCGCGTGTGTGGTGCGTGAACTGTCGGCGGCGAATCGCCTGATTTTCCGGGCATCGGGGAAATAAAACAGCACCACGGGGATCAGGCGCATCAACGAGCCGTTTCCGGCGCTGTAGGGATCGGTGGCGCCGGCAAACGGCTCTCCGGTGTGTTGATAGCGATCCAGCGCCTGACTCACGGTCATGCCGATATCGAAACATTCGCCGGTCGAACTCAGATAACCCCATTGCCACCAGTTCAGATAGCGGCCCATCTGATCAGCGGCATCGAAGCCGTTTTTGTTCAGCAGACTTTCCGCCAGGCACAACGCCATCGAGGTGTCGTCGGTCCATTGACCGGGCTTCAGGCGAAACGGCCCGCCGCCGACCATGTCGGTCAGGGGCTGGAAGCTGCCGCGAGGCTGGAATTCGACAGTGGTTCCCACGGCATCGCCGCACGCCAGGCCGAGCAGGGCGCCACGATAACGTTCGGGGAGGGAGAGCTGCATGATGACGTCCTTGTGTCGTTCAATTCGCTGGGAACGTTAGCAGTTTCGCCGCGCTGATCCGTGCGCATTCTGACGAACCGGTGATCCAAAATACTGCCGGATATTTCAATCAGACCTGATCGTTGCACTGGATTGATACAACTTCGCATTGGACATGTGGTCATACAAGCCTACTGTTCAAAACAGGAGGTGACGTATGAAACCAGTACCCAACAGCTTTGAACGCAAGATCATGCTCAGGTCGCCGCGCTCCCATGTCTGGCGCGCCCTGGTCGATGCCGAGGCGTTCGGCCAGTGGTTCGGCGTTGCGCTGGAGGGCCGGCGGTTTATCGCCGGCGAATGGACGCAGGGGCAGGTCACTTACCCCGGTTATGAACATGTGCTCTGGAACGTGCTGGTGGAGCGAGTCGAGCCGCAGCAGCTGTTCTCCTTCCGCTGGCACCCGTACGCGGTGAACCCGAAAATCGACTACTCCCAGGAACCGACCACGCTGGTCAAGTTCGAACTGCAGGACTACGAGAACGGCACGCTGCTGAAGGTCTCCGAATCAGGCTTTGCGCACATCCCCGACGTGCGCCAGAAAGAGGCGTACTACATGGACAGTCGGGGCTGGGAGGAGCAGTTGAGCCGGCTCGAACATTTCCTCACGGAGAGCGACCGGGCCCGCGAGCGTGAAGGTGGCTGATCTCGACCTGTTCAGTCCGTGGCTGAAAGTCGCGCAACTGGCGGCTTTTGCGCTTGATGCCTGACATGTCTAAGGGTTTTCGGAAGGCCTGCTATGGCGAATGTCTTACACGTGCTGGTAGCTTTTTCGACTATTGCCGATTGGATCCAGAGCGTAATCTAGCCTCATCAACTGAAGCACAGGGAGTGTTTCAGGATCACGGATGATCGACCATTAGCAAGGATCGCTGCCGACAGGGAGTCGATAATGGTCTTGGGAAAAACCCGCTTCGGCGGGTTTTTTTTCGCTCGCAGAAAAGTGTCACGTTCAAACAGAAACACCGCCGATCCGGCGGTGTTTCTGCATCTGCAGGTTTACGAGGCGATCAA
The DNA here is from genome assembly GCF_001594225.2 of Pseudomonas glycinae. Taxonomy (GTDB): domain Bacteria; phylum Pseudomonadota; class Gammaproteobacteria; order Pseudomonadales; family Pseudomonadaceae; genus Aquipseudomonas; species Aquipseudomonas glycinae. Next base: position 3,072,881 of record NZ_CP014205.2, read on the forward strand.
CTGGCGCAACACGTAATGCAGAATCCCGCCGGACTTGAAGTACTCCACCTCGTTCAAGGTGTCGATGCGGCACAGCACTTCGATTTTCTCCTGCCGTCCGTCTTCACGAGTGATGACCAGGGTCAGGTTCATCCGTGGCGTCAGCTCGACACCGCTCAGGCCCTGGATGTCCAGGGTTTCCTTGCCGGTGAGGTTCAGGCTCTTGCGGTTCTGATCCAGCTTGAACTGCAACGGCAGCACGCCCATGCCCACCAGGTTGGAACGGTGGATGCGCTCGAAGCTTTCAGCGATCACCGCTTTCACGCCCAGCAGATTGGTGCCCTTCGCCGCCCAGTCTCGGCTGGAGCCGGTGCCGTATTCTTGCCCGGCAATCACCACCAGCGGGGTTCCAGAGGCCTGATAACGCATGGCCGCGTCGTAGATCGCCAGTTTCTCGCCGGTCGGAATGTAGATCGTGTTGCCGCCTTCCTCGCCGCCGAGCATTTCGTTGCGGATACGGATGTTGGCAAACGTGCCGCGCATCATCACTTCGTGGTTGCCCCGGCGTGAACCGTAGGAGTTGAAGTCCCGTGGCTCGACGCCTTGCTCGCGCAAGTAACGTCCGGCCGGGCTGTCGGCCTTGATGTTGCCGGCAGGGGAGATGTGGTCGGTGGTCACCGAATCGCCTAATAGCGCCAGCACTCGAGCACCTTTCACATCGGCGATCACCGGCAAAGGCCCGGCAATGTCATCGAAGAACGGCGGATGCTGGATGTAGGTCGAATCCGCTTGCCAGACGTAGGTCGCGGCTTGCGGGACTTCGATGGCTTGCCACTGTTCGTCACCGGCAAACACCTCGGCGTATTCCTTGTGGAACATCGCCGTGTTGACCTGATTTACCGCGTCGGCGATTTCCTTGCTGCTCGGCCAGATGTCGCGCAGGTACACCGGGTTACCCTGTTGGTCGTTACCCAGCGGTTCGCTGCTGATGTCGGTGCGCACAGTGCCGGCCAGGGCGTAAGCGACGACCAGCGGTGGCGAGGCCAGCCAGTTGGTTTTCACCAGCGGATGCACCCGGCCCTCGAAGTTGCGGTTACCGGACAGCACCGAAGCCACGGTCAGGTCGGCTTTCTGGATGGCTTTTTCGATCGGTTCCGGCAGCGGCCCGGAGTTGCCGATACAAGTGGTGCAGCCATAGCCGACCAGCGAAAAACCGAGCTGATCGAGGTATTGCGTCAACCCGGCGGCTTTGTAGTAATCGGTGACGACTTTCGAACCCGGAGCCAGCGAGCTCTTCACCCACGGTTTGCGGGTCAGGCCTTTTTCCACGGCTTTTTTCGCCAGCAGGCCGGCGGCCATCATCACGCTCGGGTTGGAAGTGTTGGTGCAGGAGGTGATCGCGGCAATCACCACGGCACCGTTTTTCAGGCGATAGGTGTGGCCGTCGTACTCGTAATCCGTTTCGCCGACCAGATCGGCATTGCCCACGGCGACACCGCCGCCGCCCTCGCTCTCCAGGCGTCCTTCTTCCTTGCTGGTGGGTTTGAACTGCAAGTCGAGGAAGTCACTGAACGCCTGGCCGACATTCGGCAGCGAGACGCGGTCCTGCGGGCGTTTCGGCCCGGCGAGGCTGGCTTCGACGCTGCCCATGTCCAGCGCCAGACTGTCGGTGAACACCGGTTCCTGACCGGGCAGGCGCCACAGTCCCTGAGCCTTGGTGTAGGCCTCGACCAGCTTCACCACTTCCGGCGGACGGCCGGACAGGCGCAGGTAATCCAGCGTCACGTCATCCACCGGGAAGAAGCCGCAGGTCGCGCCATATTCCGGAGCCATGTTGGCGATGGTCGCGCGGTCGGCCAGCGGCAGGTCGGCGAGGCCGTCGCCATAGAACTCGACGAATTTGCCGACCACGCCTTTCTTGCGCAGCATCTGGGTCACGGTCAACACCAGGTCGGTGGCGGTAATCCCTTCCTTGAGCTTGCCGGTGAGTTTGAAGCCGATCACTTCCGGAATCAGCATCGACACCGGTTGCCCGAGCATCGCGGCTTCCGCCTCGATCCCGCCCACGCCCCAGCCAAGTACGCCGAGGCCGTTGATCATAGTGGTGTGGGAGTCGGTGCCGACCAGCGTGTCGGGGAAGGCATAGGTGCGGCCGTCTTCGTCCTTGGTCCACACGGTGCGGCCGAGGTATTCGAGGTTGACCTGATGGCAGATTCCGGTACCTGGCGGCACCACACTGAAGTTGTCGAAGGCGCTCTGGCCCCAGCGCAGGAAGGCATAGCGTTCGCCGTTGCGCTGCATTTCGATGTCGACGTTCTGTTCGAAGGCGCTGGCGCTGGCGAATTTGTCGACCATCACCGAGTGGTCGATCACCAGATCCACCGGCGACAGCGGGTTGATTCGCTGCGGATCACCGCCGGCCTTGGCCATGGCGGCGCGCATCGCCGCCAGATCGACCACGGCCGGTACGCCGGTAAAGTCCTGCATCAGCACGCGGGCAGGGCGGTACTGGATTTCCCGGTCGGAGCGACGCTCCTTGAGCCACGCGACAATGGCCTTGAGGTCGGCGCCGGTGACGGTTTTTTCATCTTCCCAACGCAGCAGGTTTTCCAGCAGGACTTTCAGCGACATCGGCAACCTGTCGAGATCGCCCAAGGTCTTGGCGGCATCCGGCAGGCTGAAATAGTGGTAAGTCTTGTCATCGACTTTCAGGGTTTTCAGTGAATTCAGACTATCGAGGGACGGCATTACGATCACTCCTTTGAGTCCGCACGGCTACGGACTGAGGGGACGGGCAGAGCTATCAACGTAGCCCTGTTTTCAGTAGCTGGCTAATAACTGGACTCTATGGGCAAGTCCAAGGTTCCGACATGGGCTATCATGCGCCGGTTTTCGTGACAGGCTTTGCTTCAACGCAGGTCTGGGCATCGCGCAGGGGATGAATGATCGCCCTCTGCCCAGGAGTAAGAATGAACACCCTATTCATGCATTGCCGGCCAGGCTTCGAAGGCGAAGTCTGCTCGGAGATTTCCGACCTCGCCGCCCGACTGAATGTGGCCGGCTACGCCAAGGCCAAACCGGCCACCGCTTGCGCCGAGTTTGTCTGCACCGAAGAAGACGGCGCCGAACGCCTGATGCGCGGCCAGCGTTTCGCCGAGCTGATTTTTCCGCGCCAGTGGGCGCGCGGGTTTTTCATCGATCTGCCGGAAAACGACCGTATCAGCGTGATCCTCGCGCACATGGCTGAATTCCCGGTCTGTGGCAGCCTGTGGCTGGAAGTCGTCGACACCAACGACGGCAAGGAGCTGTCGAACTTCTGCAAGAAGTTCGAAGGCCCGCTGCGCAAGGCCCTGACCGGCGCCGGCAAACTGGTGGAGGACACCAGCAAGCCGCGTCTGCTGCTGACCTTCAAGAGCGGTCGTGAGGTGTTCCTCGGTCTGGCGGACGCCGGTAACTCGGCGATGTGGCCGATGGGCATTCCGCGCCTGAAGTTCCCACGCGAGGCGCCGAGCCGTTCGACCCTGAAGCTGGAAGAGGCCTGGCACCACTTCATCCCCCGCGATCAGTGGGAAGATCGCCTGCACAGCGACATGACCGGCGTCGACCTCGGCGCGGCGCCGGGCGGTTGGACTTGGCAGCTAGTCAATCGCGGCATGCTGGTGACTGCCATCGACAACGGTCCGATGGCCGAAAGCCTGATGGACACCGGTCTGGTGCAGCACTTGATGGCTGACGGTTTCACTTTCAAACCGAAGCAACCGGTGGATTGGATGGTCTGCGACATCGTCGAGAAACCGGCGCGCAACGCCGCGATGCTCGAAGAGTGGATCGGCGAGGGTCATTGCCGGGAAGCGGTGGTCAACCTGAAGTTGCCGATGAAGCAGCGTTACGCCGAAGTGAAGCGTTTGCTCGAACGCATCGCCGACGGTTTCAAGGCCCGTGGGATCAAGGTCGACATCGGCTGCAAGCAGCTGTACCACGACCGCGAGGAAGTGACCTGCCATTTGCGCCGCCATGACGTGAAGAAAGCCAAAGCCCGCTGAGCGCACGACAGGTGACCGAACACCCGGCATTGGGTGACAATGCCGGCCAGTTTCAGGAGTGAATCATGAGTGAAATGATTGATACGCCGGTCGACGGCACCCTCGACGCCACGGGCCTCAACTGCCCGGAGCCGGTGATGATGCTGCACCAGCACATCCGTGACCTGGTGCCTGGCGGCCTGCTCAAGGTAATCGCCACCGACCCGTCGACCCGCCGCGACATCCCCAAGTTCTGCGTGTTTCTCGACCATGAACTGGTGGGGCAGCACGAAGAGGCCGGAACCTATCTGTACTGGATCCGCAAGAAGTCCGGTTGATCGAAAGGCAAAAAAAGACCTGCAAATGCAGGTCTTTTTTTTATGGCCGGTCAGCCCATCGAGCGACTGATGCGAATGCGTTTGCGTGCGCTGCGCGTCAGGCGGATCGACAGCATCAGCGCCGCACAGCTGAGGCCGACGATCAGGCCTTCCCACAAGCCGCTCGGGCCGCGTGGTTCGCCGAGCCAGTCGGTCAGGCCGAGGGCGTAACCTACCGGCAGGCCGATGCCCCAATAGGCGAACAGGGTCAGGATCATCGTCACGCGAGTATCCTGATATCCGCGCAACGCACCGGCGGCAGTAACCTGAATCGCGTCGGAAAACTGGAACAGCGCCGAGTACACGATCAGCATCGCCGCGATGTGAATCACCATCGGGTCAGAGGTATAGATCGCCGCAATGTGTTCGCGCATCAGCAGCATCATGCTCGCCGACAGGCAGGCGTAAGCCAGCGCGGTGCCCATGCCGACACCCGCGGCGAATCGCGCTTCACGGGGTTCTTCACGGCCCAGGGCCTGACCGACCCGCACGGTCACGGCCATGCCCAGCGAGTACGGAATCATGAACACCAGGGAGCTGACGTTCAGCGCGATCTGGTGCCCGGCCACCACCGTGGCGCCGAGGCTGCCGATCAGCAGCGCGATCACCGCGAAAATGCTCGACTCGGCAAACACTGCAACGCCGATCGGCAGACCGATGGCCAGCAAACGCTTGATCACCGCCCATTGCGGCCAGTCGAAACGGCTGAACAGTTCGCTAGACTTGTAGGCCGGGGCCCAGCGCTCATAACCGGCCAGGCCCAGCGCCATCACCCACATCACGATCGCCGTGGCCCAGCCGCAGCCGACGCCGCCCATGGCCGGCACGCCGAAGTGGCCATAAATGAATACGTAGTTGAGCGGGATGTTCAGCGCCAGGCCGCACAGGCCCAATACCATCGCCGGCCGGGTGCGACCGAGGCCGTCACTGGTGCAGCGCAGCACATGGTAGAAGGCCACAGCCGGCAGACCGCTGGCGATGCCGTGCAGGTACTGCATGCACGGGCCGATCAGTTCCGGATCGACCTTCATCAGGTGCAGGATCGGTTCGGCGCTGAACAGCATGGTGGTAGCCATCAAGCCCACCACCAGTGCCAGCCACAAGGCCTGACGCACGATCGGGCCGATCTCGCTGTGGGTGCCGGCGCCGAAGCGCTGGGCGACTTTAGGCGTGGTCGCCAGCAAAGTGCCGGTCATCAGCAGGAACACCGGCACCCAGATCGAGTTGCCCAGCGCCACAGCCGCCAGATCCTTGGGCCCGACGCGCCCGGCCATTACCGCATCGACGAAGCCCATGGCGGTGGTCGCCAGTTGCGCGATCATGATCGGCAGGGCCAGGCCGAGCAGATTCTTCAGCTCCAGGCGAACCCGGGCAGGGCGGTTGAGGGAAACGGCAGCAGGGCGGTCAGTCACGGAATTCACAGGCAAAGCGTCCACAGGGGTTGATGCGCAAGGCCGGGCATTCTACGCCGCTGACGTAACGGTCAGGAAAAATCCTCTGTTGCGGATTTGTAATCGCCGCGCCTCATCAAGAAATCACAGCCTGCTGGCTCATCGCAGCCCCAGCGCCTACACTGCCGATCCGCCCAAGGAGCCTCGCCATGCTGATTGTTGCCGACGAAAATATCCCGCTGCTCGATGCCTTTTTTGCCGGTTTCGGCGAGATCCGCCGGGTGCCTGGCCGCTCCATCGACCGAGCCACGGTCGAACAGGCCGATGTATTGCTGGTGCGCTCGGTGACCAACGTCAATCGCGCATTGCTCGAAGGCAGCAAGGTGCGTTTCGTCGGCACCTGCACCATCGGCACCGATCATCTGGATCTCGATTACTTCAGCGAGGCCGGCATCACCTGGTCCAGCGCGCCCGGCTGCAATGCCCGGGGCGTGGTCGATTATGTGCTTGGCAGTCTGATGACCCTGGCCGAAATCGAAGGCGTCGATTTGCGTGAACGTACTTACGGTGTGATCGGCGCCGGTGAAGTCGGCGGTCGCCTGATCAAGGTGCTCAAAGGCCTGGGCTGGAACGTGAAAGTCTGTGACCCGCCGCGTCAGGCGGCCGAGGGCGGCGACTATGTCAGCCTGGAGCAGATCATCGCGCAGTGCGACGTGATCAGTCTGCATACCCCGTTGACCCGCCACGGCGATGACGCGACCTGGCATTTGTTCGACGAGCAGCGTTTGCAGCAGCTCAAGCCCGGCGCCTGGTTGATCAACGCGGCTCGCGGTCCGGTGGTGGATAACGCCGCGTTGCGCGAAGTGCTGCTGGAGCGTGAAGACCTGCAAGCAGTGCTCGATGTCTGGGAGGCCGAGCCGCAAGTCGATGTTTCTCTGGCCGAGCTCTGCGTGTTGGCTACGCCGCACATCGCCGGTTACAGCCTCGACGGCAAGCAGCGCGGCACGGCGCAGATCTATCAGGCTTACTGCGACTTTATCGGTGAGCCCGCCAGCATTCAGCTCGGTGATCTGCTGCCGGCACCATGGTTGTCGGAAGTTTCCCTGCATGCCGACAGCGATCCGGCCTGGGCGCTGGCGATGTTGTGCCGTGGCGTGTACGACCCGCGCCGGGATGACGCGGATTTCCGTCGCACGCTGCTGGGCAGCGTCGGTGAGCAACGTGCCGCGTTTGATCTACTGCGTAAACAGTATCCGTCGCGACGCGAGATCGAAGGTTTGAAGGTGCGGATCGACGGTGATTCGCCGGCCCTGCGCCAGATCGTGACCGCGCTGGGGGCTGTGGCTGTATAAACAGCGGGCAGAAAAAACCCGGCCTGCAGGGGCCGGGTCAGGAAGACGGTGGCGATATCACTTTTGTTCGGCAGGCTTGACCAATCGCTGTTCCAGTTCGCGGCAAGCGTCCTGGATCATGTCTTCAGTGATCTCAATTTCACGCCCGTTTTCGTCGATGATCGAGCAACCCAGAGGTTGGCCGGGCTTGGTGCGGATCACTTCAATCTTGTCATCGCTGCTGTGTTGCAAGGACATGGCCTGTCTCCTCATCAGGTTGTGTACCTAGATTAAAACCGTCAGGTGACCAGGCTGTGACAACTCCCTGCGGTCGATCCGGAACGGCATCTCCACTCAAACAGAAATGACCGTCTGTCTCAACCCGGACCTTAGACCAATAGCATCTAGAGGGTAGTCGAGCCGGTCATATTTAACCTGACTCATTGTGATTTACAGAGTTCCACCCCATTTGAGTCTGTAGGCTGGCCCTATCCACCCGCACACGACGTGAATCTGAATGATCCCGATGCTTTCCTCGCGCCACCGCCGGGCCTTGCGCCTGACCAGTCATTTCCTTGCTCCCTATCGCTGGCCGGCCTTCGGCGCACTGCTGGCGCTGATCGTCACGGCGGGCATCACCCTGTCGATGGGGCAGGGCATCAAGCTGCTGGTCGACCAAGGCTTCATGACTCAATCGCCGCACTTGCTCAATCAATCCATCGGCCTGTTCATGTTGTTGGTGTTCGGTCTGGCGGTCGGCACCTTTGCGCGGTTTTATCTAGTGTCCTGGATCGGTGAGCGCGTGGTGGCGGATATCCGCCGGCAGGTGTTCAACCATCTGGTGTACCTGCATCCCGGGTTTTACGAGGACAACCGCAGCTCGGAAATCCAGTCGAGGCTGACGGCTGATACCACGCTGCTGCAATCGGTGATCGGCTCGTCGCTGTCGCTGTTCCTGCGTAATCTGCTGATGGTCATTGGCGGTGTGGTGCTGCTGTTCATCACCAACCCAAAGCTCACCAGCATCGTGGTGATCGCACTGCCGCTGGTGATTGCGCCGATCCTGATTTTCGGCCGCCGCGTGCGTAACCTCTCCCGGCTGAGTCAGGACCGGATCGCCGACATCGGCAGCTACGTCTCGGAAACCCTCGGCCAGATCAAGACCGTACAGGCCTACAACCATCAGGTGCAGGACGAACAGCGTTTCGCCAGTACCGTCGAGCAGGCGTTCGAGACTGCGCGCAAACGGATTTTCCAGCGGGCCTGGCTGATCACGCTGGTGATCGTGCTGGTGCTCGGCGCCGTCGCGGTGATGTTGTGGGTCGGCGGAATGGACGTGATCGCGGGGCGGATTTCTGCCGGTGAACTGGCGGCGTTCGTGTTCTACAGCCTGATCGTCGGCAGTGCGTTTGGCACGTTGAGCGAAGTGATTGGCGAGTTGCAGCGAGCGGCCGGCGCCGCCGAGCGCATTGCCGAATTGCTGCGGTCGGAGAACATCATTCAGCCACCGACCACGGGATTGGTGACGCTGCCGGAACGAGTCAAAGGCGAGCTGGAATTGCAGGATGTGCGTTTTTCCTACCCTTCGCGTCCCGAAAGCCTCGCCGTCGATGGCTTGAGTCTGACGATCAACGCCGGCGAAACCCTCGCGCTCGTCGGACCGTCCGGCGCGGGCAAGTCCACGGTGTATGACTTGCTGCTGCGTTTCTACGATCCCCGGGATGGGCGGATTCTGATCGATGGCGTACCGCTGACGAGCCTCGATCCGCTGGACCTGCGTCGCTGCTTCGCGCTGGTCTCGCAAACCCCGGCACTGTTCTTCGGCAGTGTCGAAGAGAACATCCGTTATGGCTGCCCGTCGGCGACCCTTGAGCAAGTCCGTGAGGCCGCCAGAATCGCCCACGCCCACGACTTCATCGAACAGATGCCCGACGGTTACCAGACCCACCTGGGCGATGGCGGCCTCGGCCTGTCAGGCGGACAGCGCCAGCGCCTGGCCATTGCCCGGGCGCTGCTGGTCGACGCGCCGATCCTGCTGCTCGACGAAGCCACCAGCGCCCTCGATGCCCAAAGCGAACACCTGATCCAGCAAGCGTTGCCGAGCCTGATGCAAAACCGCACCACGCTGGTCATCGCCCACCGTTTGGCCACGGTGAAAAACGCCGACCGGATCGCGGTGATGGATCAGGGCAAACTGGTGGCGATCGGCACGCATCAGGAGTTGATCGCCAGCAATCCGCTGTATGCGCGGTTGGCGGCGTTGCAGTTCAGTGATGGTCATCAGGTTTCAACCGACCAAGTAACCGACTAAGTAACCGACCCTGTAGAACGCCATAAAAAATGCCCGCATCTCTCGATGCGGGCATTTTTGTTTACGTCGATCTATCGGCGATACGCGCCCCGATCACTGATCGTCGAAATACCGCTCATGCCAATCCACCAGCGGCTGTGGCGAGTTGAGTTTCTGGCCGTAGATCACCGAGTAGGACAGCACGTTCTGTACGTACTGGCGGGTTTCGTCGAACGGGATGCTTTCCACCCACACGTCGAAGCTCAGATGGTCGGCGCCACGCAGCCACTGGCGCACGCGGCCGGGGCCGGCGTTGTAGGCGGCGGAGGCGAGCACGCGGTTGCCGTTGAACTGGCTGTGCACCTGGCTGAGATAAGCGGCGCCGAGCTGGATGTTTTTGTCCGGATCCAGCACCTGCTGTGGCGAGGCCAGTGGAATGCTGAACTTGCGTGCGGTTTCCTTGGCGGTGCCCGGCATCAGTTGCATCAGGCCGCTGGCGCCGACACCGGAGCGGGCGTCGTCCATGAATGCACTTTCCTGGCGGGTAATGGCGAATACCCAGCTCGAATGCAGGCCGCGGACCTTGGCTTCGCGCACCAGAGTGTCGCGATGGGCCATCGGGAACCGAATGTCCAGATCGTCCCAGTACTGCGCCTGACTGATGGTGCGGATGGCCGGGAAATACCATTTCAGGTCGTAGGCCAGTTTTGCCTGGGCGACCATTTCATCGCGGCTGAAGTGTCGGCTGACGTGATACCACTCGCGGCGGCCGTCGACGATCTGCCCACGGGCGTGGAACTCCAGTGCGCGACGCACACCAGGCGTGTTGCGCACCTTGTTGATCAGCGCCTGACTGAGCACCAGCGGCTTGTTGTTCAGCGAGTACGGCGATTGCGAGCGGTCGGCGGCGAGGAAACCGTAGAAATCCCGTTCCCGCGACAGGTTCTTGTACAGCGTCTGCGCTTCCGGGTTTTGCGGTTGTGCCAGTTCCAGGCTGCGGGCCTGCCAGTAGCGCCAGCGGTTGGTGGTGGCCAGGTCCTGTGGCAAACGACGGGTCAATTGGTAGGCGTCATCCCAGCGCGCCAGACGCAACAACAGACGCAGGCGCCATTCGGACACGGTGTTGTCGCGCAGTTCCGGATCGTACTTGGTCATCACATCCAGCGCGCGGCTGTCGAAGCGGCGGGCGAGGGTCAGGCCGATTTCCCGGGCGATCGCGACTTTTTCATCCCGGGAGAAATGCATGCTGTTGGCATAACCGTCGAGTAGGGCCATGGCCTTGTCCGGGTCCTGACGCGCGAGGCGGCGCAGGCCGAGGCTGACCACATCGGACATCGGCTCATCGGCCGGCGTGAAACGCGAGGGTTGGTTGAGCAGTTCCGGCTTTTGCGCCACATCCACCAACAGTCGACCGCGTGGGGCGAGGGTGGTCAGGCCGTTGACGAGGCTGTTGGCCAGCGGATAGTTACGGTGCTGGGCGGCGAGTTTGGCGCGTTCCCAGCGTTTCTGTTCGGTCAACTGACCTTCGGCGGCCCACATGCCGAACAGCGCATCACAGGCGGCAGGCTGGGATTTGCCGGTCAGCCAGAGCTTATCGGCATTGGCGAAACCCTCGGCCTTCTTGTTGTGGCTGATCTGGTACTGCGCGTTGAGGCAGTCAAGTTCAGTGAAATTCAGTTTCGGGTCGTAATACTTGACGAACGTCGCCCAATCGCCGCGATCGGCCAGCCAGCGCAGCCAGCGCAATTTCATCCAGTTGGCCTGCGGCAGGTCACCGTGCTCGGCGAGGAATTTCTCGATCTCCGCGTTGCTGGCGGTTTTCAGCCGCGCAGTCAGCTCGTCGTAAGCCAGGTACGGCTCCAGTGGATAGTCGGCGAGGGCCTGGCTGTAACGGAAATAGGGACCGCTATCGCCCTTGGCCAGGGCGCGCTTGGCTTCATCGTAATACTGGCGTTGGGTGGACAGGTCCACCGCCTGGGCGGATTGAACGGCAGCGGCGGAAAGCAGCAAACATGACAAAACACTGAAGAGGCGACTGCGCATGAGACATCCGGGCAGAGAAATCATGACAAGTGCCGGCCCAAAACCCGCACTGAATTGCCTGTAGCTTAGCCTTTTGCCAGCAAGGGGCGAAAGCTTTGCCGGCCTCGCAGCACAAGTTCGCAACAAATGTTGTGCAGAGTGCGTCAGCGACGAAATTGCCGGCCTGCTCGGGCCCCGATTCAGGTAGAATGCGCGCCCGGTTTTTGGAGAAGCTCATGACCCTGCTCAAATTCAGCGATGTGTCCCTTGCATTCGGCGCGATGCCGTTGTTGGACAAGGTGTCCTGGCAGATCGCCCGTGGTGAGCGGGTGTGCATCATCGGCCGCAACGGCACTGGCAAGTCCAGCATGATGAAACTGGTCAAGGGCGACCAGAAGCCTGATGACGGCTCGGTGTGGCGTGCCCCCGGTCTGAAAATCGGTGAATTGCCGCAGGAATTGCCGGTGGCCGACGAGCGGACAGTGTTCGATGTGGTCGCCGAAGGCCTCGACGGCGTGGGGGCGTTGCTCGCCGAATACCATCACCTGAGCCAGAACATCGTCACCGACGCCGATCTGGACAAACTGATGCATGTCCAGCACGACCTTGAAGCCCGCGATGGCTGGCGCTTGCAGACCCTGGTCGACAGCACCCTGAGCCGCCTGCAACTGCCGGCCGACAAGACCCTTGCCGAACTGTCCGGCGGCTGGCGTCGTCGCGTGTTGCTGGCGCAGGCGCTGGTGTCCGAGCCGGATCTGCTGCTGCTCGACGAGCCAACCAACCACCTGGACATCGGTGCGATTGCCTGGCTTGAAGAAGCGCTGAAGGATTTCCAGGGCGCCGTGCTGTTCATCACGCACGACCGTTCTTTCCTGCAAAACCTCGCCACCCGCATCCTTGAACTGGATCGCGGCGGCCTGATCGACTGGAACGGCGACTACGCCAGTTTCCTCGTCCATAAAGAAGCCGCACTGGCCGCCGAAGAAACCGCCAACGCGCTGTTCGACAAGCGTCTGGCCCAGGAAGAAGTGTGGATTCGCCAAGGCATCAAGGCCCGTCGCACCCGTAACGAAGGTCGCGTACGTGCGCTGAAAGCATTGCGTGTGGAGCGCAGCGAGCGTCGCGAGCGCACCGGCAAGGCCAACATCCAGCTGGAAACAGCGGAGAAGTCCGGCAAGCAAGTGATGGTGCTGGATAACGTGAGCTTCGCGCATCCGGGCGGTCCGTTCCTGATCCGCGATTTCTCCATGGTGCTGCAACGAGGTGACCGGATCGGCCTGCTCGGCGCCAACGGTACCGGCAAAACCACTTTGCTGAAACTGATGCTCAGCGGTCTGCAACCGACCAGCGGCAAAGTGGAAGAGGGCACCAGGATCGACGTGGCCTACTTCGACCAGTTGCGCCATCAGCTGGATCTGGAGAAGACCGTGATCGACAACGTCGCCGAAGGTCGCGACTTCATCGATATCGACGGCCAGAGTCGCCACGTGTTGAGCTACCTCGGCGACTTCCTGTTCAGCCCGCAGCGTGCCCGCACGCCGGTGAAGGCGTTGTCCGGTGGCGAGCGTGCGCGTCTGCTGCTGGCCAAACTGTTCAGCAAGCCGGCGAACCTGCTGGTACTCGACGAACCGACCAACGACCTCGACGTGGAAACCCTCGAGCTGCTCGAAGAAGTGCTGCTGACCTTCAACGGCACGGTGCTGATGGTCAGCCACGACCGGGCATTCCTCGACAACGTGGTTACCAGCACCCTGGTCTTCGAAGGTGAAGGCAAGGTTCGCGAATACGTCGGCGGCTATCAGGACTGGATCCGTCAGGGCGGCTCGCCGCGTCTGCTGGGCGTGACCGAAAGCAAATCCGGCAAGGCTGACCTGAATTCGGCGGTGGTCACTGCCGAACCGGCTCCGGTTGCCGCGCCGGTTGCTGCGGCCCCGGCTGCGAAAAAGAAGCTGAGCTACAAGCTTCAGCGCGAGCTGGAAGCGCTGCCGGGCGACATCGATGCCAAGGAGCAGCAGATTGCTGCTGTCGAGGCTGAAATGGCCGAGGCCGGCTTCTATCAGCGTCCGCCGGCCGAGACGGCCAAGGTGATTGCTTCTCTGGAGCAGTTGCAGGCTGAGCTGGATGCGCTGGTGGAGCGTTGGGCCGAGCTGGACGCCTGATTGTTTCCAGGCATGAAAAAGCCCGGCGTCCAGTGATGGGCGTCGGGCTTTTTTAGCTTTTCATAAGAGAGTGGAATCAGCGTTTGACCAGGTGCACCGCCAGCACATCGCAAGGTGCGCCGTGCAGCACGTCATTGGCGGTCGAGCCCAGCAACAGCGCCAGACCATGCCGGCCATGGCTGCCGACCACGATCAGGTCGCAGCCCTGTTCCTTGGCGAAATGGTGGATTTCCTGACGTGGCTGGCCGTAGGTCAGGTGGCAGTTGGCGCCTTCGAGTTCGGTGTACTTGTGCTTCAGGCGTTCGAGACGTTCCTTGGCCTGATCGAACTGCTGCTGTTGCAGTTGTGACAGATCCATCGGCACGTCACCGCCAAAGGCCATGGCCATCGGTTCGACGATATGCACCAGTGACAACTTGGCGCCATTGCTCACCGACAGCTCTCGGGCGCGGTGGATCACAGGGTCGCACTCTTCGGTCAGATCTACGGCGACCAGGACATGGTGGTAGGGCATGAGGTGCTCCTCGTGAGGGATCAATATTGGTAAGTATGGCTGGTTTCAAGCGCATTGGTTCCAAAGTGACGCAATGGGCTCATCAAGATTCGGGAGTAGAGATATGACGGTCTGGCTGGTGGTGTCAATCCTGCTGGTGGTGTTGAGCCCACTGGCGTGGTTGCGTCCGTCCCGTGCACAGAGTGGCCGGATAGCCTTGCGCACGGAGGCCCGGCGCATCGGGCTGGCCATGCAACTGGCGCCTCAAGAGTGGCCGCACTGGCTGAGCCAGGAGCCGCCAAACCCGTGCGCGCAATACCATCGGCCACGCCGTGGCAAGCAGCCGGCGTGCTGGGCGTATTGGCAGAAATCGCCGGGGGTTTGGGTGAATCAGTGGCAGGAAGTCTGTGAGGATCCGCTGCTGCTCAATCATTTCGAAAAATTGCCGGGCAACGTTTTCAAGGTCGAGGCGGACAAGCAGATGATCGCGCTCTATTGGGGCGAGAAGGGTGACGCTTCGGTTTTGCTGGAAATTGATGCCACGCTGAAAGCGCTGGCATGACTCACGGACTTTTCGCGCTGCAACGGTGCGAAACGTCCGGCAGACGCGCAATAAAAAGCCCGACATGATTCATCGGGCGGGGTTGGCCAGGCAGGCCGGAAATTCTTCTTGGCGTTGACCCGGAGTGATCCGGTCAGCAAACGTGCACCTGTTTTCCTTCGTAGTCCAGCCAGCGTAGCCTGTTAAACAAGGCTTGCGGTGAATTAGGGCGACTTTTCTAACTATTAATCTTATGAATGCCCTCACATGCAAGCATGTGTGGCCGGGCTGCGTCCTACAGAAATGACCGCAAAGTCGCATTTCAACCCGTATTTAGGGCGATTGACAATTGTCGGAAATTCCGTGAAGGTGGCGTACCCAAATCAAACGGGCGTATGAATTGAGCGTTTGTATTGCAGACTGCTCCTACAGAATCCCGACTATCGCGTTGGCGGGTGTGCCGGGTGGATGGGTGTCAGCATCGACGAAAAAACGTCCTGCCGAGCCATTTGCCTGCGTCCGACGTGTACTGTTCAGCTTCCATATCGTGGAGATCAGTTGATGATTTACGAAGGTAAAGCCATCACGGTTAAAGCTCTTGAAAGTGGCATCGTCGAATTGAAATTCGACCTCAAGGGTGAGTCCGTCAACAAGTTCAACCGTCTTACCCTGAACGAGCTGCGTCAGGCCGTAGACACCATCAAGGCAGATGCTTCGATCAAGGGCGTGATCGTCAGCAGTGGCAAGGACGTGTTCATCGTCGGCGCCGACATCACCGAATTTGTCGACAACTTCAAGCTGCCGGATGCCGAGCTGGTTGCTGGCAATCTCGAAGCCAACAAGATCTTCAGCGATTTCGAAGACCTCAACGTTCCGACCGTCGCCGCGATCAATGGCATTGCTCTGGGTGGCGGTCTGGAAATGTGCCTGGCAGCGGACTACCGCGTCATGTCCACCAAGGCCAAGATCGGTCTGCCGGAAGTCAAGCTGGGCATCTACCCGGGCTTCGGTGGTACCGTGCGTCTGCCGCGTCTGATCGGTGCCGACAACGCCATCGAGTGGATTGCCGCCGGCAAGGAAAACCGTCCTGAAGACGCGCTGAAAGTCGGCGCCGTCGATGCCGTGGTTGCTCCCGAAAAGCTGCAGGATGCCGCCCTTGAGCTGATCAAGCGCGCCGTCTCCGGCGAGTTCGATTACAAGGCCAAGCGTCAGCCTAAGCTGGAAAAGCTCAAGCTGAACGCCATTGAACAAATGATGGCTTTCGAAACCGCCAAAGGTTTCGTGGCTGGCCAGGCCGGTCCGAACTACCCGGCCCCGGTCGAAGCGATCAAGACCATCCAGAAAGCCGCGAACTTCGGTCGCGACAAGGCGCTGGAAGTCGAAGCTGCAGGTTTCGTGAAACTGGCCAAGACCTCTGCCGCGCAGAGCTTGATCGGTCTGTTCCTGAACGATCAGGAACTGAAGAAAAAGGCCAAGGCCTACGACGAAATCGCCAAGGACGTGAAGCAGGCTGCCGTACTGGGCGCCGGCATCATGGGTGGCGGTATCGCCTATCAGTCGGCTTCCAAAGGTACGCCGATCCTGATGAAGGACATCAACGAGCACGGCATCGAGCAAGGTCTGGCGGAAGCCGCCAAGCTGCTGGTCGGTCGCGTTGATAAAGGCCGCATGACTGCCGCGAAGATGGCTGAAGTGCTCAACGGCATTCGTCCTACGCTGTCCTACGGCGATTTCGGTCACGTCGACCTGGTCGTTGAGGCCGTGGTCGAGAACCCGAAGGTCAAACAAGCCGTTCTGGCGGAAGTCGAAGCTCAAGTCAAAGAGGACACCATCCTCGCGTCCAACACTTCGACCATTTCCATCAGCCTGCTGGCCAAGGCCCTCAAGCGTCCGGAAAACTTCGTCGGCATGCACTTCTTCAACCCGGTGCACATGATGCCGCTGGTGGAAGTGATTCGTGGCGAGAAGTCCAGCGAGCTGGCCATCGCCACCACCGTTGCCTACGCCAAGAAAATGGGCAAGAACCCGATCGTCGTCAACGACTGCCCGGGCTTCCTGGTCAACCGCGTCCTGTTCCCGTACTTCGGCGGTTTCGCCAAACTGGTCAGCGCCGGTGTGGACTTCGTCCGTATCGACAAGATCATGGAAAAATTCGGCTGGCCGATGGGCCCGGCATACCTGATGGACGTGGTCGGCATCGACACCGGTCACCACGGTCGTGACGTAATGGCTGAAGGCTTCCCGGACCGCATGAAGGACGACCGTCGTTCGGCCATCGACGTGCTTTACGAAGCCAAACGTCTGGGTCAGAAGAACGGCAAGGGCTTCTACGCCTACGAGGCTGACAAGAAAGGCAAGCAGAAGAAAGTCGCCGACCCGTCGGTACTGGAAGTGCTCAAGCCGATCGTCTACGAGCAGCGCGAAGTCACTGACGAAGACATCATCAACTGGATGATGATCCCGCTGTGCCTGGAAACCGTGCGTTGCCTGGAAGACGGCATCGTCGAAACCGCCGCCGAAGCCGACATGGGTCTGGTCTACGGTATTGGTTTCCCTCCATTCCGTGGCGGTGCGCTGCGCTACATCGATTCGATCGGTGTTGCCGAGTTCGTTGCCCTGGCCGACCAGTACGCTGATTTGGGCGCGCTGTACCACCCGACCGCGAAGCTGCGCGAAATGGCCAAGAACGGCCAGAGCTTCTTCGGTTAAGCGCCCCCAACTAGAGTGAGAGTGAACTTATGAGCTTGAATCCTAGAGACGTCGTGATTGTCGACTTCGGTCGTACTCCGATGGGCCGCTCCAAGGGCGGCATGCACCGCAACACCCGCGCCGAAGACATGTCGGCGCACCTGATCAGCAAACTGCTGGAACGCAACACCAAGGTCGATCCTGCCGAAGTCGAGGACGTGATCTGGGGCTGTGTGAACCAGACCCTGGAACAAGGCTGGAACATCGCGCGTATGGCGTCGCTGATGACCCAGATCCCGCACACTTCGGCCGGCCAGACTGTCAGCCGTCTGTGCGGCTCGTCGATGAGCGCGCTGCACACCGCTGCGCAAGCGATCATGACCGGCAACGGTGACGTGTTCGTGGTTGGTGGCGTCGAGCATATGGGTCACGTAAGCATGATGCACGGTGTCGATCCGAACCCGCACATGTCCCTGTACGCGGCGAAAGCCTCGGGCATGATGGGCCTGACCGCTGAAATGCTGGGCAAAATGCACGGCATCACTCGCGAACAGCAGGACGCCTTTGGCGTGCGTTCCCACCAGTTGGCCCACAAGGCGACTGTGGAAGGCAAGTTCAAGGACGAAATCATCCCGATGCAGGGTTACGACGAGAACGGTTTCCTGAAAACCTTCGACTACGACGAAACCATTCGTCCGGAAACTACCCTGGAAAGTCTGGCGGCTCTGAAGCCGGCGTTCAATCCAAAGGGCGGCACCGTGACGGCCGGTACTTCGTCGCAGATCACCGATGGTGCTTCGTGCATGATCGTGATGTCGGCACAGCGTGCACAGGACCTGGGTATCCAGCCTCTGGCCGTGATTCGCTCGATGGCGGTAGCGGGTGTGGACCCGGCCATCATGGGCTATGGTCCGGTACCGGCTACTCAGAAAGCACTGAAACGTGCCGGCCTGGGTATCAACGATATCGACTTCTTCGAGCTCAATGAAGCGTTCGCCGCACAGGCCCTGCCAGTGCTGAAAGACCTGAAAGTGCTCGACAAGATGAATGAGAAGGTTAACCTGCACGGCGGCGCGATCGCCCTGGGTCACCCGTTCGGTTGCTCCGGTGCCCGTATTTCCGGCACGTTGCTGAACGTGATGAAGCAGAATGGCGGCACCTTCGGGGTGGCCACCATGTGCATTGGCCTCGGCCAAGGCATCTCCACCGTCTTCGAACGCGTTTAAGCGCCTCGTCGATGGAAGCCGGGGCCAAGTGCCCCGGTTTTTGTTTTTGCGGATTTATTTTTGTTTTTATTTTGAAAAAATTTGAGTGAGGGCCGAAGCATGCCGATACAACCTGGGCTCTACCAACATTACAAAGGTCCGCAGTACCGCGTATTCAGTGTCGCGCGGCATTCCGAGACTGAAGAAGAAGTGGTCTTTTACCAAGCCCTGTATGGCGATTACGGCTTTTGGGTACGTCCCTTGAGCATGTTCCTGGAGTCCGTCGAGGTTGACGGGGAGCAGGTCCCACGCTTTGCTTTGGTGCAAGCCGAACCGAGCCTTTTTTCGAAGCCGTAAGGCGAGTGCGCGCAAAACCCTGCGCTTGACCTCACCTTGTAGCCACTATATATAGCGGTGCCGCGTCAGGCGCCAACCGCCTTTCACTTCTAGAATTCAGGAATTTTCTGATCCATGGGCAAATCGCTGGTCATTGTGGAATCCCCGGCTAAGGCCAAGACCATCAACAAGTATCTGGGCAACCAATACGTGGTGAAGTCGAGTATCGGCCATATCCGAGACCTGCCCACCAGCGGTTCGGCTAGCGCCAGCAAGGAGCCT
Organism: Pseudomonas glycinae; assembly: GCF_001594225.2. Taxonomy (GTDB): domain Bacteria; phylum Pseudomonadota; class Gammaproteobacteria; order Pseudomonadales; family Pseudomonadaceae; genus Aquipseudomonas; species Aquipseudomonas glycinae. Next base: position 3,091,997 of record NZ_CP014205.2, read on the forward strand.
GCCGCCAAGCGCGGCAAGGCTGCTGCGGGCGAAGCGCCAGCGCTGTCGCCGAAAGAGAAGGCGCGCAAGCAGCTGGTCTCGCGGATGGGAGTCGATCCTGAACACGGCTGGAAAGCCAAGTACGAGATCCTTCCGGGCAAGGAAAAGGTCATCGAAGAGCTGCGCCGGCTCGCCAAGGATGCTGACACCATCTATCTCGCAACCGACTTGGATCGCGAGGGGGAAGCCATTGCCTGGCACCTGCGCGAAGCCATCGGCGGTGACGACAGCCGCTACAAGCGCGTGGTGTTCAACGAAATCACCAAGAAGGCGATTCAGGAAGCCTTCTCGGAGCCGGGCGAACTCGACATCGATCGAGTGAATGCTCAGCAGGCTCGTCGTTTCCTCGATCGCGTTGTGGGCTACATGGTCTCGCCGCTGCTGTGGGCCAAGATCGCCCGTGGCCTGTCCGCCGGTCGCGTGCAATCGGTTGCCGTGAAGCTGGTGGTCGAGCGTGAGCGTGAGATTCGTGCGTTCAATCCGGAAGAGTACTGGGAAGTGCATGCCGATCTCGGCACCGCCAAAGGCTCGACCGTGCGTTTCGAAGTCGCTCGCGAGAAAGGCGAAGCCTTCAAGCCGCTGAATGAAGCGCAGGCTACGGCTGCGCTGGAGAAGCTCAAGTCCTCCAGCTACAGCATCGTCAAGCGTGAAGACAAACCGACCAGCAGCAAGCCGTCGGCACCGTTCATCACTTCGACCCTGCAACAGGCCGCGAGCAACCGCCTGGGCTTCGGTGTGAAGAAGACCATGATGATGGCACAGCGTCTGTACGAAGCCGGCTACATCACTTATATGCGTACCGACTCGACCAATCTCTCGGCTGATGCCGTGGCGATGGCGCGCGATTACATCGAAACCGAGTTCGGCAAGAAGTACCTGCCGGAATCGCCGAACGTCTACAGCAGCAAAGAAGGCGCACAAGAGGCTCACGAAGCGATTCGTCCTTCCGACGCCAACACCACGCCCGCCAAGCTGGCCGGCATGGAGCGTGACGCTGAGCGCCTCTACGAGCTGATCTGGCGCCAGTTCCTGGCTTGCCAAATGCTGCCGGCGCAATATCTGTCGACCACCGTCAGCGTCGCTGCCGGCGACTTCGAGCTGCGCGCCAAGGGTCGCATCCTGAAGTTCGACGGTTACACCCGCGTGCTGCCGCAAATCACCAAGCCTGGCGATGACGATGTTTTGCCCGACATGGCGCAGGGCGACGTGATGAAGCTGATCAAGCTCGATCCGTCCCAGCACTTCACCAAGCCGCCGGCCCGTTATTCGGAAGCCAGCCTGGTGAAGGAAATGGAAAAGCGTGGCATCGGTCGTCCTTCGACCTACGCAGCGATCATCTCGACCATTCAGGATCGCGGCTACGTGACCCTGCACAACCGTCGTTTCTATTCGGAAAAGATGGGCGACATCGTTACCGAGCGTCTGTCGGAAAGCTTCTCGAATCTCATGGACTACGGCTTCACCGCCGGCATGGAAGAGAACCTCGATGACGTGGCCCAGGGCGAGCGCGACTGGAAAAACGTGCTGGACGAGTTCTACGGCGACTTCAAGAAAAAACTTGAAGTGGCTGAAAACCCAGAAGCTGGCATGCGTGCCAACCAGCCGGTGATGACCGACATTCCGTGCACCACTTGCGGCCGTCCGATGCAGATTCGTACTGCCTCGACTGGCGTGTTCCTCGGCTGCTCGGGCTACAGCCTGCCGCCGAAAGAGCGCTGCAAGGCCACCGTCAATCTGGTGCCGGGCGATGAAATCGCGGCGGACGACGAAGGTGAGTCGGAATCCCTGGTACTGCGCGGCAAGCACCGCTGCCCGATCTGCAGCACGGCGATGGACGCCTACCTGCTCGACGAGAAGCGCAAGCTGCACATCTGCGGTAACAACCCGGATTGCGCCGGCTACGAGATCGAAGAGGGCAGCTACCGCATCAAGGGCTACGAAGGTCCGAGCCTGGAATGCGACAAGTGCGGCAGCGAGATGCAGCTCAAGACCGGCCGTTTCGGCAAGTTCTTCGGTTGCACCAATCCGACCTGCAAGAACACCCGCAAGCTGCTGAAGAGCGGTGACGCGGCGCCGCCGAAGATGGATCCGGTGAAGATGCCTGAGCTGAAATGCGAAAAGGTCAACGACACCTACATTCTGCGTGACGGTGCTTCCGGCCTGTTCCTGGCGGCTAGCCAGTTCCCGAAAAACCGCGAGACCCGTGCTCCGCTGGTGATCGAGATTCTGCCGCACAAGGACGAAATCGATCCGAAGTACCACTTCCTGTGCGAAGCGCCACAGAAGGATCCGGATGGCCTGCCAGCCGTGATCCGCTATAGCCGCAAGACCAAGGAGCAATACGTTCAGACCGAAGTCGACGGCAAGCCGACTGGCTGGAAAGCGTTCTTTGACGGTGGCAAGTGGACGGTCGAGGACAAGCGTCCGGCGAAAGCCAAGGCTTGAGCTGACTCTGACCTTGTGTTGGGCTGATGCTGTCGGCCCAACACATCAAAAGGCCGCATGACAACCTTAGGGTTTTCATGCGGCCTTTTTGTTTAAAGCTTGCGGTCGGATCGGCTGATCCATGACACTGTCCGGCCTGTGTGAAGCAATTATTTCGTTGTGGAGAGTGCCGACATGGCCCACGAACTCTATACCCGTACCAATCAGAAGATCTATTTCGCGGGTTTGTCGCTGGAAGCGCTGGCCAGGGCCGAAGAGGGGCGGGCGATGAGCTCGCTGGCGCTGATTCAGGCCGGGCGCGAATCCGCACTGTTTCATCTCTACGGTGCGTTGTTGGGGCTGTGTCATGAAATCGCCGGCTTCTATCGTCTGCCGCAAGCCAATGCGTCGCGGGCGGAAGCCTTGCTGACCCGCGAAGTGCTGGAGTCGATTGCCATTCCTGAGCTGGCGGAGATGATCGAGCTGGCAGGCAATCCGGAGACCTGGCTGGCTAAATTGCTGGCCGCGCACTCTGCGCTGTTCCAGCCGCCACGGGTGCCACACAAGCCGAAGGGCGATGTGACGCAACCATTGATTCAGGCGGTGAATCTGGATGAAGAAGTGATTGAAGAGTTAAGCCGCGAAGAGCTCGAGAGCTGGCGGCAGAACCTCAAGGGGCTGGCGATCCGCTTCCGTGAAGGCTTGAACGAGTGCTGAGGAACTTTGGACTGGCGGCGACGAGAGGCGTGCTGCTGGTCAAGATCCCGAGCGAAGCCTGAATGATGTCTATATAATCCCTGCCTTTCGTGGAGAACAGACCCATATGCCAACGTCCTTTCTAGAAATTGTCGAGCTACCAGACGGCCGAATTGAACTGCGCAGGGCTGAGGACGAGGGTTCTCTGGTGACTCTGGATTTCTCCGAGGATGCCAAGGCGTTTCTACAGGGCCAGCACGTTGAAATTGCCAAAGCGATGTTGAGCGTTGGCGTGCAAATGGCAGGACGTATGGTTGAAGGCGAATTCGATAAGGATGAGGGGCCGCGGGTTCTTCATTGATCCGCTGTCTGTCAGTCACTGCTCCAGATCGGCTTCTCTATCCCTGGAGAAGCCCTGCGCTTAACTTGGCGCACATTGTTGCTGAATCACCCCAAACGAATGTTCAGGCTTTGAGCGTCCCCGGTACGGGCGGCGCTGATCAGCTGTTGCCGTGATCCTGCGCTCAGTGGATTCAGCCACGTGACGACCGTGTGACTGCGGCCCAGGCGTAATGCTTCGCAGGCCAGTTGCTGAGCGCTTTGAGCGCCGCGCGGTTGCAGGAGCAGGATGCGTTCGCGATTCAATCCGGCGTCACGCAGCCAGGTCTGGGTCAGACTCGCTGGTGGTGCAATCAAGGTCAGCCAGCGTGCGTCCTGATCATCACTCAATTCGCGAAGAATAGGCGCCAGCAGGTTCAGGCAGTTCCCGGCCGCGCCGCGCAGTGACAGCTCACTGAACGTTTCGGGTTCGGGATTCCACGGACGCTCGACGACATCTTTGAGGATGGGGGCGAGCGGTTGCGCCAGAAACGCTTCGAACAACGGCAGTTGTGTTTGCTGAGGTACGTGTGGGAACTGCATAAAGCCTCCTTTAGCGGCGGATAACGCCGACACTCAAGCCTTCGATCACCAGTTCCTGATCTTTCAGGTTGACTTCGATGGGGGCGAACTCGGGGTTTTCGGCAATCAGCCAGACTTTGCTGCCGTCACGCTTGAAGCGTTTGACGGTGACTTCGTCGCCGATCCGCGCAACCACGATCTGACCGTTGCGTGCCTCGCGAGTGGTATGAACCGCCAGCAGATCACCGTCGAAAATGCCGATGTCCTTCATGCTCATGCCATGAACGCGCAACAGGTAGTCGGCACGCGGATGAAAGAAGGCCGGGTTGATGTTGCAGGACTCTTCGATGTGTTGTTGGGCGAGAATCGGCGCGCCTGCAGCCACTCGACCGATGATCGGCAGGGTGGATTCGTCGACCTTGGCTTCGAAGCCGGGAATACGAATGCCGCGAGAGGCGCCGGGAGTCATCTCGATCGCGCCTTTGCGGGCGAGTGCCTTGAGGTGCTCTTCGGCCGCATTGGGTGACTTGAAACCCAGTTCCTGAGCGATTTCCGCACGGGTCGGCGGGTAGCCGTTGTCTTCGAGGCAACGTTTGATAAAGGCCAGAATCTCGGCTTGGCGTGGCGTCAGCTTAAGCATATTGATCGCTCTGTCTTTTTATACAGTGACTGGGATTATATACAGTGAAGCGGTCTTGGCAATGATCGTTTTTTGCCATGCCGCCGGACGGTCAGTGAAGACGCCGATTAATGTCGCGTCCTTGTTGTGGTTAAATAACTGACCGACCATTCCCAAAACGAACGGGCAGGCTTGACAAGGCATGGGCTGAAACGTATGTTTCAAACAAGTGTTTGTCAGGCGGAGTAGCCATGGCCCAGTCGGAAACCGTTGAACGCATTCTTGATGCTGCAGAACAGCTGTTCGCGGAAAAAGGTTTCGCTGAAACCTCATTGCGTCTGATCACCAGCAAGGCAGGGGTCAACCTCGCTGCGGTGAACTATCACTTCGGCTCGAAGAAGGCGCTCATCCAGGCGGTTTTCTCGCGCTTCCTCGGTCCGTTCTGCATCAGCCTCGACAAAGAGCTGGAGCGCCGCCAAGCCAAGCCAGAGAACAAGCCTTCGCTCGAAGAACTGCTGGAAATCCTCGTCGAGCAGGCGCTGGTGGTACAGCCACGCAGCGGCAATGATCTATCAATCTTCATGCGTTTGCTTGGGCTGGCCTTCAGTCAGAGCCAGGGCCACCTGCGTCGGTATCTGGAAGACATGTATGGCAAGGTATTCCGTCGCTACATGTTGCTGGTGAACGAAGCCGCGCCGCGCATTCCTCCGATCGAACTGTTCTGGCGTGTGCACTTCATGCTCGGTGCCGCAGCATTCAGCATGTCGGGTATCAAGGCCCTGCGTGCGATTGCCGAGACCGACTTCGGCGTCAACACCTCCATCGAGCAGGTGATGCGTCTGATGGTGCCGTTCCTGGCGGCCGGCATGCGTGCCGAAACCGGTGTCACCGATGCTGCGATGGCTACAGCGCAGTTGCGGCCACGCAGTAAATCCGCGCCGGCACCTGCCAAGGTTTAACCCTCCATGGGTGGGCGCGGCAGCTGACATCCGCTAAGCTAGCCGCCCATGTCGACTCTCGTTCTGAACCCGTTTCTCATTGAAATCACCGACCCGCCGGGCAATGCCCCAGGTGGTGGTTTCGTGGGCGACGGGTTTTTCGTTTTCAAGGAATCTCTATGACTGCTGGCCTGCAAGGCTCGTTGATGGTGGACGTCGCCGGTACCTGGCTGACGGCCGAAGATCGCCAATTGTTGCGCCAGCCCGAAGTGGGCGGCCTGATCATCTTTGCTCGCAACATCGAGCATCCGCGTCAGGTGCGCGAGCTGAGCGCGGCGATCCGGGCCATTCGTCCGGACTTGCTGCTCGCTGTGGACCAGGAGGGCGGTCGCGTTCAGCGTCTGCGTCAGGGCTTCGTCCGTTTGCCAGCCATGCGCGCCATCGCAGATAACCCGAACGCCGAATACCTGGCCGAACAATGCGGCTGGATCATGGCCACCGAAGTGCTGGCCGTCGGACTCGATCTGAGCTTCGCGCCGGTACTGGATCTGGATTACCAGCGCAGCGCCGTCGTCGGCACCCGCTCGTTCGAAGGTGACCCGGAGCGCGCCGCGCTACTCGCCGGCGCGTTCATCAAAGGCATGAACAGCGCCGGCATGGCCGCCACCGGCAAGCATTTCCCTGGCCACGGCTGGGCGGAAGCCGACTCCCACGTCGCAATCCCCAACGACGAGCGCAGCCTGGAAGAGATCCGCGCCAACGACCTCGTGCCGTTCGCCAGACTCAGCAAGCAACTGGCCGCCGTCATGCCCGCCCACGTTATTTATCCGCAAGTCGACGCACAGCCCGCCGGATTCTCCCGGCGCTGGTTGCAGGACATCCTGCGCGGCGAGCTGCAGTTCGATGGCGTGATCTTCAGCGACGACCTGTCGATGGCCGGCGCTCATGTGGTCGGCGACGCCGCCAGCCGTATCGAAGCGGCACTCAGTGCCGGTTGCGACATGGGTCTGGTGTGCAACGACCGCGCCGCCGCTGAACTTGCCCTGAGCGCCGCGCAGCGCATGAAGGTCAAGCCGTCGCCGCGCATCGCACGCATGCGCGGTCAGGCATTCGCCAATACCGAATACCGTCAGGATCCGCGCTGGCTGACCGCTGTCGGCGCGCTCAAAGACGCTCAACTGATCGATTAAGGATTTTTCGCTATGACGGTTTACGCAATCATTGGCGGCACCGGCCTGACCCAGCTGGAAGGCCTGAGCATTCGTCAGTCGCTGGCGGTGGATACGCCTTATGGTGCGCCATCGGCCGAGGTTCAGATTGGCGAATACGCCGGCAAGGAAGTGCTGTTCCTCGCTCGTCACGGTCACCCGCATCGCTTCCCGCCGCACAAGGTCAACTACCGCGCCAACCTTTGGGCGTTGAAGCAGGCCGGGGCCGAAGCGATCATCGCGGTCAACGCCGTGGGCGGAATCCATCCTGCAATGGGCACTGGGCATTTCTGCGTGCCGCATCAGATCGTGGACTACACCAGTGGTCGCGAGCACACCTATTTCGCCGATGACCTGGAACATGTCACTCACATCGACTTCAGCTTTCCCTACAGCGAACCGCTGCGTCAGCAACTGATTGCTGCGTTGGCCGCCGAAGGTTGCGAGTACAGCGATCAGGGCGTTTACGCCTGCACCCAGGGCCCGCGGTTGGAAACCGTTGCTGAAATCGTGCGTCTTGAACGTGACGGTTGCGACATCGTCGGCATGACCGGCATGCCGGAAGCGGCGCTGGCCCGTGAGCTGGATCTGGATTACGCCTGTCTGTCGCTGGTGGTGAACCCGGCTGCGGGCAAGACCACTGAAGTGATCACCATGGCTGAGATCGAGCAGGCGTTGCACGATGGCATGGGCAAGGTGAAGTCTACGTTGGCGCGCGTGCTCAAGGGCTGAGTCTGGCTCGAAACCGAGTCGAGCCTTTCGCGGGCAAGCCCGCTCCCACAGAGGTCACGCTAAACCTGTGGGAGCGGGCTTGCCCGCGAATCGATCTGATAGCCGATAAAGATCTCAGCGCTTTTCAAACTTGTCCGGCAACGGCGCAAACAGCGCCTCGATATCATCACTCTGCAACTTCCAGTCCCCGGCCTTGCGCCCATCCAGCACGCCGGCCGCCAGGTCGGATTTCTCCCGCTGCAGAAGCTGAATTTTCTCCTCGACCGTGCCCCGGGCAATCATCTTGTAAACGAACACCGGCTTCTCTTGACCAATGCGATAGGCGCGGTCGGTTGCCTGATTCTCGGTCGCCGGGTTCCACCACGGATCGTAGTGAATCACCGTGTCCGCTTCTGTCAGGTTCAGGCCCACACCACCAGCCTTCAGGCTGATGAGAAAAATCTGACGCTTGCCGCTCTGGAATTCCTTCACCGGGGTGCGCCGGTCACGGGTCTGTCCCGTCAGCAGCGCATACGCGACATTGCGTTTTTTCAGCTCGTCCTCGATCAGTGTCAGCATCGAAGTGAACTGCGAAAACAGCAGAATCCGCCGACCTTCCTCAAACAACTCCTCAAGCATTTCCATCAGGCTGTCGAGCTTGCCCGAGGTGCTGCCGCGGGCGGGCAGGGTGGCGTCGTTGACCAGGCGCAAATCGCAACAGACCTGGCGCAGCTTGAGCAGCGCTTCAAGAATGATGATCTGGCTGCGCGCCACGCCTTTGCGAGTGATCTCGTCGCGAACCTTTTTATCCATGGCCAGGCGCATGGTTTCGTACACGTCGCGCTGGGCCTCGTTGAGCTCGACCCAGTGGATGATCTCGGTTTTCGGCGGCAGCTCGGTCGCAACCTGTTCCTTGGTGCGACGAAGCAGGAACGGTTTGATCCGACCGTTGAGGTGCTGAAGTCTGACTTCGCTGGCGCGTTTTTCGATCGGCACACGGTAATCGGCGTTGAAGCTTTTGACGTCGCCGAGCCATCCGGGCAGCAGGAAGTGAAACAGCGACCACAGTTCGCCCAGGTGATTTTCCAGCGGCGTCCCGCTCAGGCACAGACGCTGACGCGCATTGAGGTCACGGGCAGCCTGGGCGGCTTTGCTGTTCGGGTTCTTGATGTACTGCGCTTCGTCCAGCACCAGTACGTGCAGCGGCTGCTGGGCCAGACGTTCGACATCCTTGGGCAGCAGCGCATAAGTGGTGAGGATCAGGTCGTAATCGGCCAGATGCTCGAAATGCTTTTTACGGCTGGCACCGTACAGGGCGACAACCTTGAGTTGTGGAGTGAAGTGCGCCGCTTCGTCCAGCCAGTTGGGGATCAGGCTGGTAGGCATCACCACCATGCAGGGTCGATCCAGTCGCCCTGCGTTTTTCTCGCTGAGAATGTGCGCCAGCGTCTGTAGGGTTTTACCCAGGCCCATGTCGTCCGCGAGAATCCCGCCGACCTCCAGTTGCCGCAACGACTGCATCCAGCTCAAGCCTTCGAGCTGATAAGGGCGCAGCGTCGCATTAAGCCCCTTCGGTGTTTCGGCGCTGTAGTCGCGGATGTCGCGCAAGCGTTGGGCGAAGCTGCGGATCTGCTCGCCACCTTCCCAGAGCAGGGGAATGCCTTCCAGCGAGTTCAGGCGTGTGGCGTCGGCCTTGCTCAGGCGCAGGGTGGTTTCTCCCGGCTCCTGCAAATAAAACTCGCCAAGGGTCGCCAGCACCGGCTTCAGCCGGCCGAGGGGCAGGGCGACCTGCAATGGCCCGTGCTCGCTGTTGCGTTGCGGGATGTTCACCAGAATCAGTTCATCGTCGCGACGGCGGGCGAGACGTTCCGGGTTGAGGATTTCCGTGTGCGAACGCATTAGGTTGAGCAGGATCGGCAGCAGGCTCAGGCGCTCGCCGTTGACGATGATCCCCAGCTCCAGATCGAACCAGTCGCGTTCCGGCGTCTGCTCGACGGTGGCGTACCAGTCGTCGACGGCGGTCAGGTCGAAACCGAACTCATCGTCGACCAATAGCTCCCAGCCTTGGGTGCGCAGCTTCGGCAGATCGTTGAGGGTGAAGGTCAGCCACGCGCTGTCGTTGACCATCTCGTAGAGTTCGCCGGCGCTTTCCGGCAGGGCCTTGCTCTGCCGGGTGGCGATGCGAAAACCGAGAATTCGCAGCTGCTCGCGGTAGCTCTGTTCGACGTCCGGATGCCGTTTGACCCGCAGGGTCTGGGCTTCCTGGCGAATCAGGATGTCGCTGTTTTTCTGCCCGCTGACGTATTCGTCGAGGTAACTGAAGGACAATGCCGCACGATGCTGGATGTAACGCTGCATCTTGCCGTTGCGCGGCTCGAACGCGCTGAACTCGACGCTGGCCAGCCACAGGCGCGGCACTGGCTGCACATTGTCCACCAGCACTTGCGGCGGCGCTTTCGGGCTGCGGTTTTCCAGCACGGCCTGGAGTTTTTCCAGCAGTTCGGCGTCTTTGGCAGCAGCGGGGTATTCGAGGGTTTCCTGCACTTGCAGCAACACCGCCGCGCAATGTTTGCAGTTGCTGTGCACCGGGCAGGTGCATGTGGCGTCGACCATCAGCAACGTGCCTTTGGCCGACTCACGCAGATGAATCGTCTGACGGTAGACGTTACCGCCAGAGCCTTCGCAGCTGGCGGTAATGGTCGCGTCGCCGACCTGCACGAATCGCACCCGGTTTTCCAGCGCGTAGCGACGGCCACGCTCCAGGCTTTGTTCCTTGAATCGGCTGACCCAGGAGGAGGCCAGCGGTTTACTCAGTGGCGGGGGCATAAGGACTTCGATCAGTCCGGAACGACTTCAGGCGCTTCCCGAGGCGCGGGCGCCGTCAGTGAAGTGATCTTGATCAGCAGGGCCAGATGGCCGTTGTCGAGGTAGTTGAGTTGGCCGTTCTTGGTGTGGCTGTCCTGTTTAAGGCGCTCGCTGGCGGTGACCATGCCGTTGGCGTCGATCTGGTTGACCCAGAAATCGGCGTTCACGTCGGTAAAGCGCCCGAGCTTCATTTCAATCGTGCCTTCGATCGGGAATTGGCCGAACTGCTCCTGACCTTCGCTGACTGCAACCTTCGCCGGCGTCTCGCCGAGCGTCTGCTGCCAGGCTTTGTGCATCAGCACGCTGTACTCGCCGCTGGCGGTGAGTTTGGTCACAACGTCGTTCAGCGCCGGGGTGCGTTTGCTGTTATCGCCCAGGCGTTGCGCGCCGGCCGCCCAGTCTTCCGGTGCGGCGCGGCTGACAATTGCCGGCACGGCGTTCTGGCGTACCAGAATCATTTCGACCTGATACAGGTCATCGGCAAACGCCGTCGGTGCTACGAGCGTCAGTAGCAAAGTCAGAGAGCGAAACAGGCGCATGCGGCGTCCTTCAAGCAGTTTTCGGGATGAGGCGTTCGAACAACGCCTCCACAGTATTAAAGCGCTCTTCCGGGCGCTCCATCGGCACCTGGAACTTGAACATCGTGGCGCCTTCGAATTTGTAGCGTTTAGGCTGGCTCTGGATCAGTTTGATCAGGGTCATCGGATCGACCGGCGTCTGCGCCGCGAACTCGATACGGCCACCTTGCGGGCCGCCATCGACTTTCTTGATGCCCAGCTGCTCGGCCTGCAATTTAAGCGCCGTGATGCGCACCAGATTTTTGGTCGGCTCCGGCAGCAGACCAAAGCGGTCGATCATTTCCACTTGCAGATCCTTCAGACCTTCCTCGTCGGTGGCCGAAGCGATGCGTTTGTACAGGATCAGGCGTGCGTGAACGTCCGGCAGGTAATCTTCCGGAATCAGCGCCGGCACCCGCAGGTTGACTTCCGGGCCACCGCCGAGCGGCTGGTCGAGGTTCGGCTGTTCGCCCTTGCGGATCGACTTCACCGCGCGCTCGAGCATTTCCATGTACAGCGTGAATCCAACGGCCTGAATCTGCCCGCTCTGACCGTCGCCCAGCAATTCGCCGGCGCCACGGATTTCCAGATCGTTGGTGGCCAGCACGAAACCGGCACCCAGATCCTGAGTATTGGCAATCGCCTCCAGACGTTTTTCCGCGTCACCAGTAATTTGCTGGCGTGGCGGGGTCAGCAGGTAGGCGTAAGCCTGGTGGTGGCTACGACCAACGCGGCCACGTAGCTGGTGCAACTGCGCCAAACCGAACTTGTCGGCGCGCTCGATGATGATGGTGTTGGCGCTCGGCACATCGATGCCGGTCTCGATGATGGTCGAGGCGATCAGCACGTTGAAGCGTTTGTGATAGAAGTCGCTCATCACCTGTTCGAGTTCGCGTTCGCGCATCTGCCCGTGGCCGATGCCGATCCGCGCTTCCGGCACCAGTTCGGCGAGGTCAGCGGCGCACTTCTCGATGGTCTTCACGTCGTTGTGCAGGTAGTAAACCTGACCGCCACGCAGCAGCTCTCGCAGCAAAGCCTCTTTGACCGTGCTCTTGTTCTGCTCCATGACGAAGGTGCGCACCGACAGGCGTCGCGCCGGTGGCGTGGCGATGATCGACAGGTCGCGCATGCCCGACACCGCCATGTTCAGCGTGCGCGGAATCGGCGTGGCGGTCAGCGTAAGAATGTCGACTTCGCTGCGCAGGGCCTTGAGCTGTTCCTTCTGACGGACACCGAAGCGGTGCTCTTCGTCGATGATCACCAGCCCAAGGTTTTTGATTTTGACGTCGTCCTGCAGCAGCTTGTGGGTGCCGATGACGATGTCGATATTGCCTTCGGCCAGTTCGGCCACCGCAGCGTTGACTTCCTTGGCCGACTTGAATCGGCTCATCACTTCCACGGTCACCGGCCAGTCGGCGAAACGGTCGCGGAAACTGTTGTAGTGCTGCTGGGCGAGCAGGGTGGTCGGCACCAGGATCGCCACCTGCTTGCCGCCGTGCACGGCGATGAACGCGGCGCGCATGGCCACTTCGGTCTTGCCGAAACCGACGTCGCCGCAGACCAGGCGATCCATCGGTTTCGGCGAAAGCATGTCCTCGCGCACGGCTTCGATGGTGGATTGCTGGTCCGGTGTTTCTTCAAACGGGAAACCGGCGCTGAAGGTTGCGTAATCGGCCTTCGGATCGGCGAACGCATAACCTTCGCGGGCGGCGCGGCGGGCATAGATGTCGAGCAATTCGGCAGCGACGTCGCGCACTTGCTCGGCGGCCTTGCGCTTGGCTTTCTGCCAGGTCTCGGAGCCGAGGCGATGCAGCGGGGCCAGCGCATCGTCGCTGCCGGTGTAACGGGCGATCAGATGCAGGTTGGCCACCGGCACGTAGAGCTTGGCGTTCTCGGCGTATTCGAGGGTCAGGAATTCGGCAGCCTGATTGTCGATTTCCAGAATCGTCAGGCCGAGATAACGGCCGACGCCGTGATCGATGTGCACCACCGGCGCGCCTTCACGCAGCTCGGTGAGGTTCTTGATCACCGCATCGTTGTTGGCGTCGGCGCGTTTTTCGCGACGGCGACGCTGCATCACGCGCTGGCCGAACAGCGGACTTTCCGCGACCAGTGCCAGCGCCGGCTCGTCGAGCATCAGGCCTTCGTCGAGCGGGGCGATGGTGATCGCCAGGCGATCCTTGCTCGCAACGAAGTCCGGCCAGCTGTCGACGGTTTTCGGTCGCAGCTTCAGGCGGTCCAGCAGCTCCAGCAGCACTTCGCGGCGGCCTGCGGATTCGGCGGTAAACAGCACGCGTCCGGGGAATTCGTCGAGGAATGCCGACAGCGCGGCCAGCGGCTGGGTAGCCTTGGCTTCGATCGCCAGATTCGGCAAGGCCTGCGCCGGAAAGCGCTCGCGGCCGGCGCCGGTTTCCACGTCCTGCTGACTGGCGACCACCCGCGGCCAGTTCTTCAGGCGGGCGAAGCAGTCTTCCACCGGCAGGAACAGTTCGGCTGGCGGCAATAAGGGACGCGATGGATCGACGCGACGCTCTTCATAACGGTTGCGCACGTCATTCCAGAAGTTTTCCGCCGCCTGCTCGATACCCGGCAGCGAGAACACCTGGGTGTCCTGCGGCAGGTAATCGAACAGGGTCGAGGTTTCTTCGAAGAACAGCGGCAGGTAGTACTCGATACCGGCCGGTGTGATGCCGCTGCTCAGGTCCTGAAAGATCGGGCAGCGACGGAAGTCGACGTCGAAGCGCTCCCGAAAGCGCGCCTTGAAGCGGGTGACCGCGTCTTTTTGCAGCGGGAATTCCTTGGCCGGCAGCAGCTTGACCGAGTCGACCTTGTCGATGGAGCGCTGGTTTTCCGGATCAAAGGTGCGCAGGGTTTCGATTTCGTCGTCGAACAGGTCGATGCGATAGGGCAGTTTGCTGCCCATCGGGAACAGGTCTATCAACGCGCCACGCACCGTGAACTCGCCGTGTTCGTAAACCGTGTCGACGTAGCGATAGCCGCTGGCTTCGAGCCGCGAGCGCATTTGCTCGACATCGAGTTTCTGCCCGACATCCAGTACCAGGCTGCTGCCGAGCAGGAATTTGGTCGGCGCCAGGCGATGCAGGGCGGTGGTGATCGGCACTACCAGCACGCCATGTTCCAGCTCCGGCAGTCTATAAAGGCTGGCGATGCGCTGGGAGATGATGTCCTGGTGCGGCGAAAACAGATCGTAGGGCAGGGTTTCCCAGTCCGGGAAATGCAGCACCGGCAAATCCGGGGCGAAGAAACTCAGCTCCTGCTCCAGCCGTTCGGCACTCTGGCTGTCGGCAGTCAAAAGCAGCGTGAAGCGCTTGGCAGCGCTGGCGGCCTCGGCAATCGCCAGGCTCAGGGCGGCACCGGGGAGGTTGCCCCAGTGCTGTTTACCTGCCGCGGCAGGGAGAAGCGGTAGACGCAGAACAGGCACGGAAGGTTGAGCTCCAGGCGTTGCGACAAAGTCGGTAATTGTAGCGGCGTCCGGTGCCGCCTGTCAGTTGCGGGATGCGTCTATCTGCGCTGTTTGAGAAAAATGTAGTGGTAACCATAAAAACCAGCGCTTTTTTTACGGTTATGTAGTGCCAAAAGTCGGTGGTGTTACGGAGGGTTACAGACATCGTCTAACAGTCGTCGAAAAACTGACTGCGCTGGAAGCCCCGGTTTTACTGGGCTGGCGGAGAGCGTTATTTTTTTGGACGGATTTTTGTTACCGATTGCGCGACAAGCGCGCATTGCTACAAGAGGTTCTCGGCGGCATAATGTAGCCCCTTTTTTCTGCCCCTACATGTGGAAGGTTACCGTGACTCAGAAGCCCGACCAGTGTCTTGGTGAATGGATCGACCGTGAAGCACTCGCAGAAGCGATGATTCCGCTTATCGGTCAGCTCTACCGCAACAACAACGTGGTGAGCTCGATCTATGGCCGCAGCCTGATCAACCAGTCTGTCATCGCGATTCTCAAAGCTCACCGCTTTGCTCGCCACCGTTCTGCCGACGACAGCGAACTCTCCGTCCACGAAACATTCCCACTGCTCAAGGCCATGAGCGAGCTCAAGCTCGGCGCGGCCTCGGTAGATCTGGGCAAACTGGCGTACAAATTCCGCAACGAAGGCAACGGCCGCACCGCCGAGCAATTCGTTCGCGAAGAAATGGCTGACGTGGTTGGCCAGCAAAACGCTTCGGCACGCAAAGGCACCGACGTTGTACTGTACGGCTTCGGTCGTATCGGCCGTCTGCTGGCGCGTATCCTGATCGAGAAAACCGGTGGCGGCGACGGCCTGCGTCTGCGTGCCATCGTGGTGCGCAAGGGCGCCGAAAACGACCTGACGAAGCGTGCCAGCCTGCTGCGTCGCGATTCGGTACATGGTTCGTTCAACGGCACAATCACCATCGATGAAGAAAACAACACCATCACCGCCAACGGCAACCTGATCCAGGTTATCTACGCGAAGAACCCTACCGAAGTGGATTACACCCAGTACGGCATCAAAGATGCGCTGCTGGTGGACAACACCGGTGTATGGCGTGATGCCGATGGTCTGGGTCAGCACCTGGCGTGCCCGGGTATCGACCGCGTTGTTCTGACCGCGCCTGGCAAGGGCAAGCTGAAGAACATCGTTCACGGTATCAACCACAACGAAATCACTGCTGACGACAAGATCGTGTCCGCCGCTTCCTGCACCACCAATGCCATTGTGCCGGTGCTGAAAGCCGTGAATGACAAGTTCGGCATCATCAACGGTCACGTCGAAACCGTTCACTCGTACACCAACGACCAGAACCTGATCGACAACTTCCACAAGGGCGATCGCCGTGGCCGTAGCGCCGCGCTGAACATGGTCATCACCGAGACCGGTGCTGCCACCGCTGCTGCCAAGGCCCTGCCTGAGCTGGCCGGCAAGCTGACCGGTAACGCGATCCGTGTTCCGACGCCGAACGTGTCGATGGCCATTCTCAACCTGAACCTCGAGAAAGCCGCCACCCGTGAAGAGATGAACGAGTACCTGCGCTACATGGCGCTGCACTCCGATCTGCACAAGCAAATCGACTTCGTCAATTCGCAGGAAGTGGTTTCGACCGACTTCGTGGGCTCGCGTCACGCCGGTGTGGTCGACGCTGAAGCGACCATCGTTCAGGACAACCGCGTTGTTCTGTACGTCTGGTACGACAACGAGTTCGGTTACAGCTGCCAGGTGGTTCGCGTAATGGAAGACATGGCCGGTGTAAACCCGCCAGCGTTCCCGCGCTAAGCCTTAGCTGCAAATGAAAACGCCCCGACTCTGGTCGGGGCGTTTTTGTTTGTGCGCGATTTGCCTTAGCGGGGAATAGCGGCTTGTGCCGTGCGCAGTTCGTGCCTGTTGCCACGGAACAGCACCAGCGTGGCGATCAGGCCCAACACGGCTGCGCCGCTGAGCCAGATCCCCGGTGTCGCCTTGTTGTCCAGCACGTGGATCAGATAAGTGCAGGCCGCCGGCGTAAAGCCACCGAAGGTTGCGGTCGCCAGGCTGTAGGCCAGCGAGAATCCGGTCGTACGAACTTCTACCGGCATGATCTCGGTGAGCGCCACCACCATTGCCCCGTTGTACGAGCCGTACAGGAACGACAGCCACAATTCGACGATCAGCAAATGGCTGAAGCTCGGGTTCGCCACCAGCCACGACAGCGCCGGATAAGCGGTCAGGATCGCCAGAATCGTCGCCGCCAACAGTAGGGGTTTACGCCCGACCTTGTCGGACACTGCGCCCATCACCGGCAACCAGAAGAAGTTCGACAGGCCGATGCACACAGTCACCAGCAACGCATCGAAGTCCGACAGGTGCAATTCCGCCTTGCCGAAGGTCGGTGTGTAGGCAGTGATCAGGTAGAACGACACCGTCGTCATGACCACCAGCGCCATGCCGGCGATGACGATGCCAAAGTTCTGACCGATCGAGCGGACGATTTCCTGCAGGGTAGGGCGATGTTTACGCGCCTGGAACTCCGGTGTTTCTTCCAGCGATCGGCGGATGACGAAAATCACCGGGACGATCATGCAGCCGATCAGGAACGGCACACGCCAGCCCCATTCGCCCATCTGCTCGGGGCTCAGCCAATGGTTGAGGCCGACACCGAGCAGGCCGGCGAACACCACGGCGGCTTGCTGGCTGGCGGACTGCCAGCTGACAAAAAAGCCCTTGCGGCCCGGCGTGGCGATTTCCGCCAGATACACCGACACGCCGCCCAGTTCCACACCGGCCGAGAAGCCTTGCAGCAAGCGGCCGAACAGCACGATCAGTGGCGCGGCAACCCCAAGGGTGGCGTAGCCCGGCACGCAGGCAATCAGCACGGTGCCGGCCGCCATCAGGGCCAGCGTGATGATCAAGCCCTGGCGGCGGCCATGACGGTCGATATAGGCACCGAGAAAAATCGCCCCCAACGGACGCATCAGGAAGCCGGCGCCGAAAGTGGCCAGAGAAAGCATCAGGGATGCGAAGGCGCTGTCGGTGGGGAA
The DNA here is from genome assembly GCF_001594225.2 of Pseudomonas glycinae. Classification (GTDB taxonomy): domain Bacteria; phylum Pseudomonadota; class Gammaproteobacteria; order Pseudomonadales; family Pseudomonadaceae; genus Aquipseudomonas; species Aquipseudomonas glycinae. The sequence goes on from NZ_CP014205.2 coordinate 3,109,455, forward strand.
GAAGGTCTTGGCAATGGCCGTGGCGTAGAAGCCGTAGACCATGAAGTCGAACATCTCGAGAAAGTTGCCGCTGACAACGCGAAAAATCGCCTTGCCTTTGCCGGTCGTGGAGGACATGGGTAGGTACTCGCTCTAAATCTTGTAAGAAAGCGTTGCGCTCGTAGCCCATAATGGCCGGCGCGGTTTTGCGGGGAGATGAAGAATTGTTAACTGGACGGTGGGGGATTCTCGTGCTGCTGAGCGTTTTTTTGTCCGGCTGCGGCAACGGTGATTCCCTGGAGACTTTCGGCGGCCCGACGATGGGCAGCACCTATTCGATCAAGTACGTGCGCCACGCCAATCTGCCTGCGCCGCAGGAGGTGCGTGTCGAAGTGGAAAAAATCCTCGCGGACGTCGACCGGCAGATGTCGACTTACCGCGCAGACTCCGATATCTCGCGCTTCAATGCATTGCCGGCTGATCGCTGTCAGATCATGCCCGCACCGATCCTTGAATTGATCCGCGTGGGCGAGCAGCTGTCGCAACAAAGCGAAGGCTCCTACGACCTCACGGTTGAGCCGCTGATGAATCTATGGGGATTCGGCCCGCAAGGGCGTGAAGAAAAAGTCCCGGATGCGGCGGCGCTGGCCGAAGTGCGCCAGCGAGTCGGTCATCAACACCTGCACATCGACGGCGACCGGTTGTGCAAGGATGCGGCGGTCGAGGTGGATTTCAACAGCATCGCCGCCGGTTACGCGGTCGACACCATTGCTGCGCGGCTCGAGGCTCTGGGCATCCATGACTATCTCGCGGAAGCCACCGGCGAGCTCAAGGCGTCCGGCAAGAAGCTTGATGGTTCGCCGTGGCGTATCGCTCTGGAAGAACCGCAAGACGATCAGCAGGTGGCAGAGCGCGTCATTAATGTGGATGGCTACGGCCTGTCCACCTCCGGTGACTACCGCAACTATTTTCAGCAGGATGGCCGGCGCTATTCCCACACCTTCGATGCCCGGAGCGGTGCGCCCGTCCTACATGACCTGGCGTCGGTCACGGTGATTCATCCTTCAGCGCTGATGGCCGATGGACTATCGACTCTGTTGCTGATTCTCGGGCCTGAAAAGGCCTGGGACTATGCCGAAAAACACGACATTGGTGCATTCTTTGTGATTCGTGCCGATACAGGTTTCGTCACACGCACCAGTCACGCTTTCGAACGGCTCAGTGGCGCAAAAGTTGACTGAGAACAGTACGAAAGCTGGCGTTGTAGTGCAGGCAAAAGTAGCCTACGACGCGACCAAGGGTTAATGTGCGCGGCGTTGACGCTTCTATAGACTGTGTCCGGGTTTTCTACTGGCCCCCAATTGTTCCTTCGCGCCGTCGTTCGGCGTGATTTAGCCGCCGGTGCTGCTGGCACCGCGGCCTGTTCTGAGGAGTACGCATGGCTGTCTACAACTACGACGTGGTGGTGCTGGGTTCCGGCCCGGCGGGAGAAGGCGCGGCAATGAACGCCGCCAAAGCAGGGCGCAAGGTGGCGATGGTCGACAGCCGTCGCCAGGTCGGCGGCAACTGCACCCACCTGGGCACCATCCCGTCCAAGGCCCTGCGTCATTCGGTGCGGCAGATCATGCAGTTCAACACCAACCCGATGTTCCGGGCGATCGGCGAGCCGCGCTGGTTCTCCTTTCCGGACGTGTTGAAAAGCGCCGAGAAAGTCATCTCCAAGCAAGTCGCTTCGCGTACCGGCTACTACGCCCGTAACCGCGTCGACGTGTTCTTCGGCACCGGCAGCTTCGCCGACGAGCAAACCATCGAAGTGGTCTGCGCCAACGGCGTGGTCGAGAAACTGGTGGCCAAGCACATCATCATCGCCACCGGTTCGCGTCCTTATCGCCCGGCGGACATCGATTTCCACCACCCGCGTATCTACGATAGCGACACCATCCTCAGCCTCGGCCACACCCCGCGCAAACTGATCGTTTACGGCGCCGGCGTGATTGGCTGTGAATACGCCTCGATCTTCAGCGGTCTGGGCGTGCTGGTCGAACTGGTGGACAACCGCGGTCAGTTGCTGAGCTTCCTCGACTCGGAAATTTCCCAGGCGTTGAGCTACCACTTCAGCAACAACAACATCACCGTGCGTCACAACGAAGAATATGACCGCGTCGAAGGCGTGGACAACGGCGTGATCCTGCACTTGAAGTCCGGCAAGAAGATCAAGGCCGACGCCTTGCTCTGGTGCAACGGTCGTACCGGTAACACCGACCAGTTGGGTCTGGAAAACATCGGGGTCAAGGTCAACAGCCGTGGCCAGATCGAAGTCGACGAGAACTACCGCACCTGTGTGCAGAACATCTATGGCGCCGGTGACGTGATCGGCTGGCCGAGCCTGGCCAGTGCCGCCCACGACCAGGGCCGTTCGGCCGCCGGCAGCATCGTCGACAATGGAAGCTGGCGTTTCGTGAATGACGTGCCGACCGGCATCTATACCATTCCGGAGATCAGCTCGATCGGCAAGAACGAGCAGGAGCTCACCCAGGCCAAAGTGCCGTACGAAGTGGGCAAGGCGTTCTTCAAGAGCATGGCGCGTGCACAGATCGCCGGCGAGCCGCAAGGCATGCTGAAGATTCTGTTCCACCGTGAAACCCTGGAAGTGCTGGGCGTTCACTGCTTCGGTTATCAGGCGTCGGAGATCGTGCACATCGGTCAGGCGATCATGAACCAGCCGGGCGAACTGAACACCCTGAAGTACTTCGTCAACACGACGTTCAACTACCCGACCATGGCCGAAGCCTATCGGGTAGCGGCGTACGACGGCCTCAACCGGCTTTTTTGACGGGCTCCGGCCGGTGGCCTGAGCCGGCCGGGGAGACCGATTTCAGCCATTCCCGAGGGTGGCAGTGGCCAAACCGGGAAAGTCTGTAATCAGGCTGTCAACGCCGAAGTCGGCGAGTCTGCGCATCAGCGCAGGCTCGTTGACGGTCCACACCGACACATGCAGCCCCTGACGCTGCGCCTTTTGCAGGCGTTCCGGCGTACACAGCGTCCAGTTCAACGCCAGAATCTCGCAACCGTAACTCTGTGCGACCTTCAACGGGTCGAGCCAGGCGTACTCGGCCACCAGGCCGCGTGATACGTCGGGCACCAGATCCAGTGCAGCCTTCAACACTTCCCGCGAACTCGAGGTGATCGTCACCTTGTCGAGCAGTCCGTGCCTGACCGCCATTTCACGGATCGCCAGCACGGTGGTCGCGGCGCGGGTGCGCGAAGCGCTTTTGACTTCCAGCTGCCAGTGCTCGAAATCACACTTTTCGAACAGTTCTTCCAGCGTCGGAATCGGGCACGGCTTGATCCAGCCCGGACCGCCCTTGCGCGCATCGTAGGTCACCAGCTCGGCGGCGGTGTGCTCGACTACCTTGCCGCGCCGGTCGGTGGTGCGCTTGAGGGTCGGGTCGTGGATGACCATCAACTCGCCGTCCTTGGACAGGTGCAGGTCCAGCTCGCAACGGCGTACGCCGTGCTTGAGACATTCCTGAAAGCTGCTCAGGGTGTTTTCCGGTGCTTCGCCCTTGGCGCCGCGGTGGCCGTAGATAAGGGTCACGGTTCTTCCTTAATTTAGATGCCTGATTCGTTCTGTTCGCGGGCCAGACGTCGTTCCTGGGCCTGCTTCTGCAAGATATAGCGGGCGAGCAACTGGCGCTGGGCGTCGGTCAGGTGCTCGAACTCGGTGCCGACGTCGTAGCCGTCGCCCTTGCGGTCGCAATGGGTCACGCGGGCGCGCAACAACAGGCCGAGGGCCTGGGGCATCAGCACCAGTTTCACCGACAGGTGCGCACCGGTGGCAATCGGCGTCGGGTGCTGAAAGTCGATGCCGCCCTCGGAGATGATCACCGGTTGCGGCTCGCCGATATGGCCGAGCACGGTCAGGGCGACCACCTGGCTGAGCAGGTCGATGCGTTTGTTCTGGGATTTCAGGAACGCCGCGATGGCGCGGTCGCGCTCACTGATCTGGCGCAGCAGGTGCTGCGACTCGAATTCGCTCAGGTGCAGTTCGCTGAGCAGGTTGAACAGTGGAGAAGCATCCTGCAACACTTCCTGGCCTGCGGCTTCGGGAGCGGACAGGGGCCGAATTTCCAGTGCGATCATGTCCTCGATACGGTAGTATTCGCGGCGATCTTCTTCATCTAATGTCGACATGGCGAACCCATGGTAGCGGCGGTGGTCTGAGTGTAAAGCTGGTTATCGACCCCCGCCACAAGGACGTTCCTTTTCCCTCCGAACAAGCCCCGACATGTTCAGACCTCTCTTCGTATTTATCGGCACGCGTTATACCCGTGCAAAACGTCGCAATCATTTTGTGTCATTCATTTCCCTGACTTCGATGATCGGGCTCGCCCTTGGCGTGGTCGTGATGATCGTGGTGCTGTCGGTGATGAACGGCTTCGATCATGAGATGCGCACCCGCGTGCTGGGCATGGTGCCCCACGCGACCATCGAGTCCGGTGAGGCCATCAACGACTGGCCGAGCCTGGCCGCCAAGGTCAAGCAGAACCCGCAGGTGGCGGCCGTCGCGCCTTTCACCCAGATGCAGGGGTTGCTGACCAACAACGGCCAGGTGTCCAAGGTGTTGCTCAATGCCATCGACCCTGCGCTGGAGCGCAATGTCTCGATCATCGACAACTTCATGAAGCAGGGCAAACTCGACGACCTGACGCCGGGCAGCTTCGGCATCGTGATCGGCGACAAGGCCGCGACCAAGCTCGGCGTAGGCATCGGTGACAAGATCACCTTCGTCGCACCGGAAGTCAGCGTGACCCCGGCGGGGATGTTCCCGCGCATGAAGCGCTTCACTGTGGTCGGCATCTTCCATGTCGGCGCTGGCGAACTGGACGGCTATCTGGGCGTCACCAACCTGCAGGATCTGGCGAAGATGCACCGCTGGAAGCCTGATCAGGTACAGGGTCTGCGCCTCAAGTTCGACGATCTGTTCCAGGCGCCGCGTGAAGCGTGGAACATCGCCCAGCGCCTCGGCGAGGACCGTTACTACGCCCGCGACTGGACCCGTACCCACGGCAACCTGTATCAGGCGATCCGCATGGAAAAAGCCATGATCGGCCTGCTGTTGCTGCTGATCGTCGCCGTGGCGGCGTTCAACATCATTTCCACGCTGGTGATGGTGGTGAACGACAAGAAGGGCGACATCGCCATTCTGCGCACACTGGGCGCCACACCGGGCACGATCATGCGCACGTTCATGGTGCAGGGCACGGTGATCGGCGTGGTCGGCACGGCCATCGGCGCCGTGGTCGGGATCTTCGCCGCGCTCAACGTCAGCGCCGCGATTTCGGCCCTCGAAGGCGTGATCGGACACAAATTCCTCAACGCCGACGTGTATTTCATCGATTACCTGCCGTCGCAGGTGCAGAGCCAGGACGTGGTCATGGTCTGCGCCGCTGCGTTGGTCCTGAGTTTCCTCGCCACCCTGTATCCAGCCTGGCGTGCCGCGCGCACCCAGCCGGCGGAGGCGCTACGTTATGAGTGAGTCGGGCATGAGTGAAAAAGCAATCTTGAGCTGCCGCAACCTGGGCAAATCCTACGAGGAAGGCCCGGAGTCGGTGGAAGTGCTGGCCAACCTGCAACTGGAACTGCATCCAGGCGAGCGGGTGGCGATCGTCGGCAAATCCGGTTCGGGCAAAAGTACCTTGCTCAACCTGCTGGGCGGTCTCGACACGCCGACCAAGGGCGGTGTCTGGCTCGATGGTGAAGAGCTGTCGGCGCTGAGCGAGAAGAAGCGTGGCCTGCTGCGTAACCGCGCCCTCGGGTTCGTGTACCAGTTCCATCACCTGCTGCCGGAATTCACCGCGCTGGAAAACGTCTGCATGCCGCTGCTGATCGGCAAGACCGCGATCCCGGAAGCCCGTCAGCGTGCCACGGCGTTGCTGGAACGGGTCGGTCTGGGCCATCGCCTGGAACACAAGCCGGCGGAGCTGTCCGGTGGCGAACGCCAGCGTGTGGCCATCGCCCGTGCGCTGGTGAACAATCCAGGGCTGGTGATGCTCGACGAGCCGACCGGCAACCTCGACTCTCATACCGCCGAAGGCATTCAGGATCTGATGCTGGAACTCAGCACTTCGATGCGCACGGCGTTTCTGGTAGTGACTCACGACATGAACCTGGCTCGCCAGATGGACCGCGTCCTGCAGCTGCAGGAAGGTTGCCTGACCCCCATCTGACGGCTTGAAACCCGGTGCCTGAAAAGGCATCGGGTCTTTTATTTTTATACGGTGCCCCAGCGAATGTTCAGACCGTTATCGATCTTTATCGGCACGCGCTATACCCGCGCCAAGCGCCGCAATCGCTTTGTTTCGTTCATTTCGATGACCTCGATGATCGGCCTCGCCCTCGGCGTGCTGGCAATGATCGTGGTGCTGTCGGTGATGAACGGCTTCCAGCGTGAAATGAGCTCGCGCATCCTCGGCATGGTGCCGCACGCGACCATCGTCGGCGTCAAGCCGATCGACGACTGGCAGCCAGTGGCCGCCGCCGCGATGAAGAACCCGGAAGTGACGGCCGCCGTGCCGTTCACCGAGATGGAAGGCATGCTGTCCTACAAGGGCATGATGCAGCCGATCCAGATCAGCGGCGTCGATCCGGCCCAGGAAGGCAAGGTGTCGATCGTTGCCCAGCACATCGTTCAGGGCCGTCTCGATGCCTTGAAACCGGGTGAATTCGGCGTAGTGCTGGGTGAAATCACCGCCCGGCGTTTCCGTCTCAATGTCGGTGACAAGATCACCCTGATCGTGCCGGAAGTCAGCACCGCACCGGGCGGCATCACCCCGCGCATGCAGCGTCTGAACGTGGTCGGCGTGTTCAAGGTCGGAGCCGAACTCGACGGTTCCATGGGCCTGATCCACGTCTCCGACGCCGCGACCATGCAGCACTGGGAGCCGAATCAGGTGCAGAGCGTGCGTCTGGCGGTGAAGGATCTGTACGCCGCGCCGAAGGTTTCGTCGGACATTGCCACCGGATTAGGCGCCGACTTCAAGGCGGACGACTGGACCCACACCCAGGGCAGCCTGTTCAGCGCGATGAAGATGGAAAAAACCATGATCGGCTTGTTGCTGTTGATGATCGTCGCGGTGGCGGCGTTCAACATCATCGCGACCCTGATCATGGTGGTGAACGACAAGGGCGCGGACATTGCGATCCTGCGCACTATCGGCGCCACACCACGGCAGATCATGGCGATCTTCATGGTGCAGGGCACGGTGATCGGCATCGTCGGCACCATCATTGGTGGCGTGCTGGGCGTGATTGCCGCGCTGAATGTCAGTGAGATGGTGGGCTGGGTGGAGCGAGTGACCGGGCAGCACATCTTCAGTTCGGACGTGTATTTCGTCAGCAACCTGCCATCGGAATTGCAGGGCGGCGACGTGCTGCTGATCTGCTCGGCGGGCTTCATCCTCAGCTTCCTGGCCACCGTTTACCCGGCGTGGCGGGCGGCGAAGATCGAACCGGCGCACGCGTTGCGTTATTCCTAAGCATCCTGATGCTCGTTCCCACGCAGAGCGTGGGAACGATCAGCTTCGAGGCAACTCAATCACAAACCGCGTCCAGCCCTGAGCCGATTCGCAATGAATCTGCCCGCCATGGGCCCGGATGATCGACTGAGTAATCGCCAGTCCCAATCCCGCATGCTCGCTGCTGCCTTCCTGGCGCGCCGGATCCGCCCGGTAGAAGCGGTCGAACAAACGCGGCAACAACTGCGCAGAAATCCCTTCACCACTGTTCTCCACGGACACCCTCAAGGATTTCGCCTGCTCGGCCACCTGCACGCGCACTTCGCCGTTAGCAGGGGTAAAGCGCAACGCGTTATCCAGCAGATTCGACAGCGCCCGACGCAACATCGCGCGATCCCCCTCGAACCGCCCCGCACCGTCACGGCTCAGGCTGACCTTGGCGTCTTCGGCCAGCGGCGCAAAAAACTCCAGCAACGCATCGGCTTCTTCCGCCAGCTCCAGCGGTTCACGCTTGGGCATCAGCAAGCCGTGGTCAGCCTTGGCCAGATAAAGCATGTCGTTTATCAACTGCGCCATCCATTGCAGCTCTTCCAGGTTGCTGTGCAGTGCCTCGCGATAGTCTTCGAGGGGACGAGGGCGGGTGAGAGTGACCTGAGTGTGGGTCAGCAGGTTCGACAATGGGGTGCGCAGTTCATGGGCGATGTCAGCAGAAAACGCTGACAGCCGCTGAAAGGAGTCATCGAGACGTCCGAGCATGGCGTTGAAGCTGTGGGCCAATTCCGTGAGTTCTGCGGGCATTCGGGCTTCCGGCAGTCGGGCATTCAGCGATTGCGCCGAAATCCCACGGGCGACCGCACTCATTCGTCGTAGCGGGCGAAGACCGCTGCGGGCGGCCCAGGCACCGAGCAGCGCGGTAGCCAGCGCCGAGAGGCCGACGGTCAGCCAGATCAGATGCTGCATGCGTTGCAGGAAGTGCTGGTGGTGGGTGATGTCCAGCAGCAAGGTCAATTGCGGGGAATCGGGTTTTCCCGGTTCAAGCGCAGCGTTGAGCAGGCGATAGTCGGTGCCGTTGTCGCTGATGGTGGCCAGGCCGGGCTGTTGCGGCAGGTTCACCGGGGCATGCAACGAGCGGCCGAACCAGCGCTGCCCCTCAGAGCTGCTGATACGCAACGAAACATCGCCCTGTTGGCTCAATTCATCGGTGATGTGCGCGGCGTCGCTACCGCTGCGCAGCGTCTGACGCACGCTGAGCAGTTTTCCTTCGAGCAGTTGCTGGTCGAGCTCGATGAAGTGGCCCTCGCTGGCCCGATTGAAAACAACCCCGGCCACCAGCGAAACCACTGCGGTGCAGCCGGCGAACAGCAGCGCCAGCCGACCGCTCAAGGACAATCGGCGCATCAGTCGGCACGCTCTTCAAGGACGTAGCCCATGCCGCGCACGGTGTGAATCAGTTTGTTGGGGAAGTCGTCATCGATCTTCAGGCGCAGTCGGCGAATCGCCACTTCGATCACATTGGTATCGCTGTCGAAGTTCATGTCCCAGACCTGCGAGGCGATCAGCGATTTAGGCAACACTTCGCCCTGGCGGCGCAGGAGCATTTCCAGCAAGGCGAACTCCTTGGCGGTGAGGTCGATACGTTGACCGTTGCGTTCGACCCGGCGGCGGATCAGGTCCAGGCTCAGATCGGCCAGGCGCAGGCTGGTTTCCTGGGGCGTGGAACTGCCGCGGCGTAACAGGCTGCGCACCCGCGCCAGCAGTTCGGAGAAAGCGAACGGTTTGACCAGGTAGTCGTCGGCGCCCAGTTCGAGGCCGTGAACCCTATCTTCCACGGTGTCCTTGGCGGTCAAAAACAGGATCGGCGTTTCCAGGCCGGCGCTGCGCACCGCTTGCAGGATCTGCCAGCCATTGCGTCCGGGCAGCATCACATCGAGGATCAGCAGCGCATAGTCGCCACTCAACGCCAATTGCTGGCCGGTGGTGCCGTCGGCCACCAGTTCGGTGTTGAAACCGGCCTCGGTCAGGCCCTGGCGCAGGTACTGGCCGGTTTTGGGTTGGTCTTCGACGATCAGCAGTTTCATGGGCAACTCGGGTAGCGGGAACGAGGACGTTATACCGTGGGCTCACGCGGTGAGCGCCAAACTGACAAAGTTGTAATCTCTCTGTCAGTTCGCTGCCAGCGCAGGCGGGCTAGAGTTTCCCACAGGCTGAACCTTGATTTATTGGAGTACGACTATGTTTTTGCGCAACCGTCTGGCCCTTGCCGCGTGTCTGCTGGCGCTGAGTTCGCCGCTGTGGGCGTCGCCGGCGCACACCTATGACTTCGGCCAGCCGGCCCCGGCGGCCAAGGCCACCCGCAGCATTGAAGTGGTGATGGGCGACATGAGCTTCGATCCGAAGGCGATCGAGATCAAGGCCGGTGAGACCGTTCGTTTTGTGCTGGTGAATAAAGGCCAGTTGTTGCACGAATTCAACCTCGGCGACGCAACGATGCATGCAAAACATCAGCAGGAAATGTTGCAGATGCAGCAAAGCGGCGTGCTGACGCCGACCGGCATGAAGGAAATGTCCCACGACATGGCGGGCATGGATCACGGCTCGATGGGGCATGGCATGAAGCATGACGACCCCAACAGCGTGCTGGTGGAACCGGGCAAGACCGCCGAGTTGACCTGGACCTTCAGCAAAGCGGTGAACCTGGAGTTTGCCTGCAATATTCCCGGGCATTACCAGGCCGGAATGGTCGGCAAACTGACTGTCAGTCAGTAAGCACTCAAAGGCGGAAGCAAAGACTGGTAGAATCCGCTGATTCTTCAGTCAGGTTTCCGCCATGCATCCCGCAGCCGAACATTCGCCGCTGGGCAAATCCAGCGAATACATCGCCACGTACACGCCGTCCCTGCTGTTCCCGATCCCGCGCACCGCGAAATGGGCCGAATTGGGCCTGACCGCCGAGACCCTGCCGTATAAAGGCGTGGATGTCTGGAACTGCTTCGAACTGTCGTGGCTGCTGCCGTCGGGTAAACCGGTGGTGGCGATCGGTGAATTCAGCATTCCGGCGGATTCGCCGAACATCATCGAATCCAAGTCGTTCAAGCTGTACTTGAACTCGCTGAACCAGACGCCGTTCGCCGACACCGCGAGCCTGGAGGCGACGCTGGTCAAGGATTTGTCCGCTGCTGCCGGCAAACCGGTGGGCGTGCGCGTACGCAGCCTGAAAGACGTCGAAGCCGAAGGCGTTGTGGCGCTGCCGGGCGTGTGCATCGACGATCTGGATATCAGCGTCAGCAACTACGAACACCCGCGTCCTGAGCTGCTGCGCTGCGACGATTCGCGGGTGGTGGAGGAGAGCGTGCACAGCCATCTGCTCAAATCCAACTGCCCGGTGACCAGTCAGCCGGACTGGGGCAGCGTGGTGGTGGAATACCGTGGCGCGGCGCTGGATCACGCCAGTTTGCTGGAGTACATCGTCAGCTTCCGTCAGCACTCGGACTTCCACGAGCAGTGCGTGGAGCGGATCTTCCTCGACCTGCAGCGCCTGCTGAAGCCGGAAAAACTCACAGTGTTCGCGCGTTACGTGCGCCGGGGCGGGCTGGACATCAACCCGTACCGCAGCACTGAAAGCGTGCAACTGCCGAACCACCGTCTGGTTCGTCAGTAACCCGCCTCGCGGACATGAAAAAGCCCTGCCAGTGATGGCAGGGCTTTTTTGTATTCGCGGGTTTCAGATGCCCATGCTGACCAGGGAATTCATGATGTTGCGCAGTGTGCCGGCGATGGTGGGGTGATCAACTTCAAAGCGCTCAACGGCCAGGTTCACACCATCGGCAATGTTGGAGTCCTTGGTTTTGGTTTCCAGTTCAAGTTCCAGTTCGATCTGTTTCATCAGGGCATGTAGATCAGCGCGCTCGGCTTCGGTCAGCGGAGGATTTTGATCCAGTTGCTCGCGCAGGGCATTGAGCTGTTTCTGCAGTTCTTGAGCGGGCATGGTTGTTTCCTTTTATCGAGAGGCACTGGCATAGACCGCAGCCGTGCGCCAAAGGTCTATGGCTCTCCTTAAGACTAATCCACTCTTGGCCAACCTGCATGATCCCGGTCAGGGCTTTTCGCCTTTGAGGCGGCGCAGGTTGATGTCCGCCAGACAAGTGTCGAGTTCGCCCAGATGATCGATCACCGAGTGCACGCCCAGGCCGAACAGCTGCACCGTCGCCTTGCCGCGCAGCTGTTCGCGCTCCTTCTGGCTCAGGGCCTGCCATTCGCTTGGCGCCAGGCCGCACAGTGAACCGCAGGACGCCAGGCCGATGGTCCACAACCCGGCATTCAGGCCCGATTGCAGCAGGCGCGGTTCGCCGCTGACCAATACGCAACCGTCGAGGCGACCGACATTCAAGCCCATCAGCGCTTGCCAGCAGGCGTTTGGCGCCGGCCATGGATTGATTGTTGCCGAATGTTGCGACGGTTTGATCCAGTCAGGCAGTGTGGATGACAGCACTTGAGTGAAGCTTGCAGACAACTCATCCAGCCAGGCGCAGGGAATTTGCTGGCGCTGCAGGCTGCGCAGGCTGTCCAGGGCGCCGGGTGTGACGTCGGCGTGTTCCGGGCCGACGCTGGTGTGATGACGGGCGCGGGCGCCGAAGTCCACCAGACAGCCGCTGAGTCCGAACAGCACGGCGGTCAGCGTCGGTGCCGCGAGGGGCAAGGCTTCGGCTTGAGGCATGGAAAACGTCCCTGAAATAGCGATCAGGCTAGGCAACATCGGTGACAGTTGCATGACAGGCCAGTGACGAAACGTCCTACAGAGGGTTTCACCGGGGGAACTGCCTAAAGTGCCGTTTCCGTCTTATACTGACGCACTAATCGCCGCGGCCCAGGTGCTGCGTCCGTACTATCCAAGGAGTTTTCTATGCGCTGGAGCCATCCTCTTGCTCAGCTTTGTGTATGTGCCAGCGTGATGCTGGTGCCGTTCGCCGCTCAAGCCGCAACGGAAGAAGACCCTTGGGAAAGCGTCAACCGTCCGATCTTCCAGTTCAACGATTTCGTCGACACCTATGCGCTGAAGCCGCTGGCGCAGGGCTACGAATTTGTTACTCCGCAATTCCTGGAAGACGGCATCCACAACATGTTCCGCAACGTCGGTGATGTCACCAACCTGGCGAACAACATTCTTCAGGCCAAACCGGCTGCGGCCGGCGTCGACACCGCGCGCCTGATCTTCAACACCACCTTCGGCCTGCTCGGATTCTTCGACGTCGGCACCAAAATGGGCCTGAACCGCAGCGACGAAGACTTCGGCCAGACCCTCGGCTACTGGGGCGTCGGCAGCGGTCCTTACGTGATGCTGCCGCTGATGGGCCCGAGCACCCTGCGCGACGCGCCGTCCAAGTACGTCGACAGCTTCACCGGCCCGTACCGCTACATCAACGATGTGCCGGTGCGTAACTCGATTTTCGGCCTGAACATCGTTGATACCCGCGCCAGCCTGCTGTCGAGCGAGAAGCTGATCAGCGGCGACAAGTACACCTTCATCCGCAACGCCTACCTGCAGAACCGCGAGTTCAAGGTCAAGGACGGGCAGGTTGAAGACGATTTCTGATCTCGATTGATCGATATGAAAGGGCGACCGCGAGGTCGCCTTTTTTGTGGGTGCGTCCAATGATTGGGTTACGGTTGAAGCCGTTCTTATAACTGCGAGTGATTTGACAAACAAAGTCTCCAAGCGACCATCGGCGCATGCTTGAAACGCTCGAAGGATGGGAGTACCGTCTGCGCCTTAGAAGGGCACCTCTGGTGCAACCGTGTGCGGGACGAACGCTCCGAAGCGGTGCAGCAGAGAGGCTAGAAAGCGAATCCAGTAGTCTGTGCCGGGCCGTTGCCCCGCCTGCTACGCCAACCTAATTCTGGCGCCGTTTGCCCACATGCCAAAAACCAGTGCCACGCTGCTGATAATCGATGATGACGAAGTAGTGCGCGCGAGCCTCGCGGCCTATTTGGAAGACAGTGGTTTCAGCGTCTTGCAGGCCAGTAACGGCCAGCAGGGTCTTCAGGTATTCGAGCAAGACACGCCCGACTTGGTCATCTGCGATCTGCGCATGCCGCAGATGGGCGGTCTCGAACTCATCCGTCAGGTCACTGAGCGGTCACCGCAGACTCCGGTGATCGTGGTCTCGGGCGCCGGCGTGATGAACGACGCGGTCGAGGCCCTGCGACTGGGCGCGGCGGATTACCTGATCAAGCCTCTCGAAGATCTGGCCGTGCTCGAGCATTCCGTGCGCCGGGCCCTGGATCGTGCGCGCCTGCTGCTGGAAAACCAGCGCTACCGCGAGAAACTGGAAAAGGCCAACCGCGAACTCGAAGCCAGCCTGAACCTGCTCCAGGAGGACCAGAACGCCGGTCGCCAGGTGCAGATGAACATGTTGCCGGAAAGTCCGTGGGCCATCGACGAGTTCAGGTTCGCGCACCAGATCATCCCGTCGCTGTACCTGTCGGGTGATTTTGTCGACTACTTTCGGGTCGACGAGCGCCGGGTGGCGTTCTACTTGGCGGACGTTTCCGGTCACGGTGCTTCTTCGGCGTTCGTCACCGTATTGTTGAAGTTCATGACCACGCGCTTGCTGTTCGAATCCAAGCGCAACGGCACGCTGCCGGAATTCAAGCCTTCGGAAGTCCTCGGTCATATCAACCGGGGGCTGATCAGTTGTAAGCTGGGTAAACACGTCACAATGGTCGGTGGAGTCATCGACGAGGAGACCGGTTTGTTGACCTATAGCATCGGCGGCCATCTGCCGTTGCCTGTGTTGTACACGCCTGACAGTGTTCGCTACCTCGAAGGGCGCGGTCTGCCGGTGGGGCTTTTCAACGAAGCCACCTACGAAGACCACGTGCTTGAGCTGCCACCGACGTTCAGCCTGACGCTGATGTCTGATGGCATTCTGGATCTTTTGCCAGAGCCCACACTCAAAGAGAAAGAAGCCGCTTTGCCGCAAAAGGTGAAGTCGGCGGGCGGCAGCCTGGATGGTCTGCGGCAGGTTTTTGGATTGGCCACGCTAGGGGAGATGCCGGATGATATCGCCCTGTTGGTGTTGAGCAGGAATCTTTGATGAGTACCGGTAGAATCCAGTTCGCCGAGCAGGACGGCACCTTCGTCCTGAAGTTCGTCGGTGAAGTTCGCCTGACCCTGTGTTCGGCGTTGGATGCGACTATTGAAAAAATCTTCACCGCGCTGAATTTCAACGCGATCGTGATCGATTTGACCGAAACCCGCAGCATCGACAGCACCACCCTGGGCCTGTTGGCCAAGCTGTCGATCCTGTCGCGGCAGAAGGTCGGCCTGCTGCCGACCGTGGTCACCACCCACGAGGACATCACCCGTCTGTTGCAGTCGATGGGTTTCGAGCAGGTGTTCAATATCGTCAATCATCCCGTGCCGTGCCCGGAATGCCTTGATGATCTGCCGGATCAGGATCAGTCGGAAGAGGTGGTGCGGATCAAGGTGCTTGAAGCGCACAAGATCCTCATGGGCCTGAACGACTCCAACCGCGAAGCCTTCCATGACCTGGTGAATGCCCTCGAGCGGCATTGATCGATCAATCCGCCAGGCACAAAAAAGGGCGAACCTGTGAGGGTTCGCCCTTTTTGCGTTTGCGCTCGGCTGATTACAGCTTGGCTTGCAGCAGCGCCTCGAGTTTTTCCTGGTCGCGGGCAAACTGACGAATGCCTTCGGCCAGTTTCTCGGTAGCCATCGCGTCTTCGTTGGACAACCAGCGGAATTGCGCTTCGTTGAGGCTCAGGCGCGCTTCGCCGGCATGGCCCGGAGCAAGTTTGCGTTCCAGCTTGCCGGTGTCGGCCGCCAGTTTCTCGATCAGGTCCGGGCTGATGGTCAGGCGGTCGCAGCCGGCCAGTTGCTCGATCTGACTGAGGTTGCGGAAGCTCGCACCCATGACCACGGTCTTGTAGTCATTGGCCTTGTAGTAGTTGTAGATGCGCGTCACGGACTGTACGCCCGGATCGTCGGCACCGGTGTAGTCGTTGCCGTTGGCCTTTTTGTACCAGTCGTAGATGCGGCCCACGAACGGCGAGATCAGGAACACGCCGGCATCGGCGCAGGCAGCGGCCTGAGCGAAGGAGAACAGCAGGGTCAGGTTGGTCTGGATACCTTCCTTTTCCAGGATCTCGGCGGCGCGGATGCCTTCCCAAGTCGAAGCGATCTTGATCAGCACGCGGTCACGGCCAACGCCGGCCTTGTCATACAGCTCGATCAGGCGATGGGCGCGCTTGAGCACCGCGTCCTGGTCGAACGACAGGCGCGCATCCACTTCAGTGGAAATGCGGCCCGGGATCACTTTAAGGATTTCCTGACCGACCGCGACGCCGAAACGGTCGCTGGCCAAGCCGACATCGCCCTTGCAGTCGCGCACGCTGGCGTTCAGCAGTTCGGCGTAGGCCGGAATCGCCGCTGCCTTGAGCAGCAGGGAAGGGTTGGTGGTGGCGTCGACCGGTTTGACCCGGGCAATCGCTTCGAAGTCGCCGGTGTCGGCCACGACGGTGGTGAACTGTTTGAGTTGTTCCAGCTTGGAAGTCATGAGCGTGCTCTGTCCTATGGGTCTGGTGACATTACCCGAGCGCCGACAGCCACTCAAGGGCATGTCGGCGTATCGAGCGCCCCGGTGGCAACAACCTGAAAACGGCTGTTTGAAAGGCGGGGCGCGTTATCGATCAATACGATGCCAAAAAGGATCACAGGTTCAAAGCAACCGACCCGCTGTAACGCTCAATCGGCGTTCAAATGAGTCGCGACCGCCGCCTGTGCCGGTTTCGGCTGGCCGTCGGAGGTCAGCAGGCCGAAATTCTTCTCCCGGTCGTTGCTGCCCGATTCGCTGTTCTTCCATTCATAAATCGACGTCAGCGGAATGTTGAGTTTTTTAACATCGGCGATGAACGCGGAGATTTTACTGGCTTGCCCTTCCGGCCCACCGTTTGAAGCGAGCGCCGAGACGCCCCATTCACTGATAACACCCGGCAGACGGAAGTTTTGCTGGATGAAGGTCTGCGCGTTGCTGATCTGCGTCACGGTCATGCCGTAGGGGTGATAGGAAATGGCGTCCAGGCACTCGGGATACGTGCCGAGAATGCTGTTGAGTGCCACGGTCGAGGCGGAGCCGGCCGTCGGTGGACGGGCGAAACCGAATCCCACCAGGGGCGTCGATTGCGGCTTGCCTTGCAGCGTCTTGCACATGGCCGTCATGAACGGCACGAAGGTGTTTTTGAAGTCCCCAGTGGGCCAGTAAGTGTCGAGGTCCGGCTCATTCCAGATTTCGATCCCTACCAGTTGCGCGCTCCAGCTTTGCTCAAGCCCGGTTACCGCGTTGGCGAAGGCCTCGCCGGCGGTCGCCAGGTCGCCGCTCAACGGCTTGGTGGCGCGCACGGTCATCAAGACCGGCAACCCGGCGGAGCGAGCCGCCGCAAACGCATCGCTGATCTGTTTCTGATAGGCCTTGGCGCCGAGGCTGTCGCTCCAGACGCCGAAGCGCACAAAGCTGAATCCGGCCGCTTTGATCTGCTCGGCGTCGGTCGGGGTGAAGTTCTGGATCTTGACCTGCACGCCGATGGTTCGGGTGGGCAATGACGGGAACAGCGTACTGGCGTGAACCTGTGCGTTAGCACTGAGCATCAACAGGGTGGCGGCACCCAGATGTTTGAGATGTGCTGATTTCATGTCGGCTCTCCTGATGAGAATGACATCTAGCGAAGGGTTATCTCGTTACACAGGTTTCGAGGGCGATCAGGATACTAAGTGCACGAATGTTATTTTTTGTCGGAAAACTTTCGCCTGAAAATCACAGTTATTTTTAGTCCGGTAATTCTGGTTGGGAGACTTTTAGAGGCCGTGGTACTTAATGCATCGGTATTAAGGGGTGAATCTATTTCCGAGTGAAGGAAGGTCTTGCGGGTTCACTCGAATTTGCAAGGCATGTTGGCCGATTGACATTACACGGGAAAGTAAACCTTGTTCAAAAAGATTCTTGTCGTTTGCGTAGGCAATATCTGCCGAAGTCCGACAGCGGAACTTCTGTTGCGCAATGCGCTGACCCCCTCGGCGATCAGTGTGACCTCCGCGGGCCTGTCTGCGCGGGTCGGCGAAGGCATGGAGTCGACCGCGCGCCAGGTGCTGGAAGAGCGCGGCCACAGTGCCGAAGGGTTCAAGGCGCGGCAACTGACAGCGGACATCGTCAATGAATCAGACCTGATTCTGGTGATGGAAAAACAACATGTTAATCAAGTACTGAAGATTGCCTCTCACGCCAGGGGCAAAGTGTTTCTGCTGGGCAAGTGGCAGAGCGAACGAGAAATACAGGACCCGTATCGTCAGGGGCAAGCCGCTTTTATTCATGCCCATGCATTGATTGAAGATGCTGTTAGCTCATGGGCGCAACGCCTGGCGCGTTGATGAATATTCTTCAGTTCAGTGAATGGTAAGAAAGACTTATGCAGTTACCGTCAGTAATCGGCACCCGTGAAAATGATCAAGACAGTATTGATCTTCTCGGCATCTTCGGCAGCCTGATCGATCAGAAGTGGTTGATCGGTGCGTTCACCGGCGCGTTCATGATGACCGGTGTGGCCTATGCGATCTTGGCCACGCCGGTGTATCTGGCCAATGCGCTGGTGCAGGTCGAACCGAAAAAGAACGACATGCTCGGTTTTTCCGACCTCAACAGCATGCTCGGCGGGCAATCGCCGTCGGTGACCGAAATCGGCATCATCAAATCCCGCGCGGTGATCGGCAAGACAGTCGACGACCTGCGCCTGGACATCGACGTCACCCCCAACACCTTCCCGCTGATCGGCGGCTTTCTTTCCCGGCGTTATCGCGGTGAGACCGAACTCAGCGTCGCGCCGCCGCGTTTCGGCCTGAGCAGCTACGCCTGGGGCGGTGAACGCCTGGAGTTTGCCAAGCTCAATCTGCCCAAGGAATTGCTGGGCAAGAAGCTCACCCTGATTGCCGGCGAGCAGCATCGCTTTCAGCTGTTGGACGACAACGACAACTTGCTGGTCGACGGCGTGGCAGGCGAAGCCTTCGCCCAGGACGGCGTAGAAGGGCAGATCACGCAGCTGTTGGCCAACCCCGGGACCCGTTTCGAAGTGGTGCGCTACCCACGAATCGTGACCATTCAGGGTTATCAAGACGCGCTGGACATCTCCGAGCAAGGCAAGGAATCGGGGATCATCCGTCTGGCCCTGGCCAGCAGCGACGCCGCCGAAGCGGTGAAGATCCTCAACAAGATCGCCGCGCTGTACGTCGATCAGAACGTGCGCCGGACTTCGGCCGAAGCGGCGCAGAGCCTGGCCTTCCTGCAAAGCCAGTTGCCGCAGGTCAAGCGTGATCTGGCCAAGGCCAGCGACGCGCTCAACGCCTATCAGACCCACGGCAAGACCGTGAACATCTCGCTGGAAACCCAATCAGTCCTCGGTCAGTCCGTGGCGCTCGAAACGCGGATTTCCGAGCTGAAACTGCAGCAGGCGGAGATGGACCGCAAGTTCACCAAGCAGCACCCGGCCTATCGCGCGCTGATGACCCAGATCGGTGAACTGACCCAACAACAGCGCTCGCTGGAAGGCAAGGTTCAGGACCTGCCGGCCACGCAGCAGGAACTGCTCAACCTGACCCGCGATGTCGAAGTCGCTTCGCAGATCTACACCCAGTTGCTGAACAAATCCCAGGAGCTGGACATCATTCGCGCCGGTGCCGTGGGTAACGTGCGCCTGGTGGATACGGCGGACGTCGACCTGACCAGCCCGGTCAAACCGAAAAAAGCCCTGATCGTGTTGATCGCCACTTTCCTCGGCGCCTTCGTCGGCGTGGCGCTGGTGCTGTTGCGCAAATCCCTGAGCAAGGGCCTGGAAGGGCCGGAAGCCATAGAGCAGCTTGGCTTGCCGGTCTACGCGTCGATTCCCTACAGCGCCCTGCAACAGGAAGAGGACAGCAAAAAAGTCCGGGCCAAAGTCGCGGCGGACACGCCGGCGTACCTGCTGGCCCTGCGCAACCCGACGGACCTGTCCATTGAATCGATTCGCAGCCTGCGCACCTGCCTGCACTTCGCGGCGCTGGATTCGACCAACAACCGCATCATGATTTCCGGCCCGAGCCCGCAGGTCGGCAAGACCTTCGTCTCTTCCAACCTCGCAGCGGTCATGGCGCAGAGCGGGCAGCGCGTGGTGCTGATCGACGCCGACATGCGCAAGGGGCATCTGCACAAAACGCTGAACACGCCGATCACCAACGGTTTGTCCGATCTGCTGGTCAAGCGCTGCACCCTCGAACAGGCGATCAACAAGGTCGAAGTCGACAACCTGCACTTCATCAGCCGTGGCCAGGTCCCGCCCAACCCTTCCGAACTGTTGATGCACGCGAATTTCCGCGACCTGTTGGCGCAACTCAGCGAGCGCTATGACGTGGTGATCATCGACACGCCACCGCTGCTGGCGGTGACCGATGCGGCGATTGTCGGTCGCGAAGCCGGCATCAGTCTGATCGTCGCGCGGTTCGGGGTGAACCCGG
This sequence comes from Pseudomonas glycinae, assembly GCF_001594225.2. Taxonomy (GTDB): domain Bacteria; phylum Pseudomonadota; class Gammaproteobacteria; order Pseudomonadales; family Pseudomonadaceae; genus Aquipseudomonas; species Aquipseudomonas glycinae. The sequence continues at coordinate 3,129,504 of NZ_CP014205.2, forward strand.
TCAAGGAAATCGAAATGACGATTCGTCGTTTCGCCCAGAACGGTATCGAGTTGAAGGGCGCGGTGTTCAACGGCGTCGAGAAGCGCGCGGCCAGCTATTACGGCAACGGCAGCTATTACAACTACGAATACGCGTCCGACCAGTCATGAATCTCAGCGACGGTCCTTACAGGCATGAAAGTGGGTGGGTTGTGAAAAAAATACTGCACGTGGCGGAAACGATCAAAGGCGGGGTGGCGACAGTCATCCGCACGATTTCGGCGGCTCCGGAAGACGGGCGCTATGAGCTGGTGTATCTGGTCCCGCTCGACCAGAAGAAAGAACTGCACGGCATCGATCCACAGCGGATCCGCACCTTCGCCCGAAGCGGGCGGAATGTGCCGTCGCTGCTGCGTTTCGCCTGGCAACTGGCGCGGGTCCTGCTCAAGGAAAAACCGGATGTGGTGCATTTGCACAGCACCTTTTCCGGGGTGATCGGCCGTTGCGTGTGCGTGCTTTTGCGGCCGTGGCGCAAGCCGAAAATCGTCTACTGCCCCCATGCGTTTTCGTTCCTGATGGAAAGCTCGCCGATCAAGCAGAAAGTCTATGCGTGGATCGAGCGGGTGCTGCAGAAGGTCACGGACAAGATCATCTGTGTCAGCCAGTTCGAGCTGGACAAGGCCGCGAAGTTTGGCATCGAGCGCCAGCGCATGACGTTGATCTACAACGGCATCGACCACAAGGATGAAGAACGCAAAGTCGTTGATCCGGCACCGATTCATCTGCTGTTCGTCGGTCGCCTCGACTACCAGAAAGGCTTCGACGTATTGCTCAAGGCCTACAGCGAAGCACAGCGCAGCGACCTGAGACTGACGGTGGTGGGCAGCGCGGTGAACGAGGACGTCGTCGAATGTCCGCCGCTGGACGGGGTGGAATACCTGCCCTGGGTGACGCCAACCGAGGTACACGCGCTGTATCGGAAAGCCGATGCGCTGATCGTCCCGAGCCGCTGGGAAGGCTTTGCCATGGTGCCGCTGGAAGGCATGGCGCTGGGCCTGCCGGTGATCGCCAGCGACTGCACGTCGTTGCCCGAACTGGTCACCCATGGTGTGTCCGGTTACGTGTTCCCCGCCGGTGATCACCAGGCGCTGGCCGAGCGCCTGAAGAAAATCCAGAAGCCTGCGTTGTCGGCCCTCGGCATCGAAGGTCGGCGCATCGTCCGCGAGCGTTTCAGCGCCGCGTTGATGATCCGCCAGACCTACGACGTGTATTCCGCTCCCTCTTATTAAGTAGAACTCCGCTCATGAACGTAACGATTTTGCATGGCTACAGTGCCTCCAATTCCGGCGATGGTCTGTTGGTCGATCTGGCCATCGCCCTGGTGCAGCGCAACTTTGGCGAAGACACCGCGATCAGCGTGGTTGCGTCCGATCCGGACTCTTTCAAGTACCTGCCGCACCCGCGTTTCGACGCGCCGGTGATGGCGGCCAAGGGTTTGGGCCGAGTCAAACAGGCGGTGTTTCTCAATCAGTCCTACGCCGGGCTGGCGGATCTGCTGAAGAAAACCGATCTGATCGTCGGCGTCGGCGGCGGCTACATGCGCTCGAAAAGTGCCTTCGAGCACATCAAGCTGAAACTCGGCCACGCCAAGCAACTGGAAACCGCGATCCTCAGCAAAGTGCCGTCGGTGTACCTGCCGCAAAGCATCGGGCCGTTCCACGGCGACAGCGACAAGATCGTCGGCCACTACGCCAGCGCCGATGCGGTGTTTGTGCGCGATAACCGTTCCTCGGCGCTGTTCGATGCCTGTGAAAATGTCTACCGCGCACCGGACCTCGCGGTGCAGGCGCTGGCCGGCAAGATCCTTCAGCAACCCAAGTTCACCCGCTGCGCCTCGACGCCGGCCACGGTGTGCGTGGTGCTGCGCAAGCCGCCAGCGTGGAGCAAGGAAAAGAAGCTGGCTTATGTGGCCAACCTGAAGGTGCTGCTGCAGCGCTTGAAGAACAAAAGCAAAGTGGTCTGCGCCGTACAGAGCGCGGTGCGCGGTAACGATGACGGCGCGTTCTATCGCGAACTGGGCATCACCGAAGACTTGCTGCCGTTGAAGGCAACGCTGGCCAAATACCAACCGGACCTGGTGATTTCCGTACGCCTGCACGGCGCGATCGAATCGCTGCTCTCGGGCGTGCCGGCGTACCACATCAGCTACGAACGCAAAGGCTTCGGCGCCTATCAGGACATGGGCGTCGAGGACTGGGTCATCAACGGCGGCGACATCAATGTCGACACCATCATCGACACGGTTTACGCGCCGGACGCGCTGTCGAATTTCGGCAAACGCCTGACCGACACCTGCCGCGAGATCGAGGCGAAAACCGTGGCCATGGACGACATCATCAAGGGCGTCATTCGATGATATTCCGGCTGTTGCTGCGGGGCGGGGCACTGGGCGCGAAGTTCTTGCTGGTGCTCGCCATCACCCATTATCTCGGTTACGAGGCGCTGGGTTTTTACGGCGTGGTGGTCGCGGCGTCGTTGATCGCGTCGAAGTTCTACAGCGTCGGTTTCAGTTCCGAGATCAACCGGCTGATCAGCGTGGGCGGCAGTTCGCGCCGGGTCGTGGACAAAGTGCTGCTGCTGTACCTGGCCGTGGGCCTGGCGTTGTCGGTGCTGACGGTGGTGATCTATTCGCTGTTCCAGTCGGTGGAAGCGACCACCGCACTGATCGCCTGCGTGACGCTGGTGCTGCTCACCGAACACCTGTCATTCGAGATCAACTCGTTCGTGTTTTCTGCACAGAAAGCCACGGCGGGTGCGCTGCTGTTTTTCATCAAGACCGGGCTCTGGGCGCTGCTGGCCGTGGGCGGAATGGCGCTCGGCTGGGTGTCCGCAATCGCCAGCGTGCTGTGGCTGTGGGTCATCGCCAACGTGCTGGTGATCGTCGCCGGTTACTTGATTGTGGTGAATGTTCATCGCGGGCGGGAAGAGGGAACCCTGGCGACGGCGGCCGTGTGGAAAGCCGGGTTGCCGTTTTACCTCGGCACGGGTCTGATCGCCCTGAGTCAGTATGCCGAGCGCTTTCTGATCATCGACCTTGAACCCTACGCCAGCCTCGGTAAATACGTGTACGCGTGGTCGGCGGCCAACACCTTGCAGGCGTTGTCTTACGCGGTGGTGGCGGTGGTCGGCATTCCGCTGCTCGCCAAGCGTTATCAGGCCGATCAGCAACCGTTCACGGTCCGGCAGTTGTTCGTGAACAAATGGGTCGCGCGGTCGCTGGCGGTGTCGGCGGCGGTCGCGGTGGGCATTTATCTGTTCTTCAACGTGGTGCTCGATTACGTCGCCACCAGCGTTCCGCGTCCGGACAACGGAATTCTCGGCGTGCTGATTTTCTCCTTCGCCCTGCGTGCCATTGGCGACATCGTCTGGGGCGGGTTGATCGCCTCGAAAAACAGCCGGGTGTCCCTCGCCAGTGCGGCCATTTGTCTGTTGGTTTCAGTGCCGGTCAGTTACCTGCTGATCAAGCACTGGTCGATCTACGGCGCGGCCTGGGGCAACGTGTTTGCGATCATCGTGCAGCTCGGCGTGATTGCGTTGCTGACTCGCGCCACTCGCGCGAAAAAGGCTGTCGTGTCATGGGCCTGAAACTGCCGTGCATCGAGTTTCGCGGCCGCCGTCTCGATTCGTCGCTGTCGTTCCTGATCCTGTTCACCGGGCTGTTTCTGTCGGTGGCGATGCCGCTCTTGGTGCCGCGCGATCCGGGCCCGGACGCGATGACCCTGTGGTCGTCCTATGCCCGGGCCGACAACTGTAATTTCTGGAACCCGTTCTCGCCGGATCGCTCGTCCTACGAGTGTTCGGCATTCCTGCTGCGGCCCACCGGGATCAACCTGACCAACGCCTGGGCCTACGGGATGTTCTGCAACTTTTTCCTCACGGCGATTCCCGTGGTGGTGTTCCGGCGCATGCCGCTGACCATCTTCGGCACCCTGTGCCTGTGGGGCATCGTGCGTTCGTTTTTTCTGGAAAACCTGACCAAGGAAATCATCGTGTCGGTGGCGGTGTTGAGCATTCTGTTCAGCTCGCTGACGCGCAAATATCGCGGCGGTTTTTTCCTCTCGGCGGTGATCTACGGCGTGCTGATCCGGCCCTACTGGATTTTGTTTTCGCTGTCCTGGGTCGGCGTCTGCGTGATGAAGAAATACGTCTCGCGCACGACCTTCTTCCTGATGCTGTTCCTGTTCTATCTCGCGGTTGCGATGGCGATTCAGCTGGCGCTGGGCTTTCCGGTTTCATCGATTCGCGCCAGCAACAACGAACTGCGCACGGCGGGCGAGGAGGGTTCCAAATCGCTGATCGTCTCGTGGCTCAGCGGCAGCGACTTCGTCTCGCAGGCCTTGGACTCAATGATCATTTTCTTCCGCTTGTCGTTCCCCGTAGAGCTGATTCTGCTGTCCGGGCCGGGTCAGGTGATCTTCGTCGCGTTGATGATCATGACCGCACTGCTGCTGTTCAAAGTCATCACCTCGACCGATTACAAGGGTGCACCGATCCAGACCAAACCCAAGGAACTGATCGCGATTCCGCTGGCGTTCCTGCTGGTTCAAGGCTTGTTCGAACCGGACTTCGGCTCGTTCGCCCGGCACTTTTCGATGGTGGTGCCGGTGCTGTTCGTGGGCCTGGGGTTGATGCTGCGGGCGAACAAACCGGCGAAGGTTGAATCAAGAATTCTGAATTGAGGCGGGTGCTTTATGTCGAGCAAGAAAAAGTCCCTGGAGATCGAAACCCTGCGTGGCCTGGCGTGCCTGTTGCTGGTGCTCTATCACGTGATCGGGCCGTTGGGCGGTGGTTTGAAAATCGACATCGGCTCGCCGTTCCGGGTGATCGCCGATTCGATGGTGTACGTGCGCATGCCGCTGTTCACCTTCATCTCCGGCTACATCTATTCCCTCTACAAGATTCGCGGCAATGACTTTTCCGTGTTCTTCAGCGGCAAGGTGCGACGCCTGATCGTGCCGCTGTTTTGCGTGGGTGTGCCGTTCTCGGTGTTGCAGGCGGTGGGGCCGGGGGTGAACAAGGACGTCAGCGTGATGGATGCGCTGTTGTCGTTCTATGTGCCGATCAACCACTTCTGGTTCTTGCAGGCGGTGTTCATCATCTTCATGTTCGTCGGCCTGCTGGAATGGCGTGGGCTGCTGCGTACACCGACGCGCCTGTATCTGCTGTTCGCCTTCGCGGCGGCGGTGTTCCTGTTGCCAGCGTTTCCGGTGGATGCGTTCGGTATCAACGGGGCGATTTATCTGCTGCCTTTCTTCGTGGCAGGCATGATCGGCCAGGAGAAAGTCAGCGAGCTGAAGCAGACGTTCAAGGTGATCGGCCCGCTGGTGTTTGTGCTGATCTCGCTGACGCTGCTGTACGTGGCGGCGGTGGATCGCGAGCTGATTGTCGACCGCCGCAGCCTGATCGGCCTGACGGTGGGCTGCGTGTCGTGCATCGCGTTGCTGTCGAGTGACATGCGCTCGAAGGCGCTGACCTGGCTTGGCGGTTACTCCTACGCGATTTTCCTGTTTCACGTATTGTTCGCCGCCACGTCGCGTTCGATCCTCGGCCGCCTGGGTGTGAAAGACGAAAGCGTGCTGGTGTTCTGCGGTTTGACGTGTGGTTTGCTCGGGCCGGTGGTGTTGTCGATGATTTTCAGTCGGTTCAACTTCACTTCCGTGCTGTTTCTCGGCGAACGTGCGGCGACGAAAAAGAAACCGGCGGCAACTATCGCTCCGGTGGCGCAGACCCGATGAAGGAAGCGATTCATGCTGGCTGTTGATGAGGTGCCGCCGGTGGCGGCGTCGGTGGTGCAGGTCGGCGACGCTCGCGAGCGGTTTGGCCAGTGGCGCGAAGGCAAGGCTGGCAAGGTGTTGTCGATCTCGGTGATCGGCGACAGCTACAGCGCGGGGCAGGATTTCTACCTGAACAAACTGGTGCAGCGCGTGGCCGGGGAGGTCGGGTTTGCCGGGCCGGGCTACGTCGGCTTTAACCACGGCGCAGCGCTCGGCGGTACGCATTTCAAGTACACCCGCAGCAGTGAGAAATACTTCGGCGGCGACTGGCAGGTCTCCGGCCTCGGCCAGGCCAGCCCCGACAGCCGTACGGTGACCGGCCGGCCCGGCGCCTGGCTGCAAGTCGAGGCCAGCCCGACGCCTGCCATCAACACCGCGGTCACTCAGGCGAAACTGCTCTACCTCGGCAACGGTGAGTCCAGTGAGTTGCGTTATCGCTGGTCACCCTCCGCCGACTGGCAGCCGTTGAAACTCGCGGGCGAGGGCGTACAGGAAGTCCCGCTGCCCGGTACGTCGGCCGCGACCGATTGGGCGTTCAGGCTGGAAGTGGTGAAAGGCGCGCCGACCCTGTTCGGTCTGTGGCTGAGCAACGATCAGAACGGGGTTCGGGTCTCGAAACTGGCGGCGTCCGGCGCGGCGTCCGCTGATTTCTATCACGACGATGCTCGCTGGCAGGCGCAGTGGAAAGCCGTGGTATCGAAGATCCCCGCAGACATTTACCTGATCATGCTCGGTGGCAACGATCAGGGTTTTGGCGTGAAGCCCGAACAGTATCTGCATAACGTTCAGGGGCTGGTCGGCATGCTCCGCGAGATTCAGCCGGCGGCAAGCATCAACCTGATCCTGCGCCAGGACACCACCCGCTCCAGCGCCTATCCGATGTCGGCTTATGCGCAGGTCATCGAGCCCTGGGCCCGTGAGCAGCATCTGGGTTATGCCAATCTGCAATGCGCGTTCGGCACCGACGTCAAACGCTACGCGGCGGCCATGATCGGGCCGGACAAGATTCATCCGCTGCCGGCCACGGGCGGGCGGGTGATTGCCGATTACTTCTATCGCTGGGTCGTGGGCGGGCAACAAAAAGTCTCGCCACAGGACAGCTGTGGCGAGACTTCGAAGTAGCCGTCAGTTATCGAACAGATCCAGATGGCTCAGCAGTTCTGCGGTTTTCTGCGGCATCAACTGCGTCACGCAACGGGTTTCCACGTTGACGATGATCGCCGGGTCGTTGCAGCAGATCCGCACCCGAAAACGCCAGTCGCTGAAGATCATCTTCAGGCCGTCGCGGTCATCGACCTCCAGCGCCTGCTCGCCGTAAATCCGTTTCAGGTGGGCGAGCAGGGGATAGGGATCGCGCATCGGTCGGCGTATGTCCCCGGACGAGGGAAACACGCCGAGGCGGTCGACCAGCAGCAGGGTGCCCAGCCACGGGCCATTGGCGCTGGGCAATGGCTGATGGCGGGATAACCAGCTCATCACCCCGAGGTTGTCCACCTCACGTTCAATCTCTGCGGAATGTTGTGCAATGTTCATGGTTGCCTCGTTGGATGTGCGTGCTGCGATGGATCAGTGGGGCCGCTCAGCGGCCCTTCAGGTAAACGTTTTCGTAGCAGAAGTTGGTCGCCTGCAGGTAACCCTCGGCGTCGCCGCAGTCGAAGCGCAGGCCCTTGAATTTGTAGGCCAGCACGCAACCGTTCTGCGCCTGTTTCATCAGGGCGTCGGTGATCTGGATTTCGCCGCCCTTGCCCGGCTCGGTGTCGGCAATCAGGTCGAAGATGTCCGGTGTGAGGATGTAGCGGCCGATGATCGCCAGGTTCGACGGTGCGTCCTGCGGGGCCGGTTTTTCCACCATGTGGTTGACCCGGTAGATGCCCTCGGAAATTGCCTCGCCGGCGATCACGCCGTACTTGTGGGTCTGGTCGCGCGGGACTTCCTGGATGGCGACGATCGAGCAGCGGAATTTCTTGTAGAGCTCGATCATCTGCGTGAGCACGCCGTCGCCTTCCAGGTTCAGGCACAGGTCGTCCGCCAGCACCACGGCGAAGGGCTCGTCGCCGATCAACGGGCGGCCGCTGAGAATCGCGTGGCCCAGGCCTTTCATTTCCACCTGACGGGTGTAGGAGAAGGTGCAGGTGTCGATCAGCTCGCGAGTGCCGGCCAGAAACTTCTCTTTCTCGGTGCCACGAATCTGGTGTTCGAGTTCGTAGCTGATGTCGAAGTGGTCTTCCAGTGCGCGCTTGCCCCGGCCGGTGACGATGGCCATGTGTTGCAGGCCGGCGTCCCGTGCTTCTTCAACGGCGTATTCGATCAACGGTTTGTTGACGATCGGCAGCATTTCCTTGGGCATGGCTTTGGTGGCCGGCAAGAAACGCGTGCCATAACCGGCAGCGGGGAACAAACATTTACGGATCATAAAAGTTTCCTGGTCATTCATGGCGCACTGCCATCGTTTATTGCAATAACGAAAGGTTGCAAGTTATTGAAGCTGTACTTTAATACCTGACTCGGGAGATGAGTGGCAAATAGCAATGAGTGTAAAACACGACAATGTTATGAGATGTCGGTTTGACAGTTATTGGTTATTTTTAGTCGGCATCCGTTGATAGTGATGAATGCGCGGGAGTGCTAATAAGTACCAGGCAATACAGTTTGGCTTGTAAAAATATTTATAGCCAGTGATTGAACTGTTTTTGTTTCTGGTTGTTGTCGCGCTGTTTGTGTGAATCAAGACACACATTAAACAAACAGCGCTTGACACGCGAGTTGGCACTTTTCCCACTTATGGACCGCGCTATGAAGATTCTGGTAACGGGTGGCGCCGGCTATATCGGCTCGCACACCACACTTGCACTACTTGAAGCAGGTTATGAAGTTGTAGTTCTGGATAATCTTTGCAACAGCAGCGACGCCGCCTTGCACGCGGTGGAAGCCATTTGCGGCAAAAGTGCGCTGATGATTCGCGGGGATGTCTGTGACCGGGCCCTGCTGGACCGGATTTTCCAGCAGCACGCCATCGATGCCGTGCTGCATTTCGCCGGGCTCAAGGCTGTCGGTGAGAGCGTGCGCAAGCCGCTCGAATACTACGAAACCAACGTCAGCGGCAGCATCACGCTGTGCCAGGCGATGGCAGCGGCGGGGGTGTTCCGGCTGGTGTTCAGCTCGTCCGCCACGGTCTACGGCGAGCCGGCGCAGATGCCGATCCGCGAGGATTTCCCGACCGGCACTCCGACCAATCCCTACGGCCAGTCCAAGCTGATCGTCGAGAACGTGCTGCGCGACCTGTGCCAGTCCGAACCGCGCTGGAGCATCGCGCTGCTGCGCTACTTCAACCCGATCGGCGCGCATCACAGCGGCCAGATGGGCGAAGATCCCAACGGCATTCCCAACAATCTGGTGCCTTACATCAGCCAAGTGGCGGTCGGCAGCCTCAAGGAATTGTCGATCTTCGGCGACGATTACCCGACGGTCGACGGCACCGGCGTGCGTGATTACATCCACGTCGTCGATCTGGCGGACGGGCACTTGAAAGCCCTGCAAACCATCGCAGACCGCACTGGCATTCATACCTGGAACCTCGGCACCGGCGACGGCTACAGCGTGTTGCAGGTGCTGCGGGCTTTCGAACAGGCCTGTGGGCAGCCGGTGCCTTACCGGGTGATGCCACGGCGTTCCGGGGACATTGCCGAAAGCTGGGCCGACGCTTCGAAGGCGGCGAAGGAACTCGGCTGGAAAGCCACGCGCAACTTGCAGGACATGGTCACCGACACCTGGCGCTGGCAATCGAATCATCCCCGGGGTTATCAGGGATGATGGCGTTTTAGTGCAATGTTAGTTTCAGTCAGGTTGTTAGATATCGTCGGGAAATTAGACTGGCAATGCCTTTTGCAAGTCCGTAGATATAAACCTGCCGTTCGACTTTTATCAGTTGCGTAAGACTGTGAAAGAACAACGGATCTTGTTCGCGCTTTTTGCGACTTGAACTCTACCACCTCTAACCAACACCCGATGTTCAGGTGCGATGTTAGAAAGGAGTTGATATGAAGAAAGTGATGGCGATCGCCCTGTTGACGATGTTGAGCAACTGGGCCTCCGCAGCTGAAGCGCCGCTTACAGCAGTGACCAATGTATCTGGCAGTGTCGCGGCTTCTACAGCGCCTGCTGCCAGTACTGCCATGGTCGCCAGTGCTGTAGCGGCGTCCAACAGTGGTGGAAGTGCCAACGGCGGTACAACGGGTACCACCGGTACCACGGGTACAACCGGCACGCACAACTAACTGAAGTATCTGTTGGTGCAGTACAGGGTCGCCCGACGAAAGTCGGGTGACTTTGTTTTTGGATTCGCCCTTGAATAGCGTAGTGCCATTATGACCCGTCGTTTTTCTCTTTTATTGTTGGCAAGTATCGCTTTGCAAGGTTGCATGTTCTCCCCCGGCCAATACCTGAGCACCAGTAGCATCACGCGCCAGGGCGCCAGCGAAAGCAGCCGGGTCGAGCTCATTCCGATCACCCCCAAGCTCATCGCCATGAACCGCGCCACGTACAAGCGTGAGTCGGTGCCGGCGGAGTTGTTGGCGACCCCGGCCGAATACCGCATCGGCAGCAACGATGTCCTGTACATCACGGTCTGGGATCATCCCGAGCTGACCGCCCCTTCGGGTGCGCAGCAGCAGATCGACGCCAACGGTCGTCTGGTGCGTTCCGACGGCACCTTGTACTACCCGTACATCAAGGAAGTCCAGGCCGCCGGCAAAACCATCCAGCAACTGCGCTCGGACATCGAGCAACGCCTCTCGGCGTTCATTGCCGAGCCACAAGTGGATGTCGCGGTGCTGCGTTTCGCCAGTCAGAAAGTCGTGGTCTCGGGCGCCGTGGCCAAGGCCGGCCCCCAGGCGATTTCGACCAACCCGCTGAGCGTGGTCGAAGCCCTAGGGTCGGCCGGTGTCGATACCAACAATGCCGACTTGTCGGGGCTGATGCTGACGCGCAACGGGCGGGTCTATCCGCTCAATCTCGATGCGCTCAATCAGCAGGATTCCGAATTGCAGAACGTCTACCTCAAGGGAGGCGATCAGCTGTATCTGCCGTACAACGACAACAAGCGCATCTACGTGATGGGCGAGGTCAACCAGCCCCGTGCGCTGAGTTTCAAGACCGCCACCATGAACCTGTCCGACGTGCTCGGGTCGGTCGGCGGCTTGAGCCAGACCACCTCCAACGGCAACGCCGTGTATGTGATTCGCGGGGTGGAAAACCTCGACGTCGAGCCGGCGAAAATCTATCAGCTGGAAGCCGAATCGCCGACCGCCATGGCGCTCGCCTCGCACTTCGAAGTCCGGCCCCAGGACGTGGTCTACGTCGGGCCTGCCAACGTGACTCGCTGGAATCGCCTGATCAGCCAGTTGGTGCCATCGGCATCGATTGTCGGGACGGGGGCTTCCGCTGCGAAGAACTGGAGCGAATACAGTAACAACAGCAAATAAGGCCGCCGACTGTGAAAACGTTGAAAGTGGGCGTGTGCCTGATGGCGGCCGTGTTGCTCAGTGGCTGCAATCCGCTGATGAGCGCTTCGTTGAACAACCTCAAGTCCGCCGTCATCGGGCCGGATGAACTGGACGTGTCGGCGGAGCAGGTCGCGGGGGTCAAGTATCCCCAGCTCAAACTGACCACGCCGTCCGGTTCCGGGGTGTTGGCGCTGGTGCGCGAGCGCGAGGACCTGCAGTTCTGGGTCGCCTCCGGCAAGCAGGTGCTGCTGATGCGCGACGGCCTGGCCATGCGCACTGTCGGCCTCGGCGTGGACGGCGATCTGGACGGCACGCGCCTGTCCGATGACTCGCCATTCAAACAGGGCCTGCATCGCATCACCGACGGCTACACAAGCCGCCGCTGGATCGACCTCTACAAGGGCCAGGAAGTCGGGATCATCGTCAACAGCCGCTTCTCCCGAAAGTCCCTGGAAACCCTCGACATTCTCGACAAGGAATACTCCGTGCTGCGTGTCGACGAGCAGATTGACGCGCCGGCCATCGGCCTGCGCGCAACCAACCGTTACTGGGTCGATCCGGTGGACGGTTTCATTGTGCAGAGTGAACAGCAACTGACCTCGCAGTTGCGGGTCAGGATCGTGCAGCTGACCCCTGACCGCAGGCATCTGCCGTGAAGCGGCTCAGAGCGCTCTCGGCGTGTTTGATGTTACTCACTGGGATCAGCGAGGCAGCAGTCATCGTCAGCGGTGATGTCGCCAACCCGGGCCCGATCGAATTGCCGGCGGGCGGACGTTTGCGCGATGTGATAGGCGAAGCCGTGCCGAATGCCGAAGGCTACTGGCTGGCGGGCGTCCTGTTGCGTCAGTCGCTGCTGGAGGAACAGACGCGGCTCAAGGTCGGCGTGCTATTCGATCTGGATGTGCTGCAGCGCATGGCGATGCTGTTCGACAAGCCGAGTCGTGCGGCGCTGGCACAACGACTGGCCGAGCAGGTCCGGCAGATGCCGGTGACCGGACGGCAGATTGCCGATCTCGATCCGGTGGCGGTGGAAGTCGGCTTCGCCCGCAACATCCGTCTCGACGATGGCGATCAACTGATCTACCCGAAACGGGTCGACGAAGTCGAAGTGCTGGGCGCCGTCGCCGAGCCGTGCCGCTTGCCTTATCAGCCGTTGCAGGAGGCCCGCGAATACCTGCAGGGCTGCACGTTGCTGACGGCGGACGCCGATGCCGACTACCTGTGGCTGATCCAGCCCAACGGCGAATCGCGGCGGGTCGGCATCGCCCACTGGAACCGCGAGAGCGGGCAGATGCCCGTGGCCGGCAGCAAGATTCTGGTGCCGGTGAAAAACGATGATCTGGATCCGCCTGTCCCTGAACTGAATCAGCAGTTGGCCGAATTGATTGCCACGCAGTTGGCTGAGGTGGTTCGTTGAATTTGCGTTTTGCAGCTGTGTTGTTATTGCCGTGTGGCCTGGTGCATGCCGAGCCACGGATTACCCAGAATGACTTCGGCGGCGTCGGTCTGTTGCAGACCCCGACCGCGCGCATGTCGCCCGCCGGTGAGTTGAGCGTCAACGCCAACCGCACCGAGCCGTACAGCCGATACAGCGTTTCGTTGCAGCCGCTCGACTGGCTGGAAGGTTCGTTTCGCTACACCGCCATCACCAACCGTCCGTACGGTTCCGAAGCGCTGAGCGGCAGCCAGAGCTATAAGGACAAGGCGGTCGACGCCAAGGTCCGGCTGTGGCAGGAAAGCCACTGGGCGCCGGAAGTGGCGCTGGGCTTTCGAGACATCGGCGGTACCGGTCTGTTTGCCAGTGAATTCTTCGTGGCCAACAAGCGCTGGGACAATTTCGATTTCAGCGCCGGCATCGCCTGGGGTTACATCGGCAATCGCGGCGATGTCGACAACCCGTTGGGTTCGATCAGTGACCGCTTCAACACCCGCCCTGACCTGGAGGGCACCGGTGACGTCAACGCCGGCTCGTACTTTCGCGGCAAACCGTCGTTTTTCGGCGGCGTGAGTTACCAGACACCCTGGGACCGTCTCAGCCTGAAACTCGAATACGAAGGCAACGACTACAAGCACGAGCCCAAGGACAACATCATCAAGCAGGACTCGCCGATCAACCTCGGCGCGGTGTTCAAGGTGACCGATTCCGTCGATGTGAGCGCGGCCTGGGAGCGCGGCAACACGGCGATGTTCGGCATCACGTTCCACACCAATTTCGTCAGCCGCAAGGCCCCGGCCAAGACCTTCGACCCACCGGCCGAACCGCTGCCGGCGAAGGCGCCGAGCACGACGATGGAGGAGGTCAATTGGGCCGACGTGTCGCGCCGCTTGCAGCAGAACGCCGGCTACAAGGTCGAGCGCATCACCCAGCGCGATTCCGAACTGATCGTGTACGGCGAGCAGCAGCGCTATTTCCATTCGCCCAAGGCTGTCGGCCGCGCGAGCCGGATCCTCGACAACAGCGTCAACGACGACATCGACTGGTTCACCGTGGTCAACAAGCGCTACGACCTGCCGCTGGAAGAAACCAGTGTGCCCCGGCAGACCTTCCGCGAAGTGATCAACAACGAAGAGCCGCTGGAATCGCTGCACCGCACCACCGAGATCAACCCGGCGATGCCGCGCAACGAGAAAACCCTCTACACCGAAGCGCCGCAGCACTTCAATTACGGCGTCGGTCTGGGCTTCAAACAGAACGTCGGCGGCCCCGATGGCTTGCTCTATCAGTTCACGGCGGATCTGGACGCCGAATACCGCTTCAACCGCAACACCTGGTGGAACGGTCTGCTGAGTCAGAACCTGATCAACAACTTCGACAAATTCACCTACGACGCCCCCAGCGGCCTGCCGCGCGTGCGCACTGACTTGCGTCAGTACCTGACCACGTCGGACACCACCATGCCGCTGTTCCAGGTCAGTCATGCCGAGCAACTGGACAAGGATTTGTACGGCATGGTCTACGGCGGTTATCTGGAATCGATGTTCGCCGGGGTCGGGGGCGAGGTGCTGTTTCGCCCTACCGGCAAGCGCTGGTCGATCGGTGCGGACCTGAACTACGTGCGGCAGCGTGAATTCGACCAGGGTTTCGGCCTGCAGGATTACTCGGTCTGGACCGGTCACATCACCGGCTACACCGACCTGCCGTTCGACACGCTGGCCGCGGTCAGCGTCGGCCGTTACCTGGCGGGCGACTTTGGCGGCACGGTGGATATCTCCCGCGAGTTCTTCAACGGCGTACGCTTTGGCGCCTGGGCGACCATCACCACCGCCGGCAGCGCCGAGTATGGCGAGGGTAGTTTCGACAAGGGGCTGTACCTGTCGATCCCGTTCGACGAAATGATGAGCATGTCGACCATGCGCCGCGCCAACCTGGTGTGGGCACCGCTGACCCGTGACGGTGGCGCGCGGCTCAACCGCAGCTTCCAGCTGCATTCGATGACGGACAGTCGGGAAGGGGACATGTTCTACCGCAACTTCGGGAAGATTACCCAGTAGGTTTGGGGGAAGGGCAGTTAAAGCGGGAGCCTGATGGCTCCCGTTTTTGTTTGTGGTGAAGGGTGATCTTGATGCAGCCGTGATTGCTGTGGGAGTCGGTGTGTTCCAGGTTCAAACCTGATGTTGAATGATCCGGCGCCTTCGTCGGATCGCCGCCCGGACCAAGCCCGCTCCCACAAGTTTCGAGGAGTGGCGAAGATTACGGCATCACCTAAAAACCTGTGGGAGCGGGCTTGCCCGCGAAGGCGTCCGCTCAGCCGACATCAAATCATCAGACTTTCCTTGGCCGCAGAGCCCTCCGCCAACCCCCAAATCCCGCCCACAAAAAAGGGGACTTTCGTCCCCTTGCGGTGTTGCCTCCTCAAGCCCTGCGTCTCAGTAAATATCCTTCGACAGCAGGGTGAACGGCGTCTTCACCAGGATCTTCACATCCAGCCACAGCGACCAGTTGTTGATGTACTTCAGGTCGATCTCGACGCGCTTTTCCATCTTGTCGAGGGTGTCTGTCTCACCCCGGCAACCGCTGATCTGCGCCAGGCCAGTAATGCCCGGTTTGATTCGGTGACGGGCCATGTAGGCGAGGATCTTGCCCGAGTAGTAGTTGTTGTGCGCCACGGCGTGCGGGCGTGGGCCGACCAGCGCCATGTGGCCTTGCAGCACGTTGAACAGTTGCGGCAGCTCGTCCAGCGAAGTGCGACGGATGAAGCGACCGACTGGCGTGATGCGCGAATCGTTGCGGCTGGCCTGTTTGACCTCACGGTCATCGTGCACGCGCATCGAGCGGAATTTCCAGACCTTGATCACCTTGCCGTTCCAGCCGTGGCGATCCTGCTTGAAAAACACCGGGCCCGGCGAGGTGAGCTTCACCGCCAACGCCACGGCCAGCAGCACCGGGCTCAACAGGATGATCGCCAGCAGGGCGACGGCTTTTTCAACAAGGCTCTTGCTCAGCGCAGCGGTCGGGCGGCTGGTCAGCGGGCTTTCATTGAGGTAGATCGCCGGCAGACCGTCCACGACTTTCACCGAGTGGTTGAGCAGCGTCAGGCTGTTCAGGTCCGGCACCCAGACCACGTCAACGTTGGCATCCAGCAAGTCCACATACATGGCTTCGATCTTGGCGGCTTCCGACAGCGGCAGGGTGATGTACAAGCGGCGGATGTCGTGGGTCTGGATCAGCTCGAGCAGTTCGTCCTGAGCGCCGACAACGCGCGGGGCGTCCGCTTCCAGCGACGGGGTATCGCCGTTGCTGACCAGGCCGACCAGCGGCAGGTTTTCGTGCTGGCTCAATTTCTTCGCCAGGCCCAGTGCCAGTTCGCCGGTGCCGACGATCAGGGTCTTGTGTTCGCTTTTGCGCGACCGCTGGTAGAACTTCGAGAACGCATGCAGCGGTGCGTACAGCAGCGCCTGACCGAGGAAACCGTACACCGCCCACTCAAGGATGACCTGGCGGGAGAACAGCGCATCGGCCTTGCAGATGAAGGCGATGAACGCCAGCCCGGCCATGGTCATGAACCAGCCCATGAACAGTCGACCCAGCCCGGTCAGGTAATTGTCTCGCTTTCGATACGCGCCGCTGAAGGTATAAGCCGGCACCGAGGCCAGTACCGCCAGGATCGTGCACATCCGATAGTAGAACTCGACGGTGCCCGTGTGCTGTTCGGCCAGTATGAACAACAGGGAAACAATGAAACTCTGTGCCAGCGCCCATTGGCCCCAAAAGGTCAGTCCCTTGAGGCCGGTGTTTCGATTGATACGAAGAGAAAGATCCATACGATATCCCCAAAAGACGTCCGTTCAGGTTTCGACAGTAGAAAACCGAGTTGTTAAGCAGACTTGTTATTGTTGTTTGAGTCAGTGTCCTGAGGTAACAACGCCGGAATGCGGAACTGTCGTCAGTCAATAGACTAAGTTATTGCCGGGGATGCTGTCTGACGAGTTCTAACAAGATGGCACAGTGCCAACTTATTTAAATTTCCAATATTCAAACGTTAGAAAAGGTCGAAAGGCAGGGGGTGAATAATCAATATTGTGTTTGCTATCGTAGGTGGGGTCAGGAGGCGGGTGTAACCAGGGAGGGGTGAAACCAAACAGAGTGCTTTTTTATTTTTGTAATCGCACTTGTATCTGTTTGTCTTGTAGTGGGGGATGTTGTTTAGGCAACAACTTCCTGGATCAGGCAATAACCGCGATTGCGCACGGCACGAAACAATCGTTCACCGTTGCTGGCGTTCTTGAATTTGTCTTGAAGACGGCTCAGGCACATTTCCAGTCCCCGGTATTGCTCCGGCTCGCGGCCGATGCTGAGGATCAGATCGTCGCGACTGACAACACGATCTTCATGGTGCAGCATCTTGCGCACCAGTGCGGTTTCGAGCCCGGTGAGACTGATCTCGACACCCTCTTTCGTCAATGCACCCTGATCATTGTCCAGATGCCAGGCTTCAGTGCAGGGCGAGTCGGATTCGATCGTTCGGGAAGTGTCAGTGGGATTTTCGGACATGGCCGTGGAATTGTGGAATGAATGCGCCGATTGTGCTGCCAGCCATTCCGATTCGAGGGTGGCCAATATGCGCTGGGTATCATGTTCAATGCTGGGTGCGACATGCTTCCTTGTGCCGCGTGGGTAAGTGAACTCCATCAGCATCGGAGTGGAAGAGGGCGAAGCAACACCTTCAATAAACATTTGTGCCTGAGACGTGCCAAACGAATTGAAACGCTCACTGGAGAGAATGCTCTCGAGTTCGCGCTGCGACGCTGAGCTGTTAGTCACGACAACAAAGTATTTTCTTGGGAGGGTCGTGCTGGTTTCCATGTCTCTCTCCTAAAGTACACACCAAATTTGGCGAAAAAATAATGGCAGGCGAGCAATGTTTTCCTCGGAATTAATCGATCAGGCAGGGTCTGGGCCCAAAGATGGCCTCGATAAGTTCCACTCGGTCTGCGTTAGAGTAATGGTTTATTGTTATGTTTAAGTGTTGCAGCGCTCATGCAATTGACAGCTTTTTATTAGATATGTGACGCGGTTAAAACTATGAGAAAGCGGATATTTGAAGCGTTGCATCAGACGTTCCCTCGTATGCTGCAAAAGAGTGTTTTCCCTGAATCAAGGAGTTGAGATCAACCCCCTCATCAGACGATAGCCATACCCGCGAATGCTCTGTATGGCGTTCGTACCGTACACGTCCTTGATTTTCCCACGCAAGCGGCTGATGGATTTTTCCAGCGCCCGAGGGTCGTAGAAATGGGTGTTGAGCCCCATGATGCCGGCGATTTCATCATGGCTGAGAATGTGATTGCCGGTCTGCGCAAAGGCTTGCAGGATCTTCATTTCGGCAAAGGAGATATCGAGTTTCTTGCTGGTGTCCGAGAGGCAGATGCGGGTGGGATCCAGCACCAGGCTGATATCGCGTTGCCATTCTTCACTGTTGAAGAACTCGCCCAGCAGTTCGGCGCTTTCATCGGACAAGGTATTGAGTTTGATACAGAAGTCGGCACCGGCCAGGAAGTACTTGATCTTGTTGAAAGCGCCGCGGCCGGTGATTACGGCACAAATGATCGGCTTCAAGTTGTCGCTGCGCAGGTTTTCCACCAGTGCCAGGTTGTCTTCAAGAGCCTGAGGGCTGTCGATGACAATGAATATGGCTCGATACAAACCGTGATATTCATTTGGCTGATATGAACTAGCGTAAGAGCCAGTTTCAATGGCCAGATCAGTCTGCACATGCTTCGTGATTAGCGCGCTAAAGTGTTCAGCCACGCCACGGGTACGACCCAGAGTGAGAACACCTGGTTCGTCGCTTGTGCGGCGCGGACTTCTAGTCGCTAAGTTACCTGTGAGCATCATGCATTGACTCGAAAAGGTGCTGACATCGGGATGTTAAAGCACCGGTTCTCATCTGTGACTGACAATTGGTAACATTTGCGCGGATTTTAGACGTGGCTCCCGAGTTTTCTAACAATAATTAAGCTTTTCAAGCTTTTAGTTGATTTTTTCGGGGCTGTGAACTAACGGAATTGAGGTCGTTAGATGGTGGCAATATGGAACGGTGCCACTATTTTGTAATTATCGCGACCTGTTTTAATGTCCCTTGGCCATCACTCAACTGCATACGTATCAGAGCAGTGTGAGGTGGGTCACATTTTATGGTGAGGCCTGTGTTTTGGCTATAACGTCGACAAGTTCACATGCGGACGTTTATTAACATGCCTTGAGTGTGGCTTTTGATAAGACATATTCTCCGTCCCCGAGTCGGGCAATGGGTGCGCATCTGCCAATTGTTTTACTTCAGATACTCAATGCCTGAATGCATTTAACAGGGCGCCCGCAAAGAGCGCTCTGACGGAGGATTAATGGATTTACTGACCTTGTTCAAGGTGCTGATTCTTGGGGCGGTAGAAGGCCTGACCGAGTTCCTGCCCATTTCCAGTACGGGCCACCAGATTATTGTTGCCGACTTGCTGGAGTTCGGCGGCGAACGCGCCATGGCGTTCAATATCATCATTCAACTGGGCGCCATTCTGGCCGTGGTCTGGGAGTTTCGCCCGAAGATCTTCGAGATCGTCAAAGGCCTGCCGACCCAGAGTAATGCCCAGCGTTTTACCCGTAATCTGCTGATCGCCTTTTTCCCGGCGGTCATTCTCGGCGTGTTATTCGCCGACACGATTCATGAATACCTGTTCAACCCGATCACCGTTGCCGTCGCATTGGTGGTGGGCGGCATCGTGATGTTGTGGGCCGAGCAGCGCGATCATGTAGTGAGTGTCGACCATGTGGACGACATGAAGTGGGCCGACGCGCTGAAGATCGGTTGCGTACAGTGCCTGGCGATGATTCCGGGCACGTCGCGCTCCGGTTCCACCATCATCGGCGGTTTGTTGTTCGGCCTGTCACGCAAGGCCGCCACGGAGTTCTCGTTCTTCCTGGCAATGCCGACCATGGTCGGTGCTGCGGTGTATTCCGGCTACAAGTACCGCGAACTGTTCCAGAGCAGCGACCTGCCGGTCTTCGCCCTGGGCTTCGTCGTAGCGTTCATCTTCGCGATGATCGCCGTGCGCGGCCTGCTGAAGTTCATTGCAAACCACAGCTACGCCACTTTCGCCTGGTATCGGATCGGCTTCGGCTTGCTGATCCTCGCCACCTGGCAATTTGGTTGGGTCAACTGGACGGCTGCGGCGGCAAGCTGATTACTGACTGCTGAGCAGCGCAGCGACGGCGAGGTCATTCAATTCAGAGTCGGGCGAATCCTGACGAAACCGCTGCAACGCCGAGGTGAAATACGCGGCTTGCAGCACGCCGTCACTGGCGAGGAAATAACGTGCCGCTTCAATTTCCTCTACCGAATACACACGTTTTTTCAGTCCGGAAATGTCCGACATCCCGTCGACTGTGACCATCGTCGTCGTGAAAACCAGAAAACCAGACATCTGGGTAGATTGAAAAGGGCCATTTTCCCCGTTGCCGCACCCCTTCGCAAAATCACAGGATGCATAGGCGCTTGCAGAGAGAGTCGAGAGTAAAGCGAGGAGGGTGAAACGCTTGAATAAAACACAGCTGAACGTGGGCATAACCAAAAGACATCCTGTCAGTACAGCAAAACACCGGGCAACGCTCATTCGTTGCCCACACGCTCCAAGCGTCGATCAACGCCCGGCCAGCAACTCCGCCGCCTGATCCAGCAACGCCAGCGGATCCTTGGCCTTGTGGATATCCACCGACAACAACTGACGAAACTTGCGCGCCCCCGGGAACCCGGTGCCCAGGCCCAGCACATGCCGGGTTATGTGATGCATCGCGCCGCCGGCCAGCAAATGCTCGGCTATATAAGGCCGTAACTGCGCCAGCGCCTCGGCCCGGCTGATCACCGGCGCGCTGCTGCCGAACAACTGCTGATCCACCTCGGCCAGCAGATAAGGATTGTGATACGCCTCGCGCCCCAGCATCACGCCGTCAAAGGTCTGCAAGTGCTCATGGCAGGCCTCCATCGTCTTGATCCCGCCGTTCAGAATGAACTCCAACTCCGGAAAATCCGCCTTCAACCGCGCCGCCACGTCATAACGCAACGGCGGAATGTCACGGTTCTCCTTCGGCGACAACCCCTCCAGAATCGCAATCCGTGCATGCACCGTAAAACTGGTGCACCCGCCATCCCGCACCGTGCCGACGAAATCGCACAGCTCCTCATAACTGTCCCGCCCATTGATCCCGATCCGATGCTTCACCGTCACCGGAATCGACACCGCATCCCGCATCGCCTTCACACAATCCGCCACCAACTGCGGATGCCCCATCAGGCACGCCCCGATCATATTGTTCTGCACCCGATCACTCGGGCAGCCGACGTTCAGATTCACCTCGTCGTAACCGTGCTCCTGCGCCATGCGTGCGCAAGCGGCCAGATCCAGCGGAACACTACCGCCCAACTGCAACGCCAGCGGGTGCTCGGCTTCGTTGTGACGGAGGAAACGTTCGTGATCGCCGTTGAGCAGAGCGCCGGTGGTGACCATCTCGGTGTAGAGCAGGGCGTTTTTCGACAGGATGCGCAGGAAGTACCGGCAGTGGCGGTCCGTCCAATCCATCATGGGCGCAACGGAGAACCTTCTAGACAGCGTAGAGCCTGTGTTTGTTGGGTATGTAGCTGAATTCTGTACCATTTTGCTCTACGTGTTCTAAGCCGGTTTCAGGGGGTAAATAGGCGTTTTCTGAGTTCGGTTGGTACAATGTACCAACCACTTTTCAAATTGTACCAGTTGACTATGGCCACGATCAGAGCACGGAAACGCACCGACGGCAGCACCAGTTACACGGCACAGATACGCCTGTTTCGCGATGGGACGCAAGTTTACCAAGAGAGTCAGACCTTCGCCCGAAAACAGGCCGCACAGGCTTGGGTGCGTAAAAGAGAAACCGAACTGGACGAACCAGGTGCGATCGAGCGGGCAAACCGAACTGGTGCGACGATCAAGGAAATGATCGATCGGTACTTGGCCGAGATGACCAAGGCGCGCCCTCTCGGGAAGACGAAGCTCGGCACGTTGAAGGCGATCAGCGAATCCTACCTAGGGAAGTTGAACGACAGAGATGTGGGCAGCCAGCACCTGGTTGAATATGCGTTATGGCGCATGGGCAAGGAGGGCGGGGGCGTTCAGCCTCAAACCGCCGGCAACGATCTCGCACACCTGGGCGCGGTTCTCTCGATAGCTCGGCCCGCTTGGGGGTATGAGGTGGATCCGCACGCAATGGCGGACGCCCGCCGAGTGTTGAAAAAGCTCGGTTACAACATGAAAAGCCGCGAGCGCGATCGCCGGCCCACCTTGGAAGAACTCGACAAGCTGCTGACGCACTTTCGAAGTATTCAAAGCCGTCGTCCGACTTCTATCAACATGCTAAAGCTGACTGGCTTCGCGTTGTTTTCCACGCGTAGGCAAGAAGAGATTACCCGGATCCGGTGGGATGACTTAGATGATGCAGGTCATCGGGTTCTGGTTCGTGACATGAAGAACCCTGGGCAAAAAATCGGTAACGACGTCTGGTGTCATTTGCCGCCTGAAGCATGGGAGATCCTTCAGACCATGCCTAAAGTGTTGCCTGAGATCTTTCCTTACAGCGCTGAATCCGTGTCGACGTCCTGGACAAGGGCCTGCAAAATCCTGGGCATTGAAGATCTGCACTTTCACGATCTGCGCCACGAAGGCGTCAGTCGTCTTTTTGAAATGGATTGGGACATTCCGCGAGTGGCGAGCGTTTCGGGCCATCGAGACTGGAACTCAATGCGCCGTTATACCCACTTGCGCGGGCGAGGGGATGTTTATGCAACTTGGGAATGGTTCGAGCGCATCCTGCAGGCGCCCGTAAAACTGGGCGCCAAAACGTTGAGGTGAATTAGCTGCTGCGCGGCGCGCTATTCAGTTGGTTACTTTCTTTGACTGCTGCGGCGCGCTGTTCATCGAGGTAAGCCGAAAGATCCGCAATATGGACACCTTTCGCACTTTTCTGGCTCGGCTCCATACGAGTAATTGGGAGCTTTATCTGCCCAGCACCTACTTTGCGTTGAAACATATCCGTTGTCAGGTGGGTGAAATAGTCCTGGCACACTCGATCCAGCGGAATTACCACTTGGCCATTGTATTGAGCCATCAGTACGAACAGCGTTTTCATAGTGCGATACCTTCGAGTGAGTAAGTTCGATCAATTGGGGGGCGGTCTGCTGTTGAATTGCCTGCCAGTAGTTGAGCGACAACAGCGAACTCTGCCGCATCGATGTCGCCCAACTCCTTGGCGAAAGTGGTAAGGCATTCAAGCCGGATCCGCGCTGCTTCAGTTTTCCGTACGCGATAATCAAACAGCGCTGTCCCTACGATTCTGATAGCCATCAGATGCCGTGCATGCGGGTCACTGTTGTTGAGTGTGTTAGCCTTTAGATCACTGCTGCTTTGGTGCGTTGCTTCCATGGTGTTGCCCTCAGTGATGGTTGATGTCGGGGAGCTGCAACTCCTCGACATCACTTCTATTCCGTCAGTCTCGACGGGCCAGGTGAATAACCAGATCAGCGTAATTCGGGTCTTCCTCGGTACAGGGTTGCCATTCCAGTACGCTCAAAATCTGCTGTGGGCTGCATGAGTCCACCAGGATTTCGCGCTGGCCACCTGCAGCACGAACTTCAAGAATCTGCAGCAGCCCGTCCTCGCCATAAGCCCCGGCTTGAATCACCGGCTGGCTTTTCCCCAACGCATTCAGGCGATCGATGATCTCTTGCAGCTTGTTCGTGTTGCCGTCGCCGGCATTACCCATAAAGACTTGGATTTGCATCGATGTAGCTCCATTTCACGCTTTGAAGATCCAGCACTTGACCGTCGTCGGACGGCCTGGCGCCAGTGGGGTTTTTGCGTTCAGCGCCGCACGTACCGCGCTGTGCACGGCCTTGTTCGCGTCCAGAAATTTGTGCGAACGGGATTCTTTGAGCAGGTCGCGCAGGGTGGCTACGTCGGCCAGCTTCTGTTTGTGTTCGGTGGCGCGTTCGCTGAATTCGTTGAGGTTGATCGCGATGACGCTCGGGTCGCTGCTGTGGTCGACCACCGGGTCTTCGCTGAGCGACTGGAGGTAGTCGTACACCTCCCAAAACTCGGCCACCGCCGGATGGTCGGAGCTGATCGAGGCCTGGCGCTCGATGGCCATGCGCACGATCTGGCGCTGAGTGGCGGCGACCTTTGGCTCGTCCAGTTTCAGAATCAGGCGCAGGGCATCGAGCAGCGACAGTAGCTGCGCATGGTTCTTGCTGATCCGCTCAACGCGGATGTACCCGCGCAGGTCGTATCCACAGCTGCTGCAGTTGCCTTGTTCATTGGGATACTCCGTACCGCAGGCAAAGCAGTGGGTGTGCAAGCGGCGCAGCCTGGCTTCGTGTTCGGGCATGCGTTGGGCGAACAGCTCGAGCACAGCTGATTCCTTACCGACAGCCCGAATCAGAAAGTGGCTCAGCGTGCCGCCGTCCAGGGCGTTCAGCTTGTCCGCTGCAGCGCGGCTTTGCGGCGTCACTGTCGGCCGGATGAAATGCAACTTCACGATCCGGGTCATGATCGCCTCATGGGCGACCACGGCCGCGTTTTGGCTGATGGCGATCGTCCCGCGAAACGGCGGTTCGTAGGTTTCGTTGCCGGCGGTCTTCACACCCTTGGTGGCCAGCGTGCCGCCGCCGTAGAAGTCTTTGAGCTCGTCCCATTCGAAGGTCTTGGCGTGGGATCGATCATCGCCGTGGCGATCGGCTTCCAGAAACACCACCGGCATGCCCGACACCTGGCCCATCAACCGCGAGCGACCGGCTTTCGTCGACTTCATTGGGTCAAAGCCTTCGTAGCCTTCACGGCCGAGCAGTTTCCACAACAGGTTGAGCAGGGTGGTTTTGCCGGCGCCGGCCTCGCCGGTGGCTTCCAGAAACGGAAACGACTGGTAGCGTGCACGGATCTGCTCGCAGAACAACGAGCCGAAAAAGAACACCAGTGCTACCAGGCCTTGGGCACCGAAGCAGGTCCACAGCAAAGGCAACCAGGCTTCATTGAAGTCCTTACCGTCACGCTGCAGCTTGATGGGTACGCCTTTTTGCAGCGTCTTCAGACGCAGCTTGCCGAACTCGAAATAGTCCTCGCTATTGACCTTGTAGGTCGTGCCGTCCTTGATCGCCAGATCGCCGTAGACGTAGCAGCCGTATTCCTTGCTGTAGCCCACGTAGTCGATCGTCGACACGGTTTTGATGCCGAACAGTTGGTCCTTCATCAGCTTGTCCAGCTGCTGACCGCTGCCGGTGTACATGGCACCGGCGGCCATGCCGAGCAGGCGTTTTTTGAATTCGCTGGCCGCTGAAAGCTGGCCGCTGGTGAAGGTGTTCTTCACGCTCTCGGAGTCGTGCGGGAAATCGACGCGCAGGTAATACCAGGACTCGTCCGTCACTTCGTTGCGCTGGAAATACAGGGCTTGCGGGTAGCAGTTGGCAATCTCGACCACGCTGCCCGATTGCTGGAGCGCTTTCTCGCGTTGCTGTGCTTGGTTGAGCAACTGGTCGTCGTGGTTCTCGCTGTCCTCGATGTCCTGCATTGCTCGGTTGAATTTCTCCATGTCCAACTTGAACCAGTACAGGCGACTGCCGAAGCCCAGGTGGAATTCACCGCGCTTGTTCCAGTCGTACATCAGCAACGCTTTTTCAGCCGCGCTTTCGGCCAGCAGCAAGGCGCCAAGGTGGCGTGTCTGTTTCAGATCAGCCGCGATCTGGTCGGCGCGTTGGCTCTCGTCTTCGATGAAACTCCAGCGCTGATGCAGGTCGTTCCAGTCGGTTTTGCGGCCGTCACGCAGAGGGATCTGCGCCGCCTCACAGACGAACCCCAGCGCTCGCGCCTGCTTCGCCCAGCGTTTGGTGTAGGCATGGGCGCCCGACTCGTTGTCGAGTGCCCAGACCAGCTTGGGCAACTTGCCTTCACGGTCACGGGCTAGCGCTCGCAACGACTCTTCAGGAAAGGCGTTCGAGGACATGGCTGACACTGCGACGATGTCGTTGTGCACCAGGGCGATGGCGTCAAAGATGCCTTCGACAATCCAGACTTCTTTCGCCTCCAGAAGGTCCACGCAGGGCGGGCACCACCAGACGCCTCGATAGCTGTCCTTGGATTTGAACCGGGCTTTCATCTTGCCGAAGCGATGCGGCCGATCGATCAGGCGTTCCCACCAGCCGCCTTTGTCCAACGCGAAGCGCACGGTTGCGCTGCCGGCGTTGTGGTCGGGGGAGTAAAAGCTTTCCTGGGTGAACCAACCCTGGATCAGCTCAATGCGAAAACCCCGGGCGAATTCCAGGTAGGCACGGGCTGTCGCGTTGGGGTGTTGGTCAGTGGCCGGCGCGCGTTTGCTCCAGTCTTCGAACAGGTCTTCGTACAGCTCTTTCACATGTAGGGTGTGAGCGCATTTTTCAGGTCTACCGCAGATAACCAACCACGGAGCATCAAAACGGGTGTACAGCGTTTTCTGACGGCACTTCGGGCAGGTGCCGCCGCGCATGTAGTCAGTGCTCGTCCGATGCTTGAGCCCGTAATCGGTTTTCAGGCGCTCGATCACGTCGCTGCGCAGTTGCTCTTTCATGGGGTTACTTCGCTTTCTTGAGGCAGTAGGAGAGGGCGCCAATCAGGTGTTTCTGAGCGGCCATCACGGGGCAATGGGCGAGGATTGAGCCGTGGCGCAGACCATCGGGAATCAGGCGGAACTGGTCTGCGTACCAGAGTTCGTTGAAGCTGAGACGGTACTGCTCGCGCAGGTTGGCCAAGAGCGCTTGAGCCTCTACGGGCGTCAGTTTTGCGTTGATGTTCAGGGCGTTTTCCATCGTCAAACCTCAATTTCGGGCGCAGCTCACCCAAACCCACGGGAATGGGTAACGGGGATTTTTGGTTAGGTGTTAGGAAGCGGTGATGCGAAAGCGCCCGTTATCGGGAGCAATGAGGATGCGTTCGTAAATCAGGCTGACCGGGATTGCCCAGGCGTTGCCGGTGGCGGTATCGAAAATCACGGTGTGCGTTGATGTGCTGTTGATGACATCCAGTCGCTGCCGATCGCTGACCGCTGACATTTCACTGTTGGCCAGATGCACCAGGCGTTCGGCGTGCTGCGGCGTGGCGTTGTAATCCGTTACAAGGTGCTGAACAGCCCGTTTGAACAGTTGCTGATCGTCGCCCAGGTGTTCGCACTGATGACGTCCAAGAAACGCAAAAGCCGCTGTTTTGAGCATGTCCTGATACTCCTGTACGGCAGGCAGATTGTTCATTGGTTTTTCCCTGGTTTGGCGCGGTACAGGTCGATAGCGGCCAGCACTTCAGCGTGACGTGCGGCCATGTGAAGGTTGTGAGCGGCAAGGATGTGTTCGGCTTCATCCATGCTAATAGAACCGTCTTCCAATGCCTGGGCGATCGCCTGGTCAACGCAACCGCGCTTGGCCGATACCTGCACCGACCGGGCATACAGTTCGACGTTGTCCAGCTTCTCCGGGTCGGCAACGGCCACAAACAAACCGCCATACATTTGCGCCACGTAGTTCGGAAAATGGGTAGTGCCGCTGGCTTGCTCCAGCATGTAGACCTGGACATCCGTCAGTGGGCTGCAACCGGCATTCTCGTAGGCGTGGTTGTCGAACTTTTTGAGTTTCATTCCCAAGCGAGCAGCAGCGCCTTCGCGTCCCTCGGGAAAACGGCGAATGATCTCGCGCATTGCTTCCTTGCGCGTCTTTAGAACTGGGCTTTTCATCTTCTACTGTTCCCTGTTAATACAGATCGTTACTGTTCGATTACGCCGTCTTTGATACCCAGTAGAACGGCGGCGCGATGTGCCTCCCCACGGCGACAATGGCTCTGACCACTCAGCACCGCGTATACGGTGCTGGGATTCAGGTTGTTCAATTCAGCAAAGTTCTTCGCGGTCTGGCCTCGCTTCTCCAGCGCTTCACGCGCTTGTATGCGGGCTTGCTCGGTGATGGTTGTGTTGGGCATAGTGCAATTCCTTGCGTTTTCGTGTGATGACGAGCGCAGGATGTGGCAAAAAACTGCCATTGTAAATATCTGAGTGGAAAAAAATTGACCCTGTCCGAAGAGATTGGCGCCCGCTTGCGACAATTGCGTGCCCAGGCTGGGCTGACGCAAGATCAGCTAGCTGAAAAACTTGGTGTCTCAAAACGAACTCAAGGAAATTATGAATCTGGGGCGAGTGATGCCCCCGCGTCTTACCTGAGCCTCGCAGCAAGCGAGCTGGGCTTTGACGTTGCATTCATCGTCAATGGCATCCGTACCACGCTCCCGATTGAAGCGCTTTCAGAAGTAGAGGACTGCTTGATCGCTCAATACCGGAGCATTACTCCCGGTGACCAAGAGGCAATCCGCCGGTTTCTGAAAGCAATGGCTGACGACGCAGCCCGTCAGAAGACTTAACCCGTTACATAGCTTGTACGACAATGGTCACCCCTACGTTCTAAAGTCGGTTCTCATCCCGTCAATGCCGATTCAGCCATGCACTTTATGGAGTAGTCAGCATGTTGGATCGCATCAAAAAAGAACCTCTTTGCTTGGGATTCGCAGAGTTCGAATGGCACACCCTGAGCAAAGCGGAACGCCGCCTCATTGGCCTATACCGGTCATTGAGTGAAAAGGAGCAAGGTCAGCTTCGTCGGCTATCTGAAATTCTTGCCATCAATCCTGAAGAGTCAGCCAACAGCTGATGTCTTGATCGCCGACGTTTCGGTGTCGGCGATTGACCTATCACGCAACTGCCTGCGCCCCGAGCTGCTCGAACAACTCCCGCTGTTTAGCCCTGGGCATTTCCCGAAGTCGATCAAATAGCAATCTGTCGAAGGTTTGCGCTGATGGACTCAGCGTGTGGGAAAACGTCAAATGGGCCACCCATGTATGCCCGCACTGTACGTCCAGGCACTGGCAATAGAGCGTCACGAAATCTGGCGATTGCGGCTTGCTATCGCGGATTAATCCCTTGTTTCCACACTTACATGTCACTCGCATATGTCCCTCCCCAGGGGCAGCTGATCGCCACCATATTGCCACAATTTTTAGTGGAAACTTCTTAGTAAGGTGTCTCATGAAGTGGCTTCAACTGCTTCAGGCGCAGTTTTCCAGCTAAATCGCCTATCTTCGCGCAGCCGATCATTCAACTGGTTGAACAGCTGGCAGATCGGTCGGATCTCGTTGCTGGTGTACACCCGATCAATCTTCTCGATGTCGCCAAACCCGCCGGTGTTTTCCGGGATGATGCCGGCCAGCGCTGGGTTCATCCGCCAGGCTGCGATGACGTCGTTTCGGGTGATGTTTTTCACTTTCTCCAGCTCGTCTTTTGCCTGGAAGTCACCCACCGGGATGATCTGGATTGCGTTCTCTTTGCCGTTAGGGATGTTGACGAACATCGAGCGGAAGTTTCCCACGCCCTTGCTCGCGCTGATCTGGGCGCGCAGCTCGTCTTCGTCTTCTTCAGTCAAGTCGGGGTCGTTGGTGTAGAAGATGTAACCGGCGTGCGCACCGTTGCTGTAGTAGCGCCGGCGGAAGAGGGTGGCGGCCTCATTCAGCAGCAACGCCTGCAGGCCGCCCAAGTAGTCCGGGATCCCGTAAATGTTCTGTTCGACGTCGTAGTCCAGGACGTGGGAGATTTCGTGCGCCTCGAACTCCATTTCCTTGTTGTCGGGCAGCAGCATCACGAAGCCTCCGTCGACCTTCACGCGCATGTTGATCGCCGGCAGGTGCTGCAGCTCCAGCACCTGGCCGAACGCGTTGGTGTCGTTGTAGAAGTACGCTTCGCCGAACACCATGTAGTCCAGCCCGGCACGGCCCATCGTCTCCGTGCTGCAGCCGGCCGAGGCGATAAACTCACGCAGCAACAGGTTGCGTTTGAACTTCGGAATGGCGCCGTGGTGCGCGTTGGCGCGCAACAGCTTGGCCAGGCCTGCCCGAGACACTGGCGGTTTGTAGATCTTGCCGTCGTCGCTGGGAAACACCCCCACGTACTCGCCGATATTGCCGGACAGCACCTGCTCCGGCTCCCCGAACGTAAACGAGCGCATTGGCTGTTGCTGTGGTTGGGCTACGTGGTGCTTTCTGCGTTTGCGGTTGGCCATGGCTGCTCTGGTTACTCGTGACGTAGCGGCTACGGCGCCGCTTGTTGGTGTTCAAAGGTTCGTTGGACAGGGCGTGCATCACCGCCCAGGCGATGTCGGCGTGACCGGTGGCCTCGGTACGGGATGCGCTGTAGGTGATCTGGCCGCTGTTGGTGGCGCCGCGCTTGATGGTCAGGAACGCCTGGGCGATGTCCGTCCAGCCCGCGTCCCACTCGATGCGACTGCCTTGGATCGTGTCCTGGGCTTTCAGCACCAGGGCGTTTTTTGCCTCCAGGCTGTAGTGAATCGGCGTTGCCTTGGCGTAGAAGTCGCGCACCAGGTCGAACACGCCGTAACCCACGCCGGTGACATCGATGCCGATGTGCTGCACGTTGAAGCGCTCGGTCAGCTTCTTGACCTGCGCGGCCTGGTAGGTGAACGAGTGGCCCCGCCAGCTGTGCTTTTCCAGAATCCGGAACTTCGCCCCGGGTTCGAGCGGCGGCGCGATGACCACACAGGTGGCGTCGTCGCGGGTGCGGCTCGGGTCGTAGCCCAGCCAGACCGGGCTGTTGCCGAACGGGCGATCCAGATCCGGGTTGTAGTCCTCCCACAACGACAGATCCGAATAGCAGCGCTCCAGATCCTTGAGGCTGAATGCGCTTTGCGTGCTGTCGATGAACTTGCAGTAGAACAGCTGCTGAAACTTGTCCTCGTCGTACTCCAGCTGCAGCTGCTCCAGGTCGAACAAATCGCAGCCGCCGGCGATCGCATCGTCCAGGGTGATCGTCTTGCGCCACTGGCCGTCCGGACACAGCGCGCCCTGCGTGTAAGCCGCTTCGCTCGGCCACACGCCGCCGGCCTTCTTGCCGCGCTTGCTGTTGCGGAATTCTTCGCCCGACCAGAACGGATACGCTTGGTGCGACACCGCGCTGGGCGTCGAGAAATAGGTTTTGCGCCATTTCTTGTGGGTGCCCATGGCGCTGGCCACGGTGCTGAGCTTTTCGAAATCGCGGATCCAGAAATATTCGTCCACGTAGACGTGGCCGTGGTAGCCCTGTGCGGTGCTACTGTTGGTGCTGAGAAAGCGCAGCTCGGCGCCGTTGCTCAGGGTGATCGGGTTACCGGTCAGCTCAATATCAAACCATTGCTTGGCGAACTGGATGATGTAGCTGCGGAAGATCTCGGACTGCGATCGGCTGGCCGACAGGAACACCTGGTTATCACCGCTCAACACCGCGTCCATGAACGCTTCGCCGGCGAAGTAGTAGGTCAGGCCGACCTGACGGCTTTTGAGGATGTTCCGTACACGGCGGGTCAGCGGGTTCTGTTTCGCCTCGAACAGCTCTTTCTGGTAGCCGTACATTTTCGAGATGAACTTATCCAGGAAGTCCACTTCGGTCAGGCCGCTGATATCGTTCTTCGCTTTTTTCTCGCGCTTCTTGCCGCCGCCTTCGCTCCGTTCGCGGCGTTGACCAGGTTGCCGCTCGCGAGACTCTTCCGCACGGTCTGACGGCTCTGCCAGCGCGGGTTTGGCCGCGAGCTTTTTCAGACGCTCCAGCAGGCTGGTCAGCCGCTCCAGTTCGTCCAGTTCGGCTTTCGTCAGCGGATCGATCTTTTCCAGAATCAGGGTGATTCGTCGGTTGACGGCGCTCAACGGTTCTTCGTCCGTCAGCATCTCGTCCCAGCCGCCTTGGCGGATCCAGTAGTAGACGATGCGGATATTGGGCAGCTTCAAATGCGCCTGGATTTCCTTCACCGAACAGCGGCGCAGGTAGAGGCGTTTTGCGGCTTCTTTGACTTCGGTCGGGTAGTTCATGGCCGCAGTCTATGCGGCGAAAACGTCGGAAACGCGGGCTGAAATGCGGCGTTATTCGTAGAGTTTTCTTCTACGAATCGTGCCGAAGCAAAGCGTTTGTTTGGGGGATTTCGGCTCCCTATCGTGGAGGCTCATTCAACGATTGAGCGCAGTCACCACTCATGCCCCGTTCCCTTGTCTCCTACTGGAAACGTGTTGCCACCAGCGGTCCGACCGTCGATGGCCGCGAGATCCTTCCCCAGGAACTGCGCGACATCGCCGAGACCTACACGCCAACGTTGTACACCGCCGTTATCTGGTGTGAACACGAACGTTGGTTCGGTTCATTCGGCACCGTGTTCGCTGTGCGCCTCGTCGAGGACGCGGAAGACCTGGAGCCTGGCCAAGTTGCCCTTGAGGCGCAGTTGAAGCCCAACGATAAGTTGCTGCGCCTCAACGACGCCGGCGAAAAGCTGTTCACCAGCATCGAGATCAGGCCGAATTTCCGGGGCCGTGGCAAAGCCTATATGACCGGCATCGCGGTCACTGACGAACCTGCGAGCGTCGGCACTCAGGAACTCTACTTTTCCAGCCGTACCAGCCGCGATTCGTATTACGCCGCCTCCCACGAACTTGGCTCTTTGAGCGAAACCGAGCAGCAGGGTGAGATCGGGCGCCTTGCCGCCATGTTCACCCGCTTGTTCAAGCGCTTCGGCATCGAAGACACGCCCACCGAAACCACTCCGCAAACCCCAACCGAGAGCAAACCCCCAATGGATGAAGCTACCGCAACGGCCTTGAAAGCCCTGCTGGCCCAGCTGCTGGTCGTCGCTGCCGGCATTCAGGCCGTGATCGAGCCTGCAGCCGAAGATGCGCCGGAACCCGATCAGGCCCCGATCGATGACGTCAGCGCTGCAGTAGACGAGATCGTCACCACCGCCGAGGAAGAGCGCGAATTCAAGCGCAACGGCGGCGGTAACAAGGCAGTACTGGCGGCGCTTGGCAACCTGCAAAAGCAGTTCTCCGCACTGCAGAACACCAGCACTGGTCGTCAGTTGCCGCGTACCACTGGCGCCACTGACAAAACCAAAGTGCGGGTACTCTGACATGGCCCGTTCCCTGAGCGCCTACGGCGCCAAAATGTATGCAGCGATGCAGCTGGCGATGGCCGAAACTTACGGCGTCGAGCTGTCCAGCAAGATGTTCAGCGTTGAGCCGTCCATCACCCAAGAGCTGAACGACGCCATCACCGCCAAGTCGGACTTCCTTTCGCGCATCAACGTCATCGGCGTGAGCGAGATCAAGGGCGAGAAGGTGTTCATCGGCGTGTCTGGTCCGGTCACCGGTCGCACCAACACCAAGACCACCGACCGCGAAGCGAAAGATGCTTCCGAGCTGGACAACACCACTTACGAACTGTCGTCCACCGAGTCCGACGTGGGTCTGCCGTACGCAAAAATCGATGCCTGGGCCAAATTCCCGGACTTCCACCAACGCTACTCGGCGGCTGTGCAGAAACAGATCGCCCTAGATCGCATCATGGTCGGTTTCCACGGCCTGAAAGCCGCTGCGCAGACCGATATCGCGGCCTATCCGATGCTGCAGGACGTCAACAAAGGCTGGTTGCAGCAACTGCGCGAGCAAGCACCGCAGCAGGTACTCAAGGAAGGCAAAGCCGCCGGCAAAGTCACCCTGGGGCCGGACGGTGATTACGCCAATCTGGACGCCTTGGTGCATGACACCAAGCAAATGGTGGACGAGCGTCTGCGCGACGGTGGCGACCTGATCGCCATTATCGGCACTGATCTGCTGGCCGCAGACAAGGCCAAGCTGTATGCCAAGCAGGGCGACACCCCGACCGAGAAAGAGCGCATCGAGGACGCCCAGGTGATCGCCACCTACGGCGGTCTGCCGAGCTTTAGCGTTCCGTTCTTCCCGGTCAACGGCGTGCTGGTCACCAGTTGGGACAACCTGTCGATTTACTTTCAGGACTCCAGCTGGCGCAAGCAAACCGTGGACAACCCGAAACGCTCCCGCGTCGAGGATTACAACAGCCGCAACGAAGGCTACGTGATCGAGCAGCTGGAAAAGATCGCGCTAACCGAAAACGTGGAGCTGGTGAAGTGAGCCTGGCCCTTGCCCACAAGCGCCGCACTTTGGCCCTTGGAAGCGCTGCAGTGATCGCTGCTGCAGCGGCACCGCAGGCGTATTCGCCGGCGGAAGCCCTGAGCAGCCCGGCCAATGCCAAAAAGCACCTGCAACTGCAGGAAGCGGCAATGGCTCAAGACCTGGAGCGCCTGAGCGCGATCAAGGGGCTGGCCGGACGCCAGGCGCTCAAGCGTGAGGAACTGCTCCCCAAATATCAGGACTTCATCCAGCGCTACATGGATTCGGACCTAGTGATGCCGAACCCCGTCCTGGTGCAGGTGATGATCTGGCTGTTCGACACCGAGCAGTTCGAAGACGGCCTGGTGCTGGCGGGCTTTGCGATCGAACAGGGCCAGCAGATGCCGGAACGCTTCAAACGGCGCGACGTGCAGACCTTCGTTGCAGATGCGGTGATCGATTGGGCGTACGGTGAATACAACGCTCAACGCAGCCCGGAGCCTTACCTGTCCAACCTGCTGCCGCGTGTCGACGGTGAATGGGATCTGATCGAGCAGATCCCGAGCAAGTACCACAAGTTGATCGGCATGCGCGCCATGGAGGCCGAGCAGTGGGAAACCGCGCTCAAGCACCTGGAGCGTTCTACCGAGCTGTACGCGAAGGCCGGCAACGAGACGCGCATTGCGAAGTGTCGCAAGGCGATCGCCAAACAGACACCCGCCATCACCGGCGCCCAATAACCGACTACCCCCCCAGCGGGGAACTGTGGACGTGTGTCTGCCATTTATGGACAGCCCCACGAAAAACAGTCTCCCCGCCCTAATTCGAGCGGTCAGCAATGAGCTTTTCCGGGAAACCCACCACCTTTGTGGAACAAGCGATCGAGAACGACGGCTTCTGGCCGGACCTCTCTGTGACCGAGTTCCAGAAGGGTTACCGCCTTCCGGCGGAGCACCTGGTAGAGATGCTGGTCATCAACCTGGCCACGGCCATGACCGAGGTCAACCGTGACCTCGCCAAGTTGAAAGCGCGCTGGCAGGGCGCTGGAGTGTCACGCGTTGAATCTGCAGACAGCACCGTCCTGCCGGAGCGCACCTTTCAAGCTGAGACGTACAAGCGCGCCGTGTATTGCCGTGCGAAAGCCAGCTTGCTGCCGGAATTCGCCTCGATCATCCGTCGGGAAAGTGCGGAGAATCTGGGCAAGGAAGCCCCCGAGCGCAAGGAAACGTTTCTGGAGTTCAGCCAGCAGGCCGTCCGATCGCTACAGGGTCGCGGCCGCATCACGGCGGTGCTGCTGTGATCAAGCTCCGCGCCCTGACCACGTTCCTGATCGAGCGCCGGCTGGTCGAGCCTGAGCAGTTGGACAGCTGGACCAATCAGGTGAATCTCGAACTGATCTGGAAGCCTGACGTCGGCGGCATGCGCATGGGTGACATGCGCTACAGCGCCACGATCGCGCTGGAGCGTTTCGCCGATCATCCGGGGCGCCTGATGGCGTTGGTGGGCAGTTGGCTGGAGAGCCACGACCAGGACCGCGACGAACTGCCGCCTGCGAAGTTCGACATCACGATGCTCGACAACGATCTGGCCGACGTCGATATCACCCTCGAATTCATCGAGCCGCAATACCTGGCCGAGGATCCGCAGGGCGAAATCGAGGGTTTTGGTAAGACCTGGTCGTTCATCCCGTTTGACCTATGGGTCGCTGAACACGGCGAGGTGTCGAGCCGTGGCCGGGCGTAGCACCTTCGAACTCGATGCCCGGGGTTACCTGGGCGTGCGCGAGCAATTGGCGCTGCTGAGCCTGCCGCCGCAACTGCGCCGGCGTTTGCTAAACAACGTCTCCAAGCGCGTGCGATCGATGAGCCGCAAGCGGGTACGCGACCAGCAGAACCTCGACGGGTCACCGTTCGAGGCGCGCAAGGGCACCGGCAAGGGCAAAAAGAAGATGGAGGCGGGGCTGGCCAAGCTGATGCAGGTCACCCGTGTCAGCCCCGACGAAGCTGTGCTGGGCTGGAGAAACGCCCTGACCAGTTGGGTCGCGGCGCAGCAACACAACGGCGTCAGTGAACGCCGCACCGCCGCCCAGATGAAGCGCTGGAACAAGGTTCCGGAGGGACTAGCCGCGACCGAGAAACAGGCAAAGCGACTGCGGCGCTTGGGCTTCAAGGTTCGCCAGGCGGGCAAAAAGTCACTGACCAGGCCGTCTGTGGCTTGGATTCAAGAGCATGTGAACTACGCCAAGGCGGGGCTGCTGATCCGCATCTTGGACGATGAAAAAGCCGAGAGCAGCGGCGCGCAGAGCTGGGAAATCACCCTGCCCAAGCGCCAGTTCATCGGCGTCAGCACCGAACGAGACACTGGCTTGCTGCTGAACCAGGTGCTCCAACAAATTCTCAATTCACCCCGCTAGCGAGGCACTGCATGGCACTCGGCAAAGTCAGCGTTAACAACCTCAATCTCGGCCAGGGTGCCGTGACTGAGATCGAACGCTATTTCCTTTTCATCGGCACCGCCGCCAAAAACGTCGGCCAGTTGCTCGCCCTCAATACCGACAGCGACCTCGACGGTTCGCTGGGTATTCCGGCCAGTGATTTGAAAACCCAGATCACGGCCGCACGTCTCAACGGCGGCGATCGCTGGGCGTGCCTGGCCGCTCCGGTCGCGGCCGACGGTGACTGGTTCGAAGCGCTGACGAATGCGCAGCAAAAAGGCTTTTCAGTCGAAGCGGTGGTTATCACCAAGCCTGTGACCGAGGGCGCGCAGTTGTCGGCCATGCATGACGCGGCGATCGCGCTGAACAACACCTTCGGCCGTCGCGCTTTCGTCTTGGCGGCAAGTGCTGGCATCACTGTGCAACAGACCTGGTCGGAATACCTGATCGAGCAGAAGAAAATTACCGCCGATCTGGCGGCGCCGCGTGTCCTGGTCGTGCCGCAGTTGCACGGCAATGACCTGGGAGTGCTGGCTGGTCGACTGGCCAACGCCGCCGTGAGCATTGCTGACAGTCCAATGCGCGTGGCGTCCGGTGCAGTGTTGGGGCTGGGCACCGTTCCCGTCGACAAGGAAGGCGTGCCGTTGCCGTCCGCCATTCGCGCCGAACTGGATGCGGCTCGCTTCTCCGTGTCGCAAACCTATCCCGATTACCCAGGCGTGTTCTGGGGCGACGGCAACATGCTGGATGCACCGGCGAGCGATTTTCAGGTAGTCGAGTATTTGCGCCTGGCCGACAAGGCTGCTCGCCAAGTTCGCCCGCTGCTGATCCGCCGTGTAGGCGATCGCCGCCTGAACAATTCGCCCAACAGCATGGCGGCCGCAATCAGCGCTTTCATGAAGCCACTGCGCCAGATGGCCAAGGCCACCACGTTCGCCGGCGAGGTGTTCCCTGGCGAGATCGAATCGCCCCAGGACGGCGACATCGTCCTGGTGTGGCGCAGCAAAACCAAGGTTGAGATCTACATCAAGATCCGACCGCTCAACTGCCCGAAAGACCTCACGGCGAACATCGCCCTGGACCTTTCCCACGACGATTCGGAGTAATCCCCTATGTCCCGTATTGGCGGTAAAAACTTCGACATCAACCTGGGCGATCTG
Organism: Pseudomonas glycinae; assembly: GCF_001594225.2. Taxonomy (GTDB): domain Bacteria; phylum Pseudomonadota; class Gammaproteobacteria; order Pseudomonadales; family Pseudomonadaceae; genus Aquipseudomonas; species Aquipseudomonas glycinae. The sequence continues at coordinate 3,166,917 of NZ_CP014205.2, forward strand.
CAGATCCACGTTGAAAGTTGCACCCTGGATATCACCGACAACACCGCCGTGGCGCAAACCCGTGGCGTCCCCAACGGCACCGTCGACGGCGATGTGTCTGCCAGTGGCGAGTTCGAGTTCGACACCAACAACTTCAACCTGCTGATCGAGGCGGCACGCTCTGCCGGCAGCTTCCGTCAGTTGGAACCTTTCGACTCGGTGTTCTTCGCCAAAGCCGGCGATGAAGAACTGCGCATCGAGGCCTTCGGCTGCAAGTTGAAGGTGTCCAGCCTGCTCAGTGTCGACCCGAAAGGCGGCGAGAAAACCAAGCACAAGGTGCCGTTCGACGTTTCCAGTCCGGACTTCATCCGCATCAACGGCGTGCCGTATCTGGCAGCTGCCGAGATCGAGGGCCTGCGCTGATGGTCTGCCCGTTCGACCGCGCCCAGGCATTGGAGCAACGCCAGCGTGACCAGGCGATCGCCGCTCAGCTGGCCCGCACGCGGCCGATCGGGCCAAGCCTGACCCATTGCGAGGACTGCGATAAACCGATCCCCGAAAAACGCCAGGCGTTGGGCGGTATGACTCGCTGCGTGCCGTGCCAAACCATTTTTGAGAAAGAGGTTCTGCGATGAGCGCGAATCAGGTCGCCCAAGACACCGCCGTTGCCTTGGCCAAGGCTTCGCCTGCAATCGGCGTGGCTGCTACAGGTGTGACGGGCGCCGTCGATTGGTCGGCGGTCGCCTACATGCTGACCGCGCTCTACATGGTGCTGCAGATCCTTCTGCTGATTCCCAAGTATCGCCAGATGCTGGTGGACTGGAAGGGCAAGTCTTGAGCCTGCGCACCAAGATCGCCACCGGAGTGATCGTGCTGGCCAGCGCGCCTTTGCTCGCATTCCTGGGCAAGTGGGAAGGCAATGGCCAGAACGTGGTGTACCCCGACAAGCTGGCCCGTGGCCTGCCTACGGTGTGCAAGGGCATCACCCGTTACACCACTCCGTATCCGTTGATCGTCGGTGACTACTGGTCGCCGGCACGCTGTGCCGAGGTGGAGCAGCTGGTGGTCGAGAAAGGCCAAGTGGCTCTGGCTGACTGCCTGAGCAACCCAGCGATCGGGCAAAAGACTTTCGACGCCCTGAGCAGCCACGGCCACAACTTCGGTGTGCCAAGTACCTGTGCCAGTCGCGCGGTCGGCTTGATCAATGCCGGCCGCATCGCCGAGGGCTGCAAGGCGTTGGCCTGGGCGCCGGATGGCAAGACAGCAGTGTGGTCGTCGATCACCGATGCCCAGGGCCGCAAGCAGTTTGTACCCGGGCTGCACGCTCGCCGGCGCGCCGAAGCGGCTATGTGTGCTGAGGGGTTGTGATGCTGCGCGAGATCCTGTTTCCGCTGCTGGCGTGCCTGGCGGCGTTCATTGGGATCGACATCTTGCAGGGACAGCGCGACACCGCCCGGGCGGAGCGTGATGCAGCCCAGTACGAAGCCAGCGGCCTGCGTGAAGCTGCCCGAATCAGCGGCGAAATGATCGCCGCCCGTGACGCGATCGACCGTAACCGTACCGAGGAACTGAACGATGCACGCATCCAAATCGATGCTCTACGCCTTGATGTTGCCGATGGCCGTCAGCGGCTGCGCGTCAAAGCCACTTGCAGCACCACCACGCCAAACGCCACCGGCGCCGGCGGCTTGGCTGATGCAGGCACCGCCGAACTCGCAGCAGACGCTCGACCGGATTATTTCACCCTCAGAGATCAGCTCGCTCTCAGCAAGCAAATGATCCTGGGCCTGCAGGACTACGTCAGCCAGGTATGCCTGCGCTGACCTGATTCACCCTTTAATCCAACCACTAAAACGGACATGAACATGAGCCAGATGCAAACCCGCGATATCACCCTGGAAGTCGGCGACAAAGAATTCACTTTCACCCTGACGCCTCAGGACGTGACCAAGTACTTCAACGCTATGACCGCCAACAACAAGGTCGCGCCGTCGTTCAACCTCCTGAGCAGCACCGTGCTGCCTGCGCAGAAGGCTGAATTGCGCGAGCTGATGGCCAACCCGGTGATGACCATGCAGATCGCCGGCGCGCTGCTCGAGGAGTACGCCCCTGACATCGAGATCATCGTAAAAAAGCCCTTGAGCACGCTGACCGCCTGAACGAGGACGGTCTGGGCCAGTTAATGGCCCTGACCAACCGTTGGCTACCAGGTGCCGAGCCCAGCATTGAAAACATGGGCACGGCTAAGTGGCTGGAAGACGAACACTGGAAGCGCATGGAATTCGCCGTAGCCAACGGCATTGCGCATGCGCTGAACGGATAGGAAACGCATGGCCGACCGTAGTGCCCGCCTGGACTTTATCCTGGCCCTGACCGACAAGGTCACCGCACCACTGGGCAAGGTGAAGATGGGCTTTTCCGAGCTTTCCGAGCAAAGCGAAAAGAACATCAAAACGATGGGCATGGGCTTGGCCGGCGTAACGGGCGCTTTTGTCGGCATCAACGAATCCCTGCAACCGGCTTTGGAAATGAACCGTGCCTTGGACGAGGTCAAATCCTTGGGCGTGGCCGAGGACGCGCTCACGGCGCTGAATCAAAAATCTCTGGAGTTCTCGGTTGCCTATGGCGAGAACGCCCGAGACTTTGTCGCCTCGGCGTACACCATTGAGGGCGCTATCAAGGGCCTGACAGGCAATCAGCTGGCCACCTTCACCAACACCAGCAACCTGTTGGCCAAGGCCACCAAGTCCGATGCCGAGACCATGGGCGCCTACGTGGGCACCATGTACAACCTGTTCAAGGGCCAGGCCGACGCTATGGGCAAGGGCGAATGGGTGGAAAAGCTCGGCGGGCAAACTGCTCTCGCTGTGCAGCTGTTCCGTACCGACGGCGCCCAGCTCAAGGACGCGTTTAAGGAAGTGGGCTCGATCGCCACCGCCGCCGGCGTGGACATCGCCGAGCAGTTCGCGGTGATCGGTTCGCTGAGCAGCACCATGGAAGGCGGCGATGCCGGCGGACGCTACAAAGCGTTCTTCGAGAACCTGGGCGCCGCTTCCGAAAAGATGGGCATGAAGTTCACCGACTCCAACGGTAAGGCGTTGCCCATGCTGCAGATCATGGAAAAGCTGCAGGGCAAACTCGGCGACCTGACCAGTGCTTCGGCCAACACCAAACTTATGGAGGCGTTTGGCGGGGAGGGTGCGCAAGTCATCACATCCCTGGCCAAGGACACCGATCGACTGCGCAACGGCATGGATAAGTTGGGCAAGGTGCGCGGCCTCGAGGACGCCGAGAACATGGCCAAAGCCATGGTGGATCCGTGGCAACAATTTGCTGCAGCGGTCGAAGCGCTGCGCATTGCCTTCGGCCAGGCACTGATCCCGATCCTCACCCCGCTGATGGCCAAGCTGTCCGGCATTGCCGGCACCATGACCCGCTGGACCCAGATGTTCCCCAACATCACGCGGGTGATCGGCATCGTCTCGCTGACGATCCTTGCGCTTATCGCCGCGATGTCATTGCTGACGTTCGCAGTCGGCGCCGGCCGTATGGCGTGGCTGGCCATGGTCACCGTCTGGAAGGTGGTGCAACTGCTCAACCTTCGCGCCGTCGCCGGTTTCCTTCTGCAGGTGGCGGTTATCGCGCTGTACGTCGCTGGCCTGACGATCCTTTACACCACCATGGCGCTGATTCGCGGCGCGATGATGCTCTGGCAAGGCGCGATCTGGCTCGTCAACGCGGCGATGCTGGCCAACCCGGTCGTGTGGATCGTGATCGGCGTTATGGCCCTGGTCGCGGCCGTGATTGCGGCGGTTGTTTACTGGGACGAGTGGACAGCTGCACTGATGAACAGCGAGGCCTTCAAGTGGGTCAGCGATCAGCTCACCGCGTTGTCGGACTGGTTCACGTCCATGGGTGGCTGGAGTGGGATGGCCAAGGCCGCTTGGGACGGCATCGTCGCGATCTTTCACAAGGCGATCAACAGCCTGATCGAGATGCTGAACAAGATCCCGGGCGTCGACATCGAGACGAAATTCGGCGCCATGCCCGAGGTACCCGGCACCGACATTGGCGTCAACAACGTGGACGCCTCTGCCGCCGCCCAAAAAGCCCAGCAAACCATCAAAGCAGCCATTCCAACCCTGTCGCCTGTGCGGCCTAACGCCGTGCCGCCGGGTGGCCTGCTGACCAGCATTCAGAACAACAACAGCAGCCAGAACAAGGGCACCCATGTGGAAACGCTGAACATCAACACCGCCAAGCCGATGACGCCGCTGGAACTCGAAAACATGATGAACATGGCGGTGCCGGGATGAGCGAATACATCGACCTGCTGATCCAGGACAACGACCTGGTGCTTGATCCGTCCCGCCAGCCTGAGCTGATCGATGACCGGGCCAGCATTGCCCAGGACATCGCTCACATGATCCGCGACAGCGGCCTGCTGGTGACGTTGGTGGCAGAGCGCAACCGCCTGAAACAGCGCGACTGCATTCAGCAACTGGAGCTGCTGGTCGAGGCGGATGAACGCCTCGTACCTGGTACGGCACAGATCACCCAGCTTGAACCCGGGCAGTTCCTAGTGACGGCCACAACCCTGAAATTCGGCAGTATCGAGGTGACGTTGTGAGTGACGTGGATTTCAAACAGGCCCTGTCCGACGCCGGCATTCCGACTACTGAGGCCGGCCTGCGCCAGGCGTGGGAAGCAGAAGTGATCGCCCAGGGCAGCAAACTGAGCAACACCAGCACCTGGTCGCCGTTCTGGCGGGTGGTCACCGCTCTGGTGACCAAGCCGGTGCTGTGGATCCTCGACTTTTTTGTCTCGACGGTCCTGCCGAATTTCTTCGTCAAAACCGCTGTGGATGCCTGGCTGGACATGCTGGCCTGGGGTGTGAACGTAGAGCGTAAAGGCGCGACCAAAGCCCGTGGTTCTTTGCTGTTCACCCGCGTCGCCGCCGGCGGCGCGCTCGAGGTCGCAAAGGGGACCGTAGTGCAGTCGGCCGCGATCAATGGGCATATTTACCAGCTGGTGACCACGGCGATCGGCACGTTCTCCGATGGTGCCATGCAGACATTGATCCCGGTGGAGGCGGTCGACGTGGGCAGTGGTTTCAACTTGGCCCCGGGTTACTACGCCGTGCTCCCTGTGCCCATCCCCGGCATAGCCCAGGTGGTTAACGCTGACGGTTGGTTGACCACACCCGGCGCGGACAGGGAACCCAACGACGAGCTGCGTTTGCGCGTGCGCAACCAGTTCTCGGCTGTGAACCAGTGGCACACCGATGCGGTGTACCGGGCGATGATTTCGGCCTTTCCGGGTGTGCGGCCGGACGGCGTGTATTTCGAACATGGCGCCCCACGCGGCCCGGGCAGTGCCAACGCGTTTGTGTTGTTCGATGCCGACGTGCCGGCGGCGACTTATCTGGCTCAGATCAATGCGCACATTCGCGACCAGGGCAACCACGGCCACGGTGATGACCTGCTGGTGATGGTCATGCCGGAAACCCTGCACACGCTGCGCGTAACGATCTGGCCGCGCTCCACGGTGAGCGCCGCGCAACGCCTGACCCTGCTGGACGAAGTCGCGCTGTTCATCCGGGCGGCGTTCCGCGAAAGCACCGACAGCGACTTCCAGCCGACGCTGACCTACCCGCAATCGCGGTTTTCTTTCAGCCGCCTGGGCGAAGAACTGCACCAGCAATTCCCGGGGATCGAATCGCTGCACTTCGACAACGACGACATCCTGTCGGAACTGAACATTCCCCGGATCCAGAGTCTCGAGGTGCTGGCCAATGATTAAGCTCAGTCTGCCTTTCTGGCTGGGGGGCAAAGAGCTGGAAAAGCTCACGGCTGCCGCGCAGTCCTGGTGGGAAAAGGTGCAGGGCTGGTTGCGCTGGCCACTGCTGCAGCTGGATGCCGACACCTGCCAACTGACCGTGCTCGATCTGCTGGCCTGGCAGCGCGACATCACCCGATTCAAAGGTGAACCCGAAAGCATGTATCGCCTGCGCGTGAAGTTCGCCTTCATCAACGCGGTCGACGCAGGCAGCACCGCCGGTATGAAACGCATCCTCCAGCGCCTCGGGGTCGGGTACGTCGAAATTGAGGAGCGCATGCCCGAGCGGGATTGGGACGTAGTGCTGCTGCGTTTTTCCGATACGCAACTTTCGCAAAACCCTGAACTGTTGCGGGTGTTGATCCAGCAATACGGCCGCACCTGCCGCCGCTATGACTTCGTGACCATCACGCCGGTGCCGTTCCGCATCGCTGTGGTCGACTTCAACGACGACCAGCAAACGCTGGTTGCCAGCCTCTAGGAGCCCCCATGGGAGCCAGCATTACCCTTGCGGGTGAAAGCCTGATCGCGCAAAAACACGTCGCCCAGTTGGGCCTCGATGTCACGCGCTTCATCTTTGCCAACGTGCCCGGGCTTGACCCGAGCGGGCCGGTAGACCGCGCCGCGCCGAAACCTGCGGCCGGGCAGATCGTCCACGTCTATGACATTCCCGAAGAAAACGCCGGGTTCGTGAATCCCAACCAGGTGGTGTACAGCTCGCAGATCGGGTCGGACGTCGGGGATTGGGATTTCAACTGGATCGGGCTGGAGACAGCCGAAGGCGTGTTGTTCGCCGTGGCCTACGTGCCGCTGCAGATCAAGCGCCGCAACATTCCGCCGCTGCAGATCGGCAACAACCTCACGCGTAACTTTCTGGTGGCCTTTGACGGTGCCCAGGCGCTGACCGGAATCACCATCGATGCCGCCACCTGGCAGCATGACTTCACCGTGCGCCTGGCTGGCATCGATGAGCGTGAGCGCTTGAGCAATCGCGACATCTACGGCAGGGCGTGTTTTTTCGGGGCTGCGTTGCAACTGGAAAAAGTCGCCGGCACCTATCAGATCCAACCCGGGACGGCGTATGTCGAAGGCGTACGCGTGGTGCGCAGTGCAGCGCTGCCTGTCGTGCCGGCCGAATTCCCCTGCACCGCGTGGCTCGATGTCTCCCTACAACGTGAGTTGAGCGACGTTGTGGCCAGCTGGCAAGTGATGTTCGCCGCCGATCGGCCCGACTACACCGACAGCGCCGGAACCCGGCACTACTGCGTGGCCATCGCGGATCTGCCCAATGCCAATACGATCATCGATCGGCGCACGGTCGAGCAGATCGAAGATCCCCTGGTCAGCCACTTCGCCGCCCGTGTTGGGGACTATCCGCATCTGCGCGCCCGGGGCACGACCAAAGAAGACGTCGGTCTGCCCCTGATCCCGAACGCCCTCAGCGATGACTGGCGCACTGATGACAGCCAGATCCTCGCCACCACCAAGGCCGTGGCTCAGGCCGTTGCGAAGAATTACACGGGTCCATTGAGCGCCGGGCAGGTGCTGACGGCTTCGATGCGCGGTGTGGTGCTGCTCGATGCCAATACCCAGTCGCAGACCTTCACTTTGCCGCCGGCGAACGAGACCACCGGCGTCATTGATCTGATTATCCGGCGCGTCGACAACAGCCGTATGCGCCTGCGGGTGCAAAGCGCCGGTAACGACCGGATCCTGTTCCACACACATTTGAGTCCAACCGGGTATCCGTTCCTGTTGCTGATGGGCGCCGGCGACTGGTGGCATCTGCGCAGCGATGGCAAAGGTCAGTGGTGGCCGATCGGGCGGGCCGACAGCGCCGCTTTGGGCCGTCCGGTGTTTGATACGACGATGAGCTTTCCCCCGGGTGGGTACGGCCCGATCAATGGTGACCTGTTGTTGCGTGCTGACTGGCCATGGTTATGGGATCTGGCGCGCACGTCGGGAATGCTGACCACGGAGGCAGGCCGCGCCGGGATGGAAGGCGGATGGACCAGTGGTGACGGGGTGACGACTTTTCGCATACCTGAGATCCGCGGCGAATTTCTGCGCCTACTCGATGAAAACCGGGGAGTGGATATCGGTCGGGTGGCAGGCAGCTCGCAACGCGCTACCCGGGTAGCCAACTCGCCGGGCCAGTACGGCGTGGATTTGCCGTCGAACAACTGGCTGGAAAGCATCGAGGGGGGGGAGGATCTCGGCACTCAATTCGTCACCCCCACCATCAACTCTCGTTCCGGAATTTCTGCCGCTCGCGTTCGGGTGCGAAACATCGCCTATCCAGGCCGGCTGAAGGTGATTTAAGACATGACGACGACTTACCTGATTGATGAACTTCTCGTGCTGCACGGACCGGTGACTTTGCCGGAAATCCCAGGCTACGGCCCGCAGTCCCCAAGTAACGCGCTGATATTGGCTAACCCGTTGCCGGCGCCAAAAGCCGGCCATGTCTGGCACCTGGTGAATGGCAAGCCAAAGCAGATCGAGGATCGCCGGGGCACGGTCTACCGCTTGCCGAACGGAACCCCCGAATCCTATTGGCGCCTCGGTCCGCTGCCGGCGGATCTGACGACGTTGACGCGACCTTCGGATTCACACATCTGGACCAATGGCGCCTGGTCATTGGATCTCACGCAGCTACACGCGGGGAAAGTGGCAGAGGTCAACACCGCCTGCACGACGGGGATCACCGGCGGCTTTGCGTCGTCGGCATTGGGCACCACGCACCGCTACGGTAGCGCGCTGGATGACCAGTTGAACCTGACCGGCCTTATTCTCAGTGGCGCCGACAGTCTTTGTTCCTGTCGCGACGAGCAGGGTGTCAAGGCATACCGACCGCACACCGCCACCCAATTGCGTCAGGTCGGTGACGACTTCACCGCGTTTAAGTTGGTGTGGTTGCATCACGCCAACTCGCTTAAGCAGCAATTGGACCAGGCGCTGGCCAACACCGATCGCGTTGCGCTCGAGGCGATCTCCTGGACGGTGCCGGCATGAACTGGTCACCGGTGACGATGCGCTGGCCCGAGCAGGCCACGCAGTGGATGGATGGCCTCAAGGATGCGCAGGCGCTCGCCGGTGGCGAGCTGGCCAGCACCGCGCAACGTTTGGTCGGTCTCGAGGGCCTGGCCAGCACCAACCCGGGACCGGTCGGCGATGCCGCAAAGGGGGCGATCGCCGCAGGGCGCGCTGCATTGGCTGAGCAGTTGGGCCAGGTGCCGGCGTGCCTGGTGGTCACGCCGTTTCAAAGCGGTATCGGCCAGGGTCGCGGCCACCAGCGTGCGCTCTCGGCGCCCAACTTACTGCAGCAGCTGGCGAGCAAGTTGATCGATGGCACGGATACCGGTCGACCGACCGGGCCGCAGTACGCGCTTTCGTTGTTGTTCCTGGGCACAAACTTTGATCAGTTGGCCGGTACGTTGTCGCGCTTCAATGCGCTGCTGCCTATTCCTGACCTGGTGCGAACTGAGCGCCGCGCCCGGCACCTGTCTGTGCTGGAGGCGGAAAAGTGGGAGATCCCGACTGCCGGCCCGCTACCCCGCTGGCAAGCGCTGCCGCTTGAGCGCTGCACCGTCGTGAAAGCGGCGAAGCAATCCATGGCGGGGCAACTCGCGGTGCTGGAAAGCTACGCGGCTGACAGTTCGCCACTGGGCGATCTCGCCGCGCTGGCCCAGCGCAAGGCCACGCAGCAACAGGGTCGTGATCAGCAGTTGAACGAACTCAAGGCCTTGCTGGCCGGTGGTGCGGCTGACACCAGCATGCGCGCCCGCTTGATCGGGCCGGGCGATGTCAACGAGCTGCGCCGATCGCTACTCGAGGGCGACACACCTGGGCACGAATGGGTGCAGTCCGCCGGAGTGCTGCTGGTGGGTTCGCTGGAGGGATTGAGTTTTGTACGGGAGATGGTCGGCTTATGACCTTACTACTCGACGGCGAACAGGTAATGGGCAAGCGGATGAAAATCACTGCCAACCTGCGTATCGAGGCCGACGATATGTCTGGCCAGACCAGCAACACCGAGACGGCGCACAAGGGTTTCAAGCCGAAGACCCTTGCTGTGTCGTTGATGATCCCCTTCGTCGACGCGGTGCAGATGCGCACGATCATGCGTCTGGCCGAAGCCACGGCCGGGGGCGGTCAGCTCAAAATGTACCGGATCGTCAACGATACCGCCGCCGCGTTCGGCATCCGTGAGGTGCAGTTTGCGGACGGTGTCAGCGCCCGTGAAGACGACACGCTGGCCGCTTGGCTCGTGCAGTTCACTCTCTCGGAAAAAGCCTCGAACCCCGAGAAGGTAGAGCAGCGCAGGGCGGCGAATGGCGTCAGCTCACAATCTGCGCCTGGTCAGGCTGTCGGGGGAGCAGCTGGGGGAGCGGGTGGTGCCGGCGAAGCTCAGGAACTAAGCGGTTTTGAAAAAACCCTCAAGAAACTGGACGACTACCTGGCGCCGAAAACATGAAGCTGCATAAGGTTTTGACGATTGCCGGGAAGGTCTACCCGCTGATTAAGGATGAAGTGCGCCTGGACATCCAAAGCCCTGGCCGGGCGACGTTCACGGTACAGGCTGGCGAGCAGCTAAAAGGGCTGGTGACGCTCGATATCGGCTACAACGAGCGCACGCTGCAGCGCCATTTCCTCGGTTACGTCGAGCGCTCGACCGCCGCCAACACCAATCAGCAGCTGGTGGCCTGTCGAGAACTGTCCTCGATCTTGGCAAATCCATTGCCGATGAACCTGCGTCACGTCGACGTGCAGGCCGTGCTGGCCGAGATCAGCGACAAAACCGGGCTGGGTTTTCGTGTTCCGGACAAGGCCTACGCCAAGGTCAAAGCACCTTATTTCTACAGCCTGGCGGCGGGCTACTTGGCGATGGACAGCATGGCCAGCGTCTTCAACATCCCCGACTTTATCTGGCAGCAGCAGGGCGACGGTGAAGTCTTCGTGGGCAGTTGGGCCGACAGTTTTTTCGGTACACGATCGGCTCTGCAGCTGCCCGTCGAATTGTTCGACGGCTACCAGGGCAATCAAAGCGCAATGATCGCGCCCCTTCCAGGGCTTCGACCAGGTGCAACCATCAACCAAGGCGAGCGAATCACCAGTGTGACCCTCGCCGGCAATCAAATGGCGATCAAATGGACGACGCAATCAAGCGCAGCGTAGCGCGCCAATTCCCCGAACTGAGCGGTGGTTACCATCTGCCGCGCTTTGGCCGCGTAATTGCGGTACCGGATGCGCCGACGGCGCCCGGGCTGTGTGACGACTTCCGACCGCGCTTCGGCGTCGACGTCGAAGTGCTGCTGGCCAATGGTGAGCCGGATCCGGATCTGCCGATTTTGACCGGCCTGCCATTGCCGGCGCCGATGGGCGGGCAAGAGGCGGGGATGTTCGGCTTTCCGGAGGAAGGCACCACCGTCGTGATCAGCTTTGCTTACGGTCTGCCACACAAGCCGTTCATCACGCAGATCCTGCCGCACGGTCTGAGCCTGCCCCGGGTGCCGAAGGGCGACCAGGTGTGGCAGCACAGCGAGGCGTGCCAGCAGCGCGTCGACGCGGACGGCAACTGGCTTCGCCAAACCGATGGCAAGATCCAGGACAAGGCGATCGAGCGCGAGGTTGAGGCGCTGGAGAACCGCGAACAGTTCCAGAGCCACACTCAGGCGGTGGATGACCATTCGACCGAGTCGGTGGGAGGCATCAAGAAGATCGAAGCATTGGGCGCGCTCAAGCTGTTGTCGGGCGGATCTGCGAGCTTGGCGGCGGTGGATGACCTGCACCAGGCGACTGGCCGGGATCTGAACCTAGTGGTGGGGCAGAAGTACAACGCTACGGTTGGCGGCGATATGCAGGAGCGGATCGAGGGTTTGCGGCGAAGCCTGGCAAGCAAGGGACAACGCCTGCAAGCGCCAAAGAATTGGATCGGCTCTGAAAGCGTGAATCTATTTCAGGTGGTTTGCGAGACACTCGATCTGTTGGAACAGATGAATGCCCAGATAGCTGCACACGTTCACGGTGCGAGTCCTGCCCCATCTAACAGCGGAGCTTTTTTAGAACTTCGTATCTCCGCGCTTCAATTAAACGAAAAAACCAAGGCCGCCACGCTCTAGCGACAGCCTTGATTAATTTATCCCTGCTTGCTTACTAGGCGGGGACGAGCCTTCACATACGCGGCGAACAACGAGTCGCTGAAACGATAGTAGCGATCGCGCATCTTTACGATCTCACCGCCATATTCATCTGAAGCGAGATGGCCGACATATTGACTTGCGTTATCTACACCCTGGTCTAATGCAAGCTTATAAGCGTTTGTAGTCCAGACTTCGCCGTCATCAGCTTGAGTGGATGCGAGAGCTTTCAAAACAATTTCGCGGTGCTCCGAAGATGCAACAGCTTTTTTATATCGACCTTCGAGTACAGGATCAGATCCATGTTCAGCTATCGATTGAACAGTAGCCTCGATATCCTCAACTGTAATTACTTGCTTCCCTGCCTGGTAGGCTAGCCTGAAAGCATACTTACCGATCAAATGCACCATGTATGGGTGCCCTTGCGCAAGGGAAATGATTCGTTCCTCTGCATCGGTGTTGAACGTCAGATAGTTGTCAATTGCACTTTCCGCAATGTCAATAATCTCACGAAGCTCTTCACTACTCATTGAAGGGAGAGGAATGATGGAACCTGCGAACAATCTATTCGAGGATTGATGTTCTTTCATTAATTGCTGGATGTCTTGAGCAACACCAACTATGCAGAATTTTATTTCAGGAACGTTTGTGGCGAGAGCTTTTAAAAAAGAAGCAAAGCCACTCGGATCCCCTATTTGGTCAAACTCGTCAATAACAATGAGTATTCCGTCTTTGGAAAGCTTCTGCTCTACAATCGCGGCGACGGCATTTGTGAAAACAGTATCGATTGAGTGAGAGCCGATAGCGGCCGAACTTTCTACCTCTGTCCGTTTTTCCCCATCTAGGGCGACTTTCATTCCAAGTATATTTGCGCCAAATCTCGGAGTATAGGAACTAACGATTTTTGATGCTTTCGGGATTTGAGTTACCCACTCCCCTAAGCAGCCAGAAGACGTAAGCAAACGTTCTAAAAGCGCTGTGGTATCAGTGGTGGTTTGACCGCAGGCGTAGTAAAACGTTTGGAAGTCCAGTTTTTCGTCGTGCGGAAGAACTAACTTTTCTAACAGGTCATTGTCACCTGTGGCAATGTTAATCAATTGCCGAGAGAGCGAGGTTTTACCAATTCCACGGTTGCCAACAATCGCTATATGAGATCCTGCTGCAATCAATCCGTAATAAGCATCGCCAACTGATTTTTTTCTACCTGCGAACCGCGTTGCGCTATTTATTTCTTTGGCTGGTTGAAATGCGTTTTCTACCTTGCTAATTGACGGTTTTGCCATGATCCAATCCTTGAGATGATGATCGCTCTCTGATGGCTGAAACTATACATAAAATCTCGTGGGGCGCAGGGGAAGAAGCAAAAACTTTTATCCCTGCCTGCACCACCAGGATTGGGCATAAGCGCAGCCGTCGATGTACTCAATGCCGCTCAATACGAACCCAGTCACGGCCATTCCTGCCAGAGTTGCATCAAGCAAAGGCGGCAGAGGATCCGGATCGAGCGGCATTCCTACCACAACGCGAGCAACGTTTGCTGCCCGGCCTAATTCATGGCAGTCAGTAGAGTTAACCATGACATTGCCCCGGATTGCCGGATAGCGGCGCCGCTCCTTGGGATCCAGCGCGACACCACGTAAGCGCATGGGTGTGACCAATACGTACATGGGGCCTCCTACTCGTCACCGCCAAGATCAAGAAGCCACTCGACAGCAAAGGCCAGCGCCGCGTCCGCCAGCTCAAGCATATCGCTGAGGTGATCAGCATCGATCAGGTGGGCCTGGTGCAGAGCATGGGCTTGCCTGAGCAACGCTTTGTGATGGGCACCGGGCATTGCGAGCAAAGCGGCTTCATCGCGCAACATGACCCGCCACTGCACAATTGCGGATGACTCCGGGGTTACGGTTCCCGCTGATTCTCTATTCATCGGTCATGCCTACCTTCTCGAAGCACTGTATATAAAAACAGTATATCGATCAGCTCATTCCCCTACATCAAAAGAGCGACTGACGGCGATCGGCCCTGGATCGATCGCCGGGACGCCGATCGCTGGACCGCTCACAGAAAATTCCGCCGCCACAAAAAAAACTGCTGAAAAAGCACTTATCCCCCTCCCGCCGACGGACTCTGCGTCCGCCTTTTGTGCAAAGGGAGATAGGGTGAAAATCAAAAGGCTGGCTAGGCCTGCTTCGGGGGCGGTGCCAAATGTGGCGATTTCACGAAGTGCAAGATTTTGCAAACTTGTGCAGAGGCTTCGCAAACCACCTGCCGCGAGCCACGGTATTGACGAATAGCTAAAGTCGCCTGTTTACAGGGGGCGAGCCCTTAAAAATCGGAAATTTCCCGAGTTTTCAGTTCTTTAGAGCTTTAATGGGGAAGGCCTGGAGGCTATTCAGGAAAAGGGGGCAATTGGACTGAAAGCCCCCAGGTATCGCCCGTTCAGGGCATCGGCGCATTTCAAAGGATCCCAAAAACGCATGGTATTTTGGGATCACCGGCAGGATTACTACTTAATGAGGCCCCAAGAACCGGTCGCCATTGAAGTGGATCATATGGGTAGGTGCATCCGCAACCCAGACCTCAGTTTCCCAAGCCAGGACTGACAAATATTTAACCATGGTTTTTCGATCTGGGAAGGCACTAACATATACAAGCCCAGCTTTAGCGGAAGAAAATAGTTTAGCGAGCTCGTTATGGCGTTTCCCGTCAACTGGGCCGTGGGAGGTTACGGACTCAATAAGTAGTAGCCAATCACGCTCAGGCCAATATAAGACGACGTCTGGAAGTTTTCCTTTTCGATCAACGACAACGCCTAGTTCGGCTAGACGTTCTTTATCGAAAAAATCTTCTTTCGCGCCAGTATCGCCTAAGTAGATAACCTCCGCACCAGGTGCAAATCTAGGTCCAAACTCGGTTACGATATCACTGATAAGCTGGCTATGTGCGCCGGGGCTTAGTTTGATTTGTGTTTTCCCATTTAGAATAAGAGGGATTAGCTCCATTTCTCTACCCATAGCGTACTGAGAGATGAGTGTAGGAGATGCCTGTAACCATTTTGCTAACGCAGAATCCCAATCAGGAGTTCCATAAGTCAGTAGCACATGAAATAGTTCTAGTGCAATTTGATAGCAGGCACTCGGAGAGTTAACTGGCCGATCGGGCTTGTCTGGATTATAGAGACATAAGCCGGCATCAACAAACTGGTGTAGTGTCTGCCGGCGGAATGTCTCCCTTGTATTCGGTGCATACTCTTTGCCGTATTTTTCCCTAACCCAAGTCATTATTGGTGTGACACCAATGAGTGGGCGCTGTAATTCGCTCCAAGATTGATCTGGCGCTAAATTCAAAAGAGCTAATAAAGTCAGGGCTGTTCTTTCATTATGCTGAGCTTTCGGAAGCCCAAGTAAAATCAATATTTTTAGCGCATCATCAATTTTTTGTTGGGCGTCCATGGGGCTGTTTCGTTCTCCGGTCATTCGAAAAATCTCTTCATCAATGAAGTTATCTATTTCCATTTGCGTCGGAATGCGATCTTCAACGCAGGCGCCCAACCGGAGCAGAGAATCCTTTGAAGGATAATTCAGGTTTTTTAGGTCTGTCGCATTAACCTGCGTGTGGCCGCCGAAGTTTCTGTAGTATTTGTCGAGTAAAGTGCTATTCAAATAGATAAATAACCCACGAGCAATCATAGGGTCAAAACCTATTTTTCCGGTGTGGAACACATTTAGGCCATTATCTAACCCAATGAGTTCACCCGGTAGCTCTCCTTCATATAAGGTCGCGACAATTCGACGCTTTTCTTCCTTCGAACTGAAGCGTCGCACAAATACAAATGAGCCACTATTAGCCCAGAGTGATTTTTTTGTAGCGGGCGTTATATCTATCGCATTTGGTTTTTTTCCTGTCTTAGGCCAGTTAACGCGTAACCCCAGATGACTTGGCCCAAGTAATGGTACAGAATTATTATCCTTGCTGTCCTTCAGGAATTCTTTGGCGCGAAAACTTACCACTGGACCAGTCGAAACGCTGACATTCAAATCCTGTAGTTTTGAAGAAAAAACTTCCAGTTTTTTGATGACCGCTAGGTCTCTGTCGTTCGCTGCAATATGGAAGAATTTTTCTTTATCGTTAGGGTAAACTATGCTGCTGAAATCGACACGTCGAACTGTCATGTCGGAAGCTGTAATAGTGCCGGATTCTTCATCTAGATGGAAGTCAGATGATGGGCTTGAGGTAATAGTTACGGTACCTTGGCTTTTGCCTTTTGTTAAGTGAATGATGATGTTTTCTTGAAGTACTTCATCATCAGAAAAAGCCATGTTTCGGCTATCAAAAATATGAATATGGTTAATGGCGCTGGTTTCGATTATTAGTTCGCGAAAAGCTTGATAGTACGGGCCATTACAAAAGGATCGTGGAATAATAGCAATGAGTTCTCCGCCTGGAAGAAGTTGCTTCAAGGCCAGAGAAACGAATCCCGAATACAGGTTCACTGACTCAATCCCTGCGCTGCGAAGCAGCTGTCTATGATTGCTTGTGGCAGAGATTTTTTTGTACGGTGGATTCATTAATACATGGGTGTACTTTTGCTCTACTTGCATGAAGCTATTTAGTAGAGAGCTGTTTATGTAGTCTAGACCTTGCAGTGAAGTATTGGCGGGTACTGATCTAGTAGCCAATACTTTCTTGCAAGCTTGTAGAGTTCTATCTAAGAATGGGTGTAATATGGGGTCTATTTCAAAGGCGTCGATGGACAAGCTAGTAACGCAGTTCCTACTAACTACTTCGTCAGTGAATGCGGCCGTTAATGAGCCAGGTCCTGCGCCGGGATCAAGTAGTTTAATAGTGTCTTTTATGTTTTCAAACAAACTGGCCATGTAAAGCGCAATAGGCTTAGGCGTAAAAAACTGCCCTAAGGAAGGTTTAGTTTTTTGGTTAAGTTTAGAGTTTGCTTCGGATCGATAACTTTCAACTTCGTTCAAAATACTCAATTGCATGCTCGCCAGCTCAAAAATCATGCATGATTTTATCATGGTTAGGGCGTGTGAGTTCGTCCGAGCCCACGGCATTTCTAAAGCTTGATTTGCTCGTATGGCAGGGCCGAGCACCTGCTTATGTCGGTGTCTGGCTTCGGGTCGAATGTCCGCTTCGGGTCGTGAGTAGCCATTGAGACGCCTGTCACAAGCTAGTCTTTTTCCAGATTTCTCAACCGTGCCAAGCCCTGGTTGATAAAACCCGCATTCTCCCCAATTCGACCAAGTGCTACGCGGGCATTCTCCCCAACGCTCTCGTGTCCCTGCTGCTCGACTAACAGCACCAGCTCCATCAACGCAGCTTCGAGGCCGAGCTGATTTTCGTACATTTTTTCGAGGACGACGGTGAGGGAATATTCGCTGGCCATGCTTTCGACTCCATTTGGAAAGCAGGAAGCATAGCAGGACACCTGTGTTGGCCAATTTCAGTTCGAGGCTGGGAAAAAGGTAATTTTGGTAATCCGGTGCAAAAAATTGGCTGCAGCCCTTATAGACCGTGGCTTTGAAGTATTACCTTTGAAGGTAATATTTGGTAAGGCCGGAGGTAATATTTCACCAAGTGCCTGATTTTAAAGGGGTTCGTAGGTAGGTGAAATTACTACGACCAAGGGTAATTTTCTAACCTCCCTATTACCCTATTATTACCTTTGGTAAACCTATCTAACCTACTGAATTTATTGGGTTTTTATGGATCTAAAAAAGAAAATTACCAAAATTACCTTTTTCCCACTCGGACAGCGTCGATGCCGGTACGCAAATCGAGTTGAAGGGACTCGCCGCACAAACGCTGTTCCGTTGGGACAGCCGTCAGACGCAGCGCGAGATTGAACACGACAGTTTGCTGCGCCCCGTTGCGATATTCGAAGAAGGAACAGGCGTGCCTCGGCGTTGTGTCGAGCGCCTGACCTACGGTCATCCCGGCAGCGGGGATCAGTCGCGAAACCAGTTCGGGCAGCTGATTCGTCATGATCATCCGGCGGGCAGCGTGCTGTTCAATGCGTTTGCAATCAGCGGCCCCTGCACCGAAGACATCCGCCACTTCACGCTGGAACCGCTGGCACCTGACTGGCCGGAGCGGGAGGAAGATCGGTCGGCCTTGCTTGAACCCGGAGCGGGGGCGACGACCCGACGGCGCTTCGGTGCACAGGGCGATGTGCTGGAACAGACCGACCCCAGGGATAACCGGCATGTTTTCGCGCTGACGGTCGATGGCCGCTTGCATGAGCGTCGGTTGCAGTTGAAGGGCCAGCGCGAGCAGACGCTGGTCAGTGACATCCGCTACGGCGCGGATGGCAGCATCGAGCGGGAAACGGCCGGCAACGGGGTGGTGGCCACGCTGACGTATCGTCCGCAGGACGGTCGCCTGACGGTTCGCCGTGATGAAGATGCCGCCAGCCGAGTACTGCAACACCGGATTTATAGCTATGACCGGATGGGCAATGTCTTGAGCATCGAAGACAAGGCGCTGCCGATCCGCTATTTCGCCAATCAGCGGATAGAGCCGGTCAGCTGGTTTGTCTACGACAGCCTGTCTCAGTTGATCATGGCGTCCGGTTGGGAGGCTGGCAGTGTCAGTCAGGGCCCGCAATCGATAGGACGCGTCGATCCGGCGGCGGTCAGCAACTATCGGCAGACTTACAAATATGACGCCAGCGGCAATCTGTGCGAATTGATTCACTTTGGCCCACAAGGCCATGGACGCAACCTGAAGCCAGCGCGGTACAGCAACCGCAGTCTTTCGTATGACGTCACGCCACCCACTGAGGAGCAAATCAAGGCGGCATTCGATCTCAGGGGAAATTTGCTGCAGTTGGAGCCTGGTCAATTGCTGAGCTGGAACCTGAGCAATCGACTGCAATCGGTGAGCCCGGTGGAGCGTGCCTCCGGTGAGAGTGACCAGGAGGTCTATCTCTACGGCGATGACGGCCAGCGAGTGCGCAAGATCCGCTCATTAAAGACCAACGCACGCACCGTGGTTGCCGAAGTGCGCTATTTGCCGGGATTGGAGTTGCGCAGCGATAACGGCACAGGCGAGCGGTTGCAGGTCATCACCGTCGAGGGTGGGCTCAACAGCGTTCGAGTACTGCACTGGGAAAGTGCGCCACCCGCGAGCGTCAACGATCGGTATCGATACGGATGTGCCGATCATTTGGGGTCCATCAGCCTGGAAACCGCCGACGACGGCGCGATCATCAGTCAGGAGCGTTTCCACCCTTTCGGTACAACCGCCTGGCAGGACGGCGAACACAGTTACAAATTCGTGCGTTACTCGGGCAAGGAGCGTGACGCGACCAGGCTGTGCTACTACGGTTATCGCTATTACGTACCCTGGCTGCAGCGCTGGGCCAGTCCGGATCCGGCGGGCATAAAGGCCGATGGCCCTAATCTTTTCCGGATGGTGCGCAACAACCCTTTGACGTTTTTTGACGAGCAGGGAGAGGAGTCGAATTCCAAATCGGCAGTGCGTACGGCAATCGAGATATTTGAATCGTACAAGGACAATTACAGCGACACGGACAGAGTGAAGCCCTACACCATGATGAACGAAATTACTGGGGGCAAGCTCAAGTTCCAAACAACGAAGGTACCAACCGCGGTGCTCGAAAAGACCAAAGAGTTGAAATTTACCCTGCGTCATTACTCTTACAACTTCGCGACGAAGGGCGCGGCGCCGTCACACATGGAGATCAAGTCAAACTTTTCTCTGGTCAACAGCAAAACGATGGTGTTGGGGGGGAAAGGTGGCAATACCAGCGAAAAGGACTGGACCAAGGCCGGGAATATGGGGTTTACCTTCTTTCTTCTATCCATAAACGGAGAGGTGAACGAGCGTAGGTTTCTCGCGGGCAAGACACATTTCGCAGAGTATGACCTTGACGACGAAAACGCACTCAGGAACGCCTTTGGTGACAGCTACGACAGCCTGGAGTTTTTTGCTTCTCCGGATGTGCTTGATCCGAAGCACTCATCCGACTTGAGCGCAGTTCCCATGATTAAAGGCCGATTGAAAGACTTGAAGGCATTGCTGCTAAGCCATTCGAAAATCAGTCCGGTGCAGATGGGAAGAATGAATGCACGGACAATGCTGGACAGTCTCGACAAGTCATTCCACGGAACACTTGAAATCAAAATTCCCGGATCGGTAACCGTCAGTACATGGCACAAAAAAGTTCAGGCCCGTACCTCCAGCGCTTTATGAGCGTCAGTAAAAAGCCCCCGCCCAACCCACTGCGGATAGGGGACGCAGCGGGCTGGACGGGGGCTTCCTGTTTTGCTCAATGATTATTGCGCGATGGTTTTCACCGACACGCCGCGTTCGACCGGAGTCGAGCGACCGTAGATATCTTCGAAGCGTTCGATGTCGTCTTCACCCAGGTACGAGCCCGACTGGACTTCGATGATTTCCAGCGGGATCTTGCCCGGGTTGCGCAGGCGATGCACCGAGGCGATCGGGATGTAGGTCGACTGGTTTTCAGTGAGCAGAAACACGTTCTCGTCGCAGGTCACTTCGGCGGTGCCACTGACCACGATCCAGTGTTCGGCGCGGTGGTGGTGCATCTGCAGTGACAGGCACGCGCCCGGCTTGACCGAGATGTGCTTGACCTGGAAGCGGCCGCCCATGTCCACCGAGTCGTACGAGCCCCACGGACGGTACACCTCGCAGTGGTTCTGGGTTTCGCTGCGGCCCTGAGCGTTGAGGGTGTTGACCATCTGCTTGACGCCCTGGACCTTGTCCTTGTGGGCGATCATCATGGCGTCCTTGGTTTCGACCACCACGATGTTTTCCAGACCGATCACCGACACCAGTTTGCCGTTGCCGTGGATCATGCAGTTCTTGCTGTCCTGGATCACCACATCGCCCTTGCTGACGTTGCCGTTGGCGTCCTTCTCGTTGACCTCCCACAGCGACGACCAGCAACCGACATCACTCCAGCCGGCGGTCAGCGGTACCACGCAGGCGCGCTGGGTTTTTTCCATCACGGAATAGTCGATGGAGTTGTCCGGGCAGCAGGCGAAGGTGGCTTCGTCCAGGGTGACGGTATCGGCATCCTGCTGGCTGCGCTCGAGGGTCAGCAGGCAGGTGTCGTAGATGTCCGGATCATGCTTTTTCAGTTCTTCGAGGAAGCGGCTGGCGCGGAACAGGAACATGCCGCTGTTCCAGTAGTAACCGCCGGACTCAACGTACTCGGTGGCGCGTTTGACGTCGGGTTTTTCCACGAAGTGCGAGACGCGGCTGACGCCTTCCGGCAGCAGCGAATCACCGGTGGACTTGATGTAGCCGTAACCGGTTTCCGGTTTGGTGGCCGGCACGCCGAACAGCACCATCTCGCCGTTTTCGGCGGCGACAGTCGCCAGCGCCAGAGCACGTTGCAGGGCTTTCTGGTCCTCCAGAACGTGGTCGGCCGGCAGCACCAGCATCAGTTCGTCGCGACCTTCATTGACCAGCATCATCGCGGTCAGGGCCACGGCCGGTGCGGTGTTGCGACCGAACGGTTCCATCAGGATCCGCTGGCATTCCAGGTTGCGGCTGGCCAACTGCTCGTTGACGATGAAGCGGTGATCCTTGTTGCAGACCACGATCGGGGTGTCCATGCCTTCGAACACCAGACGCTCGAGGGTTTGCTGGAACAGTGTGTGTTCGCCGGTCAGGGCGAGGAACTGCTTGGGAAACTGCTTACGCGAAAGCGGCCAAAGACGTGAGCCGCTACCACCTGACAAGATCACCGGAATCATATTGTTTACTCCATAAAATCGATTGGTTAGAGGCACGAACGCTGTGTCGTTTCACTCTTGTTTTTGTCTCGTATCCGAACTCTCACCTCGGTCCCTGTGGGAGCTGGAAAGCCAGCTCCCACAGGGAGCCGGTTCAGTTCGGAGAATTTGTTAGCGAGTCGACACCGGGCGTTTCACCCAGACTGGCGACAGGTTGTTGCCGTTGCCGGTGACGTACAGCACCGCTGCCTCACCGCGCTCCAGGGCGACCGGTTTCACGTCGCCGACTTTCTTGTCGCCTTCGTACAGCGCCAGGCTGACTTTCACCGGGTTGATTTCACGCTCGCCACGGCCCTTGGCTGCCACGTTCGGCACCACCTCGGTCTTGCCGTCGGCGGTCTTCAGGGTCAGCGGTTTGTCGCTGAGGTTCTGCACGCGCACCAGGGACTTCTGCTTGTTCTTGAACGGCGGTTCTTCGATCAGTTGCGGCGCGCCGGAAGCGTTGTTCACCAGGGTGTAGTAATGGTCACCGGCGAGTTTGACCGGCAGGGTCTGGCTGCCGACCTTGGCGCTGTAGTCACCGCCCGGCATGAAGCTGAAGTCGCTGCTGGCCAGTGGCGCGACGTCGCTCAGATTGGTGCTGCCGACGGTGGCGCTGACTTCAGCGTTGCTGGCGTTGTAGACCCGTACGAAGGTCGAGCCTTTCGGAGCAGTCGGGCCGTACAGCGCAGCGTCGCCACCGGCGAAGGCCTGGACCGACAGCACGCTCAGACCCGCAACCAGAGCGAAGCGTTTGGCGAGACGACGAGGAGTAGTAGTGAAAGTCATGGTGTTACCTCTCTTTCAGTTTTGCGCCCGATCGGGCGTCTCGGATTTAGTGTTGATGGCTACGTTTTGTTGGCGAGCGCCGGCTTGTTTGAGCTCTGCGACCCACTGTGGGTCGGCGTCGCCGATTTCGTTGTTCACAGGCAGATATCGTTCAGGAAACTCCCAGATCAGCACCTGTGGCGGGCTGTTCTTGAAGTCATCGCTTTTCAGGTAGCTGAGCATCGGCAGGATCGGGCCGTGGCCGTCTTCGGCGTAATTGACCACGTCGCTGTGCAGCGCTTGCTTGAGCGCCCCGACGAAGTTCCAGTTCGGGTTGGCGCTGTAGCTGGTGCCGATCAGGGCCACCGGCACTTCGCTGTTGGCGAACAGGGCGTCGTCCCCGGCAGGTTGCTCGACGGCCACGGTGTTGCGCTTTTGCAGCGGTTCCTTGGCCGGCATCAGGTTTTCGAACAGCGGATCCAGCGGCAGGAACAGACGCAGGTCGCCCTTGTGCGTGACTTTCTCCGCCGGTGTGGTGACAAAGTTTTGCGGCTCGCCGCTGAGCGGGAACTTGTCGGAGATGGTCTTGGCCAGGGTGTTGGCGGCGATTTCCGCGCCTTCCGGGGTCCAGTGGGTGTCAGTGCGCAGGAACACTTGCTGACCGTTCTGCTTGGCCGCTTGCAGCGGGCCGAGCAGGTCGGGGGCGAGGATCTTGTCCGCCGCGACACGGGCGTGGAAGTCCTGATAGAGATTGGCGTGGATGCTCGCCGGTTTCACTTCACCCAGGTGTTCCGGGTACAGGCGAGCCTTGGCCGGCACGATCGCCATCACCAGTTTCACGCCTTTCTCTTTCAGGGTCTGGCGCACGCCTTCGACCAGCGCGTAGTTGCCTTGCAGGTTCAGCTCTTCGTTGACGATCGGGTTGAATTCCTCATCGCTGTACAACCACTGATCGCGACCGAGCACCACGCCCGGACGACCTTCGTTGAACAGTTTGAAATCCAGCGCGGCCCAAAGGTTGGTGCCCAGGCGCTTGATCGGGAATTCATCGTCGTAGTGGGTTTCCACGGCTTTGGTCCAGCGGCCGTTGAGCACCGTCGCGTCGGCGTTGGTGCTGAAGCCGAAGAAGCTGCGCACCGACCACAGACCGAGCACCAGCAGGGTCACCAGAAACAGCGCGATGTAGAAGATGCGTAATGAGCGGGTCATGTCAGATCCCTCAGAACTGGAAGTAAAGGAACGGCGAGAAGCTTTGCGCCGAGAGTTTGAGAATCGAGGCGATGAACAGCAGCAGGATCAGCCCGCGCATCACGTAGCGCGACCAGTCCGCGGCCCAGTAGGCCGGTTGCACCTGGGCTTCGACGCCGACGGTGTAGCCAGGCTCATGGATGCTCGCCGGGTTTTCGCCCGGGGCTGCCTTGATCATTCCCGGCGTCGCTGTGGCCGGGCCGTTGGCCTCGACGTTGACTTCAGGTTTGCTCTTGGCCGGCGGCTGGTTGGTGTACAGATCGCGCAGGCCGAAGAACGCCAGGGTCACGTAAGCCACAACGAGGGTCGCGACTTGCAGACCGGTGAGGCTGGCCTGGTTGAGTTCCGACAGCGACCAGTCGCCGAAGCTGAACATCGCGCCGTACATGCGGCCGGCAACGTGCAGGTTTTCGGCACGGAAGATCACCCAGCCCATGACCACCAGCAGGAAGGTCAGCGCCCAGCGGATCGGGTTGAGGCTGCGCGGCGCGGTGTTGAGGCCGAGCATTTTTTCGATCGCCAGCCACATGCCGTGCCACGCACCCCAGACGATGTAGGTGATGTTCGCGCCGTGCCACAGACCACCGAGCAGCATGGTCAGGAACAGGTTGCGATAGGTCATCAGCGTGCCTTTGCGGTTGCCGCCAAGCGTGATGTACAGGTAGTCACGCAGCCAGGTCGACAGACTGATGTGCCAGCGGCGCCAGAACTCGGTGATCGACTGGCTGATGTACGGCTGCTTGAAGTTTTCCATGAAGCGGAAACCCATCATCAGGCCCAGGCCGATGGCCATGTCGCTGTAACCGGAGAAGTCGAAATACAGCTGCGCGGTGTAGGCCAGCGCGCCAAGCCAGGCATCGCCCGTGGTCGGGTTTTGCAGGGCGAAGCAATGGTCGGCCACCACGGCGAGGGTGTCGGCGATGAATACCTTCTTGATGAAACCCTGCATGAACCGCGTGCAGCCCTCGGAGAACTTGTCGAGGGTGTGGGTGCGGTTGTTGAACTGGTCGGCCAGGTCACGGAAACGCAGCACGGGACCTGCGATCAGGTGCGGGAAGATCGCCACGAACGCCGCGAAGTCGATCAGGTTGCGGGTGGCCGGGGTGTCGCCGCGGTAGACGTCGATGATGTAGCTGATCGATTCGAAGATGTAGAACGAGATACCGATCGGCAGCAGCACGTGGGTCAGGATGAACGGCTCGAGACCGAACGAGGTCATGATCGCGTTGATGCTCTCGACGCCGAAGTTGGCGTACTTGAAGTAGCCGAGGATGCACAGGTCCACCGCCACGCCGAGCAGCAGCCAGCGCTGGGCCGGTTTGCTGCGCACGCCGGCCGCGCCGACTTTCAGGCCGATCCAGTAGTTCCACAGGGTGACGCCGGCGAACAGCGCCAGGAAGTCCACCCGCCACCACGCGTAGAACACGTAGCTGGCGATCAGCAGCAGCAGGTTGCGATAGCGTTGCCCGCTCAGGTAGTACAAGCCGAGAAAGATCGGCAAGAACAGAAACAGGAACACGTTGGATGAAAATACCATCCCGATCTCTCCATGTTTGAACCAACAGTCAAGGGCCAAAGCCCCCCCAAACCCCCCGCTGAAAACTGGAGAGCTACGATCGTTCCCACGTCGAGGCGTCGAACCGTCTGCGTGGGAATGCCTCAATGGACGCTCTGCGTCCGCTTCGGCATGGGACGCGGAGCGTCCCGGGCTGCATTCCCACGCAGAGCGTGGGAACGATCAGCGGTCAGTGTCAGGAACCTTTGTTGCCCTTTTCATGGGACGGGTCGTAGACCTTGGTCAGGTCCCCGCCGAGGCGGAAGGTCTTGAACGGCTGCATGCCGTGCTTCTTCTCGATCACATCCGGCGAACAGGTGTAGAGCGTGCAGAACGGTTCGAGCCAGGCGAATTTCATGTCCTCTTTCAGGTCGGTCATGTCCTGCTCTTTGCCGTTCTTCTTCTCGAACTGATCCGGGTCTTTCACCCCGGCCAACACCCGGTCACCCAGACGTTTCAGCGCACCGTTGTTTTCCTGACGCAGATCCACACCGTTGACCTGGGCGAAACTGGCGATCATCGCCAGCGGCGGCAAGGCGTAGTTGTGATAGGCGAGGGCGCGTTGCTGGCGCTTGAGTTCGTTCGGCAGATAGCCGTCGGCATCGATCTGATTGACGCCGACCTTGTATTCCTTGACTGCCCAATCGAACAGGTCGCGGCGGTTGGTCGCGACCGACGTCGCCATCACCGACCAGGCTGCCCAGTACGAGTGGTTATTGGTTTTTTCCAGCGGCAGGTTGTCCCAATCGCTGACCACCTGATCAGCCATTTTGCTGAACCAGGCTTCGATCACTTGGGCTTCCTGCTGGTGCTGGGCCAGCGGATGGGAGTCGGAGAACTTCAGGCGAATGTACGAAGAGGCCATGCTGCCCAGCGCCCATTTGCGCATCGACTTGCCGGTGTGGTTGAAGTCTTTCGACATCAACGCATCGGCCTTGGCCCACGCGGTGAGCCAGTTGAGCGTGCAATCGAGCTGCTCCGGGCGACCGTCGCGCATGAACTGCATCACCCGCTTGGCAGTGCCGCGCTCAAGTGTGGTGATGTCTTTGGTGGTGTCGCGAAAGGCCTTTTCCGACTGCACGTTCAGCGTCGCGCGGGCCTTGTCCGAGCCTTCGTATTTGCTGCGAAATTGCAGTGGCCCGGTGTATGGCGTCGGCATTGCGTCGCAGCCTTCGCTCTTGTCGCCGGTCTTGAATTTATCCACCGGCGCAAAATAGCCCTGTGGCGGACGCAGTGGTGCGGCGGCCTGCGCGGTGCCGGCGAAGATCGCCAGCCCGAGCAGTGTCGGCGCCAAAAGGGTTTTCAGTTTCGGATTTCGCATAGCAGACCTCATTGCCCGACCTGAGCGGTTTGTTGCCCAGCGCCCGGGAATACGTTGCGTTTGCAGATTTTCGCTTCGACTTTCTGTGGCGCGGTGCCCGCTTCCGGGCCCTGGACTTCGACCGCCAGCAGGTTTTGCGAGGCCCAGTCTTCGTCCGTGCGCAACTCAAAGGCGAAACGACCGTCGGTGTCGGAGGTTTCCGGTTTCTCGATCTTGATGTCCTCGTGGCGACCGTTCATGTACCAGAGGGTGGCTTGCAGGGTTTTCACCGAGGTGTCGGCGAAGCGGATGTCGACCTGATGGCTGCTGTTCTGCAGGTTCAGGTTCTTGCTGTTGACCAGCAGTTCTTGTTTGCCGCCCGGCTTGAGCGTGGTGCTGGCGGACATTTGCGCCTCTTTGCCTTCGCAGCCGTTGTCGAGCAGCGCCATCATCTGGCGATAGATGGTTTCCTGGTCGAGGCGGTACAGCGGCGAGAATTCCCAGATAAGGATTTTCGGCGGCGTCTTCTGGAATTCGTCGCTGCCCAGGTACTGCAGCATCGAACCTTCCAGACCGCCGCCGGGGAACGCGACATTGAGAATGTCGGCGCCGATGGCTTCTTCGAGGAAGCCGGCGAAGTTGTAGTTCTTGCCGCTGTGCGAAGTACCCACGAGTGTGATCTGCGGATTGCCGGAATCACCGAACAGGTCGCCGTCGCCAGCCTCGCCTTTCGGCTCGGTGGTGAACTGGTCCATGTACTGGATCGCGTAACTGGTGCCGCACAGTTGCCCGGCCATGTTGTGCAGGGTGCCGGTCTTGCCCATGCGCCCGGAGCGTTTGGTTTCGAACTCACGCTTGGGAATGTCGGCGAAGGCCGGAATCTGCTTGACCTTCTCGGCGACGATTTTTGCCGTGCGCTGGGCGCCGTATGGCGTCCAGTGCTGGTCACCGCGGAAGTAGAAATCGTGAGCGGGCAGGGTCTCTGGCAGCGACTCGTTGGTCAGCGGCGACAGGTCCGGCACCACGTAACCCATCTTGGCGAAACGGCCGAGCATGGTCTTGTAGTTGCCCAGCGCTTTCTCGTAATCGAACGCGGCTTTTTCTGCCGGATTGAGCTTGTTGCGGTTCACCAGGCCACGGGTCGGCTGGTAGACGATCACCAGTTCGACGCCTTTGGCCTTGAAGGCATCGTGCAGCTGTTGCAGGCGCTTGTAGCCGGCCGGGGTGGTGTTGAACTCGGTGCGCAAGTCTTCCTGGGTCCGGAACAGCCAGTCGCCCTGCGCCTGCACCAGAGTGGTGAAGTTCTGCTGGTAGCGCGTGGTGTAGTTCTTCGCGTCGTGGGCGGCCGGGCAAAGGCTGCAGCACGGTTCGGCCGTGAATTTCGGTGGCTGGACTTCATCGGCGCGGGCGCCGTTGCTGGCCGTCAGGATGCCCACGGTCAGGGCCGACAGGCTGAGTAATTTGATCAGGTGTGGGTGCATAAAATTATCCTCAGTCCTGCAATTCGGTCTGGCGTTCGACAGGGTCGATCAGCACGGCTTTCTGCTGGCGCACCAGCAGGTCGAGAATTTCATCCTGGCGCTCGCCGAGGATGCCGTTGAAGCTGATGCCGCTGGATTTGGTCGGCGCCAGCATCGACACGCGATACAGCTCGACACTCAGTGGCGAATCGATCGACAGCGGGCCGCTGCCGTTGGCCGCCAGTTCACCGCCGACCACGATCAGCGAGACCTGGGCGTCGAACGGGTCGAGCTTGATGTCACGGTCGGTGTCGGTCAGGTCCTTGATGTGCCCGTAGACGCCGGTCAGGCCGTTGGCCATGGCGACGTTTTCGTAGAGGCGAATGTTCACGCTGTTACGAATGCGGATGCCGTGGCGCTTGTTGCTGATGACCTTGTTGCCCCATAGCAGGTTGTCGGCAGACTCGTAGAGGGTGATGCCGTCGGTGTGGTTCTTGTAGATCTCGTTGTAGGCAATGATGTTGTTGACGCTGTTACGGTCGATCACCAGCCCCGAGAGGTGGTTGTCGTAGCTTTTGTTGTTGAAGATGAAGCTGTCGTTCACCTCACGGGAAATGATGATCCCGTGCTTCTTCTTCGTGCCGTACACCGTGTTCTCGGCAATGATCAGACCGTGGGAACGGTCGTGCGGGTCGATGCCGTAGACGATGTTGTCCTTGTAGGTGTTGCCCTTGACCACGAAGTCGCGGGTCTCGTAGCAGTAGAAGCCGTACCACATGTCCGAGAACTCGGAGCCGACGATCCAGCCGGTCGGCTCGGGACGCTTGAGCACCTTGGCCATGTTCGGCGTGTACTGGGAAATACTCACGCCGTAGGACTTACTGTTGGCGTAGCCGAAGCTGGCCATCTTGCTGTTGACGATGTAAGTCTCGGTGCCGCCCCAGGCCAGCAGGAACGGGCGGAATTCCTTCGGCGAACGGAACGTCGCCGGGCCGTTTTCCTTCTCGCGCCAGCCGGTGACTTTGGTGTCACGCACGAACAGCTGGCCGTCGTTGACCAGGAACGAACCGGCCTCCTGCGACAGACGCAACTCCTGGGTCTGGCCGTCGATTTCGAGGATGCCTTTGCGGCCGACCACGATCGGCAACTTGGCCAGGTAGACGCCCGGCGAGGTTTCGCTGAAGTACTGCTTGGGCAGTTTCTGCGCCAGTTCTTTCAGGTTCATGTAGCCGTCGTCGACGAAGATCGCTTGCGGGATGCCGTGCTGACGCACCACCCATTCGGCCATCTTGTTGTCGCCGCCGATGAAGTCCTTCAGGGCGTCTTCCTGCATCATCCGGCGCACGCTGATCTTGCCCGGTTTGCTGCGCACGATTTTCGCGGCGGCGGCTTCGGCGGTGTAGCCGGAGAGGTCGGGCAATTTCGGCTTGGCCAGTTCCAGCGCTTCGGTCGGTGCGCTGCTGACGGTGTAGGTCTTGGCCTGTTGCAGCTCTTTCGCGGTGGTCGCGGGTTTGGCCGGTTCCACACTGGCGAAGGCGCCGGCCGAGGCCAGCAGCATCGCGCCGGCCAGCAGGCTGAGTGAGCCTTTGCGGGCACTGTTCATGTCGGGCACTCCCTTGGCGGTCAGCATCAGAAGCGCCAGATCACGTCGATGAACGCGCGGTGCATGTACGAATCGACCTGGCTGCCATAGGCGTCACCCGGCTTGAACACACCTCCACGGAAACGCACCAGCGCCGAAGGCTCGTCGATCGACTGGCTCAGCGCCGCCGGCAGCAAGCCTTGCTTGAAGTACTTGGTGACCACCAGATCCATCTCCTGACCCAGATCCTTGTTGCCGTCCTGCAGTGGCAACGAGGTGCTGGAAAGGATCGCGCCGGTCACGTCGTCAGTGTTGTTTTCCACTGCGTTGATGCCGTTGCTGCCCACCGGCTTGTTGCCGTCCACGCGCCAGAACTTGTGGTAGATCAGGCTGGCGTCGTACTGGTCGTTGAGCATCCACGACCCGAACAGGGTGGCGGTCTGCATGTTGTTCATTTCGCCACGGAAGGCCTCGCCGAAACGGTGAACCCGCGAGCGAGTACCGGTGTAGTTCGAGCGGTTGCTTTCCAGGCCGTTCTGTTCGTAATCGGCGCTGGCACGGGCATACGCCGCACCGACCTGCCACTGCGGATCGAGGCGCAGGCGCACACCGATGTCGGTGGCCCAGCCGTCGACGTTGTCACTGCGCTTGGCTTGCGCCGGACGAGTGCCATCGGCGTTGAGGGCGTTGACCGTGTCGCGGTCGCCGCTCATGCCGGTGATGCTGCCCCAGTAGTTGACGGTGTTGGTATTGCGCCAGTTGTAGGCGTCGCTGTCGGCGGTCAGGCCGAGCCAGCTGATGTCGCCGTTCTGGGTTTTATCCAGCGAATCGCGTGGTACGCCGGGTTCGGCGTAGTCGAGCTTGCCGTCGTCATGGGTGTGGTGACCGCGAATGCCGACCCAGTTGCCCGGTGTCCACTGATAAGCGGCATCGGCGTAGGCGTGCAGGCGATCCTTGTCTTTGGGGGCCAGCTCTTTCAAGTCGGTGCGGTATTCGCTGAAGCGTTCGGCGACACCGGCATTGGCGCGCAGCAGGGTGGTGTCGAAAGTCCAGTTCAGCGCTTCGATGTTGGTGTCGCGCCACTGGCCGTCGTCGTTGCGCAGGCGCTGGCGACCGAACTTGAGGATCTCGCCGGGGTAGGGCGTCAGGCCGCTGTAGCCGACCCAGAATTCGCGCATCGCCAGGTAGTTTTTCTTGGTCTTGCGGTCGCCGTTGTCGGTGGTTTGTTCACCGTCGGACTGCTGCAGGGTGTCGGTCTCGATGATGTCGGTCGAGGTCACGGCCTGGCCCATGGCGTAGGCGCTCCACGCGCCGCTTTCGCCGTAGACCCACGGACGCAGGTCGAGGCCGAGGCCGTTGACGTCGCCGCCGCTGGCGGTGCCGAGGTCGCGGTCGTCTTCGGACTGACCGGTGATTTTCACTTCGAGGCCGAAGTTTTTCGATTCAGTCATCGCGGCCAGGGTCGGGCAAGACCAGATCAACGCGAACGTGAGGCCAATGCCGGCCTTCACAAAGGGATTCAATTTCATAATTTTTCCTCGCCGTCTTCTTCTTGCAGGGCGTGCAGTTGCAGCGTGTTCTGGCTCAGGGCGCCACGGGTCGCCTGTTCCTGTTGCAGCAGGCGCTGGGCTTCGGCCAGGCGCTCGGGCGGCAGCTGGGCGGCGAGGGTGGTCGCCAGCTCATCGGCTTGCGGGGTGTTTTGCGCTTTGGCCAACTGGCTGAACACGTAGGCGTTGACTGGGTCGGGCTTGGTGCCCTTGCCTTGGGAAAACAGCTGGGCGATGGCGAAGTCGGCGCTGTTCTGGCCGTTGCGCGCGGCGGTCAGCAGATGGTCGAGGGCCTTCTGCGGATAGACCTTGCCCAGGTAGCCACGGCGATAGATCTGGCCGAGGTAGTAGTCGGCAGCGACTTCGCGGCCGACGGCTTTCTGGAAATGTTCCTCGGCGACTTTCGCGTCGGCCGGGACCAGTTTGCCTTCGTAGTAGAGCTTGCCCAGCAGCAGTTCGGCGCGCGGCTGATCGGCGGCGCGGCCGTTGTCCAGGTACTTCATCATCTGGTCGATGTCGCCCAGTTCCGGGAAGTCATACAGCAGTTGCGCGAGGGTGACCCACGACGCCGGATAACCCGGAGCGATCGGCTCGAGCAGCGACTGCGCGGTTTTTTCGTCGGTCTTGCCCAGGGTCGAATCGGCCAGCACACGGGCCACCGAATCCACCCGCTGAGCACTGACGGTGCCGCGGCTGTAACCGGCCTGCAGTTGCTTGATCAGCTCGGCCTGCTGCTCCGGCGCGCCACGTTTCTGATAAACCGTGGCCAGCTCGACGTAGCA
Source organism: Pseudomonas glycinae (assembly GCF_001594225.2). Classification (GTDB taxonomy): domain Bacteria; phylum Pseudomonadota; class Gammaproteobacteria; order Pseudomonadales; family Pseudomonadaceae; genus Aquipseudomonas; species Aquipseudomonas glycinae. The sequence continues at coordinate 3,198,901 of NZ_CP014205.2, forward strand.
GATGTCGGTGGTGTTGATTGCGGCCTTGCAGATCTTTTCCACGTCATCCAGATGCTGGTCGTAAGTGCCCTGGGTGCGATACAGCAGCACCTGAGCGAGACCGGCTTCCGGGTAACCGGATTTGCGCCATTGATCGATCTGCTGCTGGGCGTTGATGTTCGGGAAGCTGTGCGGGTATTGCAGGTACAGCATCGCGAGCGGGATCAGCGTGTTGCCTTCGCCACTGGCGGCGGCTTTCTTCAGCAGGCTTTCGGCTTCCTGATGCTCGGCTTCGGTGGAGCCGGGCTTGGCCACCAGCAAACGACCGAGTCGGGCCTGGGCACGCGGCGAAACACTGGCGGCGGCGCGGTAGGTGGCTTCGGCCTGTTTCATTTGTTCCGGATCGCGGCTGTCGACCTGGATGTCGGCAAGGCCCACCTGGGCTTCGCTGTAACCCAGGTCGGCCAGCGCACGGTAGTTCTGCGCGGCGGTCGCGGTGTCGCCGCGCTTGAGCGCTTCGTTGGCCAGACGCTGGTCGGGCAGGCCGGCGCAACCGGCCAGGGCGATTGCCATGGCCATGGCCAGGCTCAGTGGGGCCGGCGGGATTCTGATAGGGCTCGTCACAGGCATGTCCTCGACTTAAAGACCGGCAGCCATGGCTTTGTCGATCAGCCAGTTCAGGTTCGGACCACGGTCGCTGTTGACTTCCACCGGGCGGCCGGCGAAGCGGCTGTCCAGCGGTTCGTCAGGCTGGATCTGCACGCGGATGTCGGAGGACAGGTCAGCGCTTTTCAGGCTGGTGCTGCTGACGATCTTGCCGGTGCGGGTCTTGTCTTCGCCGGCGATCTGGAAACTCACCGGGGTGCCCGGACGCACGTCGCCGAACTGGCGATAGGAGAAGCGCGCATCGACGGTGGCCTGGGTGTTGCGCGGCACCAGTTGGAAGATCACGTCGCCCTTGCTCGCGTATTGACCGTCGGCCACCAGTTGCTGGGCCACGGTGCAATCGCACGGCGAGGTCAGGGTGCCGGTCATTTGCTTGCCGAACAGTTCTTCAACCTTGGCCGGGGACAGTTGATCTTCTTCCAGGTGACCTTTGAGTACGTCGAGCATGCTGGTGCTGAACGTCGCCAGCGGTGCGCCCTTGGCGGCAACGCCGTCGGACTTCACCAGGCTTTGCACGGTGCCGTCGCGCGGCATGGTGATGTTCATCCCCGGCACGCTGACCAGGCCGGCCTGCGCATGGCTGACGAAGTACATGCTGTACACCGATTTGAAAATGAAACCCGCCGCCACCAGGCCGACCGCGAAGATACCGGCGCTGAAGGTCACGGCTTTCAGGCGACCGAACGGGGTCATGCCGGAGTCGCCGTCCTTGACCTTGCGCGCCTTGGTGAAGTTGTCGCGCTGCAGGGTCGCCAGCACTTCACCGATGCTGACGATGTCGCCGGCCAGGTGCGAAGTGATCAGGTGACGCAGGGTCGAAATGTCCTGCGGTTCAAGGTTCTGGAACTGGCAACCAGCACGACCCGTCTGGCGGTCGTAGGAGCGCACTTGCAGTTCAACGTCCATGGCCAGGCCGAGGTTGTCGATGACGAACTGCAGACGCGCCTTGTACACCTCGCCGACGGTCAGCGGCAGTTGTCCGGCGTTGAACGCCAGACCACCGGCGGACAGGTCGAGGACCCGCGCTTCAACCGGAGTCCGGTCGGGGCCGAAGAAGCGCAGCTTGGCCGGGATTTTCACACGGGCGTGCTGACGCTGGGCTTCGGATTCATGCACTACGTTGGCGTTGACGGCGGTATTCATGGGGGCGATTTCCTTGTTAATTCAATAGGGGCAGGTCAGACCATCATCAGCAGCACGGCGACGAAAATGCTGCCGGCGGAGAAGGTCATGGTCCGAGACGACCAGGTGTTGAACCAACGTTGAAAGCTGGCGAGATCACGGGTCAGGGAAGTGGGTTGGCGAGTCCAGGATTGTTGGTCGAGGCGGAAGAACACGTAGATCTTCACCAGCGCACCGACGATCTGGTTGTAATAGAGAATCGCCGGGTAGGCCGGACCGATCCGGTGGCCCGAGCAGGACAGCAGCAGCGTCAGAATCAGACGGGTGATGCCGATCCACAGCAGGTAAACCAGGATGAACGCGGTGCCATACTTGAAGCTGGCGATGATGGCCACGGTCAGGCCGAGCAAGGAGGTCCACATCGATACGCGCTGGTCGAACAGCACCACCGAGGTGAAGGCGCCGAGGCGTTTCACACCCAGGCCCAGCGCTCGGGAGTTCTGCCGCAGGTTGTTGCCGTACCAGCGGAACATCAGTTTGCGGCTGGCCTTGATGAAGCTCTTTTCCGGCGGGTGTTCAACGGTGTTGATCGCGGCGTCCGGCACGTAGAAGGTGTCGTAGCCCAGACGCATCAGGCTGAACCAGCTCGACTTGTCGTCGCCGGTCAGGAATTTGAAACGGCCCAGGCGCCAGTGTTGCAGCGAGTCGCTTTCCACGTCGGCGATGAATTCCGGGTTGGTGACCACGGTGGCGCGAAACACCGACATGCGTCCGGTCATGGTCAGCACGCGTTTGGACAGGGCCATCGAGCACATGTTGATGTGGCGCTGGGCGAAACGCAGCTTGTGCCATTCGCTCATGATGTAGCCGCCGCGCACTTCGCAGAACTCGTTGGTGGTCAGGCCGCCGACGTTGCCGAACATCTGGAACCACGGCACGGTTTTGCGCACGACGCCTTCGCCGAGCACGGTGTCGCCATCGATCACGGCCACCACGGCGCGGTCGTCCGGCAGGTGACGGGAGATCGCGCGGAAACCATAGGCCAGGCCATCGCGTTTGCCGGTGCCGGGAATGCGTACGAAGTCGAGTTTCACCCGGTCCGGCGGATTCATCCGCGCCCACAGTGCCTTGACCAGCAGCTCATCGGACATTTCGACGATGGAGCAGACCACGGTGGTCGGCAGTTCGCAGTCGATGGCTTCGCGGATCACCGAGCTGTAAACCTGCGCGGTGGTCAACGCGTCGATGCGGAAACTGGTGACCATCAGAAACACATGGGACGGGTCCGCCGCCTTACCCAGCTTGCGAACCTTGCGGCGCAGGTGCGGGTAGACGATGTAGAGAAAAATCATGCCGCGTACAAAGTGCGTGGCACCCATCGAGTAGCGCCAGATACCTACGGCGCCAATCAGGAAAATGAAGTCCTTCGACTCGGAGTCGAACGTGGACGTGGGCAGCATCAGGGCCAGGCCCATCAGCAGGCTCAGAAACAAAAGCCAGCCGGCGGATTGCAGGAAAAAATGTTTGAGCTTGGACATGACCGTCATCCGAAGGTGATGGGAGCTTTAAGCGACAAGCTTCAAGCTTCGAGCTGCAAGTGAAACGCTTTGGCTTGCAGCTCGAGGCTTGTCGCTTAGGGCCGAGTTACCAGCAGATGCCTTCAGTGCGGCTACCGGCGCTGGTGGCCTTGGACATGAAGCCCACCAGGTCGATCACCTGCTTGCCCTGCGGTGCTTCTTCGGCCAGGGCGCGGAACTTCTCGTCGCGGTTGCCGAGGATGATCACGTCGGAGTTGTCGATCACCGAATCGAAGTCCGAATTGAGCAGGGACGATACGTGCGGGATCTTCGACTCGATGTAGTCCTTGTTCGCGCCGTGGACACGGGCGTACTGGACGTTGCTGTCGTAGATGCTCAGGTCGTAGCCCTTGCCGATCAGCATCTCGGCCAGTTCCACCAGCGGACTTTCGCGCAGGTCGTCGGTGCCGGCCTTGAAGCTCAGGCCGAGCAGGGCGACTTTGCGTTTGTCGTGGCTTTCAACGATGTCGAAGGCGTTCTGCACTTGCGATTCGTTGCTGCGCATCAGCGAGTTGAGCAGCGGCGCTTCGACGTCCAGGGAACCGGCGCGGTAGGTCAGGGCGCGCACATCTTTCGGCAGGCACGAACCGCCGAAGGCGAAGCCCGGGCGCATGTAGTACTGGGACAGGTTGAGGGTCTTGTCCTGGCAGACCACGTCCATCACTTCGCGGCCATCGACGCCCACGGCTTTGGCGATGTTGCCGATCTCGTTGGCGAAGGTCACTTTGGTGGCGTGCCAGACGTTGCAGGTGTACTTGATCATCTCGGCGACGGCGATGTCCTTGCGGATGATCGGTGCGTCGAGTTCTTCGTACAGCGACTGCAGAACGTCGCCCGAAGCCTTGTCGAGTTCGCCGATGACGGTCATCGGTGGCTGGTCGTAGTCGGCGATCGCGGTGGATTCACGCAGGAACTCAGGGTTCACGGCAACACCGAAATCAACGCCGGCTTTCTTGCCCGAGCAGTCTTCGAGAATCGGGATGACAACGTTTGCCACGGTGCCCGGCAGGACGGTGCTGCGCACGACGATGGTGTGACGGGTGGACTTTTCACGCAGGACAAAACCGATCTCGCGGCACACCGCTTCGATGTAGTTCAGTTCCAGGTCGCCGTTCTTCTTGCTCGGCGTACCGACGCAAATCATCGACAGGTCGGTGTCGCGAATCGCCTCGGCGAAGTTGGTTGTACCGCGCAGACGGCCGGTCTGGATACCTTGTGCCAACAGCTCACCCAGGCCCGGTTCAACAATGGGAGATTTGCCAGCGTTGATCATGTCGATCTTGTCTTTGGCAACATCGACGCCCACCACGTCGTGACCCCGAGCAGACAGGCAACCGGCACATACTGCGCCAACGTAACCCAAACCAAATATGCTGATGCGCATCGCAATTACCTCTGTATATATCAGGCCTTAGAGGGCCGGAGTTAATGGTGTTCAGCGTTCATTAGTGCACTCGAAAGTGCGGCATACAGGCGCCACAATGCCGTGTGCAGGCATACTAAGTTTCGAGTGTCTAAATAAGTGCACTCAAGATGTGCGTAACCAGGCCTTGTTGTTATGACGTGCCCTGTTATGCAGCCGATCTTCTTTGGAGAAGACTCTTGTGCAATCGTCTTGCGCGCTCGATGTCAGGATGAAAGTCCCGTAAATCAAGCGGTTGGGTGCTCAGGCGAGCACGTTTATAAGGGCGCGGCCATGGCCTTTGTAGGGGATATTAATGGTGCGTATCTCCTGTCCATCGTCTGCTTTGAGACTAGTTAGTCATCTAGGCAAGTTGCTGTGACAACTTGGTTACATGGCTATCTGCTCCGCGTAAGTTATCTCGTACAAACTCGGCGAGAATCGTTACCGGTGGTATGAGCTATGCATTCGGACGAAGTTCCTGTCCGCTCATCGCGAAATCTGAAATTTCTTGAAATATTGTCAGAGATGGCACCAGTATCAATTTGATAGCAATTTCGTTTTCGACCTTTAATAACAGGCGAAAAATCACGTTAGATAGTTTTGTGCCACTACGGTGAAAAAATTTAGGTGCCACTACTGAAAAAAATGATCAGTGTCGAGTGAAACTAATCTTAGAAAAGGCAGGGAGGTTTTTCTGGCGCCAGTAAAATGGCGAAATGTGGCGAGGGTTTTTTGACATCGTGCGAGCTGCACGACTCTTCGTATAAAGAGTCGTGCATTAGGCATGCTTTATTCGGGGGCGTGATCGCGTAGAAACACCAGATTATCCGGTTTCGATTGCTCGGCGCTGTAGCGATAACCCTGTACATCGAACTGCTTGAGCAGGGCCGGATCGTTGATTTTTTCCTGGATCACGAAGCGGCTCATCAGGCCCCGGGCCTTCTTGGCGTAGAAGCTGATGATCTTGTACTGGCCGTTCTTCAGGTCCTTGAATTCGGTGTTGATGATCCGCGCATTCAAGGCTGTGCGTTTGACCGCCGAGAAGTACTCGTTGGACGCCAGGTTCAACAGCACGTCGTCGCCCTGATCGGCCAGCGCTTCGTTCAGCCATTCACTGATGCGTGTGCCCCAAAAGGCGTACAAGTCCTTGCCACGGGCGTTGGCCAGTTTGGTGCCCATTTCCAGGCGATACGGCTGCATCAGATCGAGCGGGCGCAGCAGGCCGTAAAGGCCGGAGAGCATGCGCAGGTGCTGTTGCGCGTAGTCGAAATCGGCTTCGCTGAACGACTGGGCATCGAGCCCGGTGTAGACGTCGCCCTTGAAGGCCAGCAGTGCCTGTTTGGCGTTTTCCGGCGTGAACGCCGGTGTCCAGCTGCCGAAACGCGCGGCGTTGAGACCGCCGATCTTGTCGGACACGTGCATCAGTTCGCTGATCTGCGCCGGGCTCAGTTCGCGCAGTTGCTGGATCAGTTCCTGGGAATGGTCGAGGTATTGCGGCTGGGTGAAGCGCTGGGTCGCCGGCGGTGTTTCGTAATCGAGGGTCTTGGCGGGGGAAATCACCATCAGCATGAAGTCGTCTCCTTTAATCGTGGGGGCGATTCTAGGGGGTTGGGGCGGATGACTCCAGCTATCGCGTCCATAGGTGATCGGCGGTGTGCCACCCAACCCTGATCGTTCCCACGCTCTGCGTGGGAATGCAGCCAGTGACGCTCTGCGTCACCCCGGCAGCGGACGCAGAGCGTCCGGGGAGGCGTTACCACGCAGAGCGTGGGAACGATCATCTGGGTGCCTGCGGGAATTACTGTCGGATCGGCTATAGTGCGGCGCGGGTTTTGTTATGGAGACACCCTTTGCGCATTGTTCTTTTTTTCACCGCGTGGCTGTTGAGCGTCGGTGCCGTTGCGGCGCCGGGCGATATCGCGACGCTGGATCGCAGCACCTGGCCGGAAAAACTCGACAATCCGACCCTGTTCGACGTCGCCTCGCGGGCGGAAATCCTGATGTTCGCCCGCGGCCTGCTCGGCACCGAAGCGCTGGACGAAGCGGCGCTGGCCCAGCGTCTGGGGCTGCGCACGGTCAATCTGGACGCCATCAACAGCCTGCGCGAGCGCCTGTGGCAGCGTCTGCTCGCCAACTACAACTTTGCCCAGCAAAGCTGCGATCAGGATGCCTCGTTCTGCTTCCTCGTCGAAGACCTGCCGACCCTGCGCGAGCAGGCTGCCAAATTCGTGGTCAGCGACGAAAGCTATTACACCAGGTGGGCCGAACCGAGCCGGATCTTCCACCTGCAATACCTTGATGAGCTGATGCGCAAGGCTGCGCTGTCGCCGCAGACCAGCAGCGAACTCGATCATTTCGGAGACTACGAGCGTAACGGCGACGACATGCACGATCGCTTGTTTCTGCTGAGTTTCGACAGCGCCGCCAACCTGCAACCGGACAACACCGACTGGCTCGCCGAGTACCTGCGCAAGTCGAACCTGAGCGGCACCTTTTTCATGCTGGGCAAGGATGTTCAGGCGCGGCTGGCCGATCGTTCCGTCAGCAGTCTGCAAGCGGCGTTTTCGCAGCAGTGCGTCGGCGTGCAGGGCTGGGAGTTCCGCTCCCACAGCCACTGGCAGGACTGGCAGGATTCGGTGCGGCGCAGTGCCGATCTGGTCCGCAACAAGCTGCCGGAAAACTACGTGCCGCTGTTCCGTCCGCCGGAAGGCCAACGACGCAGCGATGCCCGTAGCTTCTTCAACAGTCAGGGCCTGCAAGTGGCGCTGTGGGACATCGATGCCCAGGACGGCGCCGGCAAGCTCAAGGGCGCTCCGAGCGCGCAGCGGGTGCTGACCCTGATGCTGTTGTGGCGGCACGGGGTGATCAATTTCAACATGAAACAGGATCCAGTGAAGACCGCGTTGCCGTGGCTGATCACACAAACCGCGCAAAGCGGTATCGGCTGGGAAGACTGTCAGGACGCGTTTCGCTGAAAAACGGCAAGAGCCCGGAAACATTGGGCTTGGGGTGATTTTTTTGCGGAATTTGATGCAGGCCGACTTCCGACTCTAACGGGGGCAGGGCGGTCCGCCAAGGGCTTTTCGTCACTTTGCAAAATAAACTTCAAAAAAGCGTCAAAGTGCTTTTTTCTGTCACGGGTTTTGGAGTATTACGAAGTCAGACCGCCGAAACCTGCAACACAGGTGGCGTCTTCCAAGACCCATTTTGTGTGCGGTTCACCTGCTATCCCGACAAAAGCTGTGCAGGTGGATTCGGCAGTCACTTCGAGGCGCAGCACCGCCGAGGTATTGCGTCGAATGGCTCCCACAAAGGTGACCGAGTATGGATGATCACGGACGTAGCCCTTCCTCCAACCAGCCAATCCTTTATGTACTCGATACCAACGTACTGATTCACGATCCGAACGCCCTGCTGAATTTCGAAGAACACCACGTCGCGATCCCGATGACCGTGCTTGAAGAGCTGGACAAGCTCAAGAGCGGGCATCACAGCGTGGCCGCCGAGTGCCGTCAGGCGATCCGGCTGATCGACAAGACCCTGGGCGATGCCTCACCCGATGACGTCGAACAGGGCGTGCCGATCCAGCGCGGCAAGGGCGGCCCGAAGGGCTTGCTGTCGATTCTGATGAGCAAACAGGCCGAATCGAACCTGATTCTGCCCGAGCATCTGAACGACAACAAAATCATCAACCAGCTGATCGACCTGCACACCCGCGAACCGAGCAAACCGGTGGTGCTGGTCACCAAAGACATCAACATGCGCCTCAAGGCGCGCGCCTGCGGGATCGACGCCGAGGACTACAGCACCGACCAACTGGTCGACGACGTGTCCCTGCTGCCCAACGGCTATCACAACATGACCGGCTCCTTCTGGGACCGCGTGAGCAAGGTCGAAACCCGTCAGGACCACGGCCGCACCTGGCATCAGGTCCAACTGATCGACAACCTGCCCGCCGTGCACATCAACGAGTTCATCATTGATGAGCAGGGCTTCGTCGGCTGGATCAAGGAGATCGAAGAAGACAAGCTGCTGATCCTCGACCTGCACCAGGAACCGCTGTTGCATCAGGAAGCCTGGGGCCTCAAGCCACGGGACATCTATCAGAGCCTGGCGCTGTACGCGCTGCTGGATCCGGACATTCACCTGGTCAACCTGTCCGGCGCCGCCGGCTCGGGTAAAACCATTCTGGCGCTGGCCGCTGCGATCGAGCAGACCATGGTCAGCAAGCGTTATCGCCGCATCATCGCTACCCGCAGCGTGCAGGGCCTGGACCAGGAAATCGGCTTCCTGCCCGGCACCGAAGCGGAAAAAATGGAGCCTTGGCTGGGCGCCATCACCGACAACCTCGAAGCCTTGCACATGGATGACGAAAACACCCATGGCAGCGTCGACTACATCCTCAGCAAAGTGCCGTTGCAGTTCAAATCGCTCAATTACATTCGCGGTCGCAGCTTCCAGCAGAGCCTGATCCTGATCGACGAATGCCAGAACCTCACGCCGCACCAGATGAAAACCATCATCACCCGGGCCGGCGCCGGTTCCAAAGTGGTGTGCCTGGGCAACCTGGCACAGATCGACACCCCTTACCTGTCCGCGACCAGCTCCGGGCTGACTTACCTGACCGAACGCTTCAAGGATTTCCCCAACGGGGTGCACATTACCCTGCAAGGGGTGCCTCGCTCGATCCTGGCCGAATACGCCGAATCGCATCTGTAACCGTCAAACCGAACCGGGCGACTGCAAAGTCGCCCGGTTTTTTATGTGCGCAATTCTGACCCCCAGGTTTACAATCGACGCTCCTGATCAGGAGTAATCCCGTGCTGACTCATCTCGATTCCCAAGGTCGCGCCAACATGGTCGACGTCACCGAAAAAGCCGTGACGTTCCGTGAAGCGACGGCCCAAGCGCTGGTGCGCATGCTGCCCGATACCCTGCAGATGATCGTCAGCGGCGGCCATCCCAAGGGCGACGTGTTCGCCGTGGCGCGCATTGCCGGCATTCAGGCGGCGAAAAAAACCAGTGACCTGATTCCCCTGTGCCATCCGTTGATGCTGACCGGCGTCAAGGTCGAACTCAGCGCCGAAGGCGATGACACGGTACGCATCGTGGCTCGCTGCAAATTGTCCGGGCAGACCGGTGTCGAGATGGAAGCGCTGACCGCCGCCAGCGTCGCCGCGCTGACGATCTACGACATGTGCAAGGCCGTGGATCGCGGCATGACCATCGAAAGTGTGCGCCTGCTGGAGAAAGTCGGCGGCAAGAGCGGGCATTTCCAGGCGGAGCAGCCATGAACCTGACCGTGAAGTTTTTTGCCCGTTACCGTGAGGCGCTGGGCGTGGATTCGGTGAAGGTCGAGGGTGATTTCGCCACCGTCGATGATGTTCGTGCGTTGTTGGCTCAGCGTGAAGGCGCCGATGTGCTCAGCGAGCAGAACCTGATGTGCGCACGCAACGAAGACCTCTGCCAGCTCGACGAGCCGGTGGTGGACGGCGACGAAGTGGCGTTTTTCCCCACCGTGACCGGAGGCTGAGCCATGCGCATTCGGGTGCAGTCCGAACCGTTCGATCCTGGCGCTGAAGTCAACGCGATGCACGCGGCAAATGTCGGCGTCGGCGCGGTGGTGAGTTTTGTCGGCTACGTGCGCGACTTCAACGATGGCCTCGATGTCGCCGGGATGTTCCTCGAACACTATCCGGGAATGACCGAAAAGGCCCTCGGCAAGATCGCCTTGGAGGCCGAGCAGCGCTGGCCGCTGTTGAAGCTGGAAGTGCTGCACCGCATCGGCGCGCTGGAACCGGGCGAACCGATCGTGTTTGTCGCCGCTGCCAGTGCCCACCGCCAAGCGGCGTTTGACGCCTGCGCCTTCGTCATGGATTACCTGAAAACCCGCGCACCGTTCTGGAAGAAAGAGAACACCAGCGACGGCCCGCGCTGGGTCGAAGGTCGCGACAGCGATCATGCGGCGGCGGATCGCTGGAAGCAGTAGATTCTGCGCTGCTCTCCCGGCCCTCTTCGCGAGCAAGCCCGCTCCCACAGGGAAATGCATTCCAATGTGGGAGCGGGCTTGCTCGCGAAGGCGCCATCCGCAACACCGAAAATGCTATGGATTACCTACCTGACCAACAGCAGGAAGCAATCTCTTTTGCCCAATTGACGATTTGTACGTAAAAGTCCAGTATGGATTTACAAGTACAAAAAATCGCCTCGTGCTTGAAGCTCCAGGCTTACCGCTTGCAGCTGCTCTTCTTCGTCTTGCCAAACCAACAACAACCCGCGAGAGAACGAACATGAAGAAATTCCCCCTCATTACCGGTCTGGCGCTGAGCCTGTTGGCGTGCAGCAGCGCGTTCGCCGCCGAGAAAACCCTGCGCATCGGTATCGAAGCGGCGTATCCGCCCTTCGCCTCGAAAACCGACAAGGGTGAAATCGTCGGTTTCGACTACGACATCGGCAATGCCCTGTGCGCGCAGATGCAGGTCAAGTGCGTGTGGGTCGAGGGCGAGTTCGACGGTCTGATTCCTTCCCTGAAAGTGAAGAAAATCGACATGGCGCTGTCGTCCATGACCATCAATGAAGACCGCAAGAAGTCGGTGGACTTCACCCACAAGTACTATTTCACCTCGTCGCGGCTGGTGATGAAGGAAGGCGCGAGCGTCGATGACCAGTACGCCAGCCTCAAGGGCAAAACCGTCGGCGTGCAGCGTGCGACCACCACCGACCGTTACGCCACCGAGGTGTTCGAGCCCAAGGGCATCAACGTCAAACGCTATGGCAACAACGAAGAAATCTACATGGACCTGGCGGCCGGTCGTCTCGACGCGATCTTCGCCGACACCATCCCGCTGAACGACTTCCTGTCGATGCCGCGCGGCAAGGGTTACGCCTTTGTCGGGCCTGAGCTGAAGGATCCGAAATACGTGGGCGAGGGCGCGGGGATTGCGGTGCGCAAGGGCAACACCGAGCTGGTCAGCCAGTTGAACAGCGCCATCGACGGCATTCGTGCCAGTGGCGAATATCAGAAGATTTCCGAGAAGTACTTCAAGTCGGACATCTACGGCGACTGACAGTCCGCCATCGCTGGCAAGCCAGCTCCCACAGAGATTTTTGGTGTACACAAAACCTGTGGGAGCTGGCTTGCCAGCGATGAGGCCGTCAGATTCACCGCAAAATCTTCAGCCCTTCAATTCCTTCAAATGCTTGTAAACCGTCGCCCGCCCCATGTTCAGCACATTGGCCACATAGTTCGAGGCGCTCTTGCCCTTGAATGCCCCCTCGGCGTGCAGCGCCAATACCAGTTCGCGTTTGTGATCGCGGGTCAGCAGGTTCAGGCTCAGTTGCCGCTCGCGTAGCCAGGCGTGCAGGAAAGTGTTGATGCGCTCCTGCCAGTCATCGCGAAACAGCGAGTCCGGTTGCGGAATCAGTTTGCTCGGCGAGAGGAACAGGTCCAGCGCAGCCTTGGCATTCTCGAACAGCGAAATATTCAGGTTGATGCACAGCACCGCCAGCGGATGACCTTCGCTGTCGCGCAGCACGGTGCTCAGGCTGCGAATCTTCTGGCCGTCCCAGTTGAGCTTTTCGTACGGGCCGATGTTCCGTTCGCTGACGTCGTCGCTGAGCATGTCTTCCAGCGACGATTCATCGCCGATCACCCGTTTCGACAGGTTGTTGGCGATGTAGTCGACCTTCTGCGTGCGCAGGTCGTGCAGCACCACTTCGGCGTGGGGAAAGAACAGCGTGGCGATGGCATCGGCGATGGCGTGGTAGTTGTCCAGCGCAGCGTCATGCAGCTCGGGCGTTTGTTCAGGGGCGGTCATAACTGTGAAGCTCCAGGCAACGTCAACGCCCCCGTGATCCGGGGGCGTTGCGAGTGTGCCGCAATCCGTCGGGCGCGTCATCCGGGCGGACGGTCAGGCCAGGCGGGCAGGGGCGAGCATGGCGGCGCTCAGGCCGAATTGCTTGAGGTGTTCGGGCAGCGATTCGCCACGCACCAGCGCCGCGCTGGCCATGCCCATCGCCGGTGAGGTCTGGATACCGTAACCGCCCTGGGCCGCGACCCAGAACAGCCCCGGCACCTGCGGATCGAACCCGGACAGCAAATCTCCGTCAGCCACGAAACTGCGCAGGCCCGCCCAGGTGCGAGTCGGGCGGCGGATGGTCAGGGTCGTCGCTTCCTCGATCTGGTAAATGCCCATGGCGATGTCCAGTTCTTCCGGCTGCACGTCGTGCGGTTCGACCGGGTCGGCGTTGGCCGGCGAGCCGAGGAACATCCCGGCGTCGGGCTTCATATAGAAGGATTCGTCGAGGCTGACCAGCATCGGCCAGTGATGAATGTCCACGCCTTCGGGGCCGGCGAAGATGAACGCCGCGCGACGTTTCGGTTGCAGGCCCAGCGGCTTGGCGCCGGCCAGGGCACCGATCTTGTCGGCCCAGGCGCCTGCCGCGTTGATTACGATGGGGGCGCTGAAGGTCTGGCCGTTGGTCTGCACTTGCCAGATGCCGTCGGCATCGCGGCTCAGTCCGATCACTTCGCAATCGGTCTGCACCTGGCCGTTGTTGCGACGGATGCCGCGCAGATAGCCCTGATGCAGCGCATCGGTATCGATGTCGCTGGCGGTCGGGTCGTAGATCGCGCCATGGACTTTCTCCCGGCGCAGGATCGGCAGCCGCGCGCAGGCTTCATCCGCGCTGAGAAGCTGCATTTCCGGCACCGTGGCTTTGGCGCTGAGGTACTGATTGTTCAGCTCGGCGGCGTCACCCGCGAAGTCGACAGTCATTTCTCCGCGTGGAGTCAGCAGCGGGTGTTCGCAGAAGCCGCTGGGCGGATGGTCGAAGAATTCACGGCTGGCCTGGGTCAGCGCCCGAACCTGCGGAGTGCCGTATGCGGCGGTGAACAGCGCAGCCGAACGCCCGGTCGAGTGATAAGCCGGGTGCGACTCGCGCTCCAGCACCACAACTTTGCCGTGTTGCGACAGCCAGAAACCGGTGGAGGCGCCGGCAATCCCGCCGCCGATGATGATGAAATCTGCATGACTCATGAAAATCTCCGGTGTCAGCGCTGCAATTGATAGACGGCGTTGGCCAGGGCGATGTCTTCCAGGCCCAGACCGATGGAGCGGAAAAACACGTGACGGTGGTAATCGGGGCGCCGCACTTTTTCGCTGAGCAGATCCGCCAGGTCACCGATGATCGCGCTGCTGTCCCAGCCATGCTGTTCGCCGGCAATCAGCATCTCGCCGGCCGAGCCCGGGGTGGTCAGACGATAGTCGCAGAACACCTGCATGTCGTTGAGGCTTTGCGGTGGCACTTCATGGGCGCGCGGTGCGTTGGTGCTGATCGAGGTGATCAGCGCCGGTTTGCTCAAGGTTGCCGGGTCGATCACCGGGCCCGCGGACGAGGTGCAGAGCATGATCACATCTGCGTCGGCGATGGCGGCTTCGCGGCTGTCGGCGATGCTCACCCGTGGATCGAGGGCTTGCAGCTGGCGGGCGGTTGCCGGGTCTTCGCTCAAGGTCGGCGAGTACACGCTGATGTTCTGCCAGTCGCGCAACATCTTGACGTAATGCAGGTGCGCCTGGGCGACCTTGCCGCTGCCGATGATTGCCAGACGCGTGGCGTCCAACGGGGCGAGGGCATCGACCGCCACGGCCGTGGTCGCAGCGGTACGGGCAGTGGTCAGTTCGCCGGCATCACAGAGCAGCAGCGGCTGGCCGGTCTGCATCGACATCAGCAGCGTCCACGCCGTCACCAGCGGGCCTTGTTCGCGAACGATGTACGGCGATGTCTTGACCCCGTACACGCCGTCTTTCGCCAGCACGCCCAGATAGTTGATGAAGTCTCCGGCGCCCTGGGGGAATTCCACCCATTGCTGCGCCGGTTGCACTGCGTGCCCGGCCGCCAGATCGCGGAACAGCTTGCGCAGGATCTGCGGCACATCGATCCGGGCCAACAGCTCGCGGGCCTGGGTTTGGTCGATCACGTAAGGCGTACTGGACATGTCGGACTCCGCAGATTGTTTCTAAACTAATTTGTCCATTATGGACTTTTAGTTTTATTGAACAATATCCGGGCGAAAAAAAAAGCGCAGTCCGTTGCCGGCTGCGCTTCTCGTTTTGGCGGCGCTTACTGTGGACGCTTGCGCTCAACCGCCCGCAATAGATGGGTCGGCGGCGTTTCACAGCTGATCTTGCGACCGAGTTTTTCTTCGATGGACGGCAACTGATAGGAGTCGTCTTCACCGGCGAAGCTGATCGACACGCCATCGGCGCCGGCCCGACCGGTACGGCCGATGCGGTGCACGTAGTCGTCCGGGACTTCCGGCAGAGTGAAGTTGATCACGTGGCTGATGCCGTCGATGTGGATACCGCGACCGGCCACGTCGGTGGCGACCAGCACCCGGATCTTGCCTTCGCGGAAGCCTTCCAGCGTCTTGATCCGCTTGTGCTGCGGCACGTCGCCGGACAGTTGCGCGGCGTTGATGCCGTCGCGTACCAGGCGTTCTTCGATGCGGCGCACTTCGTCCTTGCGATTGGCGAACACGATGACCCGCTCCCAGCCGTTATCGTTGACCAGGTTGAACAGCAGTTTGTATTTGTCGGCACCGGCCACCGCGTAGATGTGCTGCTCGACGTTTTCGTTGGCCACGTTGGTGACTTCGATTTCGACGATCGCAGGATCGGTGGTCCACTGCTTGGCGAGGTTCATCACGTCATCGGTGAAGGTCGCGGAGAACAGCAGAGTCTGGCGTTCGCTTTTCGGCGGGGTCTGGCGAATGATCTGCCGGACCTGCGGGATGAAGCCCATGTCGAGCATGCGGTCGGCTTCGTCCAGCACCATCACTTCGACCATGTCCAGGTGCACGTCGCCGCGCTGGTTGAAGTCGAGCAGGCGGCCCGGGGTCGCGACGAGGATGTCGCAATGGCGCGCTTCGAGGTGCTTGAGCTGCTTGTCGAAGTCCATCCCGCCGACGAAGGTCATGACGTTGAGACCGGTGTACTTGGTCAGGTCGGCGGCGTCCTTGGCGATCTGCACCACCAGCTCGCGGGTCGGCGCGATGATCAGCGCCCGTGGCTCGCCCATGTAGCGCTCTTTCGGCGGCGGGGTCTGCAACAGCTGGGTGATGATCGAGATCAGGAACGCGGCGGTCTTGCCGGTGCCGGTCTGGGCGCGGCCGATGGCGTCTTTGCCGGCGAGGGTATAACCCAGCACCTGGGCCTGGATCGGTGTGCAATACGGGAAACCCAGGTCGTGGATGGCGTGCATCAGTTCCGGGGCGAGTTTGAAATCGTGGAAGCGGGTCTTGCCTTCCTGCGGCTCGACGACGAAGTCTTCGAGTTTCCAGGGAATCACCGGCGCCTTGGGCTTGGGTTCGCGACGTGGTTTGGCCGGTTTCGGTGTTTCGCTGCGGGCCGGCTCGGTGGCGGGCGCGGCAGCTGAAGCGGGTTTCGGTTCTTGCTTTGGGGGCGTGGCGGGCGTCTGGCGGTCGGCCTGGCTGGCATCGTTGCGATGACCGGGGGCGTGCGACGGCGCAGTGGGGACTGGCGCGAGCTGCTCAGCCTCGCTTTTACCGAACATTTTCTTGAGTGCTTTGAGCACGGTCATCTCATCAATTGGTTAAGGAATGTACGCCGGCCAGTGTAATGCAAGAAACGGGCGCGGCGTAGTGGGATGATCAAAGGGCGACCCCTGTCGCAATTGTCAGCGCAGGCGTTCGCTCAACCATGTGCCGATGTCGCGAATTTCTTCGGGTAACACTTCGTGCTCCATTGGGTATTCCTGCCATGTCACGGTGACACCATGGGCCTTGAGATACTCATAAGCCGTGCGTCCCATCGAGTTCTGCACCACGTTGTCGAACTGGCCGTGCAGCGCCAGCACCGGAATCCGCTGCTGGCTGGCGGACAACTCCAGTTCATCGCTGAAGGTCGGCGCGTATGTCGATAGTGCCAGTACCCCACCCAATGGCCCTTGCCACTTCAGGAATGCGGTGTGATAGACCACGGCGCCGCCCTGGGAGAAACCGGCGAGGAAAATCCGCGAGGCGTCTATTCCGCTGCTTCGCTGTTCTTCGATCAAGTCGATGATGCGGTCGGCGGATGCTTCCAGCTCATTGCGGTCGATCGCCCGGGCCGGGCTCATCGCCTTGATGTCGTACCAGCTCGGCATGGCATATCCGCCATTTATTGTCACCGGACGGGTCGGCGCCTGGGGCAGGACGAAACGCGTGCTCAGCAGGCTTTCCTGAAGCGCTTCGGCCACCGGCAGGAAGTCGTAGCGGTCGGCGCCGAGGCCGTGCAGCCAGATCACGCAGGCGTCTGCGGGCTTAACAGGCTGAAGAATCAAGGGCTCGGTCATGGCTGCTCCAATTGTGTGCGGGCGCTCTCATTGAGTGCGTGATTTGCGTGCGCGCCCGGTTGATCCGTTAAGAAGATGTCGCAAGGCTGCAAGTTTTGCTATTGACCTGTCACTCAATCGCTTCAGCAGCCGGTGTGGTACGGGCTTTGCTATGAGGTAGTCGTGCAATCGATCTCGCGCCTGGCGGTAACACTATCAGTGAACGCCTGGCGACGGGATAGCAAAGAATCCGGTGATGGATGTTCGCCAATGGCCGCAACGGGCTTAGCGAACGTGAAAGGGCTACCGCCCGTTCGGCCGACTGGTGAGAAGTGAGTTGTCCATGATGTGGATTGTCTCCTACTAGACTCATAGCGAAGGTCCTGCGTCGGTTGACCCCAAAAAAAGCCAACACGGGTCAACAACGCCTCAAAAGGGTGCGACTGGACTCAAGCTCCGACACAACAAGAGCAAAACTGGAGGTTTGAATGAAGATGTTGAAATCCACGCTGGCGATCGTGACTGCTGCTGCAGTACTGGGTGTCAGCGGGTTCGCTCAGGCGGGTGCAACCCTGGATGCAGTGAAGAAGAAAGGATTCGTGCAGTGCGGCGTCAGCGATGGCTTGCCAGGCTTCTCGGTTCCGGATTCCACCGGCAAGATCGTGGGTATCGATGCTGACGTCTGCCGCGCCGTGGCCGCTGCCGTGTTCGGCGATGCGACCAAGGTCAAGTTCAGTCAGCTGAACGCCAAGGAGCGTTTCACCGCGCTGCAGTCGGGCGAGATCGACATTCTGTCGCGCAACACCACCATGACCAGCTCCCGTGACGCGGGCATGGGCCTGAAATTCCCGGGCTTCATTACCTACTACGACGGCATCGGCTTCCTGGTAAACAACAAGCTGGGCGTGAAGAGTGCCAAAGAGCTGGACGGTGCAACCATCTGCATCCAGGCCGGTACCACCACCGAGTTGAACGTTTCCGACTACTTCCGCGGCAACGGTCTGAAATACACCCCGATCACTTTCGACACCTCCGATGAAAGCGCCAAGTCGCTGGAATCCGGTCGTTGCGACGTGCTGACCTCCGACAAGTCCCAGCTGTTCGCCCAGCGCAGCAAGCTGGCTTCGCCGAAGGACTATGTAGTTCTGCCGGAAACCATTTCCAAGGAACCACTGGGCCCGGTCGTGCGTAACGGCGACGACGAGTGGCTGGCCATCGTGCGTTGGGTTGGCTACGCGCTGCTGAACACCGAAGAAGCAGGCATCACTTCGAAGAACGTCGAAGCTGAAGCCAAAGCGACCAAGAACCCGGATGTCGCTCGTATGCTCGGTGCAGACGGCGAATACGGCAAAGACCTGAAACTGCCGAAGGACTGGGTCGTACAAATCGTCAAGCAAGTCGGCAACTACGGCGAAATCTTCGAGAAAAACCTCGGCAAGAGCACTCCGCTGGAAATCGACCGCGGCCTGAACGCGCTGTGGAACAACGGCGGCATTCAATACGCACCACCAGTGCGCTGATGGTTCTGTCACCCGGCAGGCCAACTGCCGGGTGACGTTCTGTTCCATTATTTCCGGGGCACTTCATGCAAAATTCAATCGGCGCACCAAAGCAGAGGCTCAGCCTCAGCGATCCACGAGTGCGTGCGTGGGTATTTCAGATCATCACCATCGTGGCGGTGGTCTCCCTGGGCTGGTATCTGTTCGATAACACCCAGACCAACCTGCAACACCGGGGTATCACTTCGGGGTTCGACTTTCTCGAGCGCAGTGCCGGGTTCGGCATCGCTCAACACCTGATCTCCTACACCGAAGCGGACAGTTATGCCCGGGTGTTCGTCATCGGCCTGCTCAACACGCTGCTGGTGACGTTCATCGGTGTGATCCTGGCCACGATCCTCGGCTTCATCGTCGGCGTGGCACGTCTGTCGAAGAACTGGATCATTTCCAAACTGGCAACGGTGTACGTGGAGGTTTTCCGTAACATCCCGCCACTGCTGCAGATCCTGTTCTGGTACTTCGCGGTGTTCCTGACCATGCCGGGGCCGCGCAACAGCCACAACTTCGGCGATACCTTCTTCGTCAGCAGCCGTGGCCTGAACATGCCGGCCGCGCAAATGGCCGACGGCTTCTGGGCGTTCGTGGTCAGCATCGTGGTGGCCATCGTCGCCATCGTGCTGATGAGCCGCTGGGCCAACAAGCGCTTTGAGGCCACTGGCGAGCCATTTCACAAGTTCTGGGCAGGCCTGGCGCTGTTCCTGGTGATCCCGGCGCTGTGCGCGCTGATCTTCGGTGCACCTGTGCACTGGGAAATGCCGAAGCTGCAAGGCTTCAACTTCGTCGGTGGCTGGGTGCTGATTCCGGAACTGCTGGCCTTGACCCTGGCGTTGACGGTGTACACCGCAGCGTTCATCGCCGAGATCGTGCGTTCGGGCATCAAGTCGGTCAGCCATGGCCAGACCGAGGCGGCGCATTCGCTCGGCCTGCGCAACGGCCCGACCCTGCGCAAGGTGATCATTCCGCAAGCGCTGCGGGTCATCATCCCGCCGCTGACCAGCCAATACCTGAACCTGGCGAAGAACTCCTCGCTGGCGGCC
The DNA here is from genome assembly GCF_001594225.2 of Pseudomonas glycinae. Taxonomy (GTDB): domain Bacteria; phylum Pseudomonadota; class Gammaproteobacteria; order Pseudomonadales; family Pseudomonadaceae; genus Aquipseudomonas; species Aquipseudomonas glycinae. The sequence continues at coordinate 3,218,579 of NZ_CP014205.2, forward strand.
GGTATCGGTTATCCGGAGATGGTTTCGCTGTTCGCCGGCACCGTGCTGAACCAGACCGGTCAGGCGATCGAAGTCATTGCCATCACCATGAGCGTGTACCTGGCGATCAGTATCAGCATTTCCCTGCTGATGAACTGGTACAACAAGCGCATCGCGCTGATCGAGCGGTAAGGAATAGCGCATGAGTACTCATACTTTCAAACCCGACATGCCACCGCCGGCCAAGGTCTTCGGCCCGATGGCGTGGATCCGCGCGAACATGTTCTCCAGCTGGCTCAATACCCTGCTGACCCTGTTTGCGTTCTACCTGATCTACCTGGTGGTGCCGCCGATCCTCAGCTGGGCGATCCTCGATGCCAACTGGGTCGGCACCACCCGCGCCGACTGCACCAAGGATGGCGCCTGCTGGGTCTTCATCCAGCAGCGTTTCGGCCAGTTCATGTACGGCTACTACCCGCCGGAACTGCGCTGGCGCGTGGACCTGACCGTGTGGCTGGCGGTCATCGGCGTGGCGCCACTGTTCATCAAGCGCGTGGCGCACAAGGCGGTGTACGGCCTGAGCTTCCTGGTGGTCTACCCGATCGTTGCCTGGTGCCTGCTGCATGGCGGCGTCTTCGGCCTCGACACCGTGGCGACCAGCCAGTGGGGCGGTCTGATGCTGACTTTGGTGATCGCCACTGTCGGCATCGCCGGTGCGTTGCCGCTGGGGATTGTCCTGGCGCTGGGCCGGCGTTCGAACATGCCGGCGATTCGTGTGGTCTGCGTGACCTTCATCGAGTTCTGGCGCGGCGTGCCGTTGATCACGGTGCTGTTCATGTCCTCGGTGATGCTGCCGCTGTTCCTGCCCGAAGGCATGAACTTCGACAAGCTGCTGCGGGCGCTGATCGGCGTGATCCTGTTCCAGTCGGCGTACGTCGCCGAAGTGGTGCGCGGCGGTCTGCAAGCGATCCCCAAAGGCCAGTACGAAGCCGCGGCCGCGATGGGCCTCGGTTACTGGCGCGCCATGGGCCTGGTGATTCTGCCGCAAGCCCTGAAGCTGGTGATTCCCGGCATCGTCAACACCTTCATCGCGCTGTTCAAGGACACCAGCCTGGTGATCATCATCGGCCTCTTTGACCTGCTCAACAGCGTCAAGCAAGCCGCTGCCGATCCGAAATGGCTGGGCATGGCCACCGAAGGCTACGTGTTCGCCGCCCTGGTGTTCTGGATTTTCTGTTTTGGCATGTCGCGCTATTCCATGCACCTGGAACGCAAGCTCGACACTGGCCACAAGCGTTAGGAGTTTTTTCGATGAGCGAAGCAATCAAAAAGCCAGTGGGCCCTGAAGGCATCATTCAGATGCAGGGCGTGAACAAGTGGTACGGCCAGTTCCACGTGCTGAAAGACATCAACCTCAACGTGCGTCAGGGCGAGCGTATCGTGCTGTGCGGTCCGTCGGGTTCCGGCAAATCCACCACCATCCGCTGCCTCAACCGTCTGGAAGAGCACCAGCAGGGCCGCATCGTGGTCGATGGCGTGGAGCTGACCAACGACCTCAAGCAGATCGAAGCGATCCGCCGTGAAGTCGGCATGGTGTTCCAGCACTTCAACCTGTTCCCGCACCTGACCATCCTGCAGAACTGCACCCTGGCGCCGATGTGGGTGCGCAAGATGCCCAAGCGCAAGGCCGAGGAAATCGCCATGCATTACCTGGAGCGCGTACGCATTCCGGAGCAGGCGCACAAGTATCCGGGACAGCTGTCCGGCGGTCAGCAGCAGCGTGTGGCGATTGCCCGCGCGCTGTGCATGAAGCCGAAAATCATGCTGTTCGACGAACCGACCTCGGCACTCGACCCGGAGATGGTGAAAGAGGTACTCGACACCATGATCGGCCTGGCCGAAGACGGCATGACCATGCTCTGCGTGACCCACGAAATGGGCTTCGCCCGCACCGTGGCCAACCGCGTGATCTTCATGGACAAGGGCGAAATCGTTGAACAGGCGGCGCCGAACGACTTCTTCGACAATCCGCAAAATGATCGGACGAAGCTGTTCCTGAGTCAGATCCTGCATTGAGATCTGATGCATAAAACCAACCCGGCCTTGTGCCGGGTTTGTTTTCTGAGGGTCAGGAAACGGTGAGGGTTTCGTGTTCTTTGTGCTCGGTATACTTGAAGGCGTTCCTCAGATCCGCCCCTTCACCCAAGGCTTTCGCATCGGCGAGCAAGTGCGGATAGCGATCGAGCAGGCGCATCAGCAGCATCAACGCCTTCGGCGGAAGCACTTCGCCGCGCTCATAGCGGGAAAATGCGTTGTGTCCGCCACCAGAAAGCAGTTGCACGGTTTCTTTTTGCGTCAGGTGCAATTTGCGCCGGATGCGCTTCATCTCGTTACCGATCATTTGTCGGGCAGCAATCACCAGATCATCACCGGCTTGCGTGTAGCGTTCTGCACTATCGGTATCGGCGTCCCACTCGACCTCACCGCATTTGCGACATTCCCAGCCAGCAAGGTCATCGATACGACGTTCCATGCCTTTGACACTGATGGTTTCGCCGCGGCCCTCGAAATGTGTCATTCCCTCACGTGCACCGCAGCTGAAACATTGCCGGGTCTTCATTGGTTTTTCTCCTTGAAGGAGATTACCGGTGGGCCACCTTCGGGGCGGTATGTCACCTTGATGTAAATCTCCAGATCGTGTGAGTGCGTGTGATAAACGTCTTGCCAGACTCGATGATCGTCATAGGTGGTCATCGACTTGTACAACATCCTGTTCTGCAGTTCGAAAACGAATTCTTGCATCTCTATGATGCTGAAGCCGAGATCCAGTCCGGTTTTTTCTGCGCTCTTGGTGAATGCCTGTCTTCCCCGTCGCCTGACCTCAGCCTTGATCACCACCAAGTCGTAATGGGGTGTGTTCTTTTCCATAAGAAACCAAAGCCCTGTCCCTGAAATTACCCTTAAAGGGTAATTTTGACTAATCGAAAATCCCCTCCATTTGCCCCTCTCTGACCCTAGGTGGTTGCCGTCCTACACGGAGCTGACTAACATGTCAGAAAATTCATCCCATGATTGGATGAAAGGGCGAATCCTATGTCAGACATTTCTCCACTCATTAAGCGATCCCTGGTCGATCAGGCCCTGGATCAATTGCGCCAGCGCATCACCGACGGCACGTGGCAGGTCGGTCAGCGATTGCCGACCGAGCCCGAGCTGTGCGCCGAACTCGGCATCAGCCGCAACACCGTTCGCGAGGCGATGCGGGTGCTGGCGTTCTCAGGGTTGATCGAGATCCGTCAGGGTGACGGCAGTTACCTGCGGGCAGTGGTCGATCCGATGGACACGCTCAAGGCGCTGTCCAAATGCTCGCTGGATCAGGCCCGGGAAACCCGGCACATCCTTGAAGTCGAGGCCATTGGCCTGGCGGCCTTGCGCCGGACCGACGAAGACCTCGTCGCGTTGCGCGAGGCACTGGGGCACGCCGGCAGTCACTACCATGGCGACCTCGACAGCTACATCGCCTGCGATCTGGTTTTCCACCGCCGTCTGGTGGACGCCGCGCACAACCCGACCCTCAGCGAGCTGTATCGCTATTTTTCCAGCATCGTCGGCGCGCAATTGCGCCAGACCCTGAACATCGTCCCCCGTCGACAGGAAGTCTTCGATTTGCACGTCGCCTTGCTTGAGGCCGTCGAGCAGCGCGATCCGGAGCGGGCCAAAGCCCTGTCGAGGCAGTTGATCAATGAACCTTGAAACCGAGAAAACCATGTCCCGCCCAGAAGTCTCCACAGCCCCCGTTCGCAAGGCCGAGCTCGAAGAGTTGTTGATCGACGCCGAAGCCGATGACGAACAGGTGCAGCAAAGCCATCCGCTGGTGCGGCGTCCGTGGCTGTTGCTGCTGGGGCTGATCCTGGTGGCGTTGAACCTGCGTCCGGCGCTTTCGAGCATGGCGCCGTTGCTCGGTGAAGTGTCGAAAAGTCTCGGTTTGTCCGCTGCTCAAGCGGGATTGCTGACGACGCTGCCAGTGCTCTGCCTTGGGTTGTTCGCACCTCTGGCCCCATTGCTCGCACGGCGTTTCGGTGCCGAACGGGTGGTACTGGGGATTCTTCTGACACTGGCCGGCGGCATCATCCTGCGCAGCAATTTCGGTGAGATCGGTCTGTTCGCCGGCAGCGTGCTGGGTGGCGCGAGCATCGGCATCATCGGCGTGTTGCTGCCGGGCATCGTCAAACGCGACTTCGCCAAACATGCCGGCACCATGACCGGCGTCTACACCATGGCCCTGTGCCTGGGCGCGGCAATGGCGGCGGGATCGACCGTGCCATTGAGCGAACACTTTGACCACAGCTGGGCCATGGGCCTGGGTTTCTGGGTGATTCCGGCGCTGGTGGCGGCAGTGTTCTGGCTGCCGCAAATCGGCCAGAAGCATGGTGCACACAACCTTGCTTACCGGGTGCGCGGTCTGCTGCGGGATCCGCTGGCCTGGCAAGTGACCTTGTACATGGGCCTGCAATCGTCGCTGGCCTACATCGTGTTCGGCTGGCTGCCGTCGATCCTTATCGGTCGAGGGCTGACGCCGACCCAGGCCGGTCTGGTGCTGTCCGGATCGGTGATCATCCAGCTCGCCAGCTCCCTGGCGGCACCGTGGCTGGCCACACGTGGCAAAGATCAGCGGCTGGCGATCGTGGTGGTGATGGCGTTGACCCTGGGCGGCCTGTTCGGTTGCCTCTTCGCGCCGATCGAAGGCCTGTGGGGCTGGGCGATCCTGCTGGGCCTGGGGCAGGGCGGCACGTTCAGCCTGGCGCTGACCCTGATCGTGCTGCGCTCGCGGGATTCCCATGTCGCGGCCAACCTGTCGAGCATGTCCCAGGGCTTCGGCTACACCCTGGCGTCAATGGGGCCGTTCGCGGTCGGCGTGGTGCATGACTGGACCGGCGGCTGGAACGCCGTGGGCTGGATTTTCGGCATCATTGGTGCGGGTGCAATCCTCGCTGGCCTCGGTGCCGGACGTGCGCTGTACGTGCAGGTGGTCAGCGAAAAGGTCTGATGCGTACGCACTGTCGGTATTCGAAATGCGAATGCCGATAGTGTTTCAGGCGTTTGCGGATTATCGTGCTGGCAATCTGTACCTTTCCTGGAGATTGCCCATGAGTGAAGAAGCCCACAGCGCCCTGATCACCCGTTTCTACCAGGCTTTCCAGCGCCTCGACGCCGAGGCCATGGCCGCCTGCTACACCGACGACGTGGTGTTCAGCGATCCGGCCTTTGGCGAGCTGCGCGGTCGTGATGCCGGCGACATGTGGCGCATGCTCACCACTCGCGCCAAGGACTTCTCCCTGACCTTCAACAACGTCCGCGCCGACGAGCGCAGCGGCGGCGCCCACTGGGTGGCGACCTACCTGTTCAGCCAGACCGGCAATGTCGTGATCAACGACATCCAGGCGCGCTTCGTTTTCCGTGACGGCAAGATCTGTGAACACCACGACCACTTCGACCTGTGGCGCTGGTCGCGTCAGGCGCTGGGTTTCAAGGGGGTGTTGTTGGGCTGGACGCCTCTGGTGCGCAACGCTGTCCGTGCTCAGGCGCTGAAAGGGCTGAAGGCATTTCAGGCGAGTCGCTGATAAGATCGCCACCTGTTTTCCTTACGCCTGAATTGTCCCGTGAACAGCCTCAGCGAAAATCCTCTCGATGCCGACGTTCCAGTGAGCAAATCCTGGTTCGTCTACCTCGTACGCGCCGCCAACGGTTCGCTGTACTGCGGGATCAGCGATGATCCCGTGCGCCGTTTCGCCAAGCACCAGAGCGGCAAGGGCGCACGGTTCTTTCTTTCAAGCCCGGCGATGGCGCTGGTCTACACCGAGCGTTGCCGCGACAAGGGTGATGCTTTGCGTCAGGAGCGGTTGATCAAGAAGCTCAGGAAGAGTGCGAAGGAGTGTCTGGTGGCGTCTTATCGGCCTGATTGATCAGGTATTGGCAAACGGTAGAAGTCTCCGCGTCGACGCGGTGCCTCCGGCAAACGACAGGCGAAAAAAAACCGCCTTTGCGGGGCGGTTTTTTCTGTAAACGCCGGTTTGCGGCCGGGTTTACTGATCTCACAGGAGACATTGACGTAGGCGGAGAGTATTCCTCTTTGCATGCCTTATCAACCTGACTGATCAGTTCCCATCAGCCGGATCCGTAGGCTGCGAACGAATTGCGCGCTAAGCTGCTGGTTCACTTTCTGTGCGGCGGAGCCGAGCATGTCCGAGTTGATTCTGCATCATTACCCGACCTCTCCATTCGCCGAAAAGGCCCGGCTGCTGTTGGGTTTCAAGGGCTTGTCCTGGCGCTCGGTGCACATCTCACCGGTGATGCCGAAACCGGATCTGACTGCGCTGACCGGTGGTTACCGCAAGACCCCGGTGTTGCAGATCGGTGCCGACATCTATTGCGACACCGCGCTGATCGCCCGTCGCCTCGAGCAGGAAAAGGCCCAGCCTTCGTTCTTCCCGGAAGGTCAGGAAATGATCGCCGCCAGTTTCGCCGCCTGGGCCGATTCGGTAGTGTTCCAGCATGCGGTGAGCCTGGTGTTCCAGCCGGAATCGGTGGCGGTGCGTTTCGGCAAGTTGCCGCCGGAAGCGATCAAGGCGTTCCTCGCCGATCGGGCCGGACTGTTCAGCGGTGGCAGCGCAACCAGGCTGTCAGCGGAGCAGGCCAAGCACAATTGGCCGACTCTCATGGCGCGCCTGGAGCAGCAGTTGCAGCGCGAAGACGGTGACTTCCTGTTCGGCGAGCCGTCGGTTGCCGACTTCGCCATGGCCCATCCACTGTGGTTCCTCAAGGCTACGCACGTGACGGCGCCCTTGGTGGATGCTTATCCGGCGGTATCGGCGTGGCTGGGGCGTGTGCTCGGTTTTGGCCATGGCGCGGCCAGCGAGATGAGTTCGGAGGAAGCACTGGAGATCGCGCGCAGCTCTACGCCGGCGGCGTTGCCGGACGAGGAGTTCACTGATCCGAACGGGTTCGTGGGCGGTCAGCAGGTGCTGATCGCCGCGACAGACTACGGCGTTGATCCCGTCGCCGGCGAGCTGGTGTTTGCCGGTCGCGAGGAGTTGATCCTGCGCCGTGAGGACGAACGTGGCGGAGTGGTGCATGTGCACTTCCCGCGTTTCGGTTTCCGAATCGAGAAACGCTGAAACATCTGAGGGAGCCGATTGGCTCCCTCGTTTATTTCAGTGCAGCGAGAATCTCGTCCGGATCAAACCCGCGAATCAACGTGCCATTGACGTCGATCAGCGGAATCCCGCGCCCGCCCAAAGCTTCGTACGCCTTACGTGCCTCGGCGTCCTTCTCGATATCGAATTCCTTGAACGCAATGCCTTTCTGATCGAGAAAGCGCTTGGTCTGCTTGCAGTAGCCGCACCAGTCCGTGGCGTACAACACGACCCTGGCGTTGGCGCGGACCTGCTCGGACGCCATCTGCGACGGGTTGAACACCCGCTCGATCTTGCCCCAGTTCTGATAGACCACAACCACCAGCAGAACCAGCGCAACCTTTTTCAGCACATTGCCGAGCATCAGTTGCGGCGCTTCAACTGATCGGTGAGCGAGGTCGGCAGGCCTTTGATGACCAGAGTGCCGGCTTCTTCGTCGTATTCGATCTTCGAGCCCAGCAGGTGCGCTTCGAAGCTGATCGACAGGCCCTCAGCGCGACCGGTGAAGCGGCGGAACTGGTTGAGCGTGCGTTTATCCGCCGGAATCTCCGGCGACAGGCCGTAATCCTTGTTGCGGATATGATCGTAGAAGGCCTTCGGGCGTTCTTCGTCGATCAGCTCCGAAAGTTCTTCCAGGCCCATGGGTTCGCCGAGCTTGGCCTGGCTGCTGGCGTAGTCGACCAGGGTCTTGGTCTTCTCGCGGGCGGAATCCTCCGGCAGGTCTTCGCTCTCGACGAAGTCGCTGAAGGCCTTGAGCAGAGTGCGGGTTTCGCCCGGGCCGTCGACCCCTTCCTGGCAGCCGATGAAGTCGCGGAAGTACTCCGAGACCTTCTTGCCGTTCTTGCCCTTGATGAACGAGATGTACTGCTTGGACTGCTTGTTGTTCTGCCACTCGGAAACGTTGATCCGCGCTGCCAGGTGCAGTTGACCGAGGTCGAGGTGGCGCGACGGGGTCACGTCCAGTTGATCGGTCACTGCCACGCCTTCGCTGTGGTGCAGCAGGGCGATGGCCAGGTAATCGGTCATGCCTTGTTGATAGTGGGCAAACAGCACGTGGCCGCCGACCGACAGGTTCGATTCTTCCATCAGCTTTTGCAGGTGCTCGACCGCGACCTTGCTGAACGCAGTGAAGTCCTTGCCGCCTTCCATGTATTCCTTCAGCCAGCCGCTGAACGGGAATGCACCGGACTCCGGATGGAACAACCCCCAGGCTTTGCCCTGTTTGGCGTTATAGCTCTCGTTGAGATCGGCGAGCATGTTCTCGATGGCTGCGGACTCAGCCAGTTCGGAGTCACGGGCGTGCAGAACTGCGGGTGTGCCGTCGGGTTTTTTGTCGATCAAATGGACGATGCAATGACGGATCGGCATAGGCTTCTCGGCTGGTGGAAGGGAGGAGGGCGGGCTCCCCCGAAAAAGCGCCCAGTGTACCGCAACCACTGGATTTGGCGCGGGGTGAAGGGCAAATCCGGGTCAGCCGACCGCCCTTATGCATTTATTTACCGATTTAGCGCAATAAACCTGACCATTTGGCTAGCTAGAGGCGGATATTTCCTTGTCTCTGTGCTAGTTTTGCCCGGTCTTGTGCGAAGTCACCGCGACAAGCATGCATTCAGCTTTTGTCAGGTCGAACCAAACCTTGATTTCGGCATCTATAACCCCGACTCGTCGTGGTTATCGCCGAGGGTGCCAGATCCAGAAGATCGGGCTCGATGGCTGACACTGCACTCTGCAATCCATATGAATTTGATAGGGAAGGAACACTACATGGCTCTTACTAAAGACCAACTGATCGCCGACATCGCTGAAGCTATCGACGCGCCGAAAACCACCGCGCGTGCCGCTCTGGACCAACTGGGTCAAATCGTTGCCGATCAGCTGGAAAATGGTGCCGAAATCACTTTGCCAGGTATCGGCAAGCTGAAAGTGACCGAGCGTCCTGCCCGCACTGGCCGTAACCCGTCGACTGGCGCTGCCATCGAAATCCCTGCCAAGAAAGTGATCAAGCTGGTTGTGGCCAAAAGCCTGACCGACGCTGTGAACAAGTAAGACGCAGCGATACAAAAAACCGTGCACCGGAGCGATCCGGACACGGTTTTTTTATGTCTGCTGTTTGTGTTTCAGCAGTAGCGGCGGCTTTGCGATCAAGCCCCGCCCCGATTGAAGCGAATTACTTGCGAACCCAGCGTTCGCGCCGCCAGATCTGCTGCTCGGACTTGGTCTGGAAGGTCCATGCCACGAAGCGGCTCTGCTTCTGCCCCTGGGACATTTCCACTACCTGGCTTTCCAGCGCACCGGCCTTCTTCAGCGCAGTTTCGATGGCAGGCAGGTTTGAAGCTTTCGAGACCAGGGTGCTGAACCACAACACCTTGTGCGCAAAGTTCGCACTTTCGGCGATCAGTTGCGTCACGAAGCGCGCTTCACCGCCTTCACACCAAAGTTCGGCCGATTGACCGCCAAAGTTCAGTACCGGCAGTTTGCGTTTCGGGTCGGCCTTGCCCAGTGCCCGCCACTTACGCTCGCTGCCCTTGGTAGCCTCTTCCATCGAGGCGTGGAACGGTGGGTTGCACATGGTCAGGTCAAAGCGCTCGCCAGGCTCCAGAAGGCCGATCAGGATGTGCTTGCGGTTCTCCTGTTGGCGCAGCTGGATGACCTTGTTCAGGTCGTTGGACTGGACGATGGCCCTGGCGGCGGCCACGGCGGTCGGATCGATCTCCGAGCCGAGGAAGTGCCAGCGATATTCGCTGTTACCGATCAGCGGGTACACGCAGTTGGCGCCCATGCCGATATCCAGCACATTGACGATGGCGCCACGCGGAACCACACCGTCGTTGTTGCTGGCCAAGAGGTCAGCCAGGAAGTGGATGTAGTCGGCACGGCCCGGCACCGGCGGGCACAGATAATCGGCCGGGATGTCCCAATGCTGGATGCCGTAGAACGACTTGAGCAGCGCCCGGTTGAACACACGCACTGCATCGGGACTGGCGAAGTCGATGCTTTCCTTGCCGTACGGGTTGGTGATCACGAACTTCGCCAGTTCCGGCGTAGTCTTGATCAGCGCCGGGAAGTCGTAGCGACCCTGATGGCGATTGCGCGGATGCAGGCTGGCTTCTTTACGCGGCGCCACGGGCTTGGCCGGGGTGACGGAGTCAGGCTTCTTGCGCGCAGGTTTCGGTGTGCGTGGGGCGTTCATGGGCGTGGTCGATTCGGGTAGGGCTGAAAGTGGCCGGTATTGTCCCACATCTCAACGTTACCCGAGCAAACGAGTGAAGAAGGTATAACCATCGCGACTGTCGATTCCAAATCGGTCTTTGATACCTGTCATATATGACAGTAGGCGAACTTTTTGAATATGGCTTTACTGGCAACGTCTACCCAACAGGAAATTTTTCAGGGAATTATTGAGATGATTGAACTAAGTAAAGCGACTTTTCCAAGTGCCAACCTGTCAGGATTTATCAGCTGTGTAAGCGATCCGAGCCCCGTTAAGGGCGTTCTTGTTGATGTCAAAATTTCTCCGGAAGTGATGGAGGGGGACATAATTGAGCTGACATCTCAAGCCTGTTCAAGTCTCAATGGCATGGTACCTATTGCAGGTACGGAAGCTACTTTCACCCAAACCGTAACGCAGAGCACGCCGTATCTACAATTCCGCATTGAACCGTACGAGAAACGCATCAAACCAATCCTTGAGCATACCAACGGGAGTGGGTCGCTGCTTGTGAGATATGTCGTAACGCGAGGTTCCTCTATTATCGGTACCTCACCCGAATCAATCGTCAAAGTCGCACTCACGCAACCAAATGGCGAACCCTGCCCGGAGTAATACCCCGGGCACAAAAAAGGGAGGCCGTTGCGGGCCTCCCTTTTTCAGTGCGATTTGCCGTTACAGGCTGGCAATCCGCGCGTGCTGCTCGGCCAGCTTGGCCAGAGCCTGTTCGGCTTCGGCCAGTTTGGCGCGTTCCTTCTCGATGACTTCGGCCGGAGCCTTGTCAACGAAACCGGCGTTGGACAGCTTGCCGCCCACCCGCTGGACTTCGCCCTGCAGACGCAGGATTTCCTTGTCCAGGCGCGCCAGCTCGGCGCCCTTGTCGATCAGACCGGCCATCGGCACCAGCACTTCCATCTCGCCAACCAGCGCGGTCGCCGACAGCGGCGCTTCTTCGCCGGCGGCCAGTACGGTGATCGACTCCAGACGCGCCAGCTTCTTCAGCAGCGCTTCGTTTTCGGTCAGGCGACGCTGGTCTTCAGCGCTGACGTTCTTCAGGTAGATCGGCAGCGGTTTGCCCGGGCCGATGTTCATTTCGCCACGGATGTTGCGCGTGCCGAGCATCAGGCCCTTGAGCCATTCGATGTCGTCTTCGGCCGCCGGATCGATGCGCTCTTCGTTGACCACCGGCCATGGTTGCAGCATGATCGTCTTGCCCTGAATACCGGCCAGCGGCGCGATGCGCTGCCAGATTTCTTCAGTGATGAACGGCATGAACGGATGCGCCAGACGCAGCGCCACTTCCAGTACGCGAACCAGCGTGCGGCGAGTGCCGCGCTGACGCTCGACCGGCGCGTTTTCGTCCCACAGCACTGGCTTGGACAGTTCCAGGTACCAGTCGCAGTACTGGTTCCAGATGAACTCGTACAGCGCTTGCGCCGCCAGGTCGAAACGGAACTGATCCAGTTGACGGGTCACTTCGGCTTCGGTGCGTTGCAGCTGCGAGATGATCCAGCGATCCGCCAGCGACAGCTCGTAGGCTTCGCCGTTCTGGCCGCAGTCTTCGCCCTTGTCCAGAACATAACGCGCGGCGTTCCAGATCTTGTTGCAGAAGTTGCGATAGCCTTCGACGCGGCCCATGTCGAACTTGATGTCGCGACCGGTGGACGCCAGCGAGCAGAAGGTGAAGCGCAGGGCGTCGGTGCCGTAGCTGGCGATGCCGTCGGCGAATTCGTCGCGGGTCTGCTTCTCGATCTTCTTCGCCAGTTTTGGCTGCATCAGACCGGACGTGCGTTTCTGCACCAGTGTTTCGAGCTCGATGCCGTCGATGATGTCCAGCGGGTCCAGGACGTTGCCCTTGGACTTGGACATCTTCTGGCCCTGGCCATCACGCACCAGGCCGTGCACATAAACAGTCTTGAACGGAACCTGCGGCGTGCCATCCTCGTTCTTGATCAGGTGCATCGTCAGCATGATCATCCGGGCAACCCAGAAGAAAATGATGTCGAAACCGGTGACCAGCACGTCGGTGGAGTGGAATTTCTTCAGGAACTCGGTCTTTTCCGGCCAGCCCAGGGTGGAGAAGGTCCACAGGCCTGAACTGAACCAGGTGTCGAGAACGTCGTTGTCCTGTTGCAGCGCAACGTCCGGGCCGAGATTGTGCTTGGCGCGCACTTCGGCTTCGTCGCGACCGACGTAGACCTTGCCCGACTCGTCGTACCAGGCCGGAATCCGGTGGCCCCACCACAGCTGACGGCTGATGCACCAGTCCTGGATGTCGCGCATCCACGAGAAGTACATGTTTTCGTACTGCTTCGGCACGAACTGGATGCGACCGTCTTCAACGGCGGCAATCGCAGGCTCGGCCAGCGGTTTGGTGGACACGTACCACTGGTCGGTCAGCCATGGCTCGATGACGGTGCCGGAGCGGTCGCCTTTCGGCACTTTCAGGTTGTGGTCGTCGACGCTGACCAGCAGGCCGGCGGCGTCGAACGCGGCCACGATCTGCTTGCGCGCTTCGAAACGCTCGAGGCCGGCGTACTCGGCCGGAATCTTGCCGTCGATGCTGTCGTTCAGCGTGCCGTCGAGGTTGAACACCTGCGCTGCCGGCAGCACGTTGGCGTTCTTGTCGAAGATGTTCAGCAGCGGCAGGTTGTGGCGCTTGCCGACTTCGTAGTCGTTGAAATCGTGGGCCGGGGTGATCTTCACGCAGCCGGTGCCGAATTCAGGATCGCAGTAATCGTCGGCGATGATCGGGATGCGGCGGCCGACCAGCGGCAACTCGACAAACTTGCCGATCAGGGCTTTGTAGCGCTCGTCGTTCGGGTTCACCGCGACGGCGGAGTCGCCGAGCATGGTTTCCGGACGGGTAGTCGCGACGATCAGGAAATCGTTGCCTTCAGCGGTTTTCGCGCCGTCGGCCAGCGGGTATTTCAGGTTCCACAGGAAACCTTTCTCGTCGTGGTTTTCCACTTCGAGGTCTGAAATCGCCGTGTGCAGCTTGGTGTCCCAGTTGACCAGTCGCTTGCCGCGATAGATCAGGCCGTCTTCGTGCAGGCGCACGAACGCTTCCTTAACGGCTTCCGAGAGGCCGTCATCCATGGTGAAGCGCTCGCGGCTCCAGTCCACGGACGAGCCGAGGCGACGGATCTGACGGCTGATGTTGCCGCCGGACTGATCCTTCCATTCCCAGACTTTCTCGAGGAATTTTTCCCGGCCCAGATCATGGCGGTTCTGGCCCTGGGCTTCGAGTTGACGCTCCACCAGCATTTGCGTGGCGATACCGGCGTGGTCGGTGCCCGGCTGCCAAAGGGTGTTGCGACCCTGCATACGGCGGAAACGGATCAGGGCGTCCATGATCGCGTTGTTGAAACCGTGACCCATGTGCAGGCTGCCGGTGACGTTCGGCGGCGGGATCATGATGGTGTAGGAGTCGCCCGCGCCTTGCGGGGCGAAGTAGTTCTCGGACTCCCAGGTGTTGTACCAGGAAGTTTCAATGGCGTGCGGCTGGTAGGTCTTATCCATGCGCGGCGGGACCCTATTGGCATTTATTCAGGAAAAGCCGGGAAGTATAGCGGGGCATGGGGCGCAGGGCGAGCGGGGCGGGCCGGGTGGAGGCTTAAATGTGGGAGCTGGCCTGCCAGCGATGCAGGCGCCGCGGTTTTTCAGGAAAACCGCAGTGATGCGAACGCTGGCAAGCCAGATCCAACAGGAGATCGGGAGATTATTCGTATTGGCCGAGAAGCCGTTCCATCCGCGCCTCGAGGCGACGTTTGATTTCGGTTTCGATGTGCGGGGCGAAGTCGTCGATCACGTCCTGCATGATCAATTGCGCGGCGGCGCGCAGTTCGCTGTCCAGATGCAGGAGGGCGTCGGGGCCTTTATCCACAGGCGCGACGGGCGCAGTAGCGGGCTTCACGACGGGGGCGGGAGGCGGTACGACGGCGGGAGGCTCAGTGCCGACCGAATCGAACAACATCGGAATCTGTTCCTGTTCGCCATCATCGACCGTGTCGGTCAGCAGTGGCGGTTGCAGGTTGTCATCGCCGAGCAACTGGCGGATCGACTCAAGGTCGTCCAGCAGGTGCGCGGGTTTTTGCAGCGGTTTTGGAGTGTCCATCGGCGTACTCAGAGTCGCTGTAAACGGTGGTCTTGCAGAGGATAGCCCTGTTCGCGGTAGAAACGGAAACTCTCCCGCGCCGCAGTGCGGATCGCCGGATCTTCCACCACCACCTCGGCAACGCGGGCGAATTTACTGGCGAAAACCGGGACTTTCAGGTCGAGGTTGACCAGCAAGTCCGCGTGCTGGCCGCAGTCGTCGCCCACTCCCAATACGATCAAACCTTCCGGTTCGCTTTCAGCCGGGCCATGGGGTACGAAGGTTTCACCCTTGAACGCCCACAGTCGCGCATCGAGATCATCACGCTGGGCGGCATCGCTGCAATGCAGGTAGATGCGATGGCCCATGCGCCAGGCTTTATCGGTGAGCTTGCAGGCAAAATCCAGGCGAGCCGAAGGATCGGCGCTGGGCAGGATATAAAAGTCGACTTTGGTCATTGCGGTTCCTGAGCTGAAAGCGGCGCCCCTCGAAAGAGGCGCTGCTCGCAGTCATCGGTTTCAGGCCTTGGCGCGGTCCAGCAGGTATTGGGTCAGCAGGGGAACCGGACGGCCGGTGGCGCCCTTGTCCTTGCCGCCGCTGGTCCAGGCGGTACCGGCGATGTCCAGGTGCGCCCAGTTCAGGTTCTTGGTGAAGCGCGACAGGAAGCAGGCGGCGGTGATGGTGCCGGCCTTCGGACCGCCAATGTTGGCGATGTCGGCGAACGGGCTGTCCAGTTGCTCCTGGTACTCATCGAACAGCGGCAGTTGCCAGGCACGGTCGTCGGCAGCCTTGCCCGCGCTCAACAGTTGCTCGATCAGTTCGTCGTTGTTGCCCAGCAGGCCCGACGTGTGGGCGCCCAGCGCGACGACGCAGGCACCGGTCAGGGTGGCGATGTCGATCACCGCTTGCGGCTTGAAGCGCTCGGAGTAAGTCAGTGCATCGCACAGCACCAGACGGCCTTCGGCGTCGGTGTTGAGGATTTCCACGGTCTGGCCGCTCATGGTGGTGACGATGTCGCCCGGACGCGAAGCAGTGCCGCTCGGCATGTTCTCGGCGCAGGCCAGAATGCACACCAGGTTGATCGGCAGTTTCAGTTCCAGCACGGCGCGCAGGGTGCCGAACACGCTGGCCGCGCCACCCATGTCGTATTTCATCTCGTCCATGCCGGCGCCCGGTTTCAGGCTGATGCCGCCGGTGTCGAAGGTGATGCCTTTGCCGACCAGTGCGTACGGCTTCTCGGATTTCTTGCCGCCGTTGTATTGCATGACGATCAGGCGCGGCGGCTGGGCGCTGCCCTGGCCGACGGCGTAGAACGAACCCATGCCCAGCGACTTGATCTTCTTCTCGTCGAGGACTTCGACTTTCAGATCCTTGAACTCTTTGCCGAGGTTCTTGGCTTGCTCGCCGAGGAAAGTCGGGTGGCAGATGTTCGGCGGCAGGTTGCCCAGGTTACGGGTGAATGCCATGCCGTTGGCGATCGCGGTGGCGTGGTTCACGGCGCGTTGCACTTCGGCCTGAGCGGCCTTGATGGTCAGCAGGGTGATTTTCTTCAGGGCGCGCGGTTCGGCTTTCTGGCTCTTGAACTGGTCGAAGGTGTATTCGCCGTCGACCAGGGTTTCGGCCAGCAGACGGGTCTTGCCGTAGCTGTCGCGGTTCTTGACGATGATTTCATCGAGTGCCAGTACGGCGTCGCTGCCGCCCAGGCTTTTGAGGGTGTTGAGGATGCCAGCGACGATCTTGCGGAACGGACGGTCGCCCAGTTCTTCATCCTTGCCCACGCCCACCAGCAGCACACGTTCGGCTTTCAGGTTCGGCAGGCTGTGCAGCAACAGGCTCTGGCCGACCTTGCCGGCCAGGTCGCCACGCTTGAGCACGGCGCTGATGGCGCCGCCGCTCAGTTCGTCGACCTGCCTGGCGGCGGCACCGAGTTTGCGGCCTTCGCCGACGGCAACCACCAGGGTGGCGGTTTTCAACGTTTCTGGGCTAACGCTTTTTACAACCAGTTCCATGTCCGGATCCCTGAATGAATGGTCAACACACAGGCGTTCGACGTGTCCGCCGTCGCCTGCTTATAGAGAGAAGAGGCGCAGGCCAGTGCCTGCGACAGAGGCGGCAGTTTGAACCTCGCTCACCGCGCCTGACAACCCTCGGTTGTACGATCTTCAACCGATTGCACGCTTGCGTGTGTGCGCGCAGTGACAGGCGCCCTCAATCACAGGATAATGCCGCATCTTTTTTCGACGGCTCTGCCTTGCGGGCCCGTCGATACGTTTGCTTGTTTGGCCGCCTTAGCCTGACAACCCTGGAGTGTCTGGTTTGATCGTCTTCCGTTATCTGTCCCGCGAAGTCCTGTTGACCCTGAGTGCGGTAAGCGCCGTGCTGCTGGTCATCATCATGAGCGGTCGCTTCATCAAATACCTTGCCCAGGCCGCCGCGGGCCAGCTCGATCCGGGATCGCTGTTCCTGATCATGGGCTATCGCCTGCCGGGCTTCATGCAGTTGATCCTGCCGCTGGGGCTGTTCCTCGGGATTCTGCTGGCGTACGGCCGGCTGTACCTCGAAAGCGAGATGACCGTGCTTTCGGCCACCGGCATGAGTCAGCAGCGGTTGTTCCGCATGACACTGTTTCCGGCCACCCTGGTAGCTGTGGTGGTGGCCTGGCTGAGCTTGAGCCTGGCACCGCAAGGCGCCAACCAGTTCCAGCTGCTGCTGAACAAACAGGATGCCCTGACCGAATTCGACACTCTCGAGCCGGGCCGTTTCCAGGCCTTGCGCGACGGTACGCGGGTAACCTACACCGAAACCCTGAGCGACGATCGGGTCAACCTGGGCAGTGTGTTCATCTCGCAGAAGAACCTCGGCGCCAACCAGAAAGATCGCGGGATTTCCGTGCTGGTAGCTGAAAAGGGTCGCCAGGAAGTGCGTCCCGACGGCAATCGCTACCTGATTCTCGACAACGGCTACCGTTACGACGGCAGCCCGGGTCAGGCCAACTATCGCGCCATCCACTACGAAACCTACGGCGTGCTGCTGCCCAAGCCGGATGTCAGCGAGGAGGTCACCGACCGTGACGCCATGCCGACCTCGTCCCTGCTCGGCAGCGACGACATTCGCTCGAAAACCGAACTGCAATGGCGCCTGTCGCTGCCGTTGCTGGTGTTCATCGTGACCCTGATGGCGGTGCCGCTGTCGCGGGTCAACCCGCGTCAGGGGCGTTTCCTCAAGCTGCTGCCGGCGATTCTTCTTTATATGGCTTACCTGACCATCCTGATTGCCGCCCGCGGCGCCCTCGAGAAAGGCAAGATTCCACCGGCGCTCGGCTTGTGGTGGGTGCATGCGATCTTCCTGACGATCGGTCTCGGTCTGTTGTACTGGGAGCCTTTGCGCCTGAAGCTGGCCAGCCGTCGCAGCGCAGCGCTGGAGGTGGCCCGTGGTTAAACTCGACCGCTACATCGGCAGCAGCGTGTTCATCGCGATCATCGCGGTGCTGGCGATCATTCTCGGCCTGGCCACCTTGTTTGCGTTCATCGACGAGATGGGCGATGTCAGTGACACCTACACCCTGGTCGATGTCCTGAGCTTCGTGCTCCTGACCGCCCCGCGCCGGCTCTACGACATGCTGCCGATGGCGGCGCTGATCGGTTGCCTGATCGGCCTTGGCAGTCTGGCGAGCAGCAGTGAGTTGACCGTAATGCGCGCTGCCGGTGTCTCCATCGGGCGTATCGTCTGGGCGGTGATGAAGCCGATGCTGGTACTGATGCTGGCCGGTGTGCTGATCGGCGAATACGTGGCCCCAGCCACCGAAAGCATGGCCCAGGCCAACCGTTCGCTGGCGCAAGGCAGCGGCGACGCGCAAAGCGCCAAGCACGGCATGTGGCACCGCCAGGGTGACGAGTTCATTCACATCAACTCCGTGCAACCCAACGGTCGTCTGTATGGTGTGACCCGCTATCACTTCGACAAAGAGCGCCATCTGCTCAGTTCGAGCTTCGCCAAGCGCGCCGAGTTCGACACCGATCACTGGCAGCTGACCGACGTGACCACCACCAAATTTCACGAGCGCAGCACCGAAGTGGTCAATACGCCGGTCGAGCGCTGGGATGTCTCGCTGAGCCCGCAATTGCTGAGCACTGTAGTGATGGCGCCGGAATCGCTGTCGATCACCGGTCTGTGGGGTTACATCCACTATCTGGCCGATCAGGGTCTGAGCAACGGTCGTTACTGGCTGGCATTTTGGGTCAAGGTGTTGCAGCCGCTGGTGACCGCTGCGCTGGTACTGATGGCGATTTCCTTCATCTTCGGTCCGCTGCGTTCGGTGACCCTCGGTCAGCGGGTGTTCACCGGCGTGCTGGTGGGCTTCACCTTCCGCATCGTTCAGGATCTGCTGGGCCCATCCAGTCTGGTGTTCGGCTTCTCGCCGCTGTTCGCGGTGCTGGTGCCGGCTGGCGTGTGTGCGCTGGCGGGTGTCTGGCTGTTGCGTCGAGCCGGTTGATGAATAAGGTTTCACCCACGCTTTAGCTTTGAAAACGCCTCGGTCGCCAGACCGGGGCGTTTTTGCATGCAATCCGGGTGACAGGCGAACGTGACGCTTGCGCCGTGTATCAGGTACAATTCCCGGCTATTTTTCGGCGGGCCAAGCCTGCAGCCTTTTTGAGTGTTGATCCGTGAGTGATTTGAGTCATATCCGCAATTTCTCCATCATCGCCCACATTGACCATGGCAAGTCGACGCTGGCTGACCGTTTCATCCAGATGTGCGGCGGCCTGGCCGAGCGTGAAATGGAAGCCCAGGTACTGGATTCCATGGATCTGGAGCGCGAACGCGGGATCACCATCAAGGCCCACAGCGTCACCCTCTATTACAAGGCCAAAGATGGCGTCACCTACCAGCTGAACTTCATTGACACCCCGGGTCACGTCGACTTCACCTACGAAGTCAGCCGTTCCCTGGCGGCCTGTGAAGGTGCGTTGCTGGTGGTCGATGCGGGGCAGGGCGTTGAAGCCCAGTCCGTGGCCAACTGCTACACCGCCATCGAGCAGGGCCTTGAGGTCATGCCGGTGCTGAACAAGATCGACCTGCCACAGGCCGAGCCTGATCGCGTCAAGGACGAGATCGAGAAGATCATCGGCATCGACGCCACCGACGCCGTCACCTGCAGCGCCAAGACCGGCCTGGGTGTCGACGAAGTGCTCGAACGTCTGGTTGCTACCATTCCTGCGCCGACCGGCAATATCGAAGATCCGCTGCAGGCGTTGATCATCGACTCCTGGTTCGACAATTACCTGGGCGTTGTCTCCCTGGTGCGCGTGCGTCACGGCCGCGTGAAGAAGGGCGACAAGATCCTGGTGAAGTCCACCGGCAAGGTGCATCTGGTCGACAGTGTTGGCGTATTCAACCCGAAACACACCGCCACCGCTGACCTGAAGGCTGGCGAAGTGGGCTTCATCATCGCCAGCATCAAGGACATTCACGGTGCGCCGGTCGGTGACACCCTGACCCTGAGCTCCACGCCGGACGTTCCGGTGCTGCCAGGTTTCAAACGCATCCAGCCGCAGGTTTACGCCGGTCTGTTCCCAGTCAGCTCCGACGACTTCGAGGACTTCCGCGAAGCGCTGCAGAAACTGACCCTGAACGACTCGTCGCTGCAATACACCCCGGAAAGCTCCGACGCACTGGGCTTCGGCTTCCGTTGCGGCTTCCTCGGCATGCTGCACATGGAGATCATCCAGGAGCGCCTGGAGCGCGAGTACGACCTGGACCTGATCACCACGGCGCCGACGGTAATCTTCGAACTGGTGCTGAAAACCGGTGAAACGATTTACGTCGACAACCCGTCGAAGCTGCCGGACGTCTCGTCGATCGAAGACATGCGCGAGCCAATCGTGCGCGCCAACATCCTGGTGCCGCAGGAACACCTGGGCAACGTCATCACCCTGTGCATCGAGAAACGCGGTGTGCAGGTCGACATGCTGTTCCTCGGCAATCAGGTCCAGGTGACCTACGACCTGCCGATGAACGAAGTGGTCCTCGACTTCTTCGACCGTCTGAAATCCACCAGCCGCGGCTATGCTTCGCTGGACTACCATTTCGATCGTTACCAATCGGCTAATCTGGTGAAACTGGACGTGCTGATCAACGGCGACAAGGTCGACGCTCTGGCGCTGATCGTGCACCGTGACAATTCGCACTTCAAAGGTCGCCAGTTGACCGAGAAGATGAAAGAACTGATTCCTCGTCAGATGTTCGACGTGGCCATCCAGGCTGCCATTGGCGGTCAGATCGTCGCCCGGACAACCGTCAAGGCACTCAGAAAGAACGTATTGGCCAAGTGCTACGGCGGCGACGTCAGCCGTAAGAAAAAACTGCTTGAGAAGCAGAAGGCCGGTAAAAAACGCATGAAACAGGTCGGCAACGTGGAAATCCCGCAAGAAGCCTTCCTCGCCGTGCTCAGGTTGGAATAGTCAGGTCCTATGTCACTAAATTTCCCGCTGTTGCTGGTCATTGCCGTGTTCGTCTGCGGTCTGTTGGCGTTGCTCGATCTGTTGATCCTGGCACCGCGTCGGCGTGCCGCCATCGCTTCCTATCAGGGCAGCGTCAGCCAGCCTGACGTGGTGGTGGTCGAGAAGCTGAACAAGGAACCGCTGCTGGTC
Organism: Pseudomonas glycinae; assembly: GCF_001594225.2. Classification (GTDB taxonomy): domain Bacteria; phylum Pseudomonadota; class Gammaproteobacteria; order Pseudomonadales; family Pseudomonadaceae; genus Aquipseudomonas; species Aquipseudomonas glycinae. The sequence continues at coordinate 3,239,705 of NZ_CP014205.2, forward strand.
GAGTACGGCAAGTCGTTCTTCCCGGTGCTGTTCATCGTGCTGGTGCTGCGTTCGTTCCTGGTGGAGCCGTTCCAGATTCCGTCCGGCTCGATGAAACCGACCCTGGACGTCGGCGACTTCATTCTGGTGAACAAGTTTTCCTACGGGATCCGTTTGCCGGTGATCGACAAGAAGATCATCGAAGTCGGTGACCCGCAGCGCGGCGATGTGATGGTGTTCCGTTACCCGAGCGACCCGAACGTCAACTACATCAAGCGTGTGGTCGGCCTGCCGGGCGATACGGTGAGGTACACCGCCGACAAGCGTCTGTTCGTCAACGGCGAGTCGATTGCCGAACAACTGGTCGGCTCCGAGCCGGGCACGCTGGGCAGTGCGGAACTCTACAAGGAAAAACTCGGCGCCGCCGAGCACCTGATCCGCAAGGAAATGAGCCGCTACCGCGCCACGCCGGACCATACCTGGACCGTGCCGGCCGGGCACTATTTCATGATGGGCGACAACCGCGACAACTCGAACGACAGTCGCTACTGGGATGATCCGAACATTCCCAAGGACCTGCTGGGCATGGTTCCCGACCAGAACATTGTCGGCAAGGCCTTCGCGGTCTGGATGAGCTGGCCGGAACCGAAACTCAGCCACCTGCCGAACTTCTCGCGGGTCGGCCTGATCAAGTAAACAAACACGGCGCTGTTGACCACAGCGCCGAATGCATTTCTGGCGTCGGCACAACCGGCTCCGGGGCATGAAGCCACGATATTCAGGACGTCATTTTTGAACACAGCGTTAATTGTCCCAGGCCTGCGCCGTATCCCGGCGATGGCAGTGGAATCCAGCCACGAACTCAGCGTGGGTAAACCGTGAGCGTTTCTCTAAGCCGTCTCGAGCGTCAGCTCGGTTACACCTTCAAGGACCAGGAACTGATGGTCCTGGCCCTTACGCACCGCAGCTTTGCCGGACGCAACAACGAGCGTCTGGAATTCCTCGGCGATGCGATCCTCAACTTTGTTGCCGGCGAAGCCTTGTTCGACCGTTTCCCGCTGGCGCGCGAAGGCCAGTTGTCGCGTTTGCGCGCACGGCTGGTAAAAGGTGAGACGCTGGCGGTGCTGGCCCGCGGTTTCGATCTGGGCGATTACCTGCGTCTGGGTTCCGGCGAATTGAAGAGCGGCGGTTTCCGTCGCGAGTCGATCCTGGCCGACGCCCTTGAAGCACTGATCGGTGCGATCTACCTCGATGCCGGCATGGAAGTCGCCCGCGAGCGCGTACTGGCCTGGCTGGCCGGCGAGTTCGAAGGCCTGACGCTGGTCGACACCAACAAGGATCCGAAGACCCGCCTGCAGGAATTCCTGCAATCGCGCGGCTGCGAACTGCCGCGTTATGAAGTGGTGGACATCCAGGGCGAGCCGCACTGCCGTACCTTCTTCGTCGAGTGCGAAGTTGTCCTATTGAATGAAAAAAGTCGGGGTCAGGGTGTGAGCCGTCGCATTGCCGAACAGGTAGCGGCCGCCGCAGCACTGATTGCCCTGGGTGTGGAGAATGGCAATGACTGATACAAACGCAACGCGCTGTGGCTATGTTGCCATCGTCGGCCGTCCCAACGTGGGCAAGTCCACGCTGTTGAACCACATCCTCGGCCAGAAGCTGGCGATCACTTCGCGCAAGCCGCAGACGACTCGCCACAACATGCTCGGGATCAAGACCGAGGGCGACGTGCAGGCGATCTACGTCGACACCCCCGGCATGCACAAGGGTGGCGAAAAGGCCCTGAACCGCTACATGAACAAGACCGCTTCAGCGGCGTTGAAAGACGTCGACGTGGTGATCTTCGTGGTCGATCGCACCAAGTGGACCGAAGAAGACCAGATGGTGCTGGAGCGCGTGCAGTACGTGACCGGCCCGCTGATCGTCGCGCTGAACAAGACCGACCGCATCGAAGACAAGGCCGAGCTGATGCCGCACCTGTCGTGGTTGCAGGAACAGCTGCCGAACGCGCAGATCATTCCAATCTCGGCGCAGCAGGGGCACAACCTCGACGCGCTGGAAAAGGTTATCGCCGATCATCTGCCGGAGAACGATCACTTCTTCCCGGAAGACCAGATCACCGACCGCAGCAGCCGCTTCCTCGCCGCCGAACTGGTGCGCGAGAAGATCATGCGCCAGCTCGGCGCCGAGCTGCCGTACCAGATCACCGTGGAAATCGAAGAGTTCAAGCAGCAGGGTGCGACGCTGCACATTCATGCGCTGATCCTCGTCGAGCGTGACGGCCAGAAGAAAATCATCATTGGCGACAAGGGCGAGCGCATCAAGCGCATCGGCACCGAGGCGCGCAAGGACATGGAGCTGCTGTTCGACTCCAAGATCATGCTCAACCTGTGGGTCAAGGTGAAGGGCGGCTGGTCCGACGACGAGCGTGCGCTGCGTTCGCTGGGTTACGGCGACCTGTAACACCGGTTTTCTGTTACACCAGAGAACCCCCTGTGGGAGCGGGCTTGCCCGCGAATGCGCCGTATCAGTCGACATATACTTTGACTGACTCACCGCTTTCGCGAGCAAGCCCGCTCCCACAGTAGTTTTGGGGTGTGTGTAAAACTGCGTTTCGTCATCGAGAACTCAATGTCGCAAAGCCCGCCTCCCGCCCAACCCGCCTACGTCCTCCACTCACGCGCCTACCGCGAAACCAGCGCGCTGGTGGACTTCCTCACGCCGCAAGGTCGGCTGCGGGCGGTGTTGCGCAGTGCGCGGGGCAAGGCCGGGACGCTGGCGCGGCCATTCGTGCCGCTGGAAGTGGAGTTTCGCGGCAAGGGTGAGTTGAAGAATGTCGGGCGCATGGAGAGTGTCGGGAATGCAACCTGGATGGTCGGCGAGGCGCTGTTCAGCGGCTTGTATCTCAATGAGCTGCTGATTCGCCTGTTGCCCGCCGAAGACCCGCATCCTGCGGTGTTCGAACATTACGCTGCCACGTTGCTGGCATTGGCCGAAGGGCGGCCACTGGAGCCGCTGCTGCGTTCCTTCGAATGGCGGCTGCTCGACGATCTCGGTTACGGTTTTTCCCTTAATATCGATATCAACGACGATCCCATCGCTGCGGATGGCCTCTACCGTTTGCAGGTGGATGCCGGGCTCGAGCGGGTCTACCTGTTGCAACCCGGTCTGTTCAACGGCACCGAACTGCTGGCCATGGCCGAAGCCGACTGGTCGGCTCCCGGCGCGTTGTCCGCCGCCAAGCGACTGATGCGCCAAGCCTTGGCGGTGCATCTGGGCGGTCGTCCCCTCGTCAGTCGAGAGCTGTTTCGCAAGCCCTGATATGCTGTGCGCCGAATCTTTCCCTTCAGGAGCGCATCCGTGACCACCAGCAATCGCATTCTTCTTGGCGTGAACATCGACCACGTCGCCACCCTGCGTCAGGCCCGTGGTACGCGCTATCCGGATCCGGTCAAGGCTGCGCTGGACGCGGAAGAGGCGGGCGCCGACGGCATCACCGTGCACCTGCGCGAAGACCGCCGGCACATTCAGGAGCGCGACGTGCTGCTGCTCAAGGACGTGCTGCAGACCCGCATGAACTTCGAAATGGGCGTCACCGAAGAAATGATGGCGTTCGCCGAGCGCATTCGTCCGGCGCACATCTGTCTGGTGCCGGAAACCCGTCAGGAGCTGACCACCGAAGGCGGTCTGGATGTGGCGGGGCAGGAGGAGCGGATCAGGGCGGCGGTCGAGCGTCTGTCGAAGATCGGCAGCGAAGTGTCGCTGTTCATCGACGCCGACGAGCGGCAGATTGCTGCGTCGAAGCGCGTCGGCGCGCCGGCCATCGAATTGCACACCGGGCGTTACGCCGATGCCGAAACGCCGACCGAAGTGGCTGAAGAACTCAAGCGTGTGGCGGACGGCGTGGCCTTCGGTCTGGCCCAGGGCCTGATCGTCAATGCCGGCCATGGCCTGCACTATCACAACGTCGAGGCGGTTGCCGCGATCAAGGGCATCAACGAGCTGAACATCGGCCATGCGCTGGTGGCCCACGCGTTGTTCGTCGGCTTCAAGTCGGCGGTGTCGGAGATGAAGGCGTTGATCCTGGCGGCTGCCAAACACTAAGTATCAACATCCTGTGGGAGCAAACTTGCTCCCACATTTGTTCTGGGGATGGGTTAAAGCGGGGCGGGCTCTTGAGCGGGTTTCGACTTGTCGATCCCCGGCACATGCAGATTGCCCTCGGCCACCTGATCGCCTTCAAGCTGCGGCTGGGTCACCCAGGTGAGGATGTCGTAGTAGCGACGGATGTTCGCCACGAAATGCACCGGTTCGCCGCCCCGGGCATAGCCGTAGCGGGTCTTGCTGTACCACTGCTTCTGCGACAGGCGCGGCAGGATCTTTTTCACATCCAGCCACTTGTCCGGGTTCAACCCTTCCTTGGCCGCCAGTTTGCGCGCGTCATCCAGATGACCGCTGCCGACGTTGTAGGCCGCCAGGGCAAACCAGGTGCGATCCGGCTCCTGGATCGACTCGTCGAGCTGATCCTTCATGTAGGCCAGGTACTTGGCGCCACCCATGATGCTCTGCTTCGGATCGAGGCGGTTGGACACGCCCATGGCCTGAGCGGTGTTCTGGGTCAGCATCATCAGCCCGCGCACACCGGTCTTCGACGTGACCGCCGGTTGCCACAGCGACTCCTGATAGCCTATCGCCGCCAGCAGGCGCCAGTCGACTTTCTCTTTCTTGGCGTAGGTCTTGAAGTGTTGTTCATATTTGGGCAGCCGCTGCTGCAAGTGCTGGGCGAAGGTGGTGGCGCCCATGTAGCCAAGAACGTCGACGTGGCCGTAGTAGCGGTCCTTCAGGCGTTGCAGGGTGCCGTTCTTCTGCACCTTGTCCAGGTAACTGTTGATCTCGTTGAGCAGGCTGTTGTCTTCGCCGGCGGCCACGGCCCAGCTCTGGCTGCGGGCGTCGCCGAGGTCGAAGGCCACGCGGATGTTGGTGAAGTACACCTGGTTCATCGCCACTTCGTTGGAATCGACCAGGGTCAGATCGATCTGGCCTTCGTCGACCATGCGCAGCAGGTCGACCACTTCAACGGCGTCGGACTCTTCGTACTGGATGCCAGGGTATTTCTGTTTCAGCTCCGCCAGTTGTTCGGCGTGGGTGCTGCCCTTGAGCACCATGATCTTTTTGCCCACCAGATCGCCGGCGTCGGTGGGGCGCGACTGGCCGTTGCGATAGATGACCTGCGGCGTGACTTCGAGGTAGGAGCGGGAGAAGCGCACCTGCTTCTTGCGCTGTTCACTGCTGACCAGGCCGGCAGCCGCCAGTACCGGGCCGTTCGGCTTGCCGACCTGGTTGAACAGGTCGTCGAGGTTGTCGGCGGTCTCGATCTTCAGCTCGACCCCCAAATCGTCGGCGAAGCGCTTCACCAGCTCGTATTCGAAGCCGGTTTCACCGCTGCGATCCTGAAAGTAGGTGGCGGGGCTGTTTCGGGTGACCACCCGCAGCACGCCATCCTCCTTTACGCGCTCGAGTGTGTTGGGTTTATCAACACAGCCACTGAGCATCAGGAAGAGTCCGGTAGCGATCAGCCATTTGGCGTATCGCGGACGCAAAGCCGTTGGGGAAAACATGTGCGCAGTATACGCAAAGGACAACGGGCGCCATATCTCGACAGTGGCGGGGTTGTCTGCTAGGCATCACAAAACCGCGCGAAACCCCGCAGAAACGGGCCCGAAAGGCATTTTGTGACAGAAAAAATAACCCGCCTTGCGACACCTCATAAATTTGACCCTCAAGGCAGGAACACCACTCGACATCCGGGTGCAACCGTGCGTAGCGTTTCGGGTGATGTTGAGGGCGGTTTAGGCTAGAATGCACGGCCTCAAAGCACACCCCTTCCCGAGGCTGTCCCGAAGATGTTGATCCTGCGCGGCGCTCCTGCCCTTTCTGCCTTTCGCCACAGCAAACTCCTTGAGCAACTGAGCCAGAAGGTTCCAGCTGTCAGTGGCCTGTATGCTGAATTCGCTCACTTCGCCGAAGTCACCGGCGTCCTGACCGGCGACGAACAGCAGGTGCTTGCGCGCCTTCTGAAGTACGGTCCAAGCGTTCCGGTTCAAGAGCCGACCGGTCGTCTGTTCCTGGTGTTGCCGCGTTTCGGCACCATCTCGCCATGGTCGAGCAAGGCCAGCGACATCGCCCGCAACTGTGGCCTGAGCAAGATCCAGCGTCTGGAGCGCGGCATCGCGTTCTACGTCGCCGGCCAGTTCAGTGAAACCGAAGCGCAGCAGATTGCAGACGTACTGCATGACCGCATGACGCAGATCGTTCTGGCCAACCTCGAGCAGGCCGCCGGTCTGTTCAGCCACGCCGAACCGAAGCCGCTGACCGCCATCGACATCCTCGGCGGCGGTCGCGCCGCGCTGGAAAAAGCCAACGTCGAACTGGGCCTGGCCCTGGCCGAAGACGAGATCGATTACCTGGTCAACGCCTTCAACGGTCTCAAGCGCAACCCCCACGACATCGAACTGATGATGTTCGCCCAGGCCAACTCCGAGCACTGCCGGCACAAGATCTTCAACGCCAGTTGGGATATTGACGGCGAGAGCCAGGAAAAAAGCCTGTTCGGCATGATCAAGAACACCTATCAGATGCACAGCGAAGGCGTGCTGTCCGCTTACAAGGACAACGCTTCGGTGATCGTCGGCAACGTCGCCGGCCGCTTCTTCCCGGATCCGGAAACCCGCCAGTACGGCGCGGTGCAGGAGCCGGTGCACATCCTGATGAAGGTTGAAACCCACAACCACCCGACCGCGATCGCACCGTTCCCGGGCGCGTCCACCGGTTCCGGTGGCGAGATCCGCGACGAAGGTGCAACCGGTCGTGGCGCCAAGCCGAAAGCCGGCCTGACCGGTTTCACCGTGTCGAACCTGCAGATCCCTGGCTTCGAACAGCCGTGGGAAGTGCCGTACGGCAAGCCTGAGCGCATCGTCAACGCGCTGGATATCATGATCGAAGGCCCGCTGGGCGGCGCTGCGTTCAACAACGAATTCGGTCGTCCGGCCCTGACCGGCTACTTCCGGACCTTCGAACAATCGATCACCACTCCGCACGGTGACGAAGTTCGCGGTTACCACAAGCCGATCATGCTGGCTGGCGGCATGGGCAACATCCGTGAAGAGCACGTCAAGAAAGGCGAGATCGTTGTCGGCTCCAAGCTGATCGTGCTCGGCGGCCCGGCGATGCTGATCGGTCTGGGCGGCGGCGCTGCTTCCTCCATGGCCACCGGCACCAGCTCGGCGGATCTGGACTTCGCTTCGGTTCAGCGTGAAAACCCTGAAATGGAACGTCGCTGCCAGGAAGTCATCGACCGTTGCTGGCAGCTGGGTGACAAGAACCCGATCAGCTTCATCCACGACGTGGGTGCGGGCGGTCTGTCCAACGCCTTCCCGGAACTGGTCAACGACGGTGACCGCGGTGGCCGTTTCGAACTGCGCAACATTCCAAACGACGAGCCGGGCATGGCCCCGCACGAAATCTGGTCCAACGAATCCCAGGAACGTTACGTTCTGGCAGTCGGCCCAGCCGACTTCGAGCGCTTCAAGGCGATCTGCGAACGTGAGCGTTGCCCGTTTGCCGTTGTCGGTGAAGCCACCGCCGAGCCGCAACTGACCGTGACCGACAGCCACTTCGGCAACAACCCGGTGGACATGCCACTGGAAGTGTTGCTGGGCAAGGCCCCGCGCATGCACCGTTCGGTGGTTCGCGAAGCCGAGCTGGGCGATGACTTCGATCCGTCGAACCTCGACATCGGCGAAAGCATCGAACGCGTCCTGCACCACCCGGCCGTGGCGAGCAAAAGCTTCCTGATCACCATCGGCGACCGCACCATCACCGGCCTCGTGGCCCGTGACCAGATGGTCGGCCCCTGGCAGGTTCCGGTGGCCGACGTTGCCGTCACTGCCACCAGCTTCGACGTCTACACCGGTGAAGCGATGGCGATGGGCGAGCGCACTCCGCTGGCGCTGCTGGACGCTCCTGCGTCAGGCCGCATGGCCATCGGCGAAACCATCACCAACATTGCCGCCTCGCGCATCAACAAGCTCTCCGACATCAAACTGTCGGCGAACTGGATGTCCGCTGCCGGCCATCCGGGCGAAGACGCGCGTCTGTACGACACCGTGAAAGCGGTCGGCATGGAACTGTGCCCTGAGCTGGGCATCACCATCCCGGTCGGCAAGGACTCCATGTCCATGGCCACCCGCTGGAACGACAACGGCGAAGACAAGACCGTCACCTCGCCAATGTCCCTGATCGTGACCGGTTTCGCGCCAGTGGCTGACATCCGTCAGACTCTGACTCCGGAACTGCGCATGGACAAGGGCACCACCGACCTGATCCTGATCGACCTCGGTCGCGGTCAGAACCGCATGGGCGCCTCGATCCTGGCGCAGGTTCACGGCAAGCTCGGCAAGCAGGCGCCGGACGTCGACGACGCCGAAGACCTGAAAGCGTTCTTCGCAGTGATCCAGGGCCTCAACGCCGACGGTCACCTGCTGGCGTACCACGACCGTTCCGACGGTGGCCTGCTGACCTCCGTGGTGGAAATGGCCTTCGCCGGCCACTGCGGTCTGAGCCTGAACCTGGACAGCGTTGCTGAATCCTCGGCGGAAATCGCCGCCATCCTGTTCAACGAAGAACTGGGTGCCGTGATCCAGGTTCGCCAGGACGCGACCCCGGACATCCTCGCCCAATTCAGCGCTGCCGGTCTGGGCGACTGCGTGTCGGTGATCGGCCAGCCGATCAACAACGGTCAGATCAACATCACCTTCAACGGTGACACCGTGTTCGAGGGCCAGCGTCGTCTGCTGCAACGTCAGTGGGCCGAGACCAGCTACCAGATCCAGCGTCTGCGCGACAACGCCGACTGCGCCGAGCAAGAGTTCGATGCGCTGCTGGAAGAAGACAACCCGGGCCTGAGCGTCAAGCTGAGCTACGACGTCAATCAGGACATCGCCGCGCCTTACATCAAGAAAGGCATTCGCCCACAGGTTGCCGTGCTGCGTGAGCAGGGCGTCAACGGTCAGGTGGAAATGGCGGCAGCGTTCGACCGCGCCGGTTTCAATGCGATCGACGTGCACATGAGCGACATTCTGGCCGGCCGTGTCGACCTGAACGAGTTCAAAGGTCTGGTGGCCTGCGGTGGTTTCTCCTACGGCGACGTTCTCGGCGCCGGTGAAGGCTGGGCCAAGTCCGCACTGTTCAACAGCCGTGCCCGCGATGCGTTCCAGGGCTTCTTCGAGCGTAACGACAGCTTCACGCTCGGCGTGTGCAACGGTTGCCAGATGATGTCCAACCTGCACGAGCTGATCCCGGGCAGCGAGTTCTGGCCGCATTTCGTGCGCAACCGCTCCGAGCAGTTCGAAGCGCGCGTGGCGATGGTTCAGGTTCAGGAATCGAACTCGATCTTCCTGCAGGGCATGGCCGGTTCGCGCATGCCGATCGCCATCGCTCACGGTGAAGGCCATGCCGAATTCGAAAGCGAAGAGGCACTGCTCGAAGCCGATCTGTCCGGTTGCGTGGCGATGCGTTTCGTCGACAACCACGGCAAGGTCACCGAAGCCTACCCGGCCAACCCGAACGGTTCGCCGCGCGGGATCACCGGCCTCACCAGCCGTGATGGCCGTGTGACGATCATGATGCCGCACCCGGAGCGTGTGTTCCGTGCCGTGCAGAACTCGTGGCGTTCGGAAGACTGGAACGAAGACGCTCCTTGGATGCGTATGTTCCGTAATGCTCGTGTGTGGGTGAACTAAGCGCTGTGTACAAGCTCGCGTTTTTTGTTCCCGACAGTCATGTCGAGGTGGTCAAGGAGGCTGTATTCGCTGCCGGTGGTGGGCGGATCGGTGACTATGACCACTGTGCCTGGCAGGTGCTTGGATCTGGTCAGTTTCGGCCTTTGGACGGGAGTCAGCCGTTCGTGGGTGAGACGGGGCGGGTTGAGCAGGTCGAGGAGTGGAAGGTTGAACTTGTTGTTGGTGATGAGTTGATTCGTGGGGTGGTGGCGGCTTTGAAGGCTAGCCATCCTTACGAGACGCCGGTTTATGAGGTTTGGCGGTTGGAGGATTTTTGATCCGGCAGCCGCAAGAAAAAACCGCTGACCTTGACGGGGCAGCGGTTTTTTTTGCTCAGTATCGGACTACAGATCTTTGACATAGTCGTCAAGAAACTCCGTCCAGCTGATTTTGCCATCGGCGTTGGGGTTCACTTCTTTCATCAGGGCCTTGAGGTCTTCTGGCGTCAGATAGGGCTCTAGGGCTTTTCGAAATTCGGTGGTACTCAATGTGCCGTCACCGTTGGTGTCGTAACGTTCGAAATCTTTCCTCGCGCGCTCCAGTTGTGCTGCAGTCAACTGCTCTTCAAGCGATTTGGTTTTGGCTGACTTTCCCATGGCTACCTCGTCCTGTTTCGTTTCAATGATGAATCGAGAAGGCGACGGCTACGTTCAAAGTACTGCCCTTCCGGGATAAAACTAAATGCAGGTGGATTGACCGTCAACTGTCAGACCTGACAGTTGACGGCACATGCATTTTAGGGAGCATGGGGGCGGCTGTCGTTCAGACCTTGGCACTCACCTCACTCCGATTAACCAACCCCTCCAGCGCCGCACTCAAGCTCTGCGCCCGATCCCCCACCAGCAAGTGCCACACGCCATCCTCCAGCGCGCTCACACCCAGACATCCAAGTTCTTTCAATCGGCTTTCCGACAGCGCTTTGCCATCGGCCAGTTGCAGGCGGATCCGGCTCATGGCGATGCAGTCGAGTTGCAGCACGTTGTCGCTGCCGCCCAGGGCGTTCAGCCATTGCTGGGCCTGCGGTGCGGCTATAGCAACGGGCTCGCTGGTTTCGACGACGGCGACAGGAGTAGACGCTGCGGCTCGACCCAATGCGGGCATCGCCAGGCGGATTTCGTCTGCAATGCTGTCGGCCATCGGTCCGACGACCACCTGCAAACTGCCGCCCTTGCCCGGACGTACCACGGCCATCGCGCCCAGTGCTTTCAAGTCCGCATCGGAGGCTTTGTTGCGATCGACCATTTCCAGTCGCAGCCGCGTGGTGCACGCGCCGACGGTGAGCAGATTTTCGGCACCTCCCAAGGCTTTGATGTACGCAGCGGCGCGCTCGTTTTCTGTCAGCACGGATTTCTCGGCAGTGGCGACGTCTTCACGTCCCGGGGTTTTCAGGTTGAAGCGGCGGATACAGAAGTCGAACACCGCGTAATAGATGACGGCATAAACCAGTCCTACCGGCACCACCAGCCAGCCGTTGGTCGAGCGTCCCCAGCCCAGCACCATGTCGATGAAGCCGCCGGAGAAGGTGAAGCCCAAGTGGATGTTCAGTGCGTTGGTGATTGCCATCGACAACCCGGTCAGCAGCGCGTGCAGCAAAAACAGCAGCGGTGCGAGGAACATGAAGGCGAATTCGATCGGTTCGGTGACGCCGGTGAGGAAGGCGGTCAGGGCCATCGACAGGAAGATCCCGCCCATGACTTTGCGGCGCTCCGGCAGGGCGTTGCGGTACATCGCCAGGCAGGCGGCGGGGAGGCCGAAGATCATGACCGGGAACATGCCGGTCATGAACTGCCCGCCCTTCGGATCGCCGGCGAAGTAGCGGGACAGGTCACCGGTCACCAGCGCGCCAGTGGTCGGGTCAGTGAAGTTGCCGAACACGAACCACGCCATGTTGTTGAGGATGTGGTGCAGGCCGGTGACGATCAGCAGGCGGTTGAACACGCCGAACACGAAGGCGCCGAAGCTGCCGCTTTCCATCAACAGCGTGCCGAAGCTGTTGATGCCGTGCTGGATCGGCGGCCAGATGTAGCCGAACAGCACGCCCAGGCCGACTGCGCTGAACCCGGTGACGATGGGCACGAAACGCCGGCCGCCGAAGAATGCCAGGTACTCCGGCAGCTTGATGTCCTTGAAGCGGTTGTACAGCGCGCCGGCCATCAGGCCGGTGACGATCCCGGCGAGCATGCCCATGTTGATGCTGGCGTCGAGCACTTTGAGGGTGGAGATCATCACCAGGTAACCGATCACCCCGGCGAGGCCGGCGGTCCCGTTGTTGTCCCGGGCGAAGCCGACCGCGATGCCGATGGCGAAGATCATTGCCAGGTTGGCGAAGATCACCTGGCCGGCGTCGTGGATGATTGCGATGTTCAGCAGGTCGGTGTCGCCCAGGCGCAGCAGCAGGCCGGCGATCGGCAGGATCGCGATCGGCAGCATCAGCGCGCGGCCGAGGCGTTGCAGGCCTTCGATGAAGAGTTGGTACATGGCGTTTGTCCTTGTTGTTTTTGTTAGCGCAGAGGCCAATGTTGATGACAGGCATGACGCACCGCAGCGGCGCTGCTCAGCTTGAGCAAGTCCCGGGCGAGGCGTTGGCATTCGGCTTCGTGCAACTGGCGCACGCGGTCCTTGATTTCACCAATTTGTACCGGGCTCACCGACAGCTCGGTCACGCCCAGACCGATCAAAACCGGCGTCGCCAGCGGATCGGAAGCCAGGGCGCCGCACACGCCGACCCAGCGTTTATGCACCGCCGCGCCTTCGCAGGTCATGGCAATCAGGCGCAGCAGCGCCGGGTGCAAGGCATCGACCCGCGCGGCGAGGCCGGCGTGATCGCGGTCCATGGCCAGGGTGTATTGCGACAGGTCGTTGGTGCCGATGGACAGGAAGTCGGCGTGCTCGGCCAGTTGTTCAGCCTGCAATGCAGCGGCCGGGACTTCGATCATCACGCCGATTTCCGGTCGTTGATTGATGCCCAGTTCCAGACACAGCGCATCGACCCGCTGGCGGATGTGCAGCAGTTCGTCGACCTCGGTGACCATCGGCAGCAGGATCCGGCAGCGCTGCAGCGGGCTGACTTGCAGCAGCGCACGCAGTTGCTGGTCGAGGATTTCCGGGCGGGCCTGGGCCAGGCGAATGCCGCGCAGGCCGAGTACCGGGTTGGCTTCGACCGGCAGCGGCAGATAGTCGAGTTGTTTGTCGCCGCCGACGTCGATGGTGCGGATGATCACCGACTTGTCGCCCATGGCATCGATCACAGCTTGATAGGCGGCGCGTTGTTCTTCGACGTCCGGCGCAGTGTGGCGATCGACGAACAGGAACTCGGTGCGCAACAGGCCGACGCCGTCGGCGCCGTTGGCAAATGCATCCGCCGCTTCATGGCTGGAGGCGACGTTGGCGACCACTTCGATGGCCACGCCGTTGCGGGTTTCGGCTGGCAGATGGGCCTGAGCTTGCTGGGCGTCGCGCCGTTGTTGGCGGTCGATCTGCGCCTGGCGGACTTCGGCCAGACGTTCGGCATTCGGCGCCAGTTCGAGGCGACCGCCGTCGGCATCGAGAACCACTGATTGACCTTGAGTTTGATCCAGCAAAACCGAGCCCAGTGCGACCATGCACGGCAGGCCTTTGCCCCGGGCCAGAATCGCCACGTGGGAAGTCGCGCCACCTTCGGCCATGCACAAACCGGCGACGCCTTGCGCGCTCAGTTGCAGCAAATCCGAAGGCGTCAGTTCGTGAGCGGCGACGATGGCGCCGGCCGGCACGTCGTAATGCCAGGCTTCGCCGAGCAGGGCGCGCAGCACCCGTTGCTTGAGGTCGCGCAGATCGTTGGCGCGCTCGGCCAGCAGCGGGCTGCCGGTGTTTTGCAGCACTTGGCATTGCGCATCGATGGACTGGCTCCAGGCGTGAGTCGCCGCCGTGCCGGTTTCAATCGATTGCCGGGCGGCGTCGAGCAGGGCCGGGTCTTCCAGCAAGGCCAGGTGCGCGGCGAAGATGGCTTCTTCGTCGGCATTGCGCTGTTTTTTCGCCTGGGCGAGGGTGCCGTCGATTTCGCTGCGGACCTGATTCAGCGCCGTGTCGAGAATCTGTAGTTGTTGCTCGGGCTGATGATTGCCGCTGTCGGCTGGCAGGCTGATCGCGTTCAGGCGAAACAGCGGCCCGCCGACCAGACCCGGTGCGGCGCACACGCCGTGCAACACGCCGGCCTCGGCCGGGCGATTGCGTGGAGTGGCGGCAAGCGGTGCAGCGGCGTGATGATCCTCCGGCAGGGCTGTTGCCAGCGCGGTGAGCAAGGCTTGCAACGCAGCCTGTGCGTCCGGGCCCTGGCAACTGACCTGCACTTCGTCCTGTTCGCCAATCGCCAGGCCCATCAAACCGATGAGGCTGTTGCACGGTGCCGATTTGCCGGCGAAATGCAGCTGCGACTGGCTCTTGAACCCTTGCGCGGTCTGGCGGATCAACGCCGCCGGGCGCGCATGCAGACCGCCGCGATGGGCGACCTTTACGTGACCGTGAACTTGCGGGCCGCCGAGTTCTTCTGTATTCGCCGCTGCGCTGTGACGAGCGATGATGTGCAGCAGCGGTTCGCCGACCTTCACCGTTTTCAGGGTGATGGGGCGCGCCTGGAAATCCTGGCTGTTGGTCAGGATCAGCAGGCTGACCAGGCTTTTGCACTGGCGGCCGACCTTGTCCAGGTCATAGCGCAGCAGCGGCTGGCCATTGCTGACCCGCGCGCCTTCCTTGACCAGCATCGAGAACCCTTCGCCCTGCAACTCCACCGTGTCCAGACCGAGATGCAGCAACAGCTCGGCGCCGTTGTCGGCGCGCACGGTCAGTGCATGGCCGGTGCGGGCGACGTGGATCACCACCCCGGCGCAGGGCGAATACAGGGTGTCGTTCAGCGGATCAATGGCAATGCCGTCGCCCATCGCGCCGCTGGCGAACACCGCGTCCGGGACTTTGGCGAGCGTGAGCACCGGGCCGCTGAGCGGGGCGCTTAAAGTCAGCTCTTTATTGTTGTTGTGCATGGCTCGGTCTCATCAGGAAAACGTTCGGTTCGGACTCAGTGCGTACGGGTGACTTTGCTCAGGTGTCGCGGCTGATCCGGGTCCATGCCACGGGCCACGGCCAGACCGGCCGCCATCACGTAGAAACTCTGGATCGCCAGAATCGGGTCGAGGGCCGGGTGTTCGGCACGGCTCAAGGTCAGGTCGCGTTCGCTGACGTCATCCGGCGCGGCCAGCAGCACGCGGGCGCCGCGCTGACGCATCTCGGCTGCCAGGCTCAGCAGGCCGGCCTGTTCGGCGCCGCGCGGGGCGAACACCAGCAATGGGTAATGTTCGTCGATCAGGGCCATTGGGCCGTGACGGACTTCGGCGCTGCTGAAGGCTTCGGCCTGGATCGCCGAGGTTTCCTTGAATTTCAGCGCGGCTTCCTGGGCGATGGCAAAACCGGCGCCACGGCCGATCACCATCAACCGCTCGCAATCGCGCAGGGCGTCGATGGCCGGGCTCCAGTCCTGTTGCGCAGCTTCGCGCAGGCCTTCGGGCAGGGCGTTGTGCGCCTCCAGCAATTCGGCGTCTTCTTTCCAGTGCGCGATCAGACGGGCGCTGGCGCTGAGGGTGGCGATGAAACTCTTGGTCGCGGCGACGCTGCTTTCGGTGCCGGCCAGCAATGGCAGGCTGAATTCGCACGCAGCCTCCAGCGGCGAATCGGCGGCGTTGACCATCGACACACTGAGCGCGCCACGCTTGCGCAACAGGCGCAGGCTGTTGACCAGATCCGGGCTCTGGCCCGACTGGGAAAACGCGAACGCAACCTGACCGCTGACCTTCAACGGCGCCTGTTGCATGGTCACCACCGACATCGGCAACGACGCCACCGGTACGCCGAGTTGCTGCATGGTCAGGTAGGCGAAGTAGCTCGCGGCATGGTCGGAGCTGCCACGGGCAACGGTCATCGCCACTTGCGGTGGCTGACGGCGCAGGCGTCCGGCGATCTCGATCATTGGCGGGTCGAGCTGTTGCAGTTGGGCTTGCACGGCCTCGAACGAGGACAGCGCCTCTTCAAGCATTTTTGAAGTCAATGTCTTCTCCTTCGACCATGACGGCGGTCAGTGTGAGTGAGCGATCCAGCCGCACGCAGTCGGCCCAGGCGCCGGGTTGCAGGCGCCCGCGTTCGGTGATGCCGAGATAGTCGGCGGGGAATTGCGAAAGACGTTGCGAGGCCTCGGCGATCGGCAGACCGATCTTCACCAGATTGCGCAGGGCCTGATCCATGGTCAGGGTGCTGCCGGCCAGGGTGCCGTCGGGCAGGCGCACGCCGCCCAGGCATTTGGTGACTGTGTGGCTGCCGAGCTTGTATTCACCGTCGGGCATGCCGGCGGCGGCGGTTGAATCGGTGACGCAATACAGGCACGGGATCGAGCGCAGAGCCACGCGGATCGCGCCGGGGTGTACGTGCAGCAAGTCCGGAATCAATTCCGCGAATTTGGCGTGGGCGAGGGCCGCGCCGACGATGCCCGGTTCGCGGTGATGCAGCGGGCTCATGGCGTTGTACAAATGGGTGAAACTGGTGGCGCCGGCTTCGAGGGCGGCGACGCCTTCCTCGTAACTGCCGAGGGTGTGGCCGATCTGCATGCGGATGCCACGGCCGCTCATTTCACGAATCAAGCCATCGTGGCCGGCGATTTCCGGGGCGATGGTGATCACCCGGATCGGCGCCAGTGCCAGATAGTCTTCGACTTCGGCCATCAGCGCGGTGTGGGCGAAGTTCGGCTGGGCGCCGAGTTTGCCGGGATTGATGTATGGGCCTTCGAGGTGAACGCCGAGGACTCGAGCGGCGCCTTTCGGACGCTGCTCGCAGAATTCGCCGACCTCCTTGAGCACGCTGGCAATCTCGGCACTCGGCGCGGTCATCGTGGTGGCGAGCAGCGAGGTGGTGCCGAAGCGCACGTGGGTCTTGGTGATGGTCTCGAACGCGCTGGCGCCTTCCATGATGTCCTTGCCGCCACCGCCGTGGACGTGCAGGTCGATGAAACCCGGCAGCAGATACGGCAAGTCATTGGTCGCCGGATCGCAAGGCTCGCCTTCGATCGACACGACTCTGCCGTGTTCGTGGATCAGCCGGCCGCGAATCCAGCCGTCAGCGGTGAGGATGTTGTCTTCGGACATTTCGCTTCTCTCGTTTGGCCTGGCTGCTGATCAGCGGCGAAGCTCTGCAACAAAGTCGTAGTAGTCGTTGCGGCAATAGGTGTCGGTGACTTCGATCGGCGTGTTGTCTTCCAGGTAGCCGACCCGGGTCATCAGCAGCATCGCGGTGCCGGGGGCGATGCCGACGAGTGCGGCGAACTCGTCCGAGGCGTTGATCGCCTGGATGTGCTGCAAGGCGCGCACGATCGGCTTGCCGATGCTGTCGAGGTGTTCGTAGAGGGAGTCGTCCACCACCTGTGGCTTGGGCATGATCGAGGCGGGCAGGGTGCTCATCTCGATGGCCATCACCGTGTCGTCGGCTTTGCGCAGGCGTTTCATGCGCGCGACCTTGTCGTTCGGCGACAGGCCGAGGCGGATCAGTTCTTCGTGGGTCGGCAGGGTGATTTCCCGCTCCAGCCATTGCGAGCCGGGCACGAAGCCCTTGAGACGGAGCATTTCGCTGAAACCCGACAGACGCGACAGCGGTTGTTCGAGGCGTGGAGTGATGAAGGTGCCGGAGCCTTGCAGGCGGCGGATCAAACCTTGATCGAGCAGCACTTCCAGCGCTTTGCGCGCGGTGACCCGGGAAATCCCCAGCATCTCGCTGAGATTGCGCTCCGAGGGCATCGCCTGTTCGGCTTTCCACTGGCCGGCATGGATCGCCGCTTCCAGGTTGCGCGCCAGTTGCAGGTACAGCGGCGTCGGCTGGGAGTCGTCAGGGCGCAGGGCGTGGAGATCGTTCATGCAGGCACTTCCGGAGCTGATATTGGAATGTTGTCGCTCGCTGTTTCGGCGAAAACTAATACCACTTACATACCATGTCAACGCGGCGGAAATGCCTGTAGGCCCATGGCTCAGAAGGTTTCAAGGTGGGTGGTTTCAAGTGGTATTAGAGGTGCGCTGTAAAACGCAAAAAATCGCGGTCTGCGGCAGTTCTGGCGAGTGACAGTGGTATCACCGTTCAGACGTTGCCGCAGGCGGCGATCTTTTTGATTTATTTTTTGCGAGCGACCAATGGTCGGGAGAAAGGGCCGTTTTAAGGCCCCTCGGGAGCGTGCTCCCTGGATGACAGAATCAGGGGCGAATTTCGATCATCGTGCCATCCGGCACCAGGTTCCAGACTTCGCGCATGTCGACGTTGCGCATGGCGATGCAGCCGTCGGTCCAGTCCAGGGTGTGGAACAGTTGTTCGGGGTTGTCCTCGGAGTCCGGCGTGCCGTGGATCATGATCATGCCGCCAGGCTCGACGCCTTCGCGGCGGGCGCGGGCGGAGTCGCTGATGTTCGGGTAGGAGATGTGCATCGACAGGTTGAATTTTTCGCTGGTCTTGCGCCAGTCGATCCAATAGAAACCTTCCGGTGTGCGCTTGTCGCCCTCAATCAGCTTCGGGCCTTTTTTCGCGCCCTTGCCCAAGGAAATGCGATAGCTCTTGAGTGGCTTGCCGTCGGCGATCAACTGCAGTTGATGGGCCGATTTGAGCACCAGTACTTTTTCGATGAGCGGGGTGTTCGAAGGCGTCACGGTGGTCACGAATGACGCTTGGGAGACGGTGACGAACGACAGGCAGAACAGGGCAAGCAACCAGCGCATTGAAACGATTCCCCAGAAATGAAGCAGATACTTTATTTATAGATAGTGTGCAGGCGCTGTCGCGGTCTGCGTCAGCCGGTTATCGGCCGGCCGCCGTCGAAATCAAGTGATGGCCGGTTGAGCGAGTGGCGGGATCGATTCGGAGCGAACCGGATAAACCTCGACACGCCGGTCAGCGAAGAAGCATTCCAGGGTACGGCCCACCGTGCGGAAAGCCAGTTCGTCCCAAGGAATGTCTTCCTCGTCGAACAGTTGCACTTCCAGGCTTTCGGGGCCGGCGGCGAAGTCCAGATCCGCCAGCTCGGCGCGGAAAAACACATGCACCTGACTGATGTGCGGCACGTCGATCAAGGTATAGATGCTCAGGTTGCGCACCCGGGCGCAGGCTTCCTCGGCGGTTTCGCGGATGGCGGCCTGTTCGATGGTCTCGCCGTTCTCCATGAACCCGGCGGGCAGTGTCCAGTAACCGAGACGTGGCTCGATGGCGCGGCGGCACAGCAGGACTTTGCTGCCCCAGGTCGGTACGCAACCGGCCACGATATTGGGGTTCTGATAGTGAATCGTCTGACAGCTGTCGCAGACGAATCGCAGCCGCGAGTCGCCTTCGGGAATGCGCTGGGTCACCGGGTTGCCGCAGTGGCTGCAAAATTTCATGCTGGGGTTCCTGAATGCTGCGCCTATCTTGGCGTGCAGCGGTGTCAGTCGGCAAGTTGTCGTTTCGCGACATGACGGCCGTTCGGGGCTTGGGCGGTCGCAATGATTGGTGCATGATGCAGGGTAAGGCACCGATCGAGAACACTTATGCTGGACGAGCTACTGCACCGGGTAAGCAATCACACGCCGCGCACGCTGGAGACCGACACGCGTTTCCCCGAGGCCGCTGTCCTGGTGCCGATTACTCGCAGTGACGAACCCGAACTTGTCCTCACCCTGCGCGCCAGCGGGCTCTCGACCCACGGCGGCGAAGTCGCCTTCCCCGGTGGGCGACGCGATCCCGAGGACCCGGATCTGGTGTTCACCGCCCTGCGTGAAGCCGAAGAGGAAATCGGCCTGCCCCCGGGACTGGTCGAAGTGATCGGTCCGCTCAGCCCGCTGATTTCCCTGCATGGCATCAAGGTCACGCCGTATGTCGGGGTGATTCCGGATTTTGTCGAATACCAGGCCAATGATGCCGAGATTGCTGCGGTGTTCAGTGTGCCGCTGGAGTTCTTCCGCAAGGATCCGCGCGAACACACTCATCGCATCGACTACCAGGGTCGCAGTTGGTACGTGCCGAGCTACCGTTACGGCGAATACAAGATCTGGGGGCTGACGGCGATCATGATCGTCGAGTTGATCAACCTGCTCTATGACGCCAAAATCAGCCTGCATCAGCCGCCTAAAAGCTTCATCAATACCTGAAGCCATCGCTCGAATGGCCAGCCATCGTGAGCCCTGAGGAAAACAAGATGAAATACCGCCTGGGCGACGCCCGCGTCGAAACCCATCCGCAGAGCTGGGTCGCCCCCAACGCCGTGCTCGTGGGCAAGGTCAGACTGGAAGAGGGCGCCAACGTCTGGTTCAACGCCGTGCTGCGCGGCGACAATGAACTGATCCTGATCGGCAAGAACAGTAACGTCCAGGATGGCACTGTGATGCACACCGACATGGGCTATCCGCTGACCATCGGCACCGGCGTGACCATCGGCCACAACGCCATGCTCCACGGCTGCACGGTCGGCGACTACAGCCTGATCGGCATCAACGCGGTCATCCTCAACGGCGCGAAGATCGGCAAGAACTGCATCATCGGCGCCAATTCGCTGATCGGCGAAGGCAAGGAAATTCCTGACGGTTCACTGGTGATGGGCTCGCCGGGCAAGGTCGTGCGCGAACTGACCGAGCAACAGAAGAAGATGCTCGAAGCCAGTGCTGCGCACTATGTGCATAACTCTCAGCGCTATGCGCGCGATCTGGTCGAGCAGGAAGAATGACAACCCCGGAAAGACCTGTCGCCTCGCCGTGCGTGAGCATTTGCGCGCTGGACGAAGACGACATTTGCACCGGTTGCCAGCGCACGGTCGAGGAGATCACTCGCTGGAGCCGGATGACCAATGATGAACGTCGGGTTGTTCTCGGGCTCTGTCATGAGCGGGCGAAGGCCAGTGGCCTGGTCTGGATGATCGGCAAAACGCCGGGGCGATAACCGATTTGATTGGCGCCATCGAAGGGCTGAAGTAACCTGTGCGCCAAATTGACAGGTCACGCCCATGATTTTCCTCATCGCTTACATCAGCAGCGTCGTGCTGATCAACTTCGCCTTCTCCACCGCGCCGCACCTGGACATCATCTGGTCGGCCTGGGGCGGGCTGGTGTTCGTGTTGCGCGACATGGTGCAGATCCGTTTCGGCCACGGCGCGATCGTGGCGATGCTGGCGGCGCTGGTGCTGTCCTATGTCACGTCCGATCCGTCGATTGCGCTGGCCAGTGCCACGGCATTCGCAGTCTCCGAGTGCATCGACTGGCTGGTGTTTACCATCACCAGGCGCCCGTTGCGCGACCGGTTGTGGATCAGCTCGGCGCTGAGCATTCCCCTCGATACCTTCATCTTCTTTGGCATGATCGACCTGCTGACGCCGCCGGTGCTTATCACTGCTCTGGCCTCGAAGTTCGCCGGTGTTACCGCCGTCTGGCTGATCATGGCCTGGCGCGAACGCAAACAGGCTGTCGCCGGCTGAAGCCAAACCCTCAGGTTCATGTAAAATGCCGCGCTTTCTCCCCATGGAAAGCGCGTCCGGCGTTGCTTTCCTCGATGATCCGCTTCTTTGAGGACCTGAGATGACCCGTATCGGAACTCCATTGTCGCCGACCGCGACCCGCGTATTGCTGTGTGGCTGTGGTGAGTTGGGCAAGGAAGTGGTGATCGAGCTGCAACGCCTGGGCGTTGAAGTGATCGCCGTTGACCGTTACGCCAACGCGCCGGCCATGCAGGTTGCCCATCGCAGCCACGTGATCAACATGCTCGATGGTGCCGCCCTTCGTGCAGTGATCGAAGCCGAGAAGCCGCACTTCATCGTGCCGGAAATCGAAGCCATCGCCACTGCCACGCTGGTCGAACTGGAAGCCGAAGGCTTCACCGTGATCCCGACCGCTCGCGCCGCGCAACTGACCATGAACCGCGAAGGCATCCGTCGTCTGGCTGCCGAAGAGCTGGACCTGCCGACTTCGCCGTACCACTTCGCCGATACCTTCGAGGACTACAGCAAAGCCGTTGAAGACCTGGGTTTCCCGTGCGTCGTCAAACCGGTGATGAGTTCGTCGGGCAAGGGCCAGAGCCTGCTGCGCAGCGTCGATGACGTGCAGAAAGCCTGGGATTACGCCCAAGAGGGCGGTCGCGCCGGCAAAGGTCGCGTGATCATCGAAGGTTTCATCGATTTCGACTACGAAATCACTCTGTTGACCGTGCGTCACGTCGGCGGCACGACGTTCTGTGCGCCGGTCGGCCACCGTCAGGAGAAGGGCGACTATCAGGAATCCTGGCAGCCACAGGCCATGAGCCCGGTGGCGCTGGCTGAATCCGAGCGTGTAGCCAAAGCCGTGACCGAAGCATTGGGCGGTCGTGGTCTGTTCGGCGTCGAGCTGTTCATTAAAGGCGATCAGGTGTGGTTCAGTGAAGTGTCGCCACGTCCACACGACACCGGTCTGGTAACCCTGATTTCCCAGGACCTGTCGCAGTTCGCCCTGCACGCCCGAGCCATCCTCGGCCTGCCTGTGCCACTGATCCGTCAGTTCGGCCCATCGGCTTCGGCGGTGATTCTTGTGGAAGGTCAGTCGACCCAGACTGCATTCGCCAATCTTGGCGCTGCGCTGAGTGAACCGGATACCGCTCTGCGTCTGTTCGGCAAGCCTGAAGTCAACGGTCAGCGCCGCATGGGTGTGGCACTGGCCCGTGACGAGTCGATCGAGGCCGCTCGCGCCAAGGCGACCCGTGCTTCTCAGGCTGTCGTTGTAGAGCTGTAATCTCGCTATCTGATCGCTCCCGCATCGGGCGGGAGCGATCAGGGCATTTACGACACCTGATTCAAATCGTTATTGCGCGTTTCCTTCAGGCACAGCACAGCGATCAAGCTGAGCACCGCTGCCGCTGACACATACCCGCCGACGTAACTCAAACCACCCATCGCCACCAGTTTCTGCGCAAAGAATGGCGCCGCCGAGGCTCCGACAATGCCGCCGAGGTTGTAGGCCGCCGATGCACCGGTATAGCGGACGTGTGTCGGAAACAGCTCCGGCAGCAGCGCGCCCATTGGGGCGAATGTCACCCCCATCAGAAACAGCTCGATGCACAGGAACAGGGCCACGCCCCAGGTCGAACCCTGAGTCAGCAGCGGCTCCATCAGAAACCCGGAAAGAATCGCCAGCACACCGCCGACGATCAGCACCGGCTTGCGCCCGTAACGATCGCTTGCCCACGCCGACAAAGGCGTCGCGGCTGCCATGAACAGTACTGCGAAGCACAGCAGCCCGAGGAACGTCTCACGGCTGTAGCCCAATGTGGATACGCCGTAGCTCAGGGAAAACACCGTTGAGATGTAGAACAGTGCGTAGCACACCACCATGGCAGCGGCGCCAAGCAATGTCGGTGCCCAGTATTGGCTGAACAGCTCGACCAGCGGCACTTTCACACGCTCCTGACGGGCGATGGCGTTGGCGAACACCGGGGTCTCGTGCAGCTTGAGGCGCACGTACAGCCCGACCATCACCAGCACGGCGCTGAGCAGGAACGGAATGCGCCAGCCCCAACTGCGGAACTGATCGTCGCTCAGGCTCATGGCAAGGGTCAGGAACAGACCGTTGGCGGCCAGAAAACCAATCGAGGGCCCGAGTTGCGGGAACATGCCGAACCACGCCCGTTTGCCTTTCGGCGCGTTTTCGGTCGCCAGCAGCGCTGCACCGCCCCATTCGCCACCCAATCCCAGGCCCTGGCCGAAGCGCAGCACGCAAAGCAGGATCGGCGCCCACGCCCCGATGCTGTCGTAGCCCGGCAGCACGCCGATCAGCGTGGTGCAGACGCCCATCAGCAGCAGCGAAGCGACCAAAGTCGATTTGCGCCCGATCCGGTCGCCGAAATGGCCGAACAGCGCCGAGCCCAGCGGTCGGGCCAGGAAGGCGATGCCGAAGGTAAGAAATGCCGAAAGCATCTGCGCCGTGCCGGAAGTCTGCGGGAAGAACACCGGCCCGATCACCAGCGCAGCAGCGGTGGCGTAGACATAGAAATCGTAGAACTCGATGGCCGTGCCGATGAAGCTTGCCGTGGCCACGCGGGTGGCGGAGTTGGTCGGTTGGGCAGGCGTGGTGTCGCTGTAAGCGGTACTGGTCGTCATGCGGTGATCCCTGACAGTCATGAGCTCCGTTGGAGCGAATTATTATGGTCGAACACCCAGGGATGTGGGATGAGGCGCGATCGCTGCTTCAGGTAGGAACAGTCGTCGGTGTGATGCGGATATTGCCGATGAACCGGCCGGAACTTGTCGGGTGCGGGGTAAGCACACGGTTCGGCGGGGCTTGGGTAAGCACCGCGATTATAGGAAGGTGGCTAACGATTGAACAAGGGCCTGTCTAGCGGGCCGTGCCCAGCGTCGGGGTCGAAGTGGTGTGCCAGATCAGGACCTTGCTGACGCGGTTCTCTTCGGTTTCGAGAATCTCCAGCCGGTAGCGGCCGATCTTCAGGCAGACCGCGCTTTCCGGGATGGTTTCCAGCGCTTCGGTCACCAGGCCATTGAGGGTCCGGGGGCCGTCGCTGGGCAGGTGCCAGCCCAGGCATTTGTTCAGTTCGCGGATCGACGCCGCGCCATCGATCACCATGCGGCCATCGGCCTGCGGGTGGATGTGCGGATTGTCGAGGCTGTGCTCGCTTTCGAATTCGCCGACGATTTCTTCGAGAATGTCTTCCAGGGTGACGATGCCGAGCACTTCGCCGTATTCGTCCACCACCATGCCCAGACGCCGTTGCTGCTTGTGGAAGTTCAGCAGTTGCAGTTGCAGCGGGGTGCTTTCAGGGACGAAATACGGCTCGTAACTGGCCGCCAGCAAGGCTTCGCGGGTCAGGCTGCCGTTGTCGAGCAGGTGACGAATCTGCCTGGTATTGAGCACCGCTTCGACCTGATTGATATCGCTGTGGAAGACCGGCAGGCGAGTGCGTTGGTTCTTGCGTAATTGCTCGATGATTTCCTCGATCGGGTCGTCGAGGTTGATGCCGTCGACATCGCTGCGCGGCACCAGAATGTCGTTGACCGTGATGTTGTCCAGCGCATGGATGCCTGAAACCGGGTGCGGGCGCACCGGATGATCCGGGTCGTCATGACGCTCCGCCGGCACATCGTCTTCGCTCTGTTGCACCACCTGGGCCTTGCGGATGAACGGTTGCATCAGCAAACCACTGGTGCGGCTGAGTAGCCAGGCAAGCGGGTAAACGACCTTCAGCGGGACCGCCAGCAGCGTATTGCCGAACGACAACACCGCATCCGGATAACGCTGGGCGAGGGCGCGGGGGAAATAGTCGGCAAAAACCAGCAGCAGGGCGCCGGCGCCGAGGCAGGCGGCCCAGGGGCCATTTTCTTCACAGAGAAAGATTGCCAGCAGGGTGGCCAGAATGACGGCGAGGGCGCGGCACAGGGTATTGCAGAGGATCAGGCTGTCGAGCGGGAAGTTGAGCTTCGCCAGCGGCTTGTCGCTGGCGCGGGATGCGGTGCGTTGCGCGAGCAGGTACTGTTGCGCCGCTTCGACGGCGGTAAACAGCCCTGACCAGAGAATCAGCAGGACAAATACCGCGAGCATCGGCCCTAT
This sequence comes from Pseudomonas glycinae, assembly GCF_001594225.2. Classification (GTDB taxonomy): domain Bacteria; phylum Pseudomonadota; class Gammaproteobacteria; order Pseudomonadales; family Pseudomonadaceae; genus Aquipseudomonas; species Aquipseudomonas glycinae. The sequence goes on from NZ_CP014205.2 coordinate 3,265,116, forward strand.
GGGCAAACCGTCCATTTATGCCGCCCGTCAGATATGCAGGATGTATTCACGAACCAGTTTGCTGCCGAAATACGCGAGCATCAGCAGGCAGAAACCGGCGAGAGTCCAGCGGATTGCCTTGTGGCCGCGCCAGCCGAGGCGGTTACGGCCCCACAGCAGGACGCTGAACACGATCCAGGCCAGGCAGGCCAGCAGGGTTTTATGCACCAGGTGCTGGGCAAACAGGTTCTCGACGAACAGCCAGCCGGAAATCAGCGACAGCGACAGCAAAGTCCAGCCGGCCCAAAGGAAGCCGAACAGCAGGCTTTCCATGGTTTGCAGTGGCGGGAAGTTCTTGATCAGCCCGGACGGGTGCTTGTGCTTGAGCTGATGATCCTGCACCAGCAGCAACAGGGCCTGGAACACCGCGATGGTGAACATGCCGTAGGCGAGGATCGACAACAGGATGTGTGCGAGGATGCCCGGTTCTTCATCGATGATCTGCACCGTGCCGGCCGGCGCGAATTGCGCCAGCAGTACGGTGATCGCACCCAGCGGGAACAGCAGCACCAGCAGGTTTTCCACCGGGATCCGCGAGCAGGCCAGCAGGGTCAGAGCGATGACGGCCGCAGCAATCAGGCTCGAGGCGCTGAAAAAATCCAGGCCCAGACCGATCGGCGTCAATAAATGAGTGAGCAGGCTGGCGCTGTGGGCCAGCACGGCGAGGACGCCGAGCGAGACCAGCAGGCGCTTGTTGGCCTTGGCGCCAGTGGCCAGGCGGGTGCCCTGATAGAGAGTCGCAGCGGCGTAAAGAAGGGCGGCGGCGAGGGTGGTCAGCAAACTCGGTGACAAGGGGAGCATAAATCCTGTTAGGCAAGCCCGAAAGGCGCTGAGTTTGGCATAGAACCGCCGTTGCACGAAAGACCGGCAAGCTGACAGCGAGGTGTCCGCCAGTCGCAGTCTTCGCTATAATCCGCGACCTGCCCACGCCGCAGGCTCGCCGAGCACATGTTGATTCCGGTCTGGGCCGCCATTATCCCGGTCTACACAGGGCCTGAAAGGATCGCGCAATGTTTGAAAACTTAACCGACCGTCTCTCGCAGACGCTGCGCCATGTCACCGGCAAGGCGAAACTGACCGAGGACAACATCAAAGACACCCTGCGCGAAGTGCGCATGGCGTTGCTCGAAGCCGACGTGGCCCTGCCTGTGGTCAAGGACTTCGTCAATTCGGTCAAGGAGCGTGCTGTCGGCACCGAGGTGTCGCGCAGCCTGACGCCGGGCCAGGCGTTCGTGAAGATCGTCCAGGCCGAACTCGAAAGCCTGATGGGCGCGGCCAACGAAGACTTGAACCTGAGCGCCGTGCCGCCTGCCGTCATTCTGATGGCCGGTCTGCAGGGTGCGGGTAAAACCACCACCGCCGGCAAACTGGCGCGCTTCCTTAAAGAGCGCAAGAAGAAGTCGGTCATGGTCGTGTCGGCGGACATCTACCGCCCTGCTGCTATTAAACAGCTGGAAACCCTGGCCAACGACATCGGTGTGACGTTCTTCCCGTCCGACCTGAGCCAGAAGCCGGTCGACATCGCCAGCGCGGCTATTAAAGAAGCAAAACTTAAATTCATCGACGTGGTCATCGTCGACACCGCCGGTCGTCTGCACATCGACGAAGAGATGATGGGCGAGATCAAGGCGCTGCACGCCGCGATCAACCCGGTCGAAACCCTGTTCGTGGTGGATGCCATGACCGGTCAGGACGCGGCCAACACGGCCAAGGCCTTCGGTGATGCGCTGCCGCTGACCGGTGTGATCCTGACCAAGGTCGACGGTGATGCCCGTGGCGGTGCCGCGCTGTCCGTTCGTGCGATTACCGGCAAGCCGATCAAGTTCATCGGTATGGGCGAGAAGAGCGAAGCGCTCGATCCGTTCCATCCTGAGCGTATCGCTTCGCGGATCCTCGGCATGGGCGACGTGCTCAGCCTGATCGAACAGGCTGAAGCGACTCTCGACAAGGACAAGGCCGACAAACTTGCCAAGAAGCTGAAGAAGGGCAAGGGCTTCGACCTCGAAGACTTCCGCGATCAGCTGCAACAGATGAAGAACATGGGCGGCCTCGGCGGGCTCATGGACAAACTGCCGAGCATCGGCGGCGTCAATCTCTCGCAAATGGGCAACGCTCAGAACGCTGCAGAGAAGCAATTCAAACAGATGGAAGCCATCATCAACTCCATGACCCCGGCCGAGCGCCGCGACCCTGAGCTGATCAGCGGTTCGCGCAAGCGCCGGATCGCCATGGGTTCCGGCACCCAGGTGCAGGACATCGGTCGCTTGATCAAGCAGCACAAGCAGATGCAGAAGATGATGAAGAAATTCTCCGCCAAGGGCGGAATGGCGAAAATGATGCGCGGCATGGGCGGAATGTTGCCCGGCGGCGGCATGCCAAAGATGTAAAAGAACTCGCCGGTCGTCGCACCGGCGCAGTCCCGCAAGGAAGCGGGATCCACAGCAAACCCGCACTCGGCGGGAGCTGACCGGCCGTGTTAAACGACGGCCCCATATGCAAATCTGCACGGCATGCCACAGGCGCCGGAAAAAGTCATTTGCAAAAGTCCGGATATTCCTTAGAATATGCGGCCTTTCGGGCACCCATGCCCGCTGTGCATTTAGATTTGCAGCACCGACTACAGGAACGATGTTCACATGCTAACAATCCGTCTTGCCCTTGGCGGCTCCAAAAAGCGCCCGTTTTACCACCTGACCGTAACCGACTCCCGCAACCCGCGTGACGGTTCCCACAAAGAACAGGTTGGTTTCTTCAACCCTGTTGCCCGTGGTCAGGAAATCCGTCTGTCCGTGAACCAAGAGCGCGTTGCCTACTGGCTGAGCGTTGGTGCACAGCCTTCTGAGCGTGTTGCTCAGTTGCTGAAGGAATCTGCCAAGGCTGCAGCCTGAGCAGTATGAGCGCGACGCCAGAAAAAGCTGATGACCTGATCGTTGTCGGCAAGATTTTTTCGGTTCACGGCGTTCGCGGCGAGGTGAAGGTCTTTTCCTTTACCGATCCGATTGAAAACCTGTTGGGCTATCGCAACTGGACGCTTCGGCGCGAAGGCGTGGTGAAACAGGTCGAGCTGGTCAGCGGCCGATCCACTCAAAAGGATCTGGTTGTAAAGCTCAAAGGCCTCGACGATCGCGATGAAGCCCGTCTTCTGAGCGGTTACGAGATTTGCATCCCGCGAAGCCTTTTGCCCGACCTGACTGCCGACGAGTACTACTGGTACCAGTTGGAGGGTCTGAGCGTCATCAACCAGGACGAACAATTGTTCGGCAAGGTTGATCACCTGTTGGAGACCGGCGCGAACGATGTATTGGTGGTCAAACCCTGCGTTGGCAGCCTGGATGATCGCGAGCGGTTGTTGCCCTATACGGAGCAATGCGTGCTGGCAATCGACCTGGAAGCAGGCGTGATGAGGGTGGAATGGGACGCGGACTTCTAAGCAATGGCCAGCCTGCGCGTAGACGTCATTACGCTGTTCCCCGAGATGTTCTCGGCCATCAGTGAGTACGGCATTACCAGTCGTGCGGTCAAACAGGGGCTCTTGCAGCTGACCTGTTGGAATCCGCGGGATTACACGACGGATCGACATCACACTGTGGACGATCGCCCGTTTGGCGGTGGTCCGGGCATGGTGATGAAGATCAAGCCCCTGGAAGATGCTCTGGTTCAGGCCAAGGCAGCAGCCGGGGAGGCGGCGAAGGTGATTTACCTGTCCCCCCAAGGCCGTCAACTGACTCAGTCGGCGGTACGCGAACTGGCGAAATCGGATGCATTGATCCTGATTGCCGGTCGCTATGAAGGCATTGACGAGCGCTTTATTGAGGCTCATGTCGATGAAGAGTGGTCGATTGGTGACTATGTGTTGTCTGGCGGCGAGCTGCCGGCCATGGTCATGATCGATGCGGTTACACGACTGCTGCCCGGAGCTTTAGGGCATGCGGATTCCGCTGAGGAAGATTCCTTTACGGATGGTCTGCTGGATTGCCCGCACTACACCCGACCTGAGGTGTATGCGGATCAGCGTGTTCCCGACGTGTTGCTGAGTGGCAATCACGCGCATATCCGGCGTTGGCGTTTACAGCAGTCCCTTGGTCGGACCTATGAACGACGCGCCGATCTTCTGGAAAGCCGCTCGCTTTCTGGAGAAGAGAAGAAGCTGCTCGAGGAATACATCCGCGAGCGGGACGATAGTTAACAACGTATCGATGGTAGATCAGACGATTTACCTTAGGAGCACAGCATGACCAACAAAATCATCCTTGCACTCGAAGCAGAGCAGATGACCAAAGAAATCCCTACCTTTGCCCCAGGCGACACCATCGTCGTTCAGGTGAAAGTGAAGGAAGGCGATCGTTCCCGTCTGCAAGCGTTCGAAGGCGTTGTAATCGCCAAGCGTAACCGCGGCGTGAACAGTGCGTTCACCGTTCGTAAAATCTCCAACGGTGTTGGCGTAGAACGTACTTTCCAGACCTACTCCCCGCAGATCGACAGCATGGCTGTCAAACGTCGCGGTGACGTACGTAAAGCCAAGCTGTACTACCTGCGCGACCTGTCGGGTAAAGCAGCTCGCATCAAGGAAAAACTGGCTTAAGTCCAGCTTCCGATGCAGAAAAAAGCAGCCTACGGGCTGCTTTTTTGTTGCCCGCAATTTATCCACCGTATTTCTGTTTCAGGCCTGACCCATGACCCCTCGCGAGCAAGAAATCGAACGCCGCACCGAGCTCTCGGTGACCCGCGTGACCAAGGCGGTTTTCCCGCCGACCACCAACCACCACAACACCCTGTTCGGCGGCACTGCGCTGGCCTGGATGGACGAAGTGTCGTTCATCACCGCCACACGGTTTTGCCGTTTGCCGCTGGTGACCGTGTCCACCGATCGCATCGACTTCAATCACGCGATTCCGGCAGGCTCCATCGTCGAACTGGTCGGGCGAGTGATCAAGGTCGGCAACACCAGCCTCAAGGTCGAGGTGGAAGTGTTCGTGGAAAGCATGAGCTGCGACGGGCGCGAGAAGGCCATTCATGGGCAGTTCAGCTTTGTAGCGATTGATGATGACAAGCGTCCGGTACCGGTGCTGCCGGGTTTCGCGGCCTGATCCAGCACCGAGTCGCGGCATTCGCGGGCTTGCCCGCTCCCACAGATTTTGTGTTGTCCGCTGATGTTGTGTTCGACATGGACACTGTGGGAGCGGGCTTGCCCGCGATTTGATCTGTCAGGCGCTGACGCTCTCAGGCTGAATCAGCGCCAGCAACGTCCATCCCGAGCCCGGTTTCAGCGTGGTCTCCGGCGTCACCACGTGCACCCAACCACTGTCATCGCGCATGAACAGCAGCGTCGCGCGGTTGCCATGCAGCGCCCGGTAATCGTCCCAGCCAAACCCGTCCGTCAGAGTCGTGCTGTACAGCTCGGCGCCCTGGCTCAGTTGGCTGGCCAGTCTGGCGTAAGTCAGCGCCTCGCTCCCCAGTTGATTGCCGCGATGTTCGAGGCTGGCGCGGTGCTTGTCGCTGCGCCGGCTTTCCTGACCACTGGCCAGGCCGAGCAGGCGTTGATGGCCGAAGTCATGACGAAAGCGCATGGCTGCCAGCGTATTGAGTTCGCCGGACGGTGACAGCGCCAGCAGATGCCCCAGCCCGACCAGGTCCAGATGCGCATCGGCGTGCTGCGAGGCCGGATTGCCAAAGTAGGTCGGCAAGCCTTCCATGCGCGCCGCGCGGATGTTTTCCCAGCTTGAATCCGTCAGCAGCACCCGGCTGCCCAGCTGTTGCAGCGACTTGCCGAGCAGGCGCGCAGGCCCGTTCGCACCGACGATCAGGAACCCGCTCGGCGCTGGTTCCGCAACCTTCAACAGACGCGCCAGAGGCCGGGCAGTCGCACTTTGCAGCACGACGGTGCCGATGATCACGGCGAAGGTCAGCGGCACCAGTAACAGCGCGCCTTCATGGCCCGCTTCATCCAGGCGAATCGCAAAGATCGCCGAGACCGCCGCCGCGACGATCCCGCGTGGGGCAATCCAGCACAACAGTGCACGCTCACGCCAACTCAGACTCGAACCGGCGGTACTCAGCACCACGTTCAGCGGCCGGGCGATCAACTGGATTACCAGCAATAGAACCAGCACCAGCGGTCCGAGGCCGATCAACGCCTTCAGATCCAGTCGCGCCGCCAGCAAAATGAACAACCCGGAAATCAGCAGCACGCTGAGGTTTTCCTTGAAGTGCAGGATGTGCCGCACATCCACGTTTTTCATGTTCGCCAGCCACATGCCCATCAGCGTCACCGCCAGCAGACCGGATTCGTGCATGACCTGGTTGGCGGCAATGAATATCCCCAGCACCGCGGCGAGCGATGCCAGGTTGTGTAGATACTCCGGCAACCATTGGCGCCGAATGATCGTACCGAGCAGCCAGCCGCCGGCAACGCCGAATGCACTGCCGCAGGCAATCACCCCGCCGAATGTCAGCAGGCTCTGTTCCAGGCCATTTCCTTCGGACCGAGCAATGATGAAGCTGTAGACCACCACCGCCAGCAGTGCGCCGATCGGGTCGATCACAATCCCTTCCCAGCGCAGGATGTTGGCGATCGAAGCCTTTGGCCGCACCACGCGCAGCATTGGCACGATCACGGTCGGGCCAGTCACCAGGGTCAGGCTGCCGAACAGGATGGCGAGCAGCCAGTCGAAGCCCAGCAGCCAGTGGGTCGCGACCGCAATCACTATCCAGGTCGAGAGCGCTCCGATGGTGACCAGCCGATGCACGACGCTGCCGATCTCGCGCCATTCCGACAAATGCAGGGTCAGGCTGCCTTCAAAAAGAATCAGCGCCACTGCCAGCGACACCAATGGCATCAGTAGCGGGCCGAACATTTCCTGCGGGTCGAGCCAGCCCAGCACGGGGCCCGCCAGAATACCGGTCAGCAGCAGAAACAGAATCGCCGGCAGCTTCAGGCGCCAGGCGAGCCATTGGCAGCCCAGCGCGGCGGCACCGATACCACCGAAAGCCAACAGAATTTGCTGCTCGTTCATTGAAGCTCCCTGTTCCTTGAAATAGCGGGCTATGAAAGACTAGCGGCCATTTCAACCGTTCACTCTTTATTTGCGCGCAGTTCCAAGCCTGCGTGTCTTGAGCGCCCATGCCTGCCATCGACCACCCACTGATCGACCAGTTTCTCGACGCCCTCTGGCTGGAAAAAGGTCTCTCCGACAACACTCGCGACGCTTATCGCAGTGACCTCGCGCTGTTCAACGGCTGGTTGCAGGACAAAGGTCTCGAACTGATCAATGCCGGTCGTGAACTGATCCTTGACCACCTGGCCTGGCGTCTGGAACAGAACTACAAACCCCGCTCCACCGCGCGATTTCTCTCCGGTGTACGTGGCTTTTATCGCTACCTGCTGCGGGAAAAACTGATTTCGGTCGATCCGACCTTACGCGTGGATATGCCGCAGCTCGGTCGGCCATTGCCCAAATCCCTGTCGGAAGCCGACGTCGAAGCGCTGCTGAAGGCGCCAGACCTGAGCGAAGCCATCGGCCAGCGTGACCGCGCCATGCTCGAAGTCTTGTATGCCTGCGGTCTTCGTGTCACCGAGCTGATCAGCCTGACGCTGGAACAGGTCAACCTGCGTCAGGGTGTGTTGCGGGTGATGGGCAAGGGCAGCAAGGAGCGGCTGGTGCCTATGGGCGAGGAGGCGATTGTCTGGGTCGAGCGCTACCTGCGCGACGGTCGCGGCGAGCTGCTGGGCGGGCGTCCCAGCGATGTGTTGTTTCCCAGTCAGCGCGGCGAGCAGATGACTCGGCAGACCTTCTGGCACCGCATCAAGCATCAGGCCAAGGTCGCCGGCATCAGTAAATCGCTGTCGCCGCACACCTTGCGTCACGCGTTTGCCACCCACTTGCTCAACCATGGCGCCGACTTGCGGGTGGTGCAGATGCTGTTGGGCCACAGCGACCTGTCGACCACGCAGATCTACACCCACGTCGCCCGGGCGCGTTTGCAGGATCTGCATGCCAAACATCACCCCCGTGGCTGAGCCCGTTTTGTCTTGCGACAGGCGCATTCGGCCACGCCAGCCTTATGTGGTAGGCTTTGCCGGTTTGCACGATGGGCGGTTATGACCCGGTGTTCCGGCACGGGCGTTCTGATCGTTCCATTTGTCCGCCTTCAGGAGTTCTCATGCGTCTGACCCAGATTTTCGCCGCCGCAGCCATTGCGTTGGTCAGCACCTTTGCCGCCGCCGATGAAGCGGCCGACAAAGCGATTCGCCAAAGCCTGGAAAATCTCCAGCTCGACGTGCCGGTCGATACCATCACCGCCAGCCCGCTGCCCGGTCTTTACGAAGTCAAGCTCAAGGGCAGCCGGGTGCTCTACGCCAGCGCCGACGGCCAGTACATCGTTCAGGGCTATATGTTCCAGCTCAAGGACGGCAAGCCGGTCAACCTGACCGAGAAGACCGAGCGCCTGGGCATTTCCAAACTGATCAATGCGATCCCGGTGGCCGAGACCGTGGTTTACCCGGCCGTGGGTGAAACCAAGTCGCACATCACCGTTTTCACCGATACCACGTGCCCGTACTGCCACAAGCTGCACGCTGAAGTGCCCGAGCTGAACAAGCGCGGCATCGAAGTGCGCTACGTGGCGTTCCCGCGTCAGGGCCTCGGCTCGCCGGGTGACGAGCAACTGCAAGCCGTGTGGTGCTCGAAAGACAAGAAAGCGGCCATGGACAAAATGGTCGACGGCAAGGAAATCAAGGCCGCCAAGTGCGAGAACCCGGTTTCCAAACAGTTCGCCCTCGGTCAGTCGATCGGCGTGAACGGTACACCGGCCATCGTTTTGGCTGACGGACAAGTCATTCCGGGCTACCAGCCTGCGCCACAAGTCGCCAAACTGGCGCTGGGCGCGAAGTAATTCGCATCGTCACGCTCAGGTGTTGACGAGCGTGGTCCGGCGGCAGGATTGCCGGGCCATCAACAGAGAGCCGCGAACCTGCGGTTGTTTTCACGGCCGGCCTCGCGTCGGCCGTTTTATGGGGAGTTCACAGTGAAACCGGTCAAAGTAGGCATCTGTGGGTTAGGGACCGTCGGTGGCGGAACCTTCAACGTACTTCAGCGCAACGCCGAGGAAATTGCTCGTCGTGCCGGGCGTGGAATCGAAGTGGCACAAATTGCCATGCGCACGCCAAAGCCTCAGTTCCAGACGACCGGTATTGCGATTACCAACGATGTCTTCGAAGTGGCCACGAACCCTGAGATCGACATCGTCATAGAGCTGATGGGCGGCTATACCGTTGCCCGCGAGCTGGTACTCAAGGCCATCGAGAATGGCAAGCATGTGGTCACCGCGAACAAGGCTCTGATTGCCGTTCACGGTAATGAAATTTTCGCCAAGGCACGCGAGAAAGGCGTGATCGTGGCGTTCGAAGCGGCGGTAGCCGGTGGCATTCCAGTGATCAAGGCGATCCGTGAAGGCCTGTCCGCCAACCGTATCAACTGGGTCGCCGGGATCATCAACGGCACCGGTAACTTCATCCTCACCGAAATGCGCGAGAAGGGTCGCACCTTCGAAGACGTGCTGGCCGAGGCGCAAGCGCTGGGCTACGCCGAAGCCGACCCGACCTTCGACGTCGAGGGCATCGACGCCGCGCACAAGCTGACGATCCTGGCCTCGATCGCATTCGGTGTTCCGCTGCAGTTCGACAAGGCTTACACCGAAGGCATCACCAAGCTGACCACCGCCGACGTGAACTACGCCGAAGCGCTGGGCTACCGCATCAAGCACCTGGGCGTGGCACGCAGCACCGCCGCCGGTATCGAGCTGCGCGTACACCCGACGCTGATCCCGGCCGATCGCCTGATCGCCAACGTCAACGGCGTGATGAACGCGGTGATGGTCAACGGTGACGCTGCCGGTTCAACCCTGTTCTACGGCGCTGGCGCCGGCATGGAGCCGACCGCTTCGTCGGTGATCGCGGATCTGGTGGACGTGGTTCGCGCCATGACCTCCGACCCGGAAAACCGCGTGCCGCACCTGGCCTTCCAGCCGGACTCGCTGTCGGCTCATCCGATCCTGCCGATCGAAGCCTGCGAAAGCGCCTACTACCTGCGCATTCAGGCCAAGGACCATCCGGGCGTATTGGCTCAGGTGGCAAGCATCCTCTCGGAGCGCGGCATCAACATCGAGTCGATCATGCAGAAGGAAGTCGAGGAACACGACGGCCTGGTGCCGATGATCCTGCTGACCCACCGCGTGCTGGAGCAGCACATCAACGACGCGATCGCCGCCCTCGAAGCGCTGGCGGGCGTGGTCGGTCCGGTTGTGCGGATCCGTGTCGAGCACTTGAACTAAACAGAAACAGCTGCAAGCTTCGAGCTGCAAGCGACAAGAGAAAAGCAGTCCGGCTTTTACTTGAAGCTTGTAACTCGTAGCTTGAAGCTCAAACCGAAGGTTTGCCCCTATGCGTTACATCAGTACCCGCGGCCAGGCACCGGCCCTGAATTTCGAAGACGTCCTGCTGGCCGGTCTCGCCACCGACGGCGGTCTGTACGTCCCGGAAAACCTGCCACGTTTCACCCAGGAAGAAATCGCTTCCTGGGCCGGCCTGCCGTATCACGAGCTGGCTTTCCGCGTGATGCGCCCGTTCGTCACCGGCAGCATTCCGGACGCCGATTTCAAAAAGATTCTTGAAGAAACCTACGGTGTGTTTGCCCACAACGCCGTTGCGCCGCTGCGTCAGCTGAACGGCAACGAATGGGTGCTGGAGCTGTTCCACGGCCCGACCCTGGCGTTCAAGGACTTCGCCCTGCAACTGCTCGGTCGCCTGCTCGACTACGTGCTGGAAAAGCGCGGCGAGCGCGTGGTGATCGTCGGCGCCACTTCCGGTGACACCGGTTCGGCCGCCATCGAAGGCTGCAAGCATTGCGAAAACGTCGACATCTTTATCCTGCACCCGCACAACCGTGTGTCCGAAGTGCAACGTCGGCAGATGACCACCATCCTCGGTGAGAACATCCACAACATCGCCATCGAAGGCAACTTCGATGACTGCCAGGAAATGGTCAAGGCCAGCTTCGCCGACCAGAGCTTCCTCAAGGGCACTCGCCTGGTTGCAGTGAACTCGATCAACTGGGCGCGGATCATGGCCCAGATCGTCTACTACTTCCACGCGGCCCTGCAATTGGGTGGCCCGGCGCGTTCGGTGTCGTTCTCGGTGCCGACCGGTAACTTCGGCGACATCTTCGCCGGTTACCTGGCGCGCAACATGGGCCTGCCGATCAACCAGTTGATCGTCGCCACCAACCGCAATGACATCCTGCACCGCTTCATGAGCGGCAACCAGTACGTCAAGGAAACCCTGCACGCCACGCTGTCGCCGTCGATGGACATCATGGTCTCGTCGAACTTCGAACGCCTGCTGTTCGACCTGCACGGTCGCAACGGCGCGGCGATTGCCGGCTTGATGGATTCGTTCAAGCAGGGCGGCGGTTTCAGCGTCGAACAGGAACGCTGGACCGAGGCTCGCAAGTTGTTCGATTCGCTGGCCGTGGACGATGCGCAAACCTGCGAAACCATCGCCGAAGTCTACGAACAGACCGGTGAAGTACTGGATCCGCACACCGCGATTGGCGTGAAAGCCGCTCGCGAATGCCGTCGCAGCCTGGACATTCCGATGGTGATTCTGGGCACGGCGCATCCGGTCAAGTTCCCGGACGCGGTGGAGAAAGCCGGTGTAGGAAAAGCTCTCGAACTACCTGCACATCTTTCTGATTTGTTTGAGAGAGAAGAGCGCTGCACTGTGCTGCCGAATGAGCTCAAAGCCGTGCAGGCCTTTGTCAGTCAGCATGGCAACCGCGGCAAGCCTCTTTAAGCGCGCAAAGCTGTCACATTTTGAAGCCCGTCTCCTGACGGGCTTTCTTGTTTTTGCATGCCACACTGCGCGCGTTTCGCCTACGAAGGACGGGCGAGTCGATGATGAAGGATGTGGCAATGCGGTTTTTTTCAGGATTGAAACCAGGGCTGTGCTGGTTGGTTTTATTGGGGGGCTTCGGGCTGTCGCAGTGGAGCGAATCAGCCCATCTGGCGAAGCATGCCGATGCGGTGGAGGCTGTTAAGCCCATCGAACTGGATGAGCATGAGCGTCAGTGGATTCGAGATAACCCCCGGGTGACTGTGGCGTCGGTGCAATACCCGCTGTATCTGTTTCAGGATGAACATGGCCAATGGAGCGGTTTGAACAACGATGTGCTCAAACACATCAGCGCCATGACCGGACTGCAGTTCGTCCATCAGGAGTCGTTCTCCACCGATCACATGCTCGAACGGCTTCAAAGTGGTGTCGCGGACATCAGCACGACACTGGCGATGAACGAAGAGCGCCGGGCATTTCTGGACTTCAGTCATGCGTTCGGTGGGGCGGGGTGGGTGTTTGTCGGGCATGCGGGCGAGCCTGCAATTCAGTCGCTTGAAACCCTGGCCAAGCGTGTTCTGGTGCTGCCGGCCAGGCATGCGCTGGAGGAAGGTATCCGGCGCGACTACCCGTCGATTGAAATCCGCTCCGTCAAGACCTATGCCGAAGCGCGCGCGCTGGTCGAGAGTGGAGAGGCCTACGCCACCATCGAAAACGAGATAGGTGCTCAGCTGTTTCCCTCCGGCCTGCTCAAGGTCGGTGGTCTGGTGGAGGGCAAGTGGGAGGCTGATCATCTGGCCGTGCGCAAGGGAATGCCAGAGCTTCTGAGCATCCTCAACAAGGCTTTGGGCGCTTTCTCGGTGGCTGAGCTGCGGTCCATGCGTCTTAAATGGCTGGCAGGCGTTTCCCCTTTGCCCGCCCCCTCGATCGGCGCACGAATGATCGAGTGGGGCTGCTGGGCAATGGGCGTTCTGGGCCTGTTTGGCCTGCTGTCGATAGTGTGGAACCGTCGACTGGCGGCCCAAGTGAAGCAGCGACGTGAGGCGGAAAAGGACCTGGGCGATCAACTGGCCTTTCAGCACGCATTGATCGATGCGATGCCCGACCCGGTGTTCGTTCGTGACCTGCAGGGCCGATTGCTCATGTGCAACCGAAGTTATGAGGATGCGCTTTCGGTCCGGCAGGAGCAGGTGCTGGGACGCATGCTGTTCGAGTTTGATGCACTGCCACAGGCTACCGCATTGATGCTGCACGACGAGTTCATGTTGCAAATGCATACGCGCAAGACGCGCTTCTGCAAGCGGCATTTATTGTTCAAGGGTGGCCTGCGGCAGATTTACCAATGGACGGTGCCCTTTTACAGTGCTGACGGAAAGCTGCGCGGTCTGCTGGGTGGCTGGACGGATATCACCCAGCGGCGGAAGGAAAACGGTTGTCGGTGTCCGCATTGAAGTTGGGAAAAGTCCTATAAAACCTGATTACTTTTCCGATGGGAGGCTTAGGACGACTGCCCTAGAGTGACAGGCCACTGCGGCGAGAATCCGCCCTTGTCGCTTCAGAGGTCGTCCCATGCGCTCGCTCAAAATACTGCTGCTTGAACCCGATCCGTTCCAGTTGATGGCGTTGCACCAGATGCTCAACGCCATCGGCATCTACGATGTATTGACCGCCCCTACGCTGGATTCGGCAAAGCGTTCACTTGAACGACGCGGCGCGGTCGATATCGCCATATGCAATCCCCAGCTCAAGGGCGGTGACGGACTGGCCCTGATTACCCATCTGGTCGTTCGACAAAGGGCACGAGCATTGATTTTGCTGGGGACGGTAGCCCCCAGCCTGCTGGCCGATCTGGAGAGCCTCGTGGAGGACGACGGGGTGAGGCTTCTGGGCAAGCTGCCTACGCCGGTTTCGGCGGTGCTGATGCGCAAGTTGCTGGACACCTACCTGTCGCCACCCCGACATCCGCTCAGTGCATGAGGCGGACGGTTATTTTTCTGTCATCTTCAGCCTGCATGCTTCGTCAGGCCGGGTGACGCTCCGGGAGAGGCCGGTGACCGGCAGAACTTTCCTCTCGGGCCGGTGGTCATTTACAGTGAACACGCCCCAGACACTGTGTTTTCGGACTATTGAGTGGAGATCGAGATGGAAAGTATCAGTCTATTGCTCGGTGAGGCTCTGAGCCCGTATCAGGTGACGTTGACCCCTCGGGGGCGCCACGGCGAATGCCTGGTGACCTTGAAGAATGGCAGCGGCGCGATCGTGGTGGAGCGAGAATTCAATCAGGCGCAACTGAGCGACAAGCGCCAGCTGACGGATGTGGTTGACGGCCTGCACCGTGACATCCTGATTGCCGAAGGCCGGCTGGAACCCTGTGTGATCGCCGCGTTGCGAAACGCAGCCCTCGACAAGCACCCGGCCCTCTGAAACTGATTATTCATTTGTGGGAACCTTCCTGCATCCAGATCAGTCAGACCCCGTAACAGCAGGAGCAAGCATTGTGCTCCGGTGTTTGTCGCTTGCTGCTACGGGTCTTTGATACAGACCACGTTTAACCCCGAGTCGTCTCCCCACTTCTCGGGGTTTCTTTTTGCCCGGATTTCACTGCGCGGCTTGTTGCTGAAAGAAAATCCGCGCCTGTTCCAGATAGTCCTGACGCCTCTCGGGGTCAAGCCAGTCGGCGTAGAGCCGGTCAAGATGCTCGTGGGGCAGGGTGCGCAACAGTTGATTGATCTCGGTAATCGCCTGTCGACCCGCCGTCGTGTCGGTACAGCCGACATGGCCGGACAGGTACTTGTCTGTGCCGCGAATTGCAAAGAACAGCAATTCGTCCTCGGCTATCTCGGCCTGCCGCGCCTGATAACGGATTTCCGGCCAGTAACCCAGGACCACCTGTAAACGCCCCAGGCGCTGCATCGACAACAGGCTGCTGAGTGCGTCGTTACCGTAATGGGGTGTCAACGCGCCATTCGGCGCCTGGCGCAGCAGTGCATCGATGTACTCGCCATAGCTGCGCTCGGCTACCACGCCGACTTTTCGCTCGCCGTTGGCCAGAAATGCCGACAGGTCGACTTCATCGTCGACCAGAAACGGCTCCAGCACTTCGCGATCTTTCCGACGCACCACAAGCCCATTGCTGACAGCGCGAAACGCGGGGATGGAGAAGGCGATCCATTGCGCCCGTTCCTTGTTCCAGATCAGCGACGGATCGCAGGCGAAGGGATGTTCATGCAGCATTTGAGTGCCACGGGCGCGATTGACCCGCATCAAGGTGTGTTCGTATTGCGGCATGCCGGCAATCAGCATCGGCATCAATTGATCGATAACGCCCTGGCCCTTTTTCGGACCCTCGAAGATCGTCAGCGGCGGCAGGTCGCGCAGCAGCCAGATCAGCGTTGGCTTGGCCTGCGCCCACGCCGGCAGCACCAGCAGGAATAGCAGGCCGAACAACCGCCAGGTCCACCAATGGTGGGCGCGGTTCGAGGCCGAGGGCATCAGGCGATTCAGCTCAGATGGCTCCGTCTTCGCGAAGCCGGGCGATCTGCTTCTCGTCGTAGCCAAGATCGTGGAGTACCTGCGCATTGTGTTCACCGAGCTGCGGTCCGACCCATTCGGACGAGCCGGGTGTCTCAGAGAGTTTCGGCACGATGCCTGGCATCTTGAAGGGTTTGCCGTCCGGTAGTTTGGCCTGCAGGAACATTTCCCGGGCCAGGTACTGCGGATCGTTGAACATGTCTTCGGCGCTGAAGATCCGGCTGGCGGGCACTTCCGCCTCGTTCAGCAGGTCCAGCACGGTTTGCAGCGGCAGCGAATTGACCCAGCGGTCGATCACGCCGTATAGCTCGTCGCGGCGAGTGTCGCGCCCGTCATTGCTGGCCAGCGCCGCGTCATTGGCCAGATCTTCACGGCCGATGATCAGCATGAAGCGCTTGAAGATTGCATCACCGTTGGCGCCGATCTGCACGTGTTTGCCGTCGGCGCTGGTGTGGATCGAGGAGGGTGTGATGCCCGGCATGATGTTGCCGGTACGCTCGCGAATGAATCCGAACACATCGAACTCCGGGACCATGCTTTCCATCATGGCGAAGATGGCTTCGTACAACGCCACATCGACCACCTGACCGAGACCGCCGTTGACCTCGCGATGACGCAAGGCCATCAACGCGCCGATCACGCCCCACAAAGCCGCAATCGAATCGCCGATGGAAATCCCGGTGCGTACCGGCGGGCGGTCTTCGAAACCGGTGATGTAGCGCAGGCCGCCCATGGATTCGCCGACCGCACCGAAACCTGGCTGATCTTTCATCGGCCCGGTCTGGCCGAAACCGGACAGGCGCACCATCACCAGTTTCGGGTTCAGCGCGTGCAGGGTTTCCCAGCTCAGGCCGAGTTTTTCCAGTACGCCGGGGCGGAAGTTCTCGATCAGAATGTCGGCTTCACCGAGCAGTTTTTTCAGAATCGCCAGGCCGTCAGGGTGTTTCAGGTTCAGCGTCAGGGACTTTTTGTTGCGCGCCTGGACGAACCACCACAGCGATGTGCCTTCGTACAATTTGCGCCATTTGCGCAATGGATCACCGCCATCCGGCGACTCGATCTTGATCACTTCGGCGCCGAACTCGCCGCAGATGCGCGAGGCAAACGGCCCGGCAATCAAAGTACCCAATTCAATGACTTTCAGACCGCTGAGCGGTTTGTTGGCGAACGGCATGCGAGATCCTGTAGGACAAGGCTGAGCAGATACAGCGTTTTAACATAGCCGGCTGTCAGTCGCGCAAGGTTGATCGCCATCAATTCGTGGATTGCCTACAGCATCGGTTAGACTTGCCGACTTTCCTCGTATCAAGAAGCCCGTTCATGGCCCAGCCGTCCACTACCTACAAATTCGAACTGAACCTCACCGACCTCGACCGTAGCGTCTACGAGAACGTGAAGCAGACTATCGCCCGCCATCCTTCGGAAACCGAAGAACGCATGACCGTGCGGCTGTTGGCCTACGCGCTCTGGTACAACGAGCAACTGTCGTTCGGTCGTGGTCTGTCGGACGTGGATGAACCTGCGCTGTGGGAAAAGAGCCTGGACGACCGTGTCCTGCACTGGATCGAAG
Organism: Pseudomonas glycinae; assembly: GCF_001594225.2. GTDB lineage: Bacteria > Pseudomonadota > Gammaproteobacteria > Pseudomonadales > Pseudomonadaceae > Aquipseudomonas > Aquipseudomonas glycinae. The sequence continues at coordinate 3,282,143 of NZ_CP014205.2, forward strand.
TCGGCCAACCGGACGCCGATCGCTTGACCTGGTGCTCCCGTCGCACCGAGCGCACCAGTCTGCTGGCCTACGGCAGCCTGCGCGTCTGGGAAGGCAAAGTGATTCCGGCAATCAAGAACCTGAAGAACGTCAACATTGCCGCAGTCCCGCAGGAAGTGCTGGAAACCCTGGCCAAGGACATGCCCCGCGTCATCAAGTGGGACGTAATGATCAGCGAAGGCACGATCTTCGTCACCGATGACCGTGGCCAACACGAAGTCCAGCTCACCTGGCTGCAGGGTGAGCGCGGTTAAGTCCGCGCTACTCCGGAAAAATCCCACGTATTCAAGAGAAGCTCCTGTCACCCCATGCGTATCGATCCTCGCCCGTTGCCCGCCACTCTGCCGTTTCTCGGTGAACTGCCACCCCTGCTGACCCGCCTGTATGCGGCGCGGGGCGTGCAGTCCGAGGCGGAGCTGGACAAGAGCCTGGCGCGGCTGATTCCGTTCCAGCAGCTCAAAGGGATCGATGCGGCGGTTGACCTGCTGGTGACAGCGCTGGAGCAGCGGCAGCGGATCCTGATCGTCGGCGACTTCGACGCCGACGGCGCGACGGCCAGCACCGTGGGCGTGCTCGGTTTGCGCCTGCTGGGCGCGGCGCACGTCGATTATCTGGTGCCAAACCGCTTCGAATACGGGTACGGCCTGACCCCGGAAATCGTCGAAGTCGCGATGACCCGCGAGCCGCAGTTGCTGATCACCGTCGACAACGGTATTTCCAGCGTTGAAGGTGTCGCGGCCGCGAAGCGCCATGGCCTGAAGGTCTTGATTACTGACCACCACTTGCCCGGCGATGAACTGCCGCAGGCCGATGCACTGGTCAATCCGAACCAGCCCGGCTGCGAGTTCCCGAGCAAGGCGCTGGCCGGGGTCGGGGTGATTTTCTACGTGTTGATGGCTTTGCGTGCACGTCTGCGCAGCCTTGGCTGGTACGAGAACAAGCCGCAGCCAAACATCGGCGAACTGCTGGATCTGGTGGCGCTGGGCAGCGTTGCCGACGTGGTGCCGTTGGATGCCAACAACCGGATTCTGGTGCACCAGGGTCTGGAGCGAATTCGCGCCGGACGTGCGCGGCCGGGGATCAAGGCGATCCTGGAAGTGGCCAAGCGTGAGGCTTCGCGCATTACGTCTACCGACCTCGGATTTATCGTCGGCCCGCGCCTGAACGCGGCGGGACGTCTGGATGACATGAGCCTGGGCATCGAATGCCTGCTGACCCACGACCCTGCGCTGGCCCGGGAAATGGCCGCACAACTGGACGGCATGAATCAGGACCGCAAATCCATCGAGCAAGGCATGCAGCGTGAAGCGCTGGCCCAGCTCAAGGACTTGCCGGTCGAGTCGATGCCGTTCGGTTTGTGCCTGTTCGATCCGGAATGGCACCAGGGCGTCATCGGTATCCTGGCTTCGCGGATGAAGGAGCGGTATTTCCGCCCGACCATCGCCTTCGCCGATGCCGGCGACGGCCTGCTCAAGGGCTCGGGCCGTTCGGTGCAGGGTTTCCATATTCGTGATGCGCTGAGCGTGGTCGCGGCACAACATCCGGATCTGATCAGCAAGTACGGTGGCCATGCGATGGCGGCCGGTCTGACCTTGCCGCAGGAGAATTTTTCGTTGTTTGCCGAGGCCTTCGACGCCGAGGTGCGTAGGCAACTTCGCGAAGAGGACCTGACCGGGCGCCTGCTGTCGGACGGCACGCTGGCGGTCGAGGAGTTTCATCTGGAGCTGGCTCGTGCCCTGCGCCACGCCGGGCCATGGGGCCAGCATTTTCCAGAACCGCTGTTTCACGGGGTGTTCCAGTTGGTCGAGCAGCGGGTTGTGGGTGAGCGGCACCTGAAAGTGGTGCTGAAAACCGAATGCGGTTCGGTGAAGCTTGATGGCATCGCGTTCGGGATTGATCGCGATATCTGGCCGAACCCGACGATCAAATGGGTCGAACTGGCTTACAAGCTCGACCTCAACGAGTTTCGCGGCAATGAGACCGTGCAGTTGATGATTGCTCATATCGAGCCGCGCTAAAGATCATTGCGCCCTTTACTGAAGGGCGCAGGCATCTTCAATTGTGCTGTTTCATTTCGGAACCCTCCCTCATCCCCGGATGTCGACTAGGCTCTAAGCACTGCTTGATTGGCCTTGTGACGTCTTGTCGAATTTTTTGCCCGCGGGGGCGGGTGCTGCACCTTTTTCCTGTCACTCGTCGACTTTTCAAACAGAACCCTGGAGCCTGCCCACTGATTTGAGAGGTGCCCCATGAGTCTGCTGCTTGAACCCTTTACCCTTCGCCAACTGACCCTGTCCAACCGCATCGCCGTGTCGCCCATGTGCCAGTATTCCAGCGTCGATGGCCTGGCCAATGACTGGCATCTGGTGCACCTCGGCAGTCGTGCCGTGGGGGGCGCTGGCCTGGTGTTTACCGAAGCCACGGCAATCACGGCCGACGGGCGGATCACCGCCGAAGACCTGGGCCTGTGGAACGACGAACAGATCCTACCCCTGCAACGCATCACCCGTTTCATCAACGCACAGGGCGCAGTGGCCGGCATTCAATTGGCCCACGCCGGGCGCAAGGCCAGCACCCATCGGCCGTGGATCGGCAAACATGGCAGCGTCAAACCGGAGGACGGTGGCTGGATCCCGGTGGGGCCTTCGCCGATTGCCTTTGACCCGCAACACACCCAACCGAAACAGCTGGATGAAGGGCAGATCGCCCAGGTCATTCAGGATTTCGTGGCCGCAGCCAAACGTGCGCTGACCGCCGGTTTCAGTGTGGTCGAGGTGCATGCGGCGCACGGTTATCTGCTGCACCAGTTTCTATCACCGCTGAGTAATCAGCGCCGCGACCAGTATGGCGGTTCGTTCGAAAACCGTATTCGCCTGGTGCTGCAAGTGACCGAGGCGGTACGCGCGGTGTGGCCGGAAGAACTGCCGGTGTTCGTGCGCCTTTCGGCTACCGATTGGGTGGAAGACGGCTGGAATCCCGATGAAACCGTGGAGCTGGCGCGACGCCTGAAAGCCTTGGGGGCTGATCTGATCGATGTGTCATCGGGCGGCACGGCAGTCAACGCGGAAATCCCCGTGGGGCCGGGATATCAGACGCGCTTCGCCGAACGAGTGCGCAAGGAGTCAGGTATCGCCACCGGCACCGTGGGAATGATTACCGAGCCGGCCCAGGCCGAGCACATTCTGCGGACCTGTCAGGCCGACATCATCTTCCTCGCCCGTGAGCTGCTGCGTGATCCGTACTGGCCGCTGCACGCCGACGATGACCTGGGGGGACGCAAAGCGGTGTGGCCGGCGCAGTATCAGCGTGCGACCCATCGGGATCAGCCGATTCACGAGTCTGATCTGCGGGATTGATTCCGACCCGCCGCAAAGCCTATAAAACCCGCCATTGAACTGGCGGGTTTTTTTCTTGCCTGCCGTACGGAATTGCAAAGGAATGGAACGCGATGTTGATCGAACGTGAGCTGACTGAGTCTGACTTGCCGCTGCTGGCGCTGATCGACCGCAGCGAGTTGGTCGAAGAATGCTATCGCGTGGAAAACGGTGAGTTGATTCTGTATCCGGCGCGTTTCGACATGCGCGGCTGGCCCGAAGGGGAGGCGGAGGAAAATGCGCGGGTATTGGAAAAATGCTGGCGCAGCGGTGGGTGGCTACACGGGATTTTCGATGGCGAGACGCTGGTGGCGGCAGTGGTTGTGGATAACCGGGTTATTCACAATCAGGGTTTGAAGATGCGGCAGTTGAAGTTTCTGCACATCAGCCGCGGCTGGCGTGGACAGGGGCTGGGCGGGCGGTTGTTTGCCTTGGCCTGCGCCCATGGTCGGAGGATCGGCGCCGAGGCGCTGTACGTCTCGGCGACCGAGTCGCGCAATACCGTGGAGTTCTATCAGCGCCAGGGTTGCCGGTTGCTGGCGCAACCGGATCCCGAGCTGTTTGCACTCGAACCTCACGATATCCACTTTTACTGTCGCCTGGAGTGACGCCATCGCGAGCAAGCTCGCTCCCACAGGTTTTCGGTTGTACACAAACTCTGTGATCAATCGATATCCATGTGGGAGCTGGCTTGCCAGCGATGAGGCCCGATCCGACGTCAGAGAATCATCAAGGGTATTTGCGCTTGTCCGGCGCCGGTGGGAAGTACTGGTACAACCAGGTCTCGCTCAGCGTGCGGTCGTTGGTGCGGATGAACAGACGCAGTTCAACCGGCTCCACGCTGTCATTGGTCGGGTACCAGTCGAACAGGATCCGGTAGCCCTTGATGTCATCCAGCACCAGCACGCTGAAGTCCTGCACCTTGCCGTTGGAGCAAGTGACCACCGGTTCGATCCCGGTGCCCTGTGGCAGGCGATCAAGCCCACCACCGGTGAAGTCCACGGCAAAACGACGGGCCCAGACCGGCGGATAATGCTCGCCTGGAGCCCAGCCTTCGACGAAGCCCCCCATGCCGGAACGGGTCGCATGTACCCGCGCCAGTGGTGTGCCGACCGGTGGCAGGGCACTCCAGTAGAGCTTGTAGCCGTAGTTCAGCGAATCGCCGGCGGCTACCGGTTTCTTTGGCGTCCAGAACGCAACGATGTTATCGAGTGTCTCGCCGGTTGTAGGAATTTCCAGCAGATCGATAGAGCCTTCGCCCCACGCGGTTGTAGGTTCTACCCACAGGCTCGGGCGCTTGCTGTACCAGTCGACGGTGTCCTGATAGTTGGCGAATTCGTGGTCGGTCTGCACCAGACCGAAACCTTTCGGATCGGTGTCGGCGAAGGCGTTGAATTGCAGGGTTGCCGGGTTGTTCAGCGGGCGGCAGATCCACTCGCCGTTGCCGCGCCACATGGCCAGACGATCCGAGTCATGGATTTGCGGGTGGATGGTGTCGCACATCCGGCGCTCGTGGGTGCCGCAACTGAACATGCTGGTCATCGGCGCGATGCCCAGTTGTTCGATGGCGGTGCGGGCGTTGATGTGAGCATCGACTTCCATCACCACGCGCTCAGCCTGGCAATCGATGTCGAAGCGATAGGCGCCGGTCGCGCTCGGCGAGTCGAGCAGGGCGTAGACCACAAAGCGGGTCGCGTTCTGATCCGGCGTCTCGAACCAGAACTTGGTGAAGTCAGGGAATTCTTCGCGTTTCCTGGCGTAGGTGTCCACGGCCAGGCCACGGGCGGAGAGGCCATATTGGCCAGTGGCATCCACCGCGCGGAAGTAGCTGGCGCCGAGGAACGACACCACGTCATGCCGATCCAGTTCCGGCGCCTTGAACAGCTTGAAACCGGCAAACCCCAGATCGCCCTTGAGCTGCTGGGTGTCGACCGAGGTGTTCTCATAGTTGAACAGCTGAGGGCGGAAATGCACCTCGCGGGCCGTGCGGGTCTTTGGATCGACGCTGTACATGCGCACCGGCTGACGGAAACCCATGCCGACGTGGAAGAACTGCACATCGAGCTGACCCTTGTTCTCCTTCCACAGCGAATGCTCGCCGTCGTAGCGGATCGCATTGAAGTTCTGCGGGGTCATGGTCGCCAGGGTCGGCGGCAGCACCTGTTTGGTGTCCTGATAGGCGTTGCCGGCCAGTTGTTTGGCCTGACGCTTCAGCGTTTCGAAGTCGAAAGCCTGTGCTTCACCGTCGGCGGCACCGCCAGAGGCGGCCCAGGCGCGTGCGGCGAGCAGGCCGGAGGCGGAAAGGCCGGTGTAAGCCGCAATGGCCATGGACGCTTTGAGCAAATTCCTGCGGTGCATAAATACAACCTGTCGTGGACAATCCCGCGCCGTTCCTGGCACGTACTGGATCAGAAATTACGGTTCGGACAAGCCTTCGGCCAAACGCTACGGACTAGTAACAGATGCCCGCTAGCTTAATCGGTTCGCCGATTTTGCAAAATTCATTGATATCACGGCGACAGCGTCTCAATGAAACAAGACGTTACGGTTACTTATCCCACAGTCTTTTCTGATTTATAGGGCATATCTGCTTTTTTCGACTAATTACTCTAAAAACCACTTTTCAGCGCCGATTTAATTACTATTCTATGGGCATCGCCGGTCACGACTCATCCGACCGGCAGGGCTCAAATCGCTGCTTAAAGGAGCAGGGCGATGCGGTTTTCGAAAATTTCTGACGTACTGGAAAAGGACATCGTCCATGACAAAAGGACAAGGCATCACCGAAATGTTGGGCATCTTTCCCTGCCTCACCAACGTCCGGCGAAGACGCCGGCTCAGTCCCGATGAACTGAAACTGGTGGAGCGTTATCGGGAGTTGTCGGAAAGCGACCGGATTGCGATGCGGTATCTGGTGGATGCGATGAGGAGTGTTTCGCGGTTTTGAAGTGAAAAACCAAAGGGGCGGACTGTGAAGTCCGTCCCTTTTTCATTCTTGAGGTTTACCGTGGACGCTGTGCCTGCATCAACTCAGGCATGTCCCGCCATTTCACCCAGGCCTGTTGTTGCCAGTGCAGCAGCGGCACAGTGACGCCCGCCCAATGCATCGAGCTCAGGCTCGGGCAGTTTTCCGCTATTGCTGAGCTGGTTTCCCGCAGGATGGGAATCACCTCATTGCTCAGCCATTGGCGCAGATTGCGGTTTTCCGGGATGAAATGATGAACCAGCAGCGCATACATGCCGGATTCGCTGACCATCGGTGTCTCGACAACTTTGCCGTACTTGCGCAGCCGAACGGTGCGGCGTTGGTCGGGGTCGAGTTTGAGCGTGACGCGTGGGTTCAAGGGATGGCCCATCATGCGGCCCAGATCTTGAGCGCAGAACCAGGCTTGATGATCAAGCAGGAGGGCGTGGAGGAAGCGGTTGTGGCGGGTGAAGACCGTAGGGATAAAGTGCGTCTGGGTCTCTGGTGAATTTGGCGCGTGCATAGTCAATTTCTACTCCATGTTGAAATGAGAGCCGCCACTAATCCTTCGACAGATTTGGGTGGCGAACCGTGCGGCGTTCGAAGTCGGAACATTCTCGATCAACATGGAAGCCGAGAGGCCCGCGCCACACGGTCCGCCATAACGCGAATCCGAAAGGCAAAAAAGCCTCGGTTTCTATGGAGGACGCAGTTGCGCCATGTTGATGATGTACCGGCTTCGACCCCGGGCCGCTGATTGGGCAGCGACGGGATAAAGCCTATCGGTCAGGCGCTAGCGGCTCCAAGTCTACGCTGTGGACGCGTAGCGTAGGAAATGTGGCTTCTTCTTGAAGCCTGCATCTGTAGGAAATGCCTGTTTTTGTATGGCCGCCAGCCAGACTGCACCTGAAGCGTGATTTTTCCTTTATGAATCTCCGGCATCCCCCGTGGGGGGCGGCAGCTCAAAGGATTCTTCCGAAGGTGGGGAAGATCTACGTAGCGGCGCTAACCTGGAAGTGAATTCAATGACGACTGTATTTATTGCTGGCTCTATCAATATCAAGAACCTTGATCCGAAGGTTAAGGAGCGTATCAGTAATATCGTTGCGTCTGAATTCGAGGTGGTCGTTGGTGATGCAGGTGGTGCCGATACCTCCATTCAGGAATATCTGCTGAGTCTTGAGCGATCCAAAACTACAGTGTTCTGTAGTGGTCCAGCACCGCGGAACAACCTCGGACAGTGGCCCGCCAGAACAGTGGACTCCAAACACTCCAAAGGATCGAGGGCCTTCTTCACCGAGAAAGACGTGGTGATGGCCGAAGCCGCTGACTACGGCTTGATGATATGGGATGCGAAGAGCACCGGTACGCTCAGCAACGTCATAGAACTGTTGTCGAGAAAGAAGAAGTCCCTTGTCTTCGTCAACAAGGAGAAGGAATTCAAAGTGGTGGGTGACGTCAATCAGCTCGAAGAGTTGATTGCATTCATGTCTGACCACGCCAAGCAAAAAGCCAACGAAAAAATCAAACTGTTCGATCGTATTTCTTCGCTGAAATACGATCAGTCCGAGCTTTTCTTTTGATGTTTTGCGTCGGCTTTCTTGAACCCCGGCACTCTATCGGTGCCGGGGCCAAAATCTTTTACCGACCCACCTTCCAAGCATCCCCAGCCGGCGCCTTCCCATGGTCATACGGCTTGCCAATCCACATATAAACCAGCCCCAGCCCAATCACGATCGCGGTGCTCAGCACCATCGCGTAGTTGATGTACCACGCCGCATCCGGGGTGCGGGGCCAGGCCATGTTGATGATTGCGCCGACGCCGTACACCAGCGCGCCGATGTTCACCGGCCAGCCCCAGGCGCCGAGGGTGAACTTGCCGCTGGGTTTCCAGCCTTTGCTGCGGGCGTACAGGGCGGCGAGGACGATCATCTGGAACGCGAGGTAGATGCCGATGGCGGCGAAGCTGACGATGGTGGCCACGGCGTCTTGCAGGAATAAGCCGAGGGCGATGATCAGGCCGGGCAGGACGCCGGACACGAACAGGGCGGCAACCGGCACCTGGGTCGTAGGAGAAATCTTTTTCAGCAGTCGGCTGCCGATGACCATTTCATCGCGAGCGTAGGAATACAGCAGACGACTTGCCGCCGCTTGCAGGCTGATGACGCAGGAGATGAAGGAAATCATCACCACGCCCATCACCACTTTCGAACCCACCGGGCCGAAGGCATTGTTGAGGATGGTGGTGACCGGGTCTTTGTCGGTGCCGTTGATCACCGCTTGCATGTCCGGCACGGCGAGGATCAGCGCCAGGCAAGCGAACATTGCCGCGATGCCGCCGATGTAGATGGTCATGCGCATGGCCACCGGGATTTTTGCGCTCGGGTTCGGGGTTTCTTCGGCGACGTCGCCGCAGGCTTCGAAGCCGTAGTAGAGGAACATCCCCGCCAATGAAGCGGTGAGGAATGCCGGCAGGTAGGAGCCGTCGACGCTGATATCGAAGGTGTTGAACAGCACGCTGATCGGTTGGTGACGCTCGAAAATCAGCAGGTACACGCCGACGATCACCGCGCCCACCAGTTCGCAGAGGAAGCCGAACATGGCGATCCGCGCCAGCACTTTGGTGCCGCTGAGATTCACCAGGGTGGCGAACAGCGTCAGCACCAGGGCGATGACGATGTTGGTGTTGTTGCTCGGCTCAAAACCCAGCATGGCGGCGAGGTACGGGCCGGCACCGACCGCAACGGCGGCGATGGTCACGCACAGGGCGATGGAGTAGATCCAGCCGACCATCCATGCCCATTTCTTGCCCACCAAGCGACGCGCCCAAGGATAGACACCGCCGGAAATCGGGAACTGCGACACCACTTCGCCGAAGATCAGGCACACCAGCAACTGACCGCAGCCGACCAGCAAATAAGCCCAGAACATCGGTGGCCCGCCAGCGGCCAGACACAGGCCGAACAGGGTATAAACCCCTACAACCGGTGACAGATAAGTGAAGCCCAGTGCGAAGTTTTCCCACAGGCTCATGCTGCGGTTGAAGTTGGAGGTGTAGCCCAGTTGACGCAGTTGTTCGGCATCGCTGTCGGCAACGGCGGCTGAGAGTTCGGGTGATGCACTCATGTGTGTTTGCTCCGTGAAATCGGCAGATTTCGGATGGCCGAAACCGTGGCGGGGCTTGGTGAGCGCCGCCCGGATCGGTAGTTATTGTTTTGAATGCCTGGTGGTGCGTAATGCCGGTTTTCTTCCTGAAACCGGAGTGACGCCATCGCTGGCAAGCCAGCTCCCACTAGAGCTGCACTGAACCCTGTGGGAGCTGGCTTGCCAGCGATGCTTTTAGTGCTTGAACATCACATGCCGAACCGTGGTGTAGTCCTCCAGCCCGTACATGGACATGTCCTTGCCGTAGCCGGACAGTTTCTGACCGCCATGAGGCATTTCGCTGACAAGCATGAAGTGGGTATTCACCCAGGTGCAGCCGTACTGCAACCGCGCGGACAGGCGATGGGCGCGTCCTACATCCGCCGTCCACACCGAAGACGCCAGGCCGTAGTCCGAATCGTTGACCCATTCCAGCGCCTGGGCTTCATCGGTGAATTTGGTCACCGACACCACCGGCCCGAACACTTCGCGGCGGACGATCTCATCGTCCTGCTGGGCGTCGGCCAGCACCGTTGGTTCGAAGAAGAAACCGTTGCCTTCGACAGCCTTGCCGCCAGTGATCAAGCGAATGTGCGGTTGCGCCACGGCGCGTTCGACAAACCCGGCCACGCGGTCGCGATGTTGGGCGGTGATCAGCGGCCCGAGTTCGGTCGACGGATCATCCTGTAAGCCGTACTTGATGCTGCTGACCGCCGCGCCGAGCTTCTCGACGAACTTGTCGTAGATGCCTTGCTGGGCGTAGATCCGGCACGCCGCGGTGCAGTCCTGGCCAGCGTTGTAGAAACCGAAGGTGCGAATGCCTTCGACCGCCGCATCAATGTCGGCGTCGTCGAAGATGATCACCGGCGCCTTGCCGCCCAATTCCATGTGCATGCGTTTGACGCTGTCGGCGGTGCTGGAAATGATGTTCGAACCGGTGGCGATGGAGCCGGTCAGCGACACCATGCGCACTTTCGGATGAGTTACCAACGGGCTGCCCACGCTCGGTCCACGCCCGAACACCAGATTGAGTACACCCGCCGGGAAAATGTCCGACGCCAGTTCGGCCAGACGCAACGCGGTCAGCGGGGTTTGTTCCGACGGCTTGAGTACCACGGTATTACCGGCGGCGAGGGCCGGGGCGATTTTCCAGGCGACCATCATCAGCGGGTAGTTCCACGGCGCGATGGAGGCGATCACGCCCACCGGGTCACGGCGGATCATCGAGGTGTGGCCGGGCAGGTATTCGCCACCGGCCGAACCACTCATGCAACGGCTGGCACCGGCGAAGAAACGGAACACGTCGGCAATTGCCGGGATCTCGTCGTTCAGCGCGGCACTGTAGGGTTTTCCGCAGTTGTCCGATTCCAGTTTCGCCAGTTCTTCGCCGTGGGCTTCGATGGCGTCGGCGAGTTTGAGCAGCAACAGCGAACGGTCTTTCGGCGTGGTCTGCGACCATTCGGCGAAGGCACTGTCGGCGGCGCGCACGGCGGCATCGACCTGGGCCTCGGTGGCCTCGTTGATTTCCAACAGCACGTCACCGCGCGCCGGGTTGAGCACCGGTTGCGCCGGGCCTTCGCCGTTGACCAGTTGGCCGTTGATCAAGAGTTTGGTTTGCATGTTGTTGTCCTCACTAGCACTTTTATTTTTCTGGCCGAATCGAGAATCCTGTGGGAGCGGGCTTGCCCGCGATGAGGCCATCCCGTTCAAAATTGATGGCGGCTGACACACCGTCATCGCTGGCAAGCCAGCTCCCACAGGGAGTTGTGGTGTTTGTTAGATATTCATTTGCCGCCGCTGCCGGCCACGCTCTCGCCACCCCGGGTCAGGTAGTAGGCGCCGAGGATCGGCAGCATGGTCACCAGCATCACGAGCATCGCCACGACGTTGGTCACCGGCACGTCCCGAGGGCGGCTCAACTGGTTGAGCAACCACAGCGGCAAGGTGCGTTCATGGCCGGCGGTGAAGGTGGTGACGATGATTTCATCGAACGACAGCGCAAACGCGAGCATGCCCCCGGCGAGCAGCGCCGAGCCGAGGTTCGGCAGGATGATGTAGCGAAAGGTCTGCCAGCCGTCGGCGCCGAGATCCATCGACGCCTCGATCAGACTGTGCGAGGTACGGCGCAGACGGGCGATGACGTTGTTGTAGACGATCACCACGCAGAAGGTCGCGTGGCCGACGATGATGGTGAACATTCCCGGCTCGATCCCCAACGTCTTGAAAGTCGCCAGCAACGCGATCCCGGTGATGATCCCCGGCAGTGCGATAGGCAGGATCAGCATCAGCGAAATGCCCTGCTTGCCGAAGAAATCCCGGCGATAAAGCGCAGCGGAAGCGAGGGTGCCGAGCACCATCGCGATCAGTGTGGCGATGGCCGCGATCTGCAACGACAGCTTGATCGCTTCCAGCACGTCAGGCCGCGAAAACGCCACACTGAACCAGTGCAGCGTGAAGCCTTTCGGTGGAAAGCTGAACGCCGCGTCTTCGGTGTTGAAGGCGTAGAGGAAGATGATCAGGATCGGGAAGTGCAGAAACACCAGCCCGCCCCAGGCTGCAATGCGCAAGCCTATTGAAGCCTTTTCAGAGTGCATCGAAGGCCCCCAGTCGTTTGACGATGGACAGGTAGATTGCGATCAGCACGATCGGCACCAGCGTGAACGCTGCGGCCATCGGCATGTTGCCGATTGCGCCCTGTTGCGCGTAGACCATGCTGCCGACGAAGTAGCCCGGCGGGCCCACCAGTTGCGGCACGATGAAGTCGCCCAAGGTCAGCGAAAACGTGAAGATCGAACCGGCAGCAATCCCCGGCACCGACAGCGGCAGAATCACCTGCATGAAAGTCTGGCGCGGCTTGGCCCCGAGATCGGCGGAGGCTTGCAGCAACGACGGCGGCAGGCGCTCCAGCGAGGCCTGGATCGGCAGGATCATGAACGGCAGCCAGATGTAGACGAACACCATGAACCGCCCCAGGTGCGAGGTCGACAAGGTGCTGCCGCCGACACCGGGAATCCCCAGAATGAACTGCAGAACCGGCTCCAGCCCCAGGTGCTGAACGAACCACTGCGCCACGCCGCCCTTGGCCAGCAGCAGCGTCCAGGCGTAGGCCTTGACGATGTAACTGGCCCACATCGGCATCATCACCGCGATGTAGAAAAATGCCTTGGTCTTGCCGCTGGTGTAGCGCGCCATGTAGTAGGCAATCGGGAATGCGACGATGGCGCTGGCGATCGACACCACGACGGCCATGCTCAGGGTGCGCAGGATGATGTCGAAGTTCGACGGCTGGAAAAGCGCCGCGAAGTTGGCCAGGGTCAGGTCGGGCGTGACCGCCATGGTGAAGTCGTCGAAGGTGTAGAAACCTTGCCACAACAGCACCAGCAGCGAGCCCAGATAGATCGCGCCGAACCACAACAGCGGCGGCACCAGCAGCATCGACAGATACAGATTCGGCTTGCGATAGAGCAGGTTGGAAAACCTGCGCAACGGCGCCGATTGAGGAATAGCGAGGGCGGTCATGTCACACCCCGCTCGCAACGGTGTCGTGCAACGGAATCATCGCTTCCCGCGCCCAGCGAGCGCTGATGCGCTGACCGGTCTGGTGCTGCGCGCTGCTGTCGATCCACTGATTGTTGGCCTGGCTGATGCTCAGGGTCTGGCCGTTTTCCAGGGTCAGTTCATAGCGCGTGGCGCTGCCCTGATATTGAATGTCGTGGAGCAGACCACTGACTTCGATCTCGTGGCTGGCCAGCGGACCTTCGGCGAAACGCACGTGTTCCGGGCGGATCGAAAACGGCTGCGGATGACCGCTGAGCTGGCGCGCCAGATCGCCGCGAATCACGTTCGAGGTGCCGACGAATTCGGCGACGAAAGTCGTGGTGGGTTTCATGTACAGATTGCGCGGCGTATCGACCTGCTCGATGCGACCCTTGTTGAACACGGCCACGCGGTCGGACATCGACAACGCTTCGGTCTGATCGTGGGTGACGAAGATGAAGGTGATGCCGAGCTGACGTTGGAGCTTCTTCAGTTCGCTCTGCATCTGTTCCCGCAGCTTCAGGTCGAGGGCGCCCAGCGGTTCGTCGAGCAACAGCACTCGCGGGCGATTGACCAGCGCGCGGGCGAGGGCAACACGCTGGCGCTGACCGCCGGACAACTGCACCGGTTTACGCGTGCCGTAGCCGCCGAGGGCGACCATGTCCAAGGCTTCTTCGGCGCGTTTGTGGCGCTCGGTTTTGCTCACGCCTTTGACTTTCAAACCGTAGGCGACGTTGTCCAGCACGTTCATGTGCGGGAACAGCGCGTAGTCCTGAAACACCGTGTTGACGTCGCGTTGATAAGGCGGCAGACCGGCGGCTTCGGCGCCGTGAATGCGGATCGAGCCAGCGCTCGGTTGCTCAAACCCGGCGATCAGGCGCAGGCACGTGGTCTTGCCCGAACCGGAAGGGCCGAGCATGGAAAAGAACTCGCCGTCCTGGATGTCGATGGAAACCCGGTCAACGGCCTTCACTTCGCCGAACTGCCGGGAAACATTGGTGAACTGGACTGCAAGCGTCATGATGCGGTGCTCCGAAAAGGCGAAGGCCGTCGCAGCGGCCCTGCCTGGACTTCTGAAAAACAGTATTCGAATTGATCGTTCCCACGCTCTGCGTGGGAATGCAGCCCGTGACGCTCTGCGTCAGCTCTTGCGAATGGACGCGGAGCGTCCGGTGATGCATTCCCACGCAGAGCGTGGGAACGATCGGGCTAGAGCGGCGTGTCAGCGACCGCCCATAATCGCAATGTAGTCCTGCGTCCACCGGCTATACGGCACAAACTTCCCACCCTCAGCCTGCGGGGTTTTCCAGAAAGCGATCTTGTCGAACTGATCGAACCCGTTGGTCTTGCACCCCTCGGCCCCCAGCAGCTCGCTACCCTGGCAAGCCGCCGGAACCGCCGGCAACGAACCGAACCATGCCGCCACATCACCCTGGACTTTCGGCTGCAGCGACCAGTCCATCCACTTGTACGCGCAGTTCGGGTGCTTGGCCTCGGCGTGCAGCATGGTGGTGTCGGCCCAACCGGTGGCGCCTTCTTTCGGCACGGTCGACGCGATCGGCTGTTTCTCGTTGATCAAGCCGTTGACCTGGTACGGCCAGGCGCTGGACGCGACCACGCCTTCGTTCTTGAAGTCGCTCATCTGCACGGTGGTGTCGTGCCAGTAGCGGTGGATCAGCTTCTGCTGGGCGCGCAACAGTTCCAGCACCGCCTTGTACTGATCTTCAGTGAGTTGGTACGGATCCTTGATCCCCAGCTCAGGCTTGGTGGACTTCAGATAGAGCGCCGCATCGGCGATGTAGATCGGGCCGTCGTAAGCCTGCACGCGGCCCTTGTTCGGCTTGCCGTCGGGCAGGTTCTGCGCGTCGAACACCACGTTCCAGCTGGTCGGCGCAGTCTTGAAGACGTTGGTGTTGTACATCAGCACGTTCGGGCCCCACTGGTACGGGGTGCCGTAGGTCTGGTTGTTGACCACGTACCACGGCGCGTCTTTCAGGCGCGGGTCGAGGGACTTCCAATTCGGGATCAACGCGGTGTTGATCGGCTGCACACGCTTGCCGACGATCAACCGCAACGACGCATCGCCCGACGCCGTCACCAGGTCGTAACCGCCCTTGGCCATCAGGCTGACCATTTCGTCAGAGGTGGCGGCGGTTTTCACATTGACCTTGCAGCCGGTTTCCTTCTCGAAACCGGTCACCCAGTCGTAGGCCTTGTCGCTTTCACCGCGTTCGATGTAGCCGGGCCAGGCGACGATATCCAGCTGGCCTTCGCCGGCGCCGACGGCTTTCAGCGGCTCGGCAGCCTGCAGGCTGGCGCTGGCCAGCAGGGCCGTGGTGATTGCACTGAACAGTGCGGTCTTGTGCACGAACATGGTGAACCCTCTTCTTTAAATTATGGTCGGGGCAGTTGTGAACGCGGTGAAGCATGCCGTTAGCGGCTTGTTATTAGCGTAGTCAGAGATGCTGGCCATGGCGGGCCATGATGTGCCGCACCACGCTGTAGTCCTGTAGCGAATCGCTGGATAAGTCTTTGCCGTAGCCGGAGCGTTTCAGGCCGCCGTGGGGCATTTCGCTGACCAGCATGAAATGGCTGTTGATCCAGGTGCAGCCGTATTGCAGGCGTGCGGCGACCTGCATTGCCTTGTCCAGATTCTGGGTCCAGACCGACGAGGCGAGGCCATATTCGGAGTCATTGGCCCAGTCCACCGCTTGCGCCAGTTCGTCGAAGCGGGTCACGGTCACCACCGGGCCGAACACTTCGCGCTGGACGATTTCATCGCTCTGTTTGCAACCGGCCAGCAGGGTTGGCTGATAGAAGAACCCGGCGCCGGAATGCACCGCCGCGCCGGTCACCCGCTCGATGTGCGGCTGGCCGAGGGCGCGCTCGACGAAGCTGGCCACGCGGTCGCGCTGACGGGTGCTGATCAGCGGGCCGATTTCGTTATCCGCATCGCGTTTGCCGGCAAAACGCAGACTGCTGACCGCCGCGCCGAGTTCGGCCACCAATTTGTCGTGAATCCCGGCCTGGGCGTAAATCCGGCAAGCCGCCGTGCAATCCTGCCCGGCGTTGTAATAGCCATAAGTACGCACGCCTTCGACCACGGCTTTGAGGTCGGCGTCGTTGCAGACGATCACCGGAGCCTTGCCGCCGAGTTCGAGGTGGGTGCGTTTAAGGGTTTTTGCGGCGGCCTGGAGGATTTTCTGGCCGGTGACGATATCGCCGGTCAGCGACACCATGCGCACTTTCGGATGCCCGACCAAGTGACTGCCAACCCCTTCGCCGCCACCGCAGACAATGTTGATCACCCCGCGCGGCAGGATTTCGGCCAACGCCGGAGCCAGTGCCAGAATCGACAGCGGCGTGTGCTCGGACGGTTTGAACACCAGCGTATTGCCGGCGGCGAGGGCCGGGGCGATCTTCCACGCGGCCATCATGATCGGGTAGTTCCACGGTGCAATCGAGGCGACGACGCCAATCGGATCGCGGCGCACCATGCTGGTGTAGCCCGGCACGTATTCGCCGCTGAGCTGGCCGGTCTGGCAGCGCACGGCGCCGGCGAAGAAGCGAAACACATCGACCGTGGCGGTCAAATCGTCCTGCCGCGCCAGATGCAGCGGCTTGCCGCAGTTCAGGGCTTCGAGACGGGCGAGGTGATCGGCGTGTTTTTCGACGGCGTTGGCGATTTCCAGCAGCAGGTTCGAACGTTGTTGCGGGGTGGTGCGCGACCACTCGGCAAAGGCGCTGTGGGCGGCAAGGATGGCGGCTTCGACTTGCTCGGTGCTGGCTTCGGCGATCTGAGTCAGGACTTCGCCGGTGGCCGGTTTGAGGATCGGTTCGACAAAACCCTGGCCAGCGACCAGTTCGCCGTCGATCAGCAACGCGGTGTGCATGTGGGTCTGCGCGCCAGCCATTTTCCGTGATCTCTTTTCTTGTATGGCCATGTTGCTCCCTGTTCCGGGAGCCGACCGTCTTATAGATGCAGCAAGACTAGTGCGCGGCTCCGGGGTCGACAAATTCTAAATACTGAAGGTGGCATTCGATTAAATAGATGGCTTGCGTCCGCCGTGCGGCTGCTCGCGGGCCACAGTCAGGAACGGATCGACCAGCGCGGGGCGGGCGGTGCCGCGACGCCAGGCCAGACCGACGTCGAGGGTCTGGTTGAGGTCGGCAATTGGTCGCGCCTCGATGATGTCGCCTTCCAGCGACCACGGTCGGTAGGTCATGTCCGGCTGGATCGACACGCCGAGCCCCGCTGCCACCAGACTTCGTACTGCTTCGGTGGACGCGGTTCTGAGGGTGATCTTCGGTTGTAGTCCGGCGCCGCGCCACAGGCGTTGGGCGTTGCGATCCATCTCGTCGACGTTCAGTTGAATCAACGGCTCCCGGGCGACATCGGCAAGGTTGATACTGTCGTGTTCCAGCAGCGGATGCTGGGCCGGCAGCCACAAACGATGTGGTGAGTGGGTCAGCACTTCGGTCTGCAACGCGTGGCGGTCTTCGAGGTTGGAGAGGATCAGCACCCCTACATCGATCTCGCCGCTGACCAGCAGATGCTCGATGTACGGCCGCTCGTCCTCCATCACCCGGATCTCGACATTGGGATAGGCGCGCTGAAAACGGGTGAGCAAATCCGCCAGGTAATAACCGGCCACCAGACTGGTCACCCCGACGATCAACTGCCCGGCGACCTGATCGGTACTCTGTTGCAGGCTGCGTTTGGCGTTGTCCACGGTCGCCAGAATCAGGTGCGCCTGGCGCAGGAACTGGTGGCCCTGATGGGTGAGCGTCATACCCTTGGCGTGGCGATTGAACAGGCTGACGCCGATCTCTTCCTCCAGTTGCTGGATGGCCAGGGTCAGGGTCGATTGGGAAATGAACGCGGTTTGCGCAGCGGCGGAGATCGAGCCGGTCTCGGCCACGGCGATGAAATGGCGGATCTGACGCAAGGTCATCATGGAAGGTTTACCCGGTGGGCGGTTTTTATAGATTGCCTCGAGTGTATATCTATTTTCGCGAAGGGCTGCGGTGGGCCAGGCAACATCTGGAAGCACACTCGCACCCAAGTGACGGGCACTTTCGAACTAGGCTGAGGGCCTTATTGATCCGGATAACCCCCTGCTTGGAGACGGAACATGAACACCCGTGGATTGCTCGATCAACTCCTCAAGTCCGGCCAGGATCTGCTGCAGAACAAGGCGGGCGGGGCGCAGAACAAACCGGCTGCCGGTGGTTTGGGCGGCTTGCTGGGCGGATCTTCCAGTAACGGCGCACTCGGCGGCTTGCTGTCAGGCGCAGGCGGCGGTGCCTTGGCGGCCGGGGCCATGGGCCTGCTGCTGGGCAGTAAAAAGGCCCGCAAGGTCGGCGGTAAAGTCGCCCTCTACGGCGGCCTCGCCGCACTGGGCGTGATCGCCTACAAAGCCTACGGCAACTGGAACGCCCAAAAAGGCACTGCCCCACAAAGCCAACCGCAAACCGTCGATCGCCTGCCACCGGCGCAAGTCGAACAACACAGCCAGGCGATCCTCAAAGCCCTGGTCGCCGCCGCCAAGGCCGACGGCCACATCGACGACCGCGAACGCCAACTGATCGAAGGCGAGTTCACCAAACTCGACAACGATCAGGAGCTCAAACACTGGCTCCACGCCGAACTCAACAAACCCCTCGACCCCACCGACGTCGCCCGCGCGGCAAGCACACCGGAAATGGCCGCCGAGATGTACGTGGCGAGCGTGATGATGGTGGATGAGGAGAACTTCATGGAGAAGAGCTATCTGGATGAACTGGCGCGGCAGTTGAAGCTGGAGCCGGGGTTGAAGGTGGAGCTGGAGAGGCAGGTGAGGGTGGCGGTTGCGTAATCAAAAGGTTTGACGAGTCCCCGGCGAGGATCGAGCATCGCTCGCCGGATGTTCATCAGTGCAACACTACGGTCTTGCGGGCCTCTATAAAGGTCGCGACTTTCTTGCCCCTGGCGCTTTGACCAACTTATTGGCTTTCACCAGTGCGGCACTGGGTTTCGCCCAGTGCTCCGTGGAGGGGCTGAGCAAATAAATCTGTAACCCATACTTCAGTAGCCGTAAGGTGGGAAAAAATAAGATAGAGCAGGATGCTCTGTTTCCCACTCTCTTGCGAAAGAAATTCCTTTGTTAATTTCTTCTGGAGTCATTTTTTCTGCTATTTCTGGGAGGCTTCTGCGAGCATCTTCCGGAGCGACTCCACCACCCTCTAGTTTCGAGATAAGGTAGGTTATTCCGTAAGCTTTCACTAAATCCAATGGAAAACCGTAGCTGTCAGGAAGATGGGCTACCGTCAAAGCATACCCACCCGCAGCATCGATATGGCCCATCTCAGCAGCCTTCTCAATCCAGTATCCAACTTCTTCTTTACTTGCGTTGTGTTCATACAAGAAGTTTGCATAAAGATACATGCCAGGCGCATAACCACTCTCGGCTGAGGCTTTAAACCATTTCTCAACAGCTTTCTCGCGACTACCTGGAGTCAGGAACCATCCGCCACCGTCTTGGTAAACCCCTGCAAGGACTTTCTGGGCAAACCCGTTACCAGCGTTTGCCGCTCTTTCCAGCCACTCCAAACCTTGCTTCGCTGTGAATAAAACAGTCATTGCTTCAGAATCACCTTTTTCGGCACGTTCTTTTGCAATCCTCAAAGCATGCTCTCGCCACTCTTCACCACTTTTCCCGGCACAGCTACCCATTTCTTTACATAGATCATCTGTATTGCTTAGACGTAGCATTGCGTAAAGGTCACCTTGGCTGGCTGCTGCCTCGTACCATTTCTTTGCGTCTTCTGTTATGTAGCGTTTACTAAGACGAATGGCTTCTCCTAGATAGTACTGTGCAACACTATCTCCACTCTCTGCCGCAATTTTGAGTAGCGGTTGGGAGTCGTACCAGTCACTTTGTTGGTGAAGTAAAATGCCTTTTTCTTTTGCGGCCTCTTGCTCAGTAGTTAGTTTGGCAAAAACTGAGTCGGGAAATAAAATTGAGCATGAAATTATGGCGAGAATTTTCTGAATCAAAGTTAAATCTGTCACCTCTTTTTCTGTTGGGAGTATATTGCTTTTTGAAAATGGCCAGCTTTAGGGGGGGCGCTGGCCTTTCTTGTGTTTGCTAGGTCTTAATAGCCGTATATAGGATCGAAATAGGAGAGTGGCGGATGTGTTTTTTCCCATTCCTTTCGTATAACTTCGTATAATGTATGCTATACGAAGTTATTACGCCCCCAGCGATGCGGTGCCGGCGGGCATGCCGAAGCCGAGAAAATCCAGCGCGGTGAGGGTGGCAATGGCGCCGGTCAGAATGAACGGCAGGTAGGTGAGGGTGGAGGTCATGGCGTTGGGCAGAATGTGCCGGCGCATCAGCTCGCTGTCTGCTCATCCAGCGTTCACCATTCGACAAATCCACGCCGGGGCTGGAAAAGGCGCGGCTCATTATCTGCGATCACCTTGATCTGCTGGCCAACCACGATTTCCGCACGTTGATGCGCGTTACCCGACTGAAAGAAGAGGTGCTGAAAGAGGCGGTAAACCTGATTCAGTCGCTCGATCCCAGACCCGGTCAATCGATCCAGACCGGCGAGCCGGAGTACGTTATCCCGGATGTGCTGGTACGCAAGCATAACGGTCGCTGGACGGTGGAGCTTAATAGCGACAGTGCCGGATGAGTACAGATTACGTAATAACTTCGTATAGCATACATTATACGAAGTTATACGAGGTCCCCTGTTTGGAAACCGTTCTATGAATCCTATCTGGCAAGAGGTCTAGCCAGAACTCAGGCTTTGGTCATCCTCGCCCGTAAGCTTTGCCGGGTGGCATTCGCCCTCATGAAAAATCAGAGCGAATACCAACCCAATTTAAGGTTGCAGGGTTCCCCTGCAACATAGAATCTCCCACAGTGGTCGAAGGTGTACGTAGCCTTTGTGTACACCCCAAAAAACCTGTGGGAGCTGGCTTGCCAGCGATGAGGCCGGTGCAGACAACATCAGGCCGGGGTGTGCTCTTCCATCGCCGCTTTGTAGATCGAGTTTTTCGGCTGGGCAAACAGCCTTTCCATCATCGGCTCGAAGAAGCTCAGCGGCAGGGTGTCGTACTCGGGGTCGAACGCCGCCGCGTCGTATCTTGCGCAGAACTCCGCGGTCGCCAGAAACTGCGGGTGGTCGCTGAACTGCTCGCGCAGGTGCCGATCCATGCCCAGGTGATGGAAGAAGTAGTAGCCCTGGAAGATCCCGTGCTTTTCCACCATCCACAGGTTTTCGGCACTGACGAACGGCTTGAGAATGGCGGCGGCGATGTCCGGGTGATTGTAGGAGCCAAGGGTGTCGCCGATGTCGTGGAGCAGCGCGCAGACCACGTATTCCTCGTCGCGTCCGTCGCGAAAGGCGCGGGTCGCGGTTTGCAGCGAGTGGGTCAGGCGATCCACCGGGAAACCGCCGAAATCGCCTTCTAGCAGTTTCAGGTGCGCCACGATCCGGCCGGACAATTGGCGGGCGTAGGCGCTGAAATCCGCCGCAATGATCGCCCAGTCTTCCTGTGTACCGTCCTTCATGTGGGTGAAACGGGCAGTGGCACTCATGGCAGTCCTCTTGGTCGGAATTTCTAGAACGGCACGCGGCCCAGGATCATGTCGCGGTACATGACGAAGTCGCCGAGCAGGCTGTAGAACGGGTGCTGGAAGGTGGCCGGGCGGTTTTTCTCGAAAAAGAAATGGCCGACCCAGGCAAAGCTGTAGCCGGCCAGCGGCAAGGCAAGCAACAGCAGCCAGGCGCCCTTGGCGATGGTCAGGGCGAGAATGAAGATCACCAGTGTCGTGCCGATGAAATGCAGGCGACGGCAGGTGCTGTTGCTGTGCTCGCTGAGGTAATACGGATAGAACTCGGCGAAGCTGTTGAAAGGCTTGAGGGTTTCCACGACTGCGATCTCTGTGGTTATTGTTCTGATTGCAAGTTGTTCGGCGGGTAGCTTATTTGAGTCTAGAGTGATCATTGGCGTCGGCCAGTGACAATCGGCGCCACTTTACTATCCTTGGGAAATCGGCCGTAGTATGCGGCTCACCATGTCATCCAAGAAAAAACGCCATGAGCGAACGAACGACTTCTGCAAGCTGGGCGATGGGGATTGTCAAGGCACTGGAAATGGACGGCCTGGATTGCCGGGTTTTGTTCAGACAGCTGGGGCTCGACTACGCGGCGCTGGAGGATCCGGACGCGCGCTTCCCGCAGGATTCCATGACCCGACTGTGGCAACGGGCGGTCGAGCTGTCCGGCAATCCCGCCATCGGCCTGAACATGGGCAAGGTGGTGCGACCGGCTTCGTTCCATGTCGCGGGCTATGCACTGATGTCCAGCAATACGCTGGCGGAAGGTTTTCAGCGACTGGTGCGTTATCAGCGAATCATCGCCGAAAGTGCCGACCTGAGTTTTCGCCTGCTCGATGAAGGTTATGCGTTGATTCTGACGGTGCATGGCGATCACCTGCCGCCGACCCGGCAAAGTGCCGAAGCCTCGCTGGCCTGCGCGCTGGCGCTGTGCGGCTGGCTGACCGGGCGCACGCTGCACCCGCGCAAAGTGCTGGTGCAGGGCGATGAGCCGGATGACCTTGAACCCTACAAACAAGCCTTCCATGCACCGCTGGTGTTCAACGCGCCGTATGACGCGCTGATCTTCGAACGGGCCGACATGGAAGCGCCACTGCCCACCGCCAATGAGGCGATGGCGCTGCTGCACGACCGGTTTGCCGGGGAATATCTGGCGCGGTTTTCCGAAAGCCGCGTGACACACAAGGCGCGTCAGGTGTTGTGCCGCCTGCTGCCCCAGGGCGAACCCAAGCGCGACACGGTGGCGCAGACCCTGCACCTGTCGCAGCGCACCTTGCAACGACGTTTGCAGGAGGAGGGCACCAGTTTTCAGCAGTTGCTTGATGACACCCGCCGCGAACTCGCCGAGCAATACCTGGCGCAGCCGAGCATGACCTTGCTGGAGATTGCCTATCTGTTGGGCTTTGCCGACCCGAGCAATTTCTTCCGCGCCTTCCGCCGCTGGTTCGACACCACGCCCGGCGATTACCGGGCGCGGTTGCTGGAAGCGCCGAAGGCGATCAGTGACGCCAGAACGCCGGAATACACAGCACAAACACCGTAATGATCTCCAGTCGGCCGAGCAGCATGCCGAACGACAGAATCCACTTGGCCGCATCCGGCAGGCTGGCGAAGTTGCCGGCCGGGCCGATGGTCTCGCCCAGGCCCGGGCCGACGCCGGACACGGTGCTGGCGGCGCCGGTCAACGCCGTCATCCAGTCCACGCCCAACAGCGACAGCAGCAGGGCGATCACGCAGATGGTGATGGCGAAGAAGAACGAGAACGTCAGAATCGACCGGACAATTTCCTCATCGAGGCGGTGACCGTTGTACTTCTGCTTGATCACCGCACGCGGGTGAATCAACTGGTTAAGGTTGGCCTTGAGCAGGATGTAGGCGACCTGGAAGCGGAAAATCTTGATCCCGCCCGCCGTCGAACCGGAACAGCCGCCGACGAAGCCCAGATAGAAGAACAGCATCAGCGAGAAGTTGCCCCACAGGCTGTAGTCGCCCAATGCAAATCCGGTGGTGGTGACCACTGACGTCACGTTCAGCGCCACATGGCGCAACGCGTCCAGCCAATGCAGGTTGGTAGTCCACCAGTACCAAGTGCCGAGCACCAGCCAGGTCGCCAGCAACATGCCGAGCAAACCCTGTACCTGTTGATCCTTGATCAGCGCCCGGCGGTTGCCGCGCAGCGTCGCCACGTACAGGGTGAACGGCAGACTGCCGAGAATCATCACCACCACGGCCACCCAGTGCACCGCCGGTTGCGTCCATTTGGCCAGGGACTGGTCGGAGGTCGAGAACCCGCCGGTGGAAATCGCCGACATCGCGTGGTTGATCGCATCGAACGGGCTCATCCCGGCCCACCAGAACGCCAGGCTGCCGAGAATCGTGATGCCGACGTACGCCGCCACGATCAGCCGCGCCACCATGTGCGAGCGGGGCATGACCTTTTCCGAGCGGTCCGAGGATTCGGTCTGGAACAGGCGCATGCCACCGATGCGCAGCAGCGGCAGGATCGCCACCGCCATGCCGATGAAGCCGATGCCGCCGATCCAGTGCAGCAGCGAGCGCCACATCAGAATGCCGGGGGACATGTCGTCCAGGTGGTTGAGCACGGTCGATCCGGTGGCCGTGATGCCGGACATGCTTTCGAAGAACGAGTCGGTGTAACTGATGTGCTGGGTCAGCAAAAACGGCAGCGCGGCAAAGATGCACACCACCAGCCAGCTACTGACGGTCAGCAGGTACATGTCCCGGGGGCGCAGGTGAATGTGTTCCGGGCGACCGGGAATCACCAGTGCGAGGCCGGCGAGAAAGGTGATCATGCTCGCCCAGAGGAACGACGGCAGATCGCCGGTGCGCTCGAAAATCACCAGGGTGGCCATGGGCACGACCATGGCGATGGCCAGGGTGATCAGGAAGATGCCGATGATGAAACCAATGATCCGTAAGGTCGGCAACGCCATGAAGTCCGCTCGGGTTGATGTGGGAAGGGCGCCATTCTACCTGCGGTGCAAGGCATGTAAACCGACGCGTCTGGATCACTTGCAGCTAGAATAGCCGGACATTTTTTTCAGG
This sequence comes from Pseudomonas glycinae, assembly GCF_001594225.2. GTDB lineage: Bacteria > Pseudomonadota > Gammaproteobacteria > Pseudomonadales > Pseudomonadaceae > Aquipseudomonas > Aquipseudomonas glycinae. The sequence continues at coordinate 3,306,883 of NZ_CP014205.2, forward strand.
AGGTGGCCGATGCAGGCTCTCGACGCTTTGCTCAACCGTGTTTCCGTTCCACGACTGATCGATCCGGCCCCCACCGCCGAACAGCGCGAAGTGCTGTTCGCCGCCGCGACCCGCGCACCGGATCACGGCCATTTGCAGCCGTATCGCTTCCTGACCGTCGAAGGTGCGGCGCGTGAGCAGATGGGCGAGTTGCTGGCCGAAGCTGCAAAAATGCAGGAAGGCGAAGTCACCGAAGCGATGATCGACAAGGCGCGCAACGGCCCGCTGCGGGCGCCGCTGGTGGTCGTGGTCATCGCCAAGTTGCAGGATCACGTCAAATACCCGAAGGCCGAGCAGTTGCTGGCCGCAGGCTGTGCAGCTCACGGGATTCTGCTGGCGGCTTACGCGCAGGGGATTGGTGCGGTGTGGCGTACGGGTGATCTGGCTTACTCGAAACATGTCGCCAAGGGTTTGGGCCTGACGGATGACGAAGAGGTGATTGCCTTCCTGTACCTCGGCACACCGCAGAAAGAACCGCGGGTGGCCGAGAAGGTTGATCTGGCGGAGTTTGTCAGCGCCTGGCCGGGTAAAGCCTGACTCCATCAGGGCTGAACAACAGCCCCAGGCTCCAGCGGCAATTCAAGACTCGCCACAAAGCCGCCCTGCGGATGATTGGCCAGCACCAGCGTCCCGCCATGCCGCTCCGCCGCCCGCCGGGCAATCGCCAGTCCGAGGCCATGCCCGGCGGCGGTCTGCCCCGGCGCCCGATAAAACGGTTCGCCCAACTGGCTCAGATGTTCGGCCTGCACCCCTGGCCCATGGTCACGCACGCTGACCACGATCCGCTCGCCCTGACGTGACGCCTGCATTTCAATCGACTGCCCGACCGGGTTGAACCGCTGGGCATTGCGCAGCAGGTTGTCCACGGCGCGTTCGATCATGGTCGGCCAACCGGTCAGATTGAGCACCGGCTCGGCCTCCAGACGCACGGTCTGCTCTGGCGAACCGAGTTGCGCGTCCTTTTGCAGGGTGGCGAGCAAGGCATTCAGATCCACCTCTTCGGCGCTGGCGTTGTCGGCATCGACCCGCGCCAGCACCAGAATTTCACTGATCAACGCTTCCAGCCGATCACACTCGCGGGTCAGGCGCGGCCAGAGTTTTTCCCGTTCTTCCGGGCTTGCACGCTCGGCCAGAGCCAGGGCAATGCGCAGCCGTGCCAGCGGTGAACGCAATTCGTGGGACACATCGCGCAGCAACTGGCGCTGACTGCCGATCAGGCTTTGCAGGCGTGCGCCCATGCGGTTGAAGTCGTTGGCGAGCACGCCGAACTCATCCCGACGGTTGGCCAGTTGCGCCAGGCTGTTCTGCTGATAGGTGGTTTGGCCGAGGTCGTGCACCGCGCCGCGCAAACGGCTGAGCGGGCGGGTGATGGAGAACGTCACCAGCAGGCTGAACAGGGTCAGCACCACCAGCGCAATGCCCAGCGCACTCAATGGCCAGAGCAGGCTTTCGCGGTGCCAGGCGTCGAGTTCCGGGTGCGGGATGCGATAGATGAAGAGGTAGGTGTCGCCGCTTTTTTCGCTGGTGAATTCGTCGGTCAGACGGCGCCAGGGCAGGCGTCGGTCATCGTTGTTCTGCCGCGCCTCGAAGGCCGCCGCGCGCCGAGGGAAGGTGCCGCGCACCACCGGGTCGCCGCTTTCATTCAGCACTTGCACGTCGATGTGGTACTGGCGCTTGCGCTGTTCGAGGATGTCCTGGGCGGCGTTTTCGCCCTGGGTTTCGTAAGTCTGCGTCCATTCGGCGGCCAGGGTGTTGAGGCCCGGGTGGCGGCTGAGGATCCAGGCGTCCTGGTTGAGCATGTGCCCCAGCAGAATGGAAAGCCCTGCAACCAGAGCGATGGCCAGCCAGAAGCTGGCGAGGATACGCCAGAACAATGAACGCACAGAAAATCCTCAAACAAAGAAAACCCAACGGCGGTGAGCCGTTGGGTCGGGGCGTGACGCTAGAACATTATTGCGCCTTTTGCGGCTGTTGCGCTTTCCAGGCTTTGAACTCGGCCCATTCGGCGCGACGCTCGGCCTGTTTCTTCTGGATCTCGTCGAATTTCTTCTGTTGATCCGGTTTCAACACGGCGCGGACATCGGACTCGGCCTTCTTGTGGTTGGCCGCCATCTCGTCTTTCATGGCTTTCTGGTCGGCTGGCGAGAGTTTCTCCAGGTATTTTTCGACCGTCTGCTTACGCTCGTGCATCTGCTCGCCCATGATCTTGCGGATCTGCTCGCGCTGTTCGCGGGACAGGTCCAGCTGGCTGTACGGGCCTTTGCCGTGCATGCCGTGCATCTGACCGCCATGGCGCGGGCCGTCCAGCGGGCCACCCATCGGGCCGCCATCCTGTGGCAGGGCCATGGCGACGGTCGGCAGGGCAGCGGCAAACATCAGAGCGATAAGAGTCTTGCGCATGGTGAATCTCCTTTGTCTCGTTCCCGGTACGTTCCGGATGAGTACAGATTACGGAGATCAAGGTCAGCGGCGGTCAGCGCTGTGTAAAGCTTGGGTAAACACGTTTTCGCGCCGACCTGACAAAACTGACAGACGATCAGAGGCTGTAGTAGTAGCCACGGCTGCGCAGGGCCACGATGCGCGGGCGGCCGTCGGGGTGCGGGCCGATCTTTTTGCGCAGGTTGCTGACGTGCATGTCCAGGCTGCGGTCGTACAGGGTCAGCTTGCGGCCGAGGGCGATCTGCGCCAGTTCCTGTTTGTCCAGCGGCTCGCCCGGTTGCTTGAGCAGGGCCTCGAGCAGACGGCTTTCGGAGACGGTGAGGGTGAATTCCTTTTCGTCGATACTGACCACGCCGCGCACCGGGCTGAAGCTCAGGTCGCCCAGCTCCAGCTGGGTCGACACGGCGGCCGGATGACTGCGGCGCAGCACGGCGCGCAGGCGGGCGGTCAGTTCGCGCGGATCACAGGGTTTGGCCAGGTAATCGTCGGCGCCCAGTTCCAGGCCGAGAATCCGGTCCAGCGGCTCGCCCCGGGCCGAAAGCATCAGCACCGGTAGGTCGGCATGATCACTGCGTAGTTGCTTGAGCAGTTCCAGGCCGCTGCCGTCGGGCAGCATCACGTCCAGCACCACGGCCGCCGGCGCGGTTTCGGCCAGCGCCTTGCGGGCGCTCTGGCCATCGTGACAGGCCCGGACCTGAAAGCCTTCCTGGCTCAGCCAGCTACTCAGGAGTTCACACAACTCCTGGTCATCATCAATCAGTAACAGCTCGCTCATGACTCACTCAATTTAGCCATTGCCGACGTTTTCGGCTTGCTCCACTGGCAAAGATACCGCAGAGCAGCGCCAATAGCGCTACCCCGGCCCCGGTGACGAACCATTGCTGCTGTTCGGTCAGCAGGCGCGGCAGCGGGCTGGCCTGGGCCTCCTTGAGTTGCAGCTTCAGACGCTGGTTCTCCTGGCGCAGCCGGGCGAGCTGGGCGCTTTCGCGGGTGTTGTCGGCATTTTGCAGTTGTTTGCTCAGTTCTTCCCGTTGCTGCTCACTGGCCTTCAGGCGCTGCTGCAACTCGGTGATCTGACTGCCGGCGCTCAATGAAAGCGGCGTGGAGCTGCCGCCCTCGGTGCTTTCGTCACCATGGGCGGGCGCCATGATCGACAACGTGACCAACATCAGACACAACGGACCCTTGCGCATCGCGACTCCTGTTTCCAAATGGATATTGGGCAGGTTGTCGGCCGGCAAACGAGAATAATGAGCGATTGAGAGCGCGATGAACGGACAAGGTTCATCGCGCTGAGGGCTTTTACGAGGGGGAGGTTACGGCAGGACTTGCTTGAACGGCTTGACGATCACGTTGGCGTAGACGCCGGCGGCGATGTAAGGATCGGCATCGGCCCAGGCTTGCGCAGCGCTCAGGGAGTCGAATTCGGCAACGATCAGGCTGCCGCTGAAACCTGCTGCGCCCGGATCATTGCTGTCGACCGCCGGGTGCGGGCCGGCCAGCACGATGCGGCCTTCGCCCTTGAGCACCTGCAGGCGTTCAAGGTGTGCCGGGCGCGCAGCGAGGCGGGCGTCCAGGGAGTTGGCGACGTCGGTGGCAATGATGGCGTAGAGCATGTCAGTCCTCGGTTTTTGGCGTTGTGGTATCGGCGTCGTGCAGGTGACGGGACAGGTAGATGCCTTGACCGACCAGGAACAGCACGGTCATGCCCAGGCTGCCGAATACCTTGAAGTCCACCCAGATGCTCTGGAAGGTAAAGGCAACGAACAGGTTGGCGGCCCCGCAGAACAGGAAAAAGGCGATCCAGGCGATGTTCAGTCGGGTCCAGACCGGATCCGGCAGGGTCAGTGCGTGGCCCATGATGCGCTTGATCAGCAGGCGGTCACCGATGAAATGGCTGCCGATGAAGGCCAGGGCGAACAGCCAGTTGACCACCGGGGCTTTCCATTTCAGGAAGGTTTCGCTGTGAAAGGCCAGTGTCAGGCTGCCGAACACCAGGCAGGCAATCAGGGTCAGCCACTGGCTCTTCTCCAGCTTGCGCTGCTTGATGAAGAGCGCGCCGTACACCACCAGCGAGCTGATGATCAGCATGGCGGTGGCACTGTAAATGCCGCCTACCGTCAGTTCATGGCCGGCAACGTCGACGGTACGTGGATCGAGTTTGTAGACGATGAAGAACAGCAGAAGCGGGATGAAATCGATGAATTGTTTCACAGTGAGAGCCAGAAGCTGGATGTGGCGGCATAATAACAAACATATGGGCGCGCGATAGCGCCAGCTGATTTGAGGTAACACATCCCCGTGAATGTTGATTTGCACTGCCACAGCACGGCCTCCGATGGCGCCCTGGCGCCTGCGGCACTGGTTGCGCGTGCGTTCGAGAACGGCGTGCGAGTCCTGGCCCTGACCGATCACGACACCCTCGAAGGCCTCGCCGAAGCGCGTACGGCCGCCGAGGCGCTGGGCATGCAACTGGTCAACGGCGTCGAATTGTCCTGCACCTGGGGCGGGGCGACCATTCACGTGCTCGGCTACGGTTTCGACGTCAATGCCGCACCGTTGGTCGAGGCGATTGCGAAGTTGCACGATGGCCGTTGGCTGCGGTCTGAGGAAATAAGCCGCAAGCTCGCCCTCAAGGGCATGCCGAATGCGCTCGACGGCGCGCGGCAGATCCAGCAGGAACTGGGCGACAGCGGCAACGCCCCGGCCCGTCCGCATTTCGCCGACTGGATGGTGCGTGAAGGTTTTGTAAAGGATCGCGCCGAGGCGTTTCGCAAATGGCTCGGCGCCGGCAAGCTGGGGGACGTCAAGCTGCACTGGCCGACCCTTGAAGACACCGTCGGTACGCTGCGCGCCGCCGGCGCCTGGGTCAGCCTGGCGCATCCGTGGCACTACGATTTCACCCGCAGCAAGCGCCGAAAGCTGATTGCCGACTATATTCAAGCGGGCGGGCAGGCGATCGAAGTGGTCAATGGTCATCAGCCTGCGGAACAGGTGGGCAGCCTGGCAATCCTTGCCCGTGAGTTCGGTCTGCTGGTCAGCGCCGGCAGTGATTTCCATGGCCCTGGTGGCTGGTCCGAGATCGGCCAGTACCGGCCGGTGCCGGAGGACCTTCCACCCCTGTGGTGTCGGTTCAAACATGACCCAGTTATTGCCGCCGTCTGAACAGGTAGAGAATGTGAGTCAATTTTTCCAGATTCATCCGGAAAACCCGCAAGCGCGCCTGATCAAACAGGCCGTCGAGATCATCCGCAAGGGCGGAGTTGTGGTCTATCCCACCGACTCTTCCTACGCAATCGGTTGCCAGATCGGTGACAAGAGCGCCATCGAGCGCGTTCGTCGCCTGCGTCAACTCGACGAAAAGCACAACTTCGCGCTGATCTGCAGCGATCTTTCGCAACTGGGCAACTACGCCAAGATCGATACCGGGACCTTTCGAATCCTCAAAGCCCACCTGCCGGGGCCGTACACCTTCATTCTCAACGCCACCCGCGAAGTGCCGCGCCTGCTGCTGCATCCGAAGAAACGCACCATCGGTCTGCGGGTGCCGAGCCATCCCATCGCGCTGGCGCTGCTGGCCGAACTGGGCGAGCCGCTGATGAGCGTGACTCTGATCATGCCGGGTGATGAAGACCCGTTGAGCGATCCATACGAAATGCGCCAGTTGCTCGAGCATCAGGTGGATCTGATCATCGACGGCGGTTCCGGCGGCATCAAGGCCTCCACCGTGATCGACCTGACCGGCGATGATCCGGAAGTGATCCGCGTCGGTTGCGGCGACCCGGCTCCATTCATGGCCGAGGCCTGAATGTCCGCAGTGGAAACCGTTGATCCCCAGGCCGGTGCCCAGCAGGAACTGCCGTTTGCCATGGTCTATGGCCAGGCCGTCACGGAAATGCCGCTGGACCTGTACATCCCGCCGGATGCATTGGAAGTCTTCCTCGAAGCCTTCGAAGGCCCCCTCGACCTGCTGCTGTACCTGATCCGCAAACAGAACATCAACATCCTCGACATCCCGGTGGCGGAAATCACCCGCCAGTACATGGGCTATGTCGAGCTGATGCAGTCGGTGCGCCTGGAACTGGCCGCCGAGTACCTGGTGATGGCCGCGATGCTGGCCGAGATCAAGTCGCGGATGCTGCTGCCCCGGGCCGAAACCGTCGAGGACGAAGAGGACGACCCGCGCGCCGAACTGATCCGCCGTCTGCAGGAGTACGAACGGTTCAAGGCTGCCGCCGAAGGCATCGATGGCCTGAGTCGGGTCGGTCGCGATGTGATCGTGCCCAAGCTCGACGCCCCGGAAGCCCGTGCGCGCAAGCTGTTGCCGGACGTGGCGCTGGAGGAAATCCTGATGTCCATGGCCGAGGTGCTGCGCCGCGGCGACATGTTCGAAAGCCATCAGGTCAGCCGCGAGGCGCTGTCCACCCGCGAGCGCATGAGCGATGTGCTGGAACGGCTCAAGGGCGGCGGGTTTGTGCCGTTCGTCGAGCTGTTCACCGCCGAGGAGGGCAAGCTCGGGGTGGTGGTGACCTTCATGGCGATCCTTGAACTGGTCAAGGAATCCCTGATCGAGCTGGTGCAGAATGAGCCGTTCGCCGCGATCCACGTGCGAGCCCGAGCCGAATAACGAGTCCCGATATGAACCTGACTGAACCCCGCGAGCTGGCGTCCCTGCTTGAAGCCTTTCTGTTGGCCTCGGGAAAGCCGCAATCCCTCGAGCGTCTGTATGAACTGTTTGAAGAAGGTGAGCGCCCGGAACCGCCGGTCTTCAAGAAAGCCCTGACCCTGCTCGGCAAATCCTGTGAGGGCCGGGCGTTCGAGCTCAAGGAAGTCGCTTCCGGCTATCGTCTGCAAATTCGCGAAAAGTTCGCGCCGTGGGTCGGTCGTTTGTGGGAAGAGCGTCCGCAGCGCTATTCCCGAGCGCTGCTGGAAACCATGGCGCTGATCGCCTATCGCCAGCCGATCACCCGGGGCGAAATCGAGGACGTGCGGGGCGTGGCGGTCAACACCAACATCGTCAAGACGCTGATGGAACGCGAGTGGATCCGTATCGTCGGTTACCGCGACGTGCCGGGCAAACCGGCGATGTTCGCTACCACCAAGGCGTTTCTCGACCACTTCAACCTGAAGAATCTCGACGACTTGCCGCCGCTGGCCGAGTTGCGCGAGATCGAGGCGGAACCGGTGCTCGACTTCGACGACGCTCCGGTGCCGCCGGGCTTGCAGGAGCTGGCCGATGCCAGTGCCGAGCCGGAAGAACCGAAGGAGGAAACCAGTTTTCACACTCTGCTGCTGGAACTGGACAGCATGGAGGAGGGGATCAAGACCGACTTCGACGACTTGCTGCGTGACGGGGTGGGCGGCGAATCGATGCCGACCGGGTTTGAATCCGATCCTGTCGAGCCGCCGGTTGAGGGTGAATTCGAAACTGAATTCGAGCCTGAATCTGAGTTTGAGCCTGAATTTGAGCCCGAGCAGGAAGACGATGTACTCGGCGTGGCCGAAGCCCGGGAAAAGCTGCTGGCCGCCGTCGCCCGGCTTGAGCAGCCCGCACCCGAACCCGCCGCCGAGGAAGAATTGAGCGAAGAAGAAGCCGAGGCCCGCGCCCTGGCCGAAGCCATCGAAGCCGAACGCCGCGAGTTCGAGGATTGAGCATGAGCTCGACCAAGGACCCGTGCATCAGCGTCTGCAAGTTCAGCGACGACATCTGCCTCGGCTGCGGCCGCAGCAAGCGTGAGATCCGGGCCTGGAAGAAACTCGACAAGGACGACAAGCGCACTGTATTGGCCGAAGCCGCGCTGCGTTTGATCAAGCTCGGCGCCACCGGTCGGCGGAAAAAGAAATAACCTTGCCCTGATCGACTAGTCTCTGATGCGCGCGCGGCCACATCCGCGTATGATTCGCGACCCTTCGGCGATCCCTTCGTCCGAAAACCCAGATTTCAACGCTTCAGCGGCTCATTCAGCGCCGCTGAACAGACCACACCGGGAGGTGCCCAGATGAGTGACATCAATCAGAAAGACGACCAGGAAATCGGCCCAGCAGGCGAAAAGCTGCAGAAAGTCCTCGCCCGTATCGGCGTCGGCTCGCGCCGTGACGTCGAATCCTGGATCGCTGCCGGCCGCATCAAGGTCAATGGCAAAGACGCCACTTTGGGCCTGCGTGTCGACATGCACGACGCCATCACCATTGATGGCAAGGTCATCAAGCGCGAAGAAGCCGCCGAGTCGGTTCGCCGCGTGATCATGTACAACAAGCCCGATGGCGAGATCTGCACCCGTGACGACCCGGAAGGCCGTCCGACCGTGTTCGACAAGCTGCCGCGTCCTAAGGAAGGCCGCTGGATCAACATCGGTCGTCTCGACATCAACACCACCGGTCTGCTGATGTTCACCACCGACGGTGAACTGGCCAACCGCCTGATGCACCCGTCCTACGAGATGGACCGTGAGTACGCGGTGCGTGTGCGTGGCGAAGTCGACGACGAAATGATCGAGCGCCTGAAGGCCGGCGTCGTGCTGGAAGACGGCCCGGCGCGCTTCACCGACATTCAACAGGCACCGGGCGGCGAAGGCTTCAACCACTGGTATCACTGCGTGGTGATGGAAGGCCGTAACCGTGAAGTACGTCGCCTGTGGGAATCCCAGGGCCTGGTGGTCAGCCGCCTGAAGCGCGTGCGTTTCGGTCCGGTGTTCCTCAATTCCGACCTGCCGATGGGCCGCTGGCGCGAAATGAGCCAGTACGAAGTCGACGTGCTGAGCGCCGAAGTCGGTCTGACCCCGGTGGCCATGCCGCAACTGAACGCCAAGAGCAAAGACAAGCTCGACCGCATGCAGCGCAAGTCGTCGCGTCCGATGGCGCGTACCGAGCGCGTGCGCACCCTGCGTCCGGCCAACGGTGCACCGATTGGCGCCGGTCCGCGTCCGGTCCGCGAGCCGCAGATCGAAGGCGAGCGTCCAGGTCGCAAGCCGGCAGCGCGCCCGGATGGCGAGCGTGGCCCGCGTAGTCCGCGTCCGGCCAATGGTCGTGCCGAGCGTGGCGAAGGTCGCGGTACGCCGGTGGCGGATCGCCCAGTCGACACCAAGCGTCCGGCCAAACCGGCGCCGAAGCGTCCGGGCATCAAGCTGGCTGATGATGACAAGCCGTCGGGCAAGCGCCGTGGCGCACCGGCCGGTTCCGGCCAGCGTCCGGGTTTCGGTCGCAAGAAGCCGGAATAAAGCAGTTGTAAGCTTCGAGCGGCAAGCTTCAAGCTGAAAACAGAAACGCCAACCTTAGGGTTGGCGTTTTTTTTTTTGGACTTTTTATTTCTTTTTTTCAGGCGTGTTTTTCTTGTTTTAAAACAAAAAACTTAACGCCTTTCAAATAGTTAGTCAGCTAACGTCAATCGCTGCTCCGGGCTTCGATGGGTCTGGAGTGGAAACTTTACGTTACGCACTGTCAGTGAATATTTACGAAAAGGCCGTCGCAAACCCGTAAATCGGGTGTCTTTATCAGACTGTAAGGAAAATCTGCCGGAGCCAGTCCCTCCGGGCCTTGCGTAGCGCTCTGGCGCGCTTGTTTCAGTGTCGTTTGGAGGGTGAGATGCGCCCCATGCCTGTCGTGCAGGTGCATAACAAGAAGGAGGCGCAATGAACGCCGTTATCCATTTTCACTTCTCCACGTGGGGCGAATCTTCCATCGTCCACGCCGATGGCCTGCAAAGGCCTGACTCAAATTTTGCAGCCGCCCGGGCCTCCCGGGGTGGACACATGCAATCCCGGCAACCGACACGCTGATCCGGCGAGGTCTGGCAGCAGGGGGTTAGCGGTGTACAATGCGCCGCGTTTTAACTGTGACCCTCTGCGTAATCGCGCAAACCTCAAGGTTTATCCGCCTTGTTCACTCCGCCGCGTCACAAGCGTGTCGGGTTCGATTTCGTCACAGATAAAAACAAACAGGTGACGCATGACCGTTGTAAAAAAGCTGAATTCCTGGTGCCTGCGCTGGGGTTTGATCAAGGTTGGCTGAAATCGCCACCTTGCAGCAACGTCTACTGAACATCATCAAACCTTGCGTGAGACCTTTTTCATGAGTGGACAAAACTCGCAATCAGGCGAGCTGAAACGCGGCCTGAAAAATCGCCATATTCAACTGATCGCCCTCGGTGGCGCGATCGGTACCGGATTGTTCCTCGGCTCGGCCGGGGTGCTGAAATCCGCCGGCCCGTCGATGATCCTCGGCTATGCGATCTGCGGCTTCATCGCCTTCATGATCATGCGCCAGCTCGGCGAAATGATCGTCGAAGAGCCGGTGGCCGGTTCCTTCAGCCACTTTGCGCACAAATACTGGGGCGGCTTCGCCGGTTTCCTGTCGGGCTGGAACTGCTGGATCCTGTACATCCTGGTGGGCATGTCGGAGCTGACCGCGGTCGGCAAATACATCCACTACTGGGCGCCGGAAATCCCGAGCTGGGTCACTGCCGCCGCGTTCTTCGTGCTGATCAATGCGATCAACCTGGCCAACGTCAAAGTCTTCGGTGAAGCCGAATTCTGGTTCGCGATCATCAAGGTCGTGGCGATCGTCGGCATGATCGCCCTGGGCAGCTACCTGCTGGTCAGCGGCCATGGCGGCCCGCAGGCTTCGGTCAGCAACCTGTGGTCCCACGGTGGCTTCTTCCCGAACGGCGTCAGCGGTCTGGTGATGGCCATGGCGATCATCATGTTCTCCTTCGGCGGCCTGGAAATGCTCGGTTTCACCGCAGCCGAAGCCGACAAGCCGAAAACCGTGATCCCGAAAGCGATCAACCAGGTGATCTACCGGATCCTGATTTTCTACATCGGCGCACTGGTGATCCTGTTGTCGCTGACTCCGTGGGACAGCCTGCTGGAAACCCTCAACGCTTCAGGCGATTCCTACAGCGGCAGCCCGTTCGTGCAGGTGTTCTCAATGCTCGGCAGCAACACCGCCGCGCACATCCTCAACTTCGTGGTCCTGACCGCGGCATTGTCGGTGTACAACAGCGGCACCTACTGCAACAGCCGCATGCTGCTGGGCATGGCCGAGCAGGGCGATGCGCCGAAAGCGCTGGCCAAGATCGACAAGCGCGGCGTGCCGGTGCGTTCGATCCTGGCGTCGGCGGCGGTGACTCTGGTGGCCGTGCTGCTCAACTACCTGATCCCGCAACATGCGCTGGAACTGCTGATGTCTCTGGTGGTTGCAACGCTGGTGATCAACTGGGCGATGATCAGCTTCTCGCACTTCAAGTTCCGCCAACACATGAACAAGACCCACCAGAAGCCGCTGTTCAAGGCGCTGTGGTACCCGTACGGCAACTACATCTGCCTGGCGTTCGTTCTGTTCATCCTTGGCGTGATGCTGCTGATCCCGGGCATCCAGATCTCGGTGTACGCGATTCCGGTGTGGGTGGTGTTCATGTGGGTCTGCTACGTGATCAAGAACAAGCGTGGTGCGCAACAGGCACTGCACGCAGCGAGCGCAGCCAAGTAAGCGTCGTTGCAAAAACAACAAACCCGGCCAAGTGCCGGGTTTTTTGTACTTTCGCGGTATCCTGCAGGTTCTGATCAGGGACGCTTTTCCATGCTGGTGATTTCAAACAACGTGCATCTGCCGGATGCCGAGATCGAACTGACGTACATCCGCGCCCAGGGCGCCGGTGGGCAGAACGTCAACAAGGTCTCCAGTGCCGTGCACCTGCGCTTCGACATTCCGGCCTCGTCCTTGCCCGAGTTCTACAAGGAGCGGCTGCTGGCGCTGCGCGACAGTCGCATCACCGGCGACGGCGTGCTGATCATCAAGGCCCAGCAGTACCGCACGCAGGAACAGAACCGCGCCGATGCACTGGAGCGTCTGACCGAGTTGATCCTCAGCGCCACCAAGGTCGAGAAGAAGCGGCGGCCGACCAAGCCGACGCTGGGCTCAAAGAAGCGTCGACTCGAATCGAAGACCAAGCGCGGCAGCATCAAGGCCGGGCGGGGCAAGGTGGATTTCTAGTCTTCGCGGTATTTCGCCGTGTGGCGGTACAGATAGACGCTCAATGCCAGACCGCTCAGCGCGGCGAGGGCGGCGAACAGGAAGATCGAGGCAAAACCGAAGCCTGCTGCAATCGCCCCTGCCAGCGGCCCGGTGATACCCAGCGACAAGTCGATGAACAACGAATAAGCCCCGACCGCCGCACCACGGCTCGAGGCCGGCACCAGGTTCACGGCTTCCACGCCGAGCGCCGGGAACACCAGCGAGAAACCGAAACCGCTCAATGCCGCGCCGGCCAGTGCCCAGTGCGCGTCCGGCGCCAGCCACAGCAACAGCAGGCCCAAGGTTTCCACCGACAGGCAGGCAATCGCCACACGAAAGCCGCCGAGGCGGTTGATCAGGTTGCCGAACAGCAGTCGCGCACCGATGAAGCTGGCGCCGAACAGGCTCAGGCACAGCACCGCGTTATCCCAGTGCTGCGTGGCGTAATACAGGGTGATGAAGGTGGCGATAGTGCCGAAACCGATCGAGCCCAGCGCCAGTCCGCAGCCATGCGGGAAGACGCGCCCGAGAACGTGCATGAACGGCAGACGCTCGCCAGCCACAATCGGCGCGGCGGTTTTCGGCCAGGCCAGCAGCAATCCCAGGCTGGCGAGCAGCAGAATGCTTACGCCCATGCTCCACAGACCGAAACGGCTGACCAGCCATACCCCGAGCGGCGCACCGACGGCCAGCGCGCCGTAACTGGCGATGCCGTTCCACGAGATGACTTTGGCGGTGTTGGCTGCACCGACCCGGCCGATGCCCCAACCGATCGAGCCTGAGCCGACCAGACTTTCCGCGCTGCCCAGCACCAGACGGCCGACGAACAGGCTGATCAGGCTCAGCAGCGGCAGGTGGGGCGTCCACGCCGAAATCAGCATGAACACACCGCTCAAACCACAGCCGGCCAGACCGATCATCACGGCACGTTTGCTGCCCTGGTTGTCGATGATCTTGCCGGCATACGGACGGCTGAGCAGGGTAGCGAGGTATTGCACGCTGATCACCAGCCCGGCGATGACCGCGCCGAAGCCCAGGTCGCTGTGCACGTAGCCCGGCAGCACCGCCAGCGGAATGCCGATATTCAGATAACCGATGAAGGTGAACAGGACGATGGAAACGACTTGCAGCGTGACCGCCAGGGGGCGCTGGGGTTCTGGCATAGAGGACGACATGAATAACGATCCACGGGAAGAGCAGAATAGATAGGCTGCTCATGATACCGATGCGGACGCGTCTGGGGCGGGGAAAAGTAAAACTATTTGGCCGGGGCGACCAATTGCGTGGTGACCAGTGCGGCCAACGCGTTTTCTTCGCTGCCGAAACGGGCGAGCAGGGCAGCCTGTTTCTCGGGCGAGAGACGGCTCCAGATCTCGATCATCTTCTCGGTGGCACCGATCAGGATCTCGGCCTGTTGTTCATCGAATTCTTTGGACATGGCAGCTCAGGTTTCAGGCAGTGTGGAAAGCGCATGTTAGCGCTTTCCACACGGTCTGTACGGCGGGTGTTGCTTACTCTTCGCTGTCGGCCGGACGGCTCTCGGCGGCTTCTTTCGGCTCGGGCTGTTGGGCACCGGCTTGTTGCGTGGTCGTCTGCTCAGTTTCGTGCAGGCTTGGGAAGGGGAGATTCGGAATCTCGTGCATGGTTGCGCTCCTCGCTAAGTCTGTTGATAGATCTGGTAGATCCGCGCTTTCAGAAAGCTTGCGAAGGATACAGCAGGAAAAGTGACAAACAGATTTTTAAATCCATTTGTTTCGACAGGCGGGATTGTCTAGACAAGTGCGACAGGGTGACGCAGGGCAAATGTGGGAGCGAGCCTGCTCGTGATGAGTGCGCCTGATCGTTCCCACGCTCCGCGTGGGAATGCCTCAATGGACGCTCTGCGTCCGCTTCGGCATGGGACGCAGAGCGTCCCGGGCTGCATTCCCACGCAGAGCGTGGGAACGATCAGCGGTCAGTGTCAGGAACCTTTGTTGCCCTTTTCATGGGACGGGTCGTAGACCTTGGTCAGGTCCCCGCCGAGGCGGAAGGTCTTGAACGGCTGCATGCCGTGCTTCTTCTCGATCACATCCGGCGAACAGGTGTAGAGCGTGCAGAACGGTTCGAGCCAGGCGAATTTCATGTCCTCTTTCAGGTCGGTCATGTCCTGCTCTTTGCCGTTCTTCTTCTCGAACTGATCCGGGTCTTTCACCCCGGCCAACACCCGGTCACCCAGACGTTTCAGCGCACCGTTGTTTTCCTGACGCAGATCCACACCGTTGACCTGGGCGAAACTGGCGATCATCGCCAGCGGCGGCAAGGCGTAGTTGTGATAGGCGAGGGCGCGTTGCTGGCGCTTGAGTTCGTTCGGCAGATAGCCGTCGGCATCGATCTGATTGACGCCGACCTTGTATTCCTTGACTGCCCAATCGAACAGGTCGCGGCGGTTGGTCGCGACCGACGTCGCCATCACCGACCAGGCTGCCCAGTACGAGTGGTTATTGGTTTTTTCCAGCGGCAGGTTGTCCCAATCGCTGACCACCTGATCAGCCATTTTGCTGAACCAGGCTTCGATCACTTGGGCTTCCTGCTGGTGCTGGGCCAGCGGATGGGAGTCGGAGAACTTCAGGCGAATGTACGAAGAGGCCATGCTGCCCAGCGCCCATTTGCGCATCGACTTGCCGGTGTGGTTGAAGTCTTTCGACATCAACGCATCGGCCTTGGCCCACGCGGTGAGCCAGTTGAGCGTGCAATCGAGCTGCTCCGGGCGACCGTCGCGCATGAACTGCATCACCCGCTTGGCAGTGCCGCGCTCAAGTGTGGTGATGTCTTTGGTGGTGTCGCGAAAGGCCTTTTCCGACTGCACGTTCAGCGTCGCGCGGGCCTTGTCCGAGCCTTCGTATTTGCTGCGAAATTGCAGTGGCCCGGTGTATGGCGTCGGCATTGCGTCGCAGCCTTCGCTCTTGTCGCCGGTCTTGAATTTATCCACCGGCGCAAAATAGCCCTGTGGCGGACGCAGTGGTGCGGCGGCCTGCGCGGTGCCGGCGAAGATCGCCAGCCCGAGCAGTGTCGGCGCCAAAAGGGTTTTCAGTTTCGGATTTCGCATAGCAGACCTCATTGCCCGACCTGAGCGGTTTGTTGCCCAGCGCCCGGGAATACGTTGCGTTTGCAGATTTTCGCTTCGACTTTCTGTGGCGCGGTGCCCGCTTCCGGGCCCTGGACTTCGACCGCCAGCAGGTTTTGCGAGGCCCAGTCTTCGTCCGTGCGCAACTCAAAGGCGAAACGACCGTCGGTGTCGGAGGTTTCCGGTTTCTCGATCTTGATGTCCTCGTGGCGACCGTTCATGTACCAGAGGGTGGCTTGCAGGGTTTTCACCGAGGTGTCGGCGAAGCGGATGTCGACCTGATGGCTGCTGTTCTGCAGGTTCAGGTTCTTGCTGTTGACCAGCAGTTCTTGTTTGCCGCCCGGCTTGAGCGTGGTGCTGGCGGACATTTGCGCCTCTTTGCCTTCGCAGCCGTTGTCGAGCAGCGCCATCATCTGGCGATAGATGGTTTCCTGGTCGAGGCGGTACAGCGGCGAGAATTCCCAGATAAGGATTTTCGGCGGCGTCTTCTGGAATTCGTCGCTGCCCAGGTACTGCAGCATCGAACCTTCCAGACCGCCGCCGGGGAACGCGACATTGAGAATGTCGGCGCCGATGGCTTCTTCGAGGAAGCCGGCGAAGTTGTAGTTCTTGCCGCTGTGCGAAGTACCCACGAGTGTGATCTGCGGATTGCCGGAATCACCGAACAGGTCGCCGTCGCCAGCCTCGCCTTTCGGCTCGGTGGTGAACTGGTCCATGTACTGGATCGCGTAACTGGTGCCGCACAGTTGCCCGGCCATGTTGTGCAGGGTGCCGGTCTTGCCCATGCGCCCGGAGCGTTTGGTTTCGAACTCACGCTTGGGAATGTCGGCGAAGGCCGGAATCTGCTTGACCTTCTCGGCGACGATTTTTGCCGTGCGCTGGGCGCCGTATGGCGTCCAGTGCTGGTCACCGCGGAAGTAGAAATCGTGAGCGGGCAGGGTCTCTGGCAGCGACTCGTTGGTCAGCGGCGACAGGTCCGGCACCACGTAACCCATCTTGGCGAAACGGCCGAGCATGGTCTTGTAGTTGCCCAGCGCTTTCTCGTAATCGAACGCGGCTTTTTCTGCCGGATTGAGCTTGTTGCGGTTCACCAGGCCACGGGTCGGCTGGTAGACGATCACCAGTTCGACGCCTTTGGCCTTGAAGGCATCGTGCAGCTGTTGCAGGCGCTTGTAGCCGGCCGGGGTGGTGTTGAACTCGGTGCGCAAGTCTTCCTGGGTCCGGAACAGCCAGTCGCCCTGCGCCTGCACCAGAGTGGTGAAGTTCTGCTGGTAGCGCGTGGTGTAGTTCTTCGCGTCGTGGGCGGCCGGGCAAAGGCTGCAGCACGGTTCGGCCGTGAATTTCGGTGGCTGGACTTCATCGGCGCGGGCGCCGTTGCTGGCCGTCAGGATGCCCACGGTCAGGGCCGACAGGCTGAGTAATTTGATCAGGTGTGGGTGCATAAAATTATCCTCAGTCCTGCAATTCGGTCTGGCGTTCGACAGGGTCGATCAGCACGGCTTTCTGCTGGCGCACCAGCAGGTCGAGAATTTCATCCTGGCGCTCGCCGAGGATGCCGTTGAAGCTGATGCCGCTGGATTTGGTCGGCGCCAGCATCGACACGCGATACAGCTCGACACTCAGTGGCGAATCGATCGACAGCGGGCCGCTGCCGTTGGCCGCCAGTTCACCGCCGACCACGATCAGCGAGACCTGGGCGTCGAACGGGTCGAGCTTGATGTCACGGTCGGTGTCGGTCAGGTCCTTGATGTGCCCGTAGACGCCGGTCAGGCCGTTGGCCATGGCGACGTTTTCGTAGAGGCGAATGTTCACGCTGTTACGAATGCGGATGCCGTGGCGCTTGTTGCTGATGACCTTGTTGCCCCATAGCAGGTTGTCGGCAGACTCGTAGAGGGTGATGCCGTCGGTGTGGTTCTTGTAGATCTCGTTGTAGGCAATGATGTTGTTGACGCTGTTACGGTCGATCACCAGCCCCGAGAGGTGGTTGTCGTAGCTTTTGTTGTTGAAGATGAAGCTGTCGTTCACCTCACGGGAAATGATGATCCCGTGCTTCTTCTTCGTGCCGTACACCGTGTTCTCGGCAATGATCAGACCGTGGGAACGGTCGTGCGGGTCGATGCCGTAGACGATGTTGTCCTTGTAGGTGTTGCCCTTGACCACGAAGTCGCGGGTCTCGTAGCAGTAGAAGCCGTACCACATGTCCGAGAACTCGGAGCCGACGATCCAGCCGGTCGGCTCGGGACGCTTGAGCACCTTGGCCATGTTCGGCGTGTACTGGGAAATACTCACGCCGTAGGACTTACTGTTGGCGTAGCCGAAGCTGGCCATCTTGCTGTTGACGATGTAAGTCTCGGTGCCGCCCCAGGCCAGCAGGAACGGGCGGAATTCCTTCGGCGAACGGAACGTCGCCGGGCCGTTTTCCTTCTCGCGCCAGCCGGTGACTTTGGTGTCACGCACGAACAGCTGGCCGTCGTTGACCAGGAACGAACCGGCCTCCTGCGACAGACGCAACTCCTGGGTCTGGCCGTCGATTTCGAGGATGCCTTTGCGGCCGACCACGATCGGCAACTTGGCCAGGTAGACGCCCGGCGAGGTTTCGCTGAAGTACTGCTTGGGCAGTTTCTGCGCCAGTTCTTTCAGGTTCATGTAGCCGTCGTCGACGAAGATCGCTTGCGGGATGCCGTGCTGACGCACCACCCATTCGGCCATCTTGTTGTCGCCGCCGATGAAGTCCTTCAGGGCGTCTTCCTGCATCATCCGGCGCACGCTGATCTTGCCCGGTTTGCTGCGCACGATTTTCGCGGCGGCGGCTTCGGCGGTGTAGCCGGAGAGGTCGGGCAATTTCGGCTTGGCCAGTTCCAGCGCTTCGGTCGGTGCGCTGCTGACGGTGTAGGTCTTGGCCTGTTGCAGCTCTTTCGCGGTGGTCGCGGGTTTGGCCGGTTCCACACTGGCGAAGGCGCCGGCCGAGGCCAGCAGCATCGCGCCGGCCAGCAGGCTGAGTGAGCCTTTGCGGGCACTGTTCATGTCGGGCACTCCCTTGGCGGTCAGCATCAGAAGCGCCAGATCACGTCGATGAACGCGCGGTGCATGTACGAATCGACCTGGCTGCCATAGGCGTCACCCGGCTTGAACACACCTCCACGGAAACGCACCAGCGCCGAAGGCTCGTCGATCGACTGGCTCAGCGCCGCCGGCAGCAAGCCTTGCTTGAAGTACTTGGTGACCACCAGATCCATCTCCTGACCCAGATCCTTGTTGCCGTCCTGCAGTGGCAACGAGGTGCTGGAAAGGATCGCGCCGGTCACGTCGTCAGTGTTGTTTTCCACTGCGTTGATGCCGTTGCTGCCCACCGGCTTGTTGCCGTCCACGCGCCAGAACTTGTGGTAGATCAGGCTGGCGTCGTACTGGTCGTTGAGCATCCACGACCCGAACAGGGTGGCGGTCTGCATGTTGTTCATTTCGCCACGGAAGGCCTCGCCGAAACGGTGAACCCGCGAGCGAGTACCGGTGTAGTTCGAGCGGTTGCTTTCCAGGCCGTTCTGTTCGTAATCGGCGCTGGCACGGGCATACGCCGCACCGACCTGCCACTGCGGATCGAGGCGCAGGCGCACACCGATGTCGGTGGCCCAGCCGTCGACGTTGTCACTGCGCTTGGCTTGCGCCGGACGAGTGCCATCGGCGTTGAGGGCGTTGACCGTGTCGCGGTCGCCGCTCATGCCGGTGATGCTGCCCCAGTAGTTGACGGTGTTGGTATTGCGCCAGTTGTAGGCGTCGCTGTCGGCGGTCAGGCCGAGCCAGCTGATGTCGCCGTTCTGGGTTTTATCCAGCGAATCGCGTGGTACGCCGGGTTCGGCGTAGTCGAGCTTGCCGTCGTCATGGGTGTGGTGACCGCGAATGCCGACCCAGTTGCCCGGTGTCCACTGATAAGCGGCATCGGCGTAGGCGTGCAGGCGATCCTTGTCTTTGGGGGCCAGCTCTTTCAAGTCGGTGCGGTATTCGCTGAAGCGTTCGGCGACACCGGCATTGGCGCGCAGCAGGGTGGTGTCGAAAGTCCAGTTCAGCGCTTCGATGTTGGTGTCGCGCCACTGGCCGTCGTCGTTGCGCAGGCGCTGGCGACCGAACTTGAGGATCTCGCCGGGGTAGGGCGTCAGGCCGCTGTAGCCGACCCAGAATTCGCGCATCGCCAGGTAGTTTTTCTTGGTCTTGCGGTCGCCGTTGTCGGTGGTTTGTTCACCGTCGGACTGCTGCAGGGTGTCGGTCTCGATGATGTCGGTCGAGGTCACGGCCTGGCCCATGGCGTAGGCGCTCCACGCGCCGCTTTCGCCGTAGACCCACGGACGCAGGTCGAGGCCGAGGCCGTTGACGTCGCCGCCGCTGGCGGTGCCGAGGTCGCGGTCGTCTTCGGACTGACCGGTGATTTTCACTTCGAGGCCGAAGTTTTTCGATTCAGTCATCGCGGCCAGGGTCGGGCAAGACCAGATCAACGCGAACGTGAGGCCAATGCCGGCCTTCACAAAGGGATTCAATTTCATAATTTTTCCTCGCCGTCTTCTTCTTGCAGGGCGTGCAGTTGCAGCGTGTTCTGGCTCAGGGCGCCACGGGTCGCCTGTTCCTGTTGCAGCAGGCGCTGGGCTTCGGCCAGGCGCTCGGGCGGCAGCTGGGCGGCGAGGGTGGTCGCCAGCTCATCGGCTTGCGGGGTGTTTTGCGCTTTGGCCAACTGGCTGAACACGTAGGCGTTGACTGGGTCGGGCTTGGTGCCCTTGCCTTGGGAAAACAGCTGGGCGATGGCGAAGTCGGCGCTGTTCTGGCCGTTGCGCGCGGCGGTCAGCAGATGGTCGAGGGCCTTCTGCGGATAGACCTTGCCCAGGTAGCCACGGCGATAGATCTGGCCGAGGTAGTAGTCGGCAGCGACTTCGCGGCCGACGGCTTTCTGGAAATGTTCCTCGGCGACTTTCGCGTCGGCCGGGACCAGTTTGCCTTCGTAGTAGAGCTTGCCCAGCAGCAGTTCGGCGCGCGGCTGATCGGCGGCGCGGCCGTTGTCCAGGTACTTCATCATCTGGTCGATGTCGCCCAGTTCCGGGAAGTCATACAGCAGTTGCGCGAGGGTGACCCACGACGCCGGATAACCCGGAGCGATCGGCTCGAGCAGCGACTGCGCGGTTTTTTCGTCGGTCTTGCCCAGGGTCGAATCGGCCAGCACACGGGCCACCGAATCCACCCGCTGAGCACTGACGGTGCCGCGGCTGTAACCGGCCTGCAGTTGCTTGATCAGCTCGGCCTGCTGCTCCGGCGCGCCACGTTTCTGATAAACCGTGGCCAGCTCGACGTAGCAGATGTCGGTGGTGTTGATTGCGGCCTTGCAGATCTTTTCCACGTCATCCAGATGCTGGTCGTAAGTGCCCTGGGTGCGATACAGCAGCACCTGAGCGAGACCGGCTTCCGGGTAACCGGATTTGCGCCATTGATCGATCTGCTGCTGGGCGTTGATGTTCGGGAAGCTGTGCGGGTATTGCAGGTACAGCATCGCGAGCGGGATCAGCGTGTTGCCTTCGCCACTGGCGGCGGCTTTCTTCAGCAGGCTTTCGGCTTCCTGATGCTCGGCTTCGGTGGAGCCGGGCTTGGCCACCAGCAAACGACCGAGTCGGGCCTGGGCACGCGGCGAAACACTGGCGGCGGCGCGGTAGGTGGCTTCGGCCTGTTTCATTTGTTCCGGATCGCGGCTGTCGACCTGGATGTCGGCAAGGCCCACCTGGGCTTCGCTGTAACCCAGGTCGGCCAGCGCACGGTAGTTCTGCGCGGCGGTCGCGGTGTCGCCGCGCTTGAGCGCTTCGTTGGCCAGACGCTGGTCGGGCAGGCCGGCGCAACCGGCCAGGGCGATTGCCATGGCCATGGCCAGGCTCAGTGGGGCCGGCGGGATTCTGATAGGGCTCGTCACAGGCATGTCCTCGACTTAAAGACCGGCAGCCATGGCTTTGTCGATCAGCCAGTTCAGGTTCGGACCACGGTCGCTGTTGACTTCCACCGGGCGGCCGGCGAAGCGGCTGTCCAGCGGTTCGTCAGGCTGGATCTGCACGCGGATGTCGGAGGACAGGTCAGCGCTTTTCAGGCTGGTGCTGCTGACGATCTTGCCGGTGCGGGTCTTGTCTTCGCCGGCGATCTGGAAACTCACCGGGGTGCCCGGACGCACGTCGCCGAACTGGCGATAGGAGAAGCGCGCATCGACGGTGGCCTGGGTGTTGCGCGGCACCAGTTGGAAGATCACGTCGCCCTTGCTCGCGTATTGACCGTCGGCCACCAGTTGCTGGGCCACGGTGCAATCGCACGGCGAGGTCAGGGTGCCGGTCATTTGCTTGCCGAACAGTTCTTCAACCTTGGCCGGGGACAGTTGATCTTCTTCCAGGTGACCTTTGAGTACGTCGAGCATGCTGGTGCTGAACGTCGCCAGCGGTGCGCCCTTGGCGGCAACGCCGTCGGACTTCACCAGGCTTTGCACGGTGCCGTCGCGCGGCATGGTGATGTTCATCCCCGGCACGCTGACCAGGCCGGCCTGCGCATGGCTGACGAAGTACATGCTGTACACCGATTTGAAAATGAAACCCGCCGCCACCAGGCCGACCGCGAAGATACCGGCGCTGAAGGTCACGGCTTTCAGGCGACCGAACGGGGTCATGCCGGAGTCGCCGTCCTTGACCTTGCGCGCCTTGGTGAAGTTGTCGCGCTGCAGGGTCGCCAGCACTTCACCGATGCTGACGATGTCGCCGGCCAGGTGCGAAGTGATCAGGTGACGCAGGGTCGAAATGTCCTGCGGTTCAAGGTTCTGGAACTGGCAACCAGCACGACCCGTCTGGCGGTCGTAGGAGCGCACTTGCAGTTCAACGTCCATGGCCAGGCCGAGGTTGTCGATGACGAACTGCAGACGCGCCTTGTACACCTCGCCGACGGTCAGCGGCAGTTGTCCGGCGTTGAACGCCAGACCACCGGCGGACAGGTCGAGGACCCGCGCTTCAACCGGAGTCCGGTCGGGGCCGAAGAAGCGCAGCTTGGCCGGGATTTTCACACGGGCGTGCTGACGCTGGGCTTCGGATTCATGCACTACGTTGGCGTTGACGGCGGTATTCATGGGGGCGATTTCCTTGTTAATTCAATAGGGGCAGGTCAGACCATCATCAGCAGCACGGCGACGAAAATGCTGCCGGCGGAGAAGGTCATGGTCCGAGACGACCAGGTGTTGAACCAACGTTGAAAGCTGGCGAGATCACGGGTCAGGGAAGTGGGTTGGCGAGTCCAGGATTGTTGGTCGAGGCGGAAGAACACGTAGATCTTCACCAGCGCACCGACGATCTGGTTGTAATAGAGAATCGCCGGGTAGGCCGGACCGATCCGGTGGCCCGAGCAGGACAGCAGCAGCGTCAGAATCAGACGGGTG
The DNA here is from genome assembly GCF_001594225.2 of Pseudomonas glycinae. Classification (GTDB taxonomy): domain Bacteria; phylum Pseudomonadota; class Gammaproteobacteria; order Pseudomonadales; family Pseudomonadaceae; genus Aquipseudomonas; species Aquipseudomonas glycinae. The sequence goes on from NZ_CP014205.2 coordinate 3,329,901, forward strand.
ATGCCGATCCACAGCAGGTAAACCAGGATGAACGCGGTGCCATACTTGAAGCTGGCGATGATGGCCACGGTCAGGCCGAGCAAGGAGGTCCACATCGATACGCGCTGGTCGAACAGCACCACCGAGGTGAAGGCGCCGAGGCGTTTCACACCCAGGCCCAGCGCTCGGGAGTTCTGCCGCAGGTTGTTGCCGTACCAGCGGAACATCAGTTTGCGGCTGGCCTTGATGAAGCTCTTTTCCGGCGGGTGTTCAACGGTGTTGATCGCGGCGTCCGGCACGTAGAAGGTGTCGTAGCCCAGACGCATCAGGCTGAACCAGCTCGACTTGTCGTCGCCGGTCAGGAATTTGAAACGGCCCAGGCGCCAGTGTTGCAGCGAGTCGCTTTCCACGTCGGCGATGAATTCCGGGTTGGTGACCACGGTGGCGCGAAACACCGACATGCGTCCGGTCATGGTCAGCACGCGTTTGGACAGGGCCATCGAGCACATGTTGATGTGGCGCTGGGCGAAACGCAGCTTGTGCCATTCGCTCATGATGTAGCCGCCGCGCACTTCGCAGAACTCGTTGGTGGTCAGGCCGCCGACGTTGCCGAACATCTGGAACCACGGCACGGTTTTGCGCACGACGCCTTCGCCGAGCACGGTGTCGCCATCGATCACGGCCACCACGGCGCGGTCGTCCGGCAGGTGACGGGAGATCGCGCGGAAACCATAGGCCAGGCCATCGCGTTTGCCGGTGCCGGGAATGCGTACGAAGTCGAGTTTCACCCGGTCCGGCGGATTCATCCGCGCCCACAGTGCCTTGACCAGCAGCTCATCGGACATTTCGACGATGGAGCAGACCACGGTGGTCGGCAGTTCGCAGTCGATGGCTTCGCGGATCACCGAGCTGTAAACCTGCGCGGTGGTCAACGCGTCGATGCGGAAACTGGTGACCATCAGAAACACATGGGACGGGTCCGCCGCCTTACCCAGCTTGCGAACCTTGCGGCGCAGGTGCGGGTAGACGATGTAGAGAAAAATCATGCCGCGTACAAAGTGCGTGGCACCCATCGAGTAGCGCCAGATACCTACGGCGCCAATCAGGAAAATGAAGTCCTTCGACTCGGAGTCGAACGTGGACGTGGGCAGCATCAGGGCCAGGCCCATCAGCAGGCTCAGAAACAAAAGCCAGCCGGCGGATTGCAGGAAAAAATGTTTGAGCTTGGACATGACCGTCATCCGAAGGTGATGGGAGCTTTAAGCGACAAGCTTCAAGCTTCGAGCTGCAAGTGAAACGCTTTGGCTTGCAGCTCGAGGCTTGTCGCTTAGGGCCGAGTTACCAGCAGATGCCTTCAGTGCGGCTACCGGCGCTGGTGGCCTTGGACATGAAGCCCACCAGGTCGATCACCTGCTTGCCCTGCGGTGCTTCTTCGGCCAGGGCGCGGAACTTCTCGTCGCGGTTGCCGAGGATGATCACGTCGGAGTTGTCGATCACCGAATCGAAGTCCGAATTGAGCAGGGACGATACGTGCGGGATCTTCGACTCGATGTAGTCCTTGTTCGCGCCGTGGACACGGGCGTACTGGACGTTGCTGTCGTAGATGCTCAGGTCGTAGCCCTTGCCGATCAGCATCTCGGCCAGTTCCACCAGCGGACTTTCGCGCAGGTCGTCGGTGCCGGCCTTGAAGCTCAGGCCGAGCAGGGCGACTTTGCGTTTGTCGTGGCTTTCAACGATGTCGAAGGCGTTCTGCACTTGCGATTCGTTGCTGCGCATCAGCGAGTTGAGCAGCGGCGCTTCGACGTCCAGGGAACCGGCGCGGTAGGTCAGGGCGCGCACATCTTTCGGCAGGCACGAACCGCCGAAGGCGAAGCCCGGGCGCATGTAGTACTGGGACAGGTTGAGGGTCTTGTCCTGGCAGACCACGTCCATCACTTCGCGGCCATCGACGCCCACGGCTTTGGCGATGTTGCCGATCTCGTTGGCGAAGGTCACTTTGGTGGCGTGCCAGACGTTGCAGGTGTACTTGATCATCTCGGCGACGGCGATGTCCTTGCGGATGATCGGTGCGTCGAGTTCTTCGTACAGCGACTGCAGAACGTCGCCCGAAGCCTTGTCGAGTTCGCCGATGACGGTCATCGGTGGCTGGTCGTAGTCGGCGATCGCGGTGGATTCACGCAGGAACTCAGGGTTCACGGCAACACCGAAATCAACGCCGGCTTTCTTGCCCGAGCAGTCTTCGAGAATCGGGATGACAACGTTTGCCACGGTGCCCGGCAGGACGGTGCTGCGCACGACGATGGTGTGACGGGTGGACTTTTCACGCAGGACAAAACCGATCTCGCGGCACACCGCTTCGATGTAGTTCAGTTCCAGGTCGCCGTTCTTCTTGCTCGGCGTACCGACGCAAATCATCGACAGGTCGGTGTCGCGAATCGCCTCGGCGAAGTTGGTTGTACCGCGCAGACGGCCGGTCTGGATACCTTGTGCCAACAGCTCACCCAGGCCCGGTTCAACAATGGGAGATTTGCCAGCGTTGATCATGTCGATCTTGTCTTTGGCAACATCGACGCCCACCACGTCGTGACCCCGAGCAGACAGGCAACCGGCACATACTGCGCCAACGTAACCCAAACCAAATATGCTGATGCGCATCGCAATTACCTCTGTATATATCAGGCCTTAGAGGGCCGGAGTTAATGGTGTTCAGCGTTCATTAGTGCACTCGAAAGTGCGGCATACAGGCGCCACAATGCCGTGTGCAGGCATACTAAGTTTCGAGTGTCTAAATAAGTGCACTCAAGATGTGCGTAACCAGGCCTTGTTGTTATGACGTGCCCTGTTATGCAGCCGATCTTCTTTGGAGAAGACTCTTGTGCAATCGTCTTGCGCGCTCGATGTCAGGATGAAAGTCCCGTAAATCAAGCGGTTGGGTGCTCAGGCGAGCACGTTTATAAGGGCGCGGCCATGGCCTTTGTAGGGGATATTAATGGTGCGTATCTCCTGTCCATCGTCTGCTTTGAGACTAGTTAGTCATCTAGGCAAGTTGCTGTGACAACTTGGTTACATGGCTATCTGCTCCGCGTAAGTTATCTCGTACAAACTCGGCGAGAATCGTTACCGGTGGTATGAGCTATGCATTCGGACGAAGTTCCTGTCCGCTCATCGCGAAATCTGAAATTTCTTGAAATATTGTCAGAGATGGCACCAGTATCAATTTGATAGCAATTTCGTTTTCGACCTTTAATAACAGGCGAAAAATCACGTTAGATAGTTTTGTGCCACTACGGTGAAAAAATTTAGGTGCCACTACTGAAAAAAATGATCAGTGTCGAGTGAAACTAATCTTAGAAAAGGCAGGGAGGTTTTTCTGGCGCCAGTAAAATGGCGAAATGTGGCGAGGGTTTTTTGACATCGTGCGAGCTGCACGACTCTTCGTATAAAGAGTCGTGCATTAGGCATGCTTTATTCGGGGGCGTGATCGCGTAGAAACACCAGATTATCCGGTTTCGATTGCTCGGCGCTGTAGCGATAACCCTGTACATCGAACTGCTTGAGCAGGGCCGGATCGTTGATTTTTTCCTGGATCACGAAGCGGCTCATCAGGCCCCGGGCCTTCTTGGCGTAGAAGCTGATGATCTTGTACTGGCCGTTCTTCAGGTCCTTGAATTCGGTGTTGATGATCCGCGCATTCAAGGCTGTGCGTTTGACCGCCGAGAAGTACTCGTTGGACGCCAGGTTCAACAGCACGTCGTCGCCCTGATCGGCCAGCGCTTCGTTCAGCCATTCACTGATGCGTGTGCCCCAAAAGGCGTACAAGTCCTTGCCACGGGCGTTGGCCAGTTTGGTGCCCATTTCCAGGCGATACGGCTGCATCAGATCGAGCGGGCGCAGCAGGCCGTAAAGGCCGGAGAGCATGCGCAGGTGCTGTTGCGCGTAGTCGAAATCGGCTTCGCTGAACGACTGGGCATCGAGCCCGGTGTAGACGTCGCCCTTGAAGGCCAGCAGTGCCTGTTTGGCGTTTTCCGGCGTGAACGCCGGTGTCCAGCTGCCGAAACGCGCGGCGTTGAGACCGCCGATCTTGTCGGACACGTGCATCAGTTCGCTGATCTGCGCCGGGCTCAGTTCGCGCAGTTGCTGGATCAGTTCCTGGGAATGGTCGAGGTATTGCGGCTGGGTGAAGCGCTGGGTCGCCGGCGGTGTTTCGTAATCGAGGGTCTTGGCGGGGGAAATCACCATCAGCATGAAGTCGTCTCCTTTAATCGTGGGGGCGATTCTAGGGGGTTGGGGCGGATGACTCCAGCTATCGCGTCCATAGGTGATCGGCGGTGTGCCACCCAACCCTGATCGTTCCCACGCTCTGCGTGGGAATGCAGCCAGTGACGCTCTGCGTCACCCCGGCAGCGGACGCAGAGCGTCCGGGGAGGCGTTACCACGCAGAGCGTGGGAACGATCATCTGGGTGCCTGCGGGAATTACTGTCGGATCGGCTATAGTGCGGCGCGGGTTTTGTTATGGAGACACCCTTTGCGCATTGTTCTTTTTTTCACCGCGTGGCTGTTGAGCGTCGGTGCCGTTGCGGCGCCGGGCGATATCGCGACGCTGGATCGCAGCACCTGGCCGGAAAAACTCGACAATCCGACCCTGTTCGACGTCGCCTCGCGGGCGGAAATCCTGATGTTCGCCCGCGGCCTGCTCGGCACCGAAGCGCTGGACGAAGCGGCGCTGGCCCAGCGTCTGGGGCTGCGCACGGTCAATCTGGACGCCATCAACAGCCTGCGCGAGCGCCTGTGGCAGCGTCTGCTCGCCAACTACAACTTTGCCCAGCAAAGCTGCGATCAGGATGCCTCGTTCTGCTTCCTCGTCGAAGACCTGCCGACCCTGCGCGAGCAGGCTGCCAAATTCGTGGTCAGCGACGAAAGCTATTACACCAGGTGGGCCGAACCGAGCCGGATCTTCCACCTGCAATACCTTGATGAGCTGATGCGCAAGGCTGCGCTGTCGCCGCAGACCAGCAGCGAACTCGATCATTTCGGAGACTACGAGCGTAACGGCGACGACATGCACGATCGCTTGTTTCTGCTGAGTTTCGACAGCGCCGCCAACCTGCAACCGGACAACACCGACTGGCTCGCCGAGTACCTGCGCAAGTCGAACCTGAGCGGCACCTTTTTCATGCTGGGCAAGGATGTTCAGGCGCGGCTGGCCGATCGTTCCGTCAGCAGTCTGCAAGCGGCGTTTTCGCAGCAGTGCGTCGGCGTGCAGGGCTGGGAGTTCCGCTCCCACAGCCACTGGCAGGACTGGCAGGATTCGGTGCGGCGCAGTGCCGATCTGGTCCGCAACAAGCTGCCGGAAAACTACGTGCCGCTGTTCCGTCCGCCGGAAGGCCAACGACGCAGCGATGCCCGTAGCTTCTTCAACAGTCAGGGCCTGCAAGTGGCGCTGTGGGACATCGATGCCCAGGACGGCGCCGGCAAGCTCAAGGGCGCTCCGAGCGCGCAGCGGGTGCTGACCCTGATGCTGTTGTGGCGGCACGGGGTGATCAATTTCAACATGAAACAGGATCCAGTGAAGACCGCGTTGCCGTGGCTGATCACACAAACCGCGCAAAGCGGTATCGGCTGGGAAGACTGTCAGGACGCGTTTCGCTGAAAAACGGCAAGAGCCCGGAAACATTGGGCTTGGGGTGATTTTTTTGCGGAATTTGATGCAGGCCGACTTCCGACTCTAACGGGGGCAGGGCGGTCCGCCAAGGGCTTTTCGTCACTTTGCAAAATAAACTTCAAAAAAGCGTCAAAGTGCTTTTTTCTGTCACGGGTTTTGGAGTATTACGAAGTCAGACCGCCGAAACCTGCAACACAGGTGGCGTCTTCCAAGACCCATTTTGTGTGCGGTTCACCTGCTATCCCGACAAAAGCTGTGCAGGTGGATTCGGCAGTCACTTCGAGGCGCAGCACCGCCGAGGTATTGCGTCGAATGGCTCCCACAAAGGTGACCGAGTATGGATGATCACGGACGTAGCCCTTCCTCCAACCAGCCAATCCTTTATGTACTCGATACCAACGTACTGATTCACGATCCGAACGCCCTGCTGAATTTCGAAGAACACCACGTCGCGATCCCGATGACCGTGCTTGAAGAGCTGGACAAGCTCAAGAGCGGGCATCACAGCGTGGCCGCCGAGTGCCGTCAGGCGATCCGGCTGATCGACAAGACCCTGGGCGATGCCTCACCCGATGACGTCGAACAGGGCGTGCCGATCCAGCGCGGCAAGGGCGGCCCGAAGGGCTTGCTGTCGATTCTGATGAGCAAACAGGCCGAATCGAACCTGATTCTGCCCGAGCATCTGAACGACAACAAAATCATCAACCAGCTGATCGACCTGCACACCCGCGAACCGAGCAAACCGGTGGTGCTGGTCACCAAAGACATCAACATGCGCCTCAAGGCGCGCGCCTGCGGGATCGACGCCGAGGACTACAGCACCGACCAACTGGTCGACGACGTGTCCCTGCTGCCCAACGGCTATCACAACATGACCGGCTCCTTCTGGGACCGCGTGAGCAAGGTCGAAACCCGTCAGGACCACGGCCGCACCTGGCATCAGGTCCAACTGATCGACAACCTGCCCGCCGTGCACATCAACGAGTTCATCATTGATGAGCAGGGCTTCGTCGGCTGGATCAAGGAGATCGAAGAAGACAAGCTGCTGATCCTCGACCTGCACCAGGAACCGCTGTTGCATCAGGAAGCCTGGGGCCTCAAGCCACGGGACATCTATCAGAGCCTGGCGCTGTACGCGCTGCTGGATCCGGACATTCACCTGGTCAACCTGTCCGGCGCCGCCGGCTCGGGTAAAACCATTCTGGCGCTGGCCGCTGCGATCGAGCAGACCATGGTCAGCAAGCGTTATCGCCGCATCATCGCTACCCGCAGCGTGCAGGGCCTGGACCAGGAAATCGGCTTCCTGCCCGGCACCGAAGCGGAAAAAATGGAGCCTTGGCTGGGCGCCATCACCGACAACCTCGAAGCCTTGCACATGGATGACGAAAACACCCATGGCAGCGTCGACTACATCCTCAGCAAAGTGCCGTTGCAGTTCAAATCGCTCAATTACATTCGCGGTCGCAGCTTCCAGCAGAGCCTGATCCTGATCGACGAATGCCAGAACCTCACGCCGCACCAGATGAAAACCATCATCACCCGGGCCGGCGCCGGTTCCAAAGTGGTGTGCCTGGGCAACCTGGCACAGATCGACACCCCTTACCTGTCCGCGACCAGCTCCGGGCTGACTTACCTGACCGAACGCTTCAAGGATTTCCCCAACGGGGTGCACATTACCCTGCAAGGGGTGCCTCGCTCGATCCTGGCCGAATACGCCGAATCGCATCTGTAACCGTCAAACCGAACCGGGCGACTGCAAAGTCGCCCGGTTTTTTATGTGCGCAATTCTGACCCCCAGGTTTACAATCGACGCTCCTGATCAGGAGTAATCCCGTGCTGACTCATCTCGATTCCCAAGGTCGCGCCAACATGGTCGACGTCACCGAAAAAGCCGTGACGTTCCGTGAAGCGACGGCCCAAGCGCTGGTGCGCATGCTGCCCGATACCCTGCAGATGATCGTCAGCGGCGGCCATCCCAAGGGCGACGTGTTCGCCGTGGCGCGCATTGCCGGCATTCAGGCGGCGAAAAAAACCAGTGACCTGATTCCCCTGTGCCATCCGTTGATGCTGACCGGCGTCAAGGTCGAACTCAGCGCCGAAGGCGATGACACGGTACGCATCGTGGCTCGCTGCAAATTGTCCGGGCAGACCGGTGTCGAGATGGAAGCGCTGACCGCCGCCAGCGTCGCCGCGCTGACGATCTACGACATGTGCAAGGCCGTGGATCGCGGCATGACCATCGAAAGTGTGCGCCTGCTGGAGAAAGTCGGCGGCAAGAGCGGGCATTTCCAGGCGGAGCAGCCATGAACCTGACCGTGAAGTTTTTTGCCCGTTACCGTGAGGCGCTGGGCGTGGATTCGGTGAAGGTCGAGGGTGATTTCGCCACCGTCGATGATGTTCGTGCGTTGTTGGCTCAGCGTGAAGGCGCCGATGTGCTCAGCGAGCAGAACCTGATGTGCGCACGCAACGAAGACCTCTGCCAGCTCGACGAGCCGGTGGTGGACGGCGACGAAGTGGCGTTTTTCCCCACCGTGACCGGAGGCTGAGCCATGCGCATTCGGGTGCAGTCCGAACCGTTCGATCCTGGCGCTGAAGTCAACGCGATGCACGCGGCAAATGTCGGCGTCGGCGCGGTGGTGAGTTTTGTCGGCTACGTGCGCGACTTCAACGATGGCCTCGATGTCGCCGGGATGTTCCTCGAACACTATCCGGGAATGACCGAAAAGGCCCTCGGCAAGATCGCCTTGGAGGCCGAGCAGCGCTGGCCGCTGTTGAAGCTGGAAGTGCTGCACCGCATCGGCGCGCTGGAACCGGGCGAACCGATCGTGTTTGTCGCCGCTGCCAGTGCCCACCGCCAAGCGGCGTTTGACGCCTGCGCCTTCGTCATGGATTACCTGAAAACCCGCGCACCGTTCTGGAAGAAAGAGAACACCAGCGACGGCCCGCGCTGGGTCGAAGGTCGCGACAGCGATCATGCGGCGGCGGATCGCTGGAAGCAGTAGATTCTGCGCTGCTCTCCCGGCCCTCTTCGCGAGCAAGCCCGCTCCCACAGGGAAATGCATTCCAATGTGGGAGCGGGCTTGCTCGCGAAGGCGCCATCCGCAACACCGAAAATGCTATGGATTACCTACCTGACCAACAGCAGGAAGCAATCTCTTTTGCCCAATTGACGATTTGTACGTAAAAGTCCAGTATGGATTTACAAGTACAAAAAATCGCCTCGTGCTTGAAGCTCCAGGCTTACCGCTTGCAGCTGCTCTTCTTCGTCTTGCCAAACCAACAACAACCCGCGAGAGAACGAACATGAAGAAATTCCCCCTCATTACCGGTCTGGCGCTGAGCCTGTTGGCGTGCAGCAGCGCGTTCGCCGCCGAGAAAACCCTGCGCATCGGTATCGAAGCGGCGTATCCGCCCTTCGCCTCGAAAACCGACAAGGGTGAAATCGTCGGTTTCGACTACGACATCGGCAATGCCCTGTGCGCGCAGATGCAGGTCAAGTGCGTGTGGGTCGAGGGCGAGTTCGACGGTCTGATTCCTTCCCTGAAAGTGAAGAAAATCGACATGGCGCTGTCGTCCATGACCATCAATGAAGACCGCAAGAAGTCGGTGGACTTCACCCACAAGTACTATTTCACCTCGTCGCGGCTGGTGATGAAGGAAGGCGCGAGCGTCGATGACCAGTACGCCAGCCTCAAGGGCAAAACCGTCGGCGTGCAGCGTGCGACCACCACCGACCGTTACGCCACCGAGGTGTTCGAGCCCAAGGGCATCAACGTCAAACGCTATGGCAACAACGAAGAAATCTACATGGACCTGGCGGCCGGTCGTCTCGACGCGATCTTCGCCGACACCATCCCGCTGAACGACTTCCTGTCGATGCCGCGCGGCAAGGGTTACGCCTTTGTCGGGCCTGAGCTGAAGGATCCGAAATACGTGGGCGAGGGCGCGGGGATTGCGGTGCGCAAGGGCAACACCGAGCTGGTCAGCCAGTTGAACAGCGCCATCGACGGCATTCGTGCCAGTGGCGAATATCAGAAGATTTCCGAGAAGTACTTCAAGTCGGACATCTACGGCGACTGACAGTCCGCCATCGCTGGCAAGCCAGCTCCCACAGAGATTTTTGGTGTACACAAAACCTGTGGGAGCTGGCTTGCCAGCGATGAGGCCGTCAGATTCACCGCAAAATCTTCAGCCCTTCAATTCCTTCAAATGCTTGTAAACCGTCGCCCGCCCCATGTTCAGCACATTGGCCACATAGTTCGAGGCGCTCTTGCCCTTGAATGCCCCCTCGGCGTGCAGCGCCAATACCAGTTCGCGTTTGTGATCGCGGGTCAGCAGGTTCAGGCTCAGTTGCCGCTCGCGTAGCCAGGCGTGCAGGAAAGTGTTGATGCGCTCCTGCCAGTCATCGCGAAACAGCGAGTCCGGTTGCGGAATCAGTTTGCTCGGCGAGAGGAACAGGTCCAGCGCAGCCTTGGCATTCTCGAACAGCGAAATATTCAGGTTGATGCACAGCACCGCCAGCGGATGACCTTCGCTGTCGCGCAGCACGGTGCTCAGGCTGCGAATCTTCTGGCCGTCCCAGTTGAGCTTTTCGTACGGGCCGATGTTCCGTTCGCTGACGTCGTCGCTGAGCATGTCTTCCAGCGACGATTCATCGCCGATCACCCGTTTCGACAGGTTGTTGGCGATGTAGTCGACCTTCTGCGTGCGCAGGTCGTGCAGCACCACTTCGGCGTGGGGAAAGAACAGCGTGGCGATGGCATCGGCGATGGCGTGGTAGTTGTCCAGCGCAGCGTCATGCAGCTCGGGCGTTTGTTCAGGGGCGGTCATAACTGTGAAGCTCCAGGCAACGTCAACGCCCCCGTGATCCGGGGGCGTTGCGAGTGTGCCGCAATCCGTCGGGCGCGTCATCCGGGCGGACGGTCAGGCCAGGCGGGCAGGGGCGAGCATGGCGGCGCTCAGGCCGAATTGCTTGAGGTGTTCGGGCAGCGATTCGCCACGCACCAGCGCCGCGCTGGCCATGCCCATCGCCGGTGAGGTCTGGATACCGTAACCGCCCTGGGCCGCGACCCAGAACAGCCCCGGCACCTGCGGATCGAACCCGGACAGCAAATCTCCGTCAGCCACGAAACTGCGCAGGCCCGCCCAGGTGCGAGTCGGGCGGCGGATGGTCAGGGTCGTCGCTTCCTCGATCTGGTAAATGCCCATGGCGATGTCCAGTTCTTCCGGCTGCACGTCGTGCGGTTCGACCGGGTCGGCGTTGGCCGGCGAGCCGAGGAACATCCCGGCGTCGGGCTTCATATAGAAGGATTCGTCGAGGCTGACCAGCATCGGCCAGTGATGAATGTCCACGCCTTCGGGGCCGGCGAAGATGAACGCCGCGCGACGTTTCGGTTGCAGGCCCAGCGGCTTGGCGCCGGCCAGGGCACCGATCTTGTCGGCCCAGGCGCCTGCCGCGTTGATTACGATGGGGGCGCTGAAGGTCTGGCCGTTGGTCTGCACTTGCCAGATGCCGTCGGCATCGCGGCTCAGTCCGATCACTTCGCAATCGGTCTGCACCTGGCCGTTGTTGCGACGGATGCCGCGCAGATAGCCCTGATGCAGCGCATCGGTATCGATGTCGCTGGCGGTCGGGTCGTAGATCGCGCCATGGACTTTCTCCCGGCGCAGGATCGGCAGCCGCGCGCAGGCTTCATCCGCGCTGAGAAGCTGCATTTCCGGCACCGTGGCTTTGGCGCTGAGGTACTGATTGTTCAGCTCGGCGGCGTCACCCGCGAAGTCGACAGTCATTTCTCCGCGTGGAGTCAGCAGCGGGTGTTCGCAGAAGCCGCTGGGCGGATGGTCGAAGAATTCACGGCTGGCCTGGGTCAGCGCCCGAACCTGCGGAGTGCCGTATGCGGCGGTGAACAGCGCAGCCGAACGCCCGGTCGAGTGATAAGCCGGGTGCGACTCGCGCTCCAGCACCACAACTTTGCCGTGTTGCGACAGCCAGAAACCGGTGGAGGCGCCGGCAATCCCGCCGCCGATGATGATGAAATCTGCATGACTCATGAAAATCTCCGGTGTCAGCGCTGCAATTGATAGACGGCGTTGGCCAGGGCGATGTCTTCCAGGCCCAGACCGATGGAGCGGAAAAACACGTGACGGTGGTAATCGGGGCGCCGCACTTTTTCGCTGAGCAGATCCGCCAGGTCACCGATGATCGCGCTGCTGTCCCAGCCATGCTGTTCGCCGGCAATCAGCATCTCGCCGGCCGAGCCCGGGGTGGTCAGACGATAGTCGCAGAACACCTGCATGTCGTTGAGGCTTTGCGGTGGCACTTCATGGGCGCGCGGTGCGTTGGTGCTGATCGAGGTGATCAGCGCCGGTTTGCTCAAGGTTGCCGGGTCGATCACCGGGCCCGCGGACGAGGTGCAGAGCATGATCACATCTGCGTCGGCGATGGCGGCTTCGCGGCTGTCGGCGATGCTCACCCGTGGATCGAGGGCTTGCAGCTGGCGGGCGGTTGCCGGGTCTTCGCTCAAGGTCGGCGAGTACACGCTGATGTTCTGCCAGTCGCGCAACATCTTGACGTAATGCAGGTGCGCCTGGGCGACCTTGCCGCTGCCGATGATTGCCAGACGCGTGGCGTCCAACGGGGCGAGGGCATCGACCGCCACGGCCGTGGTCGCAGCGGTACGGGCAGTGGTCAGTTCGCCGGCATCACAGAGCAGCAGCGGCTGGCCGGTCTGCATCGACATCAGCAGCGTCCACGCCGTCACCAGCGGGCCTTGTTCGCGAACGATGTACGGCGATGTCTTGACCCCGTACACGCCGTCTTTCGCCAGCACGCCCAGATAGTTGATGAAGTCTCCGGCGCCCTGGGGGAATTCCACCCATTGCTGCGCCGGTTGCACTGCGTGCCCGGCCGCCAGATCGCGGAACAGCTTGCGCAGGATCTGCGGCACATCGATCCGGGCCAACAGCTCGCGGGCCTGGGTTTGGTCGATCACGTAAGGCGTACTGGACATGTCGGACTCCGCAGATTGTTTCTAAACTAATTTGTCCATTATGGACTTTTAGTTTTATTGAACAATATCCGGGCGAAAAAAAAAGCGCAGTCCGTTGCCGGCTGCGCTTCTCGTTTTGGCGGCGCTTACTGTGGACGCTTGCGCTCAACCGCCCGCAATAGATGGGTCGGCGGCGTTTCACAGCTGATCTTGCGACCGAGTTTTTCTTCGATGGACGGCAACTGATAGGAGTCGTCTTCACCGGCGAAGCTGATCGACACGCCATCGGCGCCGGCCCGACCGGTACGGCCGATGCGGTGCACGTAGTCGTCCGGGACTTCCGGCAGAGTGAAGTTGATCACGTGGCTGATGCCGTCGATGTGGATACCGCGACCGGCCACGTCGGTGGCGACCAGCACCCGGATCTTGCCTTCGCGGAAGCCTTCCAGCGTCTTGATCCGCTTGTGCTGCGGCACGTCGCCGGACAGTTGCGCGGCGTTGATGCCGTCGCGTACCAGGCGTTCTTCGATGCGGCGCACTTCGTCCTTGCGATTGGCGAACACGATGACCCGCTCCCAGCCGTTATCGTTGACCAGGTTGAACAGCAGTTTGTATTTGTCGGCACCGGCCACCGCGTAGATGTGCTGCTCGACGTTTTCGTTGGCCACGTTGGTGACTTCGATTTCGACGATCGCAGGATCGGTGGTCCACTGCTTGGCGAGGTTCATCACGTCATCGGTGAAGGTCGCGGAGAACAGCAGAGTCTGGCGTTCGCTTTTCGGCGGGGTCTGGCGAATGATCTGCCGGACCTGCGGGATGAAGCCCATGTCGAGCATGCGGTCGGCTTCGTCCAGCACCATCACTTCGACCATGTCCAGGTGCACGTCGCCGCGCTGGTTGAAGTCGAGCAGGCGGCCCGGGGTCGCGACGAGGATGTCGCAATGGCGCGCTTCGAGGTGCTTGAGCTGCTTGTCGAAGTCCATCCCGCCGACGAAGGTCATGACGTTGAGACCGGTGTACTTGGTCAGGTCGGCGGCGTCCTTGGCGATCTGCACCACCAGCTCGCGGGTCGGCGCGATGATCAGCGCCCGTGGCTCGCCCATGTAGCGCTCTTTCGGCGGCGGGGTCTGCAACAGCTGGGTGATGATCGAGATCAGGAACGCGGCGGTCTTGCCGGTGCCGGTCTGGGCGCGGCCGATGGCGTCTTTGCCGGCGAGGGTATAACCCAGCACCTGGGCCTGGATCGGTGTGCAATACGGGAAACCCAGGTCGTGGATGGCGTGCATCAGTTCCGGGGCGAGTTTGAAATCGTGGAAGCGGGTCTTGCCTTCCTGCGGCTCGACGACGAAGTCTTCGAGTTTCCAGGGAATCACCGGCGCCTTGGGCTTGGGTTCGCGACGTGGTTTGGCCGGTTTCGGTGTTTCGCTGCGGGCCGGCTCGGTGGCGGGCGCGGCAGCTGAAGCGGGTTTCGGTTCTTGCTTTGGGGGCGTGGCGGGCGTCTGGCGGTCGGCCTGGCTGGCATCGTTGCGATGACCGGGGGCGTGCGACGGCGCAGTGGGGACTGGCGCGAGCTGCTCAGCCTCGCTTTTACCGAACATTTTCTTGAGTGCTTTGAGCACGGTCATCTCATCAATTGGTTAAGGAATGTACGCCGGCCAGTGTAATGCAAGAAACGGGCGCGGCGTAGTGGGATGATCAAAGGGCGACCCCTGTCGCAATTGTCAGCGCAGGCGTTCGCTCAACCATGTGCCGATGTCGCGAATTTCTTCGGGTAACACTTCGTGCTCCATTGGGTATTCCTGCCATGTCACGGTGACACCATGGGCCTTGAGATACTCATAAGCCGTGCGTCCCATCGAGTTCTGCACCACGTTGTCGAACTGGCCGTGCAGCGCCAGCACCGGAATCCGCTGCTGGCTGGCGGACAACTCCAGTTCATCGCTGAAGGTCGGCGCGTATGTCGATAGTGCCAGTACCCCACCCAATGGCCCTTGCCACTTCAGGAATGCGGTGTGATAGACCACGGCGCCGCCCTGGGAGAAACCGGCGAGGAAAATCCGCGAGGCGTCTATTCCGCTGCTTCGCTGTTCTTCGATCAAGTCGATGATGCGGTCGGCGGATGCTTCCAGCTCATTGCGGTCGATCGCCCGGGCCGGGCTCATCGCCTTGATGTCGTACCAGCTCGGCATGGCATATCCGCCATTTATTGTCACCGGACGGGTCGGCGCCTGGGGCAGGACGAAACGCGTGCTCAGCAGGCTTTCCTGAAGCGCTTCGGCCACCGGCAGGAAGTCGTAGCGGTCGGCGCCGAGGCCGTGCAGCCAGATCACGCAGGCGTCTGCGGGCTTAACAGGCTGAAGAATCAAGGGCTCGGTCATGGCTGCTCCAATTGTGTGCGGGCGCTCTCATTGAGTGCGTGATTTGCGTGCGCGCCCGGTTGATCCGTTAAGAAGATGTCGCAAGGCTGCAAGTTTTGCTATTGACCTGTCACTCAATCGCTTCAGCAGCCGGTGTGGTACGGGCTTTGCTATGAGGTAGTCGTGCAATCGATCTCGCGCCTGGCGGTAACACTATCAGTGAACGCCTGGCGACGGGATAGCAAAGAATCCGGTGATGGATGTTCGCCAATGGCCGCAACGGGCTTAGCGAACGTGAAAGGGCTACCGCCCGTTCGGCCGACTGGTGAGAAGTGAGTTGTCCATGATGTGGATTGTCTCCTACTAGACTCATAGCGAAGGTCCTGCGTCGGTTGACCCCAAAAAAAGCCAACACGGGTCAACAACGCCTCAAAAGGGTGCGACTGGACTCAAGCTCCGACACAACAAGAGCAAAACTGGAGGTTTGAATGAAGATGTTGAAATCCACGCTGGCGATCGTGACTGCTGCTGCAGTACTGGGTGTCAGCGGGTTCGCTCAGGCGGGTGCAACCCTGGATGCAGTGAAGAAGAAAGGATTCGTGCAGTGCGGCGTCAGCGATGGCTTGCCAGGCTTCTCGGTTCCGGATTCCACCGGCAAGATCGTGGGTATCGATGCTGACGTCTGCCGCGCCGTGGCCGCTGCCGTGTTCGGCGATGCGACCAAGGTCAAGTTCAGTCAGCTGAACGCCAAGGAGCGTTTCACCGCGCTGCAGTCGGGCGAGATCGACATTCTGTCGCGCAACACCACCATGACCAGCTCCCGTGACGCGGGCATGGGCCTGAAATTCCCGGGCTTCATTACCTACTACGACGGCATCGGCTTCCTGGTAAACAACAAGCTGGGCGTGAAGAGTGCCAAAGAGCTGGACGGTGCAACCATCTGCATCCAGGCCGGTACCACCACCGAGTTGAACGTTTCCGACTACTTCCGCGGCAACGGTCTGAAATACACCCCGATCACTTTCGACACCTCCGATGAAAGCGCCAAGTCGCTGGAATCCGGTCGTTGCGACGTGCTGACCTCCGACAAGTCCCAGCTGTTCGCCCAGCGCAGCAAGCTGGCTTCGCCGAAGGACTATGTAGTTCTGCCGGAAACCATTTCCAAGGAACCACTGGGCCCGGTCGTGCGTAACGGCGACGACGAGTGGCTGGCCATCGTGCGTTGGGTTGGCTACGCGCTGCTGAACACCGAAGAAGCAGGCATCACTTCGAAGAACGTCGAAGCTGAAGCCAAAGCGACCAAGAACCCGGATGTCGCTCGTATGCTCGGTGCAGACGGCGAATACGGCAAAGACCTGAAACTGCCGAAGGACTGGGTCGTACAAATCGTCAAGCAAGTCGGCAACTACGGCGAAATCTTCGAGAAAAACCTCGGCAAGAGCACTCCGCTGGAAATCGACCGCGGCCTGAACGCGCTGTGGAACAACGGCGGCATTCAATACGCACCACCAGTGCGCTGATGGTTCTGTCACCCGGCAGGCCAACTGCCGGGTGACGTTCTGTTCCATTATTTCCGGGGCACTTCATGCAAAATTCAATCGGCGCACCAAAGCAGAGGCTCAGCCTCAGCGATCCACGAGTGCGTGCGTGGGTATTTCAGATCATCACCATCGTGGCGGTGGTCTCCCTGGGCTGTTATCTGTTCGATACCACCCAGACCAACCTGCAACACCGGGGTATCACTTCGGGGTTCGACTTTCTCGAGCGCAGTGCCGGGTTCGGCATCGCTCAACACCTGATCTCCTACACCGAAGCGGACAGTTATGCCCGGGTGTTCGTCATCGGCCTGCTCAACACGCTGCTGGTGACGTTCATCGGTGTGATCCTGGCCACGATCCTCGGCTTCATCGTCGGCGTGGCACGTCTGTCGAAGAACTGGATCATTTCCAAACTGGCAACGGTGTACGTGGAGGTTTTCCGTAACATCCCGCCACTGCTGCAGATCCTGTTCTGGTACTTCGCGGTGTTCCTGACCATGCCGGGGCCGCGCAACAGCCACAACTTCGGCGATACCTTCTTCGTCAGCAGCCGTGGCCTGAACATGCCGGCCGCGCAAATGGCCGACGGCTTCTGGGCGTTCGTGGTCAGCATCGTGGTGGCCATCGTCGCCATCGTGCTGATGAGCCGCTGGGCCAACAAGCGCTTTGAGGCCACTGGCGAGCCATTTCACAAGTTCTGGGCAGGCCTGGCGCTGTTCCTGGTGATCCCGGCGCTGTGCGCGCTGATCTTCGGTGCACCTGTGCACTGGGAAATGCCGAAGCTGCAAGGCTTCAACTTCGTCGGTGGCTGGGTGCTGATTCCGGAACTGCTGGCCTTGACCCTGGCGTTGACGGTGTACACCGCAGCGTTCATCGCCGAGATCGTGCGTTCGGGCATCAAGTCGGTCAGCCATGGCCAGACCGAGGCGGCGCATTCGCTCGGCCTGCGCAACGGCCCGACCCTGCGCAAGGTGATCATTCCGCAAGCGCTGCGGGTCATCATCCCGCCGCTGACCAGCCAATACCTGAACCTGGCGAAGAACTCCTCGCTGGCGGCCGGTATCGGTTATCCGGAGATGGTTTCGCTGTTCGCCGGCACCGTGCTGAACCAGACCGGTCAGGCGATCGAAGTCATTGCCATCACCATGAGCGTGTACCTGGCGATCAGTATCAGCATTTCCCTGCTGATGAACTGGTACAACAAGCGCATCGCGCTGATCGAGCGGTAAGGAATAGCGCATGAGTACTCATACTTTCAAACCCGACATGCCACCGCCGGCCAAGGTCTTCGGCCCGATGGCGTGGATCCGCGCGAACATGTTCTCCAGCTGGCTCAATACCCTGCTGACCCTGTTTGCGTTCTACCTGATCTACCTGGTGGTGCCGCCGATCCTCAGCTGGGCGATCCTCGATGCCAACTGGGTCGGCACCACCCGCGCCGACTGCACCAAGGATGGCGCCTGCTGGGTCTTCATCCAGCAGCGTTTCGGCCAGTTCATGTACGGCTACTACCCGCCGGAACTGCGCTGGCGCGTGGACCTGACCGTGTGGCTGGCGGTCATCGGCGTGGCGCCACTGTTCATCAAGCGCGTGGCGCACAAGGCGGTGTACGGCCTGAGCTTCCTGGTGGTCTACCCGATCGTTGCCTGGTGCCTGCTGCATGGCGGCGTCTTCGGCCTCGACACCGTGGCGACCAGCCAGTGGGGCGGTCTGATGCTGACTTTGGTGATCGCCACTGTCGGCATCGCCGGTGCGTTGCCGCTGGGGATTGTCCTGGCGCTGGGCCGGCGTTCGAACATGCCGGCGATTCGTGTGGTCTGCGTGACCTTCATCGAGTTCTGGCGCGGCGTGCCGTTGATCACGGTGCTGTTCATGTCCTCGGTGATGCTGCCGCTGTTCCTGCCCGAAGGCATGAACTTCGACAAGCTGCTGCGGGCGCTGATCGGCGTGATCCTGTTCCAGTCGGCGTACGTCGCCGAAGTGGTGCGCGGCGGTCTGCAAGCGATCCCCAAAGGCCAGTACGAAGCCGCGGCCGCGATGGGCCTCGGTTACTGGCGCGCCATGGGCCTGGTGATTCTGCCGCAAGCCCTGAAGCTGGTGATTCCCGGCATCGTCAACACCTTCATCGCGCTGTTCAAGGACACCAGCCTGGTGATCATCATCGGCCTCTTTGACCTGCTCAACAGCGTCAAGCAAGCCGCTGCCGATCCGAAATGGCTGGGCATGGCCACCGAAGGCTACGTGTTCGCCGCCCTGGTGTTCTGGATTTTCTGTTTTGGCATGTCGCGCTATTCCATGCACCTGGAACGCAAGCTCGACACTGGCCACAAGCGTTAGGAGTTTTTTCGATGAGCGAAGCAATCAAAAAGCCAGTGGGCCCTGAAGGCATCATTCAGATGCAGGGCGTGAACAAGTGGTACGGCCAGTTCCACGTGCTGAAAGACATCAACCTCAACGTGCGTCAGGGCGAGCGTATCGTGCTGTGCGGTCCGTCGGGTTCCGGCAAATCCACCACCATCCGCTGCCTCAACCGTCTGGAAGAGCACCAGCAGGGCCGCATCGTGGTCGATGGCGTGGAGCTGACCAACGACCTCAAGCAGATCGAAGCGATCCGCCGTGAAGTCGGCATGGTGTTCCAGCACTTCAACCTGTTCCCGCACCTGACCATCCTGCAGAACTGCACCCTGGCGCCGATGTGGGTGCGCAAGATGCCCAAGCGCAAGGCCGAGGAAATCGCCATGCATTACCTGGAGCGCGTACGCATTCCGGAGCAGGCGCACAAGTATCCGGGACAGCTGTCCGGCGGTCAGCAGCAGCGTGTGGCGATTGCCCGCGCGCTGTGC
This sequence comes from Pseudomonas glycinae, assembly GCF_001594225.2. GTDB lineage: Bacteria > Pseudomonadota > Gammaproteobacteria > Pseudomonadales > Pseudomonadaceae > Aquipseudomonas > Aquipseudomonas glycinae. Next base: position 3,349,270 of record NZ_CP014205.2, read on the forward strand.
ATGAAGCCGAAAATCATGCTGTTCGACGAACCGACCTCGGCACTCGACCCGGAGATGGTGAAAGAGGTACTCGACACCATGATCGGCCTGGCCGAAGACGGCATGACCATGCTCTGCGTGACCCACGAAATGGGCTTCGCCCGCACCGTGGCCAACCGCGTGATCTTCATGGACAAGGGCGAAATCGTTGAACAGGCGGCGCCGAACGACTTCTTCGACAATCCGCAAAATGATCGGACGAAGCTGTTCCTGAGTCAGATCCTGCATTGAGATCTGATGCATAAAACCAACCCGGCCTTGTGCCGGGTTTGTTTTCTGAGGGTCAGGAAACGGTGAGGGTTTCGTGTTCTTTGTGCTCGGTATACTTGAAGGCGTTCCTCAGATCCGCCCCTTCACCCAAGGCTTTCGCATCGGCGAGCAAGTGCGGATAGCGATCGAGCAGGCGCATCAGCAGCATCAACGCCTTCGGCGGAAGCACTTCGCCGCGCTCATAGCGGGAAAATGCGTTGTGTCCGCCACCAGAAAGCAGTTGCACGGTTTCTTTTTGCGTCAGGTGCAATTTGCGCCGGATGCGCTTCATCTCGTTACCGATCATTTGTCGGGCAGCAATCACCAGATCATCACCGGCTTGCGTGTAGCGTTCTGCACTATCGGTATCGGCGTCCCACTCGACCTCACCGCATTTGCGACATTCCCAGCCAGCAAGGTCATCGATACGACGTTCCATGCCTTTGACACTGATGGTTTCGCCGCGGCCCTCGAAATGTGTCATTCCCTCACGTGCACCGCAGCTGAAACATTGCCGGGTCTTCATTGGTTTTTCTCCTTGAAGGAGATTACCGGTGGGCCACCTTCGGGGCGGTATGTCACCTTGATGTAAATCTCCAGATCGTGTGAGTGCGTGTGATAAACGTCTTGCCAGACTCGATGATCGTCATAGGTGGTCATCGACTTGTACAACATCCTGTTCTGCAGTTCGAAAACGAATTCTTGCATCTCTATGATGCTGAAGCCGAGATCCAGTCCGGTTTTTTCTGCGCTCTTGGTGAATGCCTGTCTTCCCCGTCGCCTGACCTCAGCCTTGATCACCACCAAGTCGTAATGGGGTGTGTTCTTTTCCATAAGAAACCAAAGCCCTGTCCCTGAAATTACCCTTAAAGGGTAATTTTGACTAATCGAAAATCCCCTCCATTTGCCCCTCTCTGACCCTAGGTGGTTGCCGTCCTACACGGAGCTGACTAACATGTCAGAAAATTCATCCCATGATTGGATGAAAGGGCGAATCCTATGTCAGACATTTCTCCACTCATTAAGCGATCCCTGGTCGATCAGGCCCTGGATCAATTGCGCCAGCGCATCACCGACGGCACGTGGCAGGTCGGTCAGCGATTGCCGACCGAGCCCGAGCTGTGCGCCGAACTCGGCATCAGCCGCAACACCGTTCGCGAGGCGATGCGGGTGCTGGCGTTCTCAGGGTTGATCGAGATCCGTCAGGGTGACGGCAGTTACCTGCGGGCAGTGGTCGATCCGATGGACACGCTCAAGGCGCTGTCCAAATGCTCGCTGGATCAGGCCCGGGAAACCCGGCACATCCTTGAAGTCGAGGCCATTGGCCTGGCGGCCTTGCGCCGGACCGACGAAGACCTCGTCGCGTTGCGCGAGGCACTGGGGCACGCCGGCAGTCACTACCATGGCGACCTCGACAGCTACATCGCCTGCGATCTGGTTTTCCACCGCCGTCTGGTGGACGCCGCGCACAACCCGACCCTCAGCGAGCTGTATCGCTATTTTTCCAGCATCGTCGGCGCGCAATTGCGCCAGACCCTGAACATCGTCCCCCGTCGACAGGAAGTCTTCGATTTGCACGTCGCCTTGCTTGAGGCCGTCGAGCAGCGCGATCCGGAGCGGGCCAAAGCCCTGTCGAGGCAGTTGATCAATGAACCTTGAAACCGAGAAAACCATGTCCCGCCCAGAAGTCTCCACAGCCCCCGTTCGCAAGGCCGAGCTCGAAGAGTTGTTGATCGACGCCGAAGCCGATGACGAACAGGTGCAGCAAAGCCATCCGCTGGTGCGGCGTCCGTGGCTGTTGCTGCTGGGGCTGATCCTGGTGGCGTTGAACCTGCGTCCGGCGCTTTCGAGCATGGCGCCGTTGCTCGGTGAAGTGTCGAAAAGTCTCGGTTTGTCCGCTGCTCAAGCGGGATTGCTGACGACGCTGCCAGTGCTCTGCCTTGGGTTGTTCGCACCTCTGGCCCCATTGCTCGCACGGCGTTTCGGTGCCGAACGGGTGGTACTGGGGATTCTTCTGACACTGGCCGGCGGCATCATCCTGCGCAGCAATTTCGGTGAGATCGGTCTGTTCGCCGGCAGCGTGCTGGGTGGCGCGAGCATCGGCATCATCGGCGTGTTGCTGCCGGGCATCGTCAAACGCGACTTCGCCAAACATGCCGGCACCATGACCGGCGTCTACACCATGGCCCTGTGCCTGGGCGCGGCAATGGCGGCGGGATCGACCGTGCCATTGAGCGAACACTTTGACCACAGCTGGGCCATGGGCCTGGGTTTCTGGGTGATTCCGGCGCTGGTGGCGGCAGTGTTCTGGCTGCCGCAAATCGGCCAGAAGCATGGTGCACACAACCTTGCTTACCGGGTGCGCGGTCTGCTGCGGGATCCGCTGGCCTGGCAAGTGACCTTGTACATGGGCCTGCAATCGTCGCTGGCCTACATCGTGTTCGGCTGGCTGCCGTCGATCCTTATCGGTCGAGGGCTGACGCCGACCCAGGCCGGTCTGGTGCTGTCCGGATCGGTGATCATCCAGCTCGCCAGCTCCCTGGCGGCACCGTGGCTGGCCACACGTGGCAAAGATCAGCGGCTGGCGATCGTGGTGGTGATGGCGTTGACCCTGGGCGGCCTGTTCGGTTGCCTCTTCGCGCCGATCGAAGGCCTGTGGGGCTGGGCGATCCTGCTGGGCCTGGGGCAGGGCGGCACGTTCAGCCTGGCGCTGACCCTGATCGTGCTGCGCTCGCGGGATTCCCATGTCGCGGCCAACCTGTCGAGCATGTCCCAGGGCTTCGGCTACACCCTGGCGTCAATGGGGCCGTTCGCGGTCGGCGTGGTGCATGACTGGACCGGCGGCTGGAACGCCGTGGGCTGGATTTTCGGCATCATTGGTGCGGGTGCAATCCTCGCTGGCCTCGGTGCCGGACGTGCGCTGTACGTGCAGGTGGTCAGCGAAAAGGTCTGATGCGTACGCACTGTCGGTATTCGAAATGCGAATGCCGATAGTGTTTCAGGCGTTTGCGGATTATCGTGCTGGCAATCTGTACCTTTCCTGGAGATTGCCCATGAGTGAAGAAGCCCACAGCGCCCTGATCACCCGTTTCTACCAGGCTTTCCAGCGCCTCGACGCCGAGGCCATGGCCGCCTGCTACACCGACGACGTGGTGTTCAGCGATCCGGCCTTTGGCGAGCTGCGCGGTCGTGATGCCGGCGACATGTGGCGCATGCTCACCACTCGCGCCAAGGACTTCTCCCTGACCTTCAACAACGTCCGCGCCGACGAGCGCAGCGGCGGCGCCCACTGGGTGGCGACCTACCTGTTCAGCCAGACCGGCAATGTCGTGATCAACGACATCCAGGCGCGCTTCGTTTTCCGTGACGGCAAGATCTGTGAACACCACGACCACTTCGACCTGTGGCGCTGGTCGCGTCAGGCGCTGGGTTTCAAGGGGGTGTTGTTGGGCTGGACGCCTCTGGTGCGCAACGCTGTCCGTGCTCAGGCGCTGAAAGGGCTGAAGGCATTTCAGGCGAGTCGCTGATAAGATCGCCACCTGTTTTCCTTACGCCTGAATTGTCCCGTGAACAGCCTCAGCGAAAATCCTCTCGATGCCGACGTTCCAGTGAGCAAATCCTGGTTCGTCTACCTCGTACGCGCCGCCAACGGTTCGCTGTACTGCGGGATCAGCGATGATCCCGTGCGCCGTTTCGCCAAGCACCAGAGCGGCAAGGGCGCACGGTTCTTTCTTTCAAGCCCGGCGATGGCGCTGGTCTACACCGAGCGTTGCCGCGACAAGGGTGATGCTTTGCGTCAGGAGCGGTTGATCAAGAAGCTCAGGAAGAGTGCGAAGGAGTGTCTGGTGGCGTCTTATCGGCCTGATTGATCAGGTATTGGCAAACGGTAGAAGTCTCCGCGTCGACGCGGTGCCTCCGGCAAACGACAGGCGAAAAAAAACCGCCTTTGCGGGGCGGTTTTTTCTGTAAACGCCGGTTTGCGGCCGGGTTTACTGATCTCACAGGAGACATTGACGTAGGCGGAGAGTATTCCTCTTTGCATGCCTTATCAACCTGACTGATCAGTTCCCATCAGCCGGATCCGTAGGCTGCGAACGAATTGCGCGCTAAGCTGCTGGTTCACTTTCTGTGCGGCGGAGCCGAGCATGTCCGAGTTGATTCTGCATCATTACCCGACCTCTCCATTCGCCGAAAAGGCCCGGCTGCTGTTGGGTTTCAAGGGCTTGTCCTGGCGCTCGGTGCACATCTCACCGGTGATGCCGAAACCGGATCTGACTGCGCTGACCGGTGGTTACCGCAAGACCCCGGTGTTGCAGATCGGTGCCGACATCTATTGCGACACCGCGCTGATCGCCCGTCGCCTCGAGCAGGAAAAGGCCCAGCCTTCGTTCTTCCCGGAAGGTCAGGAAATGATCGCCGCCAGTTTCGCCGCCTGGGCCGATTCGGTAGTGTTCCAGCATGCGGTGAGCCTGGTGTTCCAGCCGGAATCGGTGGCGGTGCGTTTCGGCAAGTTGCCGCCGGAAGCGATCAAGGCGTTCCTCGCCGATCGGGCCGGACTGTTCAGCGGTGGCAGCGCAACCAGGCTGTCAGCGGAGCAGGCCAAGCACAATTGGCCGACTCTCATGGCGCGCCTGGAGCAGCAGTTGCAGCGCGAAGACGGTGACTTCCTGTTCGGCGAGCCGTCGGTTGCCGACTTCGCCATGGCCCATCCACTGTGGTTCCTCAAGGCTACGCACGTGACGGCGCCCTTGGTGGATGCTTATCCGGCGGTATCGGCGTGGCTGGGGCGTGTGCTCGGTTTTGGCCATGGCGCGGCCAGCGAGATGAGTTCGGAGGAAGCACTGGAGATCGCGCGCAGCTCTACGCCGGCGGCGTTGCCGGACGAGGAGTTCACTGATCCGAACGGGTTCGTGGGCGGTCAGCAGGTGCTGATCGCCGCGACAGACTACGGCGTTGATCCCGTCGCCGGCGAGCTGGTGTTTGCCGGTCGCGAGGAGTTGATCCTGCGCCGTGAGGACGAACGTGGCGGAGTGGTGCATGTGCACTTCCCGCGTTTCGGTTTCCGAATCGAGAAACGCTGAAACATCTGAGGGAGCCGATTGGCTCCCTCGTTTATTTCAGTGCAGCGAGAATCTCGTCCGGATCAAACCCGCGAATCAACGTGCCATTGACGTCGATCAGCGGAATCCCGCGCCCGCCCAAAGCTTCGTACGCCTTACGTGCCTCGGCGTCCTTCTCGATATCGAATTCCTTGAACGCAATGCCTTTCTGATCGAGAAAGCGCTTGGTCTGCTTGCAGTAGCCGCACCAGTCCGTGGCGTACAACACGACCCTGGCGTTGGCGCGGACCTGCTCGGACGCCATCTGCGACGGGTTGAACACCCGCTCGATCTTGCCCCAGTTCTGATAGACCACAACCACCAGCAGAACCAGCGCAACCTTTTTCAGCACATTGCCGAGCATCAGTTGCGGCGCTTCAACTGATCGGTGAGCGAGGTCGGCAGGCCTTTGATGACCAGAGTGCCGGCTTCTTCGTCGTATTCGATCTTCGAGCCCAGCAGGTGCGCTTCGAAGCTGATCGACAGGCCCTCAGCGCGACCGGTGAAGCGGCGGAACTGGTTGAGCGTGCGTTTATCCGCCGGAATCTCCGGCGACAGGCCGTAATCCTTGTTGCGGATATGATCGTAGAAGGCCTTCGGGCGTTCTTCGTCGATCAGCTCCGAAAGTTCTTCCAGGCCCATGGGTTCGCCGAGCTTGGCCTGGCTGCTGGCGTAGTCGACCAGGGTCTTGGTCTTCTCGCGGGCGGAATCCTCCGGCAGGTCTTCGCTCTCGACGAAGTCGCTGAAGGCCTTGAGCAGAGTGCGGGTTTCGCCCGGGCCGTCGACCCCTTCCTGGCAGCCGATGAAGTCGCGGAAGTACTCCGAGACCTTCTTGCCGTTCTTGCCCTTGATGAACGAGATGTACTGCTTGGACTGCTTGTTGTTCTGCCACTCGGAAACGTTGATCCGCGCTGCCAGGTGCAGTTGACCGAGGTCGAGGTGGCGCGACGGGGTCACGTCCAGTTGATCGGTCACTGCCACGCCTTCGCTGTGGTGCAGCAGGGCGATGGCCAGGTAATCGGTCATGCCTTGTTGATAGTGGGCAAACAGCACGTGGCCGCCGACCGACAGGTTCGATTCTTCCATCAGCTTTTGCAGGTGCTCGACCGCGACCTTGCTGAACGCAGTGAAGTCCTTGCCGCCTTCCATGTATTCCTTCAGCCAGCCGCTGAACGGGAATGCACCGGACTCCGGATGGAACAACCCCCAGGCTTTGCCCTGTTTGGCGTTATAGCTCTCGTTGAGATCGGCGAGCATGTTCTCGATGGCTGCGGACTCAGCCAGTTCGGAGTCACGGGCGTGCAGAACTGCGGGTGTGCCGTCGGGTTTTTTGTCGATCAAATGGACGATGCAATGACGGATCGGCATAGGCTTCTCGGCTGGTGGAAGGGAGGAGGGCGGGCTCCCCCGAAAAAGCGCCCAGTGTACCGCAACCACTGGATTTGGCGCGGGGTGAAGGGCAAATCCGGGTCAGCCGACCGCCCTTATGCATTTATTTACCGATTTAGCGCAATAAACCTGACCATTTGGCTAGCTAGAGGCGGATATTTCCTTGTCTCTGTGCTAGTTTTGCCCGGTCTTGTGCGAAGTCACCGCGACAAGCATGCATTCAGCTTTTGTCAGGTCGAACCAAACCTTGATTTCGGCATCTATAACCCCGACTCGTCGTGGTTATCGCCGAGGGTGCCAGATCCAGAAGATCGGGCTCGATGGCTGACACTGCACTCTGCAATCCATATGAATTTGATAGGGAAGGAACACTACATGGCTCTTACTAAAGACCAACTGATCGCCGACATCGCTGAAGCTATCGACGCGCCGAAAACCACCGCGCGTGCCGCTCTGGACCAACTGGGTCAAATCGTTGCCGATCAGCTGGAAAATGGTGCCGAAATCACTTTGCCAGGTATCGGCAAGCTGAAAGTGACCGAGCGTCCTGCCCGCACTGGCCGTAACCCGTCGACTGGCGCTGCCATCGAAATCCCTGCCAAGAAAGTGATCAAGCTGGTTGTGGCCAAAAGCCTGACCGACGCTGTGAACAAGTAAGACGCAGCGATACAAAAAACCGTGCACCGGAGCGATCCGGACACGGTTTTTTTATGTCTGCTGTTTGTGTTTCAGCAGTAGCGGCGGCTTTGCGATCAAGCCCCGCCCCGATTGAAGCGAATTACTTGCGAACCCAGCGTTCGCGCCGCCAGATCTGCTGCTCGGACTTGGTCTGGAAGGTCCATGCCACGAAGCGGCTCTGCTTCTGCCCCTGGGACATTTCCACTACCTGGCTTTCCAGCGCACCGGCCTTCTTCAGCGCAGTTTCGATGGCAGGCAGGTTTGAAGCTTTCGAGACCAGGGTGCTGAACCACAACACCTTGTGCGCAAAGTTCGCACTTTCGGCGATCAGTTGCGTCACGAAGCGCGCTTCACCGCCTTCACACCAAAGTTCGGCCGATTGACCGCCAAAGTTCAGTACCGGCAGTTTGCGTTTCGGGTCGGCCTTGCCCAGTGCCCGCCACTTACGCTCGCTGCCCTTGGTAGCCTCTTCCATCGAGGCGTGGAACGGTGGGTTGCACATGGTCAGGTCAAAGCGCTCGCCAGGCTCCAGAAGGCCGATCAGGATGTGCTTGCGGTTCTCCTGTTGGCGCAGCTGGATGACCTTGTTCAGGTCGTTGGACTGGACGATGGCCCTGGCGGCGGCCACGGCGGTCGGATCGATCTCCGAGCCGAGGAAGTGCCAGCGATATTCGCTGTTACCGATCAGCGGGTACACGCAGTTGGCGCCCATGCCGATATCCAGCACATTGACGATGGCGCCACGCGGAACCACACCGTCGTTGTTGCTGGCCAAGAGGTCAGCCAGGAAGTGGATGTAGTCGGCACGGCCCGGCACCGGCGGGCACAGATAATCGGCCGGGATGTCCCAATGCTGGATGCCGTAGAACGACTTGAGCAGCGCCCGGTTGAACACACGCACTGCATCGGGACTGGCGAAGTCGATGCTTTCCTTGCCGTACGGGTTGGTGATCACGAACTTCGCCAGTTCCGGCGTAGTCTTGATCAGCGCCGGGAAGTCGTAGCGACCCTGATGGCGATTGCGCGGATGCAGGCTGGCTTCTTTACGCGGCGCCACGGGCTTGGCCGGGGTGACGGAGTCAGGCTTCTTGCGCGCAGGTTTCGGTGTGCGTGGGGCGTTCATGGGCGTGGTCGATTCGGGTAGGGCTGAAAGTGGCCGGTATTGTCCCACATCTCAACGTTACCCGAGCAAACGAGTGAAGAAGGTATAACCATCGCGACTGTCGATTCCAAATCGGTCTTTGATACCTGTCATATATGACAGTAGGCGAACTTTTTGAATATGGCTTTACTGGCAACGTCTACCCAACAGGAAATTTTTCAGGGAATTATTGAGATGATTGAACTAAGTAAAGCGACTTTTCCAAGTGCCAACCTGTCAGGATTTATCAGCTGTGTAAGCGATCCGAGCCCCGTTAAGGGCGTTCTTGTTGATGTCAAAATTTCTCCGGAAGTGATGGAGGGGGACATAATTGAGCTGACATCTCAAGCCTGTTCAAGTCTCAATGGCATGGTACCTATTGCAGGTACGGAAGCTACTTTCACCCAAACCGTAACGCAGAGCACGCCGTATCTACAATTCCGCATTGAACCGTACGAGAAACGCATCAAACCAATCCTTGAGCATACCAACGGGAGTGGGTCGCTGCTTGTGAGATATGTCGTAACGCGAGGTTCCTCTATTATCGGTACCTCACCCGAATCAATCGTCAAAGTCGCACTCACGCAACCAAATGGCGAACCCTGCCCGGAGTAATACCCCGGGCACAAAAAAGGGAGGCCGTTGCGGGCCTCCCTTTTTCAGTGCGATTTGCCGTTACAGGCTGGCAATCCGCGCGTGCTGCTCGGCCAGCTTGGCCAGAGCCTGTTCGGCTTCGGCCAGTTTGGCGCGTTCCTTCTCGATGACTTCGGCCGGAGCCTTGTCAACGAAACCGGCGTTGGACAGCTTGCCGCCCACCCGCTGGACTTCGCCCTGCAGACGCAGGATTTCCTTGTCCAGGCGCGCCAGCTCGGCGCCCTTGTCGATCAGACCGGCCATCGGCACCAGCACTTCCATCTCGCCAACCAGCGCGGTCGCCGACAGCGGCGCTTCTTCGCCGGCGGCCAGTACGGTGATCGACTCCAGACGCGCCAGCTTCTTCAGCAGCGCTTCGTTTTCGGTCAGGCGACGCTGGTCTTCAGCGCTGACGTTCTTCAGGTAGATCGGCAGCGGTTTGCCCGGGCCGATGTTCATTTCGCCACGGATGTTGCGCGTGCCGAGCATCAGGCCCTTGAGCCATTCGATGTCGTCTTCGGCCGCCGGATCGATGCGCTCTTCGTTGACCACCGGCCATGGTTGCAGCATGATCGTCTTGCCCTGAATACCGGCCAGCGGCGCGATGCGCTGCCAGATTTCTTCAGTGATGAACGGCATGAACGGATGCGCCAGACGCAGCGCCACTTCCAGTACGCGAACCAGCGTGCGGCGAGTGCCGCGCTGACGCTCGACCGGCGCGTTTTCGTCCCACAGCACTGGCTTGGACAGTTCCAGGTACCAGTCGCAGTACTGGTTCCAGATGAACTCGTACAGCGCTTGCGCCGCCAGGTCGAAACGGAACTGATCCAGTTGACGGGTCACTTCGGCTTCGGTGCGTTGCAGCTGCGAGATGATCCAGCGATCCGCCAGCGACAGCTCGTAGGCTTCGCCGTTCTGGCCGCAGTCTTCGCCCTTGTCCAGAACATAACGCGCGGCGTTCCAGATCTTGTTGCAGAAGTTGCGATAGCCTTCGACGCGGCCCATGTCGAACTTGATGTCGCGACCGGTGGACGCCAGCGAGCAGAAGGTGAAGCGCAGGGCGTCGGTGCCGTAGCTGGCGATGCCGTCGGCGAATTCGTCGCGGGTCTGCTTCTCGATCTTCTTCGCCAGTTTTGGCTGCATCAGACCGGACGTGCGTTTCTGCACCAGTGTTTCGAGCTCGATGCCGTCGATGATGTCCAGCGGGTCCAGGACGTTGCCCTTGGACTTGGACATCTTCTGGCCCTGGCCATCACGCACCAGGCCGTGCACATAAACAGTCTTGAACGGAACCTGCGGCGTGCCATCCTCGTTCTTGATCAGGTGCATCGTCAGCATGATCATCCGGGCAACCCAGAAGAAAATGATGTCGAAACCGGTGACCAGCACGTCGGTGGAGTGGAATTTCTTCAGGAACTCGGTCTTTTCCGGCCAGCCCAGGGTGGAGAAGGTCCACAGGCCTGAACTGAACCAGGTGTCGAGAACGTCGTTGTCCTGTTGCAGCGCAACGTCCGGGCCGAGATTGTGCTTGGCGCGCACTTCGGCTTCGTCGCGACCGACGTAGACCTTGCCCGACTCGTCGTACCAGGCCGGAATCCGGTGGCCCCACCACAGCTGACGGCTGATGCACCAGTCCTGGATGTCGCGCATCCACGAGAAGTACATGTTTTCGTACTGCTTCGGCACGAACTGGATGCGACCGTCTTCAACGGCGGCAATCGCAGGCTCGGCCAGCGGTTTGGTGGACACGTACCACTGGTCGGTCAGCCATGGCTCGATGACGGTGCCGGAGCGGTCGCCTTTCGGCACTTTCAGGTTGTGGTCGTCGACGCTGACCAGCAGGCCGGCGGCGTCGAACGCGGCCACGATCTGCTTGCGCGCTTCGAAACGCTCGAGGCCGGCGTACTCGGCCGGAATCTTGCCGTCGATGCTGTCGTTCAGCGTGCCGTCGAGGTTGAACACCTGCGCTGCCGGCAGCACGTTGGCGTTCTTGTCGAAGATGTTCAGCAGCGGCAGGTTGTGGCGCTTGCCGACTTCGTAGTCGTTGAAATCGTGGGCCGGGGTGATCTTCACGCAGCCGGTGCCGAATTCAGGATCGCAGTAATCGTCGGCGATGATCGGGATGCGGCGGCCGACCAGCGGCAACTCGACAAACTTGCCGATCAGGGCTTTGTAGCGCTCGTCGTTCGGGTTCACCGCGACGGCGGAGTCGCCGAGCATGGTTTCCGGACGGGTAGTCGCGACGATCAGGAAATCGTTGCCTTCAGCGGTTTTCGCGCCGTCGGCCAGCGGGTATTTCAGGTTCCACAGGAAACCTTTCTCGTCGTGGTTTTCCACTTCGAGGTCTGAAATCGCCGTGTGCAGCTTGGTGTCCCAGTTGACCAGTCGCTTGCCGCGATAGATCAGGCCGTCTTCGTGCAGGCGCACGAACGCTTCCTTAACGGCTTCCGAGAGGCCGTCATCCATGGTGAAGCGCTCGCGGCTCCAGTCCACGGACGAGCCGAGGCGACGGATCTGACGGCTGATGTTGCCGCCGGACTGATCCTTCCATTCCCAGACTTTCTCGAGGAATTTTTCCCGGCCCAGATCATGGCGGTTCTGGCCCTGGGCTTCGAGTTGACGCTCCACCAGCATTTGCGTGGCGATACCGGCGTGGTCGGTGCCCGGCTGCCAAAGGGTGTTGCGACCCTGCATACGGCGGAAACGGATCAGGGCGTCCATGATCGCGTTGTTGAAACCGTGACCCATGTGCAGGCTGCCGGTGACGTTCGGCGGCGGGATCATGATGGTGTAGGAGTCGCCCGCGCCTTGCGGGGCGAAGTAGTTCTCGGACTCCCAGGTGTTGTACCAGGAAGTTTCAATGGCGTGCGGCTGGTAGGTCTTATCCATGCGCGGCGGGACCCTATTGGCATTTATTCAGGAAAAGCCGGGAAGTATAGCGGGGCATGGGGCGCAGGGCGAGCGGGGCGGGCCGGGTGGAGGCTTAAATGTGGGAGCTGGCCTGCCAGCGATGCAGGCGCCGCGGTTTTTCAGGAAAACCGCAGTGATGCGAACGCTGGCAAGCCAGATCCAACAGGAGATCGGGAGATTATTCGTATTGGCCGAGAAGCCGTTCCATCCGCGCCTCGAGGCGACGTTTGATTTCGGTTTCGATGTGCGGGGCGAAGTCGTCGATCACGTCCTGCATGATCAATTGCGCGGCGGCGCGCAGTTCGCTGTCCAGATGCAGGAGGGCGTCGGGGCCTTTATCCACAGGCGCGACGGGCGCAGTAGCGGGCTTCACGACGGGGGCGGGAGGCGGTACGACGGCGGGAGGCTCAGTGCCGACCGAATCGAACAACATCGGAATCTGTTCCTGTTCGCCATCATCGACCGTGTCGGTCAGCAGTGGCGGTTGCAGGTTGTCATCGCCGAGCAACTGGCGGATCGACTCAAGGTCGTCCAGCAGGTGCGCGGGTTTTTGCAGCGGTTTTGGAGTGTCCATCGGCGTACTCAGAGTCGCTGTAAACGGTGGTCTTGCAGAGGATAGCCCTGTTCGCGGTAGAAACGGAAACTCTCCCGCGCCGCAGTGCGGATCGCCGGATCTTCCACCACCACCTCGGCAACGCGGGCGAATTTACTGGCGAAAACCGGGACTTTCAGGTCGAGGTTGACCAGCAAGTCCGCGTGCTGGCCGCAGTCGTCGCCCACTCCCAATACGATCAAACCTTCCGGTTCGCTTTCAGCCGGGCCATGGGGTACGAAGGTTTCACCCTTGAACGCCCACAGTCGCGCATCGAGATCATCACGCTGGGCGGCATCGCTGCAATGCAGGTAGATGCGATGGCCCATGCGCCAGGCTTTATCGGTGAGCTTGCAGGCAAAATCCAGGCGAGCCGAAGGATCGGCGCTGGGCAGGATATAAAAGTCGACTTTGGTCATTGCGGTTCCTGAGCTGAAAGCGGCGCCCCTCGAAAGAGGCGCTGCTCGCAGTCATCGGTTTCAGGCCTTGGCGCGGTCCAGCAGGTATTGGGTCAGCAGGGGAACCGGACGGCCGGTGGCGCCCTTGTCCTTGCCGCCGCTGGTCCAGGCGGTACCGGCGATGTCCAGGTGCGCCCAGTTCAGGTTCTTGGTGAAGCGCGACAGGAAGCAGGCGGCGGTGATGGTGCCGGCCTTCGGACCGCCAATGTTGGCGATGTCGGCGAACGGGCTGTCCAGTTGCTCCTGGTACTCATCGAACAGCGGCAGTTGCCAGGCACGGTCGTCGGCAGCCTTGCCCGCGCTCAACAGTTGCTCGATCAGTTCGTCGTTGTTGCCCAGCAGGCCCGACGTGTGGGCGCCCAGCGCGACGACGCAGGCACCGGTCAGGGTGGCGATGTCGATCACCGCTTGCGGCTTGAAGCGCTCGGAGTAAGTCAGTGCATCGCACAGCACCAGACGGCCTTCGGCGTCGGTGTTGAGGATTTCCACGGTCTGGCCGCTCATGGTGGTGACGATGTCGCCCGGACGCGAAGCAGTGCCGCTCGGCATGTTCTCGGCGCAGGCCAGAATGCACACCAGGTTGATCGGCAGTTTCAGTTCCAGCACGGCGCGCAGGGTGCCGAACACGCTGGCCGCGCCACCCATGTCGTATTTCATCTCGTCCATGCCGGCGCCCGGTTTCAGGCTGATGCCGCCGGTGTCGAAGGTGATGCCTTTGCCGACCAGTGCGTACGGCTTCTCGGATTTCTTGCCGCCGTTGTATTGCATGACGATCAGGCGCGGCGGCTGGGCGCTGCCCTGGCCGACGGCGTAGAACGAACCCATGCCCAGCGACTTGATCTTCTTCTCGTCGAGGACTTCGACTTTCAGATCCTTGAACTCTTTGCCGAGGTTCTTGGCTTGCTCGCCGAGGAAAGTCGGGTGGCAGATGTTCGGCGGCAGGTTGCCCAGGTTACGGGTGAATGCCATGCCGTTGGCGATCGCGGTGGCGTGGTTCACGGCGCGTTGCACTTCGGCCTGAGCGGCCTTGATGGTCAGCAGGGTGATTTTCTTCAGGGCGCGCGGTTCGGCTTTCTGGCTCTTGAACTGGTCGAAGGTGTATTCGCCGTCGACCAGGGTTTCGGCCAGCAGACGGGTCTTGCCGTAGCTGTCGCGGTTCTTGACGATGATTTCATCGAGTGCCAGTACGGCGTCGCTGCCGCCCAGGCTTTTGAGGGTGTTGAGGATGCCAGCGACGATCTTGCGGAACGGACGGTCGCCCAGTTCTTCATCCTTGCCCACGCCCACCAGCAGCACACGTTCGGCTTTCAGGTTCGGCAGGCTGTGCAGCAACAGGCTCTGGCCGACCTTGCCGGCCAGGTCGCCACGCTTGAGCACGGCGCTGATGGCGCCGCCGCTCAGTTCGTCGACCTGCCTGGCGGCGGCACCGAGTTTGCGGCCTTCGCCGACGGCAACCACCAGGGTGGCGGTTTTCAACGTTTCTGGGCTAACGCTTTTTACAACCAGTTCCATGTCCGGATCCCTGAATGAATGGTCAACACACAGGCGTTCGACGTGTCCGCCGTCGCCTGCTTATAGAGAGAAGAGGCGCAGGCCAGTGCCTGCGACAGAGGCGGCAGTTTGAACCTCGCTCACCGCGCCTGACAACCCTCGGTTGTACGATCTTCAACCGATTGCACGCTTGCGTGTGTGCGCGCAGTGACAGGCGCCCTCAATCACAGGATAATGCCGCATCTTTTTTCGACGGCTCTGCCTTGCGGGCCCGTCGATACGTTTGCTTGTTTGGCCGCCTTAGCCTGACAACCCTGGAGTGTCTGGTTTGATCGTCTTCCGTTATCTGTCCCGCGAAGTCCTGTTGACCCTGAGTGCGGTAAGCGCCGTGCTGCTGGTCATCATCATGAGCGGTCGCTTCATCAAATACCTTGCCCAGGCCGCCGCGGGCCAGCTCGATCCGGGATCGCTGTTCCTGATCATGGGCTATCGCCTGCCGGGCTTCATGCAGTTGATCCTGCCGCTGGGGCTGTTCCTCGGGATTCTGCTGGCGTACGGCCGGCTGTACCTCGAAAGCGAGATGACCGTGCTTTCGGCCACCGGCATGAGTCAGCAGCGGTTGTTCCGCATGACACTGTTTCCGGCCACCCTGGTAGCTGTGGTGGTGGCCTGGCTGAGCTTGAGCCTGGCACCGCAAGGCGCCAACCAGTTCCAGCTGCTGCTGAACAAACAGGATGCCCTGACCGAATTCGACACTCTCGAGCCGGGCCGTTTCCAGGCCTTGCGCGACGGTACGCGGGTAACCTACACCGAAACCCTGAGCGACGATCGGGTCAACCTGGGCAGTGTGTTCATCTCGCAGAAGAACCTCGGCGCCAACCAGAAAGATCGCGGGATTTCCGTGCTGGTAGCTGAAAAGGGTCGCCAGGAAGTGCGTCCCGACGGCAATCGCTACCTGATTCTCGACAACGGCTACCGTTACGACGGCAGCCCGGGTCAGGCCAACTATCGCGCCATCCACTACGAAACCTACGGCGTGCTGCTGCCCAAGCCGGATGTCAGCGAGGAGGTCACCGACCGTGACGCCATGCCGACCTCGTCCCTGCTCGGCAGCGACGACATTCGCTCGAAAACCGAACTGCAATGGCGCCTGTCGCTGCCGTTGCTGGTGTTCATCGTGACCCTGATGGCGGTGCCGCTGTCGCGGGTCAACCCGCGTCAGGGGCGTTTCCTCAAGCTGCTGCCGGCGATTCTTCTTTATATGGCTTACCTGACCATCCTGATTGCCGCCCGCGGCGCCCTCGAGAAAGGCAAGATTCCACCGGCGCTCGGCTTGTGGTGGGTGCATGCGATCTTCCTGACGATCGGTCTCGGTCTGTTGTACTGGGAGCCTTTGCGCCTGAAGCTGGCCAGCCGTCGCAGCGCAGCGCTGGAGGTGGCCCGTGGTTAAACTCGACCGCTACATCGGCAGCAGCGTGTTCATCGCGATCATCGCGGTGCTGGCGATCATTCTCGGCCTGGCCACCTTGTTTGCGTTCATCGACGAGATGGGCGATGTCAGTGACACCTACACCCTGGTCGATGTCCTGAGCTTCGTGCTCCTGACCGCCCCGCGCCGGCTCTACGACATGCTGCCGATGGCGGCGCTGATCGGTTGCCTGATCGGCCTTGGCAGTCTGGCGAGCAGCAGTGAGTTGACCGTAATGCGCGCTGCCGGTGTCTCCATCGGGCGTATCGTCTGGGCGGTGATGAAGCCGATGCTGGTACTGATGCTGGCCGGTGTGCTGATCGGCGAATACGTGGCCCCAGCCACCGAAAGCATGGCCCAGGCCAACCGTTCGCTGGCGCAAGGCAGCGGCGACGCGCAAAGCGCCAAGCACGGCATGTGGCACCGCCAGGGTGACGAGTTCATTCACATCAACTCCGTGCAACCCAACGGTCGTCTGTATGGTGTGACCCGCTATCACTTCGACAAAGAGCGCCATCTGCTCAGTTCGAGCTTCGCCAAGCGCGCCGAGTTCGACACCGATCACTGGCAGCTGACCGACGTGACCACCACCAAATTTCACGAGCGCAGCACCGAAGTGGTCAATACGCCGGTCGAGCGCTGGGATGTCTCGCTGAGCCCGCAATTGCTGAGCACTGTAGTGATGGCGCCGGAATCGCTGTCGATCACCGGTCTGTGGGGTTACATCCACTATCTGGCCGATCAGGGTCTGAGCAACGGTCGTTACTGGCTGGCATTTTGGGTCAAGGTGTTGCAGCCGCTGGTGACCGCTGCGCTGGTACTGATGGCGATTTCCTTCATCTTCGGTCCGCTGCGTTCGGTGACCCTCGGTCAGCGGGTGTTCACCGGCGTGCTGGTGGGCTTCACCTTCCGCATCGTTCAGGATCTGCTGGGCCCATCCAGTCTGGTGTTCGGCTTCTCGCCGCTGTTCGCGGTGCTGGTGCCGGCTGGCGTGTGTGCGCTGGCGGGTGTCTGGCTGTTGCGTCGAGCCGGTTGATGAATAAGGTTTCACCCACGCTTTAGCTTTGAAAACGCCTCGGTCGCCAGACCGGGGCGTTTTTGCATGCAATCCGGGTGACAGGCGAACGTGACGCTTGCGCCGTGTATCAGGTACAATTCCCGGCTATTTTTCGGCGGGCCAAGCCTGCAGCCTTTTTGAGTGTTGATCCGTGAGTGATTTGAGTCATATCCGCAATTTCTCCATCATCGCCCACATTGACCATGGCAAGTCGACGCTGGCTGACCGTTTCATCCAGATGTGCGGCGGCCTGGCCGAGCGTGAAATGGAAGCCCAGGTACTGGATTCCATGGATCTGGAGCGCGAACGCGGGATCACCATCAAGGCCCACAGCGTCACCCTCTATTACAAGGCCAAAGATGGCGTCACCTACCAGCTGAACTTCATTGACACCCCGGGTCACGTCGACTTCACCTACGAAGTCAGCCGTTCCCTGGCGGCCTGTGAAGGTGCGTTGCTGGTGGTCGATGCGGGGCAGGGCGTTGAAGCCCAGTCCGTGGCCAACTGCTACACCGCCATCGAGCAGGGCCTTGAGGTCATGCCGGTGCTGAACAAGATCGACCTGCCACAGGCCGAGCCTGATCGCGTCAAGGACGAGATCGAGAAGATCATCGGCATCGACGCCACCGACGCCGTCACCTGCAGCGCCAAGACCGGCCTGGGTGTCGACGAAGTGCTCGAACGTCTGGTTGCTACCATTCCTGCGCCGACCGGCAATATCGAAGATCCGCTGCAGGCGTTGATCATCGACTCCTGGTTCGACAATTACCTGGGCGTTGTCTCCCTGGTGCGCGTGCGTCACGGCCGCGTGAAGAAGGGCGACAAGATCCTGGTGAAGTCCACCGGCAAGGTGCATCTGGTCGACAGTGTTGGCGTATTCAACCCGAAACACACCGCCACCGCTGACCTGAAGGCTGGCGAAGTGGGCTTCATCATCGCCAGCATCAAGGACATTCACGGTGCGCCGGTCGGTGACACCCTGACCCTGAGCTCCACGCCGGACGTTCCGGTGCTGCCAGGTTTCAAACGCATCCAGCCGCAGGTTTACGCCGGTCTGTTCCCAGTCAGCTCCGACGACTTCGAGGACTTCCGCGAAGCGCTGCAGAAACTGACCCTGAACGACTCGTCGCTGCAATACACCCCGGAAAGCTCCGACGCACTGGGCTTCGGCTTCCGTTGCGGCTTCCTCGGCATGCTGCACATGGAGATCATCCAGGAGCGCCTGGAGCGCGAGTACGACCTGGACCTGATCACCACGGCGCCGACGGTAATCTTCGAACTGGTGCTGAAAACCGGTGAAACGATTTACGTCGACAACCCGTCGAAGCTGCCGGACGTCTCGTCGATCGAAGACATGCGCGAGCCAATCGTGCGCGCCAACATCCTGGTGCCGCAGGAACACCTGGGCAACGTCATCACCCTGTGCATCGAGAAACGCGGTGTGCAGGTCGACATGCTGTTCCTCGGCAATCAGGTCCAGGTGACCTACGACCTGCCGATGAACGAAGTGGTCCTCGACTTCTTCGACCGTCTGAAATCCACCAGCCGCGGCTATGCTTCGCTGGACTACCATTTCGATCGTTACCAATCGGCTAATCTGGTGAAACTGGACGTGCTGATCAACGGCGACAAGGTCGACGCTCTGGCGCTGATCGTGCACCGTGACAATTCGCACTTCAAAGGTCGCCAGTTGACCGAGAAGATGAAAGAACTGATTCCTCGTCAGATGTTCGACGTGGCCATCCAGGCTGCCATTGGCGGTCAGATCGTCGCCCGGACAACCGTCAAGGCACTCAGAAAGAACGTATTGGCCAAGTGCTACGGCGGCGACGTCAGCCGTAAGAAAAAACTGCTTGAGAAGCAGAAGGCCGGTAAAAAACGCATGAAACAGGTCGGCAACGTGGAAATCCCGCAAGAAGCCTTCCTCGCCGTGCTCAGGTTGGAATAGTCAGGTCCTATGTCACTAAATTTCCCGCTGTTGCTGGTCATTGCCGTGTTCGTCTGCGGTCTGTTGGCGTTGCTCGATCTGTTGATCCTGGCACCGCGTCGGCGTGCCGCCATCGCTTCCTATCAGGGCAGCGTCAGCCAGCCTGACGTGGTGGTGGTCGAGAAGCTGAACAAGGAACCGCTGCTGGTCGAGTACGGCAAGTCGTTCTTCCCGGTGCTGTTCATCGTGCTGGTGCTGCGTTCGTTCCTGGTGGAGCCGTTCCAGATTCCGTCCGGCTCGATGAAACCGACCCTGGACGTCGGCGACTTCATTCTGGTGAACAAGTTTTCCTACGGGATCCGTTTGCCGGTGATCGACAAGAAGATCATCGAAGTCGGTGACCCGCAGCGCGGCGATGTGATGGTGTTCCGTTACCCGAGCGACCCGAACGTCAACTACATCAAGCGTGTGGTCGGCCTGCCGGGCGATACGGTGAGGTACACCGCCGACAAGCGTCTGTTCGTCAACGGCGAGTCGATTGCCGAACAACTGGTCGGCTCCGAGCCGGGCACGCTGGGCAGTGCGGAACTCTACAAGGAAAAACTCGGCGCCGCCGAGCACCTGATCCGCAAGGAAATGAGCCGCTACCGCGCCACGCCGGACCATACCTGGACCGTGCCGGCCGGGCACTATTTCATGATGGGCGACAACCGCGACAACTCGAACGACAGTCGCTACTGGGATGATCCGAACATTCCCAAGGACCTGCTGGGCATGGTTCCCGACCAGAACATTGTCGGCAAGGCCTTCGCGGTCTGGATGAGCTGGCCGGAACCGAAACTCAGCCACCTGCCGAACTTCTCGCGGGTCGGCCTGATCAAGTAAACAAACACGGCGCTGTTGACCACAGCGCCGAATGCATTTCTGGCGTCGGCACAACCGGCTCCGGGGCATGAAGCCACGATATTCAGGACGTCATTTTTGAACACAGCGTTAATTGTCCCAGGCCTGCGCCGTATCCCGGCGATGGCAGTGGAATCCAGCCACGAACTCAGCGTGGGTAAACCGTGAGCGTTTCTCTAAGCCGTCTCGAGCGTCAGCTCGGTTACACCTTCAAGGACCAGGAACTGATGGTCCTGGCCCTTACGCACCGCAGCTTTGCCGGACGCAACAACGAGCGTCTGGAATTCCTCGGCGATGCGATCCTCAACTTTGTTGCCGGCGAAGCCTTGTTCGACCGTTTCCCGCTGGCGCGCGAAGGCCAGTTGTCGCGTTTGCGCGCACGGCTGGTAAAAGGTGAGACGCTGGCGGTGCTGGCCCGCGGTTTCGATCTGGGCGATTACCTGCGTCTGGGTTCCGGCGAATTGAAGAGCGGCGGTTTCCGTCGCGAGTCGATCCTGGCCGACGCCCTTGAAGCACTGATCGGTGCGATCTACCTCGATGCCGGCATGGAAGTCGCCCGCGAGCGCGTACTGGCCTGGCTGGCCGGCGAGTTCGAAGGCCTGACGCTGGTCGACACCAACAAGGATCCGAAGACCCGCCTGCAGGAATTCCTGCAATCGCGCGGCTGCGAACTGCCGCGTTATGAAGTGGTGGACATCCAGGGCGAGCCGCACTGCCGTACCTTCTTCGTCGAGTGCGAAGTTGTCCTATTGAATGAAAAAAGTCGGGGTCAGGGTGTGAGCCGTCGCATTGCCGAACAGGTAGCGGCCGCCGCAGCACTGATTGCCCTGGGTGTGGAGAATGGCAATGACTGATACAAACGCAACGCGCTGTGGCTATGTTGCCATCGTCGGCCGTCCCAACGTGGGCAAGTCCACGCTGTTGAACCACATCCTCGGCCAGAAGCTGGCGATCACTTCGCGCAAGCCGCAGACGACTCGCCACAACATGCTCGGGATCAAGACCGAGGGCGACGTGCAGGCGATCTACGTCGACACCCCCGGCATGCACAAGGGTGGCGAAAAGGCCCTGAACCGCTACATGAACAAGACCGCTTCAGCGGCGTTGAAAGACGTCGACGTGGTGATCTTCGTGGTCGATCGCACCAAGTGGACCGAAGAAGACCAGATGGTGCTGGAGCGCGTGCAGTACGTGACCGGCCCGCTGATCGTCGCGCTGAACAAGACCGACCGCATCGAAGACAAGGCCGAGCTGATGCCGCACCTGTCGTGGTTGCAGGAACAGCTGCCGAACGCGCAGATCATTCCAATCTCGGCGCAGCAGGGGCACAACCTCGACGCGCTGGAAAAGGTTATCGCCGATCATCTGCCGGAGAACGATCACTTCTTCCCGGAAGACCAGATCACCGACCGCAGCAGCCGCTTCCTCGCCGCCGAACTGGTGCGCGAGAAGATCATGCGCCAGCTCGGCGCCGAGCTGCCGTACCAGATCACCGTGGAAATCGAAGAGTTCAAGCAGCAGGGTGCGACGCTGCACATTCATGCGCTGATCCTCGTCGAGCGTGACGGCCAGAAGAAAATCATCATTGGCGACAAGGGCGAGCGCATCAAGCGCATCGGCACCGAGGCGCGCAAGGACATGGAGCTGCTGTTCGACTCCAAGATCATGCTCAACCTGTGGGTCAAGGTGAAGGGCGGCTGGTCCGACGACGAGCGTGCGCTGCGTTCGCTGGGTTACGGCGACCTGTAACACCGGTTTTCTGTTACACCAGAGAACCCCCTGTGGGAGCGGGCTTGCCCGCGAATGCGCCGTATCAGTCGACATATACTTTGACTGACTCACCGCTTTCGCGAGCAAGCCCGCTCCCACAGTAGTTTTGGGGTGTGTGTAAAACTGCGTTTCGTCATCGAGAACTCAATGTCGCAAAGCCCGCCTCCCGCCCAACCCGCCTACGTCCTCCACTCACGCGCCTACCGCGAAACCAGCGCGCTGGTGGACTTCCTCACGCCGCAAGGTCGGCTGCGGGCGGTGTTGCGCAGTGCGCGGGGCAAGGCCGGGACGCTGGCGCGGCCATTCGTGCCGCTGGAAGTGGAGTTTCGCGGCAAGGGTGAGTTGAAGAATGTCGGGCGCATGGAGAGTGTCGGGAATGCAACCTGGATGGTCGGCGAGGCGCTGTTCAGCGGCTTGTATCTCAATGAGCTGCTGATTCGCCTGTTGCCCGCCGAAGACCCGCATCCTGCGGTGTTCGAACATTACGCTGCCACGTTGCTGGCATTGGCCGAAGGGCGGCCACTGGAGCCGCTGCTGCGTTCCTTCGAATGGCGGCTGCTCGACGATCTCGGTTACGGTTTTTCCCTTAATATCGATATCAACGACGATCCCATCGCTGCGGATGGCCTCTACCGTTTGCAGGTGGATGCCGGGCTCGAGCGGGTCTACCTGTTGCAACCCGGTCTGTTCAACGGCACCGAACTGCTGGCCATGGCCGAAGCCGACTGGTCGGCTCCCGGCGCGTTGTCCGCCGCCAAGCGACTGATGCGCCAAGCCTTGGCGGTGCATCTGGGCGGTCGTCCCCTCGTCAGTCGAGAGCTGTTTCGCAAGCCCTGATATGCTGTGCGCCGAATCTTTCCCTTCAGGAGCGCATCCGTGACCACCAGCAATCGCATTCTTCTTGGCGTGAACATCGACCACGTCGCCACCCTGCGTCAGGCCCGTGGTACGCGCTATCCGGATCCGGTCAAGGCTGCGCTGGACGCGGAAGAGGCGGGCGCCGACGGCATCACCGTGCACCTGCGCGAAGACCGCCGGCACATTCAGGAGCGCGACGTGCTGCTGCTCAAGGACGTGCTGCAGACCCGCATGAACTTCGAAATGGGCGTCACCGAAGAAATGATGGCGTTCGCCGAGCGCATTCGTCCGGCGCACATCTGTCTGGTGCCGGAAACCCGTCAGGAGCTGACCACCGAAGGCGGTCTGGATGTGGCGGGGCAGGAGGAGCGGATCAGGGCGGCGGTCGAGCGTCTGTCGAAGATCGGCAGCGAAGTGTCGCTGTTCATCGACGCCGACGAGCGGCAGATTGCTGCGTCGAAGCGCGTCGGCGCGCCGGCCATCGAATTGCACACCGGGCGTTACGCCGATGCCGAAACGCCGACCGAAGTGGCTGAAGAACTCAAGCGTGTGGCGGACGGCGTGGCCTTCGGTCTGGCCCAGGGCCTGATCGTCAATGCCGGCCATGGCCTGCACTATCACAACGTCGAGGCGGTTGCCGCGATCAAGGGCATCAACGAGCTGAACATCGGCCATGCGCTGGTGGCCCACGCGTTGTTCGTCGGCTTCAAGTCGGCGGTGTCGGAGATGAAGGCGTTGATCCTGGCGGCTGCCAAACACTAAGTATCAACATCCTGTGGGAGCAAACTTGCTCCCACATTTGTTCTGGGGATGGGTTAAAGCGGGGCGGGCTCTTGAGCGGGTTTCGACTTGTCGATCCCCGGCACATGCAGATTGCCCTCGGCCACCTGATCGCCTTCAAGCTGCGGCTGGGTCACCCAGGTGAGGATGTCGTAGTAGCGACGGATGTTCGCCACGAAATGCACCGGTTCGCCGCCCCGGGCATAGCCGTAGCGGGTCTTGCTGTACCACTGCTTCTGCGACAGGCGCGGCAGGATCTTTTTCACATCCAGCCACTTGTCCGGGTTCAACCCTTCCTTGGCCGCCAGTTTGCGCGCGTCATCCAGATGACCGCTGCCGACGTTGTAGGCCGCCAGGGCAAACCAGGTGCGATCCGGCTCCTGGATCGACTCGTCGAGCTGATCCTTCATGTAGGCCAGGTACTTGGCGCCACCCATGATGCTCTGCTTCGGATCGAGGCGGTTGGACACGCCCATGGCCTGAGCGGTGTTCTGGGTCAGCATCATCAGCCCGCGCACACCGGTCTTCGACGTGACCGCCGGTTGCCACAGCGACTCCTGATAGCCTATCGCCGCCAGCAGGCGCCAGTCGACTTTCTCTTTCTTGGCGTAGGTCTTGAAGTGTTGTTCATATTTGGGCAGCCGCTGCTGCAAGTGCTGGGCGAAGGTGGTGGCGCCCATGTAGCCAAGAACGTCGACGTGGCCGTAGTAGCGGTCCTTCAGGCGTTGCAGGGTGCCGTTCTTCTGCACCTTGTCCAGGTAACTGTTGATCTCGTTGAGCAGGCTGTTGTCTTCGCCGGCGGCCACGGCCCAGCTCTGGCTGCGGGCGTCGCCGAGGTCGAAGGCCACGCGGATGTTGGTGAAGTACACCTGGTTCATCGCCACTTCGTTGGAATCGACCAGGGTCAGATCGATCTGGCCTTCGTCGACCATGCGCAGCAGGTCGACCACTTCAACGGCGTCGGACTCTTCGTACTGGATGCCAGGGTATTTCTGTTTCAGCTCCGCCAGTTGTTCGGCGTGGGTGCTGCCCTTGAGCACCATGATCTTTTTGCCCACCAGATCGCCGGCGTCGGTGGGGCGCGACTGGCCGTTGCGATAGATGACCTGCGGCGTGACTTCGAGGTAGGAGCGGGAGAAGCGCACCTGCTTCTTGCGCTGTTCACTGCTGACCAGGCCGGCAGCCGCCAGTACCGGGCCGTTCGGCTTGCCGACCTGGTTGAACAGGTCGTCGAGGTTGTCGGCGGTCTCGATCTTCAGCTCGACCCCCAAATCGTCGGCGAAGCGCTTCACCAGCTCGTATTCGAAGCCGGTTTCACCGCTGCGATCCTGAAAGTAGGTGGCGGGGCTGTTTCGGGTGACCACCCGCAGCACGCCATCCTCCTTTACGCGCTCGAGTGTGTTGGGTTTATCAACACAGCCACTGAGCATCAGGAAGAGTCCGGTAGCGATCAGCCATTTGGCGTATCGCGGACGCAAAGCCGTTGGGGAAAACATGTGCGCAGTATACGCAAAGGACAACGGGCGCCATATCTCGACAGTGGCGGGGTTGTCTGCTAGGCATCACAAAACCGCGCGAAACCCCGCAGAAACGGGCCCGAAAGGCATTTTGTGACAGAAAAAATAACCCGCCTTGCGACACCTCATAAATTTGACCCTCAAGGCAGGAACACCACTCGACATCCGGGTGCAACCGTGCGTAGCGTTTCGGGTGATGTTGAGGGCGGTTTAGGCTAGAATGCACGGCCTCAAAGCACACCCCTTCCCGAGGCTGTCCCGAAGATGTTGATCCTGCGCGGCGCTCCTGCCCTTTCTGCCTTTCGCCACAGCAAACTCCTTGAGCAACTGAGCCAGAAGGTTCCAGCTGTCAGTGGCCTGTATGCTGAATTCGCTCACTTCGCCGAAGTCACCGGCGTCCTGACCGGCGACGAACAGCAGGTGCTTGCGCGCCTTCTGAAGTACGGTCCAAGCGTTCCGGTTCAAGAGCCGACCGGTCGTCTGTTCCTGGTGTTGCCGCGTTTCGGCACCATCTCGCCATGGTCGAGCAAGGCCAGCGACATCGCCCGCAACTGTGGCCTGAGCAAGATCCAGCGTCTGGAGCGCGGCATCGCGTTCTACGTCGCCGGCCAGTTCAGTGAAACCGAAGCGCAGCAGATTGCAGACGTACTGCATGACCGCATGACGCAGATCGTTCTGGCCAACCTCGAGCAGGCCGCCGGTCTGTTCAGCCACGCCGAACCGAAGCCGCTGACCGCCATCGACATCCTCGGCGGCGGTCGCGCCGCGCTGGAAAAAGCCAACGTCGAACTGGGCCTGGCCCTGGCCGAAGACGAGATCGATTACCTGGTCAACACCTTCAACGGTCTCAAGCGCAACCCCCACGACATCGAACTTATGATGTTCGCCCAGGCCAACTCCGAGCACTGCCGGCACAAGATCTTCAACGCCAGTTGGGATATTGACGGCGAGAGCCAGGAAAAAAGGCTGTTCGGCATGATCAAGAACACCTATCAGATGCACAGCGAAGGCGTGCTGTCCGCTTACAAGGACACCGCTTCGGTGATCGTCGGCAACGTCGCCGGCCGCTTCTTCCCGGATCCGGAAACCCGCCAGTACGGCGCGGTGCAGGAGCCGGTGCACATCCTGATGAAGGTTGAAACCCACAACCACCCGACCGCGATCGCACCGTTCCCGGGCGCGTCCACCGGTTCCGGTGGCGAGATCCGCGACGAAGGTGCAACCGGTCGTGGCGCCAAGCCGAAAGCCGGCCTGACCGGTTTCACCGTGTCGAACCTGCAGATCCCTGGCTTCGAACAGCCGTGGGAAGTGCCGTACGGCAAGCCTGAGCGCATCGTCAACGCGCTGGATATCATGATCGAAGGCCCGCTGGGCGGCGCTGCGTTCAACAACGAATTCGGTCGTCCGGCCCTGACCGGCTACTTCCGGACCTTCGAACAATCGATCACCACTCCGCACGGTGACGAAGTTCGCGGTTACCACAAGCCGATCATGCTGGCTGGCGGCATGGGCAACATCCGTGAAGAGCACGTCAAGAAAGGCGAGATCGTTGTCGGCTCCAAGCTGATCGTGCTCGGCGGCCCGGCGATGCTGATCGGTCTGGGCGGCGGCGCTGCTTCCTCCATGGCCACCGGCACCAGCTCGGCGGATCTGGACTTCGCTTCGGTTCAGCGTGAAAACCCTGAAATGGAACGTCGCTGCCAGGAAGTCATCGACCGTTGCTGGCAGCTGGGTGACAAGAACCCGATCAGCTTCATCCACGACGTGGGTGCGGGCGGTCTGTCCAACGCCTTCCCGGAACTGGTCAACGACGGTGACCGCGGTGGCCGTTTCGAACTGCGCAACATTCCAAACGACGAGCCGGGCATGGCCCCGCACGAAATCTGGTCCAACGAATCCCAGGAACGTTACGTTCTGGCAGTCGGCCCAGCCGACTTCGAGCGCTTCAAGGCGATCTGCGAACGTGAGCGTTGCCCGTTTGCCGTTGTCGGTGAAGCCACCGCCGAGCCGCAACTGACCGTGACCGACAGCCACTTCGGCAACAACCCGGTGGACATGCCACTGGAAGTGTTGCTGGGCAAGGCCCCGCGCATGCACCGTTCGGTGGTTCGCGAAGCCGAGCTGGGCGATGACTTCGATCCGTCGAACCTCGACATCGGCGAAAGCATCGAACGCGTCCTGCACCACCCGGCCGTGGCGAGCAAAAGCTTCCTGATCACCATCGGCGACCGCACCATCACCGGCCTCGTGGCCCGTGACCAGATGGTCGGCCCCTGGCAGGTTCCGGTGGCCGACGTTGCCGTCACTGCCACCAGCTTCGACGTCTACACCGGTGAAGCGATGGCGATGGGCGAGCGCACTCCGCTGGCGCTGCTGGACGCTCCTGCGTCAGGCCGCATGGCCATCGGCGAAACCATCACCAACATTGCCGCCTCGCGCATCAACAAGCTCTCCGACATCAAACTGTCGGCGAACTGGATGTCCGCTGCCGGCCATCCGGGCGAAGACGCGCGTCTGTACGACACCGTGAAAGCGGTCGGCATGGAACTGTGCCCTGAGCTGGGCATCACCATCCCGGTCGGCAAGGACTCCATGTCCATGGCCACCCGCTGGAACGACAACGGCGAAGACAAGACCGTCACCTCGCCAATGTCCCTGATCGTGACCGGTTTCGCGCCAGTGGCTGACATCCGTCAGACTCTGACTCCGGAACTGCGCATGGACAAGGGCACCACCGACCTGATCCTGATCGACCTCGGTCGCGGTCAGAACCGCATGGGCGCCTCGATCCTGGCGCAGGTTCACGGCAAGCTCGGCAAGCAGGCGCCGGACGTCGACGACGCCGAAGACCTGAAAGCGTTCTTCGCAGTGATCCAGGGCCTCAACGCCGACGGTCACCTGCTGGCGTACCACGACCGTTCCGACGGTGGCCTGCTGACCTCCGTGGTGGAAATGGCCTTCGCCGGCCACTGCGGTCTGAGCCTGAACCTGGACAGCGTTGCTGAATCCTCGGCGGAAATCGCCGCCATCCTGTTCAACGAAGAACTGGGTGCCGTGATCCAGGTTCGCCAGGACGCGACCCCGGACATCCTCGCCCAATTCAGCGCTGCCGGTCTGGGCGACTGCGTGTCGGTGATCGGCCAGCCGATCAACAACGGTCAGATCAACATCACCTTCAACGGTGACACCGTGTTCGAGGGCCAGCGTCGTCTGCTGCAACGTCAGTGGGCCGAGACCAGCTACCAGATCCAGCGTCTGCGCGACAACGCCGACTGCGCCGAGCAAGAGTTCGATGCGCTGCTGGAAGAAGACAACCCGGGCCTGAGCGTCAAGCTGAGCTACGACGTCAATCAGGACATCGCCGCGCCTTACATCAAGAAAGGCATTCGCCCACAGGTTGCCGTGCTGCGTGAGCAGGGCGTCAACGGTCAGGTGGAAATGGCGGCAGCGTTCGACCGCGCCGGTTTCAATGCGATCGACGTGCACATGAGCGACATTCTGGCCGGCCGTGTCGACCTGAACGAGTTCAAAGGTCTGGTGGCCTGCGGTGGTTTCTCCTACGGCGACGTTCTCGGCGCCGGTGAAGGCTGGGCCAAGTCCGCACTGTTCAACAGCCGTGCCCGCGATGCGTTCCAGGGCTTCTTCGAGCGTAACGACAGCTTCACGCTCGGCGTGTGCAACGGTTGCCAGATGATGTCCAACCTGCACGAGCTGATCCCGGGCAGCGAGTTCTGGCCGCATTTCGTGCGCAACCGCTCCGAGCAGTTCGAAGCGCGCGTGGCGATGGTTCAGGTTCAGGAATCGAACTCGATCTTCCTGCAGGGCATGGCCGGTTCGCGCATGCCGATCGCCATCGCTCACGGTGAAGGCCATGCCGAATTCGAAAGCGAAGAGGCACTGCTCGAAGCCGATCTGTCCGGTTGCGTGGCGATGCGTTTCGTCGACAACCACGGCAAGGTCACCGAAGCCTACCCGGCCAACCCGAACGGTTCGCCGCGCGGGATCACCGGCCTCACCAGCCGTGATGGCCGTGTGACGATCATGATGCCGCACCCGGAGCGTGTGTTCCGTGCCGTGCAGAACTCGTGGCGTTCGGAAGACTGGAACGAAGACGCTCCTTGGATGCGTATGTTCCGTAATGCTCGTGTGTGGGTGAACTAAGCGCTGTGTACAAGCTCGCGTTTTTTGTTCCCGACAGTCATGTCGAGGTGGTCAAGGAGGCTGTATTCGCTGCCGGTGGTGGGCGGATCGGTGACTATGACCACTGTGCCTGGCAGGTGCTTGGATCTGGTCAGTTTCGGCCTTTGGACGGGAGTCAGCCGTTCGTGGGTGAGACGGGGCGGGTTGAGCAGGTCGAGGAGTGGAAGGTTGAACTTGTTGTTGGTGATGAGTTGATTCGTGGGGTGGTGGCGGCTTTGAAGGCTAGCCATCCTTACGAGACGCCGGTTTATGAGGTTTGGCGGTTGGAGGATTTTTGATCCGGCAGCCGCAAGAAAAAACCGCTGACCTTGACGGGGCAGCGGTTTTTTTTGCTCAGTATCGGACTACAGATCTTTGACATAGTCGTCAAGAAACTCCGTCCAGCTGATTTTGCCATCGGCGTTGGGGTTCACTTCTTTCATCAGGGCCTTGAGGTCTTCTGGCGTCAGATAGGGCTCTAGGGCTTTTCGAAATTCGGTGGTACTCAATGTGCCGTCACCGTTGGTGTCGTAACGTTCGAAATCTTTCCTCGCGCGCTCCAGTTGTGCTGCAGTCAACTGCTCTTCAAGCGATTTGGTTTTGGCTGACTTTCCCATGGCTACCTCGTCCTGTTTCGTTTCAATGATGAATCGAGAAGGCGACGGCTACGTTCAAAGTACTGCCCTTCCGGGATAAAACTAAATGCAGGTGGATTGACCGTCAACTGTCAGACCTGACAGTTGACGGCACATGCATTTTAGGGAGCATGGGGGCGGCTGTCGTTCAGACCTTGGCACTCACCTCACTCCGATTAACCAACCCCTCCAGCGCCGCACTCAAGCTCTGCGCCCGATCCCCCACCAGCAAGTGCCACACGCCATCCTCCAGCGCGCTCACACCCAGACATCCAAGTTCTTTCAATCGGCTTTCCGACAGCGCTTTGCCATCGGCCAGTTGCAGGCGGATCCGGCTCATGGCGATGCAGTCGAGTTGCAGCACGTTGTCGCTGCCGCCCAGGGCGTTCAGCCATTGCTGGGCCTGCGGTGCGGCTATAGCAACGGGCTCGCTGGTTTCGACGACGGCGACAGGAGTAGACGCTGCGGCTCGACCCAATGCGGGCATCGCCAGGCGGATTTCGTCTGCAATGCTGTCGGCCATCGGTCCGACGACCACCTGCAAACTGCCGCCCTTGCCCGGACGTACCACGGCCATCGCGCCCAGTGCTTTCAAGTCCGCATCGGAGGCTTTGTTGCGATCGACCATTTCCAGTCGCAGCCGCGTGGTGCACGCGCCGACGGTGAGCAGATTTTCGGCACCTCCCAAGGCTTTGATGTACGCAGCGGCGCGCTCGTTTTCTGTCAGCACGGATTTCTCGGCAGTGGCGACGTCTTCACGTCCCGGGGTTTTCAGGTTGAAGCGGCGGATACAGAAGTCGAACACCGCGTAATAGATGACGGCATAAACCAGTCCTACCGGCACCACCAGCCAGCCGTTGGTCGAGCGTCCCCAGCCCAGCACCATGTCGATGAAGCCGCCGGAGAAGGTGAAGCCCAAGTGGATGTTCAGTGCGTTGGTGATTGCCATCGACAACCCGGTCAGCAGCGCGTGCAGCAAAAACAGCAGCGGTGCGAGGAACATGAAGGCGAATTCGATCGGTTCGGTGACGCCGGTGAGGAAGGCGGTCAGGGCCATCGACAGGAAGATCCCGCCCATGACTTTGCGGCGCTCCGGCAGGGCGTTGCGGTACATCGCCAGGCAGGCGGCGGGGAGGCCGAAGATCATGACCGGGAACATGCCGGTCATGAACTGCCCGCCCTTCGGATCGCCGGCGAAGTAGCGGGACAGGTCACCGGTCACCAGCGCGCCAGTGGTCGGGTCAGTGAAGTTGCCGAACACGAACCACGCCATGTTGTTGAGGATGTGGTGCAGGCCGGTGACGATCAGCAGGCGGTTGAACACGCCGAACACGAAGGCGCCGAAGCTGCCGCTTTCCATCAACAGCGTGCCGAAGCTGTTGATGCCGTGCTGGATCGGCGGCCAGATGTAGCCGAACAGCACGCCCAGGCCGACTGCGCTGAACCCGGTGACGATGGGCACGAAACGCCGGCCGCCGAAGAATGCCAGGTACTCCGGCAGCTTGATGTCCTTGAAGCGGTTGTACAGCGCGCCGGCCATCAGGCCGGTGACGATCCCGGCGAGCATGCCCATGTTGATGCTGGCGTCGAGCACTTTGAGGGTGGAGATCATCACCAGGTAACCGATCACCCCGGCGAGGCCGGCGGTCCCGTTGTTGTCCCGGGCGAAGCCGACCGCGATGCCGATGGCGAAGATCATTGCCAGGTTGGCGAAGATCACCTGGCCGGCGTCGTGGATGATTGCGATGTTCAGCAGGTCGGTGTCGCCCAGGCGCAGCAGCAGGCCGGCGATCGGCAGGATCGCGATCGGCAGCATCAGCGCGCGGCCGAGGCGTTGCAGGCCTTCGATGAAGAGTTGGTACATGGCGTTTGTCCTTGTTGTTTTTGTTAGCGCAGAGGCCAATGTTGATGACAGGCATGACGCACCGCAGCGGCGCTGCTCAGCTTGAGCAAGTCCCGGGCGAGGCGTTGGCATTCGGCTTCGTGCAACTGGCGCACGCGGTCCTTGATTTCACCAATTTGTACCGGGCTCACCGACAGCTCGGTCACGCCCAGACCGATCAAAACCGGCGTCGCCAGCGGATCGGAAGCCAGGGCGCCGCACACGCCGACCCAGCGTTTATGCACCGCCGCGCCTTCGCAGGTCATGGCAATCAGGCGCAGCAGCGCCGGGTGCAAGGCATCGACCCGCGCGGCGAGGCCGGCGTGATCGCGGTCCATGGCCAGGGTGTATTGCGACAGGTCGTTGGTGCCGATGGACAGGAAGTCGGCGTGCTCGGCCAGTTGTTCAGCCTGCAATGCAGCGGCCGGGACTTCGATCATCACGCCGATTTCCGGTCGTTGATTGATGCCCAGTTCCAGACACAGCGCATCGACCCGCTGGCGGATGTGCAGCAGTTCGTCGACCTCGGTGACCATCGGCAGCAGGATCCGGCAGCGCTGCAGCGGGCTGACTTGCAGCAGCGCACGCAGTTGCTGGTCGAGGATTTCCGGGCGGGCCTGGGCCAGGCGAATGCCGCGCAGGCCGAGTACCGGGTTGGCTTCGACCGGCAGCGGCAGATAGTCGAGTTGTTTGTCGCCGCCGACGTCGATGGTGCGGATGATCACCGACTTGTCGCCCATGGCATCGATCACAGCTTGATAGGCGGCGCGTTGTTCTTCGACGTCCGGCGCAGTGTGGCGATCGACGAACAGGAACTCGGTGCGCAACAGGCCGACGCCGTCGGCGCCGTTGGCAAATGCATCCGCCGCTTCATGGCTGGAGGCGACGTTGGCGACCACTTCGATGGCCACGCCGTTGCGGGTTTCGGCTGGCAGATGGGCCTGAGCTTGCTGGGCGTCGCGCCGTTGTTGGCGGTCGATCTGCGCCTGGCGGACTTCGGCCAGACGTTCGGCATTCGGCGCCAGTTCGAGGCGACCGCCGTCGGCATCGAGAACCACTGATTGACCTTGAGTTTGATCCAGCAAAACCGAGCCCAGTGCGACCATGCACGGCAGGCCTTTGCCCCGGGCCAGAATCGCCACGTGGGAAGTCGCGCCACCTTCGGCCATGCACAAACCGGCGACGCCTTGCGCGCTCAGTTGCAGCAAATCCGAAGGCGTCAGTTCGTGAGCGGCGACGATGGCGCCGGCCGGCACGTCGTAATGCCAGGCTTCGCCGAGCAGGGCGCGCAGCACCCGTTGCTTGAGGTCGCGCAGATCGTTGGCGCGCTCGGCCAGCAGCGGGCTGCCGGTGTTTTGCAGCACTTGGCATTGCGCATCGATGGACTGGCTCCAGGCGTGAGTCGCCGCCGTGCCGGTTTCAATCGATTGCCGGGCGGCGTCGAGCAGGGCCGGGTCTTCCAGCAAGGCCAGGTGCGCGGCGAAGATGGCTTCTTCGTCGGCATTGCGCTGTTTTTTCGCCTGGGCGAGGGTGCCGTCGATTTCGCTGCGGACCTGATTCAGCGCCGTGTCGAGAATCTGTAGTTGTTGCTCGGGCTGATGATTGCCGCTGTCGGCTGGCAGGCTGATCGCGTTCAGGCGAAACAGCGGCCCGCCGACCAGACCCGGTGCGGCGCACACGCCGTGCAACACGCCGGCCTCGGCCGGGCGATTGCGTGGAGTGGCGGCAAGCGGTGCAGCGGCGTGATGATCCTCCGGCAGGGCTGTTGCCAGCGCGGTGAGCAAGGCTTGCAACGCAGCCTGTGCGTCCGGGCCCTGGCAACTGACCTGCACTTCGTCCTGTTCGCCAATCGCCAGGCCCATCAAACCGATGAGGCTGTTGCACGGTGCCGATTTGCCGGCGAAATGCAGCTGCGACTGGCTCTTGAACCCTTGCGCGGTCTGGCGGATCAACGCCGCCGGGCGCGCATGCAGACCGCCGCGATGGGCGACCTTTACGTGACCGTGAACTTGCGGGCCGCCGAGTTCTTCTGTATTCGCCGCTGCGCTGTGACGAGCGATGATGTGCAGCAGCGGTTCGCCGACCTTCACCGTTTTCAGGGTGATGGGGCGCGCCTGGAAATCCTGGCTGTTGGTCAGGATCAGCAGGCTGACCAGGCTTTTGCACTGGCGGCCGACCTTGTCCAGGTCATAGCGCAGCAGCGGCTGGCCATTGCTGACCCGCGCGCCTTCCTTGACCAGCATCGAGAACCCTTCGCCCTGCAACTCCACCGTGTCCAGACCGAGATGCAGCAACAGCTCGGCGCCGTTGTCGGCGCGCACGGTCAGTGCATGGCCGGTGCGGGCGACGTGGATCACCACCCCGGCGCAGGGCGAATACAGGGTGTCGTTCAGCGGATCAATGGCAATGCCGTCGCCCATCGCGCCGCTGGCGAACACCGCGTCCGGGACTTTGGCGAGCGTGAGCACCGGGCCGCTGAGCGGGGCGCTTAAAGTCAGCTCTTTATTGTTGTTGTGCATGGCTCGGTCTCATCAGGAAAACGTTCGGTTCGGACTCAGTGCGTACGGGTGACTTTGCTCAGGTGTCGCGGCTGATCCGGGTCCATGCCACGGGCCACGGCCAGACCGGCCGCCATCACGTAGAAACTCTGGATCGCCAGAATCGGGTCGAGGGCCGGGTGTTCGGCACGGCTCAAGGTCAGGTCGCGTTCGCTGACGTCATCCGGCGCGGCCAGCAGCACGCGGGCGCCGCGCTGACGCATCTCGGCTGCCAGGCTCAGCAGGCCGGCCTGTTCGGCGCCGCGCGGGGCGAACACCAGCAATGGGTAATGTTCGTCGATCAGGGCCATTGGGCCGTGACGGACTTCGGCGCTGCTGAAGGCTTCGGCCTGGATCGCCGAGGTTTCCTTGAATTTCAGCGCGGCTTCCTGGGCGATGGCAAAACCGGCGCCACGGCCGATCACCATCAACCGCTCGCAATCGCGCAGGGCGTCGATGGCCGGGCTCCAGTCCTGTTGCGCAGCTTCGCGCAGGCCTTCGGGCAGGGCGTTGTGCGCCTCCAGCAATTCGGCGTCTTCTTTCCAGTGCGCGATCAGACGGGCGCTGGCGCTGAGGGTGGCGATGAAACTCTTGGTCGCGGCGACGCTGCTTTCGGTGCCGGCCAGCAATGGCAGGCTGAATTCGCACGCAGCCTCCAGCGGCGAATCGGCGGCGTTGACCATCGACACACTGAGCGCGCCACGCTTGCGCAACAGGCGCAGGCTGTTGACCAGATCCGGGCTCTGGCCCGACTGGGAAAACGCGAACGCAACCTGACCGCTGACCTTCAACGGCGCCTGTTGCATGGTCACCACCGACATCGGCAACGACGCCACCGGTACGCCGAGTTGCTGCATGGTCAGGTAGGCGAAGTAGCTCGCGGCATGGTCGGAGCTGCCACGGGCAACGGTCATCGCCACTTGCGGTGGCTGACGGCGCAGGCGTCCGGCGATCTCGATCATTGGCGGGTCGAGCTGTTGCAGTTGGGCTTGCACGGCCTCGAACGAGGACAGCGCCTCTTCAAGCATTTTTGAAGTCAATGTCTTCTCCTTCGACCATGACGGCGGTCAGTGTGAGTGAGCGATCCAGCCGCACGCAGTCGGCCCAGGCGCCGGGTTGCAGGCGCCCGCGTTCGGTGATGCCGAGATAGTCGGCGGGGAATTGCGAAAGACGTTGCGAGGCCTCGGCGATCGGCAGACCGATCTTCACCAGATTGCGCAGGGCCTGATCCATGGTCAGGGTGCTGCCGGCCAGGGTGCCGTCGGGCAGGCGCACGCCGCCCAGGCATTTGGTGACTGTGTGGCTGCCGAGCTTGTATTCACCGTCGGGCATGCCGGCGGCGGCGGTTGAATCGGTGACGCAATACAGGCACGGGATCGAGCGCAGAGCCACGCGGATCGCGCCGGGGTGTACGTGCAGCAAGTCCGGAATCAATTCCGCGAATTTGGCGTGGGCGAGGGCCGCGCCGACGATGCCCGGTTCGCGGTGATGCAGCGGGCTCATGGCGTTGTACAAATGGGTGAAACTGGTGGCGCCGGCTTCGAGGGCGGCGACGCCTTCCTCGTAACTGCCGAGGGTGTGGCCGATCTGCATGCGGATGCCACGGCCGCTCATTTCACGAATCAAGCCATCGTGGCCGGCGATTTCCGGGGCGATGGTGATCACCCGGATCGGCGCCAGTGCCAGATAGTCTTCGACTTCGGCCATCAGCGCGGTGTGGGCGAAGTTCGGCTGGGCGCCGAGTTTGCCGGGATTGATGTATGGGCCTTCGAGGTGAACGCCGAGGACTCGAGCGGCGCCTTTCGGACGCTGCTCGCAGAATTCGCCGACCTCCTTGAGCACGCTGGCAATCTCGGCACTCGGCGCGGTCATCGTGGTGGCGAGCAGCGAGGTGGTGCCGAAGCGCACGTGGGTCTTGGTGATGGTCTCGAACGCGCTGGCGCCTTCCATGATGTCCTTGCCGCCACCGCCGTGGACGTGCAGGTCGATGAAACCCGGCAGCAGATACGGCAAGTCATTGGTCGCCGGATCGCAAGGCTCGCCTTCGATCGACACGACTCTGCCGTGTTCGTGGATCAGCCGGCCGCGAATCCAGCCGTCAGCGGTGAGGATGTTGTCTTCGGACATTTCGCTTCTCTCGTTTGGCCTGGCTGCTGATCAGCGGCGAAGCTCTGCAACAAAGTCGTAGTAGTCGTTGCGGCAATAGGTGTCGGTGACTTCGATCGGCGTGTTGTCTTCCAGGTAGCCGACCCGGGTCATCAGCAGCATCGCGGTGCCGGGGGCGATGCCGACGAGTGCGGCGAACTCGTCCGAGGCGTTGATCGCCTGGATGTGCTGCAAGGCGCGCACGATCGGCTTGCCGATGCTGTCGAGGTGTTCGTAGAGGGAGTCGTCCACCACCTGTGGCTTGGGCATGATCGAGGCGGGCAGGGTGCTCATCTCGATGGCCATCACCGTGTCGTCGGCTTTGCGCAGGCGTTTCATGCGCGCGACCTTGTCGTTCGGCGACAGGCCGAGGCGGATCAGTTCTTCGTGGGTCGGCAGGGTGATTTCCCGCTCCAGCCATTGCGAGCCGGGCACGAAGCCCTTGAGACGGAGCATTTCGCTGAAACCCGACAGACGCGACAGCGGTTGTTCGAGGCGTGGAGTGATGAAGGTGCCGGAGCCTTGCAGGCGGCGGATCAAACCTTGATCGAGCAGCACTTCCAGCGCTTTGCGCGCGGTGACCCGGGAAATCCCCAGCATCTCGCTGAGATTGCGCTCCGAGGGCATCGCCTGTTCGGCTTTCCACTGGCCGGCATGGATCGCCGCTTCCAGGTTGCGCGCCAGTTGCAGGTACAGCGGCGTCGGCTGGGAGTCGTCAGGGCGCAGGGCGTGGAGATCGTTCATGCAGGCACTTCCGGAGCTGATATTGGAATGTTGTCGCTCGCTGTTTCGGCGAAAACTAATACCACTTACATACCATGTCAACGCGGCGGAAATGCCTGTAGGCCCATGGCTCAGAAGGTTTCAAGGTGGGTGGTTTCAAGTGGTATTAGAGGTGCGCTGTAAAACGCAAAAAATCGCGGTCTGCGGCAGTTCTGGCGAGTGACAGTGGTATCACCGTTCAGACGTTGCCGCAGGCGGCGATCTTTTTGATTTATTTTTTGCGAGCGACCAATGGTCGGGAGAAAGGGCCGTTTTAAGGCCCCTCGGGAGCGTGCTCCCTGGATGACAGAATCAGGGGCGAATTTCGATCATCGTGCCATCCGGCACCAGGTTCCAGACTTCGCGCATGTCGACGTTGCGCATGGCGATGCAGCCGTCGGTCCAGTCCAGGGTGTGGAACAGTTGTTCGGGGTTGTCCTCGGAGTCCGGCGTGCCGTGGATCATGATCATGCCGCCAGGCTCGACGCCTTCGCGGCGGGCGCGGGCGGAGTCGCTGATGTTCGGGTAGGAGATGTGCATCGACAGGTTGAATTTTTCGCTGGTCTTGCGCCAGTCGATCCAATAGAAACCTTCCGGTGTGCGCTTGTCGCCCTCAATCAGCTTCGGGCCTTTTTTCGCGCCCTTGCCCAAGGAAATGCGATAGCTCTTGAGTGGCTTGCCGTCGGCGATCAACTGCAGTTGATGGGCCGATTTGAGCACCAGTACTTTTTCGATGAGCGGGGTGTTCGAAGGCGTCACGGTGGTCACGAATGACGCTTGGGAGACGGTGACGAACGACAGGCAGAACAGGGCAAGCAACCAGCGCATTGAAACGATTCCCCAGAAATGAAGCAGATACTTTATTTATAGATAGTGTGCAGGCGCTGTCGCGGTCTGCGTCAGCCGGTTATCGGCCGGCCGCCGTCGAAATCAAGTGATGGCCGGTTGAGCGAGTGGCGGGATCGATTCGGAGCGAACCGGATAAACCTCGACACGCCGGTCAGCGAAGAAGCATTCCAGGGTACGGCCCACCGTGCGGAAAGCCAGTTCGTCCCAAGGAATGTCTTCCTCGTCGAACAGTTGCACTTCCAGGCTTTCGGGGCCGGCGGCGAAGTCCAGATCCGCCAGCTCGGCGCGGAAAAACACATGCACCTGACTGATGTGCGGCA
The DNA here is from genome assembly GCF_001594225.2 of Pseudomonas glycinae. Classification (GTDB taxonomy): domain Bacteria; phylum Pseudomonadota; class Gammaproteobacteria; order Pseudomonadales; family Pseudomonadaceae; genus Aquipseudomonas; species Aquipseudomonas glycinae. The sequence continues at coordinate 3,387,538 of NZ_CP014205.2, forward strand.
CGTCGATCAAGGTATAGATGCTCAGGTTGCGCACCCGGGCGCAGGCTTCCTCGGCGGTTTCGCGGATGGCGGCCTGTTCGATGGTCTCGCCGTTCTCCATGAACCCGGCGGGCAGTGTCCAGTAACCGAGACGTGGCTCGATGGCGCGGCGGCACAGCAGGACTTTGCTGCCCCAGGTCGGTACGCAACCGGCCACGATATTGGGGTTCTGATAGTGAATCGTCTGACAGCTGTCGCAGACGAATCGCAGCCGCGAGTCGCCTTCGGGAATGCGCTGGGTCACCGGGTTGCCGCAGTGGCTGCAAAATTTCATGCTGGGGTTCCTGAATGCTGCGCCTATCTTGGCGTGCAGCGGTGTCAGTCGGCAAGTTGTCGTTTCGCGACATGACGGCCGTTCGGGGCTTGGGCGGTCGCAATGATTGGTGCATGATGCAGGGTAAGGCACCGATCGAGAACACTTATGCTGGACGAGCTACTGCACCGGGTAAGCAATCACACGCCGCGCACGCTGGAGACCGACACGCGTTTCCCCGAGGCCGCTGTCCTGGTGCCGATTACTCGCAGTGACGAACCCGAACTTGTCCTCACCCTGCGCGCCAGCGGGCTCTCGACCCACGGCGGCGAAGTCGCCTTCCCCGGTGGGCGACGCGATCCCGAGGACCCGGATCTGGTGTTCACCGCCCTGCGTGAAGCCGAAGAGGAAATCGGCCTGCCCCCGGGACTGGTCGAAGTGATCGGTCCGCTCAGCCCGCTGATTTCCCTGCATGGCATCAAGGTCACGCCGTATGTCGGGGTGATTCCGGATTTTGTCGAATACCAGGCCAATGATGCCGAGATTGCTGCGGTGTTCAGTGTGCCGCTGGAGTTCTTCCGCAAGGATCCGCGCGAACACACTCATCGCATCGACTACCAGGGTCGCAGTTGGTACGTGCCGAGCTACCGTTACGGCGAATACAAGATCTGGGGGCTGACGGCGATCATGATCGTCGAGTTGATCAACCTGCTCTATGACGCCAAAATCAGCCTGCATCAGCCGCCTAAAAGCTTCATCAATACCTGAAGCCATCGCTCGAATGGCCAGCCATCGTGAGCCCTGAGGAAAACAAGATGAAATACCGCCTGGGCGACGCCCGCGTCGAAACCCATCCGCAGAGCTGGGTCGCCCCCAACGCCGTGCTCGTGGGCAAGGTCAGACTGGAAGAGGGCGCCAACGTCTGGTTCAACGCCGTGCTGCGCGGCGACAATGAACTGATCCTGATCGGCAAGAACAGTAACGTCCAGGATGGCACTGTGATGCACACCGACATGGGCTATCCGCTGACCATCGGCACCGGCGTGACCATCGGCCACAACGCCATGCTCCACGGCTGCACGGTCGGCGACTACAGCCTGATCGGCATCAACGCGGTCATCCTCAACGGCGCGAAGATCGGCAAGAACTGCATCATCGGCGCCAATTCGCTGATCGGCGAAGGCAAGGAAATTCCTGACGGTTCACTGGTGATGGGCTCGCCGGGCAAGGTCGTGCGCGAACTGACCGAGCAACAGAAGAAGATGCTCGAAGCCAGTGCTGCGCACTATGTGCATAACTCTCAGCGCTATGCGCGCGATCTGGTCGAGCAGGAAGAATGACAACCCCGGAAAGACCTGTCGCCTCGCCGTGCGTGAGCATTTGCGCGCTGGACGAAGACGACATTTGCACCGGTTGCCAGCGCACGGTCGAGGAGATCACTCGCTGGAGCCGGATGACCAATGATGAACGTCGGGTTGTTCTCGGGCTCTGTCATGAGCGGGCGAAGGCCAGTGGCCTGGTCTGGATGATCGGCAAAACGCCGGGGCGATAACCGATTTGATTGGCGCCATCGAAGGGCTGAAGTAACCTGTGCGCCAAATTGACAGGTCACGCCCATGATTTTCCTCATCGCTTACATCAGCAGCGTCGTGCTGATCAACTTCGCCTTCTCCACCGCGCCGCACCTGGACATCATCTGGTCGGCCTGGGGCGGGCTGGTGTTCGTGTTGCGCGACATGGTGCAGATCCGTTTCGGCCACGGCGCGATCGTGGCGATGCTGGCGGCGCTGGTGCTGTCCTATGTCACGTCCGATCCGTCGATTGCGCTGGCCAGTGCCACGGCATTCGCAGTCTCCGAGTGCATCGACTGGCTGGTGTTTACCATCACCAGGCGCCCGTTGCGCGACCGGTTGTGGATCAGCTCGGCGCTGAGCATTCCCCTCGATACCTTCATCTTCTTTGGCATGATCGACCTGCTGACGCCGCCGGTGCTTATCACTGCTCTGGCCTCGAAGTTCGCCGGTGTTACCGCCGTCTGGCTGATCATGGCCTGGCGCGAACGCAAACAGGCTGTCGCCGGCTGAAGCCAAACCCTCAGGTTCATGTAAAATGCCGCGCTTTCTCCCCATGGAAAGCGCGTCCGGCGTTGCTTTCCTCGATGATCCGCTTCTTTGAGGACCTGAGATGACCCGTATCGGAACTCCATTGTCGCCGACCGCGACCCGCGTATTGCTGTGTGGCTGTGGTGAGTTGGGCAAGGAAGTGGTGATCGAGCTGCAACGCCTGGGCGTTGAAGTGATCGCCGTTGACCGTTACGCCAACGCGCCGGCCATGCAGGTTGCCCATCGCAGCCACGTGATCAACATGCTCGATGGTGCCGCCCTTCGTGCAGTGATCGAAGCCGAGAAGCCGCACTTCATCGTGCCGGAAATCGAAGCCATCGCCACTGCCACGCTGGTCGAACTGGAAGCCGAAGGCTTCACCGTGATCCCGACCGCTCGCGCCGCGCAACTGACCATGAACCGCGAAGGCATCCGTCGTCTGGCTGCCGAAGAGCTGGACCTGCCGACTTCGCCGTACCACTTCGCCGATACCTTCGAGGACTACAGCAAAGCCGTTGAAGACCTGGGTTTCCCGTGCGTCGTCAAACCGGTGATGAGTTCGTCGGGCAAGGGCCAGAGCCTGCTGCGCAGCGTCGATGACGTGCAGAAAGCCTGGGATTACGCCCAAGAGGGCGGTCGCGCCGGCAAAGGTCGCGTGATCATCGAAGGTTTCATCGATTTCGACTACGAAATCACTCTGTTGACCGTGCGTCACGTCGGCGGCACGACGTTCTGTGCGCCGGTCGGCCACCGTCAGGAGAAGGGCGACTATCAGGAATCCTGGCAGCCACAGGCCATGAGCCCGGTGGCGCTGGCTGAATCCGAGCGTGTAGCCAAAGCCGTGACCGAAGCATTGGGCGGTCGTGGTCTGTTCGGCGTCGAGCTGTTCATTAAAGGCGATCAGGTGTGGTTCAGTGAAGTGTCGCCACGTCCACACGACACCGGTCTGGTAACCCTGATTTCCCAGGACCTGTCGCAGTTCGCCCTGCACGCCCGAGCCATCCTCGGCCTGCCTGTGCCACTGATCCGTCAGTTCGGCCCATCGGCTTCGGCGGTGATTCTTGTGGAAGGTCAGTCGACCCAGACTGCATTCGCCAATCTTGGCGCTGCGCTGAGTGAACCGGATACCGCTCTGCGTCTGTTCGGCAAGCCTGAAGTCAACGGTCAGCGCCGCATGGGTGTGGCACTGGCCCGTGACGAGTCGATCGAGGCCGCTCGCGCCAAGGCGACCCGTGCTTCTCAGGCTGTCGTTGTAGAGCTGTAATCTCGCTATCTGATCGCTCCCGCATCGGGCGGGAGCGATCAGGGCATTTACGACACCTGATTCAAATCGTTATTGCGCGTTTCCTTCAGGCACAGCACAGCGATCAAGCTGAGCACCGCTGCCGCTGACACATACCCGCCGACGTAACTCAAACCACCCATCGCCACCAGTTTCTGCGCAAAGAATGGCGCCGCCGAGGCTCCGACAATGCCGCCGAGGTTGTAGGCCGCCGATGCACCGGTATAGCGGACGTGTGTCGGAAACAGCTCCGGCAGCAGCGCGCCCATTGGGGCGAATGTCACCCCCATCAGAAACAGCTCGATGCACAGGAACAGGGCCACGCCCCAGGTCGAACCCTGAGTCAGCAGCGGCTCCATCAGAAACCCGGAAAGAATCGCCAGCACACCGCCGACGATCAGCACCGGCTTGCGCCCGTAACGATCGCTTGCCCACGCCGACAAAGGCGTCGCGGCTGCCATGAACAGTACTGCGAAGCACAGCAGCCCGAGGAACGTCTCACGGCTGTAGCCCAATGTGGATACGCCGTAGCTCAGGGAAAACACCGTTGAGATGTAGAACAGTGCGTAGCACACCACCATGGCAGCGGCGCCAAGCAATGTCGGTGCCCAGTATTGGCTGAACAGCTCGACCAGCGGCACTTTCACACGCTCCTGACGGGCGATGGCGTTGGCGAACACCGGGGTCTCGTGCAGCTTGAGGCGCACGTACAGCCCGACCATCACCAGCACGGCGCTGAGCAGGAACGGAATGCGCCAGCCCCAACTGCGGAACTGATCGTCGCTCAGGCTCATGGCAAGGGTCAGGAACAGACCGTTGGCGGCCAGAAAACCAATCGAGGGCCCGAGTTGCGGGAACATGCCGAACCACGCCCGTTTGCCTTTCGGCGCGTTTTCGGTCGCCAGCAGCGCTGCACCGCCCCATTCGCCACCCAATCCCAGGCCCTGGCCGAAGCGCAGCACGCAAAGCAGGATCGGCGCCCACGCCCCGATGCTGTCGTAGCCCGGCAGCACGCCGATCAGCGTGGTGCAGACGCCCATCAGCAGCAGCGAAGCGACCAAAGTCGATTTGCGCCCGATCCGGTCGCCGAAATGGCCGAACAGCGCCGAGCCCAGCGGTCGGGCCAGGAAGGCGATGCCGAAGGTAAGAAATGCCGAAAGCATCTGCGCCGTGCCGGAAGTCTGCGGGAAGAACACCGGCCCGATCACCAGCGCAGCAGCGGTGGCGTAGACATAGAAATCGTAGAACTCGATGGCCGTGCCGATGAAGCTTGCCGTGGCCACGCGGGTGGCGGAGTTGGTCGGTTGGGCAGGCGTGGTGTCGCTGTAAGCGGTACTGGTCGTCATGCGGTGATCCCTGACAGTCATGAGCTCCGTTGGAGCGAATTATTATGGTCGAACACCCAGGGATGTGGGATGAGGCGCGATCGCTGCTTCAGGTAGGAACAGTCGTCGGTGTGATGCGGATATTGCCGATGAACCGGCCGGAACTTGTCGGGTGCGGGGTAAGCACACGGTTCGGCGGGGCTTGGGTAAGCACCGCGATTATAGGAAGGTGGCTAACGATTGAACAAGGGCCTGTCTAGCGGGCCGTGCCCAGCGTCGGGGTCGAAGTGGTGTGCCAGATCAGGACCTTGCTGACGCGGTTCTCTTCGGTTTCGAGAATCTCCAGCCGGTAGCGGCCGATCTTCAGGCAGACCGCGCTTTCCGGGATGGTTTCCAGCGCTTCGGTCACCAGGCCATTGAGGGTCCGGGGGCCGTCGCTGGGCAGGTGCCAGCCCAGGCATTTGTTCAGTTCGCGGATCGACGCCGCGCCATCGATCACCATGCGGCCATCGGCCTGCGGGTGGATGTGCGGATTGTCGAGGCTGTGCTCGCTTTCGAATTCGCCGACGATTTCTTCGAGAATGTCTTCCAGGGTGACGATGCCGAGCACTTCGCCGTATTCGTCCACCACCATGCCCAGACGCCGTTGCTGCTTGTGGAAGTTCAGCAGTTGCAGTTGCAGCGGGGTGCTTTCAGGGACGAAATACGGCTCGTAACTGGCCGCCAGCAAGGCTTCGCGGGTCAGGCTGCCGTTGTCGAGCAGGTGACGAATCTGCCTGGTATTGAGCACCGCTTCGACCTGATTGATATCGCTGTGGAAGACCGGCAGGCGAGTGCGTTGGTTCTTGCGTAATTGCTCGATGATTTCCTCGATCGGGTCGTCGAGGTTGATGCCGTCGACATCGCTGCGCGGCACCAGAATGTCGTTGACCGTGATGTTGTCCAGCGCATGGATGCCTGAAACCGGGTGCGGGCGCACCGGATGATCCGGGTCGTCATGACGCTCCGCCGGCACATCGTCTTCGCTCTGTTGCACCACCTGGGCCTTGCGGATGAACGGTTGCATCAGCAAACCACTGGTGCGGCTGAGTAGCCAGGCAAGCGGGTAAACGACCTTCAGCGGGACCGCCAGCAGCGTATTGCCGAACGACAACACCGCATCCGGATAACGCTGGGCGAGGGCGCGGGGGAAATAGTCGGCAAAAACCAGCAGCAGGGCGCCGGCGCCGAGGCAGGCGGCCCAGGGGCCATTTTCTTCACAGAGAAAGATTGCCAGCAGGGTGGCCAGAATGACGGCGAGGGCGCGGCACAGGGTATTGCAGAGGATCAGGCTGTCGAGCGGGAAGTTGAGCTTCGCCAGCGGCTTGTCGCTGGCGCGGGATGCGGTGCGTTGCGCGAGCAGGTACTGTTGCGCCGCTTCGACGGCGGTAAACAGCCCTGACCAGAGAATCAGCAGGACAAATACCGCGAGCATCGGCCCTATGGGCAAACCGTCCATTTATGCCGCCCGTCAGATATGCAGGATGTATTCACGAACCAGTTTGCTGCCGAAATACGCGAGCATCAGCAGGCAGAAACCGGCGAGAGTCCAGCGGATTGCCTTGTGGCCGCGCCAGCCGAGGCGGTTACGGCCCCACAGCAGGACGCTGAACACGATCCAGGCCAGGCAGGCCAGCAGGGTTTTATGCACCAGGTGCTGGGCAAACAGGTTCTCGACGAACAGCCAGCCGGAAATCAGCGACAGCGACAGCAAAGTCCAGCCGGCCCAAAGGAAGCCGAACAGCAGGCTTTCCATGGTTTGCAGTGGCGGGAAGTTCTTGATCAGCCCGGACGGGTGCTTGTGCTTGAGCTGATGATCCTGCACCAGCAGCAACAGGGCCTGGAACACCGCGATGGTGAACATGCCGTAGGCGAGGATCGACAACAGGATGTGTGCGAGGATGCCCGGTTCTTCATCGATGATCTGCACCGTGCCGGCCGGCGCGAATTGCGCCAGCAGTACGGTGATCGCACCCAGCGGGAACAGCAGCACCAGCAGGTTTTCCACCGGGATCCGCGAGCAGGCCAGCAGGGTCAGAGCGATGACGGCCGCAGCAATCAGGCTCGAGGCGCTGAAAAAATCCAGGCCCAGACCGATCGGCGTCAATAAATGAGTGAGCAGGCTGGCGCTGTGGGCCAGCACGGCGAGGACGCCGAGCGAGACCAGCAGGCGCTTGTTGGCCTTGGCGCCAGTGGCCAGGCGGGTGCCCTGATAGAGAGTCGCAGCGGCGTAAAGAAGGGCGGCGGCGAGGGTGGTCAGCAAACTCGGTGACAAGGGGAGCATAAATCCTGTTAGGCAAGCCCGAAAGGCGCTGAGTTTGGCATAGAACCGCCGTTGCACGAAAGACCGGCAAGCTGACAGCGAGGTGTCCGCCAGTCGCAGTCTTCGCTATAATCCGCGACCTGCCCACGCCGCAGGCTCGCCGAGCACATGTTGATTCCGGTCTGGGCCGCCATTATCCCGGTCTACACAGGGCCTGAAAGGATCGCGCAATGTTTGAAAACTTAACCGACCGTCTCTCGCAGACGCTGCGCCATGTCACCGGCAAGGCGAAACTGACCGAGGACAACATCAAAGACACCCTGCGCGAAGTGCGCATGGCGTTGCTCGAAGCCGACGTGGCCCTGCCTGTGGTCAAGGACTTCGTCAATTCGGTCAAGGAGCGTGCTGTCGGCACCGAGGTGTCGCGCAGCCTGACGCCGGGCCAGGCGTTCGTGAAGATCGTCCAGGCCGAACTCGAAAGCCTGATGGGCGCGGCCAACGAAGACTTGAACCTGAGCGCCGTGCCGCCTGCCGTCATTCTGATGGCCGGTCTGCAGGGTGCGGGTAAAACCACCACCGCCGGCAAACTGGCGCGCTTCCTTAAAGAGCGCAAGAAGAAGTCGGTCATGGTCGTGTCGGCGGACATCTACCGCCCTGCTGCTATTAAACAGCTGGAAACCCTGGCCAACGACATCGGTGTGACGTTCTTCCCGTCCGACCTGAGCCAGAAGCCGGTCGACATCGCCAGCGCGGCTATTAAAGAAGCAAAACTTAAATTCATCGACGTGGTCATCGTCGACACCGCCGGTCGTCTGCACATCGACGAAGAGATGATGGGCGAGATCAAGGCGCTGCACGCCGCGATCAACCCGGTCGAAACCCTGTTCGTGGTGGATGCCATGACCGGTCAGGACGCGGCCAACACGGCCAAGGCCTTCGGTGATGCGCTGCCGCTGACCGGTGTGATCCTGACCAAGGTCGACGGTGATGCCCGTGGCGGTGCCGCGCTGTCCGTTCGTGCGATTACCGGCAAGCCGATCAAGTTCATCGGTATGGGCGAGAAGAGCGAAGCGCTCGATCCGTTCCATCCTGAGCGTATCGCTTCGCGGATCCTCGGCATGGGCGACGTGCTCAGCCTGATCGAACAGGCTGAAGCGACTCTCGACAAGGACAAGGCCGACAAACTTGCCAAGAAGCTGAAGAAGGGCAAGGGCTTCGACCTCGAAGACTTCCGCGATCAGCTGCAACAGATGAAGAACATGGGCGGCCTCGGCGGGCTCATGGACAAACTGCCGAGCATCGGCGGCGTCAATCTCTCGCAAATGGGCAACGCTCAGAACGCTGCAGAGAAGCAATTCAAACAGATGGAAGCCATCATCAACTCCATGACCCCGGCCGAGCGCCGCGACCCTGAGCTGATCAGCGGTTCGCGCAAGCGCCGGATCGCCATGGGTTCCGGCACCCAGGTGCAGGACATCGGTCGCTTGATCAAGCAGCACAAGCAGATGCAGAAGATGATGAAGAAATTCTCCGCCAAGGGCGGAATGGCGAAAATGATGCGCGGCATGGGCGGAATGTTGCCCGGCGGCGGCATGCCAAAGATGTAAAAGAACTCGCCGGTCGTCGCACCGGCGCAGTCCCGCAAGGAAGCGGGATCCACAGCAAACCCGCACTCGGCGGGAGCTGACCGGCCGTGTTAAACGACGGCCCCATATGCAAATCTGCACGGCATGCCACAGGCGCCGGAAAAAGTCATTTGCAAAAGTCCGGATATTCCTTAGAATATGCGGCCTTTCGGGCACCCATGCCCGCTGTGCATTTAGATTTGCAGCACCGACTACAGGAACGATGTTCACATGCTAACAATCCGTCTTGCCCTTGGCGGCTCCAAAAAGCGCCCGTTTTACCACCTGACCGTAACCGACTCCCGCAACCCGCGTGACGGTTCCCACAAAGAACAGGTTGGTTTCTTCAACCCTGTTGCCCGTGGTCAGGAAATCCGTCTGTCCGTGAACCAAGAGCGCGTTGCCTACTGGCTGAGCGTTGGTGCACAGCCTTCTGAGCGTGTTGCTCAGTTGCTGAAGGAATCTGCCAAGGCTGCAGCCTGAGCAGTATGAGCGCGACGCCAGAAAAAGCTGATGACCTGATCGTTGTCGGCAAGATTTTTTCGGTTCACGGCGTTCGCGGCGAGGTGAAGGTCTTTTCCTTTACCGATCCGATTGAAAACCTGTTGGGCTATCGCAACTGGACGCTTCGGCGCGAAGGCGTGGTGAAACAGGTCGAGCTGGTCAGCGGCCGATCCACTCAAAAGGATCTGGTTGTAAAGCTCAAAGGCCTCGACGATCGCGATGAAGCCCGTCTTCTGAGCGGTTACGAGATTTGCATCCCGCGAAGCCTTTTGCCCGACCTGACTGCCGACGAGTACTACTGGTACCAGTTGGAGGGTCTGAGCGTCATCAACCAGGACGAACAATTGTTCGGCAAGGTTGATCACCTGTTGGAGACCGGCGCGAACGATGTATTGGTGGTCAAACCCTGCGTTGGCAGCCTGGATGATCGCGAGCGGTTGTTGCCCTATACGGAGCAATGCGTGCTGGCAATCGACCTGGAAGCAGGCGTGATGAGGGTGGAATGGGACGCGGACTTCTAAGCAATGGCCAGCCTGCGCGTAGACGTCATTACGCTGTTCCCCGAGATGTTCTCGGCCATCAGTGAGTACGGCATTACCAGTCGTGCGGTCAAACAGGGGCTCTTGCAGCTGACCTGTTGGAATCCGCGGGATTACACGACGGATCGACATCACACTGTGGACGATCGCCCGTTTGGCGGTGGTCCGGGCATGGTGATGAAGATCAAGCCCCTGGAAGATGCTCTGGTTCAGGCCAAGGCAGCAGCCGGGGAGGCGGCGAAGGTGATTTACCTGTCCCCCCAAGGCCGTCAACTGACTCAGTCGGCGGTACGCGAACTGGCGAAATCGGATGCATTGATCCTGATTGCCGGTCGCTATGAAGGCATTGACGAGCGCTTTATTGAGGCTCATGTCGATGAAGAGTGGTCGATTGGTGACTATGTGTTGTCTGGCGGCGAGCTGCCGGCCATGGTCATGATCGATGCGGTTACACGACTGCTGCCCGGAGCTTTAGGGCATGCGGATTCCGCTGAGGAAGATTCCTTTACGGATGGTCTGCTGGATTGCCCGCACTACACCCGACCTGAGGTGTATGCGGATCAGCGTGTTCCCGACGTGTTGCTGAGTGGCAATCACGCGCATATCCGGCGTTGGCGTTTACAGCAGTCCCTTGGTCGGACCTATGAACGACGCGCCGATCTTCTGGAAAGCCGCTCGCTTTCTGGAGAAGAGAAGAAGCTGCTCGAGGAATACATCCGCGAGCGGGACGATAGTTAACAACGTATCGATGGTAGATCAGACGATTTACCTTAGGAGCACAGCATGACCAACAAAATCATCCTTGCACTCGAAGCAGAGCAGATGACCAAAGAAATCCCTACCTTTGCCCCAGGCGACACCATCGTCGTTCAGGTGAAAGTGAAGGAAGGCGATCGTTCCCGTCTGCAAGCGTTCGAAGGCGTTGTAATCGCCAAGCGTAACCGCGGCGTGAACAGTGCGTTCACCGTTCGTAAAATCTCCAACGGTGTTGGCGTAGAACGTACTTTCCAGACCTACTCCCCGCAGATCGACAGCATGGCTGTCAAACGTCGCGGTGACGTACGTAAAGCCAAGCTGTACTACCTGCGCGACCTGTCGGGTAAAGCAGCTCGCATCAAGGAAAAACTGGCTTAAGTCCAGCTTCCGATGCAGAAAAAAGCAGCCTACGGGCTGCTTTTTTGTTGCCCGCAATTTATCCACCGTATTTCTGTTTCAGGCCTGACCCATGACCCCTCGCGAGCAAGAAATCGAACGCCGCACCGAGCTCTCGGTGACCCGCGTGACCAAGGCGGTTTTCCCGCCGACCACCAACCACCACAACACCCTGTTCGGCGGCACTGCGCTGGCCTGGATGGACGAAGTGTCGTTCATCACCGCCACACGGTTTTGCCGTTTGCCGCTGGTGACCGTGTCCACCGATCGCATCGACTTCAATCACGCGATTCCGGCAGGCTCCATCGTCGAACTGGTCGGGCGAGTGATCAAGGTCGGCAACACCAGCCTCAAGGTCGAGGTGGAAGTGTTCGTGGAAAGCATGAGCTGCGACGGGCGCGAGAAGGCCATTCATGGGCAGTTCAGCTTTGTAGCGATTGATGATGACAAGCGTCCGGTACCGGTGCTGCCGGGTTTCGCGGCCTGATCCAGCACCGAGTCGCGGCATTCGCGGGCTTGCCCGCTCCCACAGATTTTGTGTTGTCCGCTGATGTTGTGTTCGACATGGACACTGTGGGAGCGGGCTTGCCCGCGATTTGATCTGTCAGGCGCTGACGCTCTCAGGCTGAATCAGCGCCAGCAACGTCCATCCCGAGCCCGGTTTCAGCGTGGTCTCCGGCGTCACCACGTGCACCCAACCACTGTCATCGCGCATGAACAGCAGCGTCGCGCGGTTGCCATGCAGCGCCCGGTAATCGTCCCAGCCAAACCCGTCCGTCAGAGTCGTGCTGTACAGCTCGGCGCCCTGGCTCAGTTGGCTGGCCAGTCTGGCGTAAGTCAGCGCCTCGCTCCCCAGTTGATTGCCGCGATGTTCGAGGCTGGCGCGGTGCTTGTCGCTGCGCCGGCTTTCCTGACCACTGGCCAGGCCGAGCAGGCGTTGATGGCCGAAGTCATGACGAAAGCGCATGGCTGCCAGCGTATTGAGTTCGCCGGACGGTGACAGCGCCAGCAGATGCCCCAGCCCGACCAGGTCCAGATGCGCATCGGCGTGCTGCGAGGCCGGATTGCCAAAGTAGGTCGGCAAGCCTTCCATGCGCGCCGCGCGGATGTTTTCCCAGCTTGAATCCGTCAGCAGCACCCGGCTGCCCAGCTGTTGCAGCGACTTGCCGAGCAGGCGCGCAGGCCCGTTCGCACCGACGATCAGGAACCCGCTCGGCGCTGGTTCCGCAACCTTCAACAGACGCGCCAGAGGCCGGGCAGTCGCACTTTGCAGCACGACGGTGCCGATGATCACGGCGAAGGTCAGCGGCACCAGTAACAGCGCGCCTTCATGGCCCGCTTCATCCAGGCGAATCGCAAAGATCGCCGAGACCGCCGCCGCGACGATCCCGCGTGGGGCAATCCAGCACAACAGTGCACGCTCACGCCAACTCAGACTCGAACCGGCGGTACTCAGCACCACGTTCAGCGGCCGGGCGATCAACTGGATTACCAGCAATAGAACCAGCACCAGCGGTCCGAGGCCGATCAACGCCTTCAGATCCAGTCGCGCCGCCAGCAAAATGAACAACCCGGAAATCAGCAGCACGCTGAGGTTTTCCTTGAAGTGCAGGATGTGCCGCACATCCACGTTTTTCATGTTCGCCAGCCACATGCCCATCAGCGTCACCGCCAGCAGACCGGATTCGTGCATGACCTGGTTGGCGGCAATGAATATCCCCAGCACCGCGGCGAGCGATGCCAGGTTGTGTAGATACTCCGGCAACCATTGGCGCCGAATGATCGTACCGAGCAGCCAGCCGCCGGCAACGCCGAATGCACTGCCGCAGGCAATCACCCCGCCGAATGTCAGCAGGCTCTGTTCCAGGCCATTTCCTTCGGACCGAGCAATGATGAAGCTGTAGACCACCACCGCCAGCAGTGCGCCGATCGGGTCGATCACAATCCCTTCCCAGCGCAGGATGTTGGCGATCGAAGCCTTTGGCCGCACCACGCGCAGCATTGGCACGATCACGGTCGGGCCAGTCACCAGGGTCAGGCTGCCGAACAGGATGGCGAGCAGCCAGTCGAAGCCCAGCAGCCAGTGGGTCGCGACCGCAATCACTATCCAGGTCGAGAGCGCTCCGATGGTGACCAGCCGATGCACGACGCTGCCGATCTCGCGCCATTCCGACAAATGCAGGGTCAGGCTGCCTTCAAAAAGAATCAGCGCCACTGCCAGCGACACCAATGGCATCAGTAGCGGGCCGAACATTTCCTGCGGGTCGAGCCAGCCCAGCACGGGGCCCGCCAGAATACCGGTCAGCAGCAGAAACAGAATCGCCGGCAGCTTCAGGCGCCAGGCGAGCCATTGGCAGCCCAGCGCGGCGGCACCGATACCACCGAAAGCCAACAGAATTTGCTGCTCGTTCATTGAAGCTCCCTGTTCCTTGAAATAGCGGGCTATGAAAGACTAGCGGCCATTTCAACCGTTCACTCTTTATTTGCGCGCAGTTCCAAGCCTGCGTGTCTTGAGCGCCCATGCCTGCCATCGACCACCCACTGATCGACCAGTTTCTCGACGCCCTCTGGCTGGAAAAAGGTCTCTCCGACAACACTCGCGACGCTTATCGCAGTGACCTCGCGCTGTTCAACGGCTGGTTGCAGGACAAAGGTCTCGAACTGATCAATGCCGGTCGTGAACTGATCCTTGACCACCTGGCCTGGCGTCTGGAACAGAACTACAAACCCCGCTCCACCGCGCGATTTCTCTCCGGTGTACGTGGCTTTTATCGCTACCTGCTGCGGGAAAAACTGATTTCGGTCGATCCGACCTTACGCGTGGATATGCCGCAGCTCGGTCGGCCATTGCCCAAATCCCTGTCGGAAGCCGACGTCGAAGCGCTGCTGAAGGCGCCAGACCTGAGCGAAGCCATCGGCCAGCGTGACCGCGCCATGCTCGAAGTCTTGTATGCCTGCGGTCTTCGTGTCACCGAGCTGATCAGCCTGACGCTGGAACAGGTCAACCTGCGTCAGGGTGTGTTGCGGGTGATGGGCAAGGGCAGCAAGGAGCGGCTGGTGCCTATGGGCGAGGAGGCGATTGTCTGGGTCGAGCGCTACCTGCGCGACGGTCGCGGCGAGCTGCTGGGCGGGCGTCCCAGCGATGTGTTGTTTCCCAGTCAGCGCGGCGAGCAGATGACTCGGCAGACCTTCTGGCACCGCATCAAGCATCAGGCCAAGGTCGCCGGCATCAGTAAATCGCTGTCGCCGCACACCTTGCGTCACGCGTTTGCCACCCACTTGCTCAACCATGGCGCCGACTTGCGGGTGGTGCAGATGCTGTTGGGCCACAGCGACCTGTCGACCACGCAGATCTACACCCACGTCGCCCGGGCGCGTTTGCAGGATCTGCATGCCAAACATCACCCCCGTGGCTGAGCCCGTTTTGTCTTGCGACAGGCGCATTCGGCCACGCCAGCCTTATGTGGTAGGCTTTGCCGGTTTGCACGATGGGCGGTTATGACCCGGTGTTCCGGCACGGGCGTTCTGATCGTTCCATTTGTCCGCCTTCAGGAGTTCTCATGCGTCTGACCCAGATTTTCGCCGCCGCAGCCATTGCGTTGGTCAGCACCTTTGCCGCCGCCGATGAAGCGGCCGACAAAGCGATTCGCCAAAGCCTGGAAAATCTCCAGCTCGACGTGCCGGTCGATACCATCACCGCCAGCCCGCTGCCCGGTCTTTACGAAGTCAAGCTCAAGGGCAGCCGGGTGCTCTACGCCAGCGCCGACGGCCAGTACATCGTTCAGGGCTATATGTTCCAGCTCAAGGACGGCAAGCCGGTCAACCTGACCGAGAAGACCGAGCGCCTGGGCATTTCCAAACTGATCAATGCGATCCCGGTGGCCGAGACCGTGGTTTACCCGGCCGTGGGTGAAACCAAGTCGCACATCACCGTTTTCACCGATACCACGTGCCCGTACTGCCACAAGCTGCACGCTGAAGTGCCCGAGCTGAACAAGCGCGGCATCGAAGTGCGCTACGTGGCGTTCCCGCGTCAGGGCCTCGGCTCGCCGGGTGACGAGCAACTGCAAGCCGTGTGGTGCTCGAAAGACAAGAAAGCGGCCATGGACAAAATGGTCGACGGCAAGGAAATCAAGGCCGCCAAGTGCGAGAACCCGGTTTCCAAACAGTTCGCCCTCGGTCAGTCGATCGGCGTGAACGGTACACCGGCCATCGTTTTGGCTGACGGACAAGTCATTCCGGGCTACCAGCCTGCGCCACAAGTCGCCAAACTGGCGCTGGGCGCGAAGTAATTCGCATCGTCACGCTCAGGTGTTGACGAGCGTGGTCCGGCGGCAGGATTGCCGGGCCATCAACAGAGAGCCGCGAACCTGCGGTTGTTTTCACGGCCGGCCTCGCGTCGGCCGTTTTATGGGGAGTTCACAGTGAAACCGGTCAAAGTAGGCATCTGTGGGTTAGGGACCGTCGGTGGCGGAACCTTCAACGTACTTCAGCGCAACGCCGAGGAAATTGCTCGTCGTGCCGGGCGTGGAATCGAAGTGGCACAAATTGCCATGCGCACGCCAAAGCCTCAGTTCCAGACGACCGGTATTGCGATTACCAACGATGTCTTCGAAGTGGCCACGAACCCTGAGATCGACATCGTCATAGAGCTGATGGGCGGCTATACCGTTGCCCGCGAGCTGGTACTCAAGGCCATCGAGAATGGCAAGCATGTGGTCACCGCGAACAAGGCTCTGATTGCCGTTCACGGTAATGAAATTTTCGCCAAGGCACGCGAGAAAGGCGTGATCGTGGCGTTCGAAGCGGCGGTAGCCGGTGGCATTCCAGTGATCAAGGCGATCCGTGAAGGCCTGTCCGCCAACCGTATCAACTGGGTCGCCGGGATCATCAACGGCACCGGTAACTTCATCCTCACCGAAATGCGCGAGAAGGGTCGCACCTTCGAAGACGTGCTGGCCGAGGCGCAAGCGCTGGGCTACGCCGAAGCCGACCCGACCTTCGACGTCGAGGGCATCGACGCCGCGCACAAGCTGACGATCCTGGCCTCGATCGCATTCGGTGTTCCGCTGCAGTTCGACAAGGCTTACACCGAAGGCATCACCAAGCTGACCACCGCCGACGTGAACTACGCCGAAGCGCTGGGCTACCGCATCAAGCACCTGGGCGTGGCACGCAGCACCGCCGCCGGTATCGAGCTGCGCGTACACCCGACGCTGATCCCGGCCGATCGCCTGATCGCCAACGTCAACGGCGTGATGAACGCGGTGATGGTCAACGGTGACGCTGCCGGTTCAACCCTGTTCTACGGCGCTGGCGCCGGCATGGAGCCGACCGCTTCGTCGGTGATCGCGGATCTGGTGGACGTGGTTCGCGCCATGACCTCCGACCCGGAAAACCGCGTGCCGCACCTGGCCTTCCAGCCGGACTCGCTGTCGGCTCATCCGATCCTGCCGATCGAAGCCTGCGAAAGCGCCTACTACCTGCGCATTCAGGCCAAGGACCATCCGGGCGTATTGGCTCAGGTGGCAAGCATCCTCTCGGAGCGCGGCATCAACATCGAGTCGATCATGCAGAAGGAAGTCGAGGAACACGACGGCCTGGTGCCGATGATCCTGCTGACCCACCGCGTGCTGGAGCAGCACATCAACGACGCGATCGCCGCCCTCGAAGCGCTGGCGGGCGTGGTCGGTCCGGTTGTGCGGATCCGTGTCGAGCACTTGAACTAAACAGAAACAGCTGCAAGCTTCGAGCTGCAAGCGACAAGAGAAAAGCAGTCCGGCTTTTACTTGAAGCTTGTAACTCGTAGCTTGAAGCTCAAACCGAAGGTTTGCCCCTATGCGTTACATCAGTACCCGCGGCCAGGCACCGGCCCTGAATTTCGAAGACGTCCTGCTGGCCGGTCTCGCCACCGACGGCGGTCTGTACGTCCCGGAAAACCTGCCACGTTTCACCCAGGAAGAAATCGCTTCCTGGGCCGGCCTGCCGTATCACGAGCTGGCTTTCCGCGTGATGCGCCCGTTCGTCACCGGCAGCATTCCGGACGCCGATTTCAAAAAGATTCTTGAAGAAACCTACGGTGTGTTTGCCCACAACGCCGTTGCGCCGCTGCGTCAGCTGAACGGCAACGAATGGGTGCTGGAGCTGTTCCACGGCCCGACCCTGGCGTTCAAGGACTTCGCCCTGCAACTGCTCGGTCGCCTGCTCGACTACGTGCTGGAAAAGCGCGGCGAGCGCGTGGTGATCGTCGGCGCCACTTCCGGTGACACCGGTTCGGCCGCCATCGAAGGCTGCAAGCATTGCGAAAACGTCGACATCTTTATCCTGCACCCGCACAACCGTGTGTCCGAAGTGCAACGTCGGCAGATGACCACCATCCTCGGTGAGAACATCCACAACATCGCCATCGAAGGCAACTTCGATGACTGCCAGGAAATGGTCAAGGC
Source organism: Pseudomonas glycinae (assembly GCF_001594225.2). Taxonomy (GTDB): domain Bacteria; phylum Pseudomonadota; class Gammaproteobacteria; order Pseudomonadales; family Pseudomonadaceae; genus Aquipseudomonas; species Aquipseudomonas glycinae. Next base: position 3,405,107 of record NZ_CP014205.2, read on the forward strand.
CAGCTTCGCCGACCAGAGCTTCCTCAAGGGCACTCGCCTGGTTGCAGTGAACTCGATCAACTGGGCGCGGATCATGGCCCAGATCGTCTACTACTTCCACGCGGCCCTGCAATTGGGTGGCCCGGCGCGTTCGGTGTCGTTCTCGGTGCCGACCGGTAACTTCGGCGACATCTTCGCCGGTTACCTGGCGCGCAACATGGGCCTGCCGATCAACCAGTTGATCGTCGCCACCAACCGCAATGACATCCTGCACCGCTTCATGAGCGGCAACCAGTACGTCAAGGAAACCCTGCACGCCACGCTGTCGCCGTCGATGGACATCATGGTCTCGTCGAACTTCGAACGCCTGCTGTTCGACCTGCACGGTCGCAACGGCGCGGCGATTGCCGGCTTGATGGATTCGTTCAAGCAGGGCGGCGGTTTCAGCGTCGAACAGGAACGCTGGACCGAGGCTCGCAAGTTGTTCGATTCGCTGGCCGTGGACGATGCGCAAACCTGCGAAACCATCGCCGAAGTCTACGAACAGACCGGTGAAGTACTGGATCCGCACACCGCGATTGGCGTGAAAGCCGCTCGCGAATGCCGTCGCAGCCTGGACATTCCGATGGTGATTCTGGGCACGGCGCATCCGGTCAAGTTCCCGGACGCGGTGGAGAAAGCCGGTGTAGGAAAAGCTCTCGAACTACCTGCACATCTTTCTGATTTGTTTGAGAGAGAAGAGCGCTGCACTGTGCTGCCGAATGAGCTCAAAGCCGTGCAGGCCTTTGTCAGTCAGCATGGCAACCGCGGCAAGCCTCTTTAAGCGCGCAAAGCTGTCACATTTTGAAGCCCGTCTCCTGACGGGCTTTCTTGTTTTTGCATGCCACACTGCGCGCGTTTCGCCTACGAAGGACGGGCGAGTCGATGATGAAGGATGTGGCAATGCGGTTTTTTTCAGGATTGAAACCAGGGCTGTGCTGGTTGGTTTTATTGGGGGGCTTCGGGCTGTCGCAGTGGAGCGAATCAGCCCATCTGGCGAAGCATGCCGATGCGGTGGAGGCTGTTAAGCCCATCGAACTGGATGAGCATGAGCGTCAGTGGATTCGAGATAACCCCCGGGTGACTGTGGCGTCGGTGCAATACCCGCTGTATCTGTTTCAGGATGAACATGGCCAATGGAGCGGTTTGAACAACGATGTGCTCAAACACATCAGCGCCATGACCGGACTGCAGTTCGTCCATCAGGAGTCGTTCTCCACCGATCACATGCTCGAACGGCTTCAAAGTGGTGTCGCGGACATCAGCACGACACTGGCGATGAACGAAGAGCGCCGGGCATTTCTGGACTTCAGTCATGGGTTCGGTGGGGCGGGGTGGGTGTTTGTCGTGCATGCTGGCGAGGCTGCAATTCAGTCGCTTGAAACCCTGGCCAAGCGTGTTCTGGTGCTGTCGGGCAGGCATGCGCTGGAGGAAGGTATCCGGCGCGACTACCCGTCGATTGAAATCCGCTCCGTCAAGACCTATGGCGAAGCGCGCGCGTTGGTCGAGAGTGGCGAGGCCTACGGCACCATCGAAAACGAGATAGGTGCTCAGCTTTTTCCTTGCGGCCTGCTCAAGGTCGGTGGTCTGGTGGAGGGCAAGTGGGAGGCTGATCATCTGGCCGTGCGCAAGGGAATGCCAGAGCTTCTGAGCATCCTCAACAAGGCTTTGGGCGCTTTCTCGGTGGCTGAGCTGCGGTCCATGCGTCTTAAATGGCTGGCAGGCGTTTCCCCTTTGCCCGCCCCCTCGATCGGCGCACGAATGATCGAGTGGGGCTGCTGGGCAATGGGCGTTCTGGGCCTGTTTGGCCTGCTGTCGATAGTGTGGAACCGTCGACTGGCGGCCCAAGTGAAGCAGCGACGTGAGGCGGAAAAGGACCTGGGCGATCAACTGGCCTTTCAGCACGCATTGATCGATGCGATGCCCGACCCGGTGTTCGTTCGTGACCTGCAGGGCCGATTGCTCATGTGCAACCGAAGTTATGAGGATGCGCTTTCGGTCCGGCAGGAGCAGGTGCTGGGACGCATGCTGTTCGAGTTTGATGCACTGCCACAGGCTACCGCATTGATGCTGCACGACGAGTTCATGTTGCAAATGCATACGCGCAAGACGCGCTTCTGCAAGCGGCATTTATTGTTCAAGGGTGGCCTGCGGCAGATTTACCAATGGACGGTGCCCTTTTACAGTGCTGACGGAAAGCTGCGCGGTCTGCTGGGTGGCTGGACGGATATCACCCAGCGGCGGAAGGAAAACGGTTGTCGGTGTCCGCATTGAAGTTGGGAAAAGTCCTATAAAACCTGATTACTTTTCCGATGGGAGGCTTAGGACGACTGCCCTAGAGTGACAGGCCACTGCGGCGAGAATCCGCCCTTGTCGCTTCAGAGGTCGTCCCATGCGCTCGCTCAAAATACTGCTGCTTGAACCCGATCCGTTCCAGTTGATGGCGTTGCACCAGATGCTCAACGCCATCGGCATCTACGATGTATTGACCGCCCCTACGCTGGATTCGGCAAAGCGTTCACTTGAACGACGCGGCGCGGTCGATATCGCCATATGCAATCCCCAGCTCAAGGGCGGTGACGGACTGGCCCTGATTACCCATCTGGTCGTTCGACAAAGGGCACGAGCATTGATTTTGCTGGGGACGGTAGCCCCCAGCCTGCTGGCCGATCTGGAGAGCCTCGTGGAGGACGACGGGGTGAGGCTTCTGGGCAAGCTGCCTACGCCGGTTTCGGCGGTGCTGATGCGCAAGTTGCTGGACACCTACCTGTCGCCACCCCGACATCCGCTCAGTGCATGAGGCGGACGGTTATTTTTCTGTCATCTTCAGCCTGCATGCTTCGTCAGGCCGGGTGACGCTCCGGGAGAGGCCGGTGACCGGCAGAACTTTCCTCTCGGGCCGGTGGTCATTTACAGTGAACACGCCCCAGACACTGTGTTTTCGGACTATTGAGTGGAGATCGAGATGGAAAGTATCAGTCTATTGCTCGGTGAGGCTCTGAGCCCGTATCAGGTGACGTTGACCCCTCGGGGGCGCCACGGCGAATGCCTGGTGACCTTGAAGAATGGCAGCGGCGCGATCGTGGTGGAGCGAGAATTCAATCAGGCGCAACTGAGCGACAAGCGCCAGCTGACGGATGTGGTTGACGGCCTGCACCGTGACATCCTGATTGCCGAAGGCCGGCTGGAACCCTGTGTGATCGCCGCGTTGCGAAACGCAGCCCTCGACAAGCACCCGGCCCTCTGAAACTGATTATTCATTTGTGGGAACCTTCCTGCATCCAGATCAGTCAGACCCCGTAACAGCAGGAGCAAGCATTGTGCTCCGGTGTTTGTCGCTTGCTGCTACGGGTCTTTGATACAGACCACGTTTAACCCCGAGTCGTCTCCCCACTTCTCGGGGTTTCTTTTTGCCCGGATTTCACTGCGCGGCTTGTTGCTGAAAGAAAATCCGCGCCTGTTCCAGATAGTCCTGACGCCTCTCGGGGTCAAGCCAGTCGGCGTAGAGCCGGTCAAGATGCTCGTGGGGCAGGGTGCGCAACAGTTGATTGATCTCGGTAATCGCCTGTCGACCCGCCGTCGTGTCGGTACAGCCGACATGGCCGGACAGGTACTTGTCTGTGCCGCGAATTGCAAAGAACAGCAATTCGTCCTCGGCTATCTCGGCCTGCCGCGCCTGATAACGGATTTCCGGCCAGTAACCCAGGACCACCTGTAAACGCCCCAGGCGCTGCATCGACAACAGGCTGCTGAGTGCGTCGTTACCGTAATGGGGTGTCAACGCGCCATTCGGCGCCTGGCGCAGCAGTGCATCGATGTACTCGCCATAGCTGCGCTCGGCTACCACGCCGACTTTTCGCTCGCCGTTGGCCAGAAATGCCGACAGGTCGACTTCATCGTCGACCAGAAACGGCTCCAGCACTTCGCGATCTTTCCGACGCACCACAAGCCCATTGCTGACAGCGCGAAACGCGGGGATGGAGAAGGCGATCCATTGCGCCCGTTCCTTGTTCCAGATCAGCGACGGATCGCAGGCGAAGGGATGTTCATGCAGCATTTGAGTGCCACGGGCGCGATTGACCCGCATCAAGGTGTGTTCGTATTGCGGCATGCCGGCAATCAGCATCGGCATCAATTGATCGATAACGCCCTGGCCCTTTTTCGGACCCTCGAAGATCGTCAGCGGCGGCAGGTCGCGCAGCAGCCAGATCAGCGTTGGCTTGGCCTGCGCCCACGCCGGCAGCACCAGCAGGAATAGCAGGCCGAACAACCGCCAGGTCCACCAATGGTGGGCGCGGTTCGAGGCCGAGGGCATCAGGCGATTCAGCTCAGATGGCTCCGTCTTCGCGAAGCCGGGCGATCTGCTTCTCGTCGTAGCCAAGATCGTGGAGTACCTGCGCATTGTGTTCACCGAGCTGCGGTCCGACCCATTCGGACGAGCCGGGTGTCTCAGAGAGTTTCGGCACGATGCCTGGCATCTTGAAGGGTTTGCCGTCCGGTAGTTTGGCCTGCAGGAACATTTCCCGGGCCAGGTACTGCGGATCGTTGAACATGTCTTCGGCGCTGAAGATCCGGCTGGCGGGCACTTCCGCCTCGTTCAGCAGGTCCAGCACGGTTTGCAGCGGCAGCGAATTGACCCAGCGGTCGATCACGCCGTATAGCTCGTCGCGGCGAGTGTCGCGCCCGTCATTGCTGGCCAGCGCCGCGTCATTGGCCAGATCTTCACGGCCGATGATCAGCATGAAGCGCTTGAAGATTGCATCACCGTTGGCGCCGATCTGCACGTGTTTGCCGTCGGCGCTGGTGTGGATCGAGGAGGGTGTGATGCCCGGCATGATGTTGCCGGTACGCTCGCGAATGAATCCGAACACATCGAACTCCGGGACCATGCTTTCCATCATGGCGAAGATGGCTTCGTACAACGCCACATCGACCACCTGACCGAGACCGCCGTTGACCTCGCGATGACGCAAGGCCATCAACGCGCCGATCACGCCCCACAAAGCCGCAATCGAATCGCCGATGGAAATCCCGGTGCGTACCGGCGGGCGGTCTTCGAAACCGGTGATGTAGCGCAGGCCGCCCATGGATTCGCCGACCGCACCGAAACCTGGCTGATCTTTCATCGGCCCGGTCTGGCCGAAACCGGACAGGCGCACCATCACCAGTTTCGGGTTCAGCGCGTGCAGGGTTTCCCAGCTCAGGCCGAGTTTTTCCAGTACGCCGGGGCGGAAGTTCTCGATCAGAATGTCGGCTTCACCGAGCAGTTTTTTCAGAATCGCCAGGCCGTCAGGGTGTTTCAGGTTCAGCGTCAGGGACTTTTTGTTGCGCGCCTGGACGAACCACCACAGCGATGTGCCTTCGTACAATTTGCGCCATTTGCGCAATGGATCACCGCCATCCGGCGACTCGATCTTGATCACTTCGGCGCCGAACTCGCCGCAGATGCGCGAGGCAAACGGCCCGGCAATCAAAGTACCCAATTCAATGACTTTCAGACCGCTGAGCGGTTTGTTGGCGAACGGCATGCGAGATCCTGTAGGACAAGGCTGAGCAGATACAGCGTTTTAACATAGCCGGCTGTCAGTCGCGCAAGGTTGATCGCCATCAATTCGTGGATTGCCTACAGCATCGGTTAGACTTGCCGACTTTCCTCGTATCAAGAAGCCCGTTCATGGCCCAGCCGTCCACTACCTACAAATTCGAACTGAACCTCACCGACCTCGACCGTAGCGTCTACGAGAACGTGAAGCAGACTATCGCCCGCCATCCTTCGGAAACCGAAGAACGCATGACCGTGCGGCTGTTGGCCTACGCGCTCTGGTACAACGAGCAACTGTCGTTCGGTCGTGGTCTGTCGGACGTGGATGAACCTGCGCTGTGGGAAAAGAGCCTGGACGACCGTGTCCTGCACTGGATCGAAGTCGGCCAACCGGACGCCGATCGCTTGACCTGGTGCTCCCGTCGCACCGAGCGCACCAGTCTGCTGGCCTACGGCAGCCTGCGCGTCTGGGAAGGCAAAGTGATTCCGGCAATCAAGAACCTGAAGAACGTCAACATTGCCGCAGTCCCGCAGGAAGTGCTGGAAACCCTGGCCAAGGACATGCCCCGCGTCATCAAGTGGGACGTAATGATCAGCGAAGGCACGATCTTCGTCACCGATGACCGTGGCCAACACGAAGTCCAGCTCACCTGGCTGCAGGGTGAGCGCGGTTAAGTCCGCGCTACTCCGGAAAAATCCCACGTATTCAAGAGAAGCTCCTGTCACCCCATGCGTATCGATCCTCGCCCGTTGCCCGCCACTCTGCCGTTTCTCGGTGAACTGCCACCCCTGCTGACCCGCCTGTATGCGGCGCGGGGCGTGCAGTCCGAGGCGGAGCTGGACAAGAGCCTGGCGCGGCTGATTCCGTTCCAGCAGCTCAAAGGGATCGATGCGGCGGTTGACCTGCTGGTGACAGCGCTGGAGCAGCGGCAGCGGATCCTGATCGTCGGCGACTTCGACGCCGACGGCGCGACGGCCAGCACCGTGGGCGTGCTCGGTTTGCGCCTGCTGGGCGCGGCGCACGTCGATTATCTGGTGCCAAACCGCTTCGAATACGGGTACGGCCTGACCCCGGAAATCGTCGAAGTCGCGATGACCCGCGAGCCGCAGTTGCTGATCACCGTCGACAACGGTATTTCCAGCGTTGAAGGTGTCGCGGCCGCGAAGCGCCATGGCCTGAAGGTCTTGATTACTGACCACCACTTGCCCGGCGATGAACTGCCGCAGGCCGATGCACTGGTCAATCCGAACCAGCCCGGCTGCGAGTTCCCGAGCAAGGCGCTGGCCGGGGTCGGGGTGATTTTCTACGTGTTGATGGCTTTGCGTGCACGTCTGCGCAGCCTTGGCTGGTACGAGAACAAGCCGCAGCCAAACATCGGCGAACTGCTGGATCTGGTGGCGCTGGGCAGCGTTGCCGACGTGGTGCCGTTGGATGCCAACAACCGGATTCTGGTGCACCAGGGTCTGGAGCGAATTCGCGCCGGACGTGCGCGGCCGGGGATCAAGGCGATCCTGGAAGTGGCCAAGCGTGAGGCTTCGCGCATTACGTCTACCGACCTCGGATTTATCGTCGGCCCGCGCCTGAACGCGGCGGGACGTCTGGATGACATGAGCCTGGGCATCGAATGCCTGCTGACCCACGACCCTGCGCTGGCCCGGGAAATGGCCGCACAACTGGACGGCATGAATCAGGACCGCAAATCCATCGAGCAAGGCATGCAGCGTGAAGCGCTGGCCCAGCTCAAGGACTTGCCGGTCGAGTCGATGCCGTTCGGTTTGTGCCTGTTCGATCCGGAATGGCACCAGGGCGTCATCGGTATCCTGGCTTCGCGGATGAAGGAGCGGTATTTCCGCCCGACCATCGCCTTCGCCGATGCCGGCGACGGCCTGCTCAAGGGCTCGGGCCGTTCGGTGCAGGGTTTCCATATTCGTGATGCGCTGAGCGTGGTCGCGGCACAACATCCGGATCTGATCAGCAAGTACGGTGGCCATGCGATGGCGGCCGGTCTGACCTTGCCGCAGGAGAATTTTTCGTTGTTTGCCGAGGCCTTCGACGCCGAGGTGCGTAGGCAACTTCGCGAAGAGGACCTGACCGGGCGCCTGCTGTCGGACGGCACGCTGGCGGTCGAGGAGTTTCATCTGGAGCTGGCTCGTGCCCTGCGCCACGCCGGGCCATGGGGCCAGCATTTTCCAGAACCGCTGTTTCACGGGGTGTTCCAGTTGGTCGAGCAGCGGGTTGTGGGTGAGCGGCACCTGAAAGTGGTGCTGAAAACCGAATGCGGTTCGGTGAAGCTTGATGGCATCGCGTTCGGGATTGATCGCGATATCTGGCCGAACCCGACGATCAAATGGGTCGAACTGGCTTACAAGCTCGACCTCAACGAGTTTCGCGGCAATGAGACCGTGCAGTTGATGATTGCTCATATCGAGCCGCGCTAAAGATCATTGCGCCCTTTACTGAAGGGCGCAGGCATCTTCAATTGTGCTGTTTCATTTCGGAACCCTCCCTCATCCCCGGATGTCGACTAGGCTCTAAGCACTGCTTGATTGGCCTTGTGACGTCTTGTCGAATTTTTTGCCCGCGGGGGCGGGTGCTGCACCTTTTTCCTGTCACTCGTCGACTTTTCAAACAGAACCCTGGAGCCTGCCCACTGATTTGAGAGGTGCCCCATGAGTCTGCTGCTTGAACCCTTTACCCTTCGCCAACTGACCCTGTCCAACCGCATCGCCGTGTCGCCCATGTGCCAGTATTCCAGCGTCGATGGCCTGGCCAATGACTGGCATCTGGTGCACCTCGGCAGTCGTGCCGTGGGGGGCGCTGGCCTGGTGTTTACCGAAGCCACGGCAATCACGGCCGACGGGCGGATCACCGCCGAAGACCTGGGCCTGTGGAACGACGAACAGATCCTACCCCTGCAACGCATCACCCGTTTCATCAACGCACAGGGCGCAGTGGCCGGCATTCAATTGGCCCACGCCGGGCGCAAGGCCAGCACCCATCGGCCGTGGATCGGCAAACATGGCAGCGTCAAACCGGAGGACGGTGGCTGGATCCCGGTGGGGCCTTCGCCGATTGCCTTTGACCCGCAACACACCCAACCGAAACAGCTGGATGAAGGGCAGATCGCCCAGGTCATTCAGGATTTCGTGGCCGCAGCCAAACGTGCGCTGACCGCCGGTTTCAGTGTGGTCGAGGTGCATGCGGCGCACGGTTATCTGCTGCACCAGTTTCTATCACCGCTGAGTAATCAGCGCCGCGACCAGTATGGCGGTTCGTTCGAAAACCGTATTCGCCTGGTGCTGCAAGTGACCGAGGCGGTACGCGCGGTGTGGCCGGAAGAACTGCCGGTGTTCGTGCGCCTTTCGGCTACCGATTGGGTGGAAGACGGCTGGAATCCCGATGAAACCGTGGAGCTGGCGCGACGCCTGAAAGCCTTGGGGGCTGATCTGATCGATGTGTCATCGGGCGGCACGGCAGTCAACGCGGAAATCCCCGTGGGGCCGGGATATCAGACGCGCTTCGCCGAACGAGTGCGCAAGGAGTCAGGTATCGCCACCGGCACCGTGGGAATGATTACCGAGCCGGCCCAGGCCGAGCACATTCTGCGGACCTGTCAGGCCGACATCATCTTCCTCGCCCGTGAGCTGCTGCGTGATCCGTACTGGCCGCTGCACGCCGACGATGACCTGGGGGGACGCAAAGCGGTGTGGCCGGCGCAGTATCAGCGTGCGACCCATCGGGATCAGCCGATTCACGAGTCTGATCTGCGGGATTGATTCCGACCCGCCGCAAAGCCTATAAAACCCGCCATTGAACTGGCGGGTTTTTTTCTTGCCTGCCGTACGGAATTGCAAAGGAATGGAACGCGATGTTGATCGAACGTGAGCTGACTGAGTCTGACTTGCCGCTGCTGGCGCTGATCGACCGCAGCGAGTTGGTCGAAGAATGCTATCGCGTGGAAAACGGTGAGTTGATTCTGTATCCGGCGCGTTTCGACATGCGCGGCTGGCCCGAAGGGGAGGCGGAGGAAAATGCGCGGGTATTGGAAAAATGCTGGCGCAGCGGTGGGTGGCTACACGGGATTTTCGATGGCGAGACGCTGGTGGCGGCAGTGGTTGTGGATAACCGGGTTATTCACAATCAGGGTTTGAAGATGCGGCAGTTGAAGTTTCTGCACATCAGCCGCGGCTGGCGTGGACAGGGGCTGGGCGGGCGGTTGTTTGCCTTGGCCTGCGCCCATGGTCGGAGGATCGGCGCCGAGGCGCTGTACGTCTCGGCGACCGAGTCGCGCAATACCGTGGAGTTCTATCAGCGCCAGGGTTGCCGGTTGCTGGCGCAACCGGATCCCGAGCTGTTTGCACTCGAACCTCACGATATCCACTTTTACTGTCGCCTGGAGTGACGCCATCGCGAGCAAGCTCGCTCCCACAGGTTTTCGGTTGTACACAAACTCTGTGATCAATCGATATCCATGTGGGAGCTTGCTTGCCAGCTATGAGGCCCAATCCGACGTCAGAGAATCATCCAGGGTATTTGCGCTTGACCGGCGCCGATGGGAAGTACTGGTACAACCAGGTCTCGCTCAGCGTGCGGTCGTTGGTTCGAATGAACAAACGCAGTTCAACCGGCTCCACGCTGTCATTGGTCGAGTACGAGTCGAACAGGATCCGGTAGCCCTTGATGTCATCCAGCACCAGCACGCTGAAGTCCTGCACCTTGCCGTTGGAGCAAGTGACCACCGGTTCGATCCCGGTGCCCTGTGGCAGGCGATCAAGCCCACCACCGGTGAAGTCCACGGCAAAACGACGGGCCCAGACCGGCGGATAATGCTCGCCTGGAGCCCAGCCTTCGACGAAGCCCCCCATGCCGGAACGGGTCGCATGTACCCGCGCCAGTGGTGTGCCGACCGGTGGCAGGGCACTCCAGTAGAGCTTGTAGCCGTAGTTCAGCGAATCGCCGGCGGCTACCGGTTTCTTTGGCGTCCAGAACGCAACGATGTTATCGAGTGTCTCGCCGGTTGTAGGAATTTCCAGCAGATCGATAGAGCCTTCGCCCCACGCGGTTGTAGGTTCTACCCACAGGCTCGGGCGCTTGCTGTACCAGTCGACGGTGTCCTGATAGTTGGCGAATTCGTGGTCGGTCTGCACCAGACCGAAACCTTTCGGATCGGTGTCGGCGAAGGCGTTGAATTGCAGGGTTGCCGGGTTGTTCAGCGGGCGGCAGATCCACTCGCCGTTGCCGCGCCACATGGCCAGACGATCCGAGTCATGGATTTGCGGGTGGATGGTGTCGCACATCCGGCGCTCGTGGGTGCCGCAACTGAACATGCTGGTCATCGGCGCGATGCCCAGTTGTTCGATGGCGGTGCGGGCGTTGATGTGAGCATCGACTTCCATCACCACGCGCTCAGCCTGGCAATCGATGTCGAAGCGATAGGCGCCGGTCGCGCTCGGCGAGTCGAGCAGGGCGTAGACCACAAAGCGGGTCGCGTTCTGATCCGGCGTCTCGAACCAGAACTTGGTGAAGTCAGGGAATTCTTCGCGTTTCCTGGCGTAGGTGTCCACGGCCAGGCCACGGGCGGAGAGGCCATATTGGCCAGTGGCATCCACCGCGCGGAAGTAGCTGGCGCCGAGGAACGACACCACGTCATGCCGATCCAGTTCCGGCGCCTTGAACAGCTTGAAACCGGCAAACCCCAGATCGCCCTTGAGCTGCTGGGTGTCGACCGAGGTGTTCTCATAGTTGAACAGCTGAGGGCGGAAATGCACCTCGCGGGCCGTGCGGGTCTTTGGATCGACGCTGTACATGCGCACCGGCTGACGGAAACCCATGCCGACGTGGAAGAACTGCACATCGAGCTGACCCTTGTTCTCCTTCCACAGCGAATGCTCGCCGTCGTAGCGGATCGCATTGAAGTTCTGCGGGGTCATGGTCGCCAGGGTCGGCGGCAGCACCTGTTTGGTGTCCTGATAGGCGTTGCCGGCCAGTTGTTTGGCCTGACGCTTCAGCGTTTCGAAGTCGAAAGCCTGTGCTTCACCGTCGGCGGCACCGCCAGAGGCGGCCCAGGCGCGTGCGGCGAGCAGGCCGGAGGCGGAAAGGCCGGTGTAAGCCGCAATGGCCATGGACGCTTTGAGCAAATTCCTGCGGTGCATAAATACAACCTGTCGTGGACAATCCCGCGCCGTTCCTGGCACGTACTGGATCAGAAATTACGGTTCGGACAAGCCTTCGGCCAAACGCTACGGACTAGTAACAGATGCCCGCTAGCTTAATCGGTTCGCCGATTTTGCAAAATTCATTGATATCACGGCGACAGCGTCTCAATGAAACAAGACGTTACGGTTACTTATCCCACAGTCTTTTCTGATTTATAGGGCATATCTGCTTTTTTCGACTAATTACTCTAAAAACCACTTTTCAGCGCCGATTTAATTACTATTCTATGGGCATCGCCGGTCACGACTCATCCGACCGGCAGGGCTCAAATCGCTGCTTAAAGGAGCAGGGCGATGCGGTTTTCGAAAATTTCTGACGTACTGGAAAAGGACATCGTCCATGACAAAAGGACAAGGCATCACCGAAATGTTGGGCATCTTTCCCTGCCTCACCAACGTCCGGCGAAGACGCCGGCTCAGTCCCGATGAACTGAAACTGGTGGAGCGTTATCGGGAGTTGTCGGAAAGCGACCGGATTGCGATGCGGTATCTGGTGGATGCGATGAGGAGTGTTTCGCGGTTTTGAAGTGAAAAACCAAAGGGGCGGACTGTGAAGTCCGTCCCTTTTTCATTCTTGAGGTTTACCGTGGACGCTGTGCCTGCATCAACTCAGGCATGTCCCGCCATTTCACCCAGGCCTGTTGTTGCCAGTGCAGCAGCGGCACAGTGACGCCCGCCCAATGCATCGAGCTCAGGCTCGGGCAGTTTTCCGCTATTGCTGAGCTGGTTTCCCGCAGGATGGGAATCACCTCATTGCTCAGCCATTGGCGCAGATTGCGGTTTTCCGGGATGAAATGATGAACCAGCAGCGCATACATGCCGGATTCGCTGACCATCGGTGTCTCGACAACTTTGCCGTACTTGCGCAGCCGAACGGTGCGGCGTTGGTCGGGGTCGAGTTTGAGCGTGACGCGTGGGTTCAAGGGATGGCCCATCATGCGGCCCAGATCTTGAGCGCAGAACCAGGCTTGATGATCAAGCAGGAGGGCGTGGAGGAAGCGGTTGTGGCGGGTGAAGACCGTAGGGATAAAGTGCGTCTGGGTCTCTGGTGAATTTGGCGCGTGCATAGTCAATTTCTACTCCATGTTGAAATGAGAGCCGCCACTAATCCTTCGACAGATTTGGGTGGCGAACCGTGCGGCGTTCGAAGTCGGAACATTCTCGATCAACATGGAAGCCGAGAGGCCCGCGCCACACGGTCCGCCATAACGCGAATCCGAAAGGCAAAAAAGCCTCGGTTTCTATGGAGGACGCAGTTGCGCCATGTTGATGATGTACCGGCTTCGACCCCGGGCCGCTGATTGGGCAGCGACGGGATAAAGCCTATCGGTCAGGCGCTAGCGGCTCCAAGTCTACGCTGTGGACGCGTAGCGTAGGAAATGTGGCTTCTTCTTGAAGCCTGCATCTGTAGGAAATGCCTGTTTTTGTATGGCCGCCAGCCAGACTGCACCTGAAGCGTGATTTTTCCTTTATGAATCTCCGGCATCCCCCGTGGGGGGCGGCAGCTCAAAGGATTCTTCCGAAGGTGGGGAAGATCTACGTAGCGGCGCTAACCTGGAAGTGAATTCAATGACGACTGTATTTATTGCTGGCTCTATCAATATCAAGAACCTTGATCCGAAGGTTAAGGAGCGTATCAGTAATATCGTTGCGTCTGAATTCGAGGTGGTCGTTGGTGATGCAGGTGGTGCCGATACCTCCATTCAGGAATATCTGCTGAGTCTTGAGCGATCCAAAACTACAGTGTTCTGTAGTGGTCCAGCACCGCGGAACAACCTCGGACAGTGGCCCGCCAGAACAGTGGACTCCAAACACTCCAAAGGATCGAGGGCCTTCTTCACCGAGAAAGACGTGGTGATGGCCGAAGCCGCTGACTACGGCTTGATGATATGGGATGCGAAGAGCACCGGTACGCTCAGCAACGTCATAGAACTGTTGTCGAGAAAGAAGAAGTCCCTTGTCTTCGTCAACAAGGAGAAGGAATTCAAAGTGGTGGGTGACGTCAATCAGCTCGAAGAGTTGATTGCATTCATGTCTGACCACGCCAAGCAAAAAGCCAACGAAAAAATCAAACTGTTCGATCGTATTTCTTCGCTGAAATACGATCAGTCCGAGCTTTTCTTTTGATGTTTTGCGTCGGCTTTCTTGAACCCCGGCACTCTATCGGTGCCGGGGCCAAAATCTTTTACCGACCCACCTTCCAAGCATCCCCAGCCGGCGCCTTCCCATGGTCATACGGCTTGCCAATCCACATATAAACCAGCCCCAGCCCAATCACGATCGCGGTGCTCAGCACCATCGCGTAGTTGATGTACCACGCCGCATCCGGGGTGCGGGGCCAGGCCATGTTGATGATTGCGCCGACGCCGTACACCAGCGCGCCGATGTTCACCGGCCAGCCCCAGGCGCCGAGGGTGAACTTGCCGCTGGGTTTCCAGCCTTTGCTGCGGGCGTACAGGGCGGCGAGGACGATCATCTGGAACGCGAGGTAGATGCCGATGGCGGCGAAGCTGACGATGGTGGCCACGGCGTCTTGCAGGAATAAGCCGAGGGCGATGATCAGGCCGGGCAGGACGCCGGACACGAACAGGGCGGCAACCGGCACCTGGGTCGTAGGAGAAATCTTTTTCAGCAGTCGGCTGCCGATGACCATTTCATCGCGAGCGTAGGAATACAGCAGACGACTTGCCGCCGCTTGCAGGCTGATGACGCAGGAGATGAAGGAAATCATCACCACGCCCATCACCACTTTCGAACCCACCGGGCCGAAGGCATTGTTGAGGATGGTGGTGACCGGGTCTTTGTCGGTGCCGTTGATCACCGCTTGCATGTCCGGCACGGCGAGGATCAGCGCCAGGCAAGCGAACATTGCCGCGATGCCGCCGATGTAGATGGTCATGCGCATGGCCACCGGGATTTTTGCGCTCGGGTTCGGGGTTTCTTCGGCGACGTCGCCGCAGGCTTCGAAGCCGTAGTAGAGGAACATCCCCGCCAATGAAGCGGTGAGGAATGCCGGCAGGTAGGAGCCGTCGACGCTGATATCGAAGGTGTTGAACAGCACGCTGATCGGTTGGTGACGCTCGAAAATCAGCAGGTACACGCCGACGATCACCGCGCCCACCAGTTCGCAGAGGAAGCCGAACATGGCGATCCGCGCCAGCACTTTGGTGCCGCTGAGATTCACCAGGGTGGCGAACAGCGTCAGCACCAGGGCGATGACGATGTTGGTGTTGTTGCTCGGCTCAAAACCCAGCATGGCGGCGAGGTACGGGCCGGCACCGACCGCAACGGCGGCGATGGTCACGCACAGGGCGATGGAGTAGATCCAGCCGACCATCCATGCCCATTTCTTGCCCACCAAGCGACGCGCCCAAGGATAGACACCGCCGGAAATCGGGAACTGCGACACCACTTCGCCGAAGATCAGGCACACCAGCAACTGACCGCAGCCGACCAGCAAATAAGCCCAGAACATCGGTGGCCCGCCAGCGGCCAGACACAGGCCGAACAGGGTATAAACCCCTACAACCGGTGACAGATAAGTGAAGCCCAGTGCGAAGTTTTCCCACAGGCTCATGCTGCGGTTGAAGTTGGAGGTGTAGCCCAGTTGACGCAGTTGTTCGGCATCGCTGTCGGCAACGGCGGCTGAGAGTTCGGGTGATGCACTCATGTGTGTTTGCTCCGTGAAATCGGCAGATTTCGGATGGCCGAAACCGTGGCGGGGCTTGGTGAGCGCCGCCCGGATCGGTAGTTATTGTTTTGAATGCCTGGTGGTGCGTAATGCCGGTTTTCTTCCTGAAACCGGAGTGACGCCATCGCTGGCAAGCCAGCTCCCACTAGAGCTGCACTGAACCCTGTGGGAGCTGGCTTGCCAGCGATGCTTTTAGTGCTTGAACATCACATGCCGAACCGTGGTGTAGTCCTCCAGCCCGTACATGGACATGTCCTTGCCGTAGCCGGACAGTTTCTGACCGCCATGAGGCATTTCGCTGACAAGCATGAAGTGGGTATTCACCCAGGTGCAGCCGTACTGCAACCGCGCGGACAGGCGATGGGCGCGTCCTACATCCGCCGTCCACACCGAAGACGCCAGGCCGTAGTCCGAATCGTTGACCCATTCCAGCGCCTGGGCTTCATCGGTGAATTTGGTCACCGACACCACCGGCCCGAACACTTCGCGGCGGACGATCTCATCGTCCTGCTGGGCGTCGGCCAGCACCGTTGGTTCGAAGAAGAAACCGTTGCCTTCGACAGCCTTGCCGCCAGTGATCAAGCGAATGTGCGGTTGCGCCACGGCGCGTTCGACAAACCCGGCCACGCGGTCGCGATGTTGGGCGGTGATCAGCGGCCCGAGTTCGGTCGACGGATCATCCTGTAAGCCGTACTTGATGCTGCTGACCGCCGCGCCGAGCTTCTCGACGAACTTGTCGTAGATGCCTTGCTGGGCGTAGATCCGGCACGCCGCGGTGCAGTCCTGGCCAGCGTTGTAGAAACCGAAGGTGCGAATGCCTTCGACCGCCGCATCAATGTCGGCGTCGTCGAAGATGATCACCGGCGCCTTGCCGCCCAATTCCATGTGCATGCGTTTGACGCTGTCGGCGGTGCTGGAAATGATGTTCGAACCGGTGGCGATGGAGCCGGTCAGCGACACCATGCGCACTTTCGGATGAGTTACCAACGGGCTGCCCACGCTCGGTCCACGCCCGAACACCAGATTGAGTACACCCGCCGGGAAAATGTCCGACGCCAGTTCGGCCAGACGCAACGCGGTCAGCGGGGTTTGTTCCGACGGCTTGAGTACCACGGTATTACCGGCGGCGAGGGCCGGGGCGATTTTCCAGGCGACCATCATCAGCGGGTAGTTCCACGGCGCGATGGAGGCGATCACGCCCACCGGGTCACGGCGGATCATCGAGGTGTGGCCGGGCAGGTATTCGCCACCGGCCGAACCACTCATGCAACGGCTGGCACCGGCGAAGAAACGGAACACGTCGGCAATTGCCGGGATCTCGTCGTTCAGCGCGGCACTGTAGGGTTTTCCGCAGTTGTCCGATTCCAGTTTCGCCAGTTCTTCGCCGTGGGCTTCGATGGCGTCGGCGAGTTTGAGCAGCAACAGCGAACGGTCTTTCGGCGTGGTCTGCGACCATTCGGCGAAGGCACTGTCGGCGGCGCGCACGGCGGCATCGACCTGGGCCTCGGTGGCCTCGTTGATTTCCAACAGCACGTCACCGCGCGCCGGGTTGAGCACCGGTTGCGCCGGGCCTTCGCCGTTGACCAGTTGGCCGTTGATCAAGAGTTTGGTTTGCATGTTGTTGTCCTCACTAGCACTTTTATTTTTCTGGCCGAATCGAGAATCCTGTGGGAGCGGGCTTGCCCGCGATGAGGCCATCCCGTTCAAAATTGATGGCGGCTGACACACCGTCATCGCTGGCAAGCCAGCTCCCACAGGGAGTTGTGGTGTTTGTTAGATATTCATTTGCCGCCGCTGCCGGCCACGCTCTCGCCACCCCGGGTCAGGTAGTAGGCGCCGAGGATCGGCAGCATGGTCACCAGCATCACGAGCATCGCCACGACGTTGGTCACCGGCACGTCCCGAGGGCGGCTCAACTGGTTGAGCAACCACAGCGGCAAGGTGCGTTCATGGCCGGCGGTGAAGGTGGTGACGATGATTTCATCGAACGACAGCGCAAACGCGAGCATGCCCCCGGCGAGCAGCGCCGAGCCGAGGTTCGGCAGGATGATGTAGCGAAAGGTCTGCCAGCCGTCGGCGCCGAGATCCATCGACGCCTCGATCAGACTGTGCGAGGTACGGCGCAGACGGGCGATGACGTTGTTGTAGACGATCACCACGCAGAAGGTCGCGTGGCCGACGATGATGGTGAACATTCCCGGCTCGATCCCCAACGTCTTGAAAGTCGCCAGCAACGCGATCCCGGTGATGATCCCCGGCAGTGCGATAGGCAGGATCAGCATCAGCGAAATGCCCTGCTTGCCGAAGAAATCCCGGCGATAAAGCGCAGCGGAAGCGAGGGTGCCGAGCACCATCGCGATCAGTGTGGCGATGGCCGCGATCTGCAACGACAGCTTGATCGCTTCCAGCACGTCAGGCCGCGAAAACGCCACACTGAACCAGTGCAGCGTGAAGCCTTTCGGTGGAAAGCTGAACGCCGCGTCTTCGGTGTTGAAGGCGTAGAGGAAGATGATCAGGATCGGGAAGTGCAGAAACACCAGCCCGCCCCAGGCTGCAATGCGCAAGCCTATTGAAGCCTTTTCAGAGTGCATCGAAGGCCCCCAGTCGTTTGACGATGGACAGGTAGATTGCGATCAGCACGATCGGCACCAGCGTGAACGCTGCGGCCATCGGCATGTTGCCGATTGCGCCCTGTTGCGCGTAGACCATGCTGCCGACGAAGTAGCCCGGCGGGCCCACCAGTTGCGGCACGATGAAGTCGCCCAAGGTCAGCGAAAACGTGAAGATCGAACCGGCAGCAATCCCCGGCACCGACAGCGGCAGAATCACCTGCATGAAAGTCTGGCGCGGCTTGGCCCCGAGATCGGCGGAGGCTTGCAGCAACGACGGCGGCAGGCGCTCCAGCGAGGCCTGGATCGGCAGGATCATGAACGGCAGCCAGATGTAGACGAACACCATGAACCGCCCCAGGTGCGAGGTCGACAAGGTGCTGCCGCCGACACCGGGAATCCCCAGAATGAACTGCAGAACCGGCTCCAGCCCCAGGTGCTGAACGAACCACTGCGCCACGCCGCCCTTGGCCAGCAGCAGCGTCCAGGCGTAGGCCTTGACGATGTAACTGGCCCACATCGGCATCATCACCGCGATGTAGAAAAATGCCTTGGTCTTGCCGCTGGTGTAGCGCGCCATGTAGTAGGCAATCGGGAATGCGACGATGGCGCTGGCGATCGACACCACGACGGCCATGCTCAGGGTGCGCAGGATGATGTCGAAGTTCGACGGCTGGAAAAGCGCCGCGAAGTTGGCCAGGGTCAGGTCGGGCGTGACCGCCATGGTGAAGTCGTCGAAGGTGTAGAAACCTTGCCACAACAGCACCAGCAGCGAGCCCAGATAGATCGCGCCGAACCACAACAGCGGCGGCACCAGCAGCATCGACAGATACAGATTCGGCTTGCGATAGAGCAGGTTGGAAAACCTGCGCAACGGCGCCGATTGAGGAATAGCGAGGGCGGTCATGTCACACCCCGCTCGCAACGGTGTCGTGCAACGGAATCATCGCTTCCCGCGCCCAGCGAGCGCTGATGCGCTGACCGGTCTGGTGCTGCGCGCTGCTGTCGATCCACTGATTGTTGGCCTGGCTGATGCTCAGGGTCTGGCCGTTTTCCAGGGTCAGTTCATAGCGCGTGGCGCTGCCCTGATATTGAATGTCGTGGAGCAGACCACTGACTTCGATCTCGTGGCTGGCCAGCGGACCTTCGGCGAAACGCACGTGTTCCGGGCGGATCGAAAACGGCTGCGGATGACCGCTGAGCTGGCGCGCCAGATCGCCGCGAATCACGTTCGAGGTGCCGACGAATTCGGCGACGAAAGTCGTGGTGGGTTTCATGTACAGATTGCGCGGCGTATCGACCTGCTCGATGCGACCCTTGTTGAACACGGCCACGCGGTCGGACATCGACAACGCTTCGGTCTGATCGTGGGTGACGAAGATGAAGGTGATGCCGAGCTGACGTTGGAGCTTCTTCAGTTCGCTCTGCATCTGTTCCCGCAGCTTCAGGTCGAGGGCGCCCAGCGGTTCGTCGAGCAACAGCACTCGCGGGCGATTGACCAGCGCGCGGGCGAGGGCAACACGCTGGCGCTGACCGCCGGACAACTGCACCGGTTTACGCGTGCCGTAGCCGCCGAGGGCGACCATGTCCAAGGCTTCTTCGGCGCGTTTGTGGCGCTCGGTTTTGCTCACGCCTTTGACTTTCAAACCGTAGGCGACGTTGTCCAGCACGTTCATGTGCGGGAACAGCGCGTAGTCCTGAAACACCGTGTTGACGTCGCGTTGATAAGGCGGCAGACCGGCGGCTTCGGCGCCGTGAATGCGGATCGAGCCAGCGCTCGGTTGCTCAAACCCGGCGATCAGGCGCAGGCACGTGGTCTTGCCCGAACCGGAAGGGCCGAGCATGGAAAAGAACTCGCCGTCCTGGATGTCGATGGAAACCCGGTCAACGGCCTTCACTTCGCCGAACTGCCGGGAAACATTGGTGAACTGGACTGCAAGCGTCATGATGCGGTGCTCCGAAAAGGCGAAGGCCGTCGCAGCGGCCCTGCCTGGACTTCTGAAAAACAGTATTCGAATTGATCGTTCCCACGCTCTGCGTGGGAATGCAGCCCGTGACGCTCTGCGTCAGCTCTTGCGAATGGACGCGGAGCGTCCGGTGATGCATTCCCACGCAGAGCGTGGGAACGATCGGGCTAGAGCGGCGTGTCAGCGACCGCCCATAATCGCAATGTAGTCCTGCGTCCACCGGCTATACGGCACAAACTTCCCACCCTCAGCCTGCGGGGTTTTCCAGAAAGCGATCTTGTCGAACTGATCGAACCCGTTGGTCTTGCACCCCTCGGCCCCCAGCAGCTCGCTACCCTGGCAAGCCGCCGGAACCGCCGGCAACGAACCGAACCATGCCGCCACATCACCCTGGACTTTCGGCTGCAGCGACCAGTCCATCCACTTGTACGCGCAGTTCGGGTGCTTGGCCTCGGCGTGCAGCATGGTGGTGTCGGCCCAACCGGTGGCGCCTTCTTTCGGCACGGTCGACGCGATCGGCTGTTTCTCGTTGATCAAGCCGTTGACCTGGTACGGCCAGGCGCTGGACGCGACCACGCCTTCGTTCTTGAAGTCGCTCATCTGCACGGTGGTGTCGTGCCAGTAGCGGTGGATCAGCTTCTGCTGGGCGCGCAACAGTTCCAGCACCGCCTTGTACTGATCTTCAGTGAGTTGGTACGGATCCTTGATCCCCAGCTCAGGCTTGGTGGACTTCAGATAGAGCGCCGCATCGGCGATGTAGATCGGGCCGTCGTAAGCCTGCACGCGGCCCTTGTTCGGCTTGCCGTCGGGCAGGTTCTGCGCGTCGAACACCACGTTCCAGCTGGTCGGCGCAGTCTTGAAGACGTTGGTGTTGTACATCAGCACGTTCGGGCCCCACTGGTACGGGGTGCCGTAGGTCTGGTTGTTGACCACGTACCACGGCGCGTCTTTCAGGCGCGGGTCGAGGGACTTCCAATTCGGGATCAACGCGGTGTTGATCGGCTGCACACGCTTGCCGACGATCAACCGCAACGACGCATCGCCCGACGCCGTCACCAGGTCGTAACCGCCCTTGGCCATCAGGCTGACCATTTCGTCAGAGGTGGCGGCGGTTTTCACATTGACCTTGCAGCCGGTTTCCTTCTCGAAACCGGTCACCCAGTCGTAGGCCTTGTCGCTTTCACCGCGTTCGATGTAGCCGGGCCAGGCGACGATATCCAGCTGGCCTTCGCCGGCGCCGACGGCTTTCAGCGGCTCGGCAGCCTGCAGGCTGGCGCTGGCCAGCAGGGCCGTGGTGATTGCACTGAACAGTGCGGTCTTGTGCACGAACATGGTGAACCCTCTTCTTTAAATTATGGTCGGGGCAGTTGTGAACGCGGTGAAGCATGCCGTTAGCGGCTTGTTATTAGCGTAGTCAGAGATGCTGGCCATGGCGGGCCATGATGTGCCGCACCACGCTGTAGTCCTGTAGCGAATCGCTGGATAAGTCTTTGCCGTAGCCGGAGCGTTTCAGGCCGCCGTGGGGCATTTCGCTGACCAGCATGAAATGGCTGTTGATCCAGGTGCAGCCGTATTGCAGGCGTGCGGCGACCTGCATTGCCTTGTCCAGATTCTGGGTCCAGACCGACGAGGCGAGGCCATATTCGGAGTCATTGGCCCAGTCCACCGCTTGCGCCAGTTCGTCGAAGCGGGTCACGGTCACCACCGGGCCGAACACTTCGCGCTGGACGATTTCATCGCTCTGTTTGCAACCGGCCAGCAGGGTTGGCTGATAGAAGAACCCGGCGCCGGAATGCACCGCCGCGCCGGTCACCCGCTCGATGTGCGGCTGGCCGAGGGCGCGCTCGACGAAGCTGGCCACGCGGTCGCGCTGACGGGTGCTGATCAGCGGGCCGATTTCGTTATCCGCATCGCGTTTGCCGGCAAAACGCAGACTGCTGACCGCCGCGCCGAGTTCGGCCACCAATTTGTCGTGAATCCCGGCCTGGGCGTAAATCCGGCAAGCCGCCGTGCAATCCTGCCCGGCGTTGTAATAGCCATAAGTACGCACGCCTTCGACCACGGCTTTGAGGTCGGCGTCGTTGCAGACGATCACCGGAGCCTTGCCGCCGAGTTCGAGGTGGGTGCGTTTAAGGGTTTTTGCGGCGGCCTGGAGGATTTTCTGGCCGGTGACGATATCGCCGGTCAGCGACACCATGCGCACTTTCGGATGCCCGACCAAGTGACTGCCAACCCCTTCGCCGCCACCGCAGACAATGTTGATCACCCCGCGCGGCAGGATTTCGGCCAACGCCGGAGCCAGTGCCAGAATCGACAGCGGCGTGTGCTCGGACGGTTTGAACACCAGCGTATTGCCGGCGGCGAGGGCCGGGGCGATCTTCCACGCGGCCATCATGATCGGGTAGTTCCACGGTGCAATCGAGGCGACGACGCCAATCGGATCGCGGCGCACCATGCTGGTGTAGCCCGGCACGTATTCGCCGCTGAGCTGGCCGGTCTGGCAGCGCACGGCGCCGGCGAAGAAGCGAAACACATCGACCGTGGCGGTCAAATCGTCCTGCCGCGCCAGATGCAGCGGCTTGCCGCAGTTCAGGGCTTCGAGACGGGCGAGGTGATCGGCGTGTTTTTCGACGGCGTTGGCGATTTCCAGCAGCAGGTTCGAACGTTGTTGCGGGGTGGTGCGCGACCACTCGGCAAAGGCGCTGTGGGCGGCAAGGATGGCGGCTTCGACTTGCTCGGTGCTGGCTTCGGCGATCTGAGTCAGGACTTCGCCGGTGGCCGGTTTGAGGATCGGTTCGACAAAACCCTGGCCAGCGACCAGTTCGCCGTCGATCAGCAACGCGGTGTGCATGTGGGTCTGCGCGCCAGCCATTTTCCGTGATCTCTTTTCTTGTATGGCCATGTTGCTCCCTGTTCCGGGAGCCGACCGTCTTATAGATGCAGCAAGACTAGTGCGCGGCTCCGGGGTCGACAAATTCTAAATACTGAAGGTGGCATTCGATTAAATAGATGGCTTGCGTCCGCCGTGCGGCTGCTCGCGGGCCACAGTCAGGAACGGATCGACCAGCGCGGGGCGGGCGGTGCCGCGACGCCAGGCCAGACCGACGTCGAGGGTCTGGTTGAGGTCGGCAATTGGTCGCGCCTCGATGATGTCGCCTTCCAGCGACCACGGTCGGTAGGTCATGTCCGGCTGGATCGACACGCCGAGCCCCGCTGCCACCAGACTTCGTACTGCTTCGGTGGACGCGGTTCTGAGGGTGATCTTCGGTTGTAGTCCGGCGCCGCGCCACAGGCGTTGGGCGTTGCGATCCATCTCGTCGACGTTCAGTTGAATCAACGGCTCCCGGGCGACATCGGCAAGGTTGATACTGTCGTGTTCCAGCAGCGGATGCTGGGCCGGCAGCCACAAACGATGTGGTGAGTGGGTCAGCACTTCGGTCTGCAACGCGTGGCGGTCTTCGAGGTTGGAGAGGATCAGCACCCCTACATCGATCTCGCCGCTGACCAGCAGATGCTCGATGTACGGCCGCTCGTCCTCCATCACCCGGATCTCGACATTGGGATAGGCGCGCTGAAAACGGGTGAGCAAATCCGCCAGGTAATAACCGGCCACCAGACTGGTCACCCCGACGATCAACTGCCCGGCGACCTGATCGGTACTCTGTTGCAGGCTGCGTTTGGCGTTGTCCACGGTCGCCAGAATCAGGTGCGCCTGGCGCAGGAACTGGTGGCCCTGATGGGTGAGCGTCATACCCTTGGCGTGGCGATTGAACAGGCTGACGCCGATCTCTTCCTCCAGTTGCTGGATGGCCAGGGTCAGGGTCGATTGGGAAATGAACGCGGTTTGCGCAGCGGCGGAGATCGAGCCGGTCTCGGCCACGGCGATGAAATGGCGGATCTGACGCAAGGTCATCATGGAAGGTTTACCCGGTGGGCGGTTTTTATAGATTGCCTCGAGTGTATATCTATTTTCGCGAAGGGCTGCGGTGGGCCAGGCAACATCTGGAAGCACACTCGCACCCAAGTGACGGGCACTTTCGAACTAGGCTGAGGGCCTTATTGATCCGGATAACCCCCTGCTTGGAGACGGAACATGAACACCCGTGGATTGCTCGATCAACTCCTCAAGTCCGGCCAGGATCTGCTGCAGAACAAGGCGGGCGGGGCGCAGAACAAACCGGCTGCCGGTGGTTTGGGCGGCTTGCTGGGCGGATCTTCCAGTAACGGCGCACTCGGCGGCTTGCTGTCAGGCGCAGGCGGCGGTGCCTTGGCGGCCGGGGCCATGGGCCTGCTGCTGGGCAGTAAAAAGGCCCGCAAGGTCGGCGGTAAAGTCGCCCTCTACGGCGGCCTCGCCGCACTGGGCGTGATCGCCTACAAAGCCTACGGCAACTGGAACGCCCAAAAAGGCACTGCCCCACAAAGCCAACCGCAAACCGTCGATCGCCTGCCACCGGCGCAAGTCGAACAACACAGCCAGGCGATCCTCAAAGCCCTGGTCGCCGCCGCCAAGGCCGACGGCCACATCGACGACCGCGAACGCCAACTGATCGAAGGCGAGTTCACCAAACTCGACAACGATCAGGAGCTCAAACACTGGCTCCACGCCGAACTCAACAAACCCCTCGACCCCACCGACGTCGCCCGCGCGGCAAGCACACCGGAAATGGCCGCCGAGATGTACGTGGCGAGCGTGATGATGGTGGATGAGGAGAACTTCATGGAGAAGAGCTATCTGGATGAACTGGCGCGGCAGTTGAAGCTGGAGCCGGGGTTGAAGGTGGAGCTGGAGAGGCAGGTGAGGGTGGCGGTTGCGTAATCAAAAGGTTTGACGAGTCCCCGGCGAGGATCGAGCATCGCTCGCCGGATGTTCATCAGTGCAACACTACGGTCTTGCGGGCCTCTATAAAGGTCGCGACTTTCTTGCCCCTGGCGCTTTGACCAACTTATTGGCTTTCACCAGTGCGGCACTGGGTTTCGCCCAGTGCTCCGTGGAGGGGCTGAGCAAATAAATCTGTAACCCATACTTCAGTAGCCGTAAGGTGGGAAAAAATAAGATAGAGCAGGATGCTCTGTTTCCCACTCTCTTGCGAAAGAAATTCCTTTGTTAATTTCTTCTGGAGTCATTTTTTCTGCTATTTCTGGGAGGCTTCTGCGAGCATCTTCCGGAGCGACTCCACCACCCTCTAGTTTCGAGATAAGGTAGGTTATTCCGTAAGCTTTCACTAAATCCAATGGAAAACCGTAGCTGTCAGGAAGATGGGCTACCGTCAAAGCATACCCACCCGCAGCATCGATATGGCCCATCTCAGCAGCCTTCTCAATCCAGTATCCAACTTCTTCTTTACTTGCGTTGTGTTCATACAAGAAGTTTGCATAAAGATACATGCCAGGCGCATAACCACTCTCGGCTGAGGCTTTAAACCATTTCTCAACAGCTTTCTCGCGACTACCTGGAGTCAGGAACCATCCGCCACCGTCTTGGTAAACCCCTGCAAGGACTTTCTGGGCAAACCCGTTACCAGCGTTTGCCGCTCTTTCCAGCCACTCCAAACCTTGCTTCGCTGTGAATAAAACAGTCATTGCTTCAGAATCACCTTTTTCGGCACGTTCTTTTGCAATCCTCAAAGCATGCTCTCGCCACTCTTCACCACTTTTCCCGGCACAGCTACCCATTTCTTTACATAGATCATCTGTATTGCTTAGACGTAGCATTGCGTAAAGGTCACCTTGGCTGGCTGCTGCCTCGTACCATTTCTTTGCGTCTTCTGTTATGTAGCGTTTACTAAGACGAATGGCTTCTCCTAGATAGTACTGTGCAACACTATCTCCACTCTCTGCCGCAATTTTGAGTAGCGGTTGGGAGTCGTACCAGTCACTTTGTTGGTGAAGTAAAATGCCTTTTTCTTTTGCGGCCTCTTGCTCAGTAGTTAGTTTGGCAAAAACTGAGTCGGGAAATAAAATTGAGCATGAAATTATGGCGAGAATTTTCTGAATCAAAGTTAAATCTGTCACCTCTTTTTCTGTTGGGAGTATATTGCTTTTTGAAAATGGCCAGCTTTAGGGGGGGCGCTGGCCTTTCTTGTGTTTGCTAGGTCTTAATAGCCGTATATAGGATCGAAATAGGAGAGTGGCGGGTGTGTTTTTTCCCATTCCTTTGCAAAGGAAATTCCAAGTTCAATTTCCTTGGGTTGCATTTTTTTTGCTATTTCTGGAAGGTTGAGTCTTGCCTCTTCAGGAGAAGTCGCCCCACCTTTAAGGTTTGATATTAAATATGTAAATCCGTAGGCTTTAACTAAGTCTAGAGGGAATCCATAACTATCTGGTAAGTGTGCGATGTTTAAGGCGTACCCTCCTAGTGCCTCAATATGACCGGATTCGGCCGTTTTTTTAAGCCAACGTCCTACTTCCTCTTTGCTTCCATTGTGTTCATACAGATAGTTTGCATAGAGGTACATGCCCGGAGGGTAGCCGCCTTCAGCCGATGCTTTAAACCACTTTTCTATTGCTTTCTCGCGACTGCCTGGAATCAGGAACCAGCCCTGTCCTCTTTTATAGGCACTGGCGAGTAATTGCTGAGCATAGCTATCACCAGATTCCGCAGCCCTTTCTAG
Source organism: Pseudomonas glycinae (assembly GCF_001594225.2). GTDB lineage: Bacteria > Pseudomonadota > Gammaproteobacteria > Pseudomonadales > Pseudomonadaceae > Aquipseudomonas > Aquipseudomonas glycinae. Next base: position 3,431,761 of record NZ_CP014205.2, read on the forward strand.
CCATTCCAATCCTTGTTTGGCCGTAAACAGCACGATCATTGCCTCTGTGTCACCTTTGTCTGCACGCTCACGAGCGACTTTTATCGCATGCGCCCTCCATTCTTCACTATTTTTACCTGTGCACTCTTCCAATACCGTGCACAGATCATTTTTATTGCTGAGACGTAGCATGGCGTAAAGGTCGCCCTGCTCGGCGGCGGCCTCATACCATTTTTTGGCTTCGTCCGTCATGTAACGATTACTCAGTCGTATCGCCTCGCCTAAAAAATACTGAGCGTTACGGTCGCCAGCTTCAGCGGCGGTTTTTAAAAATGGTTGTGAGGAAGTCCATGCGCTTTGTTGGTAAAGAGCAATACCCTTATTTCTGGCTGCCGTCTGAGTTTCTGTCAACTGTCCGGCAGAAGCACAGGATAGGAACATTAAAATTAGACAGCCTAAAGTAGCTCGCTTAATCAATGTTTGGTCCTTTATAAGTGACGTTTATACCTTGGACTGGCGCGAAAGCAGGCCCTTTATATACGGTGCTATAGTCGCAATGTTTATTTAAACGAAGTCCGAGCTTCGATACCCGATCTTTGTATCTGGCTCGCATTACATTGTTGGTTTCGGTGAGTCCAAGTACTCGCTCGGCCATGAACAAATCAAGTTTTGCTTTGTTTTTACAGTATGCGAGCCCAGCTTGGCCAGGTCGTGCACCGTCTCGATTCATGCAGATAATTGCTTCTTCAAACTGTTGATTTGCATCAGGCTTACTAGATATCCACCCTAGGCATCGTTCAATTGCCTGTTGCTGCAACAGGTGTGCTTGGTCTTCATTGAAGCTCTGTTCTTCCTTTGAATCTTCTTCAACGGTAAATGGTTTTGGTGGGGCACTCAATGCCAGCAAAAGTGGCCCAAAAGCCTGTGGCTGCAGGTTGTAAACCCAATCCTGCATTTCTTGCCTATTTTCATTTCTACCGAGCGTATAAGCAATCTGCCCCCCACGATCCCCCGCAGTAAGAGCATCAAAAATCTCTTTAACAATTGCATACCCACGCACATACGCAAACGCCACATCAATTCCCGTGGCGCCGAGGAAGCTCAGTTTTTTCACGTAGGCCAAGGCTTCGGTTTCCACCCACTCCAGATCCTTGTATTGGTTCGCGGCCATTTCCTGTCGCACCAGTTCCGTCAGGGCTACGATGCTTTCGTATCCGACCTCAAAGGTCAAATAGCCTTTGACCCCAGCGCCCCAAACGAGCGCGCCTTTGATCGACAGCAAAAGACGTCCGTCGTGCACTCGCAGGTTCAGGTCTCCCGAAATACCGGCACCGACCGCCACCGCCATTTCGACTTCCAGTTTTGCCAACGGGCGCCATTGGTTGGCTGCCAGACGGTTCGGCACTGGCGCAGGCGGGAGAACGCCGGGAGGCGGGCACCAGAACAATTTGCCCGTCACCTTGCATCCAGCCTGAGCGCCAGCAAACACTTCGTACTTGCCCACCTCGCCGGTTTTCTCGGCAACGTCCACGCCAACAAGGCTGGTGTAACCGGTTTTTTGATCCAAAGACAGATCGCGTGACAGCATCAGGCTGGCGCCGGCGAAGCCCCAGGCCTTGGCTTCCAGATCCAAAGACAACTTGCCGAAATTGACGCTGCGGATACTGCCATCGTGAGCCTTGTATTTGGCGGTCCAGGGTTCAGCCTTGACCCGTTTTGGCAACTCGACCTTCAGCAGGGTCACTTCTCCGCGCCATGCGGTTACATCCAGAGCGACTTCAACGTTGGCAATTTGCGGGGCGCCATTTTTCCAGGTGGGGCCTTCCATTTTGACTTCTGTCAGCAGGTTGGCGCCTTCTGGGAGTAAGCATCTGACCAGTTGGGCCTGCGGGCTGTTGTCAAAAAGCATGAGATTACGAAGCTGTTTGTCTTCGAACACCATCGCTTTGAGGTTTTCACCCCAACGTTTGCGCTTGTCTTCAGCCTTGATGCTTTCAACTCTGTAGCCTTTGGCCTCCAGCGCAGCGAAGAATTTGTCGGGCACGAACAAGCCATGCTCGTCGAACCACGGACCTTTTTCATCGAATTGAAGTGCGCCCTCCTGATTGAGCCAGTCACTGAAAACACGATCGTCGTCGGCCTCTTTGGCGATTGACTTGGGCAAGCTGGTGGCAAGCTCTTTCAGTTGCCCCTTGAATGCATTGCCGCTGACCTGAGCCAAGTGCTTGAGGCTGATGTGGTTCAGGATCGTTGTCGACGACGCGCTGCTGAGTTCGCGCAAAGGAATGTTGGTCTTGGCAAGGCGCTCAATCGGTTTTGGCTTATAGGTTTCGGGTTCCCAGAGAAACATGCGAGGGGGCCGGATTTCCCGCACGCGGGCTTCGGCGGTCGTCTGAATCCGCTCTGCTTCGGTATTCAGCTCGTACCACTGATCTCTCAACTTGGCGAAGAGCACGCCGGGTGGCGCGGATTTGCCTCCAGTGGCCGAGACCCACTGGGAATAGCGGTCTTCAATTTTTTTTTCGAGTTCATCTCGCTTGGTGGTCAGCTCTACGAAGGCTTGGAAGTCTTCTGTACCCGCATACTGGTCGTCGGGGCTGAGGGCGAACTCGGGAACCGCGATCCCGCATTCAGCGAGTTCCACGATGGAGTTGATGTACTTGGACATCAAGTCTTTCAACGCAAGGATGTTGAGTTGTACACCCCTCAACGCCTTCCTATCGACTTCACCGGTTTCAATCAGTTTTTTGTATAGCGCCTTGTAGTCTTTCAAGTGCTCCCAGGCGGAAGCGATTTTCTTGGTGCCTGGGTCGAACATTTTGTAGCCATGGGCTTTGGCCTTGTCACGCTCTTCAATGTACTTGTCGATGGCGTCACGAGCCTTTAGCGCACGCGGGGTATAGAAGATCCCATTTTCTCGTTTGTACCCCAACGTTTTTGCTTTCGCGTCGGATACTTTTTCGAGGGTTTCCATGTTTTTCTGGTTTTTCTCGATGCGTTGTCCGGCGTGGAACATCTCGCGCTCGGCATGCATCGTAGCGTCGTTGTCACCTTTGGCTTTTGCCGCCTCCCAATCCTTACGGCATTGGGCTTTTTTGGTAGTGTCTTCGGGGATTGCCGACTTCGACTCCAGGTAACTGCTACGTTGCTCGCCTTCGAGAAAGGCTTCGGGCCCCGGTGTGAGGAAGTACTCCATCAATCCGGCATCGGCGATGTTGCTCATGCGAGTGGCTTTGTCTGCGTCGACGGTCTTCTGTTTGAGCAGGCTGACGCTTTCCTTCAGCTTTTCCGACGTGCGCTTGGGCAGCAGCCAGAATCGGCGCTGGCCGGTGACGTAGATGATGTCGTCGTAGCTACTGCTGCAACCTGGCTTCTTGTCCTTGCAGAACGTCTCGGCATCAACGGGCGCCTTTGGCGGATCCGCCGGTATAACGACTGGTGTGGGCTCTTGCGGGGTTGTTTGTTCGGACGTACCTGTCATCTCAGACTTCCAGTCGTTGTACTTTCTCGAATGCCGGCATCTCGCTGCTCAGCACGTTCATGGCGTCGGTGCGTTCTTGTAAAGGGCTCTGCCTCAGTTGCGGCAGCAAGCGCTCAAGATGCCGCCCCTCGTCAATGCCGTGATCTACCAGTAACTGCAAATTTTCCGACACCACAGGTAGTTCACTGTCGGGCAACCCATTGGCTGATTCAGCCTCCCGGGACCTGATCCAATACCACCAGCGGATTTCATCGAACGCGGCAAGCGTGTCGTCGTGCAATTGCAGGGGATACCTGAGCTCATCTTTCGCGCCGTTGGCGTCGTGTGGTCGTTCCCAGGTTCGCCATTTCTGATCTTCGACATGAGCCGGCGGCGTATGGACACTTTCCCATGGGCCGTAGAGAGCCTGTGCGGGGGCGGTCATTGCTAATGCGCTCCAGAAAGCCGGGTCGTAGAACCGCGCCAGAGAGTCTCCGTAGGATTGGGAGTTCATTCGCAACAGACGACGGGCATGCAGTAAGGAGTTTTCCGGTGTATCGCTGGAGGTCAGAAGCATGCCTGAACGATTCTCCCGGCACAGTTCAATGGCCTTGGTTGCTGCGGCGCTTCCCGGTTTCAATTGAAGCCAAAGCGGGCTGACATCATTCATTTCAGCAAAAGGCGTGTCCTGAAACAGTTTTTCCACTCCGTTCAGGTCGGATTGCTGATAGAGCTGCTCGAGGGCGTGGGGCTGGCGGACACTGTCGATAATGCAATACAGAGAACGGCTTCCACCGCTGCTCGAAGGCGCTGCGGCTACTGGTAGTTCAAGGAATTGACTCAGCCATGCAGACATGGGCAAACCTCTCGTGAGCAAGCGCCGTTGGATTGCTTTCCGCAGACAGGAACAAGGGGAAGGCCTTGCATGCTTTTTCGTACAAACGGATTGAGCATGGCCGGCACCAACAACTTCCCGGCCTTGTCCGTATCCGCCTGCTTCAACGGCCCCGGCATCAACGGGGCGGCGCCGGTGCCGCTGCCCGGTCCACCACCGGAGTTGATGTTGATCGCCGGCCCACTCATGGTCACGCCGCCGCCATCGATCTTGATGAAGCTGCCCCCACCGACCAGCGTCAGCTCAGCCCCAGCCTCCAGCACCACTTTCATGCCACTGCTCAGGTGAATTTCCTGCCCCGCGTCGATGAATTGCCCGGTGCCGATCTTGATGTGCTGGTTCACGCCCACGGTCAGGTGGTCGTTGGCGCGGGCTTCGACTTTGCGGTCTTCGTAGACGGTGTGGTGTTCTTCGGCCTTGAATTCCGTGTAGCTGTTCTTTTCCACGACGTCGTGGCGTTCGTTGCCGACGCGGATTTTCTGGTCGTGTTCGATGTTCTCGTCCCAGTCGCGCTGGGCGTGGAGGAAGATCTGTTCCTGGCCTTTCTTGTCTTCGATGCGCAGTTCGTTGAAGCCACCGCCACCCATCGAGCTCAGGGTCTTGAAGGTGGTGCGGGTCTTGTTCGCCGGCAGGGCGTACGGGACGGTGTTTTCCTTGTGGTACAGGCAGCCGCTGATCAGCGGCTGGTCGGGGTCGCCTTCGAGGAAGGTGACCAGCACTTCCATGCCAATGCGCGGGATGGCGATGCCGCCGTACTGGGCGCCGGCCCAGGCGGAAGACACGCGCAGCCAGCAGCTGGTCTTGTCGTCGGCCTGGCCGTCGCGGTCCCAGTGGAACTGGACTTTGACGCGGCCGTATTCGTCGCAGTGGATTTCTTCGCCTTTAGGGCCGGTGACTACGGCGCTCTGGCTGCCGAGGATGCGCGGTTTCGGGTGGCGCAGGGGCGGGCGGTTCGGCACGTCCCACGGGGTGGCCTGGAAGCGGTTGCGGTAGCCCTGATGGAAATCGTCTTTGAGCGCGGTGGTGTCACTGGTCACCGACTCTTCCAGCACCTGCGGCTGTTTGCCTTCGTGGTGGACTTCGGTGAGCAGCCACAGATCATTCCACTTGGCCTTCGGGTGTTCTTTCAGCGCGAGGAAATGGCCGCTGACCAGCAACGGCTGGTCGCTCTTGCCTTCGGCGAGCTGGAAGTCGCTGCGGTGGCGTTCGAGGGCGCGTTTGGCCAGGTGCTTGCCGCGCTCGCGGTCGACGAAACGGCCCGGGTAGTCGTAGTCCTCGAGGTCGGGCAGGGCGTCGCCGCGGTTTTCGCTTTCGAGGGTGATCCGCGGTTTTTCGAAGTCGTAGTCGCGGCGGGTGGTGCGGCTGGTGCGGGTTTCCAGGCACAGCTTGAAGCCTTTGATCACCGGTTCTTCGGCGACCATGCCGCTGCCCTGCACATACGCGGTCGGTTGGCCGAGGTTGGGGAACACGGTCTGGTCGTCACCGAACACCAGCAGGTGACCTTTCTAGCAAGAACTGGACCCATGGTGCGTAATAACTTCGTATAGCATACATTATACGAAGTTATACGAATTCCAGCTACCTCGCGGATCGTCGCCTTGCGACATGTTGTAGTACACGTCGGTATACTGTTCTACCGGCGGTAATTTACCCGGCGGGAAGTTGTTACGAATCGAATACAGCGCCTTTTCAAAAGAGAGCTGGTGCGCGACTTCACGGGTCATTAAGAAACTGAGCGTGTCTTTTACGCCGGGATCGTCGAAGTTATACGACAGGCGTTCATAAATGATCTTCGCTCGCGCCTCTGCCGCGATGTTTGAGCGTAGATCGGCTGTGACTTCGCCGATAGTATCAATATAAGCCGCGGTCCACGGTACGCCGCCGGAGTTCGTCAACGCCGGGCCGCCTCTTGACGATGACCTACTCTCACATGGGGAAACCCCACACTACCATCGGCGATGCATCGTTTCACTTCTGAGTTCGGGATGGGATCAGGTGGTTCCAACGCTCTATGGTCGTCAAGAAATTCGGGTACTGACTCGCGACCGGATGGCCTCGCTTCAGCAAATTGGGTATGTGACAGCTTTCGGTGTCTTGTGAGCGTCGAACTTTCGGTTCATTGCGTCTTCACACACCGCAATCTGGCCTCTTTCGAGTCTACAGATTGCTTGGGTGTTATATGGTCAAGCCTCACGGGCAATTAGTATTGGTTAGCTCAACGCCTCACAGCGCTTACACACCCAACCTATCAACGTCGTAGTCTTCGACGGCCCTTCAGGGAACTCAAGGTTCCAGTGAGATCTCATCTTGAGGCAAGTTTCCCGCTTAGATGCTTTCAGCGGTTATCTTTCCCGAACATAGCTACCCGGCAATGCCACTGGCGTGACAACCGGAACACCAGAGGTTCGTCCACTCCGGTCCTCTCGTACTAGGAGCAGCCCCTCTCAAATCTCAAACGTCCACGGCAGATAGGGACCGAACTGTCTCACGACGTTCTAAACCCAGCTCGCGTACCACTTTAAATGGCGAACAGCCATACCCTTGGGACCGGCTTCAGCCCCAGGATGTGATGAGCCGACATCGAGGTGCCAAACACCGCCGTCGATATGAACTCTTGGGCGGTATCAGCCTGTTATCCCCGGAGTACCTTTTATCCGTTGAGCGATGGCCCTTCCATACAGAACCACCGGATCACTAAGACCTACTTTCGTACCTGCTCGACGTGTCTGTCTCGCAGTCAAGCGCGCTTTTGCCTTTATACTCTACGACCGATTTCCGACCGGTCTGAGCGCACCTTCGTACTCCTCCGTTACTCTTTAGGAGGAGACCGCCCCAGTCAAACTACCCACCATACACTGTCCTCGATCCGGATAACGGACCTGAGTTAGAACCTCAAAGTTGCCAGGGTGGTATTTCAAGGATGGCTCCACGCGAACTGGCGTCCACGCTTCAAAGCCTCCCACCTATCCTACACAAGCAAATTCAAAGTCCAGTGCAAAGCTATAGTAAAGGTTCACGGGGTCTTTCCGTCTAGCCGCGGATACACTGCATCTTCACAGCGATTTCAATTTCACTGAGTCTCGGGTGGAGACAGCGCCGCCATCGTTACGCCATTCGTGCAGGTCGGAACTTACCCGACAAGGAATTTCGCTACCTTAGGACCGTTATAGTTACGGCCGCCGTTTACCGGGGCTTCGATCAAGAGCTTCGCGTTAGCTAACCCCATCAATTAACCTTCCGGCACCGGGCAGGCGTCACACCCTATACGTCCACTTTCGTGTTTGCAGAGTGCTGTGTTTTTAATAAACAGTCGCAGCGGCCTGGTATCTTCGACCGGCGTGGGCTTACGCAGCAAGTGCTTCACCCTCACCGGCGCACCTTCTCCCGAAGTTACGGTGCCATTTTGCCTAGTTCCTTCACCCGAGTTCTCTCAAGCGCCTTGGTATTCTCTACCCAACCACCTGTGTCGGTTTGGGGTACGGTTCCTAGTTATCTGAAGCTTAGAAGCTTTTCTTGGAAGCATGGCATCAACCACTTCGTCGCCTAAAGGCAACTCGTCATCAGCTCTCGGCCTTGAAACCCCGGATTTACCTAAGATTTCAGCCTACCACCTTAAACTTGGACAACCAACGCCAAGCTGGCCTAGCCTTCTCCGTCCCTCCATCGCAATAACCAGAAGTACAGGAATATTAACCTGTTTTCCATCGACTACGCTTTTCAGCCTCGCCTTAGGGACCGACTAACCCTGCGTCGATTAACGTTGCGCAGGAAACCTTGGTCTTTCGGCGTGGGTGTTTTTCACACCCATTGTCGTTACTCATGTCAGCATTCGCACTTCTGATACCTCCAGCAAGCTTCTCAACTCACCTTCACAGGCTTACAGAACGCTCCTCTACCGCATCACTTGCGTGATACCCGTAGCTTCGGTGTATGGTTTGAGCCCCGTTACATCTTCCGCGCAGGCCGACTCGACTAGTGAGCTATTACGCTTTCTTTAAAGGGTGGCTGCTTCTAAGCCAACCTCCTAGCTGTCTAAGCCTTCCCACATCGTTTCCCACTTAACCATAACTTTGGGACCTTAGCTGACGGTCTGGGTTGTTTCCCTTTTCACGACGGACGTTAGCACCCGCCGTGTGTCTCCCATGCTCGGCACTTGTAGGTATTCGGAGTTTGCATCGGTTTGGTAAGTCGGGATGACCCCCTAGCCGAAACAGTGCTCTACCCCCTACAGTGATACATGAGGCGCTACCTAAATAGCTTTCGAGGAGAACCAGCTATCTCCGAGCTTGATTAGCCTTTCACTCCGATCCACAGGTCATCCGCTAACTTTTCAACGGTAGTCGGTTCGGTCCTCCAGTCAGTGTTACCTAACCTTCAACCTGCCCATGGATAGATCGCCCGGTTTCGGGTCTATTCCCAGCGACTAGACGCCCTATTAAGACTCGCTTTCGCTACGCCTCCCCTATTCGGTTAAGCTCGCCACTGAAAATAAGTCGCTGACCCATTATACAAAAGGTACGCAGTCACAGAACAAAGTCTGCTCCCACTGCTTGTACGCATACGGTTTCAGGATCTATTTCACTCCCCTCTCCGGGGTTCTTTTCGCCTTTCCCTCACGGTACTAGTTCACTATCGGTCAGTCAGTAGTATTTAGCCTTGGAGGATGGTCCCCCCATATTCAGACAAAGTTTCTCGTGCTCCGTCCTACTCGATTTCATGACTAAGAGACTTTCGCGTACAGGGCTATCACCCACTATGGCCGCACTTTCCAGAGCGTTCCGCTAATCTCAAAGCCACTTAAGGGCTAGTCCCCGTTCGCTCGCCACTACTAAGGGAATCTCGGTTGATTTCTTTTCCTCAGGGTACTTAGATGTTTCAGTTCCCCTGGTTCGCCTCTTGCACCTATGTATTCAGTACAAGATAACCATCTTGTGATGGCTGGGTTCCCCCATTCAGACATCTCCGGATCAAAGTCTGTTTGCCGACTCCCCGAAGCTTTTCGCAGGCTACCACGTCTTTCATCGCCTCTGACTGCCAAGGCATCCACCGTATGCGCTTCTTCACTTGACCATATAACCCCAAGCAATCTGGTTATACTGTGAAGACGACATTCGCCGAAAATTCGAATTTCTCAACTAAGAGAACTCACAAATTTTACCTTAGCCTGATCCGTTACCAGTGAAAGTAACGTTCAGTCTATCTTTCTATCACATACCCAAATTTTTAAAGAACGAACCAGTCAAAAGACTAGAAATCAACATTCACCATCAACGATGGAATGCTCATTTCTAAGCTTTTACTTCAGAAGCAGTAGTGGTGGAGCCAAGCGGGATCGAACCGCTGACCTCCTGCGTGCAAGGCAGGCGCTCTCCCAGCTGAGCTATGGCCCCGTATTTCTACAGGCGTTTCCCACACAAAATTGGTGGGTCTGGGCAGATTCGAACTGCCGACCTCACCCTTATCAGGGGTGCGCTCTAACCAACTGAGCTACAGACCCAATTTCGGGCTGCTTCTTTCGTCTTCTTCAATGAATCAAGCAATTCGTGTGGGAACTTATGGAGCAGCTGATGTCGTCGATTAAGGAGGTGATCCAGCCGCAGGTTCCCCTACGGCTACCTTGTTACGACTTCACCCCAGTCATGAATCACACCGTGGTAACCGTCCTCCCGAAGGTTAGACTAGCTACTTCTGGTGCAACCCACTCCCATGGTGTGACGGGCGGTGTGTACAAGGCCCGGGAACGTATTCACCGCGACATTCTGATTCGCGATTACTAGCGATTCCGACTTCACGCAGTCGAGTTGCAGACTGCGATCCGGACTACGATCGGTTTTATGGGATTAGCTCCACCTCGCGGCTTGGCAACCCTTTGTACCGACCATTGTAGCACGTGTGTAGCCCAGGCCGTAAGGGCCATGATGACTTGACGTCATCCCCACCTTCCTCCGGTTTGTCACCGGCAGTCTCCTTAGAGTGCCCACCATAACGTGCTGGTAACTAAGGACAAGGGTTGCGCTCGTTACGGGACTTAACCCAACATCTCACGACACGAGCTGACGACAGCCATGCAGCACCTGTCTCAATGTTCCCGAAGGCACCAATCCATCTCTGGAAAGTTCATTGGATGTCAAGGCCTGGTAAGGTTCTTCGCGTTGCTTCGAATTAAACCACATGCTCCACCGCTTGTGCGGGCCCCCGTCAATTCATTTGAGTTTTAACCTTGCGGCCGTACTCCCCAGGCGGTCAACTTAATGCGTTAGCTGCGCCACTAAGAGCTCAAGGCTCCCAACGGCTAGTTGACATCGTTTACGGCGTGGACTACCAGGGTATCTAATCCTGTTTGCTCCCCACGCTTTCGCACCTCAGTGTCAGTATCAGTCCAGGTGGTCGCCTTCGCCACTGGTGTTCCTTCCTATATCTACGCATTTCACCGCTACACAGGAAATTCCACCACCCTCTACCATACTCTAGCTCGCCAGTTTTGGATGCAGTTCCCAGGTTGAGCCCGGGGATTTCACATCCAACTTAACGAACCACCTACGCGCGCTTTACGCCCAGTAATTCCGATTAACGCTTGCACCCTCTGTATTACCGCGGCTGCTGGCACAGAGTTAGCCGGTGCTTATTCTGTCGGTAACGTCAAAATTGCAGAGTATTAATCTACAACCCTTCCTCCCAACTTAAAGTGCTTTACAATCCGAAGACCTTCTTCACACACGCGGCATGGCTGGATCAGGCTTTCGCCCATTGTCCAATATTCCCCACTGCTGCCTCCCGTAGGAGTCTGGACCGTGTCTCAGTTCCAGTGTGACTGATCATCCTCTCAGACCAGTTACGGATCGTCGCCTTGGTGAGCCATTACCTCACCAACTAGCTAATCCGACCTAGGCTCATCTGATAGCGCAAGGCCCGAAGGTCCCCTGCTTTCTCCCGTAGGACGTATGCGGTATTAGCGTTCCTTTCGAAACGTTGTCCCCCACTACCAGGCAGATTCCTAGGCATTACTCACCCGTCCGCCGCTGAATTCAGGAGCAAGCTCCCTTCATCCGCTCGACTTGCATGTGTTAGGCCTGCCGCCAGCGTTCAATCTGAGCCATGATCAAACTCTTCAGTTCAAACATCTTTGGGTTTTTAAGAAACCCTAAACTTGGCTCAGCAATCGTTGGTTACATCTTTGATTTCTCGCGGAGTAACTTGTGATGCTGATAATCTTGTTGACTATCAGTCTGACTCCACAAGCACCCACACGAATTGCTTGATTCAGTTGTTAATTCCAGATCCGGTTCAGTGCTCTCGCCATCAGGTCTGTACGCAGCCTCCATTTGTAGGCGCGGTTTCTCGAAATCGTAGTCGCGGCGGATGGTGCGGCTGGTGCGGGTTTCCAGGCGCAGGTCGAAGCGTTTGATGACCGGGTTGCTGGCGACCATGCCGGAGTCCTGCTGATAGGCCACCGGCGCCAGTTTCTTGAACACCGTCTGGTCATCGCCGAACACCAGTTTGTGGCCCGTGGCGCTGTGCTGGAAGTGGTAGTGAATGCCTTCTTCTTCGCACAGGCGCTGGATGAAATGCAGGTCCGATTCGTCGTACTGCACGCAGTAGATGCGATCAGGGTAGATCGAGCCGGTCTGGAAGGCATAGGCGTTGCCCTGGATGCCGTGCTCTTCGAGAACCTTGCCAATGATTTTTGGCACGCTGAGGTTCTGGAAGATCCGCTGGTTGATTCGGTGCGCCAGGTACGCCAGTTGCGGGCGCAGGGTCACGGAGTAGCGCGTCAGGCGCTTGCCGGAATCGCCTTGCGCGGCGCGGTAGATCAGGCCGTGGATGCCGCTGCCGTCGGGCGACAGCTGCAGGAAGGCCGGTTTGTGCAGCAGGGTTTCGAGGTTCAGCGACGGCTGCTCACTGACCAGCTCCACCTCGAATACGAAAGGCTGGCTGATGGCTTCCCGGCCGCTCAGGGTAAACACCTGAAAGTCGGCGGAAAGACCTTCGATGGTCAGGGCAAAGTGGGTTTCATTGGCCGGCGCGAACATCCCTTGTTCCTCGTGCTGTACAGCGGCGTTCGTCGACCGTTATCGGTCGACGAACGCGAAATTCTGGAGGGGCGTAAACAACATCGACCAGCAGAGCTGGCCGATGCTTGAAACGATCAGCCGTAATTAAACGACTGGAGCACGCCAGTCATCGGAACCCGAAGTACCGGATACTTCGTGGGTCCAGGTGATTTTGCGGTAGGTGAACTGCACTTCTTCCAGGTGGGTGAAGTGCGAGTTGCCTGGATCCTGGCAGTTGTGCATTTTGTTGTTGATGGCGACGATGATCGCGTCTTCCAGTTTGGTGGTGTAGTAGTGCTCTTGGGTACCTTGAGCCGAAGTGCGGTACCACTGGATAACGATTTCGCTCATGCGCTCGCCGGAGGTCAGAGCGGCTTGCAGCAGAGGCGAAGCCTTGTCGTAGACCTTGGTGATGATCACTGGCTTGTGAACGCGCTGACCGGTTGGCTGACCGGATTGCGGGTCACGCGGGATGATCACGTCGTGGCTGAACGCCTGAACCATGACCTGGTCTTCGTGACCTTCCTGGTAGGTGTTGCCAACGGAGTCGGCGGTGAAAGCGCCGGCAGTGATCAGGCCTTGTTTTTCGCCGGTAACCGACATGTACGCTGGTGTTGCCATGGGAGGTGCTCCTTGCGGATAAAGTTAGGGTGCCCGGGAGGCGAAATCGCCCGGTGGGTGCCTGACTGTTATCAAGGAGCGTGCCAGCTTTTGGTGTGCCCCCGGGAGCCGGGGACTTGACCGCTCTGGCTCGCGGGTTTGAGCGTTTTTTGAACAGCGATGAAAGCAAAAGTGCGCAACTTCTTGCGCAGTACTGCGCAAGAAGTTGCGCACTCGGCTACAGGCGACGGTAACCGGGGGCTGTAGCGAAATAAGGCGGCGATTTCGCGAATCAAGTGCGCAAGAAGTTGCGCACCATGGCACATGGCTACTGCCTCTTCGGATCATCTAAAACCGAAATGACCAATCCATCGCCCCTTTTTGCCATTGCGCCACTGGCACGCCACCCTCCGATTCCTCGAAAGTCCCTGTCCAGAGCCCGTCGTGTTTTATGACCGGAAGGCTAGAGCGCGGCAAACCGTCTTATAAATGAAACACCGCCCTCAGCTATACTCCCCCGCATTTCGACCCGCCCCGAGGACTGACTGTGAAGAACTGGACGTTGCGCCAACGCATTTTGGCGAGCTTTGCGGTGATTATCGCCATCATGCTGCTGATGGTGGTCGTCTCGTATTCGCGGCTGCTGAAGATCGAGGCCAGTGAAAACAGCGTCCGTGACGACGCGATTCCCGGCGTCTATTACAGCTCGATGATTCGTGGCGCGTGGGTCGACAGCTACCTGCAGACCCAGGAACTGCTGGGGCTCAAGGAAGGGCAGGGCATCAGCAGCGAAGATGCGGCCGATTACAAGGCTTTCGAATCCCGGCTTCAGGAACAGATGGCCAATTACCGTGGCACGGTGGTCACGGACGAGGACAAGCTCGAATTCGCGGCGTTCGAGAAATATCACGACGCCTACCTGAAAATTCAGGATGCGGTGCTCGACCTGCACAAGCGCAATCTCGAAGCTGACGCCGTCAAGCTGTTCCACGAGCAACTGACTCCGACCTGGTACTCGGGCCGGATGAAGCTCAACGACATCATCAGCGAAAACAAGAGAGTCGCCGACCAGGCCATGGCCAACATCGACGAGGCCGTGGCGGCAGCCAAAGTCAGCATGTTTGTCTCGCTGGTGGTGGCGGTGCTGGCCGCCGGTTTCTGTGGTCTGTTGCTGATGCGCGCGATCATGGCGCCGATGAACCGCATCGTGCAGATCCTCGACATCATGCGCACCGGCGATCTGAGCAGCCGCTTGAATCTCGAGCGCAAGGACGAGTTCGGCGCGGTGGAAACCGGCTTCAACGACATGATGACCGAGCTCACCTCGCTGGTGTCCCAGGCCCAGCGCTCGTCAGTGCAGGTCACCACCTCGGTGACCGAGATCGCTGCGACCTCCAAGCAACAGCAAGCCACCGCCACCGAAACCGCTGCGACCACCACTGAAATCGGCGCGACGTCCCGCGAAATTGCGGCGACCTCCCGCGACCTCGTACGCACGATGACCGAAGTCTCCACCGCCGCCGATCAGGCCTCGGTGCTGGCCGGTTCCGGGCAGCAGGGCCTGGCGCGCATGGAAGACACCATGCACTCGGTGATGGGCGCGGCGGATCTGGTGAACGCCAAACTGGCGATCCTCAACGAGAAGGCCGGCAACATCAATCAGGTGGTGGTGACCATCGTCAAGGTCGCCGACCAGACCAACCTGCTGTCCCTGAACGCCGCGATTGAAGCGGAGAAGGCTGGTGAATACGGCCGTGGTTTCGCCGTGGTCGCCACCGAAGTGCGGCGTCTGGCGGATCAGACCGCTGTTGCCACGTATGACATCGAACAGATGGTCCGCGAGATCCAGTCGGCGGTGTCCGCCGGGGTGATGGGCATGGACAAGTTCTCCGAGGAAGTACGGCGCGGCATGGCTGAAGTGCAGCAGGTCGGCGAGCAGCTGTCGCAGATCATCCATCAGGTGCAGGCGCTGGCGCCGCGGGTGTTGATGGTCAACGAAGGCATGCAGGCCCAGGCGACCGGTGCCGAGCAGATCAACCACGCGCTGGTGCAGCTGGGTGATGCCAGCAGCCAGACGGTCGAGTCGTTGCGTCAGGCCAGTTTCGCCATCGACGAACTGAGCCAGGTGGCCGTGGGCCTGCGCAGCGGCGTTTCGCGATTCAAAGTCTGATGAGCGAAATCACCGCCAAACGCAGCGCTGCACCGGTGGCGAAGCAGGCGTTGTTTCTGCTGTTTCGCATCGGCAGCGAACGCTACGCCCTGCGCGCCACGGAAGTGGCCGAAGTGCTGCCGCGCCTGCCGTTGAAGCCGATTGCCCGGGCGCCGCACTGGGTGGCGGGGGTGTTCGCCTATCGCGGCACGGTGGTGCCGGTGATCGACCTAAGTGCCCTGACCTTCGGCCATCCTGCGCAAGCGCGCACCAGCACGCGACTGGTGCTGGTGCATTACCGCGCGGAAGACTCGCAACCCGCGCAGTGGTTGGGACTGATCCTCGAACAGGCCACCGACACCCTGCGCTGCAACCCGGATGAGTTTCAGCCGTACGGCCTCGACAATCGTCAGGCACCGTACCTGGGCCCGGTACGCGAAGACGCGCAGGGGCTGGTGCAGTGGGTACGGGTCAACGGATTGCTGGACGAGTCGGTGCGTACGTTGTTGTTCCCGTCGCCGCCGCTGGATCCGGCGCGGCTTGAGGAGCAGCCATGAGCAGCGACCAGCGCTTCTTCGACTTTCTCAAGGAACGCATCGGCCTCGACGTCGCTTCGGTCGGGCCGGCGATCATCGAGCGAGCCGTGCGCCAGCGCATCACCCTGTCGCAAACGGTGAATGCCGATGAGTACTGGCAGACCCTGCAAGGCTCGCGGGATGAACAGCAGGCGCTGATCGAAGCGGTGATCGTCCCCGAGACCTGGTTTTTCCGTTACCCGGAATCCTTCGCCACCCTGGGCAAACTGGCGCGCAAACGCCTGGGCGAATTGAACAACATGCGCGCGCTGCGCATCCTCAGCCTGCCGTGCTCCACGGGTGAAGAACCCTATTCGATTGCCATGGCCTTGCTCGATGCCGGTCTCAAGCCCCATCAGTTCAAGGTCGATGGCATGGACGTCAGCCCCTTGTCCGTGGACAAGGCGCGGCGGGCGCTGTACGGCAAGAACTCGTTTCGCGGCCAGGAGCTGGATTTTCGCGAGCGGCATTTTTCTGCCGAGAACGAAGGTTACCGGGTGAGTGAAAGCGTCCGCGAGCAGGTGCGCCTGCATGTTGGCAACGTGCTCGATCCGTCATTGCTGGCCAACGAGCCGCCGTTCGATTTCGTGTTCTGCCGCAACCTGCTGATCTATTTCGATCAGCCGACCCAGCAGCAGGTATTCGCCGTGCTCAAGCGCCTGACCCATGTCGATGGCGTGCTGTTTATCGGCCCGGCCGAGGGCAGCCTGCTCGGGCGGCTCGGCATGCGTTCGATCGGGATTCCACAGTCCTTCGCTTTCAGCCGTCACAGCGATCCACAACCCGAACCGTTGCCGGCGCCGACCGCGATTCCGGTGCCGTTACCTGTGCGCCAACCAGTGCGCAGCACGCCACCGCCGCCGGTGCGCAACCGTCCGTTTGCTGGCGTGACGCCTTTGCCCGCGACGGCTAAAACCACCAATCCCGACGCCGCGACCTTGCTGGCCAACATCGCCGCCCTGGCCAACGAAGGCAGAAGTGCCGAGGCCCGGGCCGCGTGCGAACAGTATTTGCGCAGCCATGAGCCGGTGGCCCAGGTGTTCTACTGGCTCGGCCTGTTGAGCGATGTCGCCGGCAGCGCCCTCGAAGCCCAGAGCTTTTACCGCAAAGCGCTGTACCTCGAACCGCAACACCCCGAAGCCTTGATGCACCTGGCTGCGTTGCTGCAGGCCCAGGGCGACACGGCCGGCGCCAGACGATTGCAGGAGCGCGCCGCCCGCAGCGGCCGCACCGCCGACAGTGAGCGTAAACGATGATCCCGTCCGACACCTTGAACGTCACCCACGAAGACGCCCGGGCCATCGACGATTGCTGGAACCGCATCGGCATCCATGGCGACAAGTCCTGTCCGCTGCTGGATGAGCACATCCATTGCCGCAACTGCTCGGTGTATTCCGCCGCCGCCACGCGCCTGCTCGACCGCTATGCGTTGCAGCAGGACGAGCGCGATCCGGTGGCGATCCAGGTCGAGACCGAGCTGAAGACCCGTTCGCTGCTGATGTTCCGCCTCGGCGAAGAATGGCTCGGTCTGGCCACCCGCAGTCTGGTGGAGGTCGCGCCGTTGCAGGCGATTCACTCGCTGCCGCACCAGCGCTCCCGGGCCTTGCTCGGCGTGGCGAACGTGCGCGGTGCGCTGGTGGCGTGCCTGTCACTGGTTGAACTGCTCGATCTCGACAGCAGCGCAGCCCCGGCGACCGGCGCGCGGATCATGCCGCGCATGCTGATCATCGCGGCCCAGGGTGGGCCAGTGGTGGTGCCGGTGGACGAAGTCGACGGGATTCACGCCATCGACGAGCGAATTCTCGATGCCGCATCGCGTTCCGGCGCACAGGCCAGCGCCAAATACACCCGAGGCGTGTTGCCTTTCAAAGGTCGCAGCCTGCGTTGGCTGGATGAAGAACAGCTGTTGTCCGCCGTGTCCCGGAGCCTCACATGACCCCCGAGCAAATGCGCGACGCCTCCTTGCTCGAGCTGTTCAGCCTCGAAGCCGAAGCCCAGACCCAGGTGCTCAGCGCCGGGCTGCTGGCGCTGGAGCGCAACCCGACCCAGGCCGATCAGCTCGAATCGTGCATGCGTGCGGCGCACTCGCTGAAAGGCGCGGCGCGGATCGTCGGCATCGACAGCGGCGTCAGCGTCGCCCACGTGATGGAAGATTGTCTGGTCAGTGCGCAGGAAGGCCGGTTGTTCCTGCGCCCGGAACATATCGATGCGTTGTTGCAGGGCACCGACTTGCTGATGCGCATCGCCACCCCGGCCAGTGGCCCGCAACCGGCGGACATCGAGGCTTACGTGGCGTTGATGGGCTGTTTGCTCGACCCGGCGGCACCGGCCGTGGTGCCCGCCGCTCCGAGTGCGCCACCGATGGCCGAGTTGCAGCTTCAGCCACCGACAGTGGTTGAATCGACCCCGGTTGAAATTCCCGTTGAGGTTGCCGAGCCGGAACCCGCGCCGCGCAAGAGCAAGCGCACCACCGAAGGTGGCGAGCGGGTGCTGCGGGTCACCGCCGAACGCCTGAACAGCCTGCTCGATCTGTCGAGCAAATCCTTGGTGGAAACCCAGCGCCTCAAACCGCACCTGGCCACCATGCAGCGCCTCAAGCGCATGCAGAACAACGGCCTGCGGGCGCTGGAAAGTCTCAACGTTCATCTCAAGGAACACGCCCTGAGCCTTGAAGCTCAAGAGGCGCTGGAAGACGCGCGCCGTTTGCTCGCCGAATCCCAGCAATTGCTGGCAGAGAAAAACGCCGAGCTCGACGAGTTTGCCTGGCAAGCAAGTCAGCGCGCACAAGTGCTCTACGACACCGCGCTGGCCTGCCGCATGCGGCCGTTCGCCGATGTGCTGTCCGGGCAGGTGCGGATGGTGCGCGACCTCGGTCGCAGCCTCGGTAAACAGGTGCGGTTGGAGATTGAAGGCGAGAAGACTCAGGTCGATCGCGATGTACTCGAAAAACTCGAAGCACCTCTGACGCACCTGCTGCGCAATGCAGTCGATCACGGCATCGAAACTCCGGAAGAGCGCCTGCTCAAAGGCAAGTCCGAAGAGGGCCTGATCCGTCTGCGCGCCTCGCATCAGGCCGGTCTGCTGGTGTTGGAACTGAGCGACGACGGCAATGGTGTGGATCTGGAAAAGGTCCGCCGCAGCATCGTCGAACGTCAGTTGTCGCCCGCGGAAACCGCCGCCCAGTTGAGTGAAGAGGAACTGCTGACCTTCCTGTTTCTGCCGGGTTTCAGCCTGCGCGACAAGGTCACCGAAGTGTCGGGTCGTGGCGTCGGTCTCGATGCTGTTCAGCACATGGTCCGCCAGTTGCGCGGTGCGGTGGTGCTGGAGCAGACGGCGGGCGAGGGCAGTCGTTTCTATCTCGAAGTGCCGCTGACCCTGTCGGTGGTGCGCAGCCTGGTGGTGGAAGTCGGCGACGAGGCCTACGCCTTCCCGCTGGCGCACATCGAGCGCATGTGCGATCTGGCGCCGGAGGACATCGTGCAGGTCGAAGGGCGCCAGCATTTCTGGCACGAAGGCCGGCATGTCGGGCTCGTCGCGGCCAGTCAGTTATTGCAACGTCCGGCCAGCCAGAACAGCGGCGATACCCTGAAAGTCGTGGTGATCCGCGAGCGCGATGCGATCTACGGCGTGGCGGTCGAGCGTTTCATCGGCGAGCGCACGCTGGTGGTGCTGCCGCTGGATGAGCGGCTGGGCAAGGTGCAGGACATTTCCGCCGGGGCCTTGCTCGACGATGGCTCGGTGGTGCTGATCGTCGATGTTGAAGACATGCTGCGTTCGGTGGACAAACTGCTCAATACCGGTCGTCTGGAGCGTATTGCCCGTCACGGTAATCAGGCCGCGGAAGCCGCGCGCAAACGGATTCTGGTGGTCGACGACTCGCTGACCGTGCGCGAACTGCAACGCAAGCTGCTGCTCAATCGCGGCTACGACGTGGCCGTTGCGGTGGACGGCATGGACGGCTGGAACGCCCTGCGCTCCGAGGACTTCGATCTGCTGATCACCGACATTGACATGCCGCGCATGGACGGCATCGAACTGGTCTCGCTGCTGCGCCGCGACAACCGTCTGCAATCGCTGCCGGTGATGGTGGTGTCTTACAAGGATCGCGAGGAAGACCGTCGCCGTGGACTGGACGCCGGCGCCGACTATTATCTGGCCAAGGCCAGTTTTCATGACGACGCCCTGCTCGACGCGGTGGTTGAGCTCATCGGAGGAGCGCGGGCATGAAGATCGCAATCGTCAACGACATGCCCCTGGCGGTGGAGGCCCTGCGCCGGGCGCTGGCCTTCGAGCCTGCGCATCAGGTGATGTGGGTCGCCAGCAACGGCGCCGAAGCGGTGCGCCTGTGCGCCGAAAACACCCCTGACCTGATCCTGATGGATCTGATCATGCCGGTGATGGATGGCGTCGAGGCCACCCGCCGGATCATGGCCGAGAGCCCGTGCGCGATCGTCATCGTCACCGTGGACCGCCAGCAGAATGTGCACCGGGTTTTCGAAGCCATGGGCCACGGCGCGCTGGACGTGGTCGACACCCCGGCCATCGGCGGCGGCAATCCTCAGGAAGCGGCGGCGCCGCTGCTGCGTAAAATCCTTAATATCGGCTGGCTGATCGGCGAGAAAACCGCCCGCTCGCGCCCCGTACCTGCGGCACCGCGCAGTACCGCCTCGCGCCAGCGGCTGGTGGCGATCGGCTCTTCGGCCGGTGGTCCGGCGGCGCTGGAAGTCTTGCTCAAGGGCCTGCCGCGCCACTTTTCGGCGGCCATCGTGCTGGTGCAGCATGTTGATCAGGTGTTCGCCGCTGGCATGGCCGAATGGCTGGCCAGCGCCAGCGGTCTGGATGTGCGTCTGGCCCGCGAAGGCGAACCGCCGCAGGCCGGCGCGGTGTTGCTGGCCGGCACCAACCACCATATTCGCTTGCTCAAGAACGGCACGCTGGCCTACACCGCCGAGCCGGTCAACGAGATCTACCGCCCTTCGATCGACGTATTTTTCGAAAGCGTCGCCAGTTACTGGAACGGTGACGCAGTAGGGGTTTTATTGACAGGGATGGGACGCGACGGGGCTCAAGGGCTTAAGCTCATGCGTCAACAGGGCTATCTGACCATCGCGCAGGATCAGCAAAGCAGTGCGGTGTACGGCATGCCCAAGGCTGCCGCAGCCATCGACGCAGCCGTAGAAATCCGTCCACTGGAAAAGATAGCGCCACGATTGCTGGAGATTTTCCCTAAATGAACACATCCATCCGCAATCCTGGCCCCCGCAGCACTCAGGTGACCGCCCATGAATGACTTACAGATCGATGACATCAAAACCGACGAGAACGCCGCCATGGTGTTGTTGGTGGACGATCAGGCGATGATCGGCGAAGCCGTGCGCCGTGGGCTGTCGAATGAAGAGAACATCGACTTCCACTTCTGCTCCGACCCGCATCTTGCCGTGGCCCATGCGGTGCGGATCAAGCCGACCGTGATCCTGCAGGATCTGGTGATGCCCGGCCTCGACGGCCTGAGCCTGGTGCGCGAATACCGCAATCACCCGGCGACCAAGGACATTCCGATCATCGTCCTGTCGACCAAGGAAGACCCGTTGATCAAGAGCGCGGCGTTCTCCGCCGGGGCCAACGATTACCTGGTGAAACTGCCGGACAACATCGAGCTGGTGGCGCGTATTCGCTATCACTCGCGCTCCTACATGACGTTGCTGCAGCGGGATGCGGCCTACCGCGCGCTGCGGGTCAGCCAGCAGCAATTGCTCGACACCAACCTCGTCCTGCAACGGCTGATGAACTCCGACGGCCTGACCGGGCTGTCCAACCGCCGGCACTTCGACGAATACCTGGAACTGGAATGGCGTCGTTCGTTGCGCGACCAGAGCCAGTTGTCGTTGCTGATGATCGACGTCGATTACTTCAAGTCCTACAACGACACCTTCGGTCACGTCGAAGGTGACGAAGCCTTGCGCAAGGTCGCCACGGCAATCCGCGAGGCCAGCGCCCGGCCGTCCGATCTGCCGGCGCGTTATGGCGGCGAAGAGTTTGCGCTGGTGCTGCCCAACACCTCGCCGGGCGGAGCACGGCTGGTGGCGGAAAAGCTGCGCCAGACGGTCGCGGCGCTGAAGATTCCGCACAATGCCCCGGCCGAAGGATCGAGCCTGACCATCAGCATCGGTCTGGCGACCATGGTGCCGGAGTCGGGCAGCGACTGCCGGTTGCTGATCTCGGCGGCGGATCGCGGCCTGTACCTGGCCAAGAACAACGGGCGCAATCAGGTCGGCATCGAATAGGTACGCGATACCCTTGTGGGAGCGGGCTTGCTCGCGAATGCGGTGGGTCATTCAGCAATGATGTCGACTGATACTCCGCCTTCGCGGGCAAGCCCGCTCCCACAGGGATCTGTGTCAGGCCATGTCAAGTGAATCGCCTCAAGAGCCGCCAGACGGGCTGCCGTGACAGCGTGATTACGTTATACTCGCCGGCTTTCAAAAGTTCGCCAACGAGTGCTGCCCGTCATGGAAATCAACCCGATCCTGAACACCATCAAGGACCTGTCCGAGCGCTCCGAAACTATTCGGGGGTATCTTTGACTACGATCAAAAGCATGAGCGTCTGATCGAAGTCAATCGCGAGCTTGAAGATCCTGCAGTCTGGAACAAACCTGAATACGCTCAGGAACTGGGCCGCGAGCGCGCTGCGCTGGCGCAGATCGTCGACACCCTCGACGAACTGAACGGTGGCCTGGCCGATTGCCGCGAGCTGCTGGACATGGCCGTTGAAGAGAACGACGAGGGCGCGGTCAACGACGTCGTCGAAGTCCTTCAAGGTCTCGAAGAGTCCCTGTCCAAGCTCGAATTCCGCCGTATGTTCAGCCACGAGATGGATCCGAACAACGCCTACCTGGACATCCAGGCCGGTTCCGGCGGCACCGAAGCCCAGGACTGGGCCAACATCCTGCTGCGCATGTACCTGCGCTGGGCCGACAAACGCGGTTTCGACGCGACCATCATGGAGCTGTCGGCCGGTGAAGTCGCCGGGATCAAGGGTGCGACCGTGCACATCAAGGGTGAATACGCCTTTGGCTGGCTGCGTACCGAGATCGGCGTGCACCGTCTGGTGCGCAAGAGCCCGTTCGACTCCGGCAACCGTCGCCACACCTCGTTCTCCGCGGTTTTCGTTTCGCCAGAGATCGATGACAAGGTGGAAATCGAAATCAACCCGGCAGACCTGCGGATCGACACCTATCGTTCCTCCGGTGCCGGTGGTCAGCACGTAAACACCACCGACTCGGCCGTACGTATCACCCACGTACCGACCAACACCGTGGTGAGCTGCCAGAACGAACGTTCCCAGCACGCCAACAAGGACACCGCCATGAAAATGTTGCGGGCCAAGTTGTACGAGCAGGAAATGCAGAAGCGCAACGCCGCGTCCCAGGCCCTGGAAGACACCAAGTCGGACATCGGCTGGGGTCACCAGATCCGTTCGTACGTGCTCGATGCGTCGCGGATCAAGGATTTGCGCACCAACATCGAACGCAGTGACTGCGACAAGGTGCTCGACGGCGACATCGACGAATACCTGGAAGCCAGCCTGAAATCGGGGCTGTAAGCTTTCAACCGACCTCAAGTCCCCCGTCGCCGGCGGGGGCAACGAACCTGTGATGGAAAATTTAAAGACATGAGCGACCAACAACTCGACCAGGCCCTGCAACAGGAAGAAAACTCCCTGATCGCTCTGCGCAAGGAAAAGCTTGCTGCCGAGCGCGCCAAGGGCAACGCCTTCCCGAACGACTTCCGCCGCGACAACTACTGCGATGCGTTGCAGAAACAGTACGCGGACAAGACCAAGGAAGAGCTGGCAGAGGCTGCGATCCCGGTCAAGGTTGCAGGTCGCATCATGCTCAACCGTGGCTCGTTCATGGTGATCCAGGACATGACCGGTCGCATCCAGGTCTACGTCAACCGCAAGACCCTGTCCGAAGAAACCCTGGCCGCGGTGAAAACCTGGGACATGGGCGACATCATCGCCGCCGAAGGCACCCTGGCCCGCTCCGGCAAGGGTGATCTGTACGTCGAGATGACCAGCGTGCGCCTGCTGACCAAATCCCTGCGCCCGCTGCCGGACAAGCACCACGGCCTGACCGACACCGAACAGCGCTACCGTCAGCGCTACGTTGACCTGATCGTCAACGAAGACGTGCGCCAGACCTTCCGCGTCCGTTCGCAAGTGATCGCACACATCCGCAGCTTCCTGATGAAGCGCGACTTCCTCGAAGTCGAAACGCCGATGCTGCAGACCATTCCTGGCGGCGCCGCGGCCAAGCCGTTCGAAACCCACCACAACGCGCTGGACATGGAAATGTTCCTGCGTATCGCGCCGGAGCTGTACCTCAAGCGCCTGGTGGTTGGCGGCTTCGAAAAAGTGTTCGAGATCAACCGCAACTTCCGTAACGAAGGCGTTTCGACTCGTCACAACCCAGAATTCACCATGTTGGAGTTCTACCAGGCTTACGCCGACTACGAAGACAACATGGACCTGACCGAAGAACTGTTCCGCGAGCTGGCGCAGTTGGTTCTGGGCAGCACTGACGTGCCGTACGGCGACAAGGTGTTCCACTTCGGCGAGCCGTTCGTGCGTCTGTCGGTGTTCGACTCGATCCTCAAGTACAACCCCGAGCTGACTGCCGATGACCTGAATGACATCGACAAGGCGCGCGCTATCGCCAAGAAGGCCGGCGCCAAGGTGCTGGGCTTCGAAGGTCTGGGCAAGCTGCAGGTGATGATTTTCGAAGAGCTGGTCGAGCACAAGCTGGAGCAGCCGCACTTCATCACCCAGTATCCGTTCGAAGTGTCGCCGCTGGCCCGTCGCAACGACGACAACCCGAACGTCACCGACCGCTTCGAGCTGTTCATCGGCGGCCGTGAAATCGCCAACGCCTACTCCGAGCTGAACGACGCGGAAGACCAGGCCGAGCGCTTCATGGCCCAGGTGGCCGACAAGGACGCCGGCGACGACGAAGCCATGCACTACGACGCCGACTTCGTTCGTGCGCTGGAGTACGGCATGCCGCCGACGGCCGGCGAAGGTATCGGCATCGACCGTCTGGTGATGCTGCTGACCAACTCCCCGTCGATCCGCGACGTGATCCTGTTCCCGCACATGCGGCCACAAGCGTAAGTGTTTCAATAAAAAAGCCGCCTGAAATGGGCGGCTTTTTATTGCCTGTCTGGTACAAACGTATCAAATGGTTAATTTTGAAGAAAACAACAGAGGTATGCCTGTCGTGATCGGTGCAATGGCTCAAGAGGGTGCAGCGGGAATCGCCACTGCGGTCGCTGAAAGTGTTCAGTACCAGGGCCGCAAGGCCAGCCGGCAGGGCAGTGAACAGCGTCGACAGGACATTCTCGATGCGGCGATGCGCATTGTCGTGCGCGATGGCGTGCGGGCCGTGCGTCACCGTGCGGTGGCGGCCGAGGCCGGTGTGCCGCTGTCGGCCACCACGTATTACTTCAAGGACATCGATGACCTGCTCACCGATACCTTTGCCCAGTACGTCGAACGCAGCGCGGCCTACATGGCCAAGCTGTGGATCAACAACGAAGGCCTGCTGCGCGAAATGGTGGTCAGCGGCGACGGCAGCCCGGAGTCGCGTTCGCAACTGGCCGACGATATCGCGCGGTTGATGGCCGACTACGTGCACCGGCAACTGGTGAATCGTCGCGAGCATTTGATGGCCGAACAGGCGTTCCGTCAGGAGGCGCTGCTCAACCCGCGTCTGGCGGAATTGGTGCGTTCCCATCAGCAGATTCTGTTGCAGGGCACCTGCCAGTTGTTCCAGGTATTGGGCTCACGCGAGCCACAGCAGGATGCCAAGGTGTTGACGGCGATTATCGGACGGATGGAATATCAGGGCCTGCTCAACGACGCCGAGCCTTTGGCCGAAGAGGACATGCTCGGCATTCTGACGCGCTATATGCACCTGGTACTCGCGTCGGTGTAATTCTCGACCCTGATCGTTCCCACGCTCTGCGTGGGAACGCCGCCATGGACGCTCCGCGTCCAATGTGACGCAGAGCGTCACTGTATGCATTCCCACGCGGAGCGCAGGAACGATCAGAAGAAACGGGTGTTCAAGGGAGTGTCGAATGAAAGCCTGGCGTGGCGTGCTGATCGCCTTGTCGTTCCTGCTGCTCAGCGGATGTCTGGTGACCTTCCGCGAGCCGCTGCCCGCCAGTGAACCGGCACCCAAGGGCCTGCTCGGCCGATGGTCGAGCACCAATGCCTGGGGCGAGCCGATGAATCTGGAGCTGTCGCGCCTGGGCAACGACCGCTATCAAGCGGTTGCGTATTTCAAAGCCAAACCCCGGGAGCGTGAAGCCTATCCGTTTACGGTGTCGCGTCACGGCAACCGCTGGTACCTCTCGGCGAAGGTGCCGGCGCAATACGGCGGGCACTTCACCATCGCCGGCTTCGAGATCACCGACAAACGTGAACTGGTGATTTACAACCTCGACCTCGAACAGATCAACCAGGCCATCGCCCAGAAGACCCTCGACGGCCAAGGCTTCCAGACCGATGACGGCGAGGGTGTGCAGGTCGACAGCCCGCTTGAAAAGGTCTTTGCTTACCTCGACGACCCGGCCAATTCCGACGTTTTCGTCGAAGCGGCGCGCTATCAGCATCAGGCCAAGGCCAAATAATTCAGTTCGTCACGTTTTCTACAGGAGTTTCGGGTGGACGATTACCAGCAGACGATACGCATTCTGTCCGATCGCATAGTGCTGGCACAGACGCCGATCCGCGTGCTCGACGCGGTCAAGTGGGACGAGAATATCCGCAAGGGCTTCCTCAAGGCCAAGGGCAAGGAATTGCCGGCGGTGGATCGCGATTACTACCTCAACCGGCCGCTGTCCTTCGATTCGAGCAAGGTCAAGCTGGAATTCCAGAACATCGAACGGGACATCACCCGTCAACTCGGCCAGTTCAATCCGGTCGGCCAGATCATGCGTCGCATGTGCAAGGAATACCGGATGGTGGTGCGCATGCTCGAAGCGCGCGGCACCGAGGATTTCGGCCTGATTTCCCAGGAACTGTACGGCGCCGCGTCCGACGCGTTCCATGCCGGTGACCCGACCCTGGCCGACCTCGGCCTGATGATGTCGGATTACCTGAACAACATCGACGGCCGTGGCGATCTGAAGGACGAACCGAAGACCCTTACCGCCAAGGACGCCGTTCACCTGTTGCAAACCCGCCTGAACAAAGTGTTCGGCGAGGCCGAGGAAACCATCCGCGTGTTTGAGTCCGACGGTATCGTCGCCGACGCGGCGGCGGGTGCCGACTACATCAAGATTCGCACCGATGCGATGTTCAACGACCGCGACGTGCGCGCGCTGGAAGTCCACGAAGGCCTGGTGCACGTCGGCACCACCCTCAACGGTCTGAACCAGCCGATCTGCACCTTTCTGTCCAAGGGCCCGCCCTCGTCGACGGTGACCCAGGAAGGCCTGGCGATCCTGATGGAAATCATCACCTTCGCCTCCTACCCCAGCCGCCTGCGCAAACTGACCAACCGCACCCGCGCCATTCACATGGTCGAGGAGGGCGCGGACTTTCTGCAGATCTTCGAGTTCTTCCGCGAGCAGGGCTTCGAGATGGCGGAAAGCTACGGCAACGCCAGTCGCGTTTTCCGTGGATCGACGCCGACCGGTCTGCCATTCACCAAAGACTTGTCCTACCTCAAGGGCTTCATCATGGTTTACAACTACATTCAGTTGGCCGTGCGCAAGGGCAAGCTCGAGCAGATCCCGCTGTTGTTCTGCGGCAAGACTACGCTGGAGGACATGCGAACCTTGCGTCAGCTGGTGGACGAAGGCCTGGTGGTGCCGCCCAAGTACCTGCCGGACCAGTTCCGTGACATGAACGCGCTGTCGGCGTGGATGTGCTTCTCCAACTTCCTCAATCACTTGAGCCTGGACCGGATCGAGGCGGATTACTCCAACATCCTGTAACCACAACGATTGATCGTTCCCACGTTGATCGTTCCCACGCTCTGCGTGGGAATGCATCCCGTGACGCTCTGCGTCACAGTGGACGCGGAGCGTCCATGGCGGCATTCCCACGCGGACGGTTCGACGCCTCGACGTGGGAACGATCTAATTCCAACTCGAAATTTTGCGAGGTTTCACCGGATGAGAATCCTCGGCATCCTTTGCCTGCTCCTGACCCTCGGCGGTTGCAGCTCCTTGCTGTTCTATCCCGAGCCGGGTCAGATCTTCACGCCGGAAAAGGCCAAACTCGAATACCGCACCGTCACCCTGACCACCGCCGACGGCCTCAAACTGAACGCCTGGTGGCTGCCGGCCAAACCGGGTGTCGAGGTCAAGGGCACAGTGCTGCACCTGCATGGCAACGGCGGCAACCTGCCGATGCACCTGGGCGGGAGCTGGTGGTTGCCGAAGAACGGCTATCAAGTGCTGCTGGTGGACTATCGTGGTTACGGCCTGTCCGAGGGCGAACCAAGTCTGCCGGCGATCTATCAGGACATCGATGCCGCCTTCGCCTGGCTGGACAAGGCGCCTGAGGTCAAAGGCAAGCC
The DNA here is from genome assembly GCF_001594225.2 of Pseudomonas glycinae. Lineage (GTDB taxonomy): Bacteria > Pseudomonadota > Gammaproteobacteria > Pseudomonadales > Pseudomonadaceae > Aquipseudomonas > Aquipseudomonas glycinae. The sequence continues at coordinate 3,460,065 of NZ_CP014205.2, forward strand.
GCTGGTGCTGCTGGGCCAGAGTCTCGGCGGGGCGATGGCCGTGCACTGGCTGGTGCAACATCCGCAAAGACAGAAGCAGCTCAAGGCCCTGGTGCTCGACGGCGTGCCCGCCAGTTACCGCAGCGTCGGCCAATACGCCCTCAGCACCTCGTGGCTGACGTGGCCGTTTCAGGTGCCGTTGTCGTGGCTGGTGCCGGATGGCGACAGTGCGATCAACGCCATGCCGCAGCTCAACGGCGTGCCGAAACTGATCTTCCACAGCCTCGACGATCCGCTGGTGCCGCTTTCCAACGGCATCCGTCTGTATCAAGCTGCGCCGCCACCACGTGTGCTGCAACTGACTCGGGGCGGGCATGTGCAGACCTTCGGCGATCCGGTCTGGCGTCAGGTGATGCTGCGTTACCTCGACGATCCCGAACACTTCAACGGCCTGCGCCGCCTCGGCGAGATCCCGAATTATCCAACACCCCCGAATTCTGAAGACGAACCACCAGAGAGTCCGCAATGAGTGAAGAACGCAACGCCATCCCGCTGATCATCACCGGTATCTGCAGCATCCTCGGCACCGTCGGCGCCCTGTGGTACTACGGCTACCTGCACTTCGCCAAACCCGAGGATGCGTTGCTGCTCAACGAATTCACCATGCTCAAGACCGTTCCCGGCGAAGACTACAAGGTCTCGCTGACGCCGGCGCCGCAAGTGGCGCAATGCATCGATGGCGTGCTGGTGCTGTTCGATACCGAGCAGAAAGGCCTGACCGGGGTGCTGGTCAACAGTCAGAAAAAGGCTGTGCGCTGCATGGGCCAAGAGACGCCGCAGAAGCTTGAGCAATAATTCAGTTCCATGTGGGAGCGAGCTTGCTCGCGATCGCGGTGGATCAGTCAAATAATTGCTGACTGAAAGGACGCTATCGCGAGCAAGCTCGCTCCCACAGAGTTCCAGTCAAACAAAAGCCCCGCCTGATCAAATCAGGCGGGGCTTTTTTCGTTACCGCGTAACGCTTAGTTCGAGCTGACAGCCGAACGTGGCATCACTGGTTGGTTGTCGTTGGAAATGGTCACTTCCACCCGACGGTTCATGGCACGGCCCGACACGCTGCCGTTATCCGCAACCGGGTATTCCTTGCCATAGCCCTGCACTACGATGCGCGAAGGGTCTACACCCATCTTGATCAGCGCAACCTGCACCGAGGTCGCGCGACGCTCGGACAGCGACTGGTTGTAGCTCGCCGAACCGGTGCTGTCGGTATAGCCTTCGACGATCACTTTGCGATCCGGGTTTTCCTGGAGGAACTGCGCCAGTTTGTTGATGTTCACCAGACCGCTGGATTTCAGGTCGGCCTTGTTGGTGGCGAACAGCACGTCACCGAAAGTCACCAGCGTACCGCGATCGGTCTGCTTGGCGTTGAGGCTGTCCTGCAGCTGCTTGATCTGCTGATCGCGGGCATCCAGACGGGCCTGGGCACGTTGGGCGGCGGCGTTCTTCAGGTTGTTTTCAGCGGTGCGCAGGGCGATCGTCTGCTTGGCCACTTCCACGCGCTGGTTGGTCAGATAGGCCAGTTGGTCGACCTTGTGCTGGTCTTCCTTGTCCAGATAAGCCTTGTCGGCTTTGTCCAGGTAATCACTGGCGTCCTTGGTTTCCAGTGCCGCGACTTTGCTCGCCTGCGGGTTGGCCTGCAGGCCGGCGTAGTTGGTGCGTGCCTGTTCCAGATTCGGGTTAGGCGGCGTCGAGCAGGCAGCCAAGGCAACGCTTGCGGCCAGGAGAGCGGGGATCATCAGTTGTTTACGCATAATCGTTCGTCCTTTCTATCGATAAGAGTTTCAGCCTTGCGGTCGGGATGCGCGCTTACTGCACAGTGCGCTGACTTTCCTGACGCAGTTCCTGAACACCTTTCTGGGAATCCTTCACCGCTTGTTCGGCTTTCATCGCCTGAGCCTTGCGTTCGGCGACGCGCGCGTCCCACTCGGCCTGTTCGGCGAGGATGCGGGCTTCGTCATACTTTTTGTCGTGCATGGCGATTTCGGCTTGCTTGAGCTTGTCCTGTGCCTGCTTCATTTCCACGGCGGCAAACTCGGTACCGCCGGCGCTGACCGCGCTGTTGACCGCCGATTGAGTCACGGCGTACTGCTCGGTCGGTGGATTGCCGGCGCAGCCGGCCAGTACGAAGCTGGTGCCGATGGCCAGAGCGGCCAGTTTCAGACCGCGCAGGTGGGAGAACGAGGTTTGGGTCTTCATGGTCTTCAACTCCATTGGTTAACTCCTTGGAAGCTTCGAAATCCATCCTGGTCGAGGAGTGACAACCGTCATGTGTCAGCGCGTTTTGAAACGCTCGTTCCAGGCGTGGTTACCTGTTCCGACCGAAGGCTTTTTTCAAAAGTTCAGAAAAGATGGCTCATCGCCAAAAAATATTCTGACCGAACGGACAAGGCTCTAAAACGGGAACTTTGGCGGGGGAGAGTGGTACGCGCGGGCGAAAAATGGCGTAAGAGCAGAGGAAAAATACAGACCCTGTGGGAGCTGGCTTGCCAGCGATGAGGCCATCAAATTCAACACATCTGTGACTGAACTGACGCCATCGCGGGCAAGTCCACGCCCACCGTTTTGAGGTGTTCCGGAATCAGTGTTTTTGCTTGCCGGCAGCGGCCGACAGATCGTGCAGATGACGCCGCGACAGGGCGAGAAAACGCGGCGTCGGGCCGACATCCTCATACAGCGGATCGCCTTCCTCGTCGGTGGCGACCACGGTCGAACCTTTCACATACGGCAGGCTCGCTTCGAACTCTTCGAGGGCGGCGCCGATCAGCTCGCCGAGCAGTTCTTCGGCGTGGCGCTTGGGGTACATCTCGGCGATCGCCGCCAGCCGAGCGGCAGCTTCCACATCCAGATGAATCGTGTAGCCGGTATCGGTCAGGCGACCCTTGGCGGTTTCTTCCCAATGCTGGGCGAGTTCACGGATTTTCATAAGAACCTCATGTCGCACCTGCTCATGGCAGGTCTTGGTGAGTGTCCGGCGTCTGCCGGCGGCAAGCCGTTGTGCGGCTTACTCTTGAGACTAGCTGCAACCCTCAAGGTTTAAAGTCCCTTCGTCGTCTGCTTGTAAGAAGCGTCCCAGAGCGGCACTCTCTGTTCATCCACTCACTTGCGATCCGTCACCGATTACTGCTGGAGAGATGCTGATGACCGATATTGATGCACGCTTGCGCGAAGACGTTCACCTGCTCGGTGAGCTGTTGGGCAACACCATTCGTGACCAGTACGGCGAGGCGTTTCTCGACAAGATCGAGCAGATCCGCAAGGGCGCCAAGGCCGACCGGCGCGGCTCGATGGACGCCGAACTCAGCGCCAGCCTCAATCAATTGAGCGAAGACGAATTGTTGCCGGTGGCGCGGGCCTTCAACCAGTTTCTCAACCTGGCGAACATCGCCGAGCAGTACCAGCTCATCCATCGCCGCGAAGAGACCCAGGCCGCGCCGTTCGAGTCCCGCGTGTTGCCGGAACTGCTCGCCCGCCTGCGCAACGAAGGGCACAGCGCCGAATCCCTGGCCCGGCAACTGGCGCGGCTGGAAATCGAACTGGTGCTCACCGCGCACCCGACCGAAGTGGCTCGGCGCACGCTGATCCAGAAGTACGACGCGATCGCCGCGCAACTGGCGGCCCAGGATCACCGTGACCTGACCACGGCCGAACGCGAACAGATCCACATCACCCTGCAACGTTTGATCGCCGAAGCCTGGCACACCGAAGAAATCCGCCGCACCCGGCCGACTCCGGTGGACGAGGCCAAGTGGGGTTTTGCGGTAATCGAACACTCGCTGTGGCAGGCGATTCCCAACCATATGCGCAAGGCTGATCAGGCGCTGTTTACGGCCACTGGACTGCGTTTGCCGCTGGAAGCTGCGCCGATCCGCTTCGCTTCGTGGATGGGCGGCGACCGTGACGGTAACCCGAACGTAACCGCTGCCGTGACCCGCGAAGTGCTGTTGCTGGCGCGCTGGATGGCGGCGGATCTGTACCTGCGTGATGTCGATCACCTCGCCGCCGAACTGTCGATGCAGCAGGCCAGCGACGCGCTCAAGGCCCGGGCCGGCGACAGTGCCGAGCCGTATCGGGCGGTGCTCAAGCAATTGCGTGAACGTCTGCGCGCCACGCGCAACTGGGCCCATGCATCGCTGACCGCGACCACGCCGGCCCCGGCCGATGTGCTGCACAACAACCGCGACCTGCTCGATCCGCTGGAGCTGTGTTTCAACTCGCTGCACGAATGCGGCATGGGCGTGATCGCCGACGGGCCGTTGCTCGATTGCCTGCGCCGGGCCGTGACCTTCGGCCTGTTCCTGGTGCGCCTCGATGTGCGTCAGGACTCGTCGCGCCATAGCGCGGCCATGACTGAAATCACCGATTACCTCGGCCTCGGCAAATACGAGGAGTGGGATGAAGAACAGCGCATCAGCTTCCTGACCCGCGAACTGCAAAACCGTCGGCCGCTGCTGCCGGCGCATTTCAAACCCTCGGCCGATACCGCCGAAGTGCTCGCCACCTGCAAGGAAGTCGCCGCCGCGCCGGGCGCTTCGCTGGGCTCCTACGTGATCTCCATGGCCGGTGCCGCTTCCGATGTGCTGGCGGTGCAATTGCTGCTCAAGGAGTCCGGCGTACTGCGGCCGATGCGCGTGGTGCCGCTGTTCGAAACCCTCGCCGACCTCGACAACGCCGGCCCGGTGATCGAGCGCCTGTTGCTGCTGCCGGGTTATCGCGCGCGCCTGCAAGGCCCGCAGGAAGTGATGATCGGCTATTCCGACTCGGCCAAGGACGCCGGCACCACTGCGGCAGCCTGGGCGCAGTACCGGGCGCAGGAGCGGCTGGTGGAAATCTGCCGTGAGCAGCAAGTCGAACTGCTGCTGTTCCACGGTCGTGGTGGCACCGTGGGCCGTGGCGGCGGCCCGGCGCACGCGGCGATTCTGTCGCAGCCGCCGGGGTCGGTGGCCGGACGTTTCCGCACCACCGAGCAGGGGGAAATGATTCGATTCAAATTCGGCCTGCCGGACATCGCCGAGCAAAACCTCAATCTGTATCTGGCCGCCGTGCTCGAAGCGACCCTGTTGCCTCCGCCGCCACCAACCCCCGAATGGCGGCATCTGATGGACGAGCTGGCCGCCGACGGCGTCGCTGCTTACCGTGCGGTGGTGCGGGAGAACCCGCAATTCGTTGAGTATTTCCGTCAATCCACACCGGAGCAGGAGTTGGGGCGTTTGCCATTGGGCAGCCGTCCGGCCAAGCGCCGCGCTGGCGGGATCGAAAGCCTGCGGGCGATTCCGTGGATATTCGGCTGGACCCAGACCCGCCTGATGCTGCCGGCCTGGCTCGGCTGGGAAACCGCGTTGAGCAAGGCGCTGGAGCGCGGCGAAGGTGAATTGCTGGGCCAGATGCGTGAGCAGTGGCCGTTCTTCCGCACGCGCATCGACATGCTGGAGATGGTGCTGGCAAAGGCCGACGCCGACATTGCGCTGTCCTACGACGAACGATTGGTGGCGCCGGACTTGCTGCCTTTGGGTGCGCACTTACGCGACCTATTGTCGCAGGCGTGTTCCGTCGTCCTCGGCCTGACCGGCCAGTCGCAGCTACTGGCACATAGCCCGGACACCCTGGAATTCATCCGCCTGCGCAACACCTACCTCGACCCGCTGCATCTATTGCAGGCCGAGTTGCTGGCGCGTTCGCGGCGACAGAATGTCGAGCAGGGCAGCCCGGTGGAACAGGCGTTGCTGGTGTCTGTGGCGGGGATTGCCGCCGGTTTGCGAAATACCGGCTAAGGTTTTCTGCGTGGGGCGGGGCACCCGGGGCGAGCCTCGGGTGCCGTTTATTGGCCGTGGGAAAAATGCGGTCAGGCGACAGTTAATGATGGGGTTGCGACTTGGGGAACCGCGTCGCAAGGTCGCGGCGGGCGCCGGTTTCTCCGACTTTTGGCGTCTTGTGTGGGCGCAGCCTGCTGTGTATCTTGATCAGCCTTTGGCCGTTTGGGCGGCCACGACCCGTTTTATGAGATTGGCCCCACGAGGCGAATCCGTTGTTTTTTATATAAAAAATTGAGGAGCACATCGATGCGCGTCATTCTGCTGGGAGCTCCCGGGGCCGGTAAAGGTACTCAGGCTAAGTTCATCACCGAGAAATTCGGCATTCCGCAAATTTCCACTGGCGACATGCTGCGTGCCGCGGTCAAGGCCGGCACCGAGCTGGGCATCAAGGCCAAGAGCATCATGGATGCCGGCGGCCTGGTGTCGGATGACCTGATCATCGCGCTGGTCAAGGACCGTATCGCTCAAGCCGATTGCGCCAAGGGTTTCCTGTTCGATGGCTTCCCGCGCACCATTCCTCAGGCTGAAGCGCTGGTGACTGCCGGTGTCGAGCTGGACGCCGTGGTCGAAATCGCCGTTGAAGACGAAGAAATCGTTCAGCGTATCGCCGGTCGTCGCGTTCACGAGGCCAGCGGCCGCGTTTACCACATCGTCTACAACCCGCCGAAACTGGCCGGCAAAGACGACATCACCGGCGAAGAGCTGGTACAGCGCAAGGACGACACCGAAGAAACCGTGCGTCATCGCCTGTCGGTCTACCACTCGCAGACCAAGCCGCTGGTGGAGTTCTACCAGAACCTGTCCGCCAGGAACGGTGGCAAGCCGAAGTACAGCCATATCCCAGGCGTCGGTTCGGTTGAAGCGATCACCGCCAAGGTGCTTGAAGCCCTGAGCTGAAAAACCTGATCCGCTGCATCATCCACGGCCCGCTTGCGGGCCGTAGTTGTTTATACTGGCGCACTTTTCCCCACCTGATTTACGGACACATCGATGAGCACCTTGCTGGCCCTGGACACCGCGACTGAAGCTTGCTCCGTTGCCTTGCTGCATGACGGCAAGGTCACGAGCCATTACGAGGTGATCCCGCGCCTGCATGCGCAGAAACTGCTGCCGATGATCCAGCAACTGCTGGCCGACGCCGGCACCACCCTGCAAGCGGTGGATGCCATCGCCTTCGGCCGTGGGCCGGGCGCTTTCACTGGCGTGCGGATTGCGATTGGCGTGGTGCAAGGCCTGGCCTTTGCGCTGGATCGCCCGGTATTGCCGGTGTCGAACCTGGCCGTGCTGGCGCAACGGGCTTATCGCGAGCACGGCGTGAGCCAGGTCGCGGCCGCCATCGATGCGCGCATGGATGAGGTGTATTGGGGCTGCTACCGCGAGACGGCCGGCGAGATGCGTCTGGTCGGCGCCGAGGCGGTGCTGCCGCCGGAAGTCGCCGCATTGCCGGACGATGCCTCGGGCGACTGGTTCGGTGCCGGTACTGGCTGGGGTTATGGCGAACGCATCGCTGTAAACCTGAGCGGGTCCGATGCGGGTATGCTGCCCCACGCCGAATACCTGCTGACCCTGGCGCGCTTTGCCTGGGAGCGCGGCGAAGCGATTCCGGCAGACGACGCCCAGCCGGTTTATCTGCGCGACAAAGTGGCCACCCCGAAAGCCCGCTGAGGCCATTCACCCTGTGGCATTCGCCGCAGGGTCCCACCCGATCTGCCAATCGTCCGTTTCTAACCCCGCGCTTTAAACCTTTTGTCTTTTATGTGTTCTAGTTATCACTCGGCGATTTGCTAAGTCGGTCAGGTGCCGCTAAATTGCCATCATCGATACCGAGCATGACTTTATGCGTATAGACGGCGTTTCCACTCATTCCTACCCCATCAAGCGCAAGCCTCGCAAAGGCAATCCGGCGCTGGATGAGTCCGTCGACGATATCGACGGCGAGCTGGAATTCCCGACCGAAGAGCAACTGGCTGCCCGTGCCGCCAAAGCCACCGCCCAACGCCTGAGCAATCTGCCAGCCCGTCAACAAGACATGATTTATCACCGCGCGATGAAGAAAAGCGTGGCCATGGCCCTGGCCAGCTACCTGAGCACCGCCGGTTTTGTCGATTGGGATGCCGACGTGCTGGGCCTCGATCTGTACATCTGATGGATCTGCCTTACTACCTCGGTTGCCCGTCCTGGAGCGAAAACGCCTGGCGCGAGTACCTGTATCCGGTAGACGCCAAGACCTCCGATTTCCTCGGACTCTATTCGCAAGTGTTCAACGCCGTGGAAGGCAACACGACCTTCTACGCCAGTCCGTCGCCGGCCACCGTGCAGCGTTGGGCCGAGGTCATGCCGGAACACTTTCGCTTCACCGCCAAGTTCCCCGGTGACATCAGCCACAGCGGCGACTTGCGCGATCAACTGACTGCCGCCGAAACCTTCCTCCAGTTACTCAAACCGCTGGGTGAGCGTGTCTCGCCAATGTGGCTGCAACTGTCGAAAAGCTTCACGCCACACCGCTTGCCGGAGCTTTCTGCGTTCATCGATGCGTTGGATTGTCCGCTGGCGGTGGAAGTGCGCCACGAACAATTCTTCGCCAAGGGCGAGAGTGAGCGACTGCTCAATCGGCTGCTGCTGGATCGCGGCGTGGAGCGTATCTGTCTTGATCCCCGCGCGTTGTTCAGTTGCCTGTCCACCGAATCGTCGGTGATCCACGCCCAATCGAAAAAGCCCCGCGTACCGACGCGTCCGGCAGCGTTCACTCAATTCCCGCAGGTGCGCTTCATTGGCCATCCGGAGCTGGAGGCCAACGATCCGTTTCTGGTGCCGTGGGTGGCGAAAATCGCCGAGTGGATCGAAGAGGGGCGCACGCCGTACATCTTCCTGCACACCGCCGACAACATTCTGGCGGCGAAGCTGGCGCAACGTTTTCACGCACAACTGATGCAACGTTTGCCTGGCCTGCGACCTTTGCCTGAGCTATACAGAGAACCCGCCGCCGAGCAACTTGGCCTGCTCTGAGGCGGATTTCTTTCCTGCCCAGGAGCCTGCCGATGGACGCCCAAGCCCGTCAACAACAAACCCGTAAAGCCGAAGCCTTCAAGGTCCTGCACGAGCGCCCCGGGATTTTCGTGATTCCCAATCCGTGGGATGCCGGTTCCGCCAGGATGCTCGCCAGTCTCGGCTATCAGGCGCTGGCGACCACCAGCGCCGGCTATGCGTTTTCCCAAGGCAAGCCCGATGGCGGCCTGAGTCTCGACGATACCCTGGCCAATGTCCGGGCGATTGTTGCGGCCACCGATCTGTCGGTGGCGGTGGATCTGGAAAACGGTTTCGCCGATGCCCCGGCCGAATCGGCGCAGAGTCTGATCCGCGCCGCCGAGGCGGGCGCTGTGGGCGGCTCGATCGAAGATGCCACCGGCCGGGAAGACTCACCGATCTACTGTTTCGAACACGCGGTGGCGAGGATCGAGGCCGCCGTCGCTGCCGTGCGCAGCTTGCCGTTTCCCTTCACCCTGACGGCCCGTGCGGAAAACTATCTGCACGGCAATCCCGATCTCAACGACACCATCCGCCGTCTGCAGGCCTTTGCCGAAGCCGGCGCCGACGTGCTGTACGCGCCGGGCCTGCGCACCGCCGAAGAAGTCCTGGCGGTGGTGCGCGCGGTGGCGCCGAAACCGGTCAATGTGTTGATGTCCGGCGGCTTGAAACTGACCGTGCAGCAGTTGGAAGAAATGGGCGTGAAGCGCATCAGCACCGGTTCGGCGCTGGCCCTGGCGGCGTTCGGCGAGTTTTTCCGCGCGGCTGAAGAGATCCAGCAGTCCGGCACGTTCACCTTCACCTCCCATTCGATGCCGTACGCCAGGGCCAATCAATTCTTCAAGGGATGAGCATGGGGCGCTGGCTGCTGTTGGCAGGGCTGCTGATCATCGGTGGCAGCCTGATCGGCGTCTGGCGCGGCTGGCTCGATGTGCCGCCGCGGTGGAATCCGTGGGCGCCGCTGGACGTGCAGGCGACGCCCAACTGGCTCACAGGCTATAAGTTGATGCGTCTGCGCAGCGATCCGCTCTTGTGCGAGCAGGCATTGGGCAGCTCCGGCCTGCGGGTTTCGCCACAGGCCGACAGCCCCGATGCCAAATGCCCGCTGAAGGGTGCTTTGCGCGTGCAGGGCGGCGGGGTGGGGCTCAGCAGCAGCTTTCTCGCCAGTTGCCCGTTGGCCGTGGCGTTTGCGATGTTCGAGCGCCATACGCTGCAACCGGCGGCGCAGCAGGCCTACGGCCAGACTGTGGCGCGGGTCGATCACCTCGGCAGCTTCGCCTGCCGCAACGTCTACAACCGCCAGAACGGCGCGCTCAGTCGCCACGCCAGCGCCGATGCGCTGGACATTGCCGGCTTCCGTCTGGCGGATGGGCGCGCGATCAGCGTACTCAAGGACTGGCCGAAGCAAAATCAGGACGCGCAGTTTCTACGTCAGGTGCGCGATGGTGCCTGCGAGGCGTTCAGTGTGGTGTTGAGTCCGGATTACAACGCCGCCCATCGCAACCACTTTCATGTCGATGTCGGACGCTGGAGCGTGTGTCGCTGAGAAATCAGGCGGCGATGCGCAGGTTCTGCTGAACGATCGGGCGCACCCAGCCGTTATCGAAGTCCAGGGCTTTCTGCTGCTCGACGATTTCTTCCGGCGGGAACGGCGGGTAAGGCTGCAGCAGATCCAGATCGAATTCGGCAATCGGCAGGTACAGCGGTTTTTTCTGCGGGGCAGGGCCCGGCTCCGGAATCGGCTGACCGTTGTTGATCACGATCGGGCGAACCCAGCTGCTGTCGAATTCCTGCTGTTTTTGCTGAGTCTTGATGGCTTCCGGCGGGAATGGAGGGTACGGCTCGGCCAGTGTCATGTCGATTTCGGCGATCGGCAGGAACAGCGGCTCCGGCGGACGCACCTGGGTTTCCACCACATCGCATTCGCGCTGGCTGATGATGTGCGCGTGCAGTTCACTGCCGACGGTCGGTTCTTCAGGGCTTTCCAGATCAACCGGCGGGAAAGTGCCGCAGGCCGGCACCACATCACTCGATTGTTCGGCCAGTGCCTGGGCAAAGAAATCCTGCCACAGGTGGCTGACGCCGCCCAATGCTTGAGTGTTATGACGGCTGAAGTCGCCTGTGGGCGAAATGTAGCCAATCGATGTGGGAAGAATGCCTGACATTTTTTTCGGTTGACGCTCAGCTCTGGCAAAATGCGCGTTGATTGGGTTATCGGCGGTTTTTGCCGATCCTTAACTTTTTTGAGCGTGTTTTCCATGATTGAGCAACCCGCGGCCTGCCGCATCCATGTCGAGGCCCTCGGCCCGACGTTCGAAGCGCAGGCCGAGCAGTGGGCGCAGCGCCTGAGCCTGCCGTTGCAGGTGGCGGACGGCGAGTTTGCCCTGCAAGTCGGCGAGCAGGGTTTGCAGCTGCAACAACTGGGGCCAGATGCGCCGGGGCCGGTGCGGGTCGACTTCGTCGAGGGTGGTGCGGCCCATCGCCGGTTGTACGGCGGCGGCAGCGGACAGATGATCGCCAAGGCGGTCGGCATCGCCCAGGGCGTGCGTCCGCGGGTGCTGGATGCCACGGCGGGACTCGGGAAAGATGCGTTCGTACTGGCCAGTCTTGGCTGCGAGATGAGCCTGATCGAGCGCCAGCCATTGATCGGCGCGTTGCTGGAGGATGGTCTGGCCCGTGCGGCGGAAGACTTCGACGTGGCGCCGATCGTGGCGCGGATGAAGCTGCTCAAGGGCAACTCCATCGAGGTGATGCGCAATTGGGAGGGCGAGCCCCCGCAGGTGATCTATCTCGACCCGATGTTCCCGCACCGTGAGAAAACCGCGCTGGTGAAGAAGGAAATGCGCCTGTTCCGTCCGCTGGTGGGCGATGATCCGGATGCACCGGCCTTGCTGGAAGCGGCGCTGGCACTGGCCACGCACCGGGTGGTGGTCAAGCGCCCGCGCAAAGCACCTTGCATTGAAGGGCCGAAACCGAGTCATGCGCTGGATGGCAAATCCAGCCGTTACGACATCTACCCGAAGAAAGCGCTCAAGGCCTGAGACCTGGTCGTCCCCAATCGCTGGCAAGCCAGCTACCACAGGTTCAGTAGTGTGCACACAATCAGTGATCACACTTCGATCCTGTGGGAGCTGGCTTGCCAGCGATAGCGTCAGGACAGACACCGCAGAAACTAGGGTCGAAAGGCCCGCATGAACAGCCCGACCACTTCCTGCACATGACTTTCCGCCGCCTCGCCGGTCAGCGGCTCGCCGCAGCCGTACAACAGGCGGAAATTCCCGGCGCCCTTGATCAGGCAAAAGAAATGCTCGGCGGCGTTGTGCGGGTTGTCGATGCTCAGCACGCCGGTTTCGTGAATCCGCCGCAGCAATCGTTCCATGCCTTGCACCATGCGCTGGGGGCCGGCCTCGAAGAAGATCAGCGACAGGTTGGGATCCTGACTGCCCAGCGCCATGATCAGACGATGCAGGTTTACCGATTCCTCACTGTTGATGAGGTGGTGAAAGCCTCGCGCAATGTTCAGCAACACATTTTCCACCGCAATGCCGTCCGGCAATTCGAAGAACAGTGGCGGCAATTGCTCCTCGCATTTGGCCACCACGGCGGCAGAGAACAGCGTCTCCTTGTCATTGAAATGGCTGTAGACCGTCAGCTTTGACACGCCAGCTTCGGCGGCCACCGCGTCCATGCTGGTGTTGGCATAGCCATGACTCAGAAAGAGGACTTTCGCCGCCTCGAGAATCGCCTGGCGCTTGGCCGGATCCTTCGGTCGGCCGGGGCCATTTGGAGTGGACAGATTGTTCGACATTCTTCGCTTTTAATACTGGACTGGTGAGTTTGCTATTAATAACATACCGGCCAGTATAATTATTCCAAGCCTCCTTAGCGAAAGGTCCTTCACCATGTTCCGCCATGCGTTGTCCTTTGCGGTGCCAGTCAGTCTGGCGTTTTTATTGTCGGCATGTGGCAAGGAAGAGGTGACGCCAGTCAGCGTGCGACCGGCCATGGTGGTGCAGCCAGAGCCTTCGGCGCAGGCGATGGAAAGTTATCCGGGCGAGGTTCGCGCCCGCTACGAACCGGATCTGGCGTTCCGCATCGGCGGCAAAGTCAGCCGACGACTGGTCGAGGAAGGCCAGCGCGTGAAGGCCGATCAACCGCTCGCCGAACTCGATCCGCAGGATGTACGCCTGCAACTGGAAGCCACCCAGGCCCAGGTCGCGGCCGCCGAAGCCAATCTGAATCTGGTGCGCGCCGAGCGTGACCGCTACAAGACCCTGATGGAACGGCAGATGGTCAGCCGCTCCGCCTACGACAATGCCGAGAACCTCTATCGCTCCGGCGAAGCCCGCCTCAAACAGATCAAAGCCGAATTCAACGTCTCGACCAATCAGGCCAGTTACGCCGTGCTGCGCGCGCCCCAGGATGGCGTGGTGGCCAAGCGTTCGGTGGAAGTCGGGCAGGTGGTCGCCGCCGGGCAGACCGTTTTCACCCTCGCCACTGACGGCGAACGGGAAGTGCTGATCAGCCTGCCGGAGCAGAGCTTCGGCCGCTTCAAGGTCGGCCAGCCGGTTTCGGTGGAGCTGTGGACGCAACAGAACCAGCGCTTCGCCGGGCAGATCCGCGAGCTGTCGCCGGCCGCGGATCCGAAATCCCGTACCTTCGCCGCACGCATTTCATTCACCGCCGGCAAGGTTCCGGCAGAACTGGGCCAGAGCGCCCGCGTCTTCGTGCAGACCACCGATGTCATCCCGCTGTCGGTGCCGCTTTCGGCGCTGACCGCCGAAAACGGCGCGACTTACGTCTGGGTCGTCAGCGCCAACAACACCCTGAAAAAGACCCCGGTGCGCACCGGCCCGTTCGGTGAGAAAACCGTGCCGGTGCTCGAAGGCCTGAACGCCAGCGACTGGGTGGTCGCCGCTGGCGTGCATGTGCTGCTGGAAGGGCAGCAAGTGCGTCCGGTGGATCGCTCCAACCGCGTGGTCAATCTGGCGGACAAGGAGTAATCCCCGATGGGTTTCAATCTTTCCGCCTGGGCGCTGCGCAATCGCCAGATCGTACTGTTCCTGATGCTTTTGCTGGCGATTGTCGGTGCCTTGTCCTACACCAAGCTCGGCCAGAGCGAAGACCCGCCGTTCACCTTCAAGGCGATGGTTATTCAGACCCGTTGGCCCGGCGCCACGGCTCAGGAAGTCTCGCGTCAGGTTACCGAACGCATCGAAAAGAAACTGATGGAAACCGGCGAGTACGAGCGCATCGTTTCGTTCTCCCGCCCCGGTGAATCCCAGGTCACGTTCATTGCCCGCGACTCGATGCATTCGGTGCAGATCCCGGATCTCTGGTATCAGGTGCGCAAGAAGGTCAGCGACATTCGCCAGACCCTGCCGCCGGGGATTCAAGGACCGTTTTTTAACGATGAGTTCGGCACCACCTTTGGCAACATCTATGCGCTGACCGGCGACGGTTTCGACTACGCGGTGCTCAAGGATTACGCTGACCGCATCCAGATCCAGCTGCAGCGGGTCAAGGATGTGGGCAAGGTTGACTTGCTTGGTTTGCAGGACGAGAAGGTCTGGGTCGAACTGTCCAACGTCAAACTCGCCACCCTCGGCTTGCCGCTGGCGGCGGTGCAGCAGGCGCTGGAAGAACAGAACGCCGTGTCCACCGCCGGCTTCTTCGAAACCGGCAGCGAGCGATTGCAGCTACGGGTGTCGGGGAATTTTCAGACAGTCGACGAGATCAAGAACTTCCCGATCCGCGTCGGTGATCGTACGTTCCGCATCTCCGATGTCGCTGACGTGCGGCGCGGTTTCAATGATCCTCCGGCGCCGCGCATGCGCTTCATGGGCGAAGACGCCATCGGTCTTGCGGTGGCAATGAAGGACGGCGGCGACATTCTGGTGCTGGGCAAGGCTCTGGAAATCGAATTCGCCCGGATCCAGAAAAACCTGCCGGCCGGCATGCAGTTGCGCAAGGTCTCCGACCAGCCCGCCGCCGTGAAAACCGGTGTCGGCGAGTTCGTCCAGGTGCTGGTCGAGGCACTGGCCATCGTGTTGCTGGTGAGTTTCTTCTCCCTCGGCGTACGCACCGGCATGGTGGTGGCGCTGACCATTCCGCTGGTGCTGGCGATGACCTTCGCCTGCATGTATTACTTCGGCATCGGCCTGCACAAAATCTCCCTCGGCGCGCTGGTGCTGGCGCTGGGTTTGCTGGTGGACGACGCGATCATCGCCGTGGAAATGATGGCGATCAAAATGGAGCAGGGCTTCGACCGGATCAAGGCTGCCAGTTATGCATGGACCAGCACCGCGTTCCCGATGCTCACCGGTACGCTGATCACCGCCGCCGGTTTCCTGCCGATTGCCACGGCGCAGTCCGGCACCGGCGAATACACCCGCTCGATCTTCCAGGTGGTGACCATCGCGTTGCTCGCATCCTGGGTGGCCGCCGTGGTGTTCGTGCCGTATCTGGGGGAAAAACTCCTGCCGGATCTGGCGAAAATTCACGCGGCCAAACACGGTACGGCTGACGGCCAGACCGACCCCTACGGCACGCCGTTCTACCAACGGGTGCGGCGTCTGGTGGAGTGGTGCGTGCGTCGGCGCAAAACCGTGATCTTGCTCACCGTGCTGCTGTTCGTGGCGTCGGTGGCGTTGTTCCGGTTTGTGCCGCAGCAGTTCTTCCCGGCTTCCGGCCGTCTGGAGCTGATGGTCGATCTGAAACTCGCCGAGGGCGCCTCGCTGGCCAATACCACGGGTGAGGTCAAACGCCTGGAAGCGATGCTCAAGGATCACGCTGGCATCGATAACTACGTCGCTTACGTCGGCACCGGTTCGCCACGTTTCTACCTGCCGCTGGATCAACAACTGCCGGCGGCGAGCTTCGCCCAGTTCGTCGTGCTGGCGAAAACCATCGAGGAACGCGAAGCGCTGCGCACGTGGCTGATCGACACGTTGAACGAGCAGTTCCCGGCCCTGCGTTCGCGGGTCACGCGCCTGGAGAATGGTCCTCCGGTTGGCTATCCGGTGCAGTTCCGTGTCACCGGCGAGCACATCGAGGAAGTTCGTGCGCTGGCCCGAAAAGTCGCGGCCAAGGTTCGCGAGAACCCGCATGTGGTCAACGTGCATCTGGACTGGGAAGAGCCGAGCAAGGTCGTGTACTTGAACATTGATCAGGATCGCGCCCGGGCCCTGGGTGTGAGCACGGCGAATCTGGCGAAATTCCTCCAGAGTTCGCTGACCGGTTCCAGTGTCAGCCAGTACCGCGAGGACAACGAACTGATCGAAATCCTCCTGCGTGGCACCGTGCACGAGCGCACCGAACTGTCGTTGCTGCCGAGCCTGGCGGTGCCGACCGACAACGGTCGCAGCGTCGCGCTGTCGCAGATTGCCACGCTGGAATATGGCTTCGAGGAAGGCATCATCTGGCACCGCAATCGCCTGCCGAACGTGACCGTGCGCGCGGACATCTATGGCAAGGAGCAGCCGGCGACGCTGGTGAAGCAGATCCTGCCGACGCTTGATCCGATCCGGGCCGAATTGCCGGACGGTTATCTGCTGGATGTCGGCGGTACGGTGGAGGATTCGGAGCGTGGGCAGAAGTCGGTGAACGCCGGGGTGCCGATGTTCATTGTCGTGGTGCTGACGTTGCTGATGGTGCAGCTGCGCAGTTTTTCGCGCACGGCGATGGTGTTTCTGACTGCACCGCTGGGGTTGATCGGAGTGACGCTGTTTCTTCTGGTGTTCCGTCAGCCGTTCGGGTTTGTGGCGATGCTCGGGACGATCGCGCTGTCGGGGATGATCATGCGTAACTCGGTGATTCTGGTGGATCAGATCGAGCAGGACATCGCCGCCGGGCTCAAGCCGTGGCAGGCGATTATCGAGGCGACCGTGCGGCGGTTTCGGCCGATTGTGCTGACGGCGCTGGCAGCGGTGCTGGCGATGATTCCGCTTTCTCGCAGTGTGTTTTTCGGGCCGATGGCGGTGGCGATTATGGGCGGGTTGATTGTTGCTACTGCTCTGACGCTTTTGTTTTTGCCGGCGTTGTATGCGGCTTGGTTCAGGGTTCGCAAGGAGGCTTGAGGCTGATTGAGCGTGGCGGCCTTTGGGCCGGCCAGGCTCTGGGTGTTTTGGGTACATATCCGTTGCTGCGGTAACGGCTTCTTATGGTTTCGCCCTTACGGCGAGTCCCTTTGGCAAACGCCCCAAAGGAACCAAAGGTCTGGGCCCCGGCGTTCGGCCCCTCGCTGGGGCTCGGGGTTCCTTCGTTCCGGGATTCATCCGGGGGCATCGCCTCCGGTTTGCTTCGCTGCACCTCCTCTCGATGTGTTCGACTTCGTCGAACGGCGCTTCGCGCCTACCCCCGGATAAATCCCTCCACTCAGCCGGCCGAAGGGGCCGGCACGTCAAGAGCGGTACTCGAGCTAACGCTCATTGTGGTTTACGCCTTTATTTGCTCGTTGTAGGAGGGGGTGTTCTCTCCTACATGTTTTTCAGACGCCTCCGATATTGAGTCGCTGTGTTGGCGGTGCTGTACTCGAGGCTGTTTTTCAGCCTTGGTTGAGCAGCGTTGATGAAGAAACCGCCGGTATTGAAGGGTCGGGCCGATCCAGTCTTTGAGTTGTTGATGCGCGCGCCTCACAAGCAGCGTCTGGCGGACTATCTTGCGTTGCTCAAGCCGCTGGATGATCACGGGCGGTATATGCCTTTTGAGGATTTGCGGTATCGCTGGGCCAGCGGGCTGGATTCGCGTTTGTGTTGGGCGTTGGTCAAGAAGGCGCGGGCCGCTCAGTACATTCATCTTCTGCCTTTGGGGGAGCCGGCCCAGTGGGGAAAGTTTGTGCCGACACCAACCGCGCAGAAGGCCCTTTCAGTGGTTGATCGGCAAACCACGACGGCGTCGCTGGAGTACATGACCAGCCAGATAGGCGAGCGGGCGCATTTCAGTTATTTGCTTAACGATTTGATCGAGGATGAGGCGATCAGCAGCAGTCAGCTGGAAGGCGCCGCGACCACTACCCGTGTTGCCAAGGACATGCTCAAGCAACGGCGCCAGCCCCGGACGCCGGATGAGCGGATGGTCATGGGTAATTTCCGGATGATGAATTTCGCCTGGGAAAAACGTTACGAGCCTTTGAGCGTGGAGTTGATTGCGTCGATGCATCGGGTCGGTGTCGAGGGTATTGATGACGAGCAGTACGACCCCGGGCTTTTCAGGACCAACGATGAAGTGGTGGTGCAGGACGGCGAAGGGAATACCGTCCACTCGCCACCGCCTGCCGTCGGATTAGTGAGGCGACTGGATTTGCTCTCGCAGTGGATCAATCAACCACAGGGTTCACCTCGGCAAAAAAACTACCTGCATCCGCTGATCAAGGCGATCACGCTGCACTTTGCCCTGGGCTATGAACATCCCTTTCGCGATGGCAACGGGCGGGTCGCCAGGGCGCTGTTTTACTGGCTCATGTTCAAGCACGAGTTTTCGGCATTCCGCTATATCGCGATCAGTCTTTTACTGCGCAACGCGCCGGTAAAGTACGGGCGGTCGTATTTGCACAGCGAGGCTGATGAGCTCGACCTGACGTACTTCATCGAGTTTCAGTGTTCGGTGATTTTGCGGGCGGTGGAGGGTTTTACCGACGTGTACCGCAAGAGTGTGGCGTACAGCGAAGGCTTCGAGCGCTGGCTGACCTGTTCGGGCTTTTTTGATCGGCTGACAGAGCGGCAGCGGGCGATTTATCAGGTGGCCAGGAGCGGGGTGGCGAAGGAGTTCACTGCGGGGAACGTCAAGGAGCATCTTGGTTGTGCCTACAACACAGCGGTGTTGACGTTGAGCGGGTTGGTTGAGCTGCAGGTTTTCGAGAAGAAGAAAATGGGACGCGAGTGGGTGTACTTTTTACGTGTGTCTGCTGGCGACGGATTGAACAACGGGAGTGAGAAAACTCACTCCCGTGTGGTGACGGTTTAGAGCGTACCGAACACTTTTTTCGCCAGACTCGTCGCCGCAGCGGCCGGATTCTTGCGGATGGTTTCTTCCTGTTTGCCGATCATTTCGAACAGGCCGTTGAGCGCTTGTTCGGTGACGTAGCTTTCGATGTTGGCGCTTTTCGCATCGACCACGCCGAAGGTCGCGGCCTGGCCGGCGAAGGCGTTGTATTTCTGGGCTACGCCGACCTTGTCGGTTGCCTGTTTGACGATCGGCAGGAACTTGGTGCGGATCTGTTCGCGGCTGGATTTGTCCAGGTATTGGGTGGCGGAGTCGTTGCCGCCGCTGAGGATGCCTTTGGCGTCTTCCACGCTCATTTTCTTCACGGCGTCGACCAGGATCGGCTGGGCCTGGGTGACGGCGGTTTCCGCAGCCTTGTTCATGGCGGTTTCCAGCTCCTCGACCTGGGCGCCCATGCCGAAGGCTTTCATCTTGCCGGCGACTTTGCCGAGTTTGCCCGGCAGTTCGATTTTCACGTCCGGGTTGTTGCTGAAGCCACCCGGGGTGCCGAGTTGTTTGACGGCCAGTTGCGCGCCTTGGGTCAGGGCATCCTTGAGGCCGCCGGTGGCGTCGCCTTGCGACAGGTCGCTGAGGGACAGGGCCAGTGCGTTGGCGGAGATCATCAGGCCCGCGCACAGGCCGGCGAAGCGAAGGGTAGGGCGGAGCATGACGGCTTCCTTGTTGAGAGTGAGTTAGCGGGCGGCGTCGACACGGATCTTCAGTGGCTGCGGATCCTTGCCATCGAGCTGCACGGCATGGTTTTCGGTGGTGATGAACATCAGCTCGCCGTTGACTTCAATGCGTGCGCTGACCGAGTAGCGGTGGCCGGGTTTGACCTGGGCCGGATCGTAGCTCAAGTGGAACGGCAGCGGCACCTGGCCTTTGATCGGGCCTGTCTGTTCGTCGAGTACCACGGCCGGAGCATCGGCCAGCGAAACGTCCTGCAGGCTCACACTCAAGGTCGCACTGGGTGGCAGGGCGATGCGTTGCAGATAGAACACTTCGCCGTCGAGGCTGACCTTGCCGGCCGGTGAAGTCGACTGGCAGGCGCTGAGCAGGGTGGCGGCGGCCAGCAGAGAGAGTTTTTTCATCGCAGATCTCCGTATCGACGGCGCCAGAAGAAGCCTGGCGCCTGTAGGAATTTAGTCGTTTTGCACAGGAGGGGCGACCTGATCGGCCGCATCTTCGCTGCGATGCAGGGCTACCTGACGGATCGACAGGCGAATCTCCGCCGGCAACACCCGTTTGGCTGCGCCTTCGGCCAGTTCGCCGAGCAGTTCGTGATAGCTCAGCTTGCCGGCTTCATCGCGACGCAGCACGTCGAGGTCGAGCAGGGTCTGGATGAAGTGGCGGAACAGGCTCTTGTCGAAGAATTCCGGTGCGTTCAGGCCATGCAGGATCGACAGGCGCTGGGCCATGACCGTGCACAAGTCTTCCAGTTCTTCGGCGCTGATGCTGTTCTGGCCGCTGTTGAGCAGCAGGGAAACCGTCATGTAGAAGCGTTGCAGGGTCTGGGCGATGCTCTTCGACAGCAATGTCAGCAGCACAAAATGCCGCGAGCTTGGCGCCGGGCGCAGGTAGACGTCTTTTTCGAAGCGCAGCAGGCCTTGTTCGACGAACGCTTGGAGCCACTGATCGATCACCGCATCCAGTTCTTCCAGGGGCCAGCGGATGAACAGTTCCGATTGCAGGTACGGATACAGTGCGCGGGTATAGCGCAGGATCTGTTCGCGGCTCATGCGCGAGGTGCTCTGGAAGAAACTCGCCAGCAGCGCCGGCAGGGCGAAGATGTGCAACACGTTGTTGCGGTAGTAGGTCATCAGGACGGCGTTCTGCTCGTCCAGATACAGAATCTTGCCCAGCGCATCGTTCTGCTCGGACAGCAGATCCATGTCCTTCACGTGTTCGATCAGCGCCCGGCCATCGCCTTCCGGCAAGGTGGTGTGCGGCGAGTACGGGACTTTGCGCAGCAATGCCAGATACAGATCCAGCACCCGCGCCATGGCCCGATCGTCGAGTGCAAGGCGGGTGGTCGACAGTAGTGCCAGCGCCACCAGGTTGACCGGGTTGATCGCCGCCGCTTCGTTCAGACGCTGCGCGACTTTCTCGCCGAGGCGGTTGGTGGTTTCGTTGAGCCAGGCCGGCTTGTACTGCGGGCCGAGTTCCTGCTGGCGCCACCCTGGTTGTTCGCTGTCGAGGAATTCCGCGAGTTTGATCGGCTCGCCGAAGTTCACCGCCACCTGGCCAAAGCGCTGCTTGAGCGCGCCGATGACTTTGAAGATGTCGAAGATCGATTCTTTCTTCTTGCTCGCGCCACGCAGTTCGCCGAGGTAGGTCCGGCCTTCAAGCACGCGCTCGTAACCGATGTACACCGGCACGAACACGATCGGCATCCGCGACGAACGCAGGAAACTGCGCAGGGTGATCGCCAGCATCCCGGTTTTCGGTTGCAGCATGCGCCCGGTACGCGAGCGACCGCCTTCGACGAAGTACTCGACCGGGAAACCTGTGGTGAACAGGGTGTGCAGGTACTCGTTGAACACCGAGGTGTACAGCGGATTGCCCTTGAACGTGCGGCGCATGAAGAACGCACCGCCGCGACGCAGCAGGCTGCCGATCACCGGCATGTTCAGGTTGATCCCGGCGGCGATGTGCGGCGGGGTCAGGCCGTTGCGGAACAGCAGGTACGACAGCAGCAGGTAGTCGATATGGCTGCGGTGGCACGGTACGTAGATCACTTCGTGACCCTGGGCGACCTTCTGCACGCCTTCGATGTGGTTGACCTTGATCCCGTCGTAGATCTTGTTCCAGAACCAGCTCAGTACCACTTCCAGAAAACGGATCGCGGTGTAGGTGTAGTCCGAGGCGATCTCGTTGCCATAGCGCAGGGCCTGGGCCTTGGCTTTTTCCGGGGAGATGTTTTCGCGCTCGGCTTCGTCGAGGATCGCTTGCTTGACCAGCGGCTGGTTGAGCAGGCCTTTGACCAGGTTGCGGCGGTGGGAAATGTCCGGGCCGATCACCGCAGCCTTGAGGTTGCGGAAGTGCACCCGCAGGATTCGCTGGGCCATGCGCACGGTGCGTTCGTGGCCCTTGTTGTGTTCGATCAGCTCGCGCAGGTGGATCGGTGCGGAGAATTGCACACGAGTCTTGCGTCCCAGAATCATGATGCTCAGCAGACGACGCAGACGCCCGGTGACGGCCCAGCTGTCGGCGAACAGCAATTTCCACGGGCTGTTCTCGCTGTCCGGCGACTGGCCCCAGAACACGCTGACCGGAATGATCTGTGCATCTTCGGCAGCGTTCTGGCTCAGGGCGCTGACCAGGCGGGTCAGGGTCGGCGGCGCGCCGCGCTTGTCCTGGCGGCCGAGCCAGTCCGGGTCCGGCGTCAGGTAGAAGAACGCCGCCGGTTCGATCAGCGAACCCACGGACACCGGCAGCACCGGGCGCGGCAGACCGGCCTTGGTGCACTCGGTGTCGACCACCGCCAGATCGGTCAGCGATGGGTTTTGCAGGACGTAGAACACCGGACGACTGCGGTCTAGGTTGAGGGTGAACGACGACTGGTTGATCGTCTCGGAGCGAACCCAGAGATACAACAGTCGGCGCAAGGTGCCAAACACAAGACGGCGGAACGGGGAACGAGTCATACGGCTTCTGCGTGAGTGGATAAACCGAGCGTTTGCTCGGGAGGGCAGGGGGCGTTCTTCATGAGTTTTCGTGCCGCGCCGTGCCTGCTGTTGTGCAGGGCAAGGCGCGAGAAGCGTGGTTTGGTCGTTCCAAACAAGCTTCGAGCAACGCAGCCCTGCACAACAGCAGGCGCGGCCCTTCGGGTTGTGCCTTAAAGCGGACCAGGCTGCGTTGCAGGCCTTGGAAAGGGAACAACCATTTCCAGCGGCCTGCGCCTTGCCTGGTCCGCTTTAAGGCGACAACGCGGCGCGAAAACTCATGAAGAACGCCCCCTTAGTTTGCCGTATTGGGCGAAAATCGGCAAAAAAGCGGCGAAGTAATCTCCTGTTGAGAGTTTTGCCGCCTGTCATATACTCGGCGATCTGTCGCCGGGGCCCTTTTATGGACGTCGGACGCAGGCTGACGTTCCTCAAAGGCTTTCCTGCGAAAAGCCTGTTCAATAATAAAAAAGGAGTATGAACAGATGGCAACACGTGAAACCGGCAACGTGAAGTGGTTCAACGACGCCAAGGGCTACGGCTTCATTCAGCGCGAAGACGGGGTGGACGTGTTCGTGCACTACCGCGCGATCCGCGGCGAAGGCCACCGTTCGCTGACCGAGGGTCAGCAGGTTGAATACGCGGTGGTGGAAGGGCAGAAGGGGTTGCAGGCTGAAGACGTTGTAGGCCTGTAATGATCGTTCCCACGCTCTGCGTGGGAATGCCTCAATGGACGCTCTGCGTCCGCTTTGGGACGCGGAGCGTCCCGGGCTGCATTCCCACGCAGAGCGTGGGAACGATCAATGAGAGTCAGGCAGTTTTCCAGGTGATTTCTTCTTCACCGTCGGCGCTGATCCGGATCCAGCGATCCGCCGTCTCCTCACCTTCTTCCTCGACCCACGTCCCCGGTGCGCAGCGCACTTCAACGTTCAGCGCGGCAAACGCTGCGCGGGCGCAGGCGATGTCGTCGTCCCATGGGGTCGCGTCGCTTTCCAGGTACAGGCTGTTCCACTTGCCCACGGCTTTCGGCAGCCAGGTCACCGGGATGTTGCCGGCCTTGCACTTCCAGGTCTGGCCTTTCTGCACCCATTCGCTGCAAGGGCCGAGGGCGGCGCCCAGCCAAGCGGAAATGGCCTTGTGGTCGACGTCGGCGTCTTTCAGGTAAATCTCGATGTCCGGTTGGCGCATGGATGTCCTCACTGCGGGTCTGAAAAATCCATTCGCGGATTTAGCCGGCCCCGGGTCGTTGCCCGAGACCAAAGGTTATTGAAGAACGAAATAATCGTAGCGCATCGAGACAGTGGTCACGAACGGCTCGGCCTGTTCGATGACCGCCGCGCGGCGCTCGGCACTGGCGCGCCAGCCGTGGGGCGTCATCGCCAGCAGGTTGGCGCGATCCTCGGGCTTGTCCAGCGTCAGTTTGAATTCCAGGGTTTCACTATGCGCCAGCGCCATGCCTTCCGGCACCAGGGCCAGGTGCTTGTCGTCGGTGTATTCGCGCACTTCGTCGTACAGGCGTTCGCGCAGTTCCATCAGGTGGCCGCTGGTCGGGCCGACCTTCATCAGGCCGCCGCCAACACTGAGCAGGCGCTTGGCTTCTTCCCAATCCAGCGGACTGAAAACGCTGGCCAGAAACTGGCAGCTGCCGGAGGCCAGTGGCACCCGGGCCATGCTGGCGATCAACCAGGTCAGCGCCGGATTGCGTTTGCAGGCGCGTTTGACCGCTTCCTTCGAGATGTCCAGCGCGTAACCGTCGGCGTCGGGCAAAGCCTCGGCGATCTGCGCGGTGTAGTAACCCTCGCCACAACCGATATCGACCCAGCGCGCCGGCGCGTAACCGGCTGCCAGCTCCGCCAGACGCTTGGCTACCGGCGCGTAATGTCCGGCGTTCAGAAAGTCGCGGCGGGCCTCGACCATCGCCTGATTGTCGCCGGGATCGCGGCTGTTCTTGTGCTGCACCGGCAGCAGGTTCAGGTAACCCTGGCGCGCGCGGTCAAAGCGGTGGCCGGCAGGGCAGACCACGCCGTTATCCACCGCGTTCAGCGGTTCACTGCAGATCGGGCACGCGAGCATCAGGCGAGCAACTTGATCAGGGTCTGGTAGTAGATTTCGGTCAGCACGTCGAGATCGGCCGCCAGTACGCGCTCGTTGACCTGGTGGATGGTCGCGTTGACCGGGCCCAGCTCAACAACCTGCGTACCCATGGTCGCGATGAAACGACCGTCGGAGGTGCCGCCGCTGGTGGATGCCTTGGTCTCGCGGCCGGTGATGTCCTTGATGCTCGAAGACACCGCGTCGAGCAGTGCGCCCGGTTCGGTGAGGAACGGCAGACCGGACAGCGCCCAGTCGATGTGCCAGTCCAGGCCATGCTTGTCGAGGATGTCGGCGACGCGTTTCTGCAGGCCTTCGACGGTCGATTCGGTGGAGAAGCGGAAGTTGAACACCGCCACCAGGTCGCCCGGAATCACGTTGGTCGCGCCGGTGCCGGAGTTGACGTTGGAAATCTGGAAACTGGTCGGCGGGAAGAAATCGTTGCCGTGATCCCAGTGCTCGGCAGCCAGCTCGGCCAGGGCCGGGGCGGCGAGGTGGATCGGGTTCTTCGCCAGGTGCGGATAGGCCACGTGGCCCTGCACGCCGCGCACGGTCAGTTTGGCGCCGAGGGAGCCGCGACGACCGTTCTTCACCACGTCGCCCACCAGCGTGGTGCTCGACGGTTCGCCGACGATGCACCAGTCCAGACGTTCGTTACGGGCTGCCAGGCGCTCGACCACGGCCTTGGTACCGTGATGCGCCGGGCCTTCCTCGTCGCTGGTGATCAGGAACGCGACCTTGCCCTTGTGATCCGGGTAGTCGGTGACGAAACGCTCGGCCGCTACGGTCATCGAGGCCAGGCTGCCTTTCATGTCCGCCGCGCCACGGCCGCAGAGCATGCCGTGCTCGTCGATCACCGCGTTGAACGGGTCGATCTGCCAGGCGGTCACCGGGCCGGTCGGCACCACATCGGTGTGGCCGGCGAAGCACAGCACCGGGCCGTCGCCTTTGCCGTGAGTCGCCCAGAAGTTATCCACATCTTCGATGCGCATCGGTTCCAGCTGGAAACCGGCATCGCCCAGGCGCTGCATCATCTGCTTCTGGCAATCGGCGTCGACCGGCGTCACGGACGGACGGCGGATCAGGTCGATGGCGAGTTGGAGGGTCGGCGAAAGGTCGGCGTGGGCCGTCATGGAAAACTCCGAAAGCTGTAAATGTGGGAGCGAGCCTGCTCGCGATGACGATGTCCTGTTCAACATAAGTGTTGAATGTGACGGACTCATCGCGAGCAAGCTCGCTCCCACAGGTCTAGGGGCAGGCCATCGGGGCCTTGGCCCTGCAAAATGGCGGTTATCTTAAAGCAAAACGGCGACCATTGGCCGCCGTTTAGTGCATCGGTGAGGATTTAGACCACTGGTGCCGGTTCAGGCGCAGCTGATGGTTTTGGCAGCGACGACAGGAACGCCATGATCAGCGCCGCTACATACGGCAGCGACTGCACCAGCAGCATGGCCACCCAGAAGCGCATGTCGTTGCTCGGAATGCCCTGCACCAGGAAGATCCCCAGCGCCGCGCCCCACAACAGCAGCATGATGAACAGCTCTTCCCGGGCCTCGGAAATCGCCACCCAGAAGCCATGGTTGTCGGCGTTTTTCGGGGTGCGGAAGAACGGAATGCTGCTGGTGAAGAAGCCGTACAGCACCGCTTTGGCGATGGTATGCGACAACGCCAGTCCGGCCAGTGCCGCGCAGAACGCATCCTTGAGGTTCACGCCCACGGCACGACGGTACAAAAAGATAATCTTGCCGACCTTGAACACGAACAGCGCCAGTGGCGGGATCGCGAAGATCAGCAGCGGTGGATCGACTCGTTGCGGCACGATGATCATCGCCGCCGACCACAACAGCGCGCCGACGGTGAAGAAGATGTTCATGCCGTCCGCCACCCACGGCAGCCAGCCCGCGAGGAAGTGGTAACGTTGGCCGCGCGTCAGCTCGGTGTCCTTGCCGCGCAGCAGGCTGCGGGTGTGGCGCTTGATGATCTGGATCGCACCGTAGGCCCAGCGGAAACGCTGCTTCTTGAAGTCGATGAAGGTGTCCGGCATCAGACCCTTGCCATAACTGTCGTGGTAATACGCCGCCGACAGGCCTTTCTCGAATACCCGCAGACCAAGCTCGGCGTCTTCACAGATGCACCAGTCGGCCCAGCCCAGTTCTTCCAGAACCGAGCGTCGGGTCATGGTCATGGTGCCGTGCTGGATGATGGCGTCGCGGTCGTTGCGGGTGACCATGCCGATGTGGAAGAAGCCTTTGTATTCGGCATAGCACAGCTTCTTGAAGGTGCTTTCGTTCTGGTCGCGATAGTCCTGCGGCGACTGCACCACAGCAATTTTCGGGTCGGCGAAGTGCGGCACCATGTGCTTGAGCCAGTTCGGGTGCACGCAGTAGTCGGAGTCGATCACCGCGATCACTTCGGCGTCCTTGGCGGTGTGCGGGATCAGGTAGTTCAGCGCGCCGCCCTTGAAACCGGCCAGGGGCGAGACGTGGAAGAACTTGAAGCGCGGGCCGAGGGTTTCGCAATAGTCGCGCACCGGTTCCCAGACCGCCGGGTCCTTGGTGTTGTTGTCGATGATCAGGACTTCGAAGTCCGGATAGTCGAGGTTGGCCAGGGCGTTGAGGGTCTGTTTGACCATCTCCGGCGGCTCGTTGTAGCAGGGCACGTGGATCGAGACTTTCGGGCGGTAGTCCGAGTCGCCGACCACCGGCAGGAATTCACGGCGACGCTTGTGGATCCACACCGCCTCGGCCAGTTCATGGGCCTCGGTCAGCAACACGATGAACACCCCGAGCGCACCGAGCGCCAGCAGGAAGCCCACCGTCAGGCTGAACCACGTGCTGTATTGCTGGCTGTAGTCGTAACCGATCCACACCAGCACCGAACCGCAGAGGAACGCGATAAAGGTGAGGAAGGTACGGCCGCGCTGACGCAGGGCCGAGCCGTCGATCATCAGCAGGGTCAACGACAGCAGCGCCAGCACCACCGAGCCAATGGCCAGCACGCGCCATTGCGGGATCGCCACCACCGGGCCTTCGAAGTTGAATTTCTGCTGGCGCGCGGCGTTGAACACGCCCCAGTAAGCGCCGACCGAACCTTCATCGCTGGCCTTCCATGGCTGGTCGAACGCTTCGATCACGAAGTAGTTGAAGCCCTGACGGTTGAGTTTGTTGACCAGTGTTCGCAGGTAGATCGCCTGATCCGCCGGCGACGCATCGGCGCCACCGCGCATGCGGCCGTTGCTCGGCCAGCCCACTTCGGACAGCAGCAGCGGCTTTTTCGGGAACATCTTTTTCAGGTCGCGGGCGCGGTCGAAAACAAACTGCCCGGCCTTGTCCACCGGAATGAATTCCCAGTACGGCAGCACGTGTGCGGCGATCAGGTCGACGTGCTTGGCCAGTTCCGGGTGCTCTTCCCAGACGTGCCACTGTTCGGAGGTGGTCACCGGTACTTTCACGGCCGCGCGCACGCGGTCGAGCAGTACGCTGAGTTCTTGGGCGGTGATTTCCTTGCGGAAGATCGCTTCGTTACCGACGACCACGCGAACCACGCTGCGCGAAGTGTTGGCCAGTTCGATGGCGCGGGTGATCTCCCGCTCGTTGCGCTCCTGGTCGGGGCTGATCCAGATCCCCAGGGTCACGCGCAGACCGAACTCTTCCGCCAGTTTCGGGATGTCCTGCAGGGAACCGTCGACCGAGTAGATGCGGATGTTGTCCGTCAGCTTGCTCATGATCTCCAGATCGCGGCGCATTTCATCGTCGGACGGATACTGATCCTTCTGTGGGAACTGTCCCTGCTGGAACGGTGAATAGGAGAAACCGGAGATCTGCTCCGGCCAGTTCGGCGCGGAGACGGGGCGGTTGATCAGCGCCCAGAAACCGGTGAACAGGGCGGCGATTGCCAGAACCACCACCAGGTTGAGTCCAAATTTACGCGATGACATAGCTGTGTCGGGTTCCAAAGGCTGTGGAACGAAGGGTCGGCTGGTTGACGCCAAGAGGGCGCGCATCCTACACCGGCAGTTCGCCGAGTCCTACAAGAGACAGGGAAATGCCGGACGTTGGGCAATCCAACCTGACTTAAGTTCTTTCGTTTCAGCGTGTAAGACAAATCTTTGTTACGTACAGCTTTAATTAAAGCAGGCGCATTCGCCGTTCATAGCGCAAAGATGCTCTTGGCCGCCGACGGCCCTATAATGCGCGCCGGTTTTCAGGGTAATGGTCATGAGTACAGAAGATCCGCGGTTTGCAGGCATCGCCCGTTTGTATGGCATCGAGGGCCTCGAGCGCCTGCGTGCAGCCCATGTGGCGATTGTCGGCGTTGGCGGCGTCGGTTCCTGGGCGGCGGAAGCCATGGCCCGTTGCGGGGTGGGCGAGATTTCGCTGTTCGACCTCGACGACGTCTGTGTCAGCAACGCCAACCGCCAGCTGCACGCGCTCGACAGCACGGTCGGCAAGCCCAAGGTCGAGGTGATGGCCGAGCGTCTGCGCGGGATCAACCCGGACTGCACGGTGCACGCCGTGGCGGACTTCGTCACCCGCGACACCATGGCCGAATACATCACGCCGAACATTGACTGCGTGATCGACTGCATCGACGCGGTCAACGCAAAAGCCGCGCTGATCGCCTGGTGCAAGCGCCGCAAGATCCAGATCATCACCACCGGCGGTGCTGGCGGGCAGATCGATCCGACGTTGATTCAGGTCTGCGACCTCAACCGTACGTTCAATGATCCTCTGGCCTCGAAAGTGCGTTCTACATTGCGCCGCGATTATGGTTTCTCGCGCACCGTGACCCGTCATTACAGCGTGCCGTGCGTGTTCTCCACCGAACAGCTGCGCTATCCGAAACCGGACGGCAGCATCTGCCTGCAGAAGAGTTTTGTCGGCGACGGCGTGAAGCTGGACTGCGCCGGCGGGTTTGGCGCGGTGATGATGGTCACGGCGACGTTCGGCATGGTCGCGGCGACCAAGGCTGTGGACAAGATTGTGGCGGGCGTTCGGCGCCCGGCGGATCGGGTCAAGCCTCAGGCCTGAAGCCCAGGGCTGCGTGACCGATCGTTCCCACGTCGAGGCGTCGAACCGACCGCGTGGGAATGCCTCAACGGACGCTCCGCGTTCGGCTCTTGATTTGGGACGCAGAGCGTCCCGGGCTGCATTCCCACGCGGAGCGTGGGAATGATCAGTACGATCAGTCCGGGGCGAGTTCACGCATCCGCTGCAACACGGCATTCAAGCCATTGCTGCGCGACGGCGACAACTGTCGCGACAGCCCCAACTGATTGAACCAGTCCGGCAGATCGACCTGTTGCAGCTCGCCCGCGGTCAAGCCGTTGACCCGCAACAGCAGCAACGCCACCAACCCGCGAATCATCCGTGCATCGCTGCTCGCTGCGAACTGCCAATGGCCGTCGCGCAATTCGCCAACCAGCCACACCTGACTTTCACAGCCGTGTACCCGATTGGCCTCGCACTTGTCTGCATCGCTCAAAGGCGGCAGGCAATCACCAAACTGCATCAACAGCCGCGCCCGCTGTTCCCAGCCAGCGGCGTTTTGAAACGTTTGCAGCGCTTCGGCAGCCTCGACCGGCAGGCTCATCGCAACAACTCCAGCGCCTGATCCAGCGCTTCAAAGAACCTCTCCAGATCCTCTGAATCGTTGTACAACGCCAGCGACACGCGAATCGCCCCGGCCAGTTCGAAGCGCTTGAGCAACGGCATTGCGCAGTGGTGCCCGGCGCGCACGGCGATGCCCTGTTCGGTCAGCAAATGCGCCAGATCAGCGTTGTGTACGCCTTCAACGACAAAACTGGCCAGCGCCAGTTGCGGTTTGCCCAGCAGACGAATGCCATTACGTGCCGCAAGACCACGCAACAAATAATCGTGCAACGCCGCTTCGTGGGCGGACACGGCGTCCTGATCCAGACCGGCCAGATAGTCGAGGGTCGCACCGAGGCCGATAACGCTGGCAATCGGCGGCGTTCCGGCCTCGAAACCCAGTGGCGCCGGGCGGAAACGCGCGTCGTGATAATTGGCTTCCAGCACCATCTCGCCGCCAAATTGCCACGGGCGCAGTTGCTCAAGCGCTGCGTTGCACCCGAACAGCACGCCGAGGCCATCGGGGCCGTACAACTTGTGGCTGGAAAACACGTAAAAGTCGCAACCCAGCGCTTGCACGTCATGCCGGCCATGGACCACGCCCTGAGCGCCATCGACCACCGTCAGTGCGTTGTGCGCCTTGGCCATCGCCAGCAGCGCCGGCAACGGTTGCCAGGCACCGAGCACGTTGGATAACTGACTGACCGCCAGCAAGCGAGTACGCGGGCCGATCAGGTGAACGGCGGCGGCGAGGTCGATCACGCCGTCCTCGTCCAGCGGCAGAATTACCAACTTCAGATCGCGACGTTGTGCCAGTTGCTGCCACGGCAGCAGGTTGGCGTGATGCTCCAGGGCGCTGATGACAATTTCATCGCCCGGATGGAAAAGATGTTCCAGGCCATAAGCCAGGAGATTCAGCGCACTGGTGGCGCCGTGGGTGAAGATGATCTGCCCGCTGTCACCGGCATTCAGCCACTGGGCAACCTTCAGGCGGCTGTCCTCGAACGCCTGCGTGGCGTGGGCGCCGGGCAGATGCTGGGCACGATGCACGTTGGCCGCGCCATTGGCGTAGTAATGCGTCAGCGCGTCAAGCAGGGCCTGGGGTTTTTGCGTGGTGGCGGCGTTGTCCAGATAGGTCTGGTCTTGCCGTTGCAGGGCGGCGATGGCCGGGAAATCGGCGCGCCAGGGGGAGGGAATCATCACGGTTTCAAGCCCTGGTGAAGATGGGCGGGTTAACGCCGAACCCTGTGGGAGCGGGCTTGCCCGCGATGGCGATCTTTCGAACGCCATGGCAAACAGGCCGGCTCCCTCAGGTGAGCTTCTGGCGCTTAGTTGTGAGCGTGCAGTGCTTCGTTCAGTTCGATCGCCGATTTGTGGGTCTTGCATTCCACAGCGCCGGTTTCCGAATTGCGACGGAACAGCAGGTCGGTCTGACCGGCCAGTTCACGGGCCTTGACCACTTTGACCAGGTTGTTGTGCTCGTCCAGCAGCGCCACCTTGGTGCCGGCGGTCACGTACAGGCCCGACTCGACGGTGTTGCGGTCGCCCAACGGGATACCGATACCGGCGTTGGCGCCGATCAGGCAGCCTTCGCCGACCTTGATCACGATGTTTCCGCCGCCCGACAGGGTGCCCATGGTCGAGCAGCCGCCGCCCAGGTCCGAGCCCTTGCCGACGAATACGCCAGCGGAGACGCGGCCTTCGATCATGCCCGGGCCTTCGGTGCCGGCGTTGAAGTTGATGAAACCTTCGTGCATCACGGTGGTGCCTTCGCCCACGTAGGCGCCCAGACGCAGACGCGCGGCGTCAGCGATACGCACGCCGGCCGGTACTACGTAGTCGGTCATTTTCGGGAATTTGTCCACCGAGAACACTTCCAGCAGTTCGCCACGCAGACGGGCTTCGAGTTGCAGCTCGGCCAGTTCACTCAGGTCGATCGCGCCCTGGCTGGTCCAGGCCACGTTTGGCAGCAGCGGGAAAATCCCGGCCAGGCTCACGCCGTGCGGCTTGACCAGACGATGGGACAGCAGGTGCAGCTTGAGGTAAGCCTCAGGGGTGGAAGTCAGCTGAGCGTCTTCGGCCAGCAGGGTGGCGACCAGTGGCTTGTGGCTTTCAGCAAGACGGGTCAGCAGCTTGCCTTGTACGGCGTCGATGCCTTTCACGGCTTCAGCCAGCTGCGCAGCCTGCGCGGTGGTGAAGGTGATGGCCTGGTTGCCTTCGGTGTAGCCGAGGATCGGTGCAACAGCAGCGACCAGTTCGGCCGATGGATTGAGCAGCGGCTGAGCGTAGAACACTTCCAGCCACGCGCCTTGACGGTTCTGGGTGCCGACGCCGAAGGCGATACTGAACAGGGAGTTGGACATGTGAATACCTCTACAAAATGTGACGGGCTGCTTACTTGAGGGCGGCCGCGTAGATATCTGGCTTGAAGCCAATCAGGGTTCGGTCACCGAGATCGAGCACCGGGCGCTTGATCATCGAGGGTTGAGCGAGCATCAGTTCGATGGCTTTCGACTGGTCGAGATCGGCTTTGCGTTCGTCGTCGAGTTTGCGAAAGGTCGTGCCCGCGCGGTTCAACACCGTTTGCCAGCCATGTTCGTCGCACCATTGGGTCAGGTGCTCGCGGTCAATGCCGGCGGTCTTGTAATCGTGGAAGTCATAACTGACAGCGTGTTCATCGAGCCAGGTGCGCGCCTTTTTCATGGTGTCGCAGGCTTTGATGCCGAAAAGGTGCAACGTTTTGCTTGAAACGGTCAAGGAATTGCCCCCTTTACAGGTGCTGGAAAAAAATGGTGTCGGATTATGCCATGACCAGACGGTTTCGCGGCGCCGAGGTTGCTTTTGCTGAGCGGGCTGCGACATAGGTGCAACGGTCACGCACAGCCTAAGCGGCTAATATGGCAGTTCAACGCTGTCGATTGTCCGGGATTTCCGCTTTATGCAAACTGCTTATACCGTCCTGATCCTGCTGATGCTGGTCAGTGTCTCGCGCCTGGTGGGACGGGTGATTCCGCTGCCGCTGCCACTGGTACAGATCGCCGCCGGCGCCTTGCTGGCCTGGCCGACCCTCGGCCTGCACGTGGCCCTCGATCCCGAACTGTTCCTGTTTCTGTTCCTGCCACCGCTGCTGTTTTCCGATGCTTACACCCCATTTGGGGTGACAAAATGGACACAATTTAATCCATGTAAATCAATAAGTTAGGATTTTGAGTAATGTTCATTTTTTTTCAAATTAAAATGGACACCGATGGACTGCAGAGCCTGGAGCAAGTGCGGGCAGGGTTCATTCTGGGGTTTTCGACCTCACTGTTCATCTAGATTTGCGCGCATAGGTGAGCATGCTCCAAAATCGAAGCATGCCCTAAACCCCAGTCAATCTTCGAAACGTGGTGGAACGAGCTTTTCTCCATCTCGCCATTCTTCCGCCAGGCTCACGCCGTCAATGCCTCCCCAGACTTCGCTGCCGGCGTGGTCGAGGACGATGATCTGCAAGTGACCCTTAGCGCGCTTCACGCCTCTTGCCAGGACGCTGAAGACCTTCCGAACTGCGTCACGGTCTTCGTCATCCAGAATGGGTTCAACCTCTTCTGCCCCTTCATCCTTGCCCTTCCTCACAGCGCTTTTCACAGGGAAATAGACTTGGCTCGGCTGGTCGAAGATAAGAAGGTGAGGAACTGAGTGATCTGGTTTTTTCAGGAAATAGAGTTGGAGCGCTAGCAGCGTTGCGATGTGGTAAGCCAGCCAGTTGGCTCCACTGCCGATTTCCCATAGGAAATCCTCTCGACCATCGTGCTTCACCTTGATCGCCAGATCTGGAATCGACAGGGTAATTTTTGCCTCTGCCCACTCGGCATCGAGATGGGGAGTGATCAGCGCGCAGATGTCGCTAATTTCCTGCAGGCTGTTCGTGGTCTTCAGCTTAACCGCCGCGTCAGAGACCTGTGGCTCCAATGCCTTGATCCGGGCTTCTAGAGCCTTTACACGCTCTGTGAGCTCTGAATCTGAGCGGGCTTCGGTGTAGGTCTTGATGGACTGCTGCATGCTACCGAGGAAGCGGTCAATCTCGGTCATCCGCAGCGCATGTTTGGCGCTGAGCTCATCCTTTGCCTCAATGCCCTTGATCTCGGTGCGGATGGCGGCCAGTGTTTCGCTGTCCTGCCGGATAAGGTTGCGAATGCGTACAATCTCTCCTTCCACTGAAGCCGATACTTTAGGCCCTGATCGGGCTACCCGCTCGATGTCTTCCAGTGCGTTGCACAACTCGGAGAGCTGTGACGATGGGTCGAGTGTTGGAAAGGCCAAGGGATTTACGTTGTGGTTATTTTCGGCTAGCTCTCTGAGCCACTTCGAAAGAGAAAGACGCTCTTCCATCTTCACCAAAGATGATGAGTAGTTTGTCGCCTCGTCCTTGATCTCCTTGAGGTCATCAAGTTTTAACTTGGCTATTAGGATGTTCTCCGCAATCAATGTTTCGCGATTACGCAGCGCAATCAACACCTCTGTTGATGATTCGATAGCCATGGGAGTGACAACTGCGTCACGCGAAGACTTATAGGCTATTCCTCTAAGCTGTTCCAGCAAGTGCAACCACTCACTGTGTGGCTGGGTATCCTCCGCAGTCAGGCCGTATTCGCGGGAGCGGTAGAACCACACGTTGGCCTCGGCTTGCCACTGTTTCGACACGGCGTCAATTGCTGTGAGTTCGCTTTGAAGGATCTTAAGTTGCTTTCTCAGCTCCTTCAGCTCCCAGACGATCTGTAATGTTTTCGATTCAATAGCGCCGAGGATGAACGGAAATATACTTTTAAGCTTTTCTCGATTTCCGTAGCTGTCTGCTTTATAAAAAAGCACATCGGGGTTCGCTACGATGTTCTGTGGCTGAAAAGCAAATGCCATCAAATCTCGGAAGCTTGGGCGATTTTTGAAGCCAAATTCGGAGATGTCATCACCAAACCCAATGTTAGGCAGGCCTGACAGTCTGTTAAGTATCTCCTTGACATTGTTTCGGTTGGTGTTTTTGTGTTCGATTATCTCCGGTATTTCAATTGCATTCCCCTCGATAATAAACATATCGTCGGTAGAGCGCTGACTGCCAGGCTCAATCCGCGCTATGAGCTTTAGCCCTTCGTCAGTCTCTACCAGTATTCCAAACCATTTGCAGGTCTTGCGTATCGTACCAACTGGGATTGCGCAAAGCTCGGAGCATAGGCAGTAATCAATGATAGGGATTACCGCTGATTTGCCAGCCTTGGATGAGCCACTGATGACATTTACTCTACCTGGCTTGAACTCCAGTTCTCTGTATTTGCCGCCATTTTTGGGCCAGAGGATTAGTTTTCGGATCTGTAATTTCATCAGAGCTTAATCCTTAAAATGGCCTGCACTTCCTGTAGCGTTAATGTTTTGCACCAGTGGCCAAGCTTTTGCGCAGCCTTCAACATGTCCATTATCTTTTTTTCCAGGTCTACTGGGGCTTTAGATCGTAGACTCTCAACTTGCGCCACGGATGTGTCCAGGGAGATTAGCTTGCTTTGTATAGCAATCGATGTTGAAGCTAAGCTCAAGCCCCTTAGTTTTAGCATTCGCGCTTGAATGCCAAACAATATTTCTTGTTCCGATTTAAACTTTCCAGCAAATACGCGCAGCCCTGACGAGGGGTTGGTTGTTATGGCTGCATTTCGAAGCTGCTCGTGAAATAGAATGGGTAGTACGATGAACAACAGTAGCATGGTTGGCAGTTGACCTTGCCCTTTTGGAGCGTAGCCTTCAGTGAATCTCCATATAAGTGCTGCTCCTAGTGCCGGATTTTGCATCAGATAGATTTCGCGAAAATCTTGCTTGGGTCTAATAATCTCTTCCATGGATTAATCGTCTTTTGAATTCGTATGGTTGGTCTAAGCCTGATATTTCGGCAGAAGCGATCTATAGGAGGGATGCCAACCGATGACCTGTTTGTCTGCCAAATATTGGAAGGTGCCCCTTGACATATATTCTGGGGTCGCCTTTCCGTTAATTTTAGGGGTCAGGTTGTAGCATCGTAAGTATACGGATTCACCCTGTTCTTCGGGGGTGAGATTTGCAGAGCTTCCTTTGATGTCCAGGAAATTTGATCTCCACAAATTTTCAAGAGTATCTATGAAATCTTCAAACTGTGATTCGACTACAAAACCAATTTCGCCCCAACGCGTCTTGCCTGTTTTTGAACGCATGAAGTTGGCCATTGCCTTAATCTTGTCCCGTTCGCCGCGCCCAATCAGTTCGAGCTGACGCATCATTATCGGATGCTTCAGGATATTGGCAGCTACCTCAAGTGGGTCGGGCTCAGGTACTGAGTACGTTAGGAGATAATCGTATGATAACTTTGAACAATGCGTTGATAGCCAGTCTGAAAATTCATCCTTGTGAATAGTTGCGAGCTTGCGTGCTCCAATTAGTTCGTCAGACCGAATCTTAATCCAACCAATCACTGACCGACATACATCGTCCAAGGCTGGCTCGGCCACGGTGTTGGAAAGAAAATCTTTGATTGGCTTGATGGGGTCGCTGTCGCCACACTCGCAGGAGAACTTTGTGATCAGCTGGCTGAGTTTCTCAGGGTCGTAGTTTAGAAACTTTTTTAGATATTGCTTGCAGCCTTCTGGCTTTTCTTTGTTGAACCTTTTCTTGATTGTCTTTACGGTTTCAAGCGCAATTTCTTTTGTGTGAGAGAAGTGCAAAAGTTCCGCTAGCTCCCCTGATTTTTGCTGAACAATATGTAGGTGGAAACGGGTACGACTCAGATCGATGTAGCCTCTCTCAATGGCATCGATCCAGTTTGAGAACGTCTTCCATAGATCGGTCGACCAGTCTGAAATGGGATTGGTGGCGAGCCCGCTCTTTGCCTGCTCAACCAAGACTTGATTGTCCGGCTGAACCACATCATTGTCGTCCAATACTTCCAATGAAACGACGGATCCGGAAGGCGCCTGGAGGAGGTGGAAGCAGAGTCGAGTCGGCTGGATAGAAAATCCGTAGTACTGTCCCGGTGCCGAGGTGGGGTTCGATGAAAGGTTTTGCATGCCTCAGTGCTCTTCCTTAGCGAGTCGTGCCGTATCTAGGCAGCGTTAAGCAGCTCTGATGAAAGCTGCTGTCATCGATATGCATGATATCAGATTGCTACTCTTGGATTCATCCGTGTCTGCTTCACTTATCCTTTGTGAATAGCATGCTAAACGTGCTTAGTCTCGCCAGGCGAGCAAGTTCGTCCCCATCCCCTCGGGCTATAGAAGGAGGGG
Source organism: Pseudomonas glycinae (assembly GCF_001594225.2). Lineage (GTDB taxonomy): Bacteria > Pseudomonadota > Gammaproteobacteria > Pseudomonadales > Pseudomonadaceae > Aquipseudomonas > Aquipseudomonas glycinae. The sequence goes on from NZ_CP014205.2 coordinate 3,497,540, forward strand.
AGCCCGCAGGGCGATCTCATTTGTAGCTAATCACGTCGGGCCCTGGATAAATTGCTCCGTGTGCCTGCATGAGCCTCAGAGGCCGAGTTAGTTGGGCCTCATCGCCAGCCATTCTATTATCAAGAGATGCTTCTACATCGCCAAAATTGTGGAATTGCTTGGGATTGAACCCTGTTCAGTCTTCCGCAGGCACCGTCCTATCCCACAGGTAACCGACAGTAGAGCGGGTGAGATTTAGCTGCCTCGCGGTCTCGGCCTTACTCAAACCAGCGCCTCTGCACTCAAGTACTTTTCGCAGCTTTAGGATGTCGGCAGGCCGCGCGGCAGGCCGCTTCTGAATGGTCATACCCGCCAGGTGCGCCCTGATGTCATCAGTGCTGATCTTAGCCTCAAGGGCTTTCAAATCTTCGGTAGCCTTGGCGAGTACGTCGGCGGTGGAGGTGTTGTCGCGGGTCGAGAGAACGAGCGCCATCAGTGCCACAGGGTTCAATCCGAGCGCCTCGGCCAGCTCTGCGAATTTCTCGATGGTCGGATTGGTCTCGGCGTTCTCAATCCTGCTCAGGTATGTCCGCGATGCCGCGTGAGCCAAGCTCTCCTGCGTGAAACCCAGATTCTCTCGGATTGTCCGAACGACTGCCGCAAGCGCTTGCTTCAACAAGGCGATGTCCCCAAAAAGCGAGGATATAGCCACGTTAGCGTGTACAGTTACACATCACATAATGTATAAAACTGTACTTTGTGGTGTTGGCGGGATCGCTTGCGTTTCCTAGAGCGCTAGCCAATGACGTCCCAAGACGTGACGGGCTCAAGCCGCGCAGTCCTGGCTTTGAAGATAGTCATACGGGGCGTGGCTCCGGCTGGAGCTGCACGAGAGCCCCCTCAATTATTCGCTAAATCGCATCGCGCCCCGTCGACCTATCGATCGAAGAAGGCGGTGCGGCTAGGTTACATCCGCAGTGGTTTTGAATTGTCGGGAATGAAGCTGATGTCAAATCGTGAGTGGCCGGAAAGCCTCCAGAGGGGCGAAGAACGGCAGAGCGCCTGTCAAGGTTTGCCCTGTGAGGTCGTTCGGGCCCAGGGCGTCGACTGGTCGGTACACATTGACGCGTACTTGTTCAGCGCTGCCAGAGTGGGTGAGAGATACGTGGCGCTCGTTTACAACGACCAATCGAGGAAGTCGGAGGACGGAATGACAGTTGCCACGCCCCCCGTGTGGTGTGTTGAAGAGAGGGAGGGCTTCAAGCTGGTGCGTACCGCCGGAGGAGATCATTACGTGATCTCCAGCGAGCAGAGCTCGTGACAGTCTTTTGCCCAGGTAGTCCTCGTGGCAATGGGAGGCGATTCCAGTGGCCGGTCGCCCCAGTCTCAGCCAGTGCCCCGTGAGCACGCCACCTGGCTGCTCATGATGGTTTGTACAAAAAAGTCGCGCCTGCCTAAAACTAATGCCTTAAGGACGAAAAATGGCTGACCTCGAAAAGATAACGGTGATTATCAAAAATTATGACGTGCAGGCAATTAGCGATCTTGATGCACTTTATAGTCGTGTAAGACTTGAAGATGAGCAAGGCAATACTTTCTATTTTAAACAAGTGGTAGTTCCAAAGTGCCTAAAAAATCATGGTGCCATGGCAACTGAAACTCCACGAACCTGGTATTTTAAGAGGCTCTCGAAAAAGACTATCGTTATTTTGGCTTTTGAAAACAAAAATGGGAAAGTCGAATACGACCTGGATGACGTCCGTTTGATTGCAAGATCAACAGTGTTAAAAGGTGTAGTATTTTCGCTTGCTTCAGTTCCAGCCGCTATTATTGCCGCTACGGCCACGTTTGGCATAGGGTTAGTGCTGCTCCCTATGGGCCTGTGGTATGGATACAGGAACATCTTCAAGCTACCCGCCATGTTGAGTCGCAAGACACTCTTAAGCGATTTCGCGCAGCATGGAATCGTAGTTCGCTAAATTAACAGCAGGTGGTTTTGCGTGAGGTATGGGTGCGGCCTTTACAGGCCGCTGACCTTTTGGATTGATTACTCATCATCAAATGCCGCACGGTGTTGCGCTACATGTGCGAGATCGCGTTGCCACGCGTCGAGAAAATCAATCCAATCCTGTAGGTAATATCCCTCCTCGACCCTGCCTGCGAGGCCGAGCGCAATGACAAAGCGGGATTTCCATGGTTCTGGGATGTCGCGTTCGCGCACGATCCAGCAGCCCACCGGATGAGCTTCTCTAGGCAGCTCTGCCAGTTGATCCGGATCGAGATGGCATTCGCTCAATGGAGCGTCATGATCGAGCCGCTCAAGCTCTTCCAGCCTCTTCAAGACTGCCTGAGCGCCCCGGTCGCCAGGCATCAGATCAGCCAGTTGCCGGAGGGCCTTCCTTCTTTCTTGTTCTCGCAGCCAGACGTCGTTCATGAGCAATTCCATGGAGAGTACAAATGTATCCCTTGTGATTGGAGAGGGATGCTGATCATAGGTTACCCATGCTTGAAGCTGTGAATCTAGGCTGCATAATCCATGCGCAGATCAGAGGAGGTTGGGCAGTATCCCGCGACGCCTTGGCGAGTTCCTCAGGGGGGCTCAAGGCGAATGCTGAGCCGCGTGAAGAGCGGGGATCTACCCCGCTCATAGCGTCCCATCTGGGCCTCTAGGTGGTTGGCAATTTCGCCGACGGTCTCCATGCGTTCGTCAAGCTCATCGAGCAGGCTCATGATACTTCCCTTAAACCGCAGGTCGATATCATAGCGTCGAGACCATTATGACTGGTTTGCCCACCGCTGAAGCACCTACAAGGAAGCGCCTCTTAATAAGGGAATTTATCTTGCTGGCAGGATTTCAAGATTGCTTGCTCCCCTCCGCTTCAAATAAGTTTCAAGCTTACTATCATGAAGTTTATGTACGGCGTTAGTATTGAGTATATAGCTTGCTTTCAGCATCGCGTTGTCTTCGGTGGACAAAATTATATTGTCCTCAATCAAGATGATTCCGGAAAGATGGCGAGATATGTCTGCAAGTGTAATGTCGGATTTAATTTTTTTATTCATGGTTTTGGCTTTGGTTTGAGTCGTAGTGGTTGTGTCGAAAAATATTGAGCCAAGATTGTGAATAAACTCTTGAGGTATGCCCGTTGTGCTAAAGAGCATGATTTTTTCACTGGCCCATGGAAATACGACAAAAATAATTAATGTAGGTTCTTTGCGCGAGAATTTTTTTGCATGTGTTACGAGTAAGCGCTGGTGATTTGCAGCGTGGGTTTTCGAGTCGTAACTACTTTCCGCGAATATTACACCAGCTTCCCATCCAAATCGGTAGGATAGGCCATCGATAACCTTGCTACGGAAGTGCGAGGGTCTTAAGGTTAAGTCGATTTCCTCAACTAGCTCCTTTAACAGGTTGGTACGTTCTTTTTGGAAAATGTCGTAATCTTCATCCTCTGGATATTCAGGTAGGATTGTGAGCTTATTTATGCCTTTAATAGATCGGAATTCTTCAAAAATTCCATCCAGAATTCCACCGCTCTTGTCTGAAAGGATTTTGAAGTCGGAAACGACACCCATTGAAGGGATACACAAGTCGTAGTTGATGTTTTTCATTCCGAAATCGGAGGCGATTGCGTCAGATGCTGCATAGGTAACATCTAGACTAATTTCTCCAGGCCCCGTCTCTGCGTCACTCAGGAAGTAATCCAGTGCCGCCAGTTCTGCATAGTAACCTTCCCATCCACCTAGTTTCGCGACGCCATTCACCGCATTAATGATAGGGGCGGAAATGTTCTGGTTAGTGTCAATGGCGCTTTTGAGTCTGTGAAGGCGTGCCGCGAAATTCCTCCTAAACACCTCAAAATCTGTAGTGCTAGCTACTGCTCCAACAATATTGTTCCATGTTGTAGCTTCGGTGTTGAAGGTTGTTGTTCCTGGGCCGAAAATATTATTTACTAAATCAGCGTAGCACTTCAATTTTGTCATGTGCAAACCTATGTTCTTTAGTTTTTAGAATCTATCGGGTAACTGCATGGCTGCCGCCGAACTCAAATATTGGCAAGCGCTGATTTCACGCCTTTTAGAACTGGTATCAATGTGTAAATATATTTTTTGTCACTTTCAATGCCTGTGAGAAAGCTTTCAAAGTGATAACGTTTTTCTTTGAAGAAATTATTGATTGCCTCAAGGAATTCCAGCATCTCATCTTGTGTCTGTATTTTGTCTGTTTCATCAGAAACTGCGTTGAGAATTCTATTCTGAGTGTCTTGATTTAGGTATTGATAGAGATTTACCAGCTCATGGGATCTGAATTCTTTTTTAACCTCAAGGCGGCTGTGAAGAATTGTTACTACACCTGGCGAGTCATTCAGGTACTGCTCTATTGTAGTGACTATTTCATCGTCATCCGTCATTTGTATAAAGGCAGGATCGAAGACCCTTTCGACTAGCTGCGATTTGAAGTAAAGCTCTAGTGCTAATGCGCCGTTAGTGAAAAGTACATTTAGCCTTGGATCATCATAGGGGTTCAATTGTTGAGACAAGGCAATGGCTACATCCCCAAATGCAGAGGCACTCTCGATAATGTACGTGTGATCAATCCAGATTGTGGATTCAAAGCCCGGATTTGCTCGCTGGCGGCTTTTTGACTTGGGCATGACGCGTCCTTGATGACCTAGTCGGAGGTGCCATACTAACGATATCAATTTGACAGTGTCGAGTGAGTCGACTTGTTGCCGTATCTGATGGCCTAATGAATTGAGCACCATTTTGGCTGGATCACGTTGGACTATCGCTCCCCCTTCATCGGGCCTTCGGATCGAACGCCGCCAGACGCTCCGGCTACGGTTAAGATTCACGTGCCAGGGGCAAATGAGCGCCTGGCAATGTGTGGTGTGATTACTCAGACAGTCGTCGTGCTGGGCGTCGTATCAACTAGGTGGGGGCAATTATGGAGAAGCGCATGGTCGCGTTGGAGCGCCACAACCTACCTGAGCTGGAGATCATCGAGCGCCTGGCAGCGACAGTAGGCCCTGAGGCGTTTGAGGCCGACGTGCGACGCCTATCGGAGCTGCATACTGTCGATCCTGAGTCAGCCATTCAATCGATCAGGCGCTTTACTCACCCCTCCATCATTGGGATGAGCGACACACCCTTTCAAATATTTCAGCGGTTGAGTGACGACCTGGTTATGCGAGCGCCTGCGTTGCTGCAGCGCCCAAGTTATCGGTACCGGCATGGCGATAACACAGCAGTCCCTTTCGAGCTCTGGTTGGCGATCGTCCGGCATGCCCGATCGCATTTTGACCCTGCGGGATTGGATGCAGAATTCTTGATCACAAGAATGCGTGAGGGGCTTTCGAGCCAGGAGGCCTTCGATGCTCTTATTGCTTCAAAGCGCCGCAAATGATGCCAGGGATCGATAGAGGGCGGTAAGCCACTCGGACGTTGTCCGCCACTACTCCATCGCTATGACCCTGAGGTTGGCCAAGAGAGGTCATCTCCCGCGTTGCAATGGCGTGATGACGATGCTCCACAGCGCTTCCGCAGCACCTTCTTGAGACAGCCTCTGGTCGTGACCGGCATAGTGGGACATGCCCAGGGTTTTCAAGTACAGGGCTTGATCATCAGCGTTCACCGAGAGGGACTCGTTGTAGCTGTTGCCAGCAAACGAATCGCCTTGGCTGTAGTAAATCCCGGCACCCAGCTGACCCCCTGTAAATACCGTCCCCCTGGCAACGTCCTGTCCATCCTTATAGATCACTGCGGAAAAGCGATTGGCATCGATTCGACGGTACACCCCTTCATAGCCAGGATTGCGGGCTTGAAGCTCATGAAGCGAGTTCTCGAAGTAGCGAGCGATGTACTCGAAGCTGTCGAGCAAGAACTGATCTTTGTCCCGCTGGGTAAAGCTCTTAGCAACTCGTAGGTTACTCGACCGAGGGCCGGCAGGAGTTGACTGGCTGGACGGCTGTGTAATGACTGACGCCACGCACTCGATTTGCGATGCAGGACTGGGCACAGCCTGGCGGCATCGTTCTGCAGCCTTGCGTACCGCCTGCGCCACCTGCAGGAAAGCTACATCCCGGTCGGGCCAAAGGGTGACCGGTTTACCATCCTCAGGCGTGGCAAGCAGCTTGCCGAAGGGAGCATGGTGCCAATCACACGCGCGCAGAATCACAGGGATGACGATCGCGTCCTTAGCCGCGTGGCGCTCCATGGCACGAGCCATCTCGATGTTGTAGCAATAATCTGAGGCGATGAAGTCTGGGCTCACTAGAAGAAGGATGATTTCGTCACTGTTGATGTGGTTGTCGATGGCCGCATCAATTTCCTGACCTGCACCAATCCGGCGGTCATGCCACGTGTCGATCACGCCCTGGCGTTTGAGCATCGAGAGCTGCTTTTCCAGCTGATCACGAAGCGCTTCATCGGCATGGCAGTATGAGAAAAATACGCTCGGCAAGATCGGCACTCCCTGGATTTGTGATGGCTTTAGATCTTAGGGGCTGTCCTATGACCAAGTACAGGCCCTAGCCACACTGGAGCGTCAGACCTAGACCAGGGAGCGGTACAAGCGTTGGAAGTCAAGCGCCTGATTGATCGGTTGATGACGTATCGAAACTGCATCAGCCTTTGAAGCATGGCGTAAGGCACAGCAACGCGATCCATCGACAGAGTGATCCTGTAAAGAAAAGATCATTGCTCCTTTCCCCACAAGATAGAGCTGTCCGAGCCTGTCTATTTTGGGCCTTTGGCCGGTTTACAGACCGATTCAATCCCCATTATAAACCTACCTCCTGTGAGGCCTGGCTCTAAGGCGAAATTACCTTGGGCAAGTTAGGGCTTCGCCATCAAGATAGGACGTCAAGGAATGCCCGCAAAGATTCAAGTCTCGGAAGCTTACTGCCTAGAGCTTGGGGAAGTCGTTTCCATTACAGATGCACGCAGGGCCTACTTCTCGCAGCCTGAGCCCAGAGCTCGTTTCACGTTTCAGTGTTCCTACGCTGATTGCATGGCGTTGAGCAAGCGGCCCACGGTCACGGCAGTGAACTATGCAAGCTTGCCACAGGATACCTATCGGGCAGCGCATTTTCGCGACCCCGGTGTGGGTCATGCGCTTGGTTGCCACTGGCAGGATGAGGAGCCCGCTGTAAGCGATCAAGACCCGGGAGGAGAGGCTGCGCATAAGGATCGAGAGGCCAAACGTAAGCTCCATGATTTCATTGATGAGTTCGATCCCACCGCCGTCAAACCGAAGGATGGAGATGGGGTGTCAGGGAATGCTGGATCAAAGTCAGCCGATGGTCGTGGGAAAGGCAGCAGTGGTGTTGCGAAAGGCAATTCCTTCTCAACCAGAAACCGCACTAGCAGTTTCGAGCGGCTCGTCGAGTACTATCGCAACGCGCACAAGGATCTTCCGAGCACCGAGTTCTTTGGCCTGCAACTGAAGGTTACGGGTGAGGGGGAGATGCCGCTTATCTCCTACTTTCCAAGCATATCGAAAGCGGCACCCGATTCACCCAGTCGGGTTATCCATGGCGGGGCTCGACTGGAGCCCCGCAAGGGTAGTGGGTTCATGTTTTGGTTCATCGATCGTGTCGATGGAAAGGGCGTTTACCTGAAGGTCACCAAGCAGGAAATGGATGCTTACCGGTTCCGAGGCTTCTTTAACGACATCCTCGCCGAAGATGACGCTGACTATTTCCGAGTGTTCGGTCTGGGGCGTCTGGTGCTTTCTGAGACCAAGAAAAGCTACAGGCTTGAGATTGAAGACCTCAACCGTCTGACGATTTTTGCGGTCAAGAAAAAGCAGTTTGCGTAATTTTTGACGGGCGGTGATCGCTGGTAGTCGGCTGATAACCTAATCGTTGTGTTTGGCGGGTAGCATGATGTCTGTGGGTTGTGGCATACAGGCAGTCGGCGCTTTCCGTTGGGCGCTGTCACTCATGAATACGCCAGGGACGACATGGAAGATATTGAACGTCGGATAGCTGATAAGCACTTCAAGCCAGGCGAGGGGTTTCTGCAGATTTATGCCGAAGACCCAGACGGACAGATGTATTGCTCGCTTCTGCGCCAGGGCAGGAAGATGTGCGCTTCACTGCCCGGCGATAAAGTGAGTCTCTACTTTGTCGATGGGGTCAGGCGCCAAGCCGGCGCGGATTCAGAGCTCAAGGTAGTGATGGTATGGAAGGGTATGCTTGATTTGATATTCAAGCTGGCGTCCCTAGTGACCGTGCATGCCCGGCCCATACCTTCAACCTACCAGGCTGCGCCTTTGCCGTGGCGTAACGACGTCAAGGTCTGGCTTAAAGATGGCGTCTTCGACTGGGAGAGCCCGGACTATTGGTGGTTACACGATCCTGAATACCGGGCAACCTTCGAAACATTTACGTTCGCTATCTTCTGCTTCATCGTTCTGCATGAAGTCGGTCATTTTCATAACCTCCACGCGGTTCGCCGGATGGAGCGAGGTGCACCACTGGAAGCTGAGTCGGCAGCCGATCGAGAGCGGCTGGAGCGGCACGCGAGAGAGGTCATCGCCGATACCTATGCGATGCAGTTCCTGATGGATGAGCTGAAGCAGAGGCAATTTGCCGACGAGACGCACTATCACCCTCAGAGACACATTGCGATTACCTACGCGTGCTTCACTTTCGCGCTCATTTCAGTATCGGCAACATTCTGGGGCTTTAGCGTAGCCATCCCCATGGATGAGTCGCACCAGGAGAACTTCTACCCTGGCCATGCCTTCAGGCTTCGCGCGATTCAGAGCACAGCGTTGGAGCATGGAATAAATGGACTCGAACCTAGCCTGGCTCACGTCCTCGTTTCAGAGGCAATGAAGCAGAGCTTTGAAATCCTGTCGGCTATGTCGGACGGTGATTTCGTAACGTGGGATCAACCGCTTCAAAACCCTATCCATGGTGCTCATTACGAAAAGGTGTGCGAGGAGGTCAGAAACTGGTCGAACCCGTTTTACGGCAGCAAAAATTGATTTGTCGCCCTCGACCCTGAACGCCTCGGGGCCGGAGCCCTAGCAGGCATTCCCAGATGCCTTGAGCGCCTTCGGATTCAACACGGTTGAGGCCTGGAAGTGTTAGCAAAGAGAGTGGCTACGTTCGCCTGAAAAACCTGGACGCCATCGGGCCTAGTGTTGGGATGCCGAGTCACGGTCGCTAGCGCTTCTGCTCGATCTTTTACACCGATCACCACAGAATGTTGCACCGTCACCAGTGCTCGGTTCTGCCTGAGCACAAAAGCCTTCTGTAAGAGCGAAGTGGAAGCCCCTATGCAATCTGACGACCAACTCAATACTGTGGACGTGCTCGATCCTGCCCAGCTCAAGCGCATCGAGTCTCTGCACAGAGGTTTCCTGTATCAGCACCTATATGGTGTGGGCTGCTTGCTCTTGGCGCAGGCTGCCGGCGTCAAAGAGGTGCTAGTCGAGCTTGATGAAGACATCGAGCTCAGTACCGATGCCGGACGAGTCTATGTCCAGGTCAAAACTCGTTCTCAGCCGCTGATGCCTGGCGACGTTGCAGGTGCATTGGAGCGCTTCGAGCAGATTCGGAAGTCGCATGGGCCGGAGGGGCGCTCTGGGAGCGCAAAGTTCGTGATCGTTGCGAACCAGCCTCTCGGCAGAGCGCTTCAAGAGCAGGTAGACGAGGAAAAGACGCCCTCGGATCTGACCTATATCTATCCCGGGTCGAAGGCCCCGCCCCCCGAATACCTTCCGCCTGCGTGGGTGAAATTGGAGGAGGCGGCCCAGTGGTGCGTAGACCTGGCTGAAAAGCTGCAGTTCTCTCTTCTCTCACCTTCCGCGCTGACTTGGAAAATGGCGGGGTTGGTGATGCTGGCGTCCGCAGGCGGCAACGGAAACGCCAAGCACGTATTCCGCACTTCGGACTTGCCGGGCTTGTTCGAGCAACTGATCGTGCAGCTGCAAGATTTTCCTACGCCGCCTGCCTCCTATAGGCCTCAACAGAACGAACCTGCACTCGTATCGGCGGAGCGGGTACGGATCATTTGCGGTTTGTCCGGTGCCGGGAAAACGACTTGGGCAGCCTACGCGGCTCTGCATAGCCCTGAACCATGTGCCTATTACGACGTTGGTGACCTCCCAGGGCCCGCGATTGCGAGCTCGATCGTGCGCGAGCTTGCCTCCAAGTACTCCCAAAAAGACCCCGAAGGTATTCGGAAGATTCTGTTGCCTGGTGCTAGCGGTTACGAAGCCATTCGGGCATTCGACCGATTTTTGGAGCAGGCTCAGGCGCCCTTGGTGGTTGTGATCGACAACGCACACCGCGTTCCAGTCGCCCACCTGCGAGATTTGCTGAACGCGACGCGCCACATCCGTTTCACTCTTCTGTGCCAGCCTCATGAAAACGTCCGTGAACTTGAAGCGGTCATGACGTTGCGGCGTGAGACGCTTCTCGGGTGGGATCTGGATACCGTGGCGCGGGTGGCTAGTGACGCCGGCGCGTTCGGCAGTGCTCAGGCATTTGAGGAGCTCCGAACATATTCCGGTGGGTTGCCGCTATACGTTGACAGCGCCGTTGCGGTTGCCATGTCGGAATATGGCGGCGACATCGAAGCGCTTTGTGTCGATCTCGGCCAGCAATCGAACGTAGTGGAAACGGCCCAGGAGGTCATCCTGGCTCGCGTTTACGATGGTTTCGATGAGGTTACCCAGAACACGTTAGCCATTGTCAGCCTTGCAGATACAGGGCTCACGCATGAGGAAGTCGTCCGTTTGCTATCGGCTACGCTCAAGCTGTCCCAAGGCGGCGCAGCAGCGGCCATCAAAAAAATCCAGGCGACAGGGACAGTTGAGGTGTTTGGCGCCAAGACACTCAAAGTCCATGACGCTGTCCGTACTTTAGGCCTACGTCACCTGGAGCTCATGGGCGAGCCCGTGATTACTGAGGCATTGGTAGCGCTGAAGGAGCTGCTGATCCGAAGCCTGGAAAAGAGTCGTGATGTTTCGCGGTTTTCGCTACTCACGCGTGTTTTCATCAGGCTCCACGATGTGATGACCCTGATCGGCCTCGCAGGCGAGGAACTGTTTTACGAGATGGGGATATCGGTCGACATCACCTCCAGCTTGAAGCGGGCACTTGATGCGGACGAACTCAACCCACACGAGGCGTTCTGGGCGCTTGATGCCCTTGTGTTTTCCTACATGCGAGAAGGGCGCTTTGACGAGGCGGCTGAACCTCTCTCGATGATGCAGCAGCTTCTTGATACTCACGGATTCGAGGCCCGCGAGCAGATCGCATGGGCGATGCGAAAAGTGCTGCTGGCCTCCGACCAGGGCCGTGCGGACGAGGTTGAACAGGCGGTAGCGTACGCCACCCCGAAAATCCCTGACCCCGACTACCGCCGAGTATTCGATTACAACCACGCAGTCGCACTGTGGAAATTGAAGCGCCACAAAGCCGCTGAAGCGATGTGCGAGAAAGTGGTCAATGAATACTTCGAGATCTTGGGGCTGACGCCTAAAGCTGTGATGGGCAAAAATTCGGATGTCCTGTGGGAGGTCATCAAGCGACCACCAAATGTCCATGAACACATCAAGCACCTTGCGGACGCCCTGGAAGTGTACGCCAAAGCTCGCGAAGGCCAGGGATTGAAAGCGCCCTTGCAACGTATCCATGCCATGAAATTTTATGGAATGGTGGAGGGGTACGAGTCGATTGTGCGGGTCGGGCAAGACCTGGCCGATGAGTTTGTGGGGATCAAAGACTTCGTGGGTGCAAAGGAAGTCATGGAACAGCATGTCCTGCCGGTCGTTACTGGGGCAGGTCTTATCGGAAGGCTGGTTCAGGTCAGAAGTCAGTATGCGGTGATACTGGCTCGGTGCGGTGATCACCAAGGTGCAATCTCTGAAATCAGGCGGCTAGACCCCTACCTGGAAGGTGTGGAAGATTGGCAGAAGCAGGAGCTGCATGGCCAAACTCTACTGATTGGCAGCATCATCAGTGAAAGCAGGCGTGTGGCGTTCCGTTCCCAGGTGGGGGCAGTAGGTCGCAACGAGCAGTGTCCGTGTGGGTCAGGGCGGAAGTTTAAAAAGTGCCACGGGACATAAGCCCGTCGAGGACTGATGTGCCCGATAGCTACTCGGGCACGCATCTCTTGCCAAAGTTGGTCAGCTCAGGCTCGCCGACCAGTCGATCCGCAAATGGCGCATTTGGGGCTCCCAGTCCTCTCGCGGTTTTCTGGCAGCCGGCATACATGGAACCCAGCGAGCCAGGCGCTGCTCCGTCAAGGTGTACAAATGGAAAAAAAAATTGATCCTGTCCTTCTAGAGGCCGCAATTCGAGTGTTCGGTAGCGAGGCGCTTGCAATGCATTGGCTGATGACCCAGGCAAGCGCTTTAGCCGACAAAAGGCCGGTAGATGCGACCGTTGAGGATGTATTGGAGTTACTGTCGCGCCTGGAGCATGGTTTTGGTGCTTAACGAACCGAGCCTCCGGCTATGATAGGTTTTCATGTCGAGGATTTCGGTCAGGATCATCGTATCGGTAGCCCGTTGGGTCTTTCACAGCGATGTCCTATGCTCGATTCGCTGTGCTTGATCAAGGACGCGTGGCATGCCCAAGATAAAACCGTTTGATATGAAGCTCCTGGATCTTCTCTTCGAGATGGAAGGGGGGTACGTTTTGGATTTTTCAAACGCTACCTTCAGCCGGTTCTTCCTCGGGGAGTTGGAGATCGATATTGATGATCAACTCTTCACCGCCGATGGTACGTCCAAGGCCAAGCGTTTTCGCAGCTTCCTAAACCTTGCAGATACCCAGACGTGTGTACGAGCCTTGAAGGCCGTGTGGGCCCATCGACAAGCTCGCTTGTTGCACGAAGGTCGAGATGACCCAGTCGCAAGTGCGGAAGGGCGTTTTCTGACCCTGATCCAAGATTTGGAATCGGGAACCTCCAGTAGCGGCGTTGCAGGAGACCCATTTGCCGCAGTGCGCAAAGTCAGCATTGATGAGGCGGCCAAGCTCAAGCAGGCTCTACTAGATATCCATAAGCTCGCGGCTCAGGCACGTGGTTATGCGTTTGAAACGTTCCTGCAGCAGCTGTTTCAGGCCTCCAATCTCCAACCACGTGCCCCATTCCGGAATACCGGGGAACAGATCGACGGGAGCTTCCTGTGTCGCGGTGACATCTACCTCGTCGAAGCGAAGTGGGTAACTAACCCCATTGGAGCTGGTGAGCTTCATGTCCTTCAGGGCAAGATCAACGAAAAGGCTGCATGGACACGCGGAGTGTTCATCAGCTACTACGGCTTCACGGATGTTGGACTAGAAGCCTTCGGTCGTGGGAAAAGCCTGGTATGTATTTCTGGCAAAGATATCCGCGACGCGTTCGACAAACAGATACCGTTCGCCGACGTTATTGACCGCAAGGTTCGAGCTGCCGCAGAGACCGGATCGGTGTTCGTTGAGGTGAACAGCCTGTTTTAGATCGAGAGCTATCTTCAGTCCGGGATAGCAGTTAGGCGTTGACTGACTGTATTCTTGCCCCACCAACAACGTAGGAAGCTAACAATGTCTCGCCTTGCAGAATTCCGCCGTCTAGAGCAGCAGCTTGCCCAGCAACTCGCCGAGCTCGAAGCAATGAAAAATGATGGTTCTATCCAGGCTGAAATGCAGTTCGAAGACAAACTCCGCGCGTTGCTTGGCGAATACGGATACAGCCTCGCGATGTGATTAGCATTCTCGACCCGCAAGCTGGCACTCGACGTCAGGCTCCTCAGGTTCATGAGAAGTCCACCCGCAAGTCTCGTGAAGTCAAGGTCTATAAGAACCCGCACAACGGTGAAGTCGTACAGACCAAGGGCGGCAACCATGCTGTTCTGAAGGAATGGAAAGCTGAGCACGGTGCTGAGACCGTTCAATCGTGGCGTCAGTGAGCGTCACTTCTTGACGCAGCGAATGCTTGATAGGTAGCCTCATCTGGTATTTGTCCAGCACCATTTCCTCTCTGAGTAAAAGACCTCTTTAACGGCACCCTAAACCCCGTCGTGGAGAGCTGGAGACCCCGAGCTAGACATCAAAAACCGCCCCTGATGGCGGTTTTTTTCTGCCTGTTTTCAGGCTTTGATTGGCTGTATTGGCTGCCATCAACGCGGTATGGAGTCCCAGAACCGGAAGTTCATCTTTGATTCCAGGTTTTGAATCCCCTGGGCTAATTTGACCAGCGTTTCATGCGGCAGATTACCCGCCTTCGCTTGGGCCTGAGCCTCGGCAAGGAGCTCTTTTCGCTGCTTGTCGCGATAGCGATTCAGCTTCAGGCCGGCAACCATCGCATGAGCCTGCATGGCGATCATTTCCTTGTACTCCCGGAAGAAAGGAGCAAAGGGGCGCACGCTTTCGGTTATGTCCTGACACACCTCGCCCTTGTCAGCTAGACGATCAAAGTGACACGGGTTCACCATGACGCCTTTGGAAACCTTGATGGATCGTACCCCACTGTCTCGGTAGATCTTGTTGACCAGTTCTGAGCAGTAGGAACATTTGGCGCCGGCCCCGTTGATAGGTCTAATGCTGTAGGGCTGCTGGAGGTAGTAAGCGCTTCGCAAAAGCATGCGCTCACGATGTTCGTCAGTCACCGTGTTGAAACGAATGATCCGCCAGTTGTCCTCAACATTACTCAGTACCTCTGCAATGGTGTGGTGCTTGACGCCGATACCCATGTTGGCATCGATGCAGACCACATTCGCGTGCACCATTGCAGCGTGGCTTGCCCTGGCTTTCGAGTAGAACGGGGTCTGGGCTGCCACCAAGGCTTTGGATTTAAATTTTTTGCCGGTTACCAGGATGACGTCGCCGGTCTGAAGAGTCCCGCTGAGCTCTGCGATTTTGGAGGAATATTCGTTCTCCTCGCGTCTGACCATCGCTCGGTACACAGGGAACTGATGTTCAGGCACACCACTCATCCGGGCCACGAAATCAATGCTTTCGTCCGGAGCGGCAGCGAAGTCTTCGAACGCTTTGGCGGCTTTGCCCTCGTCCGCCATAAGCTTTAATACATCCGCCCGTGCGATGTTCTGAACCTCTTCCGCGAGCACCTCTAGACCCTTCATTCCTGCTTCCTTTGACTTGGATGGCACACTGCCGAACGCGGCAAGAGAATTCCACTTCTCCATCTCCGCGTCAAAGGCAGACGTTGTAGTGCAATGCTTGGAGAATGAAGGTGTCGAGTACGTGATTGGTATTCCTGGTGAGGAAAACCTCGATCTGCTGGAGTCAGCGAAGCGCTGAACGACGCCGCGCACTGGGACTTCACTCGCTTTATGGCCATGGGGGTCTTGGACAGTGGGGGCGCGGCACCCTGCGCCTGGTTAGCGTACCGGTCGATCCGTCCAGGGGCATGCGCCGGGAGTTGATGAGCTAAAGCCTCACGACCAAGTTGGATCAGCTTTGGACAGTGTTATGCAAGTGACCTGATAGGGAGCAAGGCAGCGGTAGCTGTCCTGGCAGGATCAGACATGCGGCGCCACAAGGGGGTAGCAGAAAGCCACTAAGCTGGCTACATTCCATTGCTGTTCATGGCCAGGGAGTTTTTCGAACGACTTGGCGCTGCTGGGGCGGCGTGACACTTATGCCAAGGCCTCGAAAATTCTGGTCAATTTGCTGCAAGGATTAGCAATCATGTTGGTTAAGGTTTCAGCGTTCGACATAGATCTCAACTCGGCGATATTTGACCATCAGGCAGTTGCGGATATTGCAGCTGGGGTAACTGGGATCGTCTTTGAAGAAAATCGTACATTCTACTTCGACACAGCCGCATTTCCAGGCTTCTGCGTTGGCGTGATAATCACGGTTAAAGACCAAAAGAGCTTCTGCACCCTGGATGTCGGCGGTGCAGCTGGGGCTGTAATTAAGGTGAACAACCTTGATGAGCATAACCAGATCATGGACTTCAACTTCTTTGCATTGAATATAGAAAATGGAATTGGGGTTTATCAACACTATCACCAGTCCGCTCCACTATCGGTGCTAGAGCGACTGCTGAAGGTACAAGTTCGAACAGAGAAAGAACGGAGAATCGCCGCAGCCGTCGCTGCCGAAGAAGCAAGGCTCGGCAAGAAGTTAAGTGCTAGTCAAGCTGGCAAAATCCAGCGTGCGCATAAAAGCTACCTCAAGGTTGGAGTAGTAGTCAGACCTGAAACGCTCAAAGCTCAATTGGAGGAGTATGCGAAAATCAAAGGCATGGAGTACACCTATACAGTCCTGACGCCTGAGGTATTAGAGGCAACCCCTCTGAGCAACCGAATAAAAAAGAAGAAAGAGACGCTTGTTTTCACAAATCCAAATATCGTAGACAGTTTGGCACGTGAGATCTCTGCCGCCGTCAGGCAATTCGGCATTAACCGAGGCAAAGTTATTGTCGAAGATGATGAAGGTGTAACCCG
Source organism: Pseudomonas glycinae (assembly GCF_001594225.2). Taxonomy (GTDB): domain Bacteria; phylum Pseudomonadota; class Gammaproteobacteria; order Pseudomonadales; family Pseudomonadaceae; genus Aquipseudomonas; species Aquipseudomonas glycinae. Next base: position 3,513,942 of record NZ_CP014205.2, read on the forward strand.
CCATATCAAGATCATGGATATGCCTGAGGTATTGTGGGAGCAAGAGTACGAAACCGTGGTAGCTTTGATAGACGACATCAACCCAAACGACTTCGCCAACAATGACTACCTGAAATCTCTCGTAGATCTATTTGACCATGCCGACTACACTCACCTCCTGCGAGCCAACGTCTGATGAGTACCTTTGGAAAGAGCGATGGCTGGGTCTTCTTGATCAGCACCTTGGTAATGATTGCAGTATGCGTTATCGCAGCTTCTATACCAGGACTGGTCGCCTGTTACAAATCCGTGCTCACATGCCTAGACCTTGAGGGCATGACAAAACTTGCAAAAGTCTATGACGACAAGCTACGGAGTGACTTCTTTGCCGGTTTCTTAGCCGTAGGTGCATTCTTGCTATCCCTTAAGACCTTTATTGTCATGACAATGAAGATCAATGTTTATGATACCAGCAACTACGAAGACACCTGGAAAAAGCAGTTTGCATTAGACCCTAGGGTCGGCCCACGCTACAAAGGTTTAAAGCGATTGAATGACTGTCTATTCAATTCAATATTAGCTTCATTAGTTGCAGCTGTGGCACAGGTCAGTATTGGATTAGTAGGAGGTGTAGTGATCACGATCCTCTGTGTGTGGCTTTGTGCGATCTCAGTCATATATCTGACATTCTGCTTGTATCTCGTAAAGCGAAACTTGGACTCTATAATACCTACCTCCTAAAATATATAGCGCACTGCATTAGCTGTTTTTTGAACCTTGCCACGATAAGATCTCTCCCTAAAACGGATAACAGACACCTGGCAATGTTATTAATGAGAGCATTGCCAGCCCGTGTGGGAATTCTAACGACACCCGATGATTGCCACTGCCGTGGTCGAGCCAGGCAAGGCCTGTGAGCTTCAGAGCGCAGTACACTCTGTCGAACTATCGGATTCAGAGGTGGCAAGTATGTCACGCGATGACTTCAAACAGAGCACCATAAAAAGACTGCGGGACAGGGTCGCACATCGGTGCTCGAACCCGAGCTGCAGAGTCGCCACATCAGCCCCACAGGATGAGGAGGGGGTGACCAATGTCGGTAAAGCGGCGCACATATGTGCCGCCTCGCCTGGCGGTGCCCGGTTCGACGCTGGCATGACCAGTAACGAGAGGAAAGCCTTTTCAAATGGCATTTGGCTCTGCGCGAATCATGCAGATGAAATCGACCGGGACGTCAACACCTACACGGTCGAGTTGCTCAAAGCGTGGAAGAAACAAGCCGAAGCCACTGCTAAGGCCGAGCTCGGCAAACGCCAGCCCTCAGCTCAAGACGCACCCGATCTCTTGGCCATGACTCTGACGGGATTGCCAAAAAGCTTCTTGCCCACTGCGATTCAGAATGCCCATACAGCGACTGCACAAGTCCTGTCACAGACTGATCCTCGCTTCGATGTCATCACCAAGTACGATCCTCATCACGGTACCGTCTTCCAAGTGAATGCGAAGGAAAACGTGCAGCTTGCTATGACGGTAGGGGGAAAAGATGCCCCAGTGGCTGCTACAGGTTTCAACGCGCTGTTTGAGCATGGCCAAAGCCTAGAGCTGGACATGACCAACGTCGCCATCCAGGGATCGCCACTGTTCGACGCGATCGTGGACATGACCAAAGGCGCGGGGGGAAAGATGCAGTTTTTTCGCCCTCCTACCCGTGTGATTCAGAAGATCATTCTGACGGATCCGGACACCCTAGAACCGCTGGTGTTGGACGATATGCCTGGAGAAATCGTGTGGGGCACCAAGTCGTTCCGCCTCAGGGGGGAATCCATGGCAGGGATGCTCAAGCTCGTTGCCGAGGTCGACGATGGGGGCGCGGTTTCCAATGTGAACTTCAACATCAGCGTTGAATGCTGGCAGTCGCGCCCGGTCAACCAACTGCCCTGGTTCTCGAAAATCGCGCAATTTGCTGAAGCTGCGCTCAACGGATGGAAGGTCTCCCTCATAGTTGAGCTCGATGGTGAGCGACTTTACGTCATGTCGATCAATTTGCGGCCTGAAGGCTTCAAGCGACTGACGACTTTGATGACCTATTTACAGTGGGCGAGACGCCTCACGGAGTTTCTGGGTATATCGATCAATGTTGACCTGACCTCTGGTCTCACAGATGAAGACTATGTTGAGCTGAAAGACAGCGTTGATGCCATTGATGGGTTCTACAAGCCGCTGGAGAGCATCAAATTCCCTATTCGAAGCGCGACGAGAATGGGTGAAGACGAGGCCAGCCAGTTCCAAAACCAGCGATATCGCTTCAAAGAATTCGACGCCTCGGAGCAGAAAGACATCAACGTATTTGGCCAGGCGGTTTCTTTACCCCCGGTTCACATCATGATCAGGAACGGGCTCTTGGAGCTGGTGAGGTACGAGAATACGATCGCCAGCTTTCATATCTATCCACTGGAGGACTTCGACGCGTACTGCCGGTTTGCACAGAAGCCATGAGAGGCGGCTCAGGGCTTGCTGATGCTTGGTCAGTCACCAAGGGCAGGAAGCAGACGAAATCTTGAATCGGCCTGTGCTTGCGAGCTGGAGGCTTTATTTACGGAGCCGTTCGCAAGCAGCTCGCGGCTGGAAGTGCTTGGTAGCCCATTACAATCTGAAAGCCTTTAGCACCATGCTCTCGACAAAGGCATGAACCGCATCATCACCCTCTTGCCGATCCAAAAGGTAGTTGGTGCTAACGTCGATTTCCTCAAAGGCGCAGGCGTAATCGGGCTTCAGTGCTCGACGACCCTCCGGCACTTCGTACTCCACGCGAATGATGACTTTCTGGTCGTTAGACAGATTCCAGAACTCAGAGAATGTCTGGGCTCGCGACTTGAACCAGAAGCGCACCCAGTTCGCGCGCAAAGGTTTTTTGCCTTTGCCTGCTACCGGTTGGAAGTCGCTGATCAGCATCAAGACGATGATGACCTCGTGCTCTTGGAGTGCGCGGTAGCGCCACACGTGTTCCTTATCGGCCACCTTACCTGCCGGTCAAGGCGTACCCGTGCGCTGGTCAAATCCGATGCAAATGGCTGGTCAAGTCGAATGCAAACAGGTGGTCAAGTGGGATGAAAACGCTTGGTCAAGCCAGGTGCAATTTCTCATCCTCGGAACGATCTGGAAACTCAAGGCGCATAGGTGGCTGTCAGCCCTATGATAGAGCTGTTGGTGACCCAAGCCGAAGGTCGCTGCTCAGGAGTAGCCTCAGCCGCGTCACTTTCTTCCTCAGCTTACGTGCTGGCGGTGCAGTTAGGCCTACGCTTTCGTATCTGGATTCGCTTGAGACCAAAGCACACATCACCAGCTCAGAGCAGCTCTGCAATAAATGGTTACAGATCCCGATTGCAGCTGCGACCATGGTGCAGCGGCCAAGCCGGGGCATCCGACTTAACATATTGTTTCAAATGGCGATCCGACCTATTCGATCTCGCCGAGTTGTACTGGATTCAGAGGAAAATGCCGTATGCAGTCAGCCTACACCGTCCTAATCCTGCTGACGCTCGTGAGCGTCTCAAAGCTAGCTGGTCGGCTGCTCCCCATTCCGTTGCCACTGGTGCAGATCGGGGCAGGTGCTCTGCTGGCTTGGCCTAATCTGGGCCTACATGTCGTCCTCAACCCAGAACTTTTCCTTTTTTTATTCCTACCTCCGCTCCTTTTCGTCGATGGCTGGCGAATGCCGAAACGTGAGCTCTGGCGGTTGCGGGGCCCCGTTCTGACCCTCGCCGTGGGATTGGTGTTGTTCACCGTAATCGGGGCGGGCTATTTCATTCACTGGATCCTTCCAACTATCCCTTTGCCAGTGGCGTTCGCCCTGGCAGCTGTGCTCTCACCCACAGATGCGGTGGCCGTATCGGCTATTACTCAAGGCAGGCTGCCCAAGCCCTTGATGCATATGCTGCAGGGCGAAGCGCTCCTCAATGATGCGTCGGGCCTGGTAACCTTCAAGTTCGCCTTAGCCGCAGCCATTACCGGCGTGTTCTCCCTTACCGATGCAAGTATCACGTTCTTCCTTGTCGCGTTGGGCGGCCTGGCGGTGGGCGTCGCACTGAGCTGGCTGCTTGGGCGCCTGCGTATGTGGATGATTGCCCGTGGATGGGATGACCCGGCGACCCACGTGGTGTTCATGCTTCTGCTGCCATTCGCCGCCTATGTGCTGGCCGAGCGCTTGGGTGTTTCGGGCATTCTCTCGGCAGTGGCTGCCGGCATGATGCAGAGCTGGCTCGATCTATTGCCAAGACAGACCAGCACCCGGTTGCTCAACCGTAGCGTTTGGTCACTTCTCGAATTTGCTTTTAACGGGCTCATATTTTTACTGTTGGGCTTGCAATTGCCCGACATCATCAAGGCCGTGGTCAGCCACGAATCATCGCTGTGGCCCACGCTTGCATATCGCTGCCTGGACGTAATCGCGATATTTGCGGTGCTGGTATTGCTGCGCTTCGTTTGGGTGCAAAGCACCTGGCGGGGTGTCGGTAAGATCCGTCGCTGGAGCGGGAAGCCCGAACTGGCGTTGTTACCAACAGCGCGTTCTTGCTGGCTACTGACTTTGGGTGGTGTGCGTGGGGCCGTAACCCTGGCGGGCGTTATGTCGGTACCGCTGCTCATTTCTCCTGGCGCGTCATTCCCCGAGCGCGATCTGCTGATTTTCATCGCTGCTGGCGTGATCCTGATGTCGCTGGTCTCGGCCTGCATTGCGCTGCCTTGGTTGCTCCGTGGGGTAGACAGAGGCCCGGATGAGGCCCTGGAGCAGGAAGTGCAGGAAACTTGGAAACTCACTGCTGAAGCTGCCATCCACGCATTGGAGGCAGAAGACGTAGCTGTGCCAGGCGCAGCCCCAGATGCCGCTCAGGCTGCCATGGCTGCAGAGCTGAAAGGGCGCTTGATGGCTGAATACCGGGAAGAGCTGGAGAGCTACAACGACACTGCAGAGGCGCGCGCCTTGGCTCAACAAATGGATCAGCTTGAGCGCCGCCTGAGGTTGACGGCGTTGCGGGCGCAGCGCTTGGAGCTCTATAGCCTCCATCGTAAGCACCTGGTCGGGGATGACGTGGTGCGCAAGGTACTGGGCGAGCTGGACATGAGTGAGGCGAATCTAGGGCAGGGTTGATGATTATCGGATACCTCGCAAGGTCAGAGTGACACTGGACAGCCTCCAGATGTCACTCAGGCATATCACGACTTACCGCCTTTATCATTGCGAGTAGGTAGTCGGACAATTTTGGACGATTTGTATAGCTGCAACTCAGCCTCAAGCTCGTGGAGCTTGTTGTGGAGCATTATCTCACGGCCAATTGAAGCTTCTAGTAATGCGCGTTGATGTTCTGCTTCAGATTTGTAGTCCTTTTTCACTGCAGGCTTAGTTTTTTTTAAGGTGCTCGCCTGGATTGCACGGGCCTCATCAATGGCTTGGATCAACAGGGTGTTGGACTCTCTGCCGCTTTTTATTGCACCAGGCTTACGTCCTGCCTCGACGGCAACGGAGTCATTGTTTATCACAGTACCTTTAGGCACAACTATAGTGGTGTTGCTAAGCATTCGGCTTATTGCTTGGTAGTAGTGGCCATGCTTTCTAGTGTTCTCGATCACTGGGTGACCTCTGCGTAGATTCGCTCTAAGTCGTTAAGTTGTGCGATCTCTGAGCGATACTCTAAAGAGGTTACGTCCAGAACAGAAATGAGTTTCTGTTGCTGAGTCATAACAGATTTTATCTTATCAGGAAGTATCGCAGCGTCGGGGCATCCATTGCCCGACACGCATCGTGTTAGGGTAGGGTGTGCTACCATTTCACAACCATTGATGCTTGTACACCCGCCTGTAAAAGTCGGGCGCCACGCTTTCCTACCATTTTTGAATTCAGATAGAGTCTTTTCTTTGTCCGAGAGCGTGATCAGGATCGGCGCCCCATAAACTTCTGCGTGTAACACCTTAGCGTGTCCTCCTTTGACCTCATCATGACGCATAAGAACATCCCTGATGTACATGATAGAGTCCAGCTCCGCCAGGTTGTCTTTTGAAAAGTCGTGCATGATATGGTCAGGCGACGGGTTAAAAACGCTACGCACCCTGGACGAGCCGCGAGCATAATAAAGAGACATTTCTACCGAGAGGTGCTTGAGCTGCCTTCTGAGTGAGGAGTGCCGTACCAAGCCACTTTTAGCAGCGTAAACTGCTAGGGAGCGCCGTAGCTGGTGCAACGTAAATGGCCAGGGTTGCCCGACTGCAAAGTTTCCACCAATGTCCCAGTCCTGGAATGGTGCAACCTCTTTCAATTCGTCCAGATCGGCTTGCTGAATGATGATTGGCGGTAGATCTGAATCGTGGTCGATTGAGTTGAGCTTGGAGACTTTGTAGTCCCCAACAATGGATTGCTCAGATCGCGAATTGAGTGTACTGAAATTCAGATAACTCCTGCTAATAAACAGGGGTAGGTCATCGAGATCTGAGTCTTCGATATAAAGCGCTCGTGCTGCGAGCCGGCAAATAGACTGACTGGCCTTAATCGCTGGAACCACGTGTTTGCAGGTGATCCAAGAGGTTAAGAAGCGATGTCGTGTTAACTTCGTACTGATCCCGATTAGGTGCCGGATTCTTCCATAGGGACGCTTCTTAACCCTCAAGCAATTATACTTCAAGCTCTGGGCTTCGCCTCGGCGCATACCGGAATACGCCATTACCTGAAGTGACGCGCAGTACTGTACCAGGCCGAGGAAACCGCTTAGGCTGGCGGCAGAATTAATATTGTATTTTTCTGTCAGTTCAGTTAGCCCGAGTTCAATGGCGACACGCTGAAAGTTAGTTGCAGATTTCACCATTGTGTCCGGCACATCGTAATGCCACTCATAGCCGGTGAGGTAGGAATGACAAAGAAGTGAGATGTTATTGACGCGAACAATCGCTTCTTCGTTTCGAAGGTAGTCGTCAATTACCTCTTGAATGGAGGTCAGCTTTTCGAAAAGTATTCGTGATGGAATGACGGGGTGTTGAAAACCTTCTTGCTTCCGAGATTTCAGATATGGGATGACTTGTCCGGCATTAAAATAATGGCCGAAATTCTCTATGGTGGCCCCACTGAGCCTAGTCAGAATGCCTCGGAGTGTTGCGAGATCGCCGGCATATAATCCTTTAGTGATCTTAGTAAGCACGCTTGCGTCGGACAGTACCTCGTACAAGTTGAGACCTGATTCGAAGCAACGCTTCTTCAAACGGTTCAAAACACCATTTGCTGTATGCATGTAGGCGGCGGACAGGTGCTCGTGCCATGGCGAGAATTTCGATAACTGGATTGCGGCCAATATTGTCTTCTGCTGGTGGGTCAGGGCATCCCACTCTAGAGACTTTGGTGATTCTGGCCTTTGAAACCAGCAATTATTGGGGCCGTTAGCAGTAGGGGAGTAAGCCGCGTAGCTCCAGTAGTTATTAACGAATCTGGATAGCGGCTGACCCTCTCTGTCATAAGTCATTACGAAGTCAGGGTCAGGGTTGAAAAAATCAAACCCCTCGGCAGACGCATATACCAGCGACGCCCCAGTCAGTTCGGTCTTGCGTTTGGTATTTGCCCTGCTCACTGTATGACCTCCATCTGGACAAGCATATCGAGTTTGAACTGCCAGTATTCCGTAATCGCCTCGTGCTGAAAAACGTCATGCCGGATATCTTGGACAAGTTTATTCCGGGCTTCGTCGATCGAAGATATTTCTGTGAGTATCCAGTCGACTTTGCGTAGCAGCCCGGAGAAAGCGTAATCGAAGCTCTCTTTTGACTTGGCTGCTGGTTCGGAAGCAAGAATCACATATTGCATGCTGATAATTTTACGGATGTCCTCGGCGTCTGCATGCAGCGAAAACTTATCACAGTTCAGACACCCTTCGAAATGTAAGCAGTCCGGTTGAAGAGGTACTGTCGGTATTAAGGACTTCGGGTCGTTTTCAGCGTTACAATGGCCAATTGGGATGGCTTTCTTTTTGAACTTTATGAATTCTTTCGAGAAGGCGTTGAAGTATTCCGAAAAATCCTTCTCCCAGTTTTCAAAGGTTCCCTTCGAATAGCTTCTGATGACGCTCCTTGGCGAATTTTGAAGTATGGTCGAAGCGGTTTCGGCGCCAACAGCATCGAAGGCGGTACTTCCGTTAATCGCTCGCCACTCGCGGTAATCAATGCCTACAAAATCTGGATAAAGCTGGGCCTGGATGCGCCGGTAGTGCCGGCGTAAAGCATTAACGGGAAGGCGCCGGACTTCGTTGTTCCGATACAGAGAAAGAAAAAGATATTTGTGCTCTCTTCCGTTGAGCAAAAACTTTCGTAGCTCCAGAAATTTTTCAAATGAGCTAAGAGTCTTGGCTCTGATTTCAAAGGAAACCTCTTTGCCATGGGCCCGATACTTTATGGTGCGTAGCTTAGGGGTCTTCCTGTAAATGCAATCCTTGAGTAGTAGGGAGTCGTCCCAAGTGAATGATATAATGGATTCTTCGTTGGCCGAGGTGTTTGCCGTAAACACTGTTAGGTAGGCATCATGCGCCCATTGAGCCAGGGTCACCCGTTGCCAGCAGGAAAAGTCACTATTGGCTTCTTTGAGCTTGAGGCTCTCTTTCTCTAACTTCCCAATGCACCGATCTGTTGGTCGTTCCGAAGAGGTGAATGCCCATTGGGTAGCCTCCTCTAACGAATAGATTTGTCCCGTCTTGTAATTCCAGAATTTGCTCTTTCCCCATTCGGGCAGATTCGCGAGCATGCACTCCGTGGCGCCCCAAGATTTGTTGGGTAAAACCCAGACTTTTTCCCTGGGTAACGTAATCTGATGCGGAAATGATCTTTTATTTATGAGAAAGTCGGTGAGCTGATCAAACAGCTTTATGTTTAGAGCGTAGGATTCCTTTATGTCATGATAAGAGGGTGGCTCGGTGATTGAGTCAAGGTTCTTTCTGGATCGTTTGATGCGTTTGACGCCCTCCTGAAAATATGACATGGGCAAATCAAATATCCAGGAACCTCCCATCATGCAGTGAGTTGTTTCAGTGGCCACCGTATGCTCACCTAATTTCCCATTCAGCAGTTCTTTGCGCAGGTGGCTCACCCGGCTGTCAACCGCATTTTTGTAGGAAGTTGCGTTTGACATTAGGTCAGGAAGATTATTGTTGTCAGCCCATCTTACTAGGTTGCAGAGATTGGAGACGATACCGGGTAATGACTTAGGCCTGTGGGCGCCTGTCAGAAACGATATGGAAATTGAAACCAGTAGTCTTCTTACTGCGTTGAATCTAGAGGGACTCGAAGGCCTTTGATTGTCCGCAGCCTCAAAAGCGAAAAGGTAGGTGGGCAGCTTGACATCTTCAAATACTAGGTATGATTTTGTGAGGTTAAGGGTATTGATTAAATCCTCAATGTCCGCTAGCCCATGATGGGCTGGGCTGAATTCAATTAGTTTTTTGTAATAAGTTTGCTTGGCCATCTAGAATGATTCCATCAGCGTGGTTTCAATGGCCTCGTAGCCGACGTTCAAATCTGCTGAAGTAATTCGGTAATTCAGGTAGAGGAGAGTTGTCTCAATTTTTGAGTGCCCCATTCTGTCCTTAAGATTATTTAAGGCGCTAATAAAGCTCAATTCGTCCTTATTGATTCTCGCCCAGAGATCCTCTGCGTAGTTCATTCCAAAGGTAGCTCTCAGATCGTGGAAGCGAAATTTAAAGGGAGTGGGGCACTGATCGAGAAGGGGCTGAAGCTCTCGGCGTATGGTTTGTCTAAGCGCATCACCTTTGGGTATGTTCGTATAATCAGCCGTCGCGGCATCATCTTTCGCTGAATAATATGGGATGCCGTCATTTGTGATAAAAATATAGTCGTTCTCTTGGACGCTAGCCGACGCCTTGTTTTTTCGCATTAGGTATCTAGGCGAATCGATGTATACAGCAAGTCGATAATGTAACCACTCAGGAATGTAGAGTACATGTCTCTTGCTTTTCTTTGTGTCAATACCAGTCCCTCGCCCTACTGGCAGTGCAAATTTCCTAGTGCCGTTTTCCTTTGCGTCTCGACGAATATGGTGGGTTCTCAGCGTCAAAACGGTCTGAATTCGTCCACCACTAATGAGGCTAATTAGGCACATCAACTGTAGTTCGGTATTGCCTGTCTGAAGAAGGCAGTTAATGAGGTTCAGCTGTTCCTTTCGGGTGTGTGGTCGCAGAACTCCACCATCGTTAATAGTTCCGTCCTCGGAGGATTTTGCAATTGTCGACTTGGAGCCTCTTAGGCTGTTTTTTGTTATGACTTTTTGATGCTCAAAACCTTTGTCATCCAGATAGCTAACTATCTTTGTGGTTTCGTCCCAGAGCGAGTTTTCTGGTGAGAAGTCGTGCTGCCTACGAAGCCAAGTGTAGAATCCAAAAACGCATCCTAATTTCTTTTCTTTGGTGGACTCCCCCATCTCTCCCGCGTCAACTTTCCTGTTCAGTAAGGCGGCGTAATAGTAAGTCGGTCTTCTGAGTTTGCGAGTCGGGAACTCAAGATAATTTAGCCCTGCGTCGTTCATTTCGGCCATGAATAGGCGAAGTTCGCGAGCGATGGTCATCAGCGTCTGGGCGTCCACCGTGCCGTTGTGATGGCTCGCTTCGATTTTGCTGAGGAGATACAAATTTCCGTGATGCCAAGGAGCGCCATCGCTCATCAGGAGGGCAGGGTAATGGGTGTACTCCGGTAGCTCTTCTCCTAGCCAGCTCACGAAGGGAAAAGGCTCTCCAGCTGTCCTGGGAAGCGGGTGCCCGTCAGCATCACGCGTCATCGCTGTGCTTAGCGCTAGTCGCCGTAGCTTGAGGATGTTGAGCTGGATGGGTTCGACGGCCATTGTGGCTCCTCCTGATGTGTCCATAATGGCAGCGCAGAATGGAGTACGATTCAAGCCATCCTAAACTGGGGTGTGGCTGGCGCATGCCCAAGCGTGAATTGTGGCGCCTGCGCGGGCCGGTGCTGACGCTCGCGGTCGGGCTGGTGCTGTTTACCGTGGTCGGTGCCGGCTACTTCATTCATTGGCTGCTGCCGACGATTCCGTTGCCGGTGGCCTTTGCACTGGCAGCGGTGCTGTCGCCGACCGATGCGGTTGCAGTTTCGGCGATTTCGCAGAACCGCTTGCCCACGCCGCTGATGCACATGCTGCAAGGCGAGGCGTTGATGAACGATGCCTCAGGCCTGGTGACGTTCAAGTTCGCGCTGGTCGCGGCGGTGACCGGTGCATTCTCCCTGGCCAATGCCAGCCTGACCTTCGTGCTGGTGGCCGTCGGCGGGCTTGCGGTCGGCGTGGCGCTGAGCTGGCTGGTCGGAAGGTTGCGCGCCTGGATGATTGCCCGGGGCTGGGACGATCCGGCGACCCACGTGGTGTTCATGTTGCTGCTGCCATTCGCCGCTTACGTGCTGGCCGAGCGGCTTGGCGCGTCGGGCATTCTTTCGGCAGTGGCGGCGGGGATGATGCAGAGCTGGCTCGATCTGCTGCCGCGCCAGACCAGCACCCGGTTGCTCAACCGCAGCGTCTGGTCGTTGCTGGAGTTTGCCTTCAACGGTTTGATCTTCCTGCTGCTCGGCCTGCAACTTCCGGACATCGTTAAAGCGGTGGTCAGCCACGAGACATCGTTATGGCCGACCCTGTTCTATCGCTGTCTCGATGTGGTGGCGATTTTCCTGGCGCTGGTGTTGTTGCGCTTCATCTGGGTGCAGAGCATCTGGCGGCTGTCGGTGCTGCTGCGTCGCTTGCGCGGCAAGGGTGATCTGACGCAGGTGCCGACCGCCCGTTCCTGCTGGCTGCTGACCGTCGGCGGCGTGCGCGGTGCGGTGACCCTGGCGGGCGTGATGTCGGTGCCGATGCTGATGGGCAGCGAGGCGTTCCCCGAGCGCGATCTGCTGATCTTCATCGCCGCCGGGGTGATTCTGTTATCGCTGGTGGCGGCCTGTATTGCGCTGCCGTTGCTGTTGCGCGGTATCGAAAAAAGTCCGGACGACAAGCGTCGTCAGGAAGTGCGCGACGCCTGGCGCAAGACGGCGGAAGCAGCGATCCATGCGCTGGAGACCGAGGAGGTCAACCCGCAGGACGCCGCGCAAGCCGCCCTGGCAGCGGAGCTCAAGGCGCGGATCATGTCCGAGTATCGCCATCAACTGGAGGTCTTCAACGATTCGGCGGAAGCCCAGGCGCTGGCGTTCCAGATGGATCTGCTCGAACGCCGCTTGCGCCTCAAGGCACTGCGCGCGCAACGCCTTGAGTTATACAGCCTCAGTCGTCAGCACCAGATTGGCGATGACGTTCTGCGTGAAGTGTTGGGCGAACTGGACTTGAGTGAGGCGAATCTGGGCTCGGTCAAATAATGGCGTCACTTTGGTTCGCATGGGTTATTGCGCTTGTTCGGCAGGGTAGGGGTAGGCCTTCGACATGAACGTCTTGTCCTTTTCACTGAGCTCCAGATTCAGATCAATCTTGAAGTCGCCGTGGGTCCAGTCCTGACGCACGGCGTAGTGCATGATCGATTTCGGATCGTAGGGCAAATGGTCGAAATCGCTGGCGTCGAGCAGGTTGAAGTAGCGTTCATCGACAGATCGGCGGGCGTAATCGTCTTCGTCGGCGTTTTCTTTGACCCAGTGCGCGGCATAGACCGCTGCCTTGTTCCAGGGGATGTTCGATTCCGGATGCAGGTGCTCATGCTCGGCCCCCAGCGCATGCCCGAACTCGTGCATGACGTTGGCGGCGAAAAACGCCGGTGCCTGCAGATCCGGCGACAGCCTCATGGTCGGGCCGTCCTCGATCAGCAGTGCGTGGGTGCCAATCATCGACCAGTAAATCCCGGGCTCGCTGCTGATTCGGATATCTCCCGATTCACCCTCGACGAAATCAAAGTTCAAATTGATGTACGGCAGCCATTCGCTGGCAGCAGCCTTGACCGCATCCTTGAACGGCTGGTCGCCGTTTAAGAAGGCAACGCGCAATGTTTGACCTGGTGTCCAGAAGTGAGCCGGTTTGCCAATCGCACGTTTTTTACGACCGGGGGCGGTGATAGTCGGAATCATGTTCAAGTGTCCTTGCTTGTAAAATTGATAGTTGAATTTCCCGGGATCCGATGGGTTCGGGTGGTGTTGAAGTTAGTGGTAGATGTTAGTTTGTGAAAGTTGTTTGATGTAAGGTTGTGTGTTTTCAATTCAAGTTTGCCAGGCGTTGCACCTGGCAAACTTTTTAGTTTGAAATGTCCGAATTATTTTGGATAAAGCAGCTTCATCAATTGTTTGTCTTTTTTACTGATCTTGCGGTTTATCGGTACTTCCCAGTTGCCGATGGTCAAATCGTTCGATACAGGATGATGCATGATCGATCGCCTGTCGTAGTTCGTATAAATCGCATCCAGCGTATCGAAAGTCGCGAACAGGTTGCGGTCGACCTGTTCGCGAGTCAGCGGATTCATTTCCCGATTCCGGTAAAACTCGTAAACCTTGGGTTTGTCCCACGGAATATTGGCTTGAGGATGCTGATGTTCATGCAGGGCGCCCAGTGCATGGCCGAACTCGTGGATCACGATGGTCTCGAAATCGGGATGCTCTGGTTTGACGCCCAGATTCATCGTTGGATGGTCGGGATGTATCAACAGGGCATCGGTACCCAGCATTGAACTGTTGTCATTGTTTCGGGTTGCGATGCGGATATCGCCTTTCAGATCGTCGACGAATTCGAAGGTCAGGTTGATATAGGCCAGCCATTTACGAGCCGCATTGATAATCCCTGTCTTATGATCGGCGTCGGGTGCGTCAATAAAAGCAATTTTCAATGTTCGGCCATTTGCCCAGAGTTTCGAATAATTGACCACGGAGCGTTTGCGGCGAGAGCCTGCTGTGCTTTGGGTGCCGGCATTCGCCGGGTTCTCGTTGATGGCGGCGATGTAAGCGGCCTGGTCGTCCGGCCATTGAATCAGTTGGCAATCCAGAAGTTCTTTCATTATTGACTTCGTCCATGAAGTTGCAGGTTGATTTTGGGTGGTGCGCACAATGACGCGACTCAAGACTAACGTCTGGCCAGCGTAAAGGTGGGGTAGAAAAAGCGGGGGAAGTGTTACGTCATGTTTGATCGCCCGTGCCGGATTGCCCGGCACGGGCGTGAGCGATTACTTATGGCGCAAGACGAAATCGCGAATGCGCTCGGCCGCTTCCACGCACTCCGCCAAGGGGGCTACCAGCGCCATGCGCACGCGTCCGGCGCCCGGATTGACGCCATCGACGTCCCGCGACAGATAGGAGCCCGGCACTACGGTCACGTGCTCTTCGGCAAACAGATCCCGACAGAACGCAGCGTCGTCACCTTGTACATTCGGCCACAGGTAGAAGCTGCCATCGGGGCGCTGCACATCCATCAGCGGGCTGAGGATCGCCAGCACAGCGTCGAACTTCTCGCGATACAGCGCGCGGTTGGCGCGTACATGCACTTCGTCATTCCACGCGGCGACGCTGGCCAGTTGGGTTTGAACCGGCATCGCGCAGCCGTGGTAGGTGCGGTACAGCAGGAAGCCCTTGAGGATGTCGGCATCGCCGGCGACAAAACCGGAGCGCAGGCCCGGCAGGTTCGAGCGCTTGGACAGGCTGTGGAACACCACGCAACGCTTGAAGTCCTTGCGACCCAGTTCGGCGCAGGCGCTGAGCAGGCCCGGCGGCGGGGTCTGTTCGTCGAAGTACAGCTCGCTGTAGCACTCGTCGGCGGCGATCACGAAGTCGTATTCGTCGGCCAGGGCAATGAGCTTTTTCAGCACGTCGACCGGAATCAGCGCGCCGGTCGGGTTGCCCGGCGAGCACAGGAACAGGATCTGGCAGCGCTTCCAGATGTCAGGCGATACCGCGTCGAAGTCCGGGTTGAAGCCGTTCTCGTCCAGGCATGGCAGGTAGTGCGGCTTGGCGCCGGCGAGGAACGCTGCGCCTTCGTAGATCTGATAGAACGGATTCGGGCTGACCACCAGCGCGTCGTCGCCACGATTGACCACTGTCTGGGTGAAAGCGAACAGCGCTTCACGGGTGCCGTTGACCGGCAGCACGTTGCGCGCCGGGTCGATCCAGCCGCTCGGCACGTTGAAACGACGTTCGCACCAAGCCGCGATGGCTTCGCGCAGGGCCGGAATGCCGAGGGTGGTCGGGTACACCGCCATCTGCTCCAGATTGTTCGCCAGCGCCTCGGCGACAAAGCTTGGCGAGCGATGCTTCGGTTCGCCAATGGACAGCGCGATCGGGCGCTTGTCCGGGTTTGGCGTGACGCTGCCGAGCAGGGCGCGGAGCTTTTCGAACGGGTAGGGCTGGAGCTGGGACAGAGCGTTGTTCATCGGTGCGGGATCTCGTGCAAAGCGATTGAATCCGGGCGCGCAATCAAATGCTGATGCGCGACAGTTTGATATCGGGGTCCTGATTGACGCTCAACTGTTCGACGATGGCATCCTGCAAACGGCTGCACAGCAGCGGGTCGGACAGCGGTTGATTGTGGGCGTCGGTGATGAAGAACACGTCCTCCACCCGCTCGCCCAGGGTGGCGATCTTGGCGTTCTGCAGCGACAGGTCGAACTCGAGGAAAATCCCGCCGACCCGTGCCAGCAGGCCCGGGCGATCGGGTGCCGTGAGTTCCAGCACCGTCACCGGGCGCTGGGCATCGTTGTGGATCGTCACCTGCGGGGCGAACGCGAAATGCTTGAGCTGGCGCGGTACTCGACGCTGGATGATCGTCGGGTAGTCGGCCGGATTGCGCAGAGCTTCGGTCAGGCCGTCGCGAATCTGCTTGACCCGGACCGGATTGTCGCCGATCGAATCGCCATCGGTGTCGAGCACGATGTAGGTGTCGAGGGTGAACTGGCTGCTGGACGTGATGACCCGGGCGTCGTGAATGTTCAGGTTGAGCTGGTCCATCGCGGCCACGGTCACGGCGAAGAAGTCGTGTTGGTCCGGCGCATAGATGAAGATCTGCGTGCCACCCTCGAATTCGCGCTGGGTGGTTTCCTTGATCAGCACCAGCGGACCGCCGTCAGCCGGTTGCTGGAGGATGGCGTCGGTGTGCCAGGCCACATCGCCGGCGGTGTGACGCAGGAAGTAGTCATCACCCAGTTGCGCCCACAATTGCTCGACGTCATCCGGATCGGTGCCGCCGCGTACCAGTATGTCCAGCGCTGCGCTCTGGGTCTGGCGGATCTGCTCTTCGCGATCCACCGGGTTCTCCAGGCCACGGCGCAGGGCGCGCTTGGTTTCGGTGTAGAGCTGGCGCAACAGGCTGGCACGCCACGAGTTCCAGAGGGTCGGGTTGGTCGCGTTGATGTCGGCTACGGTCAGGACGTACAGGTAGTCGAGACGGGTTTCGTCACCGACCGCCAGGGCGAAGTCATGGATCACCTGCGGGTCGGACAAATCCTTGCGCTGGGCGGTGGTCGACATCACCAGGTGGTTCTGCACCAGCCAGACGATCAGGCGGCTGTCCCAGACCGGCAGTTGGTGGCGCTGGCAGAACGCCTCGGCATCCACTGCGCCAATTTCCGAGTGATCGCCATGCCGGCCCTTGCCGATGTCGTGATACAGGCCAGCCATATAAATGAGTTCAGGCTTCGGCAGTTTGGCCATGAGCTTGGCGGCCAGCGGGAATTTCTCCGACACCTGGGTGTACTGCAACTTGCGCAGGTGTTTGATCAGGTTCAGCGTGTGCGCATCGACCGTATAGATGTGGAACAGGTCGTGCTGCATCTGCCCGACGATGAAGCCGAATTCCGGCAGGTAGCGCCCGAGAATGCCGTAGCGGTTCATCCGCCGCAGGTTGCGGTGGATGCCGATCTTGCACTTGAACAGCTCGATGAACAGGCTGGTGTTGCGGATGTCGTTGCGGAAGTTGTCGTCGATCAGGTGACGGTTTTCCCGCAGCAGACGAATGGTGTCGGCGCGTACGCCCTTGATTTCCGGCTGCTGGGCCATCAGCACGAAGATCTCGAGCATGGCGAACGGCGTGCGGCGGAACACGTTGTCGTTGCGTGCTTCGATGTAACCGTCGTGCAGCTGGAAGCGCGAGTTGATCGGCTGCGGCGGCGCTTCGTCTTCCGGGGCGAGGATGACTTCCTCGAAGTGCTGGATGATCAGGTCGCTGAGCTGGGCGATGCTCATCACCACCCGGAAATACTGCTGCATGAAGTTTTCGACGGCCTGTTTGGCGTCGTCGCCTTCAAAACCCAGCAGACCGGCAATGGTGCGCTGGTGATCGAACAGCAGGCGGTCTTCGGAGCGACCGGCCAGCATGTGCAGGGCGTAACGCACCTTCCAGAGGAATTCCTGGGAGGAGGCCAGCAAGGCGTTCTCGCTCTCGACCAGGAACCCTTCACCGGCCAGGGCGCGCAGGTTCAGGGTGCCGTACTGACGACGGGCTACCCACAGAATCGTCTGAATATCCCGTAGTCCGCCGGGCGAGCCTTTGACGTTGGGTTCCAGGTTGTATTCGGTATCGTTGTACTTGTGGTGGCGAGCCTTCTGCTCGGCGCGCTTGGCCAGGAAGAAATCCTTGCTCGGCCACATGTGCGCGGTGCTGGTGACGTCGAGCATACGCTGGCGCAGGCGCTCGGGGCCGCAGATGGTACGGCTTTCCATCAGGTTGGTGACCACCGTCAGGTCGGCGCGGGCCTCTTCGGCGCATTCGTCGACCGAACGAACGCTCTGACCGACTTCCAGGCCGATGTCCCACAGCAGCGTCAGAAAGCGCTCGATGGAATCGCGGAAGATTTCGTGGTCGGCGCTGTCCAGAAGGATCAGCAGATCGATGTCGGAGTAGGGGTGAAGCTCGCCGCGACCGTAGCCGCCGACCGCGACCAGCGCGATGTCGGCGTCTTCGCTCCAGTCGAACTGATCCCAGGCCTTTTGCAGGATGTTGTCGACGAACCATGCCCGGTCCTCGATCAGCCGCCGAATGTCGCGCCCGGCGCGAAAGCGTGCATCGAGCACTTCGCGGGCCTGGCGGATCGCCTTCTTGAATGCCGCGATGGGACTCGCTTTCAGGGCCAGTTCAGCCTGGAACTGGCCGCGGTCGAAAAGTTCGGGATCCACCTGCGGCATCGATTGGCTTTCCTTCTATAGGCTGGGAGCGGTGTCTGGGTCAGGCCGAGATGCGCGGGATCGTGTCGTCGCTGCGCAGGGTGAAGATCTCGTAGCCAGTGTCGGTGACAAGCAAAGTGTGTTCCCACTGTGCCGACAGCTTGCGATCCTTGGTGATCGCGGTCCAGCCGTCGCCCAGTACTTTGGTGTCGGCCTTGCCCTGGTTGATCATCGGCTCGATGGTGAAGGTCATGCCGGCCTTCAGTTCCATGCCGGTGCCGGCGCGGCCGTAGTGCAGGATCTGCGGTTCTTCGTGGAACACCTTGCCGATGCCGTGGCCGCAGAATTCACGCACCACCGAGAAGCCGTTCTTTTCCGCGTGCTTCTGAATGATTTCGCCGATGTCACCGAGGCGGCAGCCGGGTTTGACGATTTCGATCGCCTTGTACATGCATTCCTGGGTGACCTGCGACAGGCGCTCGGCCCAGACCGGCACGGTGCCGACGTGGAACATGCGGCTGGTGTCGCCGTGGTAGCCGTCCTTGATCACGGTGACATCGATGTTCAGGGTGTCGCCGTTTTTCAACGGCTTGTCGTTCGGGATACCGTGGCAGACCACGTGGTTGATCGAGGTGCAGATCGACTTCGGGTAGCCCTTGTAGTTGAGCGGGGCGGGGATGGCCTGCTGCACGTTGACGATATAGTCGTGGCAGATCTGGTTCAGCTCATCGGTGGTCACGCCCGGCTTGACGTGCTCGGCAATCATTTCCAGCACATCGGCGGCCAGTTTGCCGGCGACACGCATGCCAGCGATGTCCTCGGGGGTTTTGAGGGTGACGGTCATACAGGCTCTCTCTGCGCTCGGCGGCGCTTGCTGATACGAACAGGGGCGCAACTGTTGATTTGGCGGCCCCGAAAAACGCGATTCTAACAGACCAAAGGCGCAAATCCGCGCCTGCGTGCATCGCTTCTCTCTATACAATGCGGTGCATTGTCCCGATTCCAAGGGGCTGGCGCGCATGTCCCTGACGCGATTGCAGATTCCGGGTTCCGTTTGCGTCGTCCCTGTGGTATAAAATGCGCCGCTTTCCGGGGATAGCCCCGGGAGCATTAACCCACACACGTGTCGACACGATGGCCTGGGTGCCTTTGATCCTCGGATCAATGGTTGGTCATTGGGATACGTGGAGGCCCAACCCGACTTATCAAGGAACTATCATGTCCCAAGTCAACATGCGCGATATGCTGAAGGCCGGTGTGCACTTCGGTCACCAAACCCGTTACTGGAATCCGAAAATGGGTAAATACATTTTCGGCGCGCGTAACAAGATTCACATCATCAACCTTGAAAAAACTCTGCCAATGTTCAACGAAGCTCTGACTTTCGTAGAGCGTCTGGCCCAGGGCAAAAACAAGATTCTGTTCGTCGGCACCAAGCGTTCCGCTGGCAAGATCGTTGCTGAAGAAGCAGCACGTTGCGGTTCGCCGTACGTCGATCACCGCTGGTTGGGCGGCATGCTGACCAACTTCAAGACCATCCGTGCTTCCATCAAGCGTCTGCGTGACCTTGAAGTACAAGCCGAAGACGGTACTTTCGCCAAGCTGACCAAGAAAGAAGCGCTGATGCGCACTCGCGATCTTGAGAAGCTGGATCGCTCCCTGGGCGGCATCAAGGACATGGGCGGTCTGCCAGACGCACTGTTCGTGATCGACGTTGACCACGAGCGCATCGCGATCACCGAAGCCAACAAGCTGGGCATCCCGGTCATCGGCGTTGTCGATACCAACAGCAGCCCGGAAGGCGTTGACTACATCATCCCAGGCAACGATGACGCAATCCGCGCTATCCAGCTGTACATGGGTTCGATGGCTGACGCAGTCATCCGCGGTCGCAACAACGTTGCTGGCGGTACTGTAGAATTCGCAGCTGAAGAAACTCAGGCTGCAGCTGAGTAATTGACGCCCTGGCGTTGACTCAGTAAGCAAAAAGGGGGCTTGGCCCCCTTTTTGCCACCTCGAAAACCATCTGTCGGCAGCGCAGCTACAGCATCTGTAACGTGCAGCGGCTACAAACAGGTTCGGGAAGAATTGAACGCCCGTTCGATCGGGTGGAATGGTTGAAAACCTATCCAAGAGGAATTTGAAAATGGCAGCAATTACTGCAGCGTTGGTCAAAGAACTGCGCGAGCGTACCGGCGAAGGCATGATGGATTGCAAGAAAGCCCTGGAAAAGGCTGGCGGCGACATCGAAAAAGCCATTGATGACATGCGTGCTTCGGGCGCCATCAAGGCTGCCAAGAAAGCTGGCAACGTTGCCGCTGAAGGCGCTATCGCCATCAAGGACGACGGCAAGGCTGCCGTTCTGATCGAAGTCAACTCGCAGACCGACTTCCTGGCTCTGCAGGACGACTTCAAAAACTTCGTTGCTGCCAGCGTCGACAAAGCATTCGCTGACAAGCTGACCGACGCTGCTCCGCTGATCGCTGCTCAAGAAGCTGCTCGCGAAGCACTGGTTGCCAAAGTAGGCGAGAACGTCAACATTCGTCGCCTGGTGCGCGTAGAAGGCGACGTCGTCGGCACCTACCTGCACGGCAACAAGATCGGTGTTGCTGTTGTCCTGAAAGGCGGCGACGTCGAGCTGGCCAAAGACATCGCGATGCACGTTGCTGCAAGCAACCCTGAGTTCCTGCTGCCTTCGCAAGTCTCCGACGAAGCGATTGAGCGTGAAAAAGCTGTGTTCCTGCAGCTGAACGAAGAAAAAATCAAAGGCAAGCCAGAAAACATTGTTGAGAACATGGTCAAGGGCCGTATCAGCAAGTTCCTGGCAGAAGCGAGCCTGGTTGAGCAGGCGTTCGTCAAGAACCCTGAAATCAAGGTTGGCGAGCTGGCCAAGAAAGGCGGCGCTGAAATCGTTTCCTTCACCTACTTCAAAGTAGGCGAAGGCATCGAGAAGCCGGTCGACAACTTCGCTGAAGAAGTTGCTGCCCAGCTGGCTGCCGCCAAGCAATAAGACAGTTTTTCAACTGTCGCCCGAAAGAGGCTGCCCGCTCACGCGCGCAGCCTCTTTTCAGATAGGGTTATCAATTTTTAATTGGTTTCCCCTTGGAACTGACTTACAAAGCCATGTTCCGATGGCGCTGAAGCAGCGCCAAGCTAGAGTGAACGCCAGCTGTAAACAGCTCGCAAAGAATTTTTAAAATACGCCGCAGGAGAGATTCGCAATGGCTCAGCAGGGCAGTGGTTATCAGGCTCGCTATAAACGCATTCTACTCAAGCTTAGCGGCGAGGCCCTGATGGGCTCGGAAGAGTTCGGGATCGATCCGAAAGTGCTGGATCGCATGGCGCTGGAAGTCGGCCAGCTGGTCGGTATCGGCGTTCAGGTCGGTCTGGTGATTGGTGGTGGCAACCTGTTCCGCGGTGAAGCGCTGAGCAAGGCCGGCATGGATCGGGTCACGGGCGACCACATGGGCATGCTGGCCACTGTGATGAACGCCCTGGCCATGCGCGACGCGCTGGAACGTGCCAATATCTCGGCCATCGTGATGTCGGCCATTTCCATGGTTGGCGTGACCGACCACTATGACCGTCGCAAGGCCATGCGCCACCTGAACTCCAAGGATGTGGTGATTTTCGCGGCCGGTACCGGCAATCCGTTCTTTACCACGGATTCGGCAGCCTGTCTGCGCGCCATTGAAATCGACGCGGACGTCGTGCTCAAGGCGACCAAGGTCGATGGCGTCTACACCGCTGACCCGTTCAAAGACCCGCATGCCGAGAAGTTCGATCATCTGACATACGATGAAGTGCTGGATCGCAAGCTGGGTGTAATGGATCTGACGGCTATCTGCCTGTGCCGCGATCACAAGATGCCGCTGCGCGTATTTAACATGAACAAGCCGGGCGCCCTGCTGAACATCGTGCATGGTGGCGCTGAAGGCACTCTGATCGAGGAAGTCCAACAATGATCAACGAAATCAAGAAAGACGCCAAAGAGCGCATGACGAAATCCGTTGAGTCCCTGGCTCACAACTTCGGCCGTATCCGTACCGGTCAGGCACACCCAAGCATCCTGGAAGGTGTGATGGTGCCTTACTACGGCGCTGATACCCCGATCAAGCAAGTGGCCAACATCACCGTCAAGGATGCCCGTACGCTGCAAGTCGTTGCGTTCGAGCGCAACATGCTGGGCGCCGTCGACAAGGCTATCGGTAGCGCGGGTCTGAACCTGAACCCGACCAATCTGGGTGAGCTGCTGCTGATCAGCATGCCGGCCCTGACCGAAGAAACCCGTCGCGGTTTCACCAAGCAGGCGCGTGACGTGGCAGAAGACGCCCGTGTTGCCGTGCGCAACATCCGTCGCGATGCGAACAGCTCCCTGAAGGATCTGGTCAAGGAAAAGGAAATCAGCGAAGACGAAGAGCGTCGCGCCGCAGGCGAGATCGACGACCTGACCAAGAAGTTCGTGGCTGAAATCGACGCCAAGCTGGCCGAGAAAGAAAAAGACCTGATGGCCGTATAAGGGTCGAGTTTTAAATGGACAAGACCAAGCAGACTGCGCCGTCCACGGTGCCGCGCCATGTCGCGATCATCATGGATGGCAATAATCGCTGGGCGAAAAAACGCTTTATGCCGGGTGTCGCCGGGCATAAGGCTGGCGTGGATGCTGTGCGGGCGGTGATCGAGGTGTGTGCCGAGGCCAAGGTCGAAGTGCTCACCCTGTTCGCCTTTTCCAGTGAAAACTGGCAGCGTCCGGCTGACGAGGTCAGCGCCTTGATGGACCTGTTCTTCAAGGCGCTGCGTCGTGAAGCCAAACGCCTGAACGACAACAACATCAGTCTGCGCATCATCGGCGACCGTACGCGGTTTCATCCCGAGCTTCAGGCAGCCATGCGTGAGGCTGAAGCGATGACCGCTGGTGCCAACCGCTTCATTCTGCAGATCGCCGCCAATTACGGCGGTCAGTGGGACATTGCGCAAGCGGCGCAGCGTCTGGCGCGTGAAGTTCAGGCGGGTCATCTGCGACCGGAAGACATCACGCCGGATCTGCTGCAGACCTGTCTGGTCACTGGTGATCTGCCGTTGCCCGACCTGTGCATCCGCACCGGCGGCGAGCATCGCATCAGCAACTTCCTCTTGTGGCAGTTGGCTTACGCCGAGTTGTACTTCTCCGACCTGTTCTGGCCGGACTTCAAACACGAAGCCATGCGCAATGCGCTGGCCGATTTCGCTTTGCGCCAGCGTCGCTTCGGTAAAACGAGTGAGCAGGTCGAAGCTGGAGCCCGGGTTTAATGCTTAAACAACGCATCATCACTGCACTGATTCTGTTGCCGATCGCCCTGGGCGGTTTTTTCCTGCTCGAAGGTTCCGGCTTTGCTCTGTTCATCGGGCTGGTCGTGAGTCTGGGTGCCTGGGAGTGGGCGCGTCTGGCCGGTTTCACCGCGCAGGCATTTCGTGTCGGCTACGCGGCGGTCGTCGCGCTGATGCTGTTTGTCATGTACATCCTTCCGGGGCTGGCGCCTTGGGTGCTGGGTGCTTCGGTAATCTGGTGGGCACTGGCGACCTGGCTGGTGCTGACGTATCCGCGTTCCAGCGAGCGCTGGTCCAGTGCCGCCAGCAAACTGGTGATCGGCTTGCTGATTCTGTTGCCTGCCTGGCAGGGGCTGGTGCTGATCAAGCAGTACCCGCTCGGTAACTGGTTGATCATGGCAGTGATGGTGCTGGTCTGGGGGGCTGATATCGGGGCGTACTTCTCCGGTCGTGCATTCGGCAAGCGCAAGCTGGCGCCGCAAGTCAGTCCCGGCAAAAGTTGGGAAGGCGTGTATGGCGGTCTGGCGCTGAGCCTGGTCATCACCACCCTGGTCGCACTGTTCCGTGACTGGACGGTGGCGCAACTGTTCAAGGGGTTGATCGGTGCAGCGGTGATTGTCTTCATCTCTGTGGTGGGTGATCTGACCGAAAGCATGTTCAAGCGCCAGTCCGGCATCAAGGACAGCAGTAATCTGCTGCCGGGGCATGGTGGCGTGCTGGATCGCATCGACAGCCTGACGGCGGCGATCCCGGTCTTTGCAGTGCTGTTGTGGATGGCGGCATCGTGAGTCGCCCACAGCAGATTACCGTCCTGGGCGCGACCGGATCGATCGGTCTGAGTACGCTGGACGTTATCGCTCGGCATCCGGATCGTTATCAGGCTTTCGCCCTGAGCGGTTTTACCCGTCTGAGCGAACTGTTTGCCCTGTGTGTTCGCCATCTCCCCAAATATGCGGTAGTGCCGGAGGCCGGTGCTGCCCGCAACCTGCAGGACGATTTACGAGCCGCTGGCCTGTCGACGCAGGTGCTGGTTGGCGAGGAAGGCTTGTGTCAGGTCGCTGCTGCGCCTGAGGTGGATGCCGTCATGGCGGCCATTGTCGGCGCGGCGGGTTTGCGCCCGACTCTGGCGGCTGTCGAGGCGGGCAAGAAGATTCTTCTGGCCAACAAGGAAGCGCTGGTCATGTCCGGCGCCTTGTTCATGCAGGCGGTGCGCAAGAGCGGCTCGGTCCTGTTGCCGATCGACAGCGAACACAACGCAATTTTCCAGTGCATGCCGCAGGACTTTGCTCGCGGGCTGGGTAACGTCGGGGTTCGTCGGATTTTGCTGACAGCTTCCGGTGGTCCTTTCCGGCAGACGCCAATGGCCGAATTGGCGCATGTTTCACCGGACCAGGCCTGTGCCCACCCGAACTGGTCGATGGGGCGCAAGATTTCCGTGGATTCGGCCAGCATGATGAACAAAGGGCTCGAATTGATCGAAGCCTGCTGGTTGTTCGATGCCAGACCTTCGCAAGTTGAAGTGGTGATTCATCCGCAGAGTGTGATTCATTCACTGGTCGACTATGTGGACGGTTCGGTGCTGGCGCAGCTGGGCAATCCCGACATGCGCACGCCGATTGCCAATGCATTGGCATGGCCGGAGCGTATCGATTCGGGCGTGGCGCCTCTGGATCTGTTCGCTGTAGCACGCCTGGATTTCGAAGCGCCCGACGAAGAGCGCTTCCCGTGCCTGCGGCTTGCGCGGCAGGCGGCCGAGGCGGGAAACAGCGCCCCGGCCATGCTCAATGCGGCGAATGAAGTGGCGGTTGCGGCGTTTCTCGACGGACGGGTTCGCTACCTGGAAATCGCGAGTATCATCGAGGAGGTCTTGAATCTGGAGCCTGTGGTGGCGCTGGATGATCTCGATGCGGTGTTCACCGCCGATGCAACCGCCCGTACATTGGCCGGGCAGTGGCTGACTCGTTACGGCCGGTAGGTTTTGCAACAGATGGCTTCACGCGGCACTGGACAGGATTGCGGAGAAAGTAGATGAGCGCGCTCTATATGATTGCCGGCACCCTGATCGCTCTGGGTGTGCTGGTCACCTTTCACGAATTCGGCCATTTCTGGGTCGCGCGTCGCTGTGGCGTCAAGGTTCTGCGTTTCTCCGTGGGCTTCGGCATGCCGCTGCTGCGCTGGCATGACAAACAGGGCACCGAGTTCGTGGTCGCGGCCATTCCGCTGGGTGGCTACGTCAAGATGCTTGATGAGCGCGAAGGCGAAGTACCGGCCGATCAGCTTCATCAGTCATTCAATCGCAAGTCCGTACGTCAGCGCATTGCCATCGTCGCGGCCGGCCCTGTGGCCAACTTTCTGCTGGCGCTGGTGTTCTTCTGGGTGCTGGCCATGCTCGGCAGCGAGCAGGTTCGCCCGGTCATCGGTTCTGTCGAGCCCGGCAGCATCGCCGCGACAGCTGGACTGAGCGCCGGTCAGGAAATCGTCGCGATCGACGGTGAGCCGACCTCGGGCTGGGCTGCGGTCAATCTGCAACTGGTGCGGCGTCTGGGCGAAAGCGGTTCACTGCAGTTACTGGTGCGCGAGCAGGGTTCCACGGCTGATACGCCGCGTGAGCTGGCACTCGATAAATGGCTCAAGGGGGCTGACGAGCCGGATCCGATTCGCTCCCTCGGCATTCGCCCTTGGCGTCCGGCGTTGCCGCCAGTTCTTGCCGAACTCGACCCGAAAGGTCCGGCCCAGGCAGCCGGGCTGAAAACCGGCGACCGTCTGCTGACGCTTGATGGCAAGGCGCTGGATGACTGGCAGCAGGTGGTCGACACCGTTCGTACGCGTCCTGATACCAAAATCGTGCTGCGCGTCGAGCGCGACGGTGTTCAAATCGACGTCCCTGTGACATTGGCTGCACGTGGTGAGAAGAAGTCGCCAAGCGGTTACCTGGGGGCGGGCGTGAAGGCTGTCGACTGGCCACCGGAAATGATTCGCGAGGTCAGCTACGGTCCTTTGGCAGCGATTGGTGAGGGTGCCCGTCGTACCTGGACCATGAGCGTCCTGACGCTGGATTCACTGAAGAAAATGCTCTTCGGCGAGCTCTCGGTAAAAAACTTGAGTGGACCGATAACCATTGCTAAAGTGGCGGGCGCTTCTGCCCAGTCGGGCGTCGCTGATTTCCTGAATTTCCTTGCTTATCTGAGTATTAGCCTGGGGGTTCTGAATTTGCTGCCCATTCCTGTGCTGGATGGGGGGCATTTGTTGTTTTATCTGATCGAGTGGGCGCGTGGTCGTCCCTTGTCGGATCGGGTGCAAGGTTGGGGGATACAGATTGGTATCAGCTTGGTGGTCGGAGTGATGTTGCTTGCTCTGGTCAACGATCTGGGTCGTCTGTAACGCTTCGCTGAATTGCGAATCTGCCGCATTTTGCGGCAGTTTGTTTATTGCCAGTTGGAATAAGAAAGGACTTCATGAAACGTCTGCTGCTAACTGCGGTTCTCACCGTATTGATGATCGCCGAAGTTCACGCCGAGTCCTTCACTATCTCTGATATTCGCGTCAATGGCCTCCAGCGGGTCTCCGCGGGTAGCGTCTTTGGTGCCTTGCCGTTGAACGTCGGCGAGCAGGCGGATGATCGTCGCCTGGTGGAATCCACTCGTGCGTTGTTCAAAACCGGTTTCTTTCAAGATATCCAGCTGGGCCGCGAAGGCAACGTCCTGGTGATCACTGTCGTCGAGCGTCCCTCGGTCGCCAGCATCGAGATCGAAGGCAACAAGGCGATCTCCACCGAAGACCTGATGAAAGGCCTCAAGCAATCCGGTCTGGCCGAAGGCGAGATCTTCCAGCGCGCGACCCTTGAAGGTGTGCGTAACGAGCTGCAGCGTCAATACGTTGCACAAGGTCGTTACTCGGCTACCGTCGATACCGAAGTGGTGTCGCAGCCGCGCAACCGCGTCGGCCTGAAAGTGAAGATCAACGAAGGCACCGTCGCCGCCATTCAGCACATCAACGTGGTGGGCAACACGGTTTTCCCCGAGGAAGACCTGACCGACCTGTTCGAACTGAAAACCACCAACTGGCTGTCGTTCTTCAAGAACGACGACAAGTACGCTCGTGAAAAGCTGTCCGGTGACCTGGAGCGTCTGCGTTCCTACTACCTGGATCGCGGCTATATCAACATGGATATCGCTTCGACCCAGGTGTCCATCACCCCGGACAAGAAGCACGTCTACATCACCGTCAACGTCAACGAAGGCGAGAAGTACACTGTTCGTGACGTCAAGCTCAGCGGTGACCTGAAAGTCCCTGAGGACCAGGTCAAATCCCTGTTGCTGGTGCAGAAAGGCCAGGTGTTCTCGCGCAAGCTGATGACCACCACGTCCGAACTGATCACCCGTCGTCTGGGCAACGAGGGTTACACCTTCGCCAACGTCAACGGCGTGCCACAACCGCACGACGAAGATCACACCGTCGATATCCTGTTTGCCGTCGATCCGGGCAAGCGTGCCTACGTCAACCGCATTAACTTCCGTGGCAACACCAAGTCCGAGGACGAAGTGCTGCGCCGTGAAATGCGTCAGATGGAAGGTGGCTGGGCTTCAACCTACCTGATCGATCAGTCCAAGACCCGTCTGGAGCGTCTGGGCTTCTTTAAAGAGGTCAACGTCGAAACCCCGGCCGTGCCAGGTGTCGACGACCAGGTTGACGTGAACTACAGCGTTGAAGAGCAGGCCTCCGGTTCGATCACTGCCAGCGTCGGTTTCGCCCAGAGCGCCGGTCTGATCCTCGGTGGTTCGATCACCCAGAACAACTTCCTCGGTACCGGTAACCGCGTCAGCGTCGGTCTGACCCGCAGCGAATACCAGAGCCGCTACAACTTCGGCTACGTTGACCCCTACTGGACCGCCGATGGCGTGAGCCTGGGTTACAACGCGTTCTACCGCACCACCGACTACAAAGACCTCGACGTCGACGTAGCGAGTTATGCGGTCGACAGCCTGGGTGCCGGCGTGAACGTGGGCTACCCGATCAGCGAGACTTCACGATTGACCTTTGGTCTGTCCGCTCAACAGGACAAGATCAAGACCGGTAAGTACACCGTTGACGAGATTTTCGACTTCGTTAACAAGGAAGGTGATAACTACCTGAACTTCAAGGCATCGGCCGGCTGGTCCGAGTCGACCTTGAACAAGGGTGTATTGCCAACCCGTGGCCGTTCCCAGAGCTTGACGCTGGAAACCACGATTCCAGGCAGCGACCTGTCGTTCTACAAGCTCGACTACCGTGGTCAGTTGTTCCAGCCGATCAGCGAAAACTACACCCTGCGTCTGCACACCGAGCTGGGCTATGGTGACGGCTACGGTTCGACCGACGGCTTGCCGTTCTATGAAAACTACTATGCTGGTGGTTTCAACTCGGTACGTGGCTTTAAAGACAGCACGCTCGGTCCGCGCAGTACCCCGAGCCGTGGCACCAACCCGGGTACATCGGTAGACCCGGACCAGGACCCGCTGCCGTTCGGTGGCAATGTCCTGATTCAGGGCGGCGTGGAAGTTCTGTTCCCGCTACCGTTCGTCAAGGATCAACGCTCTCTGCGTACGTCGGTATTCTGGGATGTGGGTAACGTGTTCGATTCGCAGTGCAAGGACACTACCAACGCCAATGGCTCGTCGTCGAACACCAAGTGCAACGACATCAGTCTGAGCAACATGGCCAGCTCCGTCGGTGTCGGTGTGACCTGGGTCACCGCGCTGGGCCCGCTGAGCTTTGCCCTGGCGATGCCGATCAAGAAACCGGATGAAGCTGAAACTCAAGTGTTCCAATTCTCCCTGGGCCAGACGTTCTAAGCGTCTGACCCAAGACAACGACAATGGATTTTGTAGGAGTGCATCGTGCGTAAGTTGACTCAATTGGTTCTCCTGGCCTCCGTACTGGTGGCAGGCCCGGCATTTGCCGACATGAAAATCGCCGTTCTGAACTATCAGATGGCACTGCTGGAATCCGACGCAGCCAAGAAGTACGCCGTAGATGCGGAGAAAAAGTTCGGCCCGCAACTGACCAAGCTCAAGACACTGGAAAGCAGCGCCAAGGGTATTCAGGATCGTCTGATGGCCGGTGGTGACAAGATGCAGCAGGGCGAACGCGAGCGTCTGGAGCTTGAGTTCAAGCAAAAGGCGCGTGACTTCCAGTTCCAGTCCAAGGAACTGAATGAAGCAAAAGCCGTTGCCGACCGCGAAATGCTCAAGCAACTGAAGCCGAAACTGGATAGCGCAGTGGAAGAAGTCATCAAGAAAGGTGGTTTTGACCTGGTGTTCGAGCGTGGCGCAGTGATCGATGTCAAGCCTCAGTACGACATCACGCGCCAGGTTATCGAGCGCATGAATCAGCTGAAGTAACCCATGACCGTGACTATCAAGCTCGGCCAGTTGGCCGAGTTCCTCGGCGCCACCCTGAGTGGCGACCCCGAGAAGCAAATCACTGGGCTAGCCACCTTGCAGGAGGCTGGCCCAGCTCAGTTGAGCTTTCTGGCAAACCCCCAATACCGTAAATACCTGGCTGGCTCGCAAGCCGCAGCCCTGTTGCTCAAGGCTGCCGACGCGGAAGGTTATGCCGGTAATGCGCTGGTGGTGCCTGATCCTTACCTGGCTTACGCACGCATTTCCCATCTGTTTGATCCGAAACCCAAGGCCGCTGCCGGCGTCCATCCGACGGCCGTGATTGCCGAGGATGCCGTGGTCGACCCGAGCGCCAGTATCGGTCCCTTCGTGGTGATCGAAGCCGGTGCGCGAATCGGTGCAGACGTGACGCTCGGCGCGCATTGCGTTGTCGGAGCCCGCAGCGAAATCGGCGAGGGCGGCTGGCTGGCCCCGCGAGTCACGCTGTATCACGATGTGCGGATCGGCAAGCGGGTGGTGATCCAGTCCGGCGCCGTGCTCGGCGGTGAAGGCTTCGGTTTTGCCAATGAGAAGGGTGTTTGGCAGAAGATCGCCCAGATCGGCGGCGTGACCATCGGTGACGATGTGGAGATCGGCGTGAACACCGCCATCGACCGCGGTGCGTTGGCCGATACCGTGATCGGCAATGGCGTGAAACTCGACAACCAGATTCAGATCGCCCACAACGTGCAGGTCGGTGACCACACCGCCATGGCGGCATGCGTGGGGATTTCCGGCAGCACCAAAATCGGCAAGCACTGCATGCTCGCCGGGGGTGTTGGCCTGGTAGGGCACATCGATATTTGCGACAACGTATTCCTGACCGGAATGACCATGGTGACCCACTCGATTACCGAGCCGGGTGCCTATTCTTCCGGCACAGCCATGCAACCTGCGGCCGAATGGCGCAAAAGCGCGGCCCGTATTCGTCAGCTCGATGACATCGCGCGACGTTTGAAACAGCTGGAAAAGCGGTTCGGGGAAGTGACCCCCGACGGTAATGCTTCATCTGAAGGCTGATACCATTTCCATATCAAGTGTGCACAGCCTCTGGACTGCCTCCTTGATTTGCTAGAGGAGTGCGCGTCAGTCGCGCTCCCAATCTTTACATAGGCTTCCCCCCGAAATGATGGACATCAACGAGATTCGCGAATACCTGCCTCACCGTTACCCGTTCCTGCTGGTGGATCGGGTAGTGGAGCTGGATACGGAAGGCAAGCGCATTCGCGCCTACAAGAATGTCAGCATCAACGAGCCGTTCTTCAACGGTCACTTCCCGGCGCACCCGATCATGCCGGGTGTGCTGATCATCGAAGCCATGGCTCAGGCTGCCGGGATCCTCGGTTTCAAGATGCTTGACGTGAAACCGGCCGACGGCACCCTTTATTACTTCGTTGGCTCCGACAAACTGCGTTTCCGCCAGCCAGTGCTGCCGGGCGATCAGTTGATCCTGGAAGCCAAGTTCATCAGTTGCAAGCGTCAGATCTGGAAGTTCGAATGCCAGGCTTCGGTCGATGGCAAACCGGTCTGCTCGGCTGAAATCATCTGTGCGGAACGCAAGCTATGAGTTTGATTGACCCTCGCGCAATCATCGATCCATCGGCCGTCCTGGCTGATGGCGTCGAGGTCGGCCCGTGGTCGATCATCGGTGCAGGTGTGGAAATCGGCGAGGGTACGGTCATCGGGCCACACGTGATCCTCAAAGGTCCGACCCGTATCGGCAAGCACAACCGCATCTACCAGTTTTCCTCGGTAGGCGAAGACACGCCGGACCTGAAATACAAGGGCGAAGAAACCCGCCTGGTGATCGGTGACCACAACGTCATCCGCGAAGGCGTGACGATTCACCGTGGCACCGTTCAGGATCGTTCCGAAACGACCCTGGGTGATCACAACCTGATCATGGCCTATGCCCACATCGGACATGACAGCGTCATCGGCAACCACTGCATTCTGGTCAACAACACTGCGCTGGCCGGCCATGTGCACGTTGATGACTGGGCGATCCTGTCCGGTTTCACCCTGGTGCATCAGTATTGCCACATTGGTGCCCACAGCTTTTCCGGCATGGGCACGGCCATCGGCAAGGATGTTCCGGCGTTCGTCACCGTATTTGGCAACCCGGCCGAAGCGCGTAGCATGAACTTCGAGGGCATGCGCCGTCGCGGTTTCAGCGAAGACGCCATCCACGCCCTGCGCCGTGCGTACAAAACGGTGTATCGCCAGGGACTGACCGTTGAGCAGGCATTGGCCGAGCTGGCCGAACTGTCCGCCCAGTTCCCGGAGGTCGCGGTGTTCCGTGACTCCATCCAGTCGTCGACCCGCGGCATCACCCGCTGACCATGGCCAATCTGCTTATTGCGCTGGTGGCGGGGGAGGCTTCCGGTGACATTCTGGGCGCAGGCCTGATGCGTGCCCTCAAGGCACAGCACCCTGCGGTGGAGTTCATCGGTGTCGGCGGCCCGCTGATGCAGGCCGAAGGCCTGACTTCCTATTTTCCGATGGAGCGTCTGTCGGTCATGGGGCTGGTGGAAGTCCTGGGACGCTTGCGTGAACTGCTCAAGCGCCGCAAGGATCTGATCGCCACGCTCATCGCTGAAAAACCGGATGTGTTCATCGGCATCGACGCACCGGATTTCAACCTCAATATCGAACTCAAGCTGCGTCAGGCCGGAATCAAGACCGTGCACTACGTCAGCCCGTCGGTGTGGGCGTGGCGGCAGAAGCGGGTGCTGAAGATCCGCGAAGGCTGCGACCTGATGCTCACGCTGCTGCCGTTCGAAGCCAGATTCTACGAAGAGAAAGGCGTACCGGTACGGTTCGTCGGCCATACGCTGGCCGACACCATTCCGCTGGAAGCCGATCGCTCTGCTGCGCGGGCCGAACTCGGTCTGCCGGACGGTCCGCTGGTGGCTTTGATGCCCGGCAGCCGGGGCGGCGAAGTCAGCCGTCTGGGGGCGCTGTTCCTCGATACCGCCGAACGCCTGCGTGCCATGCGCCCGGGCGTGCGTTTCGTCATACCCTGCGCCAACCCCGAGCGTCGCGCCCAACTCGAAGAGCTGCTGGCCGGTCGTGATCTGCCGGTGACCTTGCTCAATGGCCAATCTCACCTGGCCCTGGCGGCGTGCAATGCGGTCCTGATCGCGTCAGGCACGGCGACCCTGGAAGCGCTGCTGTACAAGCGCCCGATGGTCGTGGCCTATCGTCTTGCGCCGCTGACGTTCTGGATTCTCAAACGCATGGTCAAGAGCCCGTACGTGTCCCTGCCGAACTTGCTGGCCCAGCGATTGCTGGTGCCGGAATTGTTGCAGGATGATGCGACGGTTGAAGCACTTGCCCAGACCCTGTCGCCATTGATCGATGGTGGCGAAGAGCAGACCCGTGGCTTCGACGAGATCCATCGCACCCTGCGCCTGGACGCTTCCAATCAGGCGGCTGACGCCGTTCTGAACCTGATCGGGCACACACGATGAGCAAGACAAGCATGCAGATGGGCCTGGATTTCACCCTGGTCGCCGAAGTCGAAGAACTGGTGGCCGGCGTCGATGAAGTCGGTCGTGGCCCGCTGTGCGGCGCGGTCGTCACGGCAGCGGTTATCCTCGATCCGAATCGCCCGATCCTCGGTCTCAACGACTCGAAGAAACTCACCGAAGCCAAGCGCGAGAAACTCTACGACGAAATCTGCGAGAAGGCGCTCAGTTGGTGCATCGCCCGCGCCGAAGTCGAAGAAATCGACGAGCTGAACATCCTTCACGCCACCATGCTGGCGATGCAGCGCGCGGTCGCTGGCCTGCACATCCAGCCGAAACTGGCGATGATCGACGGCAACCGCTGTCCGAAACTGCCAATGCGTTCCGAAGCCGTGGTGCAGGGCGACGGCAAGGTGCCGGCGATTGCAGCAGCATCGATTCTGGCCAAGGTCAGCCGCGACCGCGAGATGGCGGCGTTCGAATTGATCTACCCGGGTTACGGCATCGGCGGCCATAAAGGCTATCCGACCCCCGTTCATCTGGAAGCGCTGTCACGCCTCGGGCCGACGCCGATTCACCGGCGTTCGTTTGCCCCGGTGCGGCAGGCTTATGAAGCGCTCGAAGGCCTGACGCAGGTTTAGCGGCAAGGCTGATGTTTTGTTCAGGGCCCGGTACAATCCGGGCCTTGTTGTCTCTATGTAACTGGACAGGATCACTATGCCGGCTTCATTCGTTCATCTACGCCTGCACACTGAATACTCCCTGGTCGACGGGCTGGTGCGGATCAAGCCGCTGGTCAAGGCCCTGACCGGCATGGGCATGCCGGCCGTAGCGGTGACCGACCAGAACAACATGTGTTCGCTGGTCAAATTCTATAAAAACGCCATGGGTGCCGGGATCAAGCCGATCTGCGGCGCCGACCTGTGGCTGTCGAACAAGGACCCGGACGGGCCGCTGAGCCGGATCAGCCTGCTGGTCATGAATGCCCAGGGCTATCGCAACCTGACCGAGCTGATTTCCCGTGGCTTCATCGACGGTCAGCGTAACGGCATGGTCATCATCGAGCGCGAGTGGGTCGCCGAGGCCAACGAAGGCCTGATCATGCTGTCCGCCGCCAAAGAAGGCGAGATCGGCATGGCCATGATCGGCGGCAACCCCGCCGAAGCCGAGGCGCTGGCCCGCGAATGGATGGCGGTGTTCCCGGATCGTTTCTATCTGGAAATTCAGCGTACCAACCGTCCGAACGACGAAGAGCAGTTGCACGGTGCCGTCGCCCTGGCCGAAAAGCTCGGCGCGCCGTTGGTAGCTACGAACGACGTACGCTTCATCAAGCAGGAAGACTTCGCCGCCCACGAAACCCGTGTCTGCATCGGTGAGGGCCGGGCCCTCGACGATCCACGGCGATCCAAGAACTACAGCGACCAGCAGTACCTGAAAAGCGCCGAGGAAATGGCCGAGCTGTTCAGCGACCTGCCCGATGCGATCGAGAACACCGTCGAGATCGCCAAGCGATGCAACATCGACGTGAAACTGGGCAAGCACTTCCTGCCGGATTACCCGATTCCCGATGGCATGACCATTGACGAGTATTTCCGCAAGGTCTCGTTCGATGGTCTGGAAGAGCGCCTCAGCGTGCTGCTGCCCAAGGACACCACCGAGGATTACGAGGCCAAGCGTCAGGTCTACGTCGACCGGCTGAATTTCGAGCTGGATATCATCATCCAGATGGGGTTCCCCGGTTACTTCCTGATCGTGATGGACTTTATCCAGTGGGCCAAGAACAACGGTGTTCCGGTGGGCCCAGGCCGGGGGTCGGGTGCCGGATCGCTGGTGGCCTATGTACAGAAGATCACCGACCTCGACCCGCTGGAATATGACCTGCTGTTCGAACGTTTCCTCAACCCGGAACGGGTATCGATGCCCGACTTCGACGTCGACTTCTGCATGGACGGTCGCGACCGGGTGATCGATTACGTGGCCGAAAAGTACGGCCGCAACGCGGTGAGCCAGATCATCACCTTCGGTTCCATGGCGGCGAAGGCTGTGGTCCGCGACGTGGCGCGGGCCCAGGGCAAATCGTTCGGCCTGGCGGATCGCCTGTCGAAGATGATTCCGTTCGAAGTCGGCATGACCCTGGAAAAAGCCTACGAGCAGGAAGAAATCCTGCGCGATTTCATCAAGGTCGATGAGGAAGCGGCGGAAATCTGGGAGATGGCGCGCAAGCTCGAAGGCGTGGTGCGTAACGTCGGTAAACACGCCGGTGGTGTGGTGATCGCGCCGACCAAGCTGACCGACTTCTCGCCGATCTATTGCGACGAGGCCGGCGACGGTCTGGTGACCCAGTTCGACAAGGACGACGTCGAGGCGGCCGGTCTGGTGAAGTTCGACTTCCTCGGTCTGCGGACCCTGACGATCATCGACTGGGCGCTGAAGACCATCAACCGCGACCGCGCCAAGGTCAACGAGCCGCCGCTGGACATCGCTTTCATCCCGCTGGATGACAAGCCGACCTATCAGCTGCTGCAAAAAGCTGAAACCACCGCGGTGTTCCAGCTTGAATCCCGTGGGATGAAAGAGCTGATCAAAAAGCTCAAGCCCGACTGCCTCGAAGACTTGATCGCACTGGTGGCCCTGTTCCGTCCCGGGCCGCTGCAATCGGGCATGGTGGATGACTTCATCAACCGTAAGCACGGTCGCGCGGAACTTGCGTATCCGCACCCGGATTACCAGTACGAAGGCCTGCAGCCGGTACTGGCACCGACCTACGGCATCATCCTGTATCAGGAACAGGTGATGCAGATCGCCCAGGTCATGGCCGGTTATACCCTCGGTGGCGCGGACATGCTGCGTCGGGCGATGGGTAAGAAGAAGCCCGAGGAAATGGCCAAGCAGCGCGGCGGTTTCATTGAGGGTTGTGCGTCGAACAATATCGACGCGGATCTGGCCGGTAACATTTTCGACCTGGTGGAAAAGTTCGCCGGTTACGGCTTCAACAAATCCCACTCCGCCGCCTACGGCCTGGTCTCGTATCAGACTGCCTGGCTGAAGGCTCACTACCCGGCGCCGTTCATGGCTGCGGTACTGTCGGCGGACATGCACAACACCGACAAGGTCGTGACCTTGATCGAGGAAGTGCGCACGATGAAGCTGCGCCTCGACGCGCCGGACGTGAACACTTCGGAGTTCAAGTTCACGGTGAACGACGAGGGCCGCATCGTATACGGCCTGGGCGCGATCAAAGGCGTCGGTGAAGGCCCGGTGGAAGCGATCACCGAGGCCCGTCAGACCGGTCCGTTCAAGGACCTGTTCGACTTCTGCGCCCGGGTCGACCTCAAACGTATCAACAAGCGCACGCTGGACGGACTGATCCGCAGCGGTGCGCTGGATCGCCTCGGCCCGTACTTCCACGACGAGCAGAAGGCCTATCAGGCCAACATCGACCGCAACCGCGCCGTGCTGCTGGCGGCGATGGAAGAGGCGATCAAGTCGGCCGAGCAGACCGCGCGCACCC
The DNA here is from genome assembly GCF_001594225.2 of Pseudomonas glycinae. GTDB lineage: Bacteria > Pseudomonadota > Gammaproteobacteria > Pseudomonadales > Pseudomonadaceae > Aquipseudomonas > Aquipseudomonas glycinae. The sequence continues at coordinate 3,550,709 of NZ_CP014205.2, forward strand.
GAGACAGCGGCCACGCCGACCTGTTTGGCGGGCTGTTCGTCGAGGAGGACGCGGACGTTTACGCGGTTCATCGCAAGGCGAAAGAGCTGACCCTCAAAGAGCGGCTCAAAGGTGAAAAAGACACCTTGGGCCTGTACCTGACCGGTCACCCGATCGACGAGTACGAAGGCGAAATCCGCCGTTTCGCCCGTCAGCGCATCATCGACCTGAAACCGGCCCGGGATACCCAGACCGTGGCGGGGATGATCATCGCCCTGCGGGTGATGAAGAACAAAAAGGGCGACAAGATGGGCTTCATCACCCTCGACGACCGCTCCGGGCGGATCGAGGCTTCGCTGTTTGCCGATGCGTTCCATTCTGCGCAATCGCTGTTGCAGACCGATGCGATGGTGGTGGTCGAAGGCGAGGTCAGCAACGATGACTTCTCCGGCGGCCTGCGGCTGCGGGTCAAGCGGGTGATGAGCATGGAAGATGCGCGCACCAACCTGGCCGAGAGCCTGCGCCTGAAGTTGCAGACCCAGGACCTGAAAGGCGATCAGCTACGCTGGTTGGGTGATTTGCTCAAGCGTCATCGCGGGGCGTGCCCGATCACCATGGAATACACCAGCCCCGACGCCAAGACCTTGCTGCAGTTTGGCGAGACCTGGCGGATCGACCCGGCGGATGCCTTGATTCAAGCCCTGCGTGACCAGTTCGGGCGAGACAACGTCTTCCTCCAATACCGTTGACCGGGAGGTGCCATCAAAGCGCCTGCCCACAACCTGAATTTTTAATCTCGACCTCAGCGCGCCTCTCCCTTAAGGTAGGGCGCGAATAGACAACCGGCCGGCCCAAGCTCATTTGGGACACGACCCAAGACGGACGCCTATGAACCCGAATTTTCTAGATTTCGAACAGCCGATCGCCGACCTGCAAGCCAAGATCGAAGAGTTGCGCTTGGTCGGTAATGACAATTCGCTGAATATCGGCGATGAGATCTCCCGCCTGCAGGACAAGAGCAAGACGCTCACCGAAGACATCTTCGGCAAGCTGACCAGCTGGCAGATCGCACGTCTGGCGCGTCACCCGAAACGTCCCTACACCCTGGACTACATCGACCACATCTTCACCGAGTTCGACGAACTGCACGGTGACCGTCACTTCTCCGACGACGCGGCCATTGTGGGCGGCGTGGCACGTCTGGAAGACCAGCCAGTGATGGTGATCGGTCACCAGAAGGGCCGTGAAGTACGTGAAAAGGTACGCCGCAACTTCGGCATGCCGCGTCCGGAAGGCTACCGCAAGGCTTGCCGCCTGATGGAAATGGCCGAGCGATTCAAGATGCCGATCCTGACCTTCATCGATACCCCGGGCGCCTACCCCGGGATCGACGCCGAAGAGCGCAACCAGAGCGAAGCGATCGCCTGGAACCTGCGTGTCATGGCTCGCCTGAAAACCCCGATCATCGCCACCGTGATTGGTGAAGGTGGTTCCGGTGGTGCACTGGCAATCGGTGTGTGCGACCAGTTGAACATGCTGCAGTACTCGACCTACGCGGTGATCTCGCCGGAAGGTTGCGCTTCGATTCTGTGGAAAACCGCAGAGAAGGCGCCGGATGCTGCCGAGGCGATGGGCATCACCGCCGAGCGTCTGAAAGGCCTGGGCATCGTCGACAAGGTGATCAGCGAGCCTCTGGGCGGCGCCCACCGTGATCCGGCCGCCGCTGCGGCCTCGATCCGCGCCGAGCTGAGCTCGCAACTGGCGATGCTGAAGAAGTTCGACAACGAAGCGCTGCTCAAGCGTCGTTACGATCGTCTGATGAGCTACGGTCTCTGATCGAACGCCGTTCTGGCTGACAATGCAAAACACTGTGGGAGCGGGCTTGCCCGCGAATGCGATGTAACATTCAACGACTGTGTTGGCTGTTTCAGCGCTTTCGCGAGCAAGCCCGCTCCCACATTTGGTTTGTGAAAAGGTAGAAAAATGGGTCAGCCCTCGATTGATTTGCCTTCCAGGCTTCTGCGCAATCTCAAGCCCTGGCTCGGTGCTTCCCATTGGCGCATCGCCTTCTCCGGTGGCCTCGATTCCACCGTTCTGCTGCACCTCCTGGCCAAACTCGCCAAAACCCAATCCATTCCGGCGCTAAGCGCCATCCATGTCCATCACGGCCTTCAGGCTGTGGCCGACGCGTGGCCGGCGCATTGTCAGGCTGTCTGCGATGAGCTGGCGGTGCCGTTGCAAGTGGTGCGTGTGCAGGTGCCGCCGGGGGCGAGTCTGGAGCGGGCGGCGCGGGATGCGCGCTACGCAGCGTTCATTGCGGCGACCCAGGCCGAGGATGTGCTGCTGACCGGGCAGCATCGCGACGATCAGGCTGAAACACTGTTGTTCCGGCTGTTGCGTGGCGCCGGGGTCAGAGGTCTCTCAGGCATGCCAGTCCAGCGAGCGCTGGGGCAGGGCAGTCTGGTTCGGCCGTTGCTCGACGTCACGCGTGCCGAGCTGGCAGCCTATGCGCAGGACCACGGCCTGCGCTGGGTCGAGGACCCTTCGAATCAGGATCGACAGTTTTCGCGCAACTATCTACGGCATCAGGTTCTGCCGTTGCTGAGCGGTCGCTGGCCTCAGGCGCACGCCAGCATGGCCCGCAGCGCGGCGCATCTGCGTGAGGCGCAAGGTTTGCTCGATGAGCTGGCGCAAATCGATCTGGCTACTGCGAAATTGCCCGCTGAGTTCGAGTGGTCGGGATTGCCGTCACTGGAGTTTTCGGCCATCGCAGGGTTGTCCGATGCCCGTCAGCGAAATGCACTCAGCCACTGGCTTGAGCCGTTGACCCGACTGCCGGATACCGACCATTGGTCGGGTTGGACGGATCTGCGGGACGCCGGTAGCGATGCCTCGCCGATCTGGCGTCTGGCGGATGGCGAGCTGCACCGAAGCGCCGGTCGCCTGTGGTGGCTCAGCGGGCAATGGTTGCGCGCGCCGGTAGTCAGCGGCGACTGGCACGAGCCATCGCTGGCGCTACGCTTGCCCGATAACGGACGTGTCATGTTCAGCGGTCAGACTCCCGTCGGGCCGCTGCAAATCCGCTATCGGCAGGGCGGCGAGGTGATGCATCTGGAGGATCGCGGTCATCGTGATCTCAAGCGCCTGCTCAATGAGCGCGCGGTGCCGGGCTTCGTGCGTGGCAGATTGCCGCTGCTGTTTCGCGGTAAGGAATTGCTCGCCGTGGCGAACCTGCCGGGGCTCGACGGCAATGCGCTGGAGGGCTGGCGATTGCATTGGCAGCCTTCTGACGAAGATCAAGGTTTGAGATGAAGGGGGCATTCCGGTAGACTACGCTCCCTTCTTGATACAACTTCTGTGGATTCGCCTGAATTGCAGGAGTTGCCGATTACCAAGCAGTCTTTGCTGGGCGATTCCAAAAAATGTGTAGCGAGCAACGTACCGGTGTTTTCACTTCCGGTCTGTCCCAACGCGGCGGTTTTTTTGAAAGGTGCACTGTGATTAATGCAGGTGATCGGGGGCTTCGGCCTTCCTTCGCTTTCCCCGGCGGCTCGGACCGCTTTAACGCAGACTTCTAGGGTTTTTCATGACGCGCTACATATTCGTCACGGGCGGTGTTGTTTCTTCTTTGGGGAAAGGCATTGCATCGGCTTCATTGGCGGCCATCCTGGAGGCGCGGGGGCTTAAGGTCACCATGCTGAAGCTGGATCCGTACATCAACGTCGACCCGGGCACCATGAGCCCGTTCCAGCACGGTGAAGTGTTCGTCACCCACGACGGCGCCGAGACCGACCTGGACCTGGGCCACTACGAGCGGTTCATCCGCACGACCATGACCCAGAACAACAACTTCACCACCGGCCGTGTCTACGAGCACGTGCTGCGCAAAGAGCGCCGTGGTGACTACCTGGGTGCAACCATCCAGGTGATTCCGCACATCACCGACGAAATCAAGCGTCGCATCATCAAGGGCGCCGGCGATGCCGACGTGGCCCTGGTGGAAATCGGCGGTACCGTTGGCGACATCGAATCGCAACCGTTCCTCGAAGCCATCCGCCAGTTGCGTGTGGAAGTCGGTTCCAAGCGCGCGATGCTGATGCACCTGACCCTGGTTCCGTACATCGCCACTGCGGGCGAGACCAAGACCAAGCCGACCCAGCACTCCGTAAAAGAGCTGCGTTCGATCGGTCTGCAGCCAGACGTGCTGATCTGCCGCTCCGACCATCCGGTGGATGTGTCGTCGCGTCGCAAGATCGCGCTGTTCACCAACGTTGAAGAGCGTGCGGTGATCTCCCTGGAAGACGTCGACACCATCTACAAGATCCCGGCCGTGCTGCACGCTCAGGGGCTGGACGATTTCGTCGTCGAGCGTTTCGGCCTGCAATGCAATGGCGCCGACCTGTCCGAGTGGGAAAAGGTTGTCGATGCCAAGCTGAACCCGGAGCACGAAGTCACCATCGCGATGGTCGGCAAGTACATGGAGCTGCTGGACGCCTACAAGTCGCTGATCGAAGCGATGAGTCACGCCGGCATCACCAACCGCACCAAGGTCAACCTGCGCTACATCGATTCCGAAGACATCGAGAACCAGGGCACCGCGCTGCTGGAAGGCGTCGACGCGATCCTCGTACCGGGCGGCTTCGGTCTGCGTGGCGTGGAAGGCAAGATCACTGCCGTTCAATACGCTCGCGAAAACAAGGTTCCATACCTGGGTATCTGCCTGGGCATGCAAGTGGCGGTCATCGAGTTCGCCCGTAACGTGCTGGGCTGGAAAGACGCCAACTCCACCGAATTCGATCGTGCCAGCGGCCATCCGGTTGTCGGCCTGATCACCGAGTGGGAAGACGCCACCGGTGCCGTTGAAGTGCGTACCGAAGCGTCCGACCTGGGCGGCACCATGCGCCTCGGCGCTCAGGAATGCCTGCTCGAAGCCGGCTCCAAGGTGCACGACTGCTACGGCAAGGATGTGATTGTCGAGCGTCACCGTCACCGTTACGAAGTGAACAACAACCTGCTGCCGCAAATCATCGAGGCCGGCCTGAAGATTTCCGGTCGTTCTTCCGATGCAGCGCTGGTTGAAGTGGTCGAAGCACCGGATCATCCATGGTTCGTCGCTTGCCAGTTCCACCCTGAGTTCACCTCGACGCCACGCGATGGCCATCCGCTGTTCAGCGGCTTCGTCAAAGCGGCATTGGCTCAACACCAGAAGAAGGCGTAACCCCGATGGCACAGAAGATCATCCGCGTCGGCGACATCGAGATTGCCAACGATAAACCCATGGTGCTGTTCGGCGGCATGAACGTGCTGGAAAGCCGTGACATGGCCATGCAGGTTTGCGAAGAGTACGTGAAGGTCACCGAAAAACTCGGTATCCCTTACGTGTTCAAGGCCAGCTTCGACAAGGCCAACCGTTCTTCTGTGACCTCCTATCGCGGTCCTGGCCTGGAAGAGGGCATGCGCATCTTCCAGGACATCAAACAAGCCTTCGGCGTGCCGATCATCACCGACGTCCACGAGCCTGACCAGGCTGCGGTCGTCGCCGAGGTCTGCGACATCATCCAGCTGCCGGCCTTCCTGTCGCGCCAGACCGATCTGGTCGTCGCGATGGCCAAGACCAACGCAGTGATCAACATCAAGAAAGCCCAGTTCCTCGCGCCTCAGGAAATGAAACACATCCTGAACAAGTGCGTGGAAGCGGGTAACGATCAGTTGATCCTCTGCGAACGTGGTTCGAGCTTCGGCTACAACAACCTCGTGGTTGACATGCTCGGCTTCGGCATCATGAAGCAGTTCGAGTACCCGGTATTCTTCGACGTGACCCATTCGCTGCAAATGCCTGGCGGTCGTTCCGACTCCGCCGGCGGTCGCCGCGCCCAGGTCACCGACCTGGCCAAGGCTGGCATGAGCCAGTCGCTGGCGGGGCTGTTCCTCGAAGCGCACCCGGATCCGGACAACGCCAAATGCGACGGCCCTTGCGCCTTGCGTCTGGACAAACTGGAGCCATTCCTGGCCCAGCTCAAAGCCCTGGACGAACTGGTGAAGAGTTTTCCGACGGTAGAAACCGCGTAAACCTCAATTCTCCGGTAAAGTACCGCACGATTTGTCGCTCATGCCCTCGGGTATGAGCGTTGTCGTCTGCAAGCTGCCCGCTGCACACCACTTGCCGACGGTAAAAAGATTTCCTCTAGCTGCGTCGTTTTCGTCAACTTTGGAGTGTTTACAACAATGGCAAAAATCGTCGACATCAAAGGTCGTGAAGTTCTCGACTCCCGTGGCAATCCCACCGTGGAAGCGGACGTGCTTCTCGACAACGGCATCATCGGCAGCGCCTGTGCGCCGTCCGGTGCATCCACTGGCTCGCGTGAAGCGCTCGAGCTGCGTGATGGCGACAAGAGCCGTTACCTGGGCAAGGGCGTGCTCAAGGCGGTAGCCAACATCAACGGTCCGATCCGCGATCTGCTGCTGGGCACCGACCCAAGCGACCAGAAAGCGCTGGATCACGCGATGATCAAGCTCGACGGTACCGAAAACAAAGCGACCCTGGGCGCCAACGCCATCCTCGCCGTGTCCCTGGCTGCGGCCAAGGCGGCTGCACAGGATCAGGACCTGCCGCTGTACGCTCACATCGCCAATCTGAACGGCACCCCGGGTGTGTACTCGATGCCGGTTCCGATGATGAACATCATCAACGGTGGCGAACACGCCGACAACAACGTCGACATCCAGGAATTCATGGTTCAGCCGGTTGGCGCCAAGTCCTTCTCGGAAGGTCTGCGCATGGGTACCGAGATTTTCCATCACCTCAAAGCCGTGCTGAAGGCCCGTGGCCTGAGCACTGCCGTCGGTGACGAAGGCGGTTTCGCGCCGAACCTGGCGTCCAACGAAGACGCACTGAAAGTGATCTCCGAAGCAGTCGCCAACGCTGGTTACAAGCTGGGCACCGACGTGACCCTGGCTCTGGACTGCGCGGCCAGCGAATTCTTCGAAGACGGCAAGTACAACCTGTCCGGCGAAGGCCAGGTGTTCACCGCTGAAGGTTTCGCCGACTACCTCAAAGGTCTGACCGAGCGTTACCCGATCATCTCGATCGAAGACGGTCTGGACGAGTCCGACTGGGCTGGCTGGAAGATCCTCACCGACAAGATCGGCGAGAAGACCCAACTGGTCGGCGACGACCTGTTCGTGACCAACACCAAGATCCTGAAAGAAGGCATCGATAAAAAGATCGCCAACTCGATCCTGATCAAGTTCAACCAGATCGGTACCCTGACCGAAACCCTGGAAGCCATCCAGATGGCCAAGGCTGCCGGTTACACCGCCGTGATCTCGCACCGTTCGGGCGAAACCGAAGATTCGACCATTGCCGACCTGGCCGTGGGTACTTCGGCTGGCCAGATCAAGACCGGTTCGCTGTGCCGTTCCGACCGCGTTTCCAAGTACAACCAACTGCTGCGTATCGAAGAGCAGTTGAATGGCAAGGCCAAGTACAACGGTCGCAGCGAGTTTCGCGGCTGAGCAGTAAATGATAGAAAGACACCGGATTGTGTCGGAAAAGTCGTGACAGCGATGGATTTGCCACTAATCTGATGCCTTATATGCACAAGCCTGGATATTCCAGGCTTCGTGCTATCAGATGCTTCAAAGTTTTTGTGTGGCTGTCTTTTTTCACTGGATACCTGATATTCGATGCGCAGTCCTTACTGGTTGTTTCTCGTCTTGCTCTTGCTGCTGGCCGGTCTGCAGTACCGCCTGTGGGTGGGCAATGGCAGTCTGGCGCAAGTCGCCGAACTGAATCAGCAAATTGCTGATCAACACGCCGAGAACGAAGCCTTGCTGGAGCGCAACCGAGTGATGGACGCTGAAGTCAGCGAGTTGAAGAAAGGCATGGAGACCGTTGAAGAGCGGGCTCGTCACGAATTGGGCATGGTCAAGGACGGCGAAACCCTTTACCAGTTGGCCCAATGATCGATTCCCTGCCGGCCTTCTGGGCCGTGATTCCTGCCGCGGGCGTCGGTGCCCGAATGGCCGCGGACCGTCCCAAGCAATACCTGCAACTGGGCGGGCGCACAATTCTCGAACACAGCCTCGGCTGTTTCCTCGATCACCCGAGCCTCAAGGGCCTGGTGGTCAGTCTTGCCGTCGATGATCCTTATTGGCCGAACCTGGCCAGCGCCAGTGATTCGCGAATTCAGCGGGTCGACGGTGGCGCCGAACGCTCCGGATCGGTGCTCAACGCCTTGCTGCATCTGCATGCGCAAGGTGCCGACGATGAAGACTGGGTGCTGGTGCACGATGCGGCGCGGCCGAACCTGAGCCGTGACGATCTCGACAAATTGCTCGCTGAGCTGACGAACGATCCGGTCGGTGGTTTGCTGGCTGTGCCGGCGAAGGACACTCTCAAGCGGGTCGACAAGCACGGTCGTGTGGTGGAAACCGTCGATCGCAGCGTGATTTGGCAAGCGTACACGCCGCAGATGTTCCGCCTCGGTGCCTTGCACCGCGCACTGGCGGACAGTCTGGTGGCGGATGCCGTGATCACTGATGAAGCTTCGGCGATGGAGTGGGCCGGGTTGGCACCGCGCCTGATCGAAGGCCGTGCGGATAACCTGAAAGTGACCCGCCCGGAAGACCTCGAATGGTTGCGTCAGCGCTGGGCCAATCGTCGTTAAGTCCGATATTCCGGCCGTTCGGCCAAACCTTCCTTGAGAAAATCCACCAGTTTGCGCACCTTGGGCGACAAGTGCCGCTGCTGCGGGTACAGCGCCCACACCGCCGTATTCGGCGGTTGATGCGTCTCCAACAAAGAAACCAACGTACCGCTGTGCAGATGTTCCAGCACGTAATAGTCCGGCAACTGGCACAGTCCGACGCCTTGTAGCGCCGCATCCAGCACCGCTTGCCCACTGTTGCAGCGCCAGTTTCCCTGTACCCGCTGGGAAAATTCCCGCCCGTTTTGTTCAAGCTGCCAGATGTCCGAGCTGCCGATCAGGCAATTGTGCCGTCCCAGTTCCGACAAACTGTGTGGGCGTCCGTACCGTTCAAGGTACGAAGGCGATGCACACAGATACATGCGTCGCGGTGCAAGGCGAGTCGCCACCAGCCGGGAATCCTGAAGTCGGCCAAGACGGATCGCCAGGTCCAGGCCTTCATGTACCAGATCGAGTTGCCGGTTAGTCAGTTCAATATCGATGCGCAGTTGCGGGTAGTGCCCCATGAACCGGGTCACCAGCGGCACGATGAAGCGTTCGCCATAGGCCACGGCGCAGGTCATGCGCAGCATGCCTTTGGGCTCGCTGGTCAGATCGCCGACCGCGCGCAGTGCTTCTTCGCGACCGTCCTGCAGACGCTGACAATGTTGCAGAAAGGTCTGGCCGGCCTCGGTCAGGGTCACGCGCCGGGTACTGCGATACAGCAAACGCGTCTGCAGACGCTCTTCCAGCCGTACGATTTGTCGACTGATGTGTGAGGAAGAAACGCCCAGGCGTTCGGCAGCCGCGGTGAACTGGCTGCATTCGGCAACGGCGACGAACTCGTCGATGCCTTCCCAGCGGTTTTCGGACATGGGGATTATCCCTGTATGGCAATAATGTTTTGCTTTTGTCCGGATTATTCATCAAGCAGCGCTGGACTACACTGACTGTCTGGTTTTTTATTCAATGGATTCACTGGAGAGTCAGCATGATCAAGTCGCGCGCCGCCGTTGCCTTCGAGGCCAAGAAGCCGCTGGAAATCGTAGAAGTCGATGTCGCCATGCCCAAGGCCGGTGAAGTATTGCTGCGCGTGGTGGCTTCCGGCGTTTGCCATACCGATGCGTACACGCTGTCCGGCGCTGACCCGGAAGGTATCTTCCCGTCGATCCTCGGCCACGAAGGCGGCGCAATCGTCGAAGCGATCGGCGAAGGCGTGACATCCGTGGCCGTCGGCGACCACGTGATTCCGCTGTACACCCCGGAATGCGGTCAGTGCAAATTCTGCAAGTCGGGCAAGACCAACCTGTGTCAGGCGATTCGCGCCACCCAGGGCAAGGGCCTGATGCCGGACGGCACTTCGCGCTTTTCCTACAAGGGCCAAACGATTTTCCACTACATGGGTACCTCGACGTTTTCCGAGTACACCGTGCTGCCGGAAATCTCCGTGGCCAGGATCTCCAAGGATGCACCGCTGGAAAAGGTCTGCCTGCTCGGTTGCGGCGTGACCACCGGTATCGGTGCGGTGATCAACACCGCCAAGGTGAAACCGGGTGACACCGTGGCGATTTTCGGCCTCGGCGGCATCGGTCTGTCGGCCGTGATCGGCGCGGTGAAGGCCAAGGCCTCACGGATCATCGCCATCGACATCAACCCGGCCAAGTTCGAAATCGCCAAGCAATTGGGTGCCACCGATTGCGTAAACCCGAAAGACTTCGATCGTCCGATCCAGGAAGTGATCGTCGACATGACCGACGGCGGCGTTGATTTCTCCTTCGAATGCATCGGCAATGTGCAACTGATGCGCGCAGCGCTCGAGTGCTGCCATAAAGGCTGGGGCGAGTCGGTCATCATCGGTGTGGCCGGTGCCGGCCAGGAAATTGCCACCCGTCCGTTCCAGCTGGTGACCGGTCGCGTCTGGCGCGGTTCGGCGTTCGGTGGCGTGCGTGGTCGTACCGAATTGCCAAGCTACGTCGACATGGCGCAAAGCGGCGAAATCCCGCTGGATACTTTCATCACTCACACCATGGGCCTGGAAGACATCAACAAGGCCTTCGACCTGATGCACGAAGGCAAGAGCATCCGTACCGTCATTCATTTCTGATCAATCACGATGCCACGACTGCCGATGTGCAGCCGTGGCTGCGTAGGAGTCCTACATGAGTCTGGAAAACATCTCCTGTCAGAAAAGTTTCGGCGGTTGGCACAAGCGCTATCGCCATCGTTCCGAAGTGCTGGGTTGCGAAATGGTGTTCGCCGTGTACCTGCCGCCGCAGGCAGAGCAGGGCGGCAAGTTGCCGGTGCTGTACTGGCTGTCGGGCCTGACGTGCACGGACGAGAACTTCATGCAGAAGGCCGGTGCCATGCGCATGGCGGCTGAATTGGGGCTGATTATCGTGGCCCCGGACACCAGTCCTCGCGGCCCAGATGTACCGGGCGATCCCGACGGGGCTTGGGATTTCGGCCTCGGTGCCGGGTTCTATCTGAATGCCACGCAGGAACCCTGGTCGCGGCACTATCGGATGCATGACTACGTCGTGCAGGAATTGCCCTCACTGGTTGAAGCGCATTTCCCGGCCTCGGACAAACGCAGCATCAGCGGCCACTCGATGGGCGGTCACGGTGCATTGGTCTGTGCCTTGCGCAATCCAGGGCGTTATCAGTCAGTATCAGCATTCTCTCCGATCAATAATCCGATGGATTGCCCGTGGGGCCAGAAAGCGTTCTCCCGCTATCTGGGCGAAGACCGTTCGAAATGGCGCGAGTGGGATGCCTGTGCGCTGATCGCCGAGACGGACGAAAAGCTGCCATTGCTGGTCGATCAGGGGGATCGCGACGACTTCCTCGCCACCCAGCTCAAACCCGAGGCCCTGCAACAAGCGGCAAAACAGGCGGGGCATCCGCTGACGTTGCGCCTGCAACCGGGCTACGATCACAGCTATTTCTTCATCGCCAGCTTCATTGACGACCACTTGCAGCATCACGCGCGCGCTCTAAAGAGTTAATGCAGGTAGAATCACGCCCTGACAAAATTCGGGGCGTTTTTTTATGCGTATTGGCCACGGCTATGATGTGCACCGTTTCGCTGAAGGCGATTTCATTACTCTGGGCGGCGTGCGAATCGCACACGGCTTCGGGCTGCTCGCTCACTCCGACGGTGACGTCCTGCTGCACGCCTTGAGCGATGCCTTGCTCGGCGCGGCCGCGCTGGGTGATATCGGCAAGCACTTCCCGGACACCGACCCGCAATTCAAGGGTGCCGACAGCCGTGTCCTGCTGCGCCATGTGGTCAGTCTGATCCACGCCAAAGGCTGGAAGGTCGGCAACGTCGACAACACCATCGTTGCCCAGGCTCCGAAAATGGCCCCCCATATCGAATCGATGCGCGCCCTGATTGCCGCGGATCTGCAAGTTGAACTGGACCAAGTGAACGTGAAAGCCACCACCACCGAGAAGCTTGGCTTCGTCGGTCGCGAAGAAGGCATCGCCGTGCATTCCGTTGCCTTGTTGCTGCGCGCATGAACGAACTGCAATTGCTCGGCCCACGGGCCTATGGCGACGCCCTCGGCACTGCGGTACTGAAAGCCATCGCCGAAGATTTTCAGGTCGATGAAGTGCTCGACATTCCGTTCAGCGGTGACGGCGAGCACCTGTGGATCTGGGTGGAAAAGCGTGGCTTGAATACAGAAGAGGCTGCACGCCGTATCGCCAAGGCGGCAGGTGTGCCGCTGCGTACGGTGAGCTATGCCGGTCTGAAGGATCGTCAGGCGCTGACCCGTCAGTGGTTCAGCGTGCAATTGCCGGGCAAGGCCGATCCGGATCTGTCGGCGGCGGAAAACGACACGCTGAAAATCCTCAAGACCACTCGCCACAAGCGCAAGTTGCAACGCGGTGCGCATTCGGCCAACGGTTTCACGTTGCGCCTGACCCAGTTCAATGGCGACAAGGCCGCCATCGACGAGCGTCTGCAACTGATCGCCAAACACGGAATCCCGAATTACTTCGGCGCCCAGCGTTTCGGCCATGACGGTGGCAACGTTGTCGATGCCCGCTCCTGGGCCGCGCGCAAGGCACTGCCGGAGCAGCGCAATGTGCGCTCGCGCCTGCTGTCGACCGCGCGCAGTTTTCTGTTCAATCAGGTGCTCGCAGCACGGGTCGCCGATGGCACGTGGCAGCGCGCCCAGGTCGGCGATCTGCTGGCCTTCACCGACAGCCGCAGCTTTTTCCCGGCCGGTGAGGCCGAGTGCAGCGACCCGCGCCTGGCGATTCTCGACCTGCACCCGACCGGCCCGCAGTGGGGCGAAGGTGACTCGCCGGCGGCCGGGGTTGTCCATGATCTGGAGCAGGGGATTGCCGCACGCGAGGCGGATCTGCGCGATTGGTTGATTAATGCCGGTATGAGCCACGAACGTCGCATCCTGCGGCTGCCCATTGGCGGGTTGACGTGGCATTATCCCGAGCCTGACATTCTGCAACTGGAATTCGTCCTCCCGGCCGGATGCTTCGCCACCGTATTGGTGCGCGAACTCGTTGATCTGGTGCCGGTGGGGCAGACGGACAGCCCATGCGTATTCTGATTTCTAACGACGATGGGGTGACTGCGCCCGGTCTTGCCGCGCTTTATGCTGCGCTGGCGGATTACACCGAGTGCGTGGTTATCGCCCCGGAACAGGACAAGAGCGGTGCCAGCAGTTCGCTGACACTCGACCGTCCGCTGCACCCGCAATACCTGGCCAACGGCTTTATCAGCCTCAATGGCACACCGACCGACTGCGTCCATCTGGGGCTCAACGGTTTGCTTGAACGCGAGCCGGACATGGTGGTGTCGGGGATCAACCTTGGCGCCAACCTGGGGGATGACGTGCTGTATTCCGGGACGGTGGCAGCCGCCCTCGAGGGCCGCTTTCTCGAGCGCCCGTCGTTTGCCTTCTCGCTGGTGTCGCGGCAGGTCGACAACCTGCCCACGGCCGCCTACTTTGCGCGCAAACTGGTCGAGGCCCATGCCGGGCTCGATCTGCCACCGCGCACGGTGTTGAACGTGAACATTCCGAATCTGCCGATCGATCACATTCGCGGCATTCAACTGACCCGTCTCGGCCATCGCGCCCGTGCGGCGGCACCGATGAAAGTCGTGGACCCGCGCGGCAAGGCCGGTTACTGGATCGCTGCGGCAGGGAACGCGGAAGACGGCGGACCGGGCACTGATTTCCATGCAGTGATGCAAGGTTACGTATCCATCACTCCGTTGCAGCTCGATCGCACCTTCAATGATGCCTTCAGAAGTCTCGACGGCTGGCTGGAGGGTCTCAACTGATGGCTCGTGAACAAGACGACAGGCTGCGCAGCGGCATCGGGATGACCTCCCAGCGAACCCGTGAACGCCTGATCCAGCGTCTGTATGAAGAGGGTGTTTCCAACGCCAGCGTGCTGGAAGTGATCCGTCGCACCCCGCGGCACCTGTTCGTCGATGAAGCACTGGCGCATCGCGCCTATGAAGACACCGCGCTGCCGATCGGCAACAACCAGACCATTTCCCAGCCTTATATGGTGGCGCGCATGAGCGAGCTGCTGCTGGAAGCCGGACCGCTGGACAAGGTGCTGGAGATCGGCACCGGTTCCGGTTACCAGACGGCGGTGCTGTCGCAACTGGTCGAGCGGGTGTTCTCGGTGGAGCGCATCAAGGTGCTGCAGGATCGGGCCAAGGAGCGTCTGGTCGAACTCAATCTGCGCAACGTGGTGTTTCGCTGGGGCGATGGCTGGGAGGGCTGGCCGGCGCTGGCGCCGTACAACGGCATTATCGTCACGGCGGTTGCCACCGATGTACCTCAGGCTTTGCTTGATCAACTGGCACCGGGCGGGCGGATGGTGATCCCGGTCGGCTCAGGCGAAGTGCAGCAATTGATGCTGATCGTGCGCGAAGAAAACGGCTTCTCCAGACACGTTCTGGGAGCGGTGCGTTTCGTGCCGTTGCTCAACGGGCCGCTCGCCTGAGCATTTGTTCGAGGCCGCTGAATTCCCGTCGAGCGCGTTTGTCTTACAGCGGCAGCAAATGTTTAAACAGGATGGATCGTCTACAAGCAAACGTGTGCGCCGGGCGATAGCGCTTCTATAAAGGTAAAGCCGGTTGCGCCCGTTATACTTGCGAAGTTTCATGCCGGAATCGGCATTCCACATTTTTCAGCCACCACAAAGGGAGCGGCGGGTGAGTCTCACAGTCATTGCGCAGCGTATGGGTAACACGAGCTTTCAGCGCCTGGTGACTGGCCTTGTCTTGAGCACCTTGCTGGTCGGTTGCTCCAGCACAAAATCGAGCAACGTGCGGGTCGTTGATCGCAACAATGCGGTGGCCCAGCGTCCGGTCGTGACGACCGGGCAGTATGTAGTCCGTCCGGGCGATACTTTGTTTTCCATCGCTTTTCGCTACGGCTGGGACTACAAAGCCCTCGCTGCCCGGAACAATATTCCTACGCCATATACGATCCATCCGGGTCAGACGATTCGCTTCGATGGCCGTACCGGTTCAACGTCGACGGCAGTCGTCACCAACTCCGGTTCTTCAGCGTCTTCGTCCAGCAAAACCACGGTTATCCGGCGCCAGGCAAATGGCACGACGACCACCACAACCACGGGTTCCGGCGCGGCTTCGACGACGGTTGTACCGTCCGTCGCCAACAAGCCAGCACCCGCTCCACTGCCACCACCGGGCCCGGCCCCGACCGGCTGGGGATGGCCATCTAATGGCATTCTCATTGGAAAATTCTCTTCAAACGGTAGTTTGAATAAAGGAATTGATATCGCCGGAGATTTGGGACAGCCTGTTTTAGCTGCGTCTGATGGGACGGTGGTATACGCCGGGAGTGGCTTAAGGGGCTACGGCGAATTGGTCATCATCAAACACAGCGAAACCTACGTCAGTGCTTACGGACACAACCGTCGGCTGTTGGTACGGGAGGGGCAGCAGGTCAAGGTCGGACAGACAATTGCCGAAATGGGGTCAACGGGTACAGACCGGGTGAAACTGCATTTTGAGATTCGCCGACAAGGTAAACCTGTAGATCCGCTGCAGTTCCTGCCAAGACGTTGATTTGCAGACCAGCCTGTTCCGTCACGTAGAGGGGACAGGCTCCAGCGTTGCCAAGGATAAAGGCGTCGCTTGAGCTTGGGGTCGAACTCACCAAAGGACTATAACAATGGCTCTCAGTAAAGAAGTGCCGGAGTTTGACATCGACGATGAGGTTCTCCTGATGGAGACCGGCATCGATTCGGATTCGATGTCGAATGATGAAGGGGCTGCTCCACCTTCCGTTCGTGCCAAATCCAAACACTCCGCTTCGCTTAAACAACACAAGTACATCGACTACACTCGGGCACTCGATGCCACGCAGTTGTACCTCAACGAAATCGGCTTTTCCCCTCTGCTCTCCCCGGAAGAAGAAGTTCATTTTGCGCGCTTGTCGCAAAGTGGCGACCCGGCCGGGCGCAAGCGCATGATCGAAAGTAACCTGCGGCTGGTCGTCAAGATCGCCCGGCGTTACGTCAATCGGGGGCTGTCGCTGCTGGATCTGATCGAAGAGGGCAACCTCGGACTGATCCGAGCGGTGGAAAAGTTCGATCCCGAGCGCGGCTTCCGCTTCTCGACCTACGCAACCTGGTGGATCCGTCAGACCATCGAACGCGCAATCATGAATCAGACCCGGACCATTCGGCTGCCGATTCATGTGGTCAAGGAGCTCAACGTGTACCTGCGGGCTGCACGGGAGCTGACGCAAAAGCTCGACCACGAACCTTCACCCGAAGAAATCGCCAACCTGCTGGAAAAACCGGTGGGCGAGGTCAAGCGCATGCTGGGCCTGAACGAGCGGGTTTCTTCGGTCGACGTCTCGCTGGGTCCGGATTCGGATAAAACCCTGCTGGACACCCTGACGGATGACCGTCCGACCGATCCATGTGAACTGCTGCAGGATGACGATCTGTCGCAGAGCATCGATCAATGGCTCTCGGAACTGACCGACAAGCAACGCGAGGTGGTGGTACGCCGCTTCGGCCTGCGCGGCCACGAGAGCAGCACGCTGGAAGATGTAGGCCTGGAGATCGGCCTGACCCGGGAACGGGTGAGACAGATCCAGGTGGAAGGCCTTAAGCGCCTTCGGGAAATTCTCGAGAAAAACGGCCTGTCGAGCGAGTCGCTGTTTCAATAAGCCGCCCGCCTGACCGCCATGCAGAAAGCCCCGACTGGTTCGGGGCTTTTTGTTTGTGTGCTGAAAGCGGCAGGTATTCCCACCTTGTAGGTTTGCGCTGTAAGCCTTTGCTGACTGTATCGTAAGTGTTCGTGATTTTTACACTGCTGCCGAAGGCGATTGTGCTCATCGCTGATCAATAACATATTGATTTATAAGGTTATATTTTAATGTTAAGGATTTATGACAACAGGATCATGCACTGAGGGCCGGTTGCCCCCTGCGGGGAACTCGTTAGTATCTGGGTTGTGTCGACGGATAGACACGCCCTTCAAGGAAGAGGGGAATGGACATCGCAGGAAGCGATTCATCAGGACGATGAAAAGGAACACAGGGAATAGGGAAAAAATGTGGGCGGGTCAAACCGCCCCTTTTTTTGCCTGAAATAAAGCAAAAACCGGAAAAGCAAAAAGGCCCGCGAGGGGCCTTTTCTTCAAACGCGCGACAGATCAGCGTTCGAGGTCTTTGATCTTGCCTTTGACGCCATCCCACTCTTCGGCATCCGGCAGCGATTCTTTCTTCTCGGTGATATTCGGCCAGATTTCGGCCAACTCGACGTTCAATTGAATGAACTCCTGCATCTCTTCCGGAACTTCGTCCTCGGAGAAAATGGCCACGGCCGGGCATTCCGGTTCGCACAGGGCGCAGTCGATGCACTCATCCGGGTGAATCACCAGGAAATTCGGGCCTTCGTAAAAGCAGTCCACCGGACAGACTTCTACGCAGTCGGTGTACTTGCACTTGATGCAGTTGTCGGTGACGACGAAGGTCATTTCTAATTTTCTCCTCAGGCGGCGGCAGCGTTGCCCCTTCACGGTTGGGGTCGCCAGGTTCGGGAGCGATGTCTGCCGGCCAGGCTATTAGCCAGCAGCATCCCGAACCGCGCGAGATTCTAACAGCTTGAAGCCGTTTGCGTTATATCCGGTTCGTCGGTGCTTAGATCCGGTTCTTAAGTGCATATAACATTTCGAGCGCACGACGCGGTGTAACGTCATCCAGATCCAGTTTGGCCAACTCATCCAGCACCGGATGCGGGAGGCTGGCAAACATGTCGCTCTGTTGCGGCGCTGCCGGTTTGCCCTTGGCGGCCGGTTTCGGCGCCTCATGTGGCAGCGCGGTATCTTCCAGGCGGCTCAAGTGTTCACGCGCACGCACGATAACTTCGCTCGGCACTCCGGCCAGTTGTGCAACCGCAAGGCCATAACTCTGGCTCGCCGGCCCCGGCAACACATGGTGCAGGAAGACGATGCGTTCATTGTGTTCGGTGGCATTGAGGTGCACGTTGGCCACCAGCGGTTCGGCTTCCGGCAACACGGTCAGTTCGAAATAGTGCGTCGCAAACAGAGTATAGGCCCGCAACTGCGCCAAACGCTCCGCCGCCGCCCACGCCAGGGACAGACCATCAAAGGTGCTGGTGCCGCGCCCGACTTCGTCCATCAGCACCAGGCTGCGCTCGGTAGCGTTGTGCAGAATGTTCGCGGTTTCGCTCATTTCCACCATGAAGGTCGAGCGCCCGCCGGCGAGGTCGTCGCTGGAACCGATCCGGGTGAAGATCCGGTCCACCAGCGACAGTTCGCAACTGGCTGCCGGCACGAAGCTGCCGATGTGCGCCAGCAGCACAATCAGTGCAGTCTGGCGCATATAGGTGGATTTACCGCCCATGTTCGGGCCGGTGATCACCAGCATGCGGGTGTTGTCGTCCAGGCTCAGGTCGTTGGCCACGAACGGCGTGGTCAGCACTTGCTCGACCACCGGGTGGCGGCCCTGGGAGATGCGCATGCACGGTTCGCTGACGAACGTCGGGCAATTCAGGTCGAGGTTCAGCGCACGTTCGGCGAGGTTGCTCAGCACGTCCAGTTCGGCGAGAGCCGAGGCGGTGTCCTGCAATGGCGGCAACTGGCTGATCAGATCTTCCAGCAATGCTTCATAAAGCATCTTCTCGCGGGCCAGGGCACGGCTCTTGGCAGACAGTGCCTTGTCTTCAAACTCTTTCAGCTCCGGGGTGATAAAGCGCTCGGCACCTTTGAGGGTCTGGCGGCGGATGTAATCTGCCGGCGCCGATTCAGCCTGTTTGCTAGGCAACTCGATGAAGTAACCGTGGATGCGGTTGTAGCCGACTTTCAGGTTGGCGAGGCCGGTACGGGCCTTCTCCCGGGCTTCCAGATCGATCAGGAACTGGCCGGCGTTCTCGCTCAGCGATTGCAGCTCGTCGAGTTCGCTGTCGTAACCGGTTTTCAGCACGCCGCCGTCGCGGATCACCGCCGGCGGATTGTCGATGATGGCTTTTTCCAGCAGCGCCGCCAGTTCCGGATAAGTGCTGGTGGTGGCCGCCAGGCGTTGCAGGTGCGGCGCTTCCAGGTCAGCCATTGCCACTTGCAGTTCAGGCAACGCGCCGAGTGCATCGCGCAAGCGGGCGAGGTCGCGAGGGCGGGCATTGCGCAGGCCGATCCGCGCCAGAATCCGCTCGATATCGCCGATTTCCTTGAGCTGCGGTTGCAGATTTTCAAAGCGATAGCGGTCGAGCAGGCAAGTGATCGAACTCTGGCGAGCGAGCAGCACGGTCAGATCGCGCAACGGACGGTTGAGCCAACGGGTCAGCAAACGGCTGCCCATGGCGGTCTGGCAACGATCGACAACCGATTGCAGGGTGTTGTCGCGGCCGCCGGCCAGGTTGGTATCGAGTTCGAGGTTACGGCGGCTGGCGCCGTCCAGCACCACGGTGTCGTCCAGCCGTTCATGACGCAGGCTGCGCAGATGGGGCAGGGCGGTGCGCTGAGTTTCCTTGGCATACGCCAGCAGGCAACCGGCGGCGCCGATGGCCAGGGTCAGGGTTTCGCAGCCAAAACCTTTCAGGTCCTGGGTGGAGAATTGCTGGCAGAGACTTTTCAGCGCCGAGTCGCGCTCGAAATCCCACGGTGCACGGCGGCGAACGCCACGGCGTTTTTCCGCCGGCAGATCCTTCGGCCAGTCATCGGGGATCAGCAGCTCGACCGGGTTGACTCGCTCCAGTTCCGCCAGCAGGTTTTCCCAGCCCTTGATCTCCAGCACGGTGAAGTTGCCGCTGGTGATGTCCAGCACGGCCAGGCCGAACAAACGCTCATCGCCCAGCACCGCCGCGATCAGGTTGTCGCGGCGCTCATCGAGCAGCGCCTCATCGCTGACCGTACCCGGGGTGATGATCCGCACCACCTGACGCTCCACCGGGCCCTTGCTGGTGGCCGGGTCGCCAACCTGCTCGCAGATCACGACCGACTCGCCGAGCTTGACCAGCTTCGCCAGATAACCTTCCGCCGCGTGATACGGAATCCCGCACATCGGAATCGCCTGACCCGCCGACTGCCCGCGCGCGGTCAGGGTGATGTCCAGCAACTTGGCCGCCTTCTTCGCGTCTTCGTAGAAGATCTCGTAGAAGTCGCCCATGCGGTAGAACATCAGCTGGTCCGGGTGCTGATTCTTTAGGCGCCAGTACTGCTGCATCATCGGAGTGTGGGAGGACAGGTCGGAGACGGCTTTATTCATCGGATTGTCAGGTAACTCGTTGGAATGTGTGGGGCAAAAGCGCGGCAGTCGCCGGGCTTTTCCGCGATGGGCGCAAGGTTACCATGGGCGGTCTGTCGGACGCAGGCATCGCGGCCGGGTGACATCTATCTGGTGCAAAAACGTCGACTATGCACGATTTATGCAAATCAGCATTTGTCTTCGCGAAAAACTTCAAGCACTATGCGCGTTATGCAAAAACGCAACGTATCCTCCGTCTTAAGAGCACTGCTCGATCAGCACGGGATCTCCCCCACGGAGCTCCACCGTCGCACCGGCGTGCCTCAATCCACGCTCTCGCGAATTCTCAGCGGGAAGATCGTCGATCCTTCAGATAAGCACATCTCGAAGATCGCCGAGTACTTTGCCGTGAGCACCGACCAGTTGCGCGGGCGCGCGGATGTTGCGCCCGCCGCCAACGCCGGACGCGACGAGTTGCATTCCGAACTCAAGGACATAAGCCTGTGGGACGACGACACCCCCGTCGATGACGACGAGGTGTCGGTGCCCTTTCTTCGCGAGGTTGAATTGGCTGCTGGATCAGGAAGATTCGTCATCGAAGAGAGCGAACGCTCCAGCCTGCGCTTCGGCAAACGCAGCCTGCGCCATAACGGTGTGCAGTTCGATCAGGCCAAATGCGTGACGGTACGGGGCAACAGCATGTTGCCGGTGCTGCGCGACGGTGCCACGGTTGGGGTCAACGCGGGAAAATGCGGGATCGGCGACATCATCGATGGCGACCTTTATGCGATCAACCACAACGGTCAACTGCGGGTGAAGCAGCTTTATCGCCTGCCTACCGGTATCCGTCTGCGCAGCTTCAATCGCGATGAGCATCCGGACGAGGACTACAGCTTCCAGGACATGCAGGAAGAGCAGATCGTCATCCTCGGTCACGTCTTCTGGTGGGGCATGTACGCCCGGTAACCCGATCCCTTTCGGATAAAACCCGCCTCGGCGGGTTTTTTTTCGCCTGTAGAAAACCGGGCAACCCTTGATTGGCGGGGCTTCCATGCATCCGCGCATTTCTCGTGCATAAATAAATGCATTTACGCATTGACTGTATATGCATCCATGCATATTCTTGCCACCAAGCCGCTCGACAAAGCGGCTGGCAACAACAGCTCTTTAGTTCCACAAGAACAGGCAGCGATGGACCGGCCTCAACGGTTCAGAGGGTTGGCAACTGACCCGGGTGTGCAGCGTAAAGCACCAGAAGCAGTTATCCGGCGGGCAGGGACCGCGGTCGGAAAAACAATTTGAATGGACTCGTACCGCGCCAGTAGCGCCGAAAAGTCAGCTTCCTTCACGTACACAGGATTGAAGGAAGGCAAAGGAGTGCATTACTGAAAAGCCCGGCGGGTTGCCGGGCTTTTTGGAATGCCTACTGAGCTCATCGCTGCACCCCCCTCTGCAATAAAGCAATCGGCTGAACAACAACCAAGGAAATCAGGATGAACCGTTACGTACTCACAATATATGCGAATTACATCATCGTTCTTCAGGTGCTGGATACTGATGGACCGCTGCCGGCCATACCTCTTGGTGAACCGGATGCCGCATGGCGAGATGTCACCGGTGATACCACCGCGCAACCGGGAATGAGAATGGATTACGGTCCATACGGGGTGACGTTCAGTGCGATCCCCGTCTCCGAGCACGAGTGGATCAACAATGCCCGCATGCAGCAACGGTTCGACGCAGCCGAACGCTGGCTGAGGTTCAACCCGCTGCAATACAGGCTGGATCTTGGCATCGCCAGTCCGGCAGATGAGGCGGCGCTGGTTGCCTACAAGCAGTACGTCGTTGCCGTAAGCGAAGTGAAAAAACAATCCGTGTTCCCGGTGCTCGACTGGCCGGTGGCTCCTTTCTGACTTACTTCCAGTGAAAGCGCATTACTGAAAAGCCCGGCGAATTGCCGGGCTTTTTGGAATGCCTGCCCGATGCAGTCAGATCAACGTATGCCGAGATATCGGCGATCCAATAAGGATGTGAGCAATGAGCTTGAAAAAATATGCACGTGTAGTGAATGGCAAAGTCGACAACATTTTCGAAACTGCCAATCCGATCACCGAAGAATTTCCCGGCGATCAAGTGTGGGTCGACGTTACCGCCACCTTGGCTGGCCAGGTCGATTACGGCCATAACGCAGTCAACACCGACGGCGTCTGGTCTTTTGCACCCGAGTTCCCTTGGGGCCAATCGGTGTTGGGCGAACAACTGCGCAATGAGAAGACGCGTCGGTTCGACAACGTAGTCACTCGTGTCGCCGCCGCCGGTCTGCAATACAAAGTTGATCTGGGCATTGCCACTACAGCGGAGCAGGTGTACCTGGCCGCGTTCAAGGAGTACTGCGTGGCCTTCACTCAGGTCAATAAGCAGCCGGGTTTTCCGGTGACCATCGTTTGGCCTGAGTTGCCGTAAAGGCGCAAGAGCGCACTACTGAAAAGCCCGGTCCCTGTGCCGGTCCCTGTGCCGGGCTTTCTGGAATATCCGCCTGATGCAGGCGCTTCAACAAAGTTTCGCGGCATGAACATGGCCTGGCAGGGAATCAAAAGGATTTGCCGATGTTGAAAGAGTGCCGCTGTGGCAGCTGCAAACGACTGCTCGCCCGGGTGGGTAGGTACACAGAACTCCAGATCAAATGTTCCCGCTGCGGAACATTGAATCATGTGAAGGCCACGAGTCTCGAGCGATCGCCTGTGAGCGACATGCGTGCTGCATCGCCAGCACAACCTGATCAATCTCCTCATAGGTAAAGACATGAATATTCTCAAGAAATACGTAGCTCCGTTTCTCGCTATTGCACTGCTGGGCAATGGCGGCAGCGCAATCGCCGCCAACCTCCTGGTGAACGGCAGCTTTGAACAATCGACATGCGGTGGTGGCTGCATTCTGGACACCCCGGCAAAAACCAATGCCATCACAGGCTGGACGACGTTCCTGTCCGGTGCCGAATACTTCAACATGCCCAATGCCATCGGCGGTTCTGTGGCAGCAGATGGCGTGATGATCGTCGACCTGGCCAACTACGTTTATGGCAACGGTGGCGGGATTCAGCAGAATTTCGCGACCACTCCGGGCGCCAAGTACCGTCTGACTTTCAGTGCCGGCAACTCCCGATTCGCCAGCCGCTCCGGCGACGGTGTCATTCAGGTGAAAGTGGCCGGGCAAACCGCTACGTTCAACACACCGACAGCCAAAGGCGTCGCGGTCGAGTGGAGCACCGTCACTTACGAGTTCACCGCGATTACCGCGCAGACAACTCTGGCGTTTTCCAACGAGCAGAACCCGTACGCCAACTACGCCTTCATCGACAACGTCATTGTCGAGCGCCTGTAACTGCTGAATGCGCGGAACCTGTAGCTGTTCTTCCCCGCTTCAGAGGCGACACCCGTCCGGTGTCGCCTCTTCACTTCTCTTCATTCATCAACGCTTTCAGGAGGCGTGACATGACAACCGAGCAACAAGCATTGGCTGACATGCCGATCTGGCTGGTCATCCTCCTTGCCGTCGTGGGCGGGGTGTCCGGCGAAATGTGGCGCGCCGACAAGGAAGGCGCCCGTGGCTGGCCACTACTGCGACGCCTGGCCCTGCGCTCCGGCGCCTGCATGATCTGCGGTGTCTCGGCGATCATGCTGCTGTATGCCGCCGGGCTGTCGATCTGGGCCGCCGGGGCATTTGGTTGCCTCACTGCAATGGCCGGTGCCGACGTCGCCATCGGCCTTTACGAACGCTGGGCTGCCAAGCGCATCGGCGTCTGCGAAGTTCCGCCGCGCGACCCGCAATAACCCATTCACTTTCCTGTCTCGCTGCACGCCGTGCGGCGGGACTTCGCGTGGACATCAGAAAAAGGAGGTCAAGCATGCCCACACCGATCCAGCAGCCTTCGCAGCTGTTCACGGCGATGGCGACAGCCTTGCGCAACAGCTCCGAGCTGAACGTGCAGGTCGGTAATCACGATGACTTCACGACCCCCGGCGACAAGGCCTGGGTGCTGATCGACATCGAGCGAAATGCATCGGGAGAGCGCGCCGCCACCGGGCGCATTGCCCATGTGCTGACGCTGTCGCTGCAAGTCATTCCGGCGCTGTCTGCCACGGCGTTTGCCGCCTGTGACCTGATCGCCGCCCTGAAGAATCTGGTCACCGACAACCGTTGGGGCTTGCCCGGCGATCAATGCGATCTGCCGATGAACATCGATGGATTACCTTCACTGGCGATTCGCGCCGATCAGCCAAACAAGGCGTGGACCCTGACATTCAACCAGACCCTCTATCTTGGCCCGACCTTGCTCGACGACCCGCTCGGCACACCGAAATTCGCCCGCACCTGGGAAGTCAGCGACATCGACGATCCCGACCAATACACCTCGCTGGAGGCCTGATCGATGTTCGACGCGTTACTGCGAATGCAGCTGGGCCCGATCATCGAGCGCCTGGCCGAGATGGAAGCGGAGATCGAAGACCTGCACCGGCGCGCCGAGAGTTATTGCCGTATCGGCATCTGTCAGGAAGTCGATGCCGCCAGTAACACCTGCCGGGTCAGCCACGGTGGATTGCTCACCCCGGCCATCAAGTTCTTCAACCCGAGTGCCGGCGCGCAGAGCGAGTCGCGGATCCCGACGGTGGGCGAACAGTGTCTGCTGCTGAACTACGGCAGCGGCGAAAGCGGTGCACAAAGCGTGGCGCTGTTCGGCCTGAACAGTGACCGTTTTCCGCCGACCTCGACGATCCCGACGTTGACTCGTCGCGTCCATCAGGACGGCAGCGAAAGCGGCTACGACGACGCCACGCACACGCTGCACTGGCAAAACGGTCCGGCCGCCTTCAACGGTTCTCGCGAAGCGCTTGTGATGAGCATCGGTCCGGCACGGCTGGCGATGACCCCGCAAGCGATCAACCTGCAACTGGGCGCGGTCGGCCTGACCATCGACGCCTCGGGCGTGCATTTCAGCGGCCCGTTGGTGGATCACCAAGGCCGTGTCATCAGCCCCTGAATCAAGAGCTTCCCATGATCGGAATCGATAGAGACAGCGGGGCCACGGTCGACGACTGGCTGCAATTCGTGCAGCGCGCGACCCGGGCCCTGACCACGCCGCTGGGCACCCGGCAAAAACGGCCCTTGTACGGTTCGCTGATCCCCACGCTGCTGGGGCAGAACCTGGGCGACGACATCCTGTTGCTCGCCCAGAGCCACGCGGCCCAGGCGTTCTACAACCCGCAAAACGGCATCGGCGATTTCCAGCCCGGCGTGATCGTCGCCACCCGACAGGGCGCGGGATTGCTGTTGCGATTTGCCGGCACCTGGAAAAACCGCCAACAGACTTTCGAGGTCGTGACATGAGCATGTTGATCCCTGGCCAGAACCAGTTGGCCGAACCCTCCTTGATCAAGGTCGATGCCTTCGAGGATCTGCTCGCCGAGTTCAAGACCTTCGTCGTCGAGTACGTCGGCGCACGCTCGCC
Organism: Pseudomonas glycinae; assembly: GCF_001594225.2. GTDB lineage: Bacteria > Pseudomonadota > Gammaproteobacteria > Pseudomonadales > Pseudomonadaceae > Aquipseudomonas > Aquipseudomonas glycinae. The sequence continues at coordinate 3,576,616 of NZ_CP014205.2, forward strand.
GCAGAGCGCGGAAAAGCTCAAGACCAGCCTGGAAAACGAAAGCGAACTGCTGACATTGGCACTGGAGGCTTTCTGCGTTCGCCTGCAAACCCACGAACGCAAATACAACGCCCGGATCAAGCAGATGCTGGCGTGGTGGGCCACCGGCAGCAATCTTGATGCGCGGTTGGCGGACATGGGCCTGGAGCGACAGTTGCTCGATCCGGGCGACCCGGCGGCATTCCCGCCGGTGCCTGCGATTTACGAGAGTGATGATGACGCCCGGCTGCGCTATTACCTGGCGCCCCATGCGCCGGCGGCGGGCTCGCGGATGCAGTATCGCCGCGAGGTGTTCACCCTCGGTGAACGGCCGACAGTGAAAGTCGAATCCACCGATGCGGGTGTTGTGAATGTCACTTACACCTTCGACCCGGACGGCCTCGCCGCGCAGGTCAAGGATGGCAATGGTCGCCGCACCGCGCCCGGCGAAGTGCAAGTTACCGTGCTTGCCCGCGAGGGCGACGGTACACCGTCCCCGACGCTGCTCGAAGGTGTACGCCAACACTTTGCCCGGCCCGATGTTTGTCCGGAGACGGACAAGGTCACAGTCAAAGGCGCAGAGATTCAGCGCTACACAATCCGCGTCGTGGCAAAGATCAATTCGGGCCCGGATTCGGGTCTGACCAAGGTCGCCGCGCAGCAGCATTTGCAGGCCTACGCCGACAGTTGCCATCGCCTGGAAGGCCGGGTCGATCCGAGCTGGATCGACTACACGCTGCACAGCGCCGGCGCCGTGCAATTGCAGATTCTTGAACCGCTGACGCCCATCGTGTGCAGCGCATTTCAAGCGCCGTACTGCACGGCGGTCGAAGTCGAGGTGCAGACGCTATGACCGATCAGACACCGCGTCCGACCCTGCTGCCAGCCAACAGCTCGGCGCTGGAACGGGCCCTCGACATCGGCTTCGGCGCATTGCTTGATCGCGTCGCGCCGCCGTTTCCCGAACTGATGAACCCGGCTTCGACACCTGTCGCGTTCCTGCCGTATCTGGCGGCGGATCGTGGTGTTGCCGAATGGAGCACCGACGCACCGGAAGCAGAAAAACGCCTGACCGTCGAACTGGCCTGGCCCACCGCGCGCCAGGCCGGCACTCGCAAGGCGCTGGAGAACGCCGCCAAAGGTTTGCAACTCAGGCCGGAAATCCGCGCTTGGTACGAACAGACACCGCCCGGCGAGCCTTACAGCTTTTCCGTGCGGGCCTTCAGCGAACAACCCTACAGCGAAGAAATCGACGCCCGTCTCGACCGGCGCCTGGCTGATGCCAAGAGCGAGCGGGACATGCTGTCGGTTTCGGTAGGGCTTAGCGCCTTCGGCAATCACGTCATCGGCGCCGCGACCTTCTGCGGTGAGTTGACCACGGTCTATCCGGTGTTCATCGAAGGGCTCGAGACATCCGGCGAGGCCTTCATGGCGGCTGCGCTGTACACCGTCGAAACATCCACTATTTATCCTCAGGGGGCCTGAATGGCTGACTATTACACCCTGCTCACCAACGCAGGGATTGCCTACGAAACGGCGTGCAAGGCCGCGGGCCTGCCGATCAAGCTGACGCAGATTTCCGTCGGCGATGGCGGCGGCGCGGTCTACAACCCGGCCGCGACGGCTACCGCGCTGAAACGCGAAGTCTGGCGCGGTCCGCTCAATGCGCTGTTCCAGGACGAGAAGAATCCGAGCTGGCTGCTCGCGGAAGTGACCATTCCGCCAGACGTTGGCGGCTGGTATGTGCGTGAAGCCGGACTGTGGACCGACACCGGGATTCTCTACGCCATCGTCAAATACCCGGAGTCGTTCAAACCGGTGCTGGCCACGTCCGGCTCGGGCAAAGAGTTCTACATCCGCTCGATTTTCGAGACCAGCAATGCCTCGCTGGTGACGCTGTTGATCGACGACACCGTGGTCAAGGCCACTCGCGCCTGGGTCATGAGCTACCTCGCCGAAGAACTCGGCAAACTCGACGGCAAACAGTCGGTGCGCGTCGCCGCCACCGCCAACGTGGTGTTGAACGGCGCGCAGCAGATCGACGGCGTAGCGGTGATCGCCGGTGACCGCGTGCTGCTGCCGAACCAGACCCTGGCCAAGGACAACGGCCTGTGGATTGTGGCGAACGGCGACTGGATTCGGGCCAACGATGCCAACGTCAGCGCCAAGGTCACCCCGGGCCTGACGGTGATGGTGGAAGAGGGCACGCTCAATGGCGACTCGCTGTGGCACCTGACCACCAATGCGCCGATCACCCTCGGCACTACCGCGCTGAC